>SHNE01000048.1 GCA_004295015.1 Bacteroidota bacterium | reverse complement strand
GAAATGTTGACAAGTCAATCCGATGAAATTAAAAGAGACTTATCAATATTTCAATGTCCAATGCAATTAAATAATTAACTTCGATTCTCCATTTTTAAATGGTCTGAAAAAAAGGGGAGCTTACAATCCCGCAGTAAAATGTAAATAATCAAAATTCTCCATATGGATAATTCACTTCTCAAAGGTAAAATTCCTTTTGTTTAAACCCTATGATTTGAATCAGAGCGTTTAAGTTTGATATTCGCAAAATAAAAATGCGCCAAAATGGACAATTGAATCGTTTAGCTTTGTTCATAATTTTCAATTAATAAATTTTGATTGTATTGATATTTTTCTGAATTTTAATTCACTAAACTCACACTTAGCATACTCTAAAATCTCTTCGCCATGAAAAAATTACTTCGCATACTTGGCTTCCTTTTTTTATTCCTTGTTCTAGCTGCAGCAGCCGGACTACTATACTTCAACTCTGCATACCCGGTAAAAATTTCTGTTGATGATTTTCAAATTGAGTCAACACCTGAAAGAATTGCACGCGGAGAATATCTTGCACATCATGTGACCGGTTGTATTGACTGTCACAGCGACAGAAACTTTGAGTTTTATGCTGGCCCGATCGTTGACGGAACCTTTGGGAAAGGTGGTACCGCCTTTGACGAAGCATTGGCTGATGTGCCCGGGGTAATTTATGCAAAAAACATTACTCCTTCAGGAATTGGAAATTGGTCTAATGGAGAATTATATCGTGCAATAGTATCAGGAATAGATAAAAATAACGAAGCACTGTTTCCACTTATGCCATACACGCATTTTGCCGGAATGGCCAAAGAAGATATTTTAAGTATCATGGCTTACATACGTACGCTTCCCGCCATTGAAAATAAAATTCCTGAACGTGAACTCAAGTTTCCGGTAAACTTCATAGTTAAAACAATTCCGGCACCTGCTTCCACTCTGGCATCAATTCCTGACAAATCTAACTCGGTTGAGTACGGAAAGTATATGATTAATGCTGCGGCCTGCATTCATTGTCACACGAAAGCAGTCCAGGGAGAATTCTTGCCGGGAATGGAATTTGCCGGAGGATTCAGATTCAAAATGCCAAATGGTGATGAGATATATTCCTCTAATATTACTCCTGATAACGAAACCGGAATCGGCTTGATGTCAAAGGAAGCCTTCATTGGTAAATTCAAAGCCTTTGTTGATTCCGCTTCCGGACAAGTTATGATTCCGGTTCAGGAACATCAAAAAAATACCATAATGCCTTGGACAAAATTAGGCGGTATGACTGTGGAAGACCTTGGGGCTATATATGAATATCTCCGTACCGTTCCACCGGTGAATCACAAAGTGACAACTTTTATTCCGGCCGGTAAGAATATATAGTGGCACACTTGAATAAAGTTATTTTTTGTTGGAGTACTCCTTTAGTTCGCAAGTCAACCAAGCTCCAAGGATTGTAAATCTAGTATAGCTTCTTTACAGCAATATTTAATTTGATTCTTCTATTGGGAGTAACAAATTTCGCTGACTGCTTTGACCCGATCAAGTTTAGGGAAGTGACGGAAGGAGTTTTACCCGACTTCACAGGACCTTTGGTTTTTGTTTTTCTGCCGGCAGGTGGATACGCTGCTTAATTTTTCATCAACTAAAAATGAAAAGGCCTTGGTGAACCGTAGTGGCCTGTGTGATTTGGCAATCTGTAACCGGATGACAACAGCTTTTTTCAAAAATGATTCCTTAAACAATAATCAAGTTTGAAATAAAAAAAGATTAGTGTTACTGATACATTGGATTCAATTAAATGTTTTATTTGGCTGATGTGAAATTTTGCATCAGACATTCTAAAATCAGTATTGATTAGTTTATCCAAAAAAAAATGCCGGCATTTCCAAAAAGGAAAACCGGCATTTTATTGACGCTTGTTTTGCTCCTAAAACAAACCGTTTATTTCAGCATTAATCTTATTTACTATTTTACCCAGGTCTTCCGGATTGTCTGCAAAATTTAAATCATCGATATCAATGATCAATAATTTTCCTTGCTCATAAGTTGAAATCCAAGCTTCATACCGCTCATTCAAACGTTTTAAATAATCAATACGAATGGAATTCTCATAGTCACGCCCTCTTTTTGCTATCTGGTTTACCAAGGTAGGAACGCTTCCTCGTAAGTAGATCAGCAAATCCGGTGGTGAAACGAACTTGTTCATCAGGTTAAAAAGATCCTGATAGTTATTAAAATCCCGTGTAGTCATTAATCCCATAGAATGAAGATTCGGCGCAAATATGTGTGCATCTTCATAAATTGTGCGATCTTGAATAATGGTTTTACCACTTTGTCTTATACGTGTGATTTGTTCGAATCGTGAATTCAAAAAGAAAATTTGCAAATTGAATGACCAACGTTGCATGTCTTCATAAAAATCATTGAGGTAGGGATTGTCATCCACATCTTCGTAGTGAGGTTCCCACTTCATATTCTTGGCCAACAAGGATGTCAGAGTTGTTTTCCCGGCTCCAATGTTTCCGGCAATGGCAATATGCAATGGAGAAAGGTGTTTCTTCGTTGGTGCATATTTTTCAGTGGTCTTGGAAGGGGAACTCTTTGTCGCAGCTTTTGTAGCCGGCGTCTTTGAAGAAGTTTTGCTTTCAGACTTACGAATAGTGGAAGACTTTGATGCCATGGATTTTCTGATTGTTGAATGAAGATAAGAATTTCTTTCCAGATGCGAATCTAAAAAGAATAAAAAGCTAATGAGTCATTTGTTAATAAATAAAGTTCCCGGCTTTCAATCCTTGCACATTTGATACCGGAACTCATTGGAAGAAGTATCTCCCTTTCTGCCTGGGTACGCAGATGATAGGCTTTTAGTGTATCATGTGATAAGTACAACAATTCATTCTCAATTATTTGAAATGACTTTTTCGCTTTAATCGTTAATGTTTTAAAATAGGTTCCGTAGCGGTCAAAAACTAAGATTCCGTTTACTGGGTCATTCATATATACAAAACCATTATTTTCAATCATGAAATTTGGATTCACATTTATTCCTGTGAGACTCAACATGTCTCCACTTTGATAAATTGTCTGAAGGTTAAGGTCAACTTTCTTTAGCTGAAAATCCTGTCGGTCAAATACCCAGTATCCACCATACTCGGAACCACAGGCTATTGTTGCCTGTGCTATTCCAATTTGGCTGAGGTGAATGGTGGATTGCACGCTCAATTGGGCATTCAGCAAAATGATTCTACCGAAATCCGGATAAAACAATAACAACTTAAGCGGATCAGAAACATCAAGGCTCCGAAATTCACCGAGCGTACTTTCGCTGTAATTTGCCTTTGGTTTCCCTGTCTTATCAAATTGCAGCAATTGATTTCCAACAATAACGTAGGCATTACCCAAATTATCCGTTGTTAAAAAGTCAGCTTGCTTAAACGGAATTCCATCCAGTAAGGTATAGTCGCCATCAGAGAACGAAAAGAAAAAAAACGAAAGAACGAGCAGCAAAATTTTCATATTTCTTTCAATTAGCAGGAGATATGTGTAGCACCTTAAGTATTTCTTCCAGCAATTCCCTGTCATTATTCAACCTTGGTACTTTATACTGACCTCCGAGCTTTCCCTTGCTTTTCAACCATTCATAAAAACTATTCTCCGGCAATTTTCGGACAATAGGTAGTCTGAGTGCCATATCCTTGTATCGCTTGGCTTCGTAATCTGAATTTAAGGATTTCAGCGCATTGTCAAGTACGTCGGTAAAATATTCCAGACTAAGCGGTGCCCGTTCAAATTCTATCAACCATTCATGGGCGCCATTTTCTCCGTTCGAAAAATAAACAGGAGCTACGGTATAGTCCTTAACCAGAGAATCTGTTTTTTCGGTTGCTATTCTGATTGCTTCATCAGTGTTTTCGATTATTACTTCTTCACCAAAAGCATTGATGAATAGTTTTGTCCGGCCTGTTATCCGAATTCGGTAAGGATGCTTACTGGTGAATCGAATAGTATCTCCTATCAAATATCTCCAAAGTCCGGCGTTCGTTGTAATCACTAAGGCGTAATTCTTATGGAGCTCAACTTCATCAAGCTGTATGGTTTTGGGATCTTCCTTACCATACTCTTCCATTGGCATGAACTCATAAAAGACACCATAATCGAGCATGAGCAACATTTCATCGGCATCTAATTTGTCCTGTATCCCAAAAAATCCTTCTGATGCATTATATGTTTCCACATAATTAAACTTCCCTGAAGGTATCAGTTCCCGAAACTGATCAATATATGGAGTGAAGCTAACCGCACCATGAATAAACAATTCCAGATTCGGCCAAACTTCCAGGAGATTTTTTTTTCCTGTAACCTGAAGCACTTGTTTAGCAAGCACAAGTGTCCATGTTGGAACACCACTCAAACTGGTGACATTCTCCTTTACCGTTGCTTCCACCATCTTATCAATCTTTTCTTCCCACCTATCCATCAATGCAATGGATAATTCCGGGGTGCGAATCATCTGCACCCAGAAAGGAAGATTCTGCATCAATATAGCAGAGATGTCCCCATAAAATGAATCATTAGTACCAATATTAAGCTGATGGCTCCCACCCAGACTCAATGCCTTTCCTGAAAAAATCTGTGTCTCCGGATTATTGTTGCAATATAACGAGAGAAGATCCTTACCACCTTTGAAATGGCATTCTTCCATAGCTTCAGTACTCACCGGAATAAACTTACTTTTCCCCGCAGTAGTACCTGAAGATTTCGCAAACCACTTAATATCCGAAGGCCATAGGATATTTTGTTCTCCTTTCATCAGGCGGTCGATGAAAGGTTTTGTGGATTCATAATTCTGAACAGGAACACGATTTTTAAAATCTTCAAGTTTCCGGATCGATTTGTAATCAAATGCCTGACCCCATTCTGTATTCCTTGCCGTATCCACAAGACGGAGAAACCAATCCTGTTGCACCTCATGTGGATATTTCATAAAAAGTTCTATTTGATGAATACGTTTCTTCATCAACCAACTTAGTATGGAATTAAGAATAGCCATGGTTTAGTTATTAATTGAAATATCCCAGCGAAATAAAATTCTTATGCAGAAACAGCCTCGATTTCTTTATTAATTTTTTTTACTAAACCCTGTAGTACCTTACCCGGGCCAACTTCAATAAACCGGTCGGCTCCGTCGGTAAGCATATTCTGAATCGTCTGAGTCCAACGAACCGGTGCAGTAAGCTGACTGATCAGATTTCTTTTGATTTCATCAGGACTTGAAACCGGAAGTGCATTTACATTTTGATATACAGGACAATTTGGAGAATTGAAATTTGTAGCATGTATGGCTTTTGCCAGCTCTTCACGTGCCGGCTCCATGAATGGTGAATGAAAAGCTCCCCCAACACTTAATACCAATGCACGCTTAGCTCCTGCCGCCTTCATCTTTTCACAAGCAATATCAATGCCTTTGATAGATCCGCTAATAACCAATTGGCCTGGACAATTATAGTTCGCAGCAACAACGATCTCTCCTGATGACGAAACTTCAGCACAAATATCCTCTACTATTTTATCATCAAGATTTAATACTGCTGCCATTGTTGACGGAACCAATTCACAAGCTTTTTGCATTGCTCCGGCACGCACTGCCACTAACTTCAATGCGTCCTCAAAACTCAATGTTCTATTTGCCACAAGTGCAGAAAACTCACCAAGAGAATGACCGGCTACCATTGCTGCCTGAACCGAGTCTCCTAATGTCGCGTGTAAAATGACTGAGTGAAGAAATATAGCAGGCTGTGTGACCCTGGTTTGTTTTAATTCCTCATCGGTTCCTGAAAACATAATGTCTGTGATATTGAAACCAAGTATTTCGTTTGCTGAGTCAAACATTTTTTTCGCAAGGGGATTCGTATCATAAAGATCTTTACCCATACCAGAAAATTGGGATCCTTGTCCGGGAAATAAATAGGCTTTCTTCATACAAATTGTTTTTATGTTCAGCAATATAAGCATGCTTCAATACTTATCAAAGCAGAAAAAAAATGAGCGGCTATAAAAAAAGCCCTGAAAATGCTTCAGGGCTAAATATCATTAGTATAAAGAATTATTAATCACGTCGACCACCAAAAATTCGCAACAATGCAAGGAAAAGGTTGATGAAATCGAGATAAAGCGTCAAGGCACCCAAGATGCTCATTTTAGCTGTGGCTTCTGTCCCTGCCTCCACATTCTCTCCTAAGTTTTTCAGCTTTTGCACATCATAGGCCGTTAAACCGGTAAATACGATCACCGAAATAAAACTGATTATATAACCCATGGTATCACTCTTCATGAACATATTTACCAGGCTGGCAATAATAATTCCTATCAATGCCATGAAAAGTAAGCTCCCCATTTTAGTCAGGTCAGTTTTCGTTGTGTATCCAACAAAGGCCATTGTACCGAACATTGCGGCAGCAATAAAAAACACCTGATAAATTGCACTTTGGGTATAGGCAAGAAAGATGAAACTTAAACTAATACCCATAATGATGGAGTAAAGTAAAAAAACACCTGTCATTGCTGTTACTGACAATTTATTAAATCCCATTCCCATTAATAAAAC
This sequence comes from Bacteroidota bacterium, assembly GCA_004295015.1. Lineage (GTDB taxonomy): Bacteria > Bacteroidota > Bacteroidia > AKYH767-A > 2013-40CM-41-45 > QQVM01. Next base: position 88,131 of record SHNE01000048.1, on the reverse strand, counting down.
AAGGCCGAGGGGTGCAAACATTGCAGCGTAACCAAGTCCTGACATACCTCCTGTTTCAGTGTTTATCAGATAACTCATGTAGGATGGATCATTACCGAATACATAAGCAGTTATTGCAGAAATGGCTAAGGCAATTCCCATCCAGGAAAATACACCGGATAAAAAAGATTTGGTTTTAGTAGCACCGGCTAATCCGGGCTGATTACTAATATTAAAATTCAGATTGTTGTTATCCATTTTGTTTATAATTCTTTTTTTTACAAATTTAAGAATAAATCGATTCGCTAATTGAATTCAGCTAATTCTTAGCGGAACTATTGATTTTTTCAACTCCATCTGCAATTCTCCTGCCAAAATTATTTTATGAAAGATTGGCAGCAATCAGTCTGAAAAACTCTGCCCGGGTCTTTTCGTTTTCAAATTCCCCTGTGAAAGCTGAAGTCGTTGCCACAGAATTTTGCTTTTGAATTCCCCTCATGAGCATACATAGATGTTTAGCTTCGATCACTACTGCCACACCCAAAGGCTTCAAAGTATCCTGAATGCAGTCCCGAATGTTCATAGTAAGTCTCTCCTGCACCTGGAGACGACGGGCAAAGGCGTCAACAACCCTTGGAATTTTACTAAGACCAACTATAGAACCATCAGGTATATAGGCTACGTGTGCCTTTCCAAAAAAAGGAAGAAGGTGATGCTCACAAAGCGAGTATATTTCAATATCCTTAACTATGACCATTTGTCTGTACTCATCCTTAAAAATGGCAGATTTTAAAATGTCTGCCGGAGCCAAATCATAACCATGGGTTAAAAACTGAATAGCCTTCGCTGCCCTTTCCGGAGTTTTAATTAATCCTTCCCTGTTCACGTTTTCCCCGGTGGCACTAATAATTGAACTGTAGTGTTCCGACAACTTTTCAATCAGATCAGGGTTATACTGATCTACTTTGGCGTAACCATCCATGTCATTTTCTTCCATCATTTTTTTATCAATATTCATAAGAATGATTTATGATCCAAAATATTCAACGGTATTTTTCTCCGTTTCCTGAATTTTCACACTATGTAATGAACAACCCAGTGCCATAATCGGTTTTTCAATTTGCTTCCAAATTTCTACAGCAAGAACTTCAGTAGAAGAGTATCTTCCTTTCATAAAGTCAACGTCCATGTCAAGGTTCTTATGATCGAGCTTGTCCAGAATATATGATTTTAAGACCTGACTGACATCAGAAAGATTAGTAACAAACCCGGTTTCGGGATTCACCTCTCCTTTGACCGTTACCCAAAGTACATAATTGTGTCCATGCCAATTCGGATTTGAACATTTTCCAAAAACCTCCTGATTCTTTTGATCTGACCAGTCCTGCCGGGAAAGTTTATGTGCCGCGCTGAAGGTCTCTTTTCGTGTGATATAAACCATTTTATTAAAATAATGTTTGCAAAGATACAAGATTCATATAAAGAAGGCTTTCATTTCCTGCCTATATTTGTCCTATGGAGATACTTATCTCGGCTGCCACAGAAGAGGAAATTGCCCCATTAAGGGACATTTGGTTCAGAAAACATAAGGTTGAATTTCTTGTAAGCGGTGTAGGCATGGTAGCCAGCACTTACTCCCTTTGCAGGCAATTTTCTGAGAAGCCCTACCAACTTGCCATTAATACCGGACTTGCAGGTGCCTTTGACCGATCTCTCAAACCGGGAGAGATTGTCAGAGTAACTGAGGATATTTTTGCCGAATTGGGCGCTGAAGATGGTGATGAGTTTTTATCTTTAAAACAAATAGGCTTGCCCGGCACTGATATTCTAATAAATCTCGATGAAATTAGAATTAAAGAAATGGAAGAGTTCAGAAAGGTAAGAAGCATAACGGTAAATACTGTGCACGGGAATGAAACGAGCATTAAGCGGGTAATGGATCGCTATCATCCACATATTGAAACGATGGAAGGTGCTGCCTTCTTTTTTGTATGCGGTCAATTCAATATTCCTTCCCTCCAGCTAAGATCAATTTCGAACTACGTAGAAAAAAGAAACAAAGCTAACTGGGAAATTTCACTGGCTCTTAAAAGCATGAAACAAGCTATAGCTATGCTTCTGGAAAAAATATAAAGAACAGCAGGCGAATGATCAATAATCCAATATTAACCCTGGGTTTCTCCCCTTGTCCAAATGACACGTTCATTTTTGACGCCCTTGTGCATGCTAAAATTGATTGTCAGAACCTGAGTTTTAAAACGATCCTTGCTGATGTGGAAGGCTTAAATCAAAAAGCATTTTCATCCGAACTCGACATCACCAAACTAAGTTTTTTTGCTTACGGATTTCTAAGCGATAAATACCAACTTCTTGATTCGGGAGCAGCTTTAGGAAAAGGTGTTGGCCCTCTCCTGGTTTCAAAAAAACATTATACAAACCCGGAAAAAGAAATAAAATCTGTTGCAATACCCGGAAAATATACAACAGCAAATTTTTTATTTTCACTTTTCTATCCGGATATAGCAGTAAAAAAAGAGATGATCTTTTCTTCAATAGAAGACGCAATTCTTAATGGTGAAGTTGATGCAGGTGTAATCATTCATGAAAACAGGTTTACCTATGAAAAAAAGGGCCTTCGAAAAATAGCTGATCTGGGAACTGAATGGGAGAATAAAACAAACATGCCGATACCGCTCGGTGGGATTGCCGTAAGAAGATCACTTTCAGATGAGATAAAATCAACGCTGAATTTAATCGTAAGGAATAGCATTGAATACGCATTTGCAAATCCGGAATCGTCGACGGACTACATAAGAAAACATGCACAGGAAATGGATGAAGATGTAATCCGCCAACATATTGATCTGTATGTCAACGAATCCAGTATCTCGCTCGGAACGAATGGCCGGGAAGCCATAAATTTACTTTTCGATAAGGCAGGGCAACTCGGACTTATTGAAAAAATAAATGAACCTATATTCCTCAAGACTAAAGAAATGTATCACTAATTGCGATGTTTTGATCAATTCAGTCAGAAAACCTGCCTATGTTGTCCATTCGGATGTTTTCCTTTTCCTTTGTAGAATATTGAATTGAGAATTTTATTTCGTCAAATATTTCTATCTATGATTGTTGTAACCGGAGCTGCCGGATTTATTGGAAGTTGTTTAGTCAGAAAATTAAATGACGAAGGGTTTAATGACTTGGTATTGGTTGATGATTTTTCGCATCCCGAAAAAAAAACCAACCTGGATAATAAAACATTCAGCTTAAAAATAGACAGAAAAGAGTTTCATACCTGGTTAAAAGAAAACCAGCATTTTGTCCAGTTTATTTTTCACATTGGAGCAAGAACCGATACAACTGAATTCAATAAAGATATTTTTGACGAACTGAATTTAAATTATACTAAAGAAATCTGGAATCTCTGTATTGAATTCGGGCTGCCCCTTGTATATGCCTCCTCCGCTGCCACCTATGGAGCAGGTGAACATGGATACAAAGACGATCATTCAATCGTTGAAAAACTGGTGCCCCTCAATCCTTATGGTGATTCGAAAAATGATTTTGACAAATGGGCATTAGCTCAGGATAAAAAACCCTATTCCTGGGTCGGACTAAAGTTCTTTAATGTCTACGGTCCGAATGAATACCACAAAGGACGAATGGCCTCCGTTATTTTCCATGCTTTCAATCAAATCAAACAAAATGGAAGCATGAAATTATTCCGTTCCCACAGACCTGAATTTAAGGATGGAGAACAATTGCGGGATTTTGTCTACGTAAAAGATGTCGTGGATGTATGTTATTTCTTCCTGCACCATCGCAAGGATTCCGGACTCTACAATCTCGGATCAGGGAAGGCCCGAACTTTTTTAGCATTGGCACAAAATACTTTTTCGGCACTAAACCTTTCACCGGAAATTAATTTCGTGGATACACCGGAAGATATTCGTGAAAAATATCAATACTTTACTGAAGCCGATATGAGCAAAATCCGAAGTATAGGGTATTTAAAAGATTTCTATACCCTGGAAGCCGGTGTGAAAGATTATGTGAGCAAGTACCTGTTAAAAGATGCACGCTGGTAGCAGGTAAATGCAAAAGAAGTTTTTCCTTGAGTTAAATTCAAAACTGCTATTTCCTGATGAGAAGAGTAAAAAAAAATTCCGTTCAGGGAAAGAACGGAATAGGAATAATTTTGTGTTGACCCGGTTTCTTACTTTTCCTCGAGTAACATTAACTCCTTTTGCACATCGAGCAAGGAACTTTTCATTTTGTTCAGTGAATTTAATATCATGATATTATTTACCATGCTGTCTTCCAAATCAGCTTCCCGTTCCGGCATGGGTATGCTCACAGGGTTGTCATGCAGTTGTGGAACCGCAAAATCGCTTGGATATTCGGACTCTGCTTTAAGGCGACTCTTAGTTTCTTTTAATTCGACCTTAGCACCTTTTAATGTGAAGCCTTTTTCCTTTACCAGGTGATATATTTTCTTGAAATTCTCAATATCACTCATAGTATACAGTCGATTCCCTTTTTTATTGGTGGCAGGTTTAATTACATCAAACTCCTTCGACCAAAAACGTATGTGTGAAGTGTTAACTCCAAAAATTTGAGCGACCTCGCCAATACTATAATATAGCTTTTCGATTTCTTTCTCTTTGTATGGCATAAATAATAATTTTAATTGTCGGGCTTTTACGAATATAACCAATTTTATTGAGACTCTGCACCTGATAAATCCAACTTATGAACCCTCAATGGAGGATAAAAGTCTGATTGATGAATTTAATAAAAATAACAAACAATGTTAAGACTTTTATTCGAAACCAAAAATTAATCGAAACTCTGACCAGGCATAGAAGAGATCTCAAGAACCTTTTGATATTCTTCCGGGGTCAGATCATTATAATAGAAGTTTACCGGATTGATAGGATCACCGTGTTTCCTTACTTCATAATGCAGATGAGGACCGGTTGATGATCCTGAATTACCTACATAAGCAATCAAGTCGCCTCGCTTCACTTTTTGTCCCTGACGCACAACCATTCTGCTCAAGTGTCCATACAATGTTTCATACGCATAGCCATGATCAATGATGATGTTATTGCCATAACCACGTCCATTTAATTCAATTTTTGAGACAGTCCCATTTCCTGTTGCATAAATTTCTGTCCCAACAGGCGCTGTAAAATCCATTCCCGTATGCATTTTCACGGTCTTGTAAATAGGATGCATACGCATGCCGTATCCGGAGGCCATATGTTTCAAATCCTTATTGGCAATCGGTTGAATAGCAGGTATTGATGCCAACATGTTGGCCTTGTTTTTCACCAAATCCCAAACCTCATCATATGATTTAGACTGTATATATAATTGTTTGCTCAGGCGATCTACCTTTTTGGTCATGTCTACAACAACATCGGAATTATACATGTTTCTGAGTGCATTGTACCTGTCCACTCCACCATAACCGGCACCCCGGACACTATTAGGGATAGGCTCAGCTTCAAAAATCACCCGATAAATAGTATTGTCCCTTTCCTGAATATCATTGAGCACCATTTCCATCTGCTCGGTGCGTTGTTTCAATAACTCAAATTGGTAGTTCGACTCTTCCAATGCTCGTTTAAGCCTTTTTTCCTTAGGCGAATCAAAGAAATTATAACTGACCAACATAATCAAAGCACCAAATACCACGGCCGTAGCCAGCCAACCCATAACTCTGAACAGGCGCTTTCTCCAGCTGACAATAACTTTGTCGTACTTGAGCGTGTGAGTGTTGAAGTGATATTTTACCTTCGGCATGCTATGAGGTAGCTGAATCCTGATTATCTTCGCAAAATTGCTGAATTGCAAATATACAGCTTAAGAACTTCAATACAAACATCGAATTATGAACTCAGGTGAAATACGCACAGCCTTTTTAGAATTCTTTAAAAGTAAAAACCACCAAATCGTCCCATCTGCCCCAATGGTGGTGAAAAATGATCCTACCCTCATGTTCACGAATGCAGGGATGAATCAGTTTAAAGATATTTTTTTAGGAAACAGCCCTGCGAAATATAAACGGATCGCAAATACCCAAAAATGTTTGCGTGTTTCCGGAAAGCATAATGACCTGGAAGAAGTTGGTATCGATACATATCACCATACGATGTTTGAAATGCTCGGCAATTGGTCTTTCGGTGATTATTTTAAAAAGGAGGCTATCGAATGGAGCTGGCAATTGCTCACTGAAGTGTACAAAATTCCGAAAGACAAATTATATGTCACCGTATTTGAAGGCGATGCAAAAGAAAAACTGGCCTTTGACCAGGAAAGTTTTGATCATTGGAAAAAATATATTTCGGAAGATCGTATCCTTAAAGGAAATAAAAAAGATAATTTTTGGGAAATGGGTGATACCGGCCCCTGCGGTCCATGCACAGAAATTCATGTTGATTTAAGATCAGAATCAGAAATAAAAAAAATAAACGGAAAAGAATTGGTAAACAACAACCATCCACAGGTTATTGAAATTTGGAATAACGTGTTTATGGAATTCAACCGCAAGGCAGATTCGAGCCTGGAACCTCTTCCCGCACGCCATGTAGATACCGGTATGGGTTTTGAACGATTATGCATGGCACTGCAAGGGAAAACATCGAATTATGATACCGATGTCTTCCAGCCGCTCATACAGTTTATTGCCGTTCGTGCCGGTATAAAGTATGGACATGATGAAAAGACAGACATAGCAATGCGGGTTATGTCAGATCATATACGTGCAATTGCCTTTGCAATCAGCGACGGACAGTTGCCAAGTAATAATAAAGCAGGTTATGTAATTCGAAGAATTTTACGTCGTGCTGTCCGTTATGCCTTCACATTTCTCAATTTAAAAGAGCCCTTTTTAAATAAGCTGGTTCCAATTCTTTGTGAACAATTCAAAGATGTATTTCCTGACCTCAAAACCCAACAGGATTTTGTGCAACGTGTCATTATGGAAGAAGAACAGTCATTCCTTCGTACACTTGATACGGGAATAAAAAAATTCGAAGAAGCAGGAAATAAAAATATAAGTGGAGATTTTGCTTTTGAACTCTATGATACCTTTGGTTTCCCTATAGATCTTACACAGCTCATGGCTCGTGAAAAAGGCCTTGACGTAGACATGGATGGTTTTCAAAAAAATCTTGAAAAGCAAAAAGAACGCTCAAGGGCCGCATCGGTAGTAGATACGGAAGATTGGGTAATAGTTAGCAGTGGCGAAGAAGTCGAATTTGTTGGATATGATTCACTCGATTGTGACTGTGAAATTCTCCGGTACAGAAAAGTGAAAGCAAAAGGGAAAGAACAGTATCAGCTTGTTCTCAACCGGACACCATTCTATGCTGAAAGTGGCGGACAAGTTGGCGATACAGGAATTTTAATTGCAGGAAACGAAAAGGTCATCATCACAGATACCCTTAAAGAAAACAACCTGATTATTCATTTCTGCAACAAACTTCCCCAAGACCTGAGTGCGACATTTCAAGCCCTGGTTGATGCCGGTCGAAGAAGACTTATCACAAGTAATCACAGTGCAACTCACTTACTCCACTCTGCCTTAAAATCAGTCCTCGGAGAACACGTCAATCAAAAAGGATCCCTGGTAAATATGGAAGCGACCCGTTTCGACTTTGCTCATTTTGCAAAAGTGACCGACGAGGAAATTTCAAAAATTGAAGAAATCGTAAACACCAAAATAAGGGAGAATATTTCACTTGATGAACAAAGAAATATCCCTATCAGGCAAGCAACAGAAATGGGAGCAACAGCTCTGTTCGGTGAAAAGTATGGCGAGTTTGTGAGAGTAATAACCTTTGATCCGACATTCTCCAGAGAACTTTGTGGTGGTACACATGTAAAATCAACAGGACAAATCGGACTCTTGAAGATAGTTGCAGAAAGTGCTGTCGCTGCAGGTGTGAGAAGAATCGAAGCAATAACTTCTGATAATGCAATTGCCTACTATGAAAATCAGTCAGCTCAACTTTGCCGCATTTCAGAAATATTAAAACATCCCAAAGATATTCCCCAAAGAATTGAAGCCCTGCTTGATGAAAATACAGCACTACAGCATCAGATAAATGTTTTTATTAATGAAAAAGCTCAGGCGATAAAGAAAGATTTGATTCAAAGTAAGAAAACGATCAATGGTGTAAACGTAATAATTAGCCAGATCGATCTTCCAAATGCAGATGCAATTAAAAACATATCATTCGAATTAAAAAATCAGGTTGACAACCTGTTTTTTCTTTGCGGAGCAGAAATTGATAATAAAGCACATCTCTCACTTATTATCTCTGATAATCTTGTTAGCGAAAAAAATCTTAACGCAACCAATATCATTCGGGAGTTGTCAAAAGAAATTCAAGGGGGCGGGGGTGGCCAGGCATTTTATGCAACTGCCGGAGGAAAAAAACCGGAAGGATTGAAATCAGCACTGGAAAAAGGATTAGGCCTGATCTAAAAATTTGCCGGACAAAGGTGGAGGTATTAACCCCTCCCTAAAATCACTAAAGGGGAGGACAATTAAGTCTTCCCCTTTAGTATTTTACATACTCAAATAAACCTTTAATCAGATCAATTACTGAATCATCAGCTTTTGAAAACCACTGCTTTTATCGGTCTTAGTATGGAGGAAATAGACTCCCGAACTCAAATTATCCATGAGAATCTTATAATTAGAAGTGCCCTGTGGAATGACTTCACTTCGCACCAATTGCCCTGCACTTGTCATCACATTTAGTGTAGTCGGTTGAGAAGTATTCTCGGCAAAGTTTAATTGAACCATATCCGACGCAGGATTAGGGAAGATATTAAACTTATTAATTTGACTCTCTTCGATCCCTGTGCTAAGATTGAACGGAATGACCGTTCCGTCAGCAAGTACTCCAATCAATGTAAAGGCAGGGCCGTTTTGATTACTTGTCGGATCTAAAAATCCTGAAGCAAGAATAATTGCAGAAGCTCCGCCAAGCGTACTAATATCAGCTGCAAAGCTTGCAACGATTACTGAATTATCATTTCCGGGTGTTATGTTTAATGTATAGGCCGCCGGAGGAACTGATAAGTATGCTGTGATATCTGTGTAAGCAGCATCATCAACCAATATCGCAGTACCGGCCAGGACGTCTACCGTTGGTGCGTCAGATGCTCCATGAATAACTCTCAAATCAACATCACTGCTATTCATTGACATCTCACGCATTCCATCCTGTAAAAGAAGTGTGAAAGCTGTTGGTCGTGAATCCGGGTTAGCTGAAAAACCTGAAGGATTCAGCACCCCATTAGCAACAGCAATGTATGATTGGCCATTCACAAGAGTCACTTCGAAATTTTTTAATGTATCTGCTACTGAAGTGCTGCCCGGACCTGCCACGCCAATATTCAATAATGCATCAGCGGGAACATCAATGTAAGCGGTAGCATTTCTGAATGCAAAATCATCTAGAAGCAAATTTCCATTTACATAAATATCTACTATGGCCGCAGCAGGATCAGCTGCATTGTGTATTACTTGAAGTCGAGCCTGACTCACCGGAGGAAGAGTTAGCACTACCCCACTTGATAAAGCAGCAAACAAACCAAAAGAAGGTCCATTTTGATTAGCTGTTGGATCAAGGAAACCTGATGCAAATACAACTGCACTGCCTCCACCTAAGCCGCTTAAGTCAGCCTGAAAAGATGCGACGATCACAGAATTATCATTTGCAGGTGTTACATCGAGAATATAATTAGCCGGGGGAACGCTGATATATCCTGTAATGTCACCATATGCAGCATCATCAACTAAGCTTGCTACATTTCGTGCCAGAACATCAACAGCAGGAGCATCACTGGCACCATGTTCAACTATAAAGTCAACATCAGCAGGCATCATGGCAAGGTCACGAACTCCGTCCGTTATAAACAAAGTAAATGCTGTGGAACGGTTGTCCGGATTAGTATCAAAACCGGCCGGATTTAATACGCCATTTGCAATTGCAACATAACGTTCTCCTGACATTAATGTAATTTCAAAATTCTTAAGAGTATCACTCACCGAAGTACTCGTCGCTGCAGCAACTCCAACATTGATCATCACACCTGAATTAAGTGTCAAAAAAGAAGTAGCTGAGCGGAATGTAAAATCGTCGGCTAATAATAATCCGTCAACATAAATATCGACAGAAGCTGCTGAAGGATCGGCGGCATTATGGATAATCTGCAATTCTGCAGTTTGAGCCTTTGCCTGAAAGGATGAAAGGCCGGCAAAGAGAAGTAGAGTCAGTAATTGAGTTTTTTTCATGGTACATCGGTTTTTAATTGTTTTATATACCTGTAACAAGCAAGGCGGTATTTTGTTTAACTTTTTTACATTTTTCTTAAACAATATTATTTCCTTGAGTTCCAAATATTAAGCTGCCCGGACTAAGCCGTTTACTGAAATTGACAGTCTCACAGGCATCTCCTATCCTGTTCTTACATATGCTGAGGGTATCTCGAAATAAACACAATTGAAAGCGGGACCGGAAAAATCTATGTATCTTCAAAAATATTATCTGATAAAAAAATGGAACTATTAAATGACATAGTAGAATTTAAATCTTCCCCACTCATCAGGGAAAGGCTTTACGAATACGGTAAGGCAAAGACTTTTTCAGAAGGAGAAGTAATCTTAAATGAGAATACCTATATCAAAGCAATTCCAATTGTGACCAGTGGCAGTATTAAAGTAATGCGCACTGAAGAAGACGGCAGGGAAATTCTTCTTTACTATATTAAATCCGGGGAGAGTTGCATCATGTCATTTTTAGGAGGTCTGCATCAGGATACCAGTAAGGTAAAAGCCATCGCAGAAGAAGAAACAGAAATATTGTTTATCCCTATAGACAAGGTAACTCTCCTTATTAAAGAATTCCCTGAATGGTTGGATTACATTTTCAGGCTGTATCACAAGCGCTTTGAGGAGTTACTAGAGGTAGTAAATGCAGTAGCGTTCAAAAAAATGGATGAAAGGCTTTTATCATTTTTGAAAAAGAAATGCGAGCTTACCAAGAGCCATACTCTCTATATTACGCATGAACAAATTGCCAATGAATTAGGCACAGCAAGGGTGGTAGTTTCCCGCCTTTTGAAGCAAATGGAAGATGAGAAGCTCCTGCAGCTGGGAAGAAACAAAATAACACTTGTGTAACAAGAGTAACTGTGCATCCTATTTGAATGTCGGATTTTTGTAGTGTTAATAATACACATACAAAATAAGATATATGGATTCGAACTTTTTCATTATAGCAGCCATTGGAATTATCTCCGGAATATTAGGTGGTCTGCTCGGTTTAGGTGGTGCTATTGTAATTATTCCCGCCCTAGCCATCTTTTTGGGATACTCACAACAATTAGCACAAGGAACGGCACTTATTATGATGGTACTTCCTGTGGGGGCTTTGGCTGCCTATCAATATTATCAAAAAGGATTTGTGGACGTTAAAGCAGCGTTAATTCTAGGTGCTTTCTTTTTTATAGGGGGATATTTCGGAGGGAAATTCGCAACACAAATTCCGGAGTTGGCTATGAAGAGAATCTTTGCACTTATACTTGTGGGAATTGCCGTGAAAATGTGGTTTTTTAGTAAAACCTGACACATGTTCTTCTGTAACAAATGTGACTGTGCAGGCGGCCGGATTTACTTAAATTTGTATTATTAAAAAACATAGAGAAAATGGAAATCAAACAATTTGAAGATAAAAATCTTTCGCATTTCAGTTATGCAATTCTAAGCGACGGAGAAATCGCACTGATTGACCCTGCCCGTGATCCTAAACCATATTATGATTTTGCAAAACAAAAAAACGCAAAAATAAAAGCGGTCATTGAAACACATCCTCATGCTGATTTTGTCAGCAGTCATCTTGAAATCAGCAAGACCACGGGAGCTTCTGTTTATGTCAGTAAATTATTAGGTGCTGAATATCCTCATGAAACTTTTGATGATGACGATGCGCTGATCATTGGTAAAATTTCACTTCGTTCAATAAATACCCCCGGACATTCGCCTGATAGTATCAGCATCGTTGCCATTGATGAAAACGGAAAAGAGACTGCTGTGTTTACCGGAGACACGCTGTTTATAGGAGATTGTGGGCGACCTGATCTTAGGGAAGCTGCAGGTGCCATCCAGGCAAAGAGAACTGATCTGGCCAAACAAATGTATCATTCACTACGCAATAAACTCATGCCATTACCGGATGATGTAGTTGTATATCCGGCTCATGGCGCGGGAAGTCTGTGCGGAAAGGGATTGAGTGCAGCAAATTCCAGTACTATGGGAGCAGAGAAAAATGCTAACTGGAGTTTACAGAAAATGACTGAAGAAGAATTTGTAAAGGCGCTTCTTGAAGATCAGCCCTTCGTGCCTAAATATTTTACTTATGATGTAGGCATTAATAAAAAGGGAGCCGAAAATTACGCTGATAGTGTTTCAAGAGTTGAAAAAAGAGACCCGATCAATTGTGAAAAATGCGCTTCCTCCTTAAAACCTGAATTATTAATAATTGATACAAGGCCTGAATTTCAATTCAAAAAATCGCATCTGAAAAATGCAATAAACCTGATGAACGACACCCGATTTGAGACCTGGTTAGGTAGCATAATTAATCCGGGTGAAAAGTTCTATCTGGTAGCCGAGAATGAAAATTTACTTGATTCAATGATAAGCCGTTCAGCGAAAATCGGATATGAAAACCAGATTGAATCGGCCTTTACGATTGAATCCGGAGACACGTCAACAAAGGTCTTTGATGCTGATTTAGTGAGACGCAATGAAGATGCATTCACAATCATTGATATTCGTAACCAATCCGAGTTAAAGGAAAATGTCATTTTTAAGAATACAATCCATATACCTCTATATGAATTACGTGAAAGAACCAATGAAATCCCAATGCACAAACCAATTCTGGTGCATTGCGCAGGTGGGTACAGAAGTGCTGCCGGTTGCAGTATTATCAAGGCCAACTTAGGTGAGAACACAGAAGTGTATGACCTGAGTGAAGCAGTAAAAAGTTTCCAAACTCAACCGGCATAGAATACAGGTATAAAATTATAGGCCCGGTCATCCAATTCAGGATTACCTTATCATTGGCATTCTGTTTGAAAATTCAGATTAACTATAACAATACAGCTATTGAATCAACGTATCAATCATTGGATGTTAGCTCAATCAGAAAATAAGTAATCTATCCCATAAAATTAACTTCAAAATGAACCTCCTTTTCCGTTACAAATATGTATTACTGGGAGTAATCATCGGAGCTATAGCAGGCTACATGTATTACTTCTATATAGGATGCGCCAGCGGAACTTGCGGTATAACTTCCAAGCCTGTAAATAGTACTTTATACGGAGGCTTAATGGGCGGCCTCTTAATGAACATGCTCAAAAAAGACAAGAACAGAAAAACTTAAACCAACAAGCAATTAAAAATAAATGAAAACAAATAAAACAATTATCGATGTGAGGACTCCTGAATAATTTATGAGAGGAAATGTAAGCGGTTCAATCAACATTCCCTTACACGAAATACAAGACCGCCTGGATGAACTGAAACAATTTCAAAGTTCACTCATTCTATGTTGTGCAAGTGGTGGACGCAGCGCCCAGGCAACAGCATTCTTGAAGCATCACGGACTTGACTGCGAAAATGGCGGAAGCTGGCTGGATGTTAATTATTCAACACAAAACAAAACTTCATAATCATGATTCAATTTATTAAAAAAATTCTTGGAATAGGTCCGGCTGTTGATTTCAAAGCCCTCATTAGTGAAGGAGCTACAATTATCGATGTCAGAACCAAAGGGGAGTATCAGCAAGGTCATATTAAAAACTCAATTAACATTCCTTTAAATAATTTGTCTAATCATTACAGCAAAATAAAAAAAGATAAGCCTGTAATTACCTGCTGTGCTTCAGGGATGAGAAGCGCTTCGGCTAAAAGTCTCTTAAAATCAAATGGCTTCGAAGTGGTCCATAATGGTGGGGGCTGGCAAAGTTTACAAGCAAAAATCAGAGGATAGTTTATCATTAAAACATGAAAAAAGCCCTGGAAATTTCAGGGCTTTTTTTCATGTTCTTTTTCCATGTTACATTAATAATATCATATATTTACAGGCATAGGATTCAGATGAAGATTTTGTAATAACAAAGGATTTTTACAAAAACGAAGACTCCCGTTACAAACTTATCTTTTTAGCAACAAGTTTATGCCTACATTAAATAAAGGTCGATTATCACTGCTCTTCCTGAGTATCGTAGTAGCATACGGCCTCTTAATGTTAGCTCAGGAAAATAACTGGCTGGGACTCGGCACTCCGGTTTTAATCCCTCTGAGAATTTTTGTCCTATTAATTTTTGGATATCTCGTCATCCAAAAAAAATCTTTAACGGCCTGGATCCTTTATTCCATGTTTGTAGGTACAGAAATAGGTTATGACAACCCTGAAGTTGCCATCCACCTTCAGGTACTCAGTAAAATTTTCCTTCGACTTATTAAAACAATTATAGCACCACTACTCTTTTCCACTCTTGTAGTTGGAATTGCCGGTCATGCAAGTTTAAAGCAAGTCGGACGAATGGGATTGAAATCACTGATCTATTTTGAGGTAGTCACAACCATCGCCTTATTCATAGGTCTGTTTGCTATCAATCTTACCAAAGCAGGTGTTGGAATAGAATTACCTCCTCCTCCACCCGGGGAAACTCTTGTAGGGCAAAAACAAACAGCAGAAGAAGTCATCCTCCACATATTTCCGGAAAATATAGCAAAATCCATAGCCGACGGGCAAGTTTTACAAATTGTCGTATTCAGCATACTGTTTGCCATTGGACTTGCATTGGTGAATGAAGCAAAACGTAAGCCGATGCTCGACTTCACAGAAAGCCTGGCAGAAGTTATGTTCAAATTTACCCGCGTTGTCATGTATTTTGCACCTGTGGGAGTTGGTGCTGCGATTGCCTATACAGTAAGTCACATGGGAATCGGAATACTTATTAATTTGTTTCAGTTACTGGCAACCCTTTATGGTGCATTAATCTTCTTCCTGCTTTTTGTATTACTTCCTGTAGCTCTCATCGCAAAAGTTCCGCTTAAAAAATTCATCAATGCGATAATAGAACCTGTTTCGATTGCATTTGCTACTACAAGTTCTGAAGCAGCACTTCCTAAAGCCATGGAGAATATGGAAAAGCTGGGAGTTCCCAGAAAAATTGTGGCCTTTGTATTACCAACAGGATATAGTTTCAATCTCGATGGAACTACTTTGTATCTCTCGCTCGCATCTATCTTCGTTGCACAGGCCGCCGGAATCGATATGAGTTGGGGTGAACAAATTGTAATGATCCTTACGCTAATGATAACAAGCAAAGGGGTGGCCGGTGTTCCCAGAGCTTCATTAGTAATCTTATTAGGAACAGCGGCCAGCTTTGGACTACCTGTTGCACCTATTTTTATTATTCTGGGTATAGATGAGCTTATGGATATGGCCCGGACTTCAGTAAATGTTATTGGGAACTGTCTTGCTACAGTTGTAATAGCAAAATGGGAAGGAGAATACGTAGAACCGGCAGATACTGTTTAGTTTTCACTTTTAAGAGAGCCCAACAAAATTGCCAAGAGACTATTCTTCATCGAAGAATTCATACTCATACCGTGTACCGAAATGCTTTTCTTTGTTACCCCGGGAATTATCCATTTCAAAAGTTTGCTCGGTAAGCAAATTTCCTGACTCATCGTACTCATAAATATTTTTCCTCAATAACAAACCGGTTCCATCCGATAGCTCCTGAGTAATCATCCGGTCATTCTCGTCGTATTCATACCGGACAGATTTCGTATAAAAATCCTTATAATGTCTTTCCACCACATTTCCCCTATCATCATAGGTCGTTTCAACCCCTGTAATTAATTTTCCTTCCGGAGTAGATTGATAAGAACTAAGTTCTTTTCCCTTTTCATTAAAAGAAATCGTTGTGACATTTTTGAGTTCTCCATCTGATCCAAATTCTTTCTCAAGCACAACTTTATTATCATTCGCTTTCTCAAAAAGCACACGGTCAATCAAATTACCGGTTTCATCACTTTTTATCCTCTCGATAACGCTACCTTCTGAATCATACTTAATATCCTCACGGGAAATGAATGTGCCTTCTTCATCAAATTCAATGATGGCAGAAATTAAATTATTCTCATTGTATTCATACGCTGTTCGCTCGCCGCTCTCATCACCATAGTATTTAACTTCTTCCAATAAGCGACCGTGTTCATTTCTGTTAAGCATACGTCTTTCTGTGACGTCGTCCATTGCATAATATAAAACATGCTCAATCAATTTTCCATCGGGTGTGTACGTGAGTGAATTTTTCTCCTCCAGTTCTCCTTGCTTATCAAATTTTGATTCGGCGATTACATTACCGGCAATATCCATTTCCAGAATTGACTCGAGATACTCTTCGTCTGCTTTGCTCATCAGCTCGGAGAAACTAAAATTCTTGTACCGCTGGTTGAGTCTTCTTACTAGTTTTATCTTTTTAGCCATACTTTATTTATTGTTATTACAATTATTCATTGCGGGAGATTTTACTGACGAATTAAAATAATTTATTTCCCGGCAAAGGTTTTAACATCTTTATCGGTAATTTTTTTATCGCACAAGATAACCAGCCGCTCTACAACATTATGAAGTTCACGAATGTTTCCGGTCCAGTCTGTCTTTTGCAATTCCTTTAAGGCCTCCGCACTAAACTGCTTTACCGGCATCCCATAATCCTCACAAATTTCCTGAATAAAATGCTCAGCCAACAAAGGAATATCTTCTTTTCTCTCATTGAGAGATGGAACATGAATAAGAATTACGCTCAAACGATGATATAAATCTTCTCTGAAATTCCCCTTTTCAATTTCACTTTTCAAGTCTTTATTTGTGGCAGCGATAATTCTAGGATTCACGGGAATTTCCTTTTCTCCTCCCACCCTTGTAATTTTATTCTCTTGCAAGGCACGCAGAACCTTTGATTGAGCTGATAAACTCATATCCCCTATCTCATCAAGAAAAAGAGTGCCATCTTTGGCAAGTTCAAACTTACCCACTCTCTGTTTAATCGCAGATGTAAATGCCCCTTTTTCGTGCCCAAACAATTCGCTCTCTATAAGCTCAGAAGGAATAGCAGCGCAATTCACCTCGATTAAAGGCCCGTCAGCCCGGTTGCTTTTTTCATGCAACCATCGGGCAACAAGTTCCTTTCCCGTGCCATTACTCCCTGTAATCATTACCCGTGCATCAGTAGCCGCTACTTTATCAATCATCGATTTTATAGTTAATATAGCTTCCGATTCACCAATGATTGAACGGGTCTTATAGACTTTTCTTTTAAGTGTTTTTGTCTCCGTGATTAAAGTAGATCTGTCCATTGCATTACGCACAGTCACCAGTAACCTGTTCAGATCAGGTGGCTTTGCTATGTAATCGTAGGCTCCTTTCTTTAATGCTTCCACTGCGGTTTCTATGGTACCGTGACCGGAAATCATTACCACCGGCATATCCGGATTTAATTCTTGCAATTTGGATAAGACTTCAAGTCCATCCATTTTAGCCATTTTAATATCGCATAAAACCAAATCAGGGTTGTGTTCTGCAGCGAGACGTATACCTTCAGCGCCATCTGCAGCCTCTACAATTTCAAACTTCTCATATTGTAAAATATCACGCAAGGTATTGCGGATAGGTTTCTCATCATCGATGATTAATATTTTTGACATAAAAAATTAATTTTTTAAAGAATACCTTGTAAAACAAATTGTTTTTCCCGCAAGAGGATAATTAACGTATTCCATTGCTAGAAAACATCTGAGGCAATTGAAGGTTAAATAAGCTGAGTATTTTTAAGCATTGGAATACCCTTTGCTGTATTCCTAAAATGGATTCCCTGAATTATTTCCCAAAGTGCACCTTCTTTTAAAGCATATTTAGATAATGCCATCTCATTAATTTCATACCTATGGAGAATAAACTTAGTACATATGCTGGCAAGAACAATCATATCCACCCTCATTTTTATCAAGCCCTTCATTCTCTTTCGCTGACCGGTAGTGGAATGTAGCAGCAATTCGTGAAGTTCACAATATTCGCTGAGCTCATACTGATAAGAGTTAGAATTCTTAAGCACATTCCGATGATGAAACCGGTATCCGATCATCTCTGCAAAAGTATCGAAGGAGCCGGAAGAACCGATCAGGCATTTGACCTTTCTGCTTTTCATAGACTCATCGAGTTCTGCTAATTGATCGCCTAAAAACTTTTCTACCTTTTTCACCTGATCTGAAGTTATAGGATCAGATGGTTTAAAGATTTCTAATAAACGGGCGGCTCCGATGTTAAAGCTATGCCGCGCATAAATTTCATTCTTGTCTGCGATAATAAACTCCGTACTTCCACCACCAATATCCATGATGAGAACGGGTTGATCTGTTAAGCGAATACATTCTCTCACGCCAAGGCAGATTAATCTGGCTTCTTCTTCCCCTTTTATAACATTTATTTTGATACCGGTTAAACGGAACGCCGTTTCTGTAAAATCCCGGCCATTGGTTGCACTACGGATAGCTGATGTAGCAAAAGCATGAACCTCATTTACCTCATTCTCGTCTATTATGTTGGAGTAATGTTTTAATGCACGTATTCCTCTTTTAAAAGGTCGGTCACTTATAAAATTCTGATGGATGCCGCCTTCACCAAGCTTCACAACCATCTTTGATTTAAAAACAGTCTTTTTGGTTTTGTCCGGAAATACGTCAGTGATTAATAAATGAAAAGTATTCGTCCCGAGATCCAGGACGGCAACGCGAATTTTATGTGCTGACAAATTTGACATTCGATGAATTCAAAGCAAATCTAAAATATGCTTAAATATAGTCAAAAATTACTTAGTATCAGAATTCCCATGAGACTGAAGGAATTAATATTCCCTCAATTGTGATAACGAATCCATTTCCAGATTTCCTTGTATCCCACTTTTTTTCCGTACATAAGTATTCCGGTCCGGTAAATTTTAGATGCAAACCAGGTGGTAAAAATAAAGCCACCTATCAGGAGTGTCATGGATAATAATATGTGACTCACCGGTACACCAAAAGGTATTCTAACCATCATCACAATCGGCGAGGTGAGCGGTATAATAGAAAACCAAAAAGCAACATTTCCCTGGGGATTCTGAATTACACTTACTGCAGCGATATAGGCGATTATTAACGGTATTGTTACAGGAAACATAAACTGCTGTGTATCGGTCTCCGAATCAACCGCAGAACCAATTGCAGCAAACAAGGCACTATAGAGAAGATAGCCTCCAAGAAAATAAAAAATGAACATCCCGATGATTAAAGGGAAATTAATACTTCCCATCATGTCCATAAATTGATCTGTTTTACCACTCGACGCATTACCCATTGCATCTGCATACTCGAGTTGACTTTGCGCACCCGGACTCACTTTCATCATTGACTCAACTTTCTCCTGGTCTGATTTCCCATGCAACATGACTGCAGAGACACCACCATAAACCAATATCGTCAATATTACCCATAGCATAAACTGGGTTAAGCCGACTAATGCCACACCTATGATTTTTCCCATCATCAATTGAAATGGTTTCACCGATGAAATAATCACTTCAACAATTCTGCTTGTCTTCTCCTCCATAACACCACGCATCACCATGGCACCGTAAATAAAAATGAACAAGTAGATTAAAAGTCCGCTGGCAAACCCTAAACCTGTTGTTAATGGCGTGCTCGTTTCCTTATCCTCCAGGTCTCTGGTACGAATACTTACATCTGTCTTTATTTGATCAAGTTTTTTCTCATCAATTCCTGCCTCCAGATACTTAGAGGCATTAATTTCCTTTTCAAGGGTGAATTTAATTTTGGAAATTACTTCGAAGCCGGGCTGTGATTCAGAATATAGTACAACGGCTTTCTCCAACAAAGAAAGATTAGAAGTTGCGGGAATGTATAAGACGCCAAAAATTCCATCTGCTTTGCTTGTGTTTCTTACCGAATCCACCGAACCACCGGGATAAACAAAATGAATTCGTTCATTATCCTTGAACTTCCCTTTAAAAATGTGCGTCTCGTCGATAACAGCTATAGTTTTTACTTCAGTATCAACTTTATCTATGAGGAGCATTGCAACCAGCACAGAGCCCATTAGAAGAGGGCCTAAAATGGTCATGACCAAAAAGGACTTCTTCTTTACTCGTGTGAGGTATTCACGTTGGATGACAAGCAGTATTTTATTCATTTAATTCAGCTTTGAGTTCATTGGATTGAAGAGCACTATAAAATAGGTGAAGCGTGTTAAACAGAAACAGGCTCTGAACTTGCTTCATTAACTTTTTGAATGAAGACATCGCCCATGCTTGGAATAAGTTCTCGAAATCCCAATACCTGGACCTGAGGAATTAAAACAGAAAGTAAATCGTTTGGTGAATGCGACCCAAGAATCTTTACATGAGCGAGATTGTGATCTGAATCTTCTTTCAAATCAAGCAGCTCAAAGCCGGTCCATAAAGCATGGGTGAATGCAATTCGATTTCCTGAATACTGGATTTCGTAGGTATTGCTTTTATTCTGTTTTCGAATATCTCTGACCGAGCCTTCAAGGATCACTTTTGATTGATTAATCAATGCGATATGACTGCATAGTTCTTCAACACTTTCCATTCTGTGAGTTGACAAAACAATAGTGGTTCCCTTACTTCTCAACTCGAGAAGTTCATTCTTAATGAGCTCAGCATTTATAGGATCAAATCCGGTGAATGGCTCGTCCAATATTAAAAATTCAGGCTCGTGTAAAACAGTAGTGACAAACTGAACCTTTTGAGCCATTCCTTTGGAAAGCTCTTCGACTTTCTTTTTCCACCAAGACTGAATTTCAAATTTTTCAAACCAGTATTTCAGTCTTTTCATAGCGTCAGCTTTGCTGAGCCCTTTAAGCCTTGCGAGATACAAGGCTTGCTCTCCTACTTCCATCTTCTTATACAAGCCTCTTTCTTCCGGCAGATATCCCATACGATTAATATGCTCTGCCTTGAGTGCCTTTCCGGCAAACAGAATCTCACCTTCATCAGGTGCAGTAATTTGTGTGATAATACGAATCAGGGAAGTTTTACCCGCTCCATTTGGACCAAGCAAACCATAAACGCTTTGTGCAGGAACGGTCAATGAGACTTTGTCCAGTGCAAGATGAGAAGCATAGGATTTTGAAACCCCTTTTATTTCCAGAATATTCATAATATTTAAAATAAAAAGCCCCGCTGTGAGACGGGGCAAGTTAATTTATTTTCAGGAATCAGCTATGAAAAAACTCCTTCATCTTATCATAGAAACTTTTATCCCCTTTTCCGGGATTAGGCTGAAAGTTCTGAGCAGCTTTCAGCTTTTCCATAATTTTTTTCTCTTCCGATGATAAACTCTGTGGAGTCCATACATTGATATTCACCAGCAAATCACCCCGTCCATATCCTTGTACTGAAGGCAAGCCTTTTCCTTTTAAGCGCAACACTTTCCCTGCCTGAGTACCTGCATCAATCTTAACCTTTGCTTTCCCACCCAAAGTCGGAATTTCAACTGTTGTTCCAAGAGCTGCATCAGCAAAATTCAGGTAGAGATCATATAACAACTGATTTCCGTCTCGTTGCAGGTGCGCATGTTTCTCTTCTTCAATCACTACGAATAAGTCTCCGGGTACACCGCCTCTTTCGGCTGCATTTCCTTTTCCGCTCACGGTTAACTGCATGCCTTCACCAACTCCTGCCGGAATATTTATCGAAATCACCTCTTCACTACGCTCCACACCCGAACCATGGCATACTTTACACTTACTCTCTATAATCTGACCTTCACCATGGCATGTCGGACAAGTTGCAGAAGTACGCATTTGTCCGATGAACGTATTTGTTACCCTGTGGACCTGTCCAGTACCGGCGCAGGAAGAACAACGGTGGAAAGATGCTCCATCCTGTGCTCCACTACCTTTACAAGACTTACATCCTATGTGTTTATTTACTTTTAGTTTTTTCTCTACTCCATTTCCGATTT
The DNA here is from genome assembly GCA_004295015.1 of Bacteroidota bacterium. GTDB lineage: Bacteria > Bacteroidota > Bacteroidia > AKYH767-A > 2013-40CM-41-45 > QQVM01. Next base: position 65,987 of record SHNE01000048.1, on the reverse strand, counting down.
CTTCGAGAGTCAACTTAACCTTAACGCGTAAATTGGTTCCCCTGTTAACACGTCGGCCACCACGACCGCCGCTACCTCCAAAGAAACTTTCAAACGGACTACCTTCTCCAAATACATCACCAAAATGGGAGAAAATATCCTCCATGTTCATTCCACCGCCACTGAAGCCACCATTATTTCCCATTCCCTTATGGCCAAACTGATTGTATCGCTGACGCTTTTCGGGATTACTCAACACTTCATAAGCTTCAGCTGCTTCTTTAAAATTCTCTTCGGCTGTATGATCACCCGGATTTTTATCGGGATGATATTTCAATGCCATCTGGCGATAGGCCTTTTTTATTTCGCCTGCATCAGCATCTTTCCTTACCCCTAATACTTCGTAATAATCTTTCTTCGACATGATTTTTAAAATTCAATCAACAGGAAAAAACCTGTACATTTTCAATATTAGTTTGCAACGATAACTTTAGCGTGACGAATTACTTTATCGTTCAGCAAATATCCTCTTTCAATTTCATCCAGGATCATTCCTTTCTGATCATTTGAGGGCGCAGGCATATTCGAAATAGCATCATGCAATTCTGGATCGAAAGCAGTACCGACCGCATTCATGGCTTTCACTCCTTTAGACTCCAGAAGCGATTTAAATTTTTGGTAAATCAATTTCACCCCTTCGCGAACTGACTCCACATCAGTAGCCTCTTCCATAGACTTTTGTGCGCGTTCAAAATCGTCGATAACAGGGAGGAAAGTAAGGTAGGTATCAATAGCAGCATACTTCAACTGTTCTGTTTTCTCTCTGCTCACACGTTTTTTATAGTTCTCGAATTCAGAATATAAACGCAGTAGCTTATCCTTTTGCTCCGACAGTTCGACCTCCATTTTAATCAGGGGATCAGCTTCCTCTGTATCGGCATCAGGAAGGGAATGCTCCCGGTCATTTACAAATTCCGCTTGTGTGTCATCATTTCTTTCGTTCCCCTCTGTGTTCTGATCGTTTTCAGTCCAGGCCTTTGCATCTTCTTTATGTTTCATATCCTTCAGATTTCGTTTATGTTTTAAATATCCTTGTGAGGCGATGTCAATGACTTTGCCAGCACAGTGTAAAAAGTCAATTTGTCAGAAATTAAATAAAAAAACAGAAGAATTGAGTTCTTCTGTTTTTTGAAAATTCTATAATTTCTTTGAATTATTTGGCAACGACCAACTTTTCAAGGGCTTGTTCCAGGGTCGCTCCTCTAAGGTTTTTGGCTATAATTACGCCTTTTTCATCAATTAGCCAGTTGAATGGAATTCCTTGAACACCATACAGTTTAGCTGCATCAGAATACCACCATTTCAAATCACTTACATGATAGGGCCATTCTAATTTATCTTTTGCAATTGCTGCTACCCATGGATCTTTAGCCTTATCCAACGAAACGCTGTAAATCGTGAACTCCTTTGCATTTTTGTACTTCGCATTTTTATACTTGTGATATGCGCTCACGACATGCGGATTTTCCACTCTGCAAGGTCCACACCAGGATGCCCAAAAGTCAATTAATACAATTTTACCGCGTAAGGAAGATAATGCCATCATCTTGCCTTCCGGGTTTTGCATTTTTAACTCAGGAGCTATCATTCCGATTTCGGTTCCCTGAGTTGCCAATTGTGCATTGCCTAAAAGGCTAGAAAAAATAATTGCTGTAAAGAGAATTACTGTTTTTTTCATCATTTTTCTTGATTTATTTAAGGAACACCAATAATACTGCCAGAATTCCTGCAAATATACCTATTTCATAGAAAATCAACACATTCGCACTAAAAGTTAAATTCCTGCTTTTGGGCCAGAAAGCATAGTTTTCTGACGCAAGCTGAGTGGAAAACGGTCAAACCCTCTTGATATTTGCCCCGATTGCATTAAATCGATCATCTATGCGTTGGTAGCCTCTATCTATTTGTTCGATATTATGAATAACACTTTTCCCTTTGGCAGAAAGAGCAGCGATTAACAAAGCGACCCCTGCCCTGATGTCAGGAGAAGTCATCTGGATAGCTTTAAGAGGAACCTTTCGATTCAAACCTATAACTGTGGCGCGATGAGGATCACATAAAATGATTTGAGCTCCCATGTCGATGAGTTTGTCCACAAAGAACAAGCGGCTCTCAAACATCTTTTGATGAATGAGAACTGTGCCTGCCGCCTGAGTGGCAGTTACGAGTACGACACTCAATAAATCAGGAGTAAATCCGGGCCAAATGGCATCAGCAACAGTGAGAATCGAACCATCGATGAATGTATCAATTTCATACTTTTCCTGTCGGGGTATATACAAATCATCACCCCGGAGTTCCATTTGAATTCCCATCCTCTTGAATACATCAGGTATAACACCGAGGTGTTCATACCCAACTTCCTTGATAGTGATTTCAGATTTTGTCATTGCTGCCAGTCCAATAAAAGAACCGATTTCAATCATGTCAGGTAACAGCTTATGTTCTGTTCCTTTTAAACCTGATACACCTTCAATGCTAAGGAGATTAGATCCGATGCCGGATATTTTCGCCCCCATGCGGTTTAGCATTTTACATAACTGCTGAAGATATGGTTCACAAGCAGCATTATAAATAGTTGTTGTACCTTCTGCTAAGGATGCGGCCATCACGAGGTTGGCAGTACCTGTTACAGAGGCTTCATCCAACAACATGTAGCTACCCTTTAATTTCTTTGCTTCAACGGTATAAAAACTATCCGCTTCGTTAAAAATAAATTTGGCTCCAAGATTTTGGAAGCCGATGAAATGTGTATCAAGTCGTCTTCGCCCAATTTTATCGCCGCCGGGCTTAGGAATACTTGCTCTTCCAAAGCGTGCAAGCAAAGGGCCAACGATCATAATCGAACCCCGGAGAGCGGCAGCCTGATTTTTAAATTCCTTTGTCTCTAAAAAATCGAGTTTAATGTTTTTAGCCTGAAAAGTAAATTCGCCTTTCAACACTCCCGTCTGTTCCACCTCTACTCCCATGAGTTGAAGTAGCTCGATGAGCTTGTTTACATCGCGGATATCAGGAATATTTCTGATCTGAACTTTTTCAGGTGTAAGCAAAGTGGCACATATAATTTGCAAGGCTTCATTCTTTGCTCCTTGCGGAACCAATTCGCCCTGCAATTCAATGCCTCCGGTAACTTCGAAACTTCCAGCCATAGTCTATGTATTTTTCAGCTTTATTCTCTGAATTTTCTATAATTAATATCAATCTTTCAGGTGACGAAATAAAGAGTTCCCAGTAAACGAATCTCCGAAAGAGTGAATAGTTTTTAACAAATTATTATTAAAGCAATTTCACCCTTAGACAGGCAGCATCTTAATTTTCGACAGAATCCTTTTGCAAACTTTTTTCATCCCTTACCATCCTGGAATGCAAGGTTATCTTATTGTCAAACAGAAAGCGGAAGAAAAGCAATGTCCAGGAGGGGTGCGATTTGAGGCTTTGATAGAAATCGGGTGCCGTCTTCTTTAACTGTGGTAATTTGTTCCAAGGCACTGATGGGAAATCATGGTGCTCATTATGGTAACCGACATTAAAGGCAACAATATTCAATGGACCGTAATAACTGTAGGTTTCCTGTTCTGGATCGAGTGTGAGAAAATGTTCCTGAATCCATCGGGCACCCAATGGGTGTAAACCTACAGAGAAAAAGAAGCTAATCATGAGAAAGAAAAATGCTTTAGGTCCCCACAGCATCCATATTGCCACATTGAATGCTATTTGTACGATCCAGTTAAAAATAATCCAGGCATCCAAAGGTTTGATTTCTTTCATCCGGAAAGTTCGTCCAACCTGAAAGAATGGAAATAAAAATAACCACAATGCCTTACTGAAGAAATTGTTTCCAAAAACCCTGGCCTCCCAATAATCCGGTAAGTCTGCATCACGCAAATGATGTCCCTGCCAGGAGTGATGCATCAAATGATAACGTGTAAAGGAAACCGCACTGGGAAAGGTATGAGGAAGATTAGCCAGAATCGAGGCAAGGTAATTTCCTGTCTTCCCTTTATACAACAAGTTATGTGAACATTCATGAATCATTACAAACAATGCATGATTAAAGAATGCACCCACAAAATATGCAACAAGCCAAACTATCCACCACGAAACATCATGAACCAGGTAGGCAATGCCTATCATTGAGCCAACGCAGAATAAAATGGCAAAAATAGTAAATGGATTTTTCCCTATAAGATTACGAACTTCCGGATGACTTTTTAAAATCTTTTTTGTCCGGCTTTTATGTGGCTCCGGCTCGGGAGAATACTTAAATGACTTTGGTTCTTGCATCTTAAATGGAAGGCTGTAGAAAATTCCGGATTGTTGAGTAGTAAAAGATTATTTCTTGCGCACTTTTCTCTTATTCTTCAATTTATTTTTAGCTGCATTTTCACGCATCATTTTTTCTTTATTCATAGCAAGGATTTCAGCTGTATGATTTAACCTTGCTGATTCATGCAACTTTAAACTGCCTTTCGACAGTTCTTCGAGATGGCCTACTATTGTTGAGTCATCAACGGTGTCTTTATTCCAGGTCAGGTAAGACATCTTCATAAAGTTAGCAAGATTCTGCGTGATCTGCTCCTTCCGCTGCCCTTCCTCCATTTCGGCAATCTTCCGGATCATATCCTCCATAACTTTGCCGTAATACTTATAGCGTATTTTACTTGCGGGATATTCTACCCGTTTTGGTTTTGCATTGACTTTTTCTTTTTCCGGCATCGGGAAAGGCGAATCAACATCCAATTTAAAATCAGATAATATAAAAAGGTGATCCCAAAGTTTGTGTTTGTAATCGACCAACTCACGTACTGATGGATTCAGATATGCCATGACATTGACAATTGTCTGAGCAGCTTTGTTCCTTACTTCCCTGTCTTCGATATTAATTGTATGCTTTATCATTTTCTGAACATTTCGTCCATACTCGGATATCAACAGGTGATCCCGTTGGGTATTGTATTCAAGATTGTCAATAGAGACAAAATGTCTTTCATTGCTTGGCTCTGCTCTTCTTTTTGATTCTTTTGCCATTCGGTTAATTTGCGTTTTAAATATTTTGATTGATGCTGTTAGTGATAAAGAGATTAACCCGTATTATCATTTGTAAATGCCGGAGGCAGGATCGATCCTCCTTCATTATTTAATCCTGAAATTCTGTTGGACGAGGAAATAATTTTTCCGGATAAATATATGCTCAGAGATAATGTCGGGAATGCTAACTTATCCCAACAAGATAATGTTCGCCAATGAGAAATCGATTTTGTATTGTGTAGGGAAAGCACAAATATATCCAAAAAGACCGGATTAGCCAATTATCTTCAGTTTGGCGTATTTAAGCAGAAGTTGCTTGTTTCCAACACCTTGAAAAAAAACGGTTGCCTTTAAATCACCGGCCTTCCCTTCAAGTTGGACGACCTTTCCGACACCAAATTTTTCATGCTCCACCTGCATACCTGTTTGGATTTCGGAGATGTTATTGCCACTAAAATTCTGCACCGCAGCTGAAGAAACTTTTTTCATATGAGAAGGGACGACCGGGTTCTTCAAAGGGACATCTTTTTTCTGTGTCGCTGTTCGCCCCTTACTCCATCTGTCAAGCACCGGTTCATCAAATGGCATACGATTACTTTTAGGTGCCGGGCTTAACTCTTCCATAAATTCAGGTGCAATCTCTTCAATAAAGCGGCTTGGCTCAGAAGTAGTAAGATTTCCCCATTTATACCTGGAAGTTGCATAAGATATGCTTAACTTTTTCTCTGCCCGGGTAATTCCCACATAAAACAAACGGCGTTCCTCTTCGAGATCTTCCCTGGAATCTAAAGAGCGCTGTGACGGGAAGAGGTTTTCTTCCAATCCCACTACATACACTGCCGGAAATTCAAGGCCCTTTGCAGCATGCAATGTCATCAGGGATACTTTATCATCATTCTCCTTGTCATCATCGTCAGCATCCGTCAGCAATGCAATATCCTGCATAAACAAGTCCAGAGTTCGCAGTGCATCAGGATCCTGATTCACATCTTCATCCGCTTGAGGAGTGATGCTGCGACCTGTATCGACAAATTCCCGAATACCATTCAATAATTCCTGAACGTTTTCATAGCGGCTTAATCCTTCAGGTGTTTTATCATCATAGAGTTCACGAAGCAAGCCTGTAGAAGATGCAATGGAAGAGGCCAGGTCAAAGGCATTCAGGCTTTTTAACTGTACAGAAAAACTTTTTATCATCGTGCAAAAATCACCGAGACGACCAAGCATTCCATTATTAAAACCGCAAGGATTATACAATGGATTCTCGATGATTTGCCAGATACTTTTATCCTCGGCAGATCCGCAAACGATCATTTTTTCAATAGACGTTTTACCGACTCCTCTTGCAGGCACATTAATTATCCGCTTTAAAGCCTCTTCATCATTATGATTAATTACCAATCTGAAATAAGCCAAGAGATCTTTAATTTCCTTACGCTTATAAAACGATAATCCGCCATAGATCCGATATGGAATATTCATTCTTCGTAATGCTTCCTCCATCGACCTCGACTGAGCATTGGTACGATATAAAATGGCAAAATCTTTATTTCTCCATTGCCTGTTTACCTTCGTCTCGAATATTGAATTAGCAACAAGCATTCCTTCTTCATTATCGCTGAAAGCCCGCATGAGTGCAATTTTTTCACCGAGATCATTGGCCGTCCAGACTTCTTTCTTCAGTTGATTTTTATTTTTTTCAATCAAACTATTTGCCGCCTGAACAATATTATTTGAAGAACGGTAGTTTTGTTCAAGCTTAAAAACCCTTAAATCCGGATAGTCTTTTTCGAAGGAAAGTATGTTTTGAATATTAGCTCCACGAAAGGCATAAATGGATTGGGCATCATCGCCTACTACACAAATATTTTCATAGACGGCCGAAAGTCTTTTCAGAATCATGTATTGTACATAGTTCGTATCTTGAAACTCATCGACAAGAACGTACTTGAACTTATGTTGATATTTATACAGCACCTCCGGAAATTTATTCAGTAGGACGTACATGTTATATAATAGATCATCGAAGTCCATCCCACTCGCTTTGAAGCATCGTTTTACATAAGCTTCATAGAGCATTCCGGTTTTCGGTCGGCCGGCAGCAGCATCGTCAGATACAAATGTTGCATTGTTTTGATACTCAGACCAGGAATATAAATTATTTTTTGCTGCAGAAATTCTGTTGAGGACAGTTTCAGGTTTATACAATTTATCATCAAGATTATGCTCTTTCAGCAAATCCTTCATCAGACTTTTGGCATCATCTGTATCGTAAATAGTAAAATTTGACGGGTAGCCTAACTTCTCAGCTTCAATACGAAGTATTTTGGCAAAGACAGCATGGAATGTGCCCATCCATAAATTTTTTGCCTCAATTCCGGCGATCTTTTCAATGCGATTACGCATTTCCTTGGACGCCTTATTTGTAAAAGTCAGAGCCAATATTTGAAATGAATCCACTCCTGAACGAAGGAGATGAGCAATTCTGTATGTAAGCACACGCGTCTTACCAGATCCGGCACCGGCGATAATCATGACCGGTCCTTCCGTATTTTGAACAGCCGCTTTCTGGGGCTCGTTTAACTCATCAAGATAATTTGGATTCATTCTCTTATTAAGAAACAAACGTTTGTGCCTGTTTCAAATTTCATTGGCTAAAAATACCAATATTACGGGACAAGGGACTGCTTTAAAGAAATGTTTATAAAATTTATCAAAAGGAATCAATTGATCATTAATTAAAATTTCATTGCTGAAAATCAATTTTTTAGGGCAAGAGGCATAAAAATTCAAACATTTTGCATTGACTTCATTCAAATGCAAAGTCAAATTACGATTGAGAAGTGCTTGTTAGAGGCTTAGCCTTGTCTTTTTTACTCGTCATTATGCCAATCATCATCACAAAGACAGAGAGCACAATTGTTTGTATGATGTAAGATTGATTTACAATTGCAGATGCCTGCTCAGGAACGATTGCTATGAAAAGCAGGATAGTGATCAAACCACGTGGAGCAATAAACAGTAATGGCTGTGCAGGAAATTTTGCAACCTTGAGTGCAATCAAACGAATGGCTATGATCGCTATGACGGTTCCAACTGCCCAAGGCAAAGTTTCTGTGTTCAATATTTCGTGGGCAGACATGAGAAAACCAAAGAGTAAAAAGAACAAAGCTCTGATGAGAAATGTGGCTTCGATCGTAATTTCCTTAAACTTGGCAATCTCGCGGTCAAGTTTTACCGGGCGAAATTTTTCAATCCATTTGAATCTTTTAAGCTCATCCAAATTGCCAAGAAATAAACCGAAAACGAAAATAAAAATAAGCGCCGGCAAATGAAACAATTTGGCTATAGCATAAATAAGTATTACTAATAGAATGATCGGAGAAAAAGTTACGTGATGTCTGATTCGACTCAGAAGGAATGAAAGTCCCAACACTGACACAAATGATCCGACAACAACAATGATGATGGAAAATCCAAAGTGTACAAAAGATTGAGCATTAATAATCTCATTCATTGCAATAAAATTAAAAAAGAGAACACCAAGTATATCGGATAAACTGCTTTCATAAATTACGAACTCCTTATTACCTGAACTCAGGCCACGAACACTGGGAATGGCAATAGCACTGCTTATTACACAAAAAGGAATTGCATTTAACAATGCAGATTTAAAAGAAATATATTCATAATACTGAAAAGTATAAGCCAAAATGAATGCCAGAACAACCATTGAAAGGAGTGCTATTAAAAAAGATTTTTTAATAACAGGAACTTTAGTTTTATTTAGTTGCAATTCGAGAGAACCTTCCAGGACGATGAGGATTAAACCTATAGTTCCAAATATTGGAAGTAATGGATTCAGATCCGGAATCTCAATAGCAAAAAGAAAGGTAAGTTGTCTGACCACCCATCCGGTAAGTAATAATAGTATCACCGAAGGTATTTTTGTCAGGGCAGAACTAATATCAAAGATGTAAGCCAAGAGCAGTAAGGAGCAAATGGTGATGATGATTACTATGGGCATATCTTTCTAAAGAGTAAATCAGAATGGCGCTTGTTCCATCCCGGCAGGTTTTGTCACAATTTAGGGTTAGAAAATGGATTTACAAATTCATTCAATGGTGATTAAAAGATAGTTATAAAATCGAAACGCTTAAAATAGGCCAGACTGGCTTAGCCATTTGCAACGATTAATCTCAAAGCACCATTGAAATAGGGTTCATTTCTGAAATGCCCAAACTTTTTATCCCAGTCGCCGTTTTCCAAAGCCTTTGCTAATGTTTGAACATATTCTGCTTCAAGTCCCTTCGATAAAAAACCCCAGGCAGACTGAGCCCTTCTAACCTCCTCGTTTAAAAATCCCTCCGGTCGGCCGTAGTAAGCTTCCTGGAAGCCATCTACACAGTTTAAAGGAATAGGGACTTGTATGACCTCAGAATTATTACCCAGAACATTGAGTAAGGAATCTATCTTTGGGTATCTGGCCTTTTCTACTTCAATCAATTTTGGGAAATAGTCAATATTCCAAAAAGTGTGAAGTGCATCGGGATCATAAGTCATAATGATAATCTTCCCGCTCGTAACTCTTTTCATTTCCATCAGTCCTAATGCTACATCGGGCCAATGATGCACGGTCAATAGAGCCATGGATGCATCAAAAGAATTATCATCAAATGGCAATTTCTCTGCCTTTGCATCAATAGCAGGCATTCTACCCAGTACTTGTCTTTGGCGCCTCATGGATGCAGAAGGTTCCACGGAAATCACATATCGGTCTAAAGGCTCATAAGACCCGGCACCTGCACCAACGTTCAATAAGGTTGATGCAGAGCCGAGAGCTTTTTGAATATACGAGGCAATCATGGGATCCGTTCGTCTTTGACCGGCATACTGAAGTCCTTTCTGTTCATAGTCGAATGATGGATCCTTAATTTTCATAAATCAGTTTTTATTAATAGTGAAACCTTAATGCTGCAATCACATTTCTTCCGGGTGCATTAATTCCACTTGCAAAAGTACGGTATTGGGTATCAAATATATTATCAACTCCTGCCTGTAGTGTTACAAATTTATGGAGTTTATATGATGCCCGGAAATTCAATGTAAACCATGCAGGCATTCCTTCTGCTGTTGCATATTGTTCGTTGTCCTCACCATTCAAATAATAATCCTTAAGTTTTTTCCAACCATTGTAGTTTACGAAAAAGTCGGCATTAAATTTTTCATAAACATAACTGAGTTGTAAACGCATCATGAAGGGAGGAATATGATCCAATGGATAGTCACTGCTGTCGGTTTTTACCCTGCCGTAAGTATAATTCAAACTAAAATTCAGGCTCAGGTTGTCGGTGCATTGGGACTTGAGATTTGATGAAAGTCCATAAATGTATGCTTCTCCTGCATTTTGATTGGCAAGAACCTGACTCATGGCTCCGTCATAAAAGATAGAATCCTGGCCATTCAATTTAAATTTATCCGTAACAACAGCGTCAATGAAGTGAGTATAATAAACAACATTCTCCCAACTTGTTTTCCGGTTGAATATTTTGGTTATTCCGAATTCAGTATTGACTGTTTTCTCGGGTTTCAAATCAGCATTAGGAACGATTACCAATCCCGGAGAAGATTCAAATACTTTGCTGAGATCATCTACATTCGGAGCACGAAATCCGGAAGAAACCATTAGAGATAATTTCAAATCATCGGAGGGTAAATGAATCAAACCTAAGCTCCCGGAATAAACCACATTACTTTGCTCGGCTTTCGTATAAGGAAGATGAAAAAATGATGTATCAACAAAAGTCGAAGACAGACTTACCATACCAATGCGTATACCATCTGTTACAGTTAGTTCATTGTTGATCTTCCAGGTGTGTGAATAATAAATTGCCAGATCGGACATTGAATTGTCTCCATCCGGGTATCTCGTATCCAGAGCCGAAGTCACTCCGCTTAGTATATTTTCTTCATTGGCTGTTGATTTTAATGTATTATACTGTCCTTCCAAACCAAAGCGCAACTTGTGTTTTTCAGTTATTCGTTGAAAATCCAAATCAACTCCGTATACATTTACATTCTCCGTGCGATGACTGAGTGCATTACGTCCAAATCTTCTGGTGTGGCGGCTTTCTTCGATATCCTGAAAATTAATTCCTGCCTGCACTGTCTGAAACAATGCTTTATGGTTAAGAAATTTAAACTCATATCCGGCCAACAAACGCTTCTGAGGTCCATAGTACCATTCGGCAAATCGCAATCCATTAGCATCCGGATCAGTCAGGCGATCATAGCGCGGAACATCTGAAGAATTGGAAAACTGAATATTCAATCCATGACTCAAATGCTCATTCTGTTTGAAAGATAGTTTCTGCAAAAGGTCATACTGACTGTATCCACTTTGAACCTGCAGATATCTGTCTTTATTCTTGACAAGTGAATCTACCCCATTGATTCTTTCAACATAGTAGGGTCGCTCACCATAAGACCGGACATAAAATGGATTCTGATTCTTTCCTCCCTTTAAATCATCAAATGAAGAATAGGTAAGCGATGTAAGGGAAGCAAGCTTCTCTCCACCGACATTCACGTCAAGGTGTCCGGTCATTTCATTATTGGCAGAACCATAACGGGTAAATGCGTTTACCTTGAACTTCGTTTTTTCCTCGTGTCCCGAGAAGAGTGGCTTTTTTGTGAACATATGAATCACTCCACCCAGGGCATCGCTTCCATAAATTGTAGAGGAAGGGCCGAATAGTATCTCCGCACGTTCCAGAATGCTGTTATCCATTGTTACAATATTCTGTAAATGTCCTGAGCGGTAAATAATATTATTCATTCTAACTCCATCAACAACCAAAACAATGCGACTTGCTTCAAATCCTCTTATCACCGGACTACCTCCACCCATTTGACTTTTCTGCACGAAGACATTGCCTGAATTGGCAATCAGATCAGCCGTAGTTTGTGATTGCAGTGATTCAATTTGACGGGCATTAATAACCTGTATTTGTTGAGTGACAAATTTCTTCGACTCCTCCGATTTGTTGACGGAAATAATTACTTCTTCAAGATCGACTACATCTTTGCGGATGGAGTCAGCCTCCTGGGCATATAGATGATGGGTTTTTAATATTAATATAAGCAATACAGATATTGCAACTTTCATAAATTTCATAGTACATTTCTGATTGGGTGAATACAAAATACAAATTCATTCAGCCCACTAATACTAAGCGAGTGAATGTTGAAGAAATCATAAAAAAGCGATATCAAGCTTCAGGAGGAGGGCAATTTATTTTGGAGCAGTGAGATTTAAAAAAATCTTCGCCGGAAAAATAATTTATATTCGAATAACTAATGTCATTGAAAATAAATTCAGAAAATGAAGAAAGGTAAAACAGGCCTATGAGTTGAATCAGGTAATTGGGTATGCTGGAATTTTGCTCTGAACTCGTCCGCAGTAAAAGCTGAATTTTCTTCAGGATGCTGCTTTCATGCTTATCGTGAAGCACCAATAATTCAACATTATTATCTGAAAAAATCAGGGATTTAATATCATACATTTCTCCATCCAGAAGTATCTCCTTTGAGTTTACCTTGCTCCTCTTGTAAGTTTCAATATCCAACACCATGCGTTGAAAATGAGTATCTTTCTTTTCAAGCAAACGATGCATGCTGTATTGAATACTTACTTGCCGAACCTGACATAAAAGCAACATAACCCCGGATTGGAGGAGAATAATGGAAACTAAGAATATGCAAGTGCTTCTTTTCAAGGTGCTGAGACAAGATACGAAGATATGAAATTAGGCTAAATAGCAGGAATTTATCGGAATGGTAAAATTCCGGTTTAGAATTTCTTATCTTTAAACAAGTTGATATTAAACCTCTATATGAAAATCCGGTCTGCTTATATAACAAGCCCGTTAGCATGAAACAACATTTTCTTCTTCTCCTATTTGTATTCTCCGTATCGCTTAACAGCAGAGCTCAATTGCTACCAAGCATTGGACTAAGTCACCTTCCGTCAGACAACGACAGCGTTTGTACCATACCCATAGCACAAGGAAGCGGTAGCGTTCCCGGGATATCTGCGGGAAATTTAGTTCCCGATTTCAAACTCTATACATTGGCAGGAGATTCTGTAAGGCTCTCTGAAGTTTTACAAACAAATATACCGGTTCTGCTTATTTCTTCCAGTTATACTTGTCCGGTATTCAGAGGGAAAATTCCGGTAATAAATCAGGTTGACAGCATTTATCAAGGTCAGCTTGCTGTATTTATTATCTATACGGTTGAAGCGCATCCAATCATCGATGTTAGCCCTTACAGTGGAAATGTATGGACGACGAGTACGAACCAAACAGAGGGAGTTTTGTTTGAGCAACCAAAAACATATGGAGAACGCAAATCAGTTCTTAGTTCACTGATGAGCAATAATTATATCAGATCAACAATTTTAATTGATGGGCCTTGTAATGAATGGTGGCTCAACTATGGAACTGAACCAAATAGTGCCACGCTTATTAAACCGGATGGAAGAGTCTTTGCTTTCCAACAATGGTTTGACAAAGCACCGGATAATATTTTTTGTGAAATAGATAGTTTGCTTGGTAACAACAGCGGGCTATGTACTTCGTTTGGGAATGGTGGAACATTCACACTTGAAGGAGATACAATTGATTATGGTATACCCGGATTTTTTATAGCTGTGAATGCAACCTTGACGAATCAATCTGCAACGGAAAATGTTGTCGTTAATATACAAAGACAAGGCACTCAGATGCCGGCATCCTGGCTGACCGCCCTATGCACAGATATTTGTTATCCGCCTAGTACGAATTCTGCACAGGTAACAATTCCTCCCGGCTTCGTACAAGCTTTTATTTTTTATTTTTATACGGATACCGTTCCCGCAAACGGAATGGCTCAGGTACGGTTTATCAATCAGGGAAACTCTTCGAATCAATACACCCAACGATTCTATGGATCCACCCTAACCTCAGGTATAGAGGAAAGTGTAATTGGCAATCAGCAATGGAAAATCTATCCTAATCCTGTTAATGATAATCTGTTTGTCGATCAGCTTGACCAATTTGAATTCGCTAATTTATATAGTGCTGAGGGGAGATTAATAAAGTCAGATAGGATTTTGCAGCATGGCAAAACTAAGATCACATTAAAAGAATTTGCAAAAGGAATTTACTACTTTGAGTTGACAGGCAGAGAACACGTATTGAGAAAAATTATTCTCAATTAAGCTTTTCAATTTGACTTAGCTGATACAAACCTTCCCGCCAACCAGGCAATCGGGATATAGGCGAAGACAATATCAAACACTTTAAACCATGTTGGAGCCGGAATCATAATGGAGGCCATGATTCCGCCGATTAAGAATACAAATCCAATGGCCATCGCAAATCGCATTTTATAAGTGGCAGCAATGAGTGCTGCCAACCAGGCTCCAACAAAAGTCCCACCGGCGTGAGCCAAAAACGGAAATATAAAATGCTTCGGACCCAATAGGTGTATTGAAGCTTTCATCCCTTCTAAAGTTTTGAGATCAGCACCTTCAGGAGGAGGAATGATAGATTCGCTGATCGTAATGATTCCCATATTTACGACGCTGCCTACAACAATACCTGTGATAACTGCTAAACTATTTTTTAGAATAGGGCTCATAGCTTTTTATTAAATTATAATAGGAGTGATGAAGTTTGAAACTCAATACAACACTAAACACCCGGCGAATTTAAAAATATATCCGATATGGTTCAAGCTTTGAAATCAAAATACGTCAATTCAATGGTATAATTTGATTTTATTAGCTTTGCGCATCTTCAGGTAAAAACTAAAGCCTTTTACGGTATCTTAAGGTCGGAAAAAAACTTCATCTAAAACATCTGAGTCCGGATTGCAAAAAAACTTTTAAAAAACGCTGAAGAAATTAAGGATGTCAATGTTTTGGAAGACCCAAGCTATAAGGTGCTAGTTGATAATATTTAATTATAAGTAAAGCAATTCACCCGAAATGTGAATTTTTATGGCTTTTATACAGAAATTAATCCGGCAAACTATATATGCCTTGTCTGTATTTTAATACATTTGGTATCCTTAAACCTGTACAATGAAAAAGCTGGCTACACTTTTAATTCTATCTCTGCTGTCAATTCAGCATTCCTACTCTCAATGTATTGTCGATCTCGGTCCGGATCGAATGATCTGTGCCAATGCACCTATAATGCTTGATGCCGGCCCCGGCTTTGTCTCCTATTTATGGTCTACCGGTGCTACAGGGCAAACTACAATGGTATTTGGCCCGGGCACCTATGGTGTAAGTGTTATAAATGCACAAAGTGATACCTGCAGCGACAGTGTTTTTCTATTTATGGCAGCCCCTTTAAGCATATCATTAGACTGTTTCGGTACGAGCTGTGATACTTGTACAGATGGTAGCGTCTACGCCACAGTTTTTGGTGGATTCCCTTCATACAGTTACAGCTGGTCAACCGGATCATTCGCTCCATTTCTGACAGGAGTAGGTCAAGGAACCTATACATTGAGTGTGGTTGACGGAAATGGTTGTAGTGCCAGCGAAAGTTGTGATGTCCTTATAGGTAATCTGGGTACCGGACCATTTGAAATTTCAGGGAATATTTATTTTGATATTGACAGTAACGGAACTAAAGACATAGCTGAAGGTGGAATATCCTATACAAAAATAATGTTAGCGCCTGATAATTTAGTTACCTATACTGATTCAGTCGGAAATTATATTTTTCATGCAGATACAGGCCTTCATACTGTTTCAGTTTTCCTCCAACCCGGTTGGAGTATTTCTTCTGACTCTTTAAGTTATACTATAGATGCACAGACCGGAACTTATACGAATAATGATTTTGGAATTAAAATTCCAAATGCAGGAAGTATTACCTGTACTTTGTCCGGAGGGCTGGCTCGTTGTGGAACATTGGCAGCATTATACATTTCGAGCTCCCAATTCAACTATAGTAATGTTCATTCGACAATTAAATTAATTCTGGACTCAGCGGTTATTTTTCAGGCTTCGAATCCTGCCTCAACTTCTGTTAGTGGAGACACTATAATTTGGGATTTACCGGGGAATACAGGTTATTCTTCCATGAATATTAATGCTCAAGTATTACTGCCATCCAACATGGGCTACAACTATTATACCTATCTGGAAACTACATTATTTGATAGCAATAATGTGGTTATAAGTGTTTGCACCGACACAATAAATCAAACTATAGTATGCTCTTTTGATCCTAATGATAAAGCGGTAAGCCCGGAAGGAATTGGCTCACAACATATGACCTTTCTGGATGAAACTCCTACATTGGATTACTATATCCGCTTTCAAAACACAGGTACAGACACGGCATTTCAGGTGGTCATACTTGATGAGCTGCATACAAACTTCGACATTAACAGTTTCGAATTTGTTGCCAGCAGCCACCCGGTCAGCGTTACAATTCTGGATCACCTGGTTGAATTCAGATTTGAGAATATTTTATTACCGGACAGCAATGTAGATGAGCCCGGCAGTAATGGATTTGTGCGTTTTCGATGCAATCCTATTCTTCAACCGGCTTCTTATCTTTTGGAAAACACGGCCTATATTTATTTTGATTTCAATTCTGCGGTCGTAACAAACACTGTGTTCAACACTATTACACTTTCTGTAGGTGTGGATCAACTGATTTCATCGACTAAAGGAATTTTGGTATATCCTAATCCTTTTGGAAATGCGGCTACCATTAAATTTAGCAATGCCAACAATGATCGATGTGAACTTAGTATTTATGATATCACGGGAAGAAAAGTCAGAAGTCAGGTAAATTCTGAAGACTCGTTTATTGTTTATAAGAATGAGTTGAATTCAGGAATGTACTTTTTGTCAATCACAAACTTTGATGATCCATCAGTATTGCAGGGAAAATTCATCATCAAATAACAGAGTATAATTCGAGATACGTTTCATTAAACAACTTGTTACATGAAACTCCAGCAAGAAAAATCAAGAAGTGCTTGGTTCTTCATAATTATTGTGTACCTGCTCTCGATTTATTCTTCCTCCTTATTTTTCAAGACCATTAAAAGAGTGTATGCACCTTTAACGACAATATTTTTCGTCTGAAGCTCTTCGGGATTTAAAATTTCTGTAAAACCACCTTCAGAAGTACCCGTTTCTACTGGAATCATTTCAAACTTTTTATCGGCAATCTGTACAAAGAGAAATTTCTTGGCTTCAAAATTAACGACTGCATCTTCCTGAATACTATACGTATTTTTACTGAGAATTTCTACTTCAGCATTCATATACATTCCGGGAATGAGTGCTTTATCGTAATCCATAAAATGACAATGCACTTCAATACTTCTGTCATTATTTACGTTTTTACTGATAAGAATAATCTCACAAGGATGCCTCAATTCAGGCTGATCATTTGTATAAGCCACCAATTTTTGCCCTACACTAAGTTTCCCTAAATCTTTCTCATAAACTTTCATATTGAGATGAATGTCATCAGGGTTGACCAATTCGAATAAAATATCACTTGGGTTCACATACTTTCCTATGTTTACATTCACTTTAGAAACGAAGCCATCAATACTACTATAAATATTTATATTCTTGGATAAATTTGATTCAGTTAAATTCTCCGGGGTAATATTGATCAATTTCAATTTTTCGGTCAATGCACTCAAAGCTATCTTATGGTTTTTATACTCCATCAATGCCTGTTGATAAACTTTATCACTGCTTGCCTTAGTTTGGTTTAACTCTTTCTGTCTTTCATATTCAGCTTCGGCAAATTGCAATTTTGACTTGGCAGTTAAATACTCTTGCTGAAGCTGAATGTATAGTTGGTCTTCCATCGTAGCAATCACCTCGCCTTTTGCAATGTGCATGCCGGGTAGAAGTTTTGTAGTCTTTAGGTATCCACCAAGTGGCATACTAACTGATACCATGTTCTGAGGTGGCACATCAATAATTCCGTTCACTTTCAGGATGGATGAAATGCTACGTTGTTCAATAGTAGAAAATTTAATCCCTGCAGACTTGTTTTGAGCCTCTGACAGGACAACGATATTCTCCGTTTCAGTTGCACCGGAAACAGGATTAGAGGTATCCGGCTCCGAGGAACATGCAGATAAAAATATAAGGATGGCTATATATAATACTTTGTACATTTCTCTATTGTTTAGAAGTAAGATAATTAATAAGGATAATACTTTCATTTAATAAATTTAAAGATTCCAGATAATCATTCTGGATGGAGTAAGCCTGATTATTCAAAAGCACCCAGTCTAAATAGTTTATCTCACCGGAAGAAAATTGCTGAGAAGCGGTAGTTGAAATTAATTTTGAATTTAGCATACCACTTTCTTCAAAATAATTAACCTTTGCCAAACTGCTTTTATATTGAAGCAGAGCAGCCTGATATTCCTTCCTGAGATTTTGAACTTGCATTCGATGATTATTATCTGCAATAAGCTCATTTACCCTTGAAGCTCTGATTTTTGATTTCTGAGATCCAAAAAACAAGGGTATGCCTACTCCAATTTCAACTGAGCTGAAGCGACTTTCTCTTGGATAATAAATGTCATCAGCTCCCGTACCACGCATGCTCGTATTAAAATATCCAAGACTAATCTCCGGAATTAATTTAGCTCTCTCCAGCCTGGTGATTCCTTTAGCGAGACTTTTTTGTTGATCTGATAATTTCAAAATTGGATGCGTATTGACATCAAGACTATCTGAGATAATAAGTGAAGAAAACCTGAGTACATCGCTTGTTGGGTCGAGTATTGTTTCTGTATTAAGCAATAATTGGAACTCAAGTCGGTTTAACTCAAGTTCTTGCTGAAGAGATCTTAGTTGCAACCTTACTTGAGCTTGTTGGCTTTCGGCAGTTGCTTTCTCTAATATATTGCTTTCTCCACTTTGAAAACGGGCATTGGCTTTCACAAGAAATGCAGAAAAGTTGCTATCCGCCTCAGTCAATAACTTCTCTTTCTCTTTCAAAAGCAAAATTGAACTGAATTTTTGTGCAACTGCTCTTTTGATCTCAGCTTCTTTCAAATCTGTGCTAAACATTGCCAGTTTCCATTCTTCAGTGTGGACTTTCCTTTGCCTGGAATACACAGTAGGAAAACTGAAGGATTGTACAATAGAAAACCTGCTATCTGTATAGGCGCTATTTATTTCTCCTCCCTCAAATGCTACATTCGTATGAGGTATTGAAATTCCTGAATTCCGGAGCTTCTTATGATACTCCTCCTTCAAGATTTCATTTTTTATAAGAAGATTGCTTTTAAGAGCTGTATCAATGGAAGCCTGGAGACTGATTGGGGTCTGTGCGTCTGCGGTCAGAATCGAAAAGGAGAACAGAAAAGCCACCATCAGGCTTTTAGCTGAAACATTTAATCTTCCACCTTTCTCGAACATGATATACAATATTGGCAAGACAAAGAGTGTAAGGAATGTGGCAATGAGTAATCCACCAATTACAACCGTTGCCAATGGTTTTTGAACTTCTGCTCCTGCTCCATTGCTCAATGCCATTGGCAAAAATCCTAGCGAAGCGACAAATGCAGTCATCAATACCGGTCGCAAACGAATTTTAGTTCCCATGAGTACGATTCTTCTAAGATCCTGACTTCCCACTTTTTTAAGTCGATTGAATTCGGCTACTAAGACAATTCCATTCAAGACTGCAACGCCAAACAAGGCAATGAAACCAACACCGGCGCTAATACTGAATGGCATACCTCGCATCGCTAAAAAGAATATTCCACCTATGGTTGAAAGAGGAATAGCAGTATAAATCAACAATCCATGCCTGATAGAACTAAAGGCAAAATACAATAGAATAAAAATCAACAACAACGAAATAGGGACTGCAATCATCAGTCGATTCTTGGCAGCATTCAAATTTTCAAACGCTCCTCCATAGGTAATAAAATAGCCTGTAGGTAAATTTAATTGCTTATCTGCCTTTTCCTGCAGTTCATTCACTATACTCTGGACATCTCGTCCTCTGACATTAAACCCGACTACAATCCGTCGTTTTGCATCTTCACGTTGAATTTGATTTGGCCCGTCTTGTAATTTAACCGTTGCAAGTTGTCCTAAAGGAATTTGAGAGCCTTGAGGTGTAGGTATAAGAAGATTCTGAACATCTCTCAGGCTTCTCCGCTTTTCGTCCTTCAATCTAACAACTAAATCAAATCGCCTCTCCCCTTCAAAAACCAATCCTGATACTTGTCCGGCAAAAGCTGTATTTATAATCTTATTTATATCAGAAATATTTAATTTGTATTGTGCAACTGATGCCCGATTAAACTCTATAATGATTTGTGGTATACCTGTCACCGGTTCAACAAATAAATTCTGACTACCTTCAACTTTTGAAGCAATTTTTCCCAACTTTTCTGCATAGACAGCCAGAGAATCGAGGTTCTCGCCAAAGATTTTACATACTACATCCTGCCTCGCACCTGTCATGAGTTCATTAAAGCGCATTTGAACAGGGTATTGAAATCCGGCAGTGATACCGGGAACTGATTCGAGTGCTTTACTCATCTTCTCTGCCAGTTCATTAAAAGTTTTGGCCGAAGTCCATTCCTTTTTAGGTTTTAGAATAACCATCATATCGCTTGCCTCCATTGGCATGGGATCTGTCGGAACCTCCCCACTACCAATTTTGGTGACTACCTTTTCGACTTCAGGAAATTGAGTTTTCAAAATATGAGCCGCTTTCTGTGTAGCTTCGATCGTAGTAGTTAGATTGCTACCTGTAAGCACTCTTGTATCTACGGCAAAATCACCTTCTTCGAGTGCGGGAATAAATTCGCCTCCCATCCTTGAAAGTGTAAAAATAGCAAGCACGAACAAAATTAAGACTATGGAAAGAACGGCTTTAGGAAAATTCAAAACTCCGGATAAAGTTTTTTGAAAAAACATTTCAATACGAAACATCACTTTGTCTGACATATTTGGAGCATGTTTAACTTTTTTGCTCAGTACTAAAGCACTCATCATTGGTATGTACGTCAGGGAAAGAATAAAAGCACCAAGCAAGGCAAAGGCAACAGTTTGAGCCATGGGCTTAAACATTTTTCCTTCAATGCCCTGAAGTGTTAGTATCGGGAGGTATACAATAAGAATTATAATTTGTCCAAAAACTGCACTGTTCATCATTTTACTTGCAGAATCCTTAACTTTAGAATCCATTTCATGTTGCTCGAGCTTGTCAGACAAACCAGGTCGCTTAATGTGAGCCAGTTGATGCATTACTGCTTCTACAATAATTACTGCTCCGTCGACAATTAATCCAAAATCAAGAGCTCCAAGACTCATAAGGTTCCCGCTTACTCCAAATGCATTCATCATACAAACTGCAAAAAGCATTGAAAGCGGAATGACCGAAGCGACCAAAAAACCTGCCCTGAAATTTCCTAAAAACAAAACGAGGATAAACACCACGATGAGTGCACCTTCCAATAAATTCTTCTCTACCGTAAAGATTGCATTATTCACCATTTTAGTTCTATCTAAAAATGGTTCAATAATTACACCTTCGGGTAAAGTTTTCTGGATCTGCGCTATTCTGTCTTTTACATTCTTAATGACTTCATTGCTATTCCCCCCTTTAAGCATCATTACGATGGCACCTGCCACTTCCCCTTCATCATTATAACACATGGCGCCAAAACGCGTTGCATGCCCTATCTTCACTTCTGCCACATCCCGGATGAATAAAGGCATTTCTCCTTCAGCATTCTCTATACAAATATTCTCTATGTCTTCTTTACTTCCAATCAAGCCTTCACTACGAATAAATAATACCGTCGGTCCTTTTTCAATATAGGCTCCTCCGGTATTCTGATTATTCTTTTCAACAGCAGAGAAGACATCATTAATATTAATATTAAAGGCCTGTAATCTGTTTGCATCGACGGCAATTTCGTACTGCTTAACTTTTCCACCGAAACTGCTTACCTCCGCTACACCTTTCACACCCAACAACTGCCTTCTCACAATCCAATCCTGTATAGTTCGCAGATCAGTTTCGTTGTACTTATTTTCAAATCCGGGCTCAGGCCTGATTACATATTGATAAATTTCACCAAGGCCTGTAGAAATAGGTCCTAATTCAGGTGTTCCGATACCCTGAGGAATTTGAGATTGTACCTGCGCCAATCGTTCTGCAACCTGTTGTCTGGCCCAATAAATATCTGTCTTATCAGTGAATACTATAGTAACCAAAGAAAGCCCAAAGCGGGAAAAACTTCTAATTTCTTTTATGCCATCAATATTACTATTCGCCTGCTCGATTGGGAAAGTAATGAGTCGCTCTATGTCAGTTGCGCCAAAGGATGGAGCAATGGTAATTACCTGTACCTGATTATCTGTGATGTCAGGGACGGCATCAATTGGTAATTTTGTTATCTGGAAGGATCCATATATGATTAGGCCAATGACAAAAAGTCCAATAATGAGCTTATTCTTTATCGAGAATTCTATTATTTTATTTAGCATAACTTGCTTATTATAATATTGAAATTATACAGAAATTTAAACCAAGAATGACCTCGATTTAAAAATAATTTTCAAGAAATAATCAGCTGAATTTTGGAGGCTGCCAAATGTTGGCCTGGAAGGAGGAAGTTAAAAATAAGTCGTCGTAAAAATTAAAAGTTTTTATTTCAAAAGAAAATGAACTGATGGACGGAGCAGAAAATGTGTTAGAAACAGAAACGAGCAATATGGAATTTATGCATCCATCATGTGATTTAAAAGGAAGCTTTTCATGCTCCTTGTCTGATCCGGCATGTTCGCCATAATGCATACTGAAAAAGTCGTAGATCGAATGACTTTCACTTTGCTCTTTATGCTTAAAAAAATGCTCAATTAGCAGAGGCAATTTAAGAAGCTGACCAATCTCAGTTGTTGAGATCAGGTATGCAGAAAATAAGAGCAGAGCCAAAGCTTTTTTCACGAAGACAAATGTAGATAAATCAGTGATTTAAATCAAATAAATTCCCAGGAACATTTTGTCGTCTAAATGAATGTCATAACAGGTACTTCTTTTCCTTCAAAGGATAAAAGAAAACGGGCCTGTCCTGAAATTAAGACAGACCCGTTAAACTATTTGATGGAAAGGGAAATTACTTCCCAAACATTCCACCCACTTTATCTTTTAATCCTCCGGCCAAATCTCCAAAAGACCCGGAACCACCTTTCATGAAAGATTCTACTTGTGAGCCTACTCCAGCAGGCATCTTATCTTTCAAAAACGAAACGACAGTATCAACTGCCAACTTAGCCTGAGATTCTGAAATCCCGGCCTTCTCGGTAACCATTTTTACAATATTATCCATGTTTTATTATTTTATAAAGTTTTATTGATTAGTTGTAATATACAAAAATAAAATGAAAAAAACAAAGGAATAATTCACAAAATAATCTCCGGAGATGAAGTGTAAATTTTGAAGGATCGCGTATTAGTTTCTATTGATTGAAACCTTTCGGCTGAGCTCCATGTCACCTTTACTCACCTTCAACAAATACATTCCTGAATAATAGGTACGGGTATCAAAGTAAGCAATTGTACTTCCTTTTGTAATTCCTGATTCGGCGATTAGCTTACCTGATAAATCAAATAGTTTTACAATAAGATCTTCTTTGAGTAATCCTTTTATTTGAACGGCAATTAAATCACCGGCTGGATTGGGATAGACGGAAACGTTCAGTTCCTCAAAATCCGATTCAGAAATGGAAGATGTAACCGGGCTGTACTGGGTAACTGCTTCAGTTATTGAAGTCACGGAAGAGGCCACTTTCGTTCCATAAAATGTTGGCCCTACGGCATAGGGATAGGCAGAATTCCAGTTTTCGTTTACTGTACAAAAATATGCATAGGTTCCTGCAGGATACTCAGGAGTGATACAAAATCTTCCATTGTGTTCATCCAAAAATTCAGGTTCAGATGGATGCGCGATGTACTCATAATCTTCTCTGAAATACCCCAAAGGATAGGTCGAGCTCACAGGAGGACCGGGAGTGACGGTGGAACCATTTGCATACGTAGTTCTTGTTGTAATATTTCGGAGCTGATAAGAAGATTGCATTCTGACAATAGCACCTGTTCCATTCACTTCCTTAAAGGCATAAGCTCCATAGATAGGAAAACCATCGTAGGCAAAACCAATAAGCGGTGAATGCTGTGTGCTGTCGATCACATAGAGGCCGTCAGCATCATACAAATTACAAATGTTAGAAATCACAACAAGGTCCAATTTAAAGGCTGAAGGATTCTGGTGATGATGGTAGTTTCCCATAGCAGGATGACCTTTAGAACAGTCGAAGCCGGCGCGTTCTGCAACAATAGCATCACGATTCCAAACATTATCTCCCATTCCCCCACCCGGGCCACCGGCAAGTGAGTTTGTAGAATTTTTCCAGGAAACACCATCACGGTAATCGAACAGTGCAACTCCATTGACAAAGATTCCAATATTACCCGGACTTGTATTTGTCGGCGTTCCGGGATTCTGAACCGGATTCAACGGAATTTTGAAAATGGCATTTCGAGCAGTTGCCTGACTCGGGTTTCCATCAAGAAAGGGCCCGGTCGGATAAGAAGGGATACCTTGCGTAGAAACATAAACCCAGTTAGCTGAATACTGTACAGTTTGTACGTTAACAAGAGTGTTGTTTGACAAAGCGACAGAATTTCCCTGCATGTAGTAGCTACCCAAGACCGAATTATTCTGTAACCAGGAGAGTATTGCCGGATTCGTCTGAGCTTGCATTGAAAGACTAAAATATGATAATAGCGTGAGTAATGAAATTTTTCTGACCATTTTGATGATATTGTTTTATAAAATTAGACGACATGTAATTCCGGATCCCTCGCTATTTCGCAAATAATTCTCTTGGATAACTGAAATCAGGATTGAAGATAAATTTTTTATCACTCAATGTGAGTAAAAATGCAATTAAATCAACCTTTTCATTCTCCGATAAGATAATTGGACTTTTAAGCTCCGGAGCAAGGTTGGTAGTTTGATGTATTCCGCTTGTATAATGATTTAAGACTGCAAAGAGACTCTTGAATCGGCCGTCGTGCATATAGGGTGGTGAATACTCAATGTTTCTGAGAGTAGGAATTTTAAATTTGAGTGAGTCACTCCGCTCCTTCGTGATTTGCATTCTTCCAAAATCATTAAGAGTCGTATCCAATCCTAAACCATTGTTTGCAAAGGTATAGGTACTAAACAGCGGTTCTGCATGACAGGTATTGCAATTTTTTTTAAATAAATTGTATCCGTTCTCTTCCTGGTATGTAAACTTTATTTGCTTTTGGGTCATACTATCGTACCGGGAAGAAGATGAGACAAAAATCAACTGAAATTGAGTGAGGGCCTTTAAAATTTTCTCTCCGGTAATTGAAGTATCGTTATAAGCATTCATAAATAGCTTTGTATACAGATCCGATTGAGATAACTTAAAAACTATATGGTTCATACTCTCATCCATTTCTTTGGGATGAGTAATAGGAGCCAATGCTTGTACTTCCAGATGGTTTACGGCTCCATCCCACATGAAGCTCTTATGCCAGGCCAGATTAATCAATGCAGGAGCATTTCTTGTCCCGATAAGATCGTCTATCCCGTGACTAAGATCATGATCCGTGTGAGCGAAGGAATTGTATACAGAATGACAAGATGAGCAGGAAATGCTATTGTCGCGGGATAAAATCGGATCATAAAACAGAGCTCTTCCCAGTTCAATCTTTTCAGTAGTCAATATGTTTTTTGAAAAATCATAAGCAGGTTCCGGAAATCCTGTGGGTACAATAAAACTTTTTTCGTTCAAAATCCGGAACGAGGAAAATAAATAAACATAAATGAATAGCAGTATGAATGACTTCTTCATGGTATCCGGAGTCGAATTTTCTTTGCTATGCTTGAAGACAATTCCATTGCAGAAAAAGATGGCGACATAATATGGTCCAGTTCACCGAATCTTAGTTCAGAAATAATTTCAGCAAGGTCGATTTGAAGATGAATGAGATCCGGTTGGGGCAGAGTGAATTCAACTTGCTGTATACAATTATAGGGGAACTGATATCCTCCTAAATGAAATTTAAATTCATTCTTCCTTGCCAAACAAACATTCGAGCGACCTTCCAGTTTAAAATTGATATATCCACTCTGCCAGGTCCAATACATATTTTTTGAAGGATCAAGATCATTTCCCATGGCACCGGAAACATTCGTCAGACTATCAATCCCCAAATTAAAACGAAACTTATCGTAAATGACACCCTCTTTGACTGCAAGATCGAACTTTGTGCTTTTATTCAGTTCAGCATCTATCAAATGAAAGCTGTTGGCTTCCTTCCACACAGTTTCACCATTATGCAAGAGTGAAATAGCTGAAATATAAAACTTCAAGGTGTTGATCTCTACTGAGTCGGTTCCGTTCAATAAATAATATTTATTCAATTGCAGATCCTCCTTGTTGAAAGTAAAATTAATCTCAAAATGGACAGTATCATTTTGCCCATGAGATGAATAAAGGCTCAGCAAGAAAACGCAAAAGACCAAGAATTTCTTCAATCTATTTCCTCCTTCTCTCTTTGGGTGAAAAATAATTTGCAAGATCCTGAGTCAGGAGTTCGAACCGAGGAATTTGATCAGGCTTACAGAGTTTTTTGATGTCGATAAAATGCTTGTAATGTATTTCTTCAATTTTGGATTGAGCATCTGCCAGTTTATAGATTAAAGAATCTTTCAAATCACCGACGGAATCAGAATGCAAAGTTGAATACAAGGTTTTTTTCAACTTGATAATCTGCAAATCAGCTAATCGAATCTGATCCTGATGCATTTTAATTAATTCATCATAGGCTGATACCTGATTTTCATCCATGGCAAGTCTTTCAATAATGAGATTCCTTGGTCCTTCCGGACGTGGAGGTTTTTTGAAGAGGAGAAGTGAAATTAAACTAAGATTTAGAACCAACAAGATTATGGCTATGGTTCTTGAAACTGCTAATTTAGTCATGGTAAAACGAGTTAGTTGAACTTAAGCCATAAGATTGGGCAATTCCGGTTTGAGAATTCTTCCGGCTAACATTATTGCTGATTATAGCAATATTGACAAGTAGCAATATAAATAAAGCGAGACCAATAGCTGTAATTTTGCCGGTTGAAACCTCTACTTCCGGTTCATTCTTAATTTTCGCCACAATCCGTGTAAAGAGGTAAGGTGGAGCCTCAACCTTTTGAATAGTTCTCAACAAATCCAATTTTTCTTCGATTTTCATTCTTCTTGTTTGTGAGGTTAGACGATAGTTAATTACAAATCCTTCGTTTTAGCAAGCTTGATGTCCAAATTCTTTTTAGCCCTTTGCAACAAAGACTCAATGGCTTTTTCTGTCAAATTCATTATTAATGCTGCTTCTTTCTGTGATCGGCCATCAATCTT
Organism: Bacteroidota bacterium; assembly: GCA_004295015.1. GTDB lineage: Bacteria > Bacteroidota > Bacteroidia > AKYH767-A > 2013-40CM-41-45 > QQVM01. The sequence continues at coordinate 38,386 of SHNE01000048.1, read as the reverse complement.
TAATAATATTAACACGGTTTTCTGTTTTTCAGGCAGTTCATTAATCAACTTAAACAAAGAGGCAACTGATTCCTTTTGTTCGAGTGCAACTCCGGGATGGCTGAAGTCTGAATGGTCATGTTTAATTGCATTGCCATCTTCATAAAACAGGGAAGTCAAAAAGGCGAAGCGCTTCTTTCTTTTTTTCCTTTTGATAAAATCAAGGGATTTATTGATAGCGATGCGGTAAATCCAGGTTGAATAATCCGCTTCTTGCCTAAACTTATCCAAATTCCGATGGATAGAAAGAAAAACATCCTGCGTAATTTCTTCAGCATCTTCAACATTCTGCACGTACTGCAAGGATAAATTAAATACCATATCCTTATGCAAAGTATAGAGCTGATTAAATTCCACGGAAAATATTTCTGACAAGATACTGCATGAATCTTTGATAAAATAATCTGCCAACCCTCTGGCAGAATTTTAAAATTTACCTAATGTATAAGCAATCTGGTTCCCGATTAATTAGAACACCGGGAGCCAAACTCAATAAACTATTCCCTGATTAAATTGAATAAATTCCTTTATAGCTTCTTCAAATGTCCTCTTGCAAATTTAAAATAAACCAGGATTTACAGCATATATGTCTAAAATCACGCTTATGGCTGTTTTTCAGGCATTTATAATCACTGTAGAAACACATGGGATTTATAATTATGTATATTTTTATAAAGACAATTCCGTACTCTTTTATCCTAATCTGATCCGGATGATTAATGAATTAAATCTTATTCTATTCAGTTCCATAAAAGGGGACGAACATCAGGTAAAATCCAAACTGAACAAGAAGTTCACACTTCATGCTTTTGATGATTTAGATAGTTTGGCTAATCATGTAAAAAAATTCAAATCAGATTTAATTATTGTCGATCAAAAATCGGGGCTGAAAGATTATGTCAAACTACGGTCTATTACGGCAAGACACAATTTACCGATAATACTATTATTGAATAAGATAAATGAGGAAGCTCTTTCATTAAGTTTAAAATTAGGAATCAGAGAATACATCCTGAAAAAAAATCTCGCCCTGTTGCCAGCAGTATTGAAAAATATTCTTGGCCAACTTGCATTAAAGACAAAATATACCACCTTTCAATATAAAAAAACAGCAGCGGGAAAATCTATTAACAGTGACGAGATGTTAAGAATTGTTACTAACAATTTCCCAAAATCCTATGTTGCAATTGTAGACACAAATTACATCATTCAATATGCCGGTGGAGAAGAATTCAATAAAAATAATTTGTGTCCGGATTCCTATATGGGAATGACTGTTCAGGAAAGCTTAAAGCGTTTAGGCAAAAAATTCGTGAACAAAGTTGTTGAGGCCTATGATAAAACTTTCAATGGACATCCACAAACTTTTCACATGAAAATAGATGATCAGGACTATCTATATAAAACCGTCCCTCTATTTACCGATAAGAAAAAAATACACTCGCTTTTGGTGGTAGCTGAAAATATAACCTTAAAGTTAACCATAGAAAATAATTTACGCAAAGCAGAAGAGAATTATCGAACATCATTAAGTAGAATCACAGATGGATTTGTAGCACTTGACACAAAATGGCGATATACTTACATGAATAAAAAAGCAGCTCAAATATTCAATATAGATCCTGCAACGGTTATTGGTAAGCATGTTTGTTCCGAATTCGATGCAAAAGACGCTCAGATTTTTCATAAAGCGTATAAACAGTCGATGCGAGAACAGAAGTATAAATTTGTGGAAGAATTTTATGCGCCACTCGGCAAATGGTTTGAAAACCACATCTACCCTTCTCCGACCGGGCTATCAATCTACTTCAGAGATATCACTGAGAAAAAGAAAACAGATGCTCAGATTAACAGTTTCAGAAAAAAAACTGAAGCTGCTATACGGATTGGTAAAATTGGTTTCTGGGAATGGGATATTACAAAAGATGAGGTCTTCTGGTCAGATCGGATGTTTGAAATTTATGGCCTTAAAAAGGGAACTAAAATCAACTACCAGGCTGTTATAAATTGTTTGCATCCTGATGATAGGGCTTACCATAATAAACTCGTTAAAGAGATTGAAAGGACAAAGAAGGACGCAAGTATGGAATACAGAGTTCAACACCGAAATGGAGAAATCCGCTATGTTTCCGTTGAGTTAGAAGTTATCTGTAATTCGAAAGGGAAAGCAATAAAATTCCAGGGAACTGTCATTGATCATACAAAACGTGTTGAAGCAGAAAAAGAGCTAATTAAAAGTGAACAAAAATACCGCACCTTGGTTGAGCAGGCCTCTGATGCCATATTTATTATTGATCAAAAAGGGAATTTTAAATCAGTCAACAGTAGCACTTGCAAAATGTCAGGATACACATCTAAGGAGCTAAGTAATTTATCAATATTCGATCTGGTATATAAAAAAGATATAGAAAAAGTACCATTCAAATTTGAGGAAGTCAATCAAGGTTTAACAACGACATCTGAACGCTTACTAAAAAAGAAAAAAGGTGACCCTATTCTTGTAGAAGTAACATCGAAATTAATTGAACCAAATAAAATTCTTGTATTTGCGAAGGATATAACTGCAAGAAAAAAGGAGCAAACTGAATTATACAATTCAAAACTTCAGTTTCAGAACTTAATAGAAAACATCCCGGGGGTGTACTGGGTAAACGATATCAAATCTCATCAAACACTGTATATAAGTCCATCTTATGAGACTATCTGGGGAAAAAAAGGTACTGAGCTTTATAGAAATCCATCATCCTTTATTGAATCTGTTCATCCTGAAGATAAACAAAAGGTTATTGCTGCACACAAGAATATTTCAACAACGCTTTTCAATATTATTAGCTATCGCATTATCAAACCGGATGGGAGTATCAGATGGATTAAAGCTAAAGCAAATGTGGTTAAAAGTGCTAATGGAAATCTAACCGAATATGGATACGCCGAAGACATCACCGAATCTAAAAAGTATGAGCTTGAAAAACAATTAGCGCTCCAGCGAAATGCTCAAGTAATAAATACGATGATGGATGGTTTTATGCTGGCTGACAGGAATGGTAAAATCATTGAGGTAAATCCTTCCTATTGTCAGACAAGCGGTTATTCAAGAGAGGAACTATTGAATATGACAGTTAACGATTTAAAATTGAATAAATCAGCAGATGGAAGATTGGAACGATTCGACGAAACCCTGAGAGAAAGACATCTACAATTTGAATCAAAGCACATCAGGAAAGATGGAGAAATTGTAAATCTTTTGGTAAGTACTTCTATTATGGATATAGATGGAGAACCAATGTGTTCAATATTTTATAAAGATATAGACGATCAAATCAAAGCTCAACAAAAAATTGCTGAATACACGATACAACTCCGTCAGCTCACCACACACCTTCAAAACATAAGAGAGGAAGAAAGACTGGCATTATCAAGGGAATTACACGATGAAATTGGTCAACAGCTACTTGCAATTAAGATAGATGTTTCAAGGCTATCAGGATATATCGGAGATAATGAAAAAGCTCAAAAGCTGATTAAAGATATTAAAGAATTGATCGATAGTTCAGTTTCAAGTGTAAGAAGAATTAATTCTGAGCTACGACCTTCCTTACTGGATGACATTGGCCTGTTTGCAACGCTGGAACATCAGGTTAAAGAATTTGAGCGACGAACAAATATCAATTTTGATTTTCATATTACAATGGACGAACCAAATCTTGATTCAAAAATTTCCATCGGTATTTTTAGAATATTTCAGGAAAGTCTGATTAACGTTGTCAAGCACGCAGGTGCTAACAATGTGTCTGCTCAATTAAATCAAAAAAATGGCAATATGGAATTGATAATTTCAGACAATGGAAAAGGTTTTGAAATTTCAGATGGTTTTACAAACAAGACATTTGGACTGTTGGGAATGAAGGAAAGAGCCTCGATGATGAATGGCAAACTGGATGTCAAATCAATCCCTGGTAAAGGGACGACCTTACGCCTTACAGTTCCGCTAATCCTTTCATAACTAAATTTTAGGCGGGAGATAGATGAATGTAACCATGACAAAATAAAAATCAATCTATTAGAATATAAAATAATCATAAAAGGATAGAAGGACAGAGTATTATTCCTGTATCTTTGCAGGAGTGCACACTGCCCTATGAATTTGAACCAACTTAACCCAGCCACAGATTCTGAATCTAAAAACGGAAAGCAACTCTATGCATACCAGCATGGAGCTATTGAAGAAATTTTCAAGAGACTTGAAGACCATGCTGCCCGGTATAATCTCCTTTACCAGCTTCCTACCGGAGGAGGAAAAACGGTTATTTTTTCGGAGATAGCAAAACGATACATCCAAACAACCGGTAAAAAAGTCCTGATTCTTACTCATCGAATTGAACTTTGCGGACAAACATCCCAAATGCTTGATGAATTTGGCGTCTCCAATAAGGTGATCAATAGTGCGGTGAAAGAAATGCCGGTACCCAACGACTATATGTGTTTTGTCGCGATGGTTGAAACACTCAACAATCGTTTAAGAGACAAAATCCTGAGTCTCGACAATATCGGATTAATGATTGTGGATGAGGCGCATTATAACTCATTCGGAAAGCTTTTCAGGTTCTATGAAAAAGGAGTTGTCTTAGGAGTTACAGCTACACCTTTAAGTTCGAATATTAATATAAGGATGAAGGATAACTATGATGAATTGATTGTTGGTGAATCAATTTCAAACCTCATCGAAACAGGTTTTCTGGCAAAAGCTACCACCTACCATTATCACGTAGGTCTGACATCCCTAAAAGTGGGAAGAAATGGAGACTATACAGTTAGTTCCTCAGAACGACTTTATAATAACCATGCTATGCAAGATAAATTGCTAAGCGCTTATAAGGAAAAATGTGTTGGAAAAAAGACTCTGATATTTAACAACGGAATTGCTACTTCCCAATATGTTTATGCCACTTTTCAGGATGCAGGATTTGACATTAAACATCTTGACCATACTCATACTGCAAAAGAGAGAAAGGAAATCCTGCAATGGTTTAAAGAAAAACCGGACGCTATTCTTACTTCGGTAAGTATCCTGACAACAGGTTTCGATGAACCCGGAGTTGAGTGTATCATTTTAAACCGGGCTACTAAATCGCTTACTCTCTACTTTCAGATGATAGGCAGGGGTTCGAGGGTTACATCAACAAAAAAAGATTTTCTTGTTATTGACCTCGGAAATAATCTGAACAGATTCGGACTTTGGGACGCTCCCGTTGATTGGATGGGAATATTCAAAAATCCTGAACTGTACCTTGCAGATATCCGAAGTGATGAAGACATTGAGAGGAATTACCGTTACGAAATGCCGGAAATACTGCGCAATCGATTTCCGAATTCTGAGACGATTGACATGGATATTAAAACCGAACATCAGGAAGCCATCGCAAGACATGAACGTCCGAAAGTTGTCATAGAACGATCCCTGGAGCAACATATTTCAATGTGCCTCGCAAACAGTAATGAGATTGAAGAAGCACTCGTTCTTGCAGATTTGTTAAAAGAAGAAATAGAATTCAGAGTCCGGGTTTATTCCCGTTGTTTAAGTAAGACAAGTGAAAGCTATGTAAAATGGCTGCAAGACGATTACAAACGAAAACTAAAATTTACTTTGATCAGAAAATCACATGAACATCCTGAGCTGAATATTTCTGCCCTGAGTGATTTGGAGAACGATGTTCCAAAGGAGGATGATTTGGTAGATGAGGAAGAAAACAGCTCCGAAGAATAGGCAAGTTTTTTAATAAGCCTGTGATTAATTTGATTCAACACATTTTTTAAAGCTATCTAATATTGCCTGCCAACCACCTTTTTGAACCTCCGGTGGATGAACGTTTTCCGCTTCAAATATTTCAATAACTTTTGTGGATTTTCCCAAATCATCGAAGGAGACACTTACCTTCCGGCCATCTTCAATCCTGTATTCAATTTGTTCGTGCTCTTTAATAAGCGTATAAACGCCTATAAAATCAAATTCTACCGAGCCGTCTTTGGCGGCCATTCTGATTTTAAACTGATCGCCAACTTTCAAATTATTTTCGGCAAAGGGTGCATGCCAGTCATCTGATGCGTTATACCATTTGGTGATGTATGCCGGATCATTCCAAATCATCCAAACCTTAGTGATTGGCGCCATGACTTCCGTTTCCACTCTAATTGAAATTCTTTCTTCAGGTAGCATTTGTGTTAGTATTATCTATTATTTTTAATGATCAAGTTTTTCTTTTTTACTTTCCGGTATTTATAAGTGGGGCATTAAAATATATGTAAAACTCCATTAATTACAATTTTGGATTAGTCGGGAATAAAACCGGACTGCGGAATTGAAATCCCTTTTAGCAATTCGCTCATTTATACCATGAAATGTTTTTATATTTTCGGGATTAATATAGATCGGTAAAAAGCGATAAATGTCAGCAGATATACTCTCAAAATGTCTGCTGTCTGTTGCTCCAATCACAAGATTCGGCGCTGTTAATACTTCAGGGAACACTTCAAGAATAGAGGTATTTAATATTCTATATCCCGCTGAAATAGTTGTGGAAGTTTTCGAAGGTTCAGAATAGAAATCATTTTTATTAGTGCGTATGCGTTCATCGTCAATAATTCCTTTCACCTCGTTAATTACTTCATCAATCGATGAGCCCGGTAAGATTCTAATATTAATTGTTGCTTTTGCCAACCGGGGTATGACATTATCTTTTACACCGCTATTAAAAATTGTAGGCACCAAAGTTGTGCGTACTAATGCGTTTCCTGCTGCGCTGCCTTCGTAGATATCCAGTATCAGCGGTTCGAAGATGAAACGATTGGCAAAGACAAACTTATTCAATGCAGGCATTTCAGGACCAAGCTCATCAATAAATCCTTCAAGTGCCGGACATAATTTTGCCGGGAATTGATTCGACCGGAGTTTATTAATTGCCTTTGCAATAATGTCTATAGATGTTTCGCTATTGGGCATTGAAGAATGCCCGCCTTCCATGTCAACCATCAACTCCAATGATACAAATCCTTTCTCTGAAACACCAATCAAGGCGACATCCTTTTCTATACCGGGAACCATTCTTTGGACTATAGAGCCGCCTTCGTCCAATACAAACTCGGCATTCACACCTTTCTCCTTAAGATAGGATGCGATGGCTGCGGCACCATTTTGACCACCAATCTCTTCATCATGACCAAATGCGATATACATTGTTCTGCCAGGAATGAAACCCCTTTCTAAGAGCCCTTCTACAGCTTCCATAATTCCGATAAGCCCAATCTTATCATCAATTGCTCCTCTTCCCCACAGGGTATCATCAACAATTTTTCCATCGAAAGGAGGATGGGTCCAATCCTTCAATTCGGTCTCAAGTACAGGGACAACATCTAAATGAGCCATGAGTATTACCGGCTTGAGCGCAGGGTTGCTGCCTTTCCAAATGTATAATGAACTATACTTGTTAACGACCACCCTTTCCAACATTGAATCAATGAGCGGATAGTTAGTTGAAAGAAAGTCGGAAAATTTATTAAACTCCAACGAATCCATCGTTAATCCGGACTCTGTAGAAACGGTTTTGATTTTCAAAGAAGATGCCAAGCGGTAAAAGGCCGACTCACTGACAGGCATTTCTTTTACAGTTGCAACTTTAATTTGCCTGGATTTATAAGAAAATAAATTATAAAACAGAAAACAAATAAAAAGAAGTAAACCAATTAATACAGCAACTAGTATTTTTTTTCCGGTTTTCATTGAATTCAATTAAATGCTCAGAGTTTCAGACCAAGCTTGTGAGCCAATGCCTGATTACATAATAAATAATTGTAATAATCGCTTTTCAAAATGCGTTCCACCCTTCTGATCCCTCCATTCTCATCAATATTGAAATACAAATACCCAAGTCCAGAAATTATTGCCTCAACTCGTTTACCTACATCATCAGTTAAAATTTCTATTAGCATAGCAGGACGAAATTCTGCCAGATAGTTTGAAAAGCCTTCTAACACTTCCGGCTCATGAGTTTCAACATCAATTTTCAATAAATCAATTTTTTTCAGATCGTTATCCAGAACAAATGAATTCAGCGTTATCGTTTGAATTTCTGTTGCAATTACATTTGTACCGGGCTCCCTTGTATTTTTGTTAACAGTTACTGATAGGGTATGCTCATCATCTGTGTCGTATATCAATGCAGTACCGTCAGTATTGGAGGCTGCCTTTTCAAAGGCCACAATATCATACTTGTTCAACACAATATTTTCCTGAAGTTTATCATAGACTCTTTTAACCGGCTCGAAAGCATATACTTTGGCGTCTTTGTTTATTGCTTTTGCAACCAATGCATAGACACCTGTATTGGCTCCAATGTCAATAATGACATCTGATTCTTCACACAACCTGATCCATAGCCTTATTGATTCCTTTTCCCATCCATTCGTAAGTCCTGCCCAAAAAATCTCATTCTCAATTTGAAATCCATGATGAACAATTTTAAATGAAGCTGATTGTTTAACCGGTACGTTTATCACACCCTTGAAATGAAGATGCTTATAAACAGACTCCGAAGGATGCCAGAAAAATCTAAGAACGGAAAACATCTCCCTCTTGAAAGGGATAAGTCGAAACAGCATTCGCCATGCTTTTTTCATAATGAACAATCAACAATACTGATTAAACAAATCGAAGGTAATAATTCTTCGAATATCAAAGCAATCGAAAGTAGTGTCAAGGACAAAAACAAAAACAAGATCGGAACTAAGGATCATTTGTAAATGTACAATAGAATTAAACTTTGAACTTGATTGGAATCCGGATCTCTTCTTCATTTGCAGGGCATTTCTCAGACTCCAGATCAGGCAAATTGTACAGCTTGTGTAATTGATGAAGTATTCAATAGTTCCTCCAATTCTAAAGAGTCTGCAAAGCGGCTGCAGTCTGAAACAAGCTACTTAAAATGACAACAAGCAATTGAACCTATCAAGGAGTATTGATTAATTGTCAAAATCAAGATTCAAAGGCTTGGGAAGCGGCATCCTGTCTGCTTTTCCCATCACAGTAGTTGGCACGGATTGATCGACAATTTCAAATTTTAACTTATCAAACCATATCTGTCCTGTTCCAACGAGCAAAGCGCCATAAGCAAGGTTTGTGGCATTCGAAGGGACATCCAACACAATCTCATAGTTCTTCCATGCGGTGGTTCCTGTTACAGGTCTGGACAACATGTTATCAAATGCCAAAGGTTTCTCAGAGTTTGCCTGATCAACCCGTAACCAGAGGCCGGCCTTATCATCAACATCGATTGATTTCATGAAGCCGGACATTCTAATCCTTTTACCCAGAAAACTTTCAGGCGAACAATTCTGCATCAGGGTACCAAAGCCCTTAACTTTTGAGGTGTTCGATTTTATGGTAGCAGCATTCTTCCCATCCTGTCCGGCTCCTTTGTCTATGCCCATATCATAGCTTTTAGGTTCAGAGCCTGCAATGAACCAATGTTCCGGAAGCTCGAACGAATAGAATGCAAAGAGAACCAGGACAAAACCTAAACTGAATAACACTTTATTTCTTGCTGTCATCTGTTTCAATTTAAATGATTAATTTCTACTATTAATTTATAAATTCTACAAATAAAATTCAGGTCTACCAAAGATATTCAATTAAACCAAACAGCATAACCTTGTCTTCGTAAATCCAAAGCCAATTTCGCCTCCATTTTAAGTGCCTCCGCCCTGGTCATTGGCTTAACATTTATATGATTGTACAAACCCGGGCGCAAGTAAGATCCATATTTCTGCACAATGTTGGCAGAAAGTTTGTAGCCTTTTTTATTTCTATAACCGGATACATGTTGCTTAAATCTCTCTTGTGGAGTCTTGCTGGTCATTCCTACATACAAACATTCCAACACCCCGTTGAACTGCGGGTTTGCCTCTCGAAACTTCCGATCCTCAGTATACACTTTTTTTGAAAGTTCAATAACGTAGACTACGTAATTCAATTTTTGAATGATTGATAGTAAAAATTTATTCGAAGTAAACGCTTATAGTGCTTACATGTTTTGCAACAGAATTGGCAATTCAAAATGTCAACATAAAAAGCTGCACACAGAAGGCACTTTCAATTGCACCGGTTCAGACCTTAACATTCTTCCACTTCCCTTTATTAAACAACCACAAGGTAAAAATTCCTACTGAGGTTTCTGAAATAAAAACTGCCCAGAAAACACCTGAATGAGCCCAGTTCAATTGAATAGCCAACATGTAAGCAAGAGGAATTTGTATCAACCAAAAGAAAACTAAATTGATATAGGTAGGTGTAGCAGTGTCTCCTGCTCCATTGAAAGCCTGGACTGAAACCATCCACCATCCGTACACGAAAAATGAGTATGACAATATTTGCAACCATTCCGAACCAATAGCTATAACATTCAAATCAGTCGTAAATATTCCAACGAGCTGTTTATTAAAGCAAAAGAATAAAACAGAAATCCCGAGCAGAAATATCATGTTGTAAAATCCAATCTTCCAAACGGTAGACTCGGCTCTTTCGGGACTTCCGGCTCCCAAATTTTGTCCGACTAATGTAGCTGCGGCGTTTGATAGTCCCCATGCCGGCATTATTACGAACATCATAATCCGTATACTGATTGTTGCTCCGGCCACGGCTTCACTCCCAATATCAGATAAGATTCTCATTAGAAAAATCCATGAAGTCATAGCTACAATCATTTGAGCGATTCCTCCCAAGGATGTCTTTAACATATTGATCATGACACTGAGGTTAAATCGAATCATGCCTGCTACAATTTTAATATGCCGGCCGCCGCGAAATAAATAATACAGTTGAGCAAGAACTCCCACACCACGACCAATATTTGTTGCGATAGCAGCCCCTTCTATTCCCATTGCAGGAATTGGCCCTAGTCCGAAAATCAGTAAAGGATCTAAAATTATATTTATGCCATTTGCAATCCATAAAACTCTCATGGCAATTGCTGCATCACCAGCGCCTCTGAAAATAGCATTGATAACAAAGAGCAGCATGATTACCAGGTTACCACCTAACATCCATGCAGTATAGGAGGTGCCATGTGTTAAGCTCCATTCATCAGCTCCCATCAGGCCAAGTAAGTCTTTTGCAAAAAATATTCCTGCAATGGAAAAAGGAATAGAAACTATTATACCGATCAACATTGCCTGAACAGCTGAGACTCCTGCGCCATTCGAATCTTTCTCACCAACTCTGCGGGCAACAATAGCTGTAACAGCCATTGACAATCCCATGCCTACAGCATACAAAAGAAATAAATAGGTCTCGGTTAAGCCGACGGTTGCAACTGCCGATGATCCCAGTTTACCTACAAAGAAAATGTCAACAACTGCAAAAGTTGATTCCAAAACCAGCTCCAGAATCATCGGAACAGCAAGTAAAAAAATTGCCCTTTTTAAGGTAACCTTGGTATAGTCTGCCTCAGTCCCCTGTATTGCAGCTTTAAGTTCAGCCCATATAGAAGCTTTACGAATGTGATCAGAGTTAGTTGTCATTATGCTTCCAATAATGTTTTGATGTCAAACTTCTTCATTTTTAAAAACGCCTGAATAACACGTTCGCCCTTCACAGGATCTGACATCAAGTCAGGAAGAATCTTAGGAACAATTTGCCAGGAGAATCCAAATTTATCGGCAAGCCAGCCGCACATATCATAGCGACCACCCTCTCCCAGCTTTTCCCAATAATAATCGATCTCTTCCTGCGAATCACACTCAACAACAAAAGAAACCGCCGGGCCGGCTTGGTATTTCGGGCCACCATTCAAGCCCATAAATCTGCTTCCATTTAATTCAAAACTTGTGACCAGCGGAGTACATTGTAGGATTTTCGATGATTTAAAAATTGAACAATAATATTCTGCAGCTTCTTTGGCATTATTATCAAACCAAAAGCAAGGGTAAATTGAATTAACCATAATCTTGAAGAAATATAGGACGTTAAAAATTTCTTAGGTCAATTCACTATAAGTTTTTGTTTACTGATTCCCCGGCCTGTTTTCACGTACAAAATATAAACTCCGCTTTTCCCAATCTCAAGATTAAGTGTCTTTTCTGTTGTTTGAGTTTTTAGCACTTGAATTCCCAGCAAGTCGGTGATAACAATTTCAGTGTTTTCCATAGACAAATCAAGGCTAAATTTTCCCCGGCCGGGATTTGGATACACAGGAACAAGGAAATCCTTTTCAGTATTCTCATTTAAAATTGAAACAATTCCTGAACTTTTTCCCTGCAAATAAAGGGAAAGAGGAAAATTACCCTGAGCACCGGTGAAGACAGCAGTTGGAACACGGATCAAAAAAGTGTGATTTCCTGCAGCTAGCGACCCGAGATTAATCTGTCGAATATCTATTACATCGCCCGGACACCAATTGCTAAAAGATTGCCACTCTGTATCGGTTCTTGGCGTCGGACCATAAATACCATTCGCTTGCGTATTATACTGCCGGAAAGGTTCGCAGGATGTACGTCCTGGCCTATAGGTGAGTTTTAATGCATTATCAAGGTAAACATAATGATATCTTCTGTTGTACTCTTCTCCTCCGCTATTGGCACCATGATTCGATGTAATAAGAAAAAAGGAAGCATCTGTTAGTGCATCAGGAAGATTAAAAGTGATGCTCTTTACCGTTGTTCCAAGCAGATCAGTTGCCCAAACCTGGTAGTTATTGAAATCATTTTGAAAGAATAAAGGCAATAAAACATTTGAATTTTGTGGTGGTGCAGGAGTATTAGTGACAAAATATAAATTTCCGATAAAAACATCATTTCGACCGGCACAACCTGCAACCTGCGTTTGAGCAGCATAGGGCACACCGAATACTTGCAGCTCAATCCATGGATCATAATTGTTAGTAATACCGGTATCCCTAAGAAGTATAGCGACATTATCGATGTTGAAAGTATATGGCACAGTATCCGGTTGAATGTTCTTGTTCATGAAGGGGGTAATGAATCTTCCTAGCTCAATCCGTTGTACACTATCGGGAATGTATGTCGACAAACCACTTGGAACCAAAGCCATATTCACATTCCCTATCCTGTCATAATTGTCGCACAAGGCTTTAATTACAACATTCATCTGGAGAGTGGTTCCAATGGAAGAAAGTTCAGCACCGGTTAATTTTCGTGCAAAGAGATCATTGCGATGTTGAATTACACCCGGGGGAGGTGGCGGGCTGCTAACGATTACTGCATAACCATCATAGTATATGACGTTTTCCATCACACTGATAGTAGTTTGCGCAGAAGCCTGAAGCATCACAGCGACAAAACAGAGAAGAAGTAATTTATATTTCATATTACAAGATCTTTTATTGAAAATTCTATGCTTGAATAATACTTGAAGGCTTGATCAGGCGAGCACTAATTTACCGGCAAGTATAGCTATTCCTTCTGAAAAATTATACTGCAAGTTCCATGAACACTCAAAATGAGGCAATTCTCTCATTTATTTTAACCCGGTAGCTAATTGGTGAAATTCCATTCAGCGCAATACCTGCTGACAAATCGCCTAAACTTCATTCACAATTCAATTAAGAATTTCTTAAATCCAATTCAAAATATCTTGCTTCTTTATGAGAGTTGAACCGATAAGAATCTATTTCAACAAAGCCAAAGTCAGTATAAAGTTTGATTGCAGATCTCATAAAGTCGAGTGTGTCAAGTTTGATGCGCTCATAATTCAACTTTTGGGCACTGTCAATGCAACTTTGAAGGAGCAATTTTCCAATTCCCAAGCCTCTGCTTCCCTGCTGAACAAACATTCTTTTGACTTCACATTCATTTTTTGAGAACCGCTTTATTCCGGCAATCGCAACCGCCTTTTCTTGATGATACACAAGAAAAACGGAGCCGTTGGGTTTAGTGTAGGTTTGGCGCAATGTCTCCATTTCATTTTCAATATTCTGAGAAAGCAAAGTTTCCCTTACCCCCTCTCCACCTTCTGCTATCAGCCAAGCCAGATACTCCTGAATTAATTTTTTTACCCGGACAAAATCGGCTTCGCTAATTGCTTCAGTAATATTTATCGGGTGCATCAAAATAAAGGTATTGCTATTCGGTAGATGGAAATGTGGAAGAAGATATTGATTGAAGATGCAAGTCGATATCCCCGGCCGGAATCCAATTACTCTTCAAGTCAAAATGTTTCAGCCAAAATGTTATACGGAAGTAATCAAAATACAAACACAAATCCTCCGGATAATACGTCCGGAAAATCCAAGAGAATGTCCTATACTGAAGGAAGGCGATGAGAAATTACTTTCTGATCAGCTTCCTGGTCTGTATTGATTCTGAGTTTTGCACTGAAAGTAAATAAACCCCTGAGGCAAAGGAAGAAATATCCAGCAGCAACTTTTCGTTTATTTCATTCCTATATACAAGCTTTCCATCAACACTTCTGATACTTACAATGGCATTTCCCGCCTTTTCAATGTTAACTGTTCCATTGCTAGGGTTAGGGTAAACTTGTAAGCCGGAAGTGGTACTCAACTCATTAATACTAACAGCACCTGAAAGGCTGACACGATAGACAAAATAATTGAATGTAAGATTATTCACACCGTAACCGGCAATATATTGGCCGTTTGGCGAAATGCAATCGGCCGTATAAACCTGATAATTATTGGTCGGATAGCCGAGAACATTATTGATGTAAGCGTTAAGTTCCTGCAATCCGCCGGCACGAGTCCAAATAAAAGGGGTTTGAGGATCACCAAATAATTGTCCGTCGAACCAACCTACTACAATGGATGCATCAGCACTCATCCCTGAAACAAAACCATTTCCAACATTTGGTATGGTTCCCAGGTTAATTACCCCCGAGTCCTGACTCCAAATCCAAGGTTGATAATTATTGGCATAATCTCCGTAGCCTCCAATCCATTCACCATCTGCAGAAACTGCACTACATTCACCCATTTGATTGAACTCATCGTAAGGGTTTTGATTGGTATCAATGAGAATATACTCGTTGGGGTAATAACCGCCGGCTGGATTCTTTCTCCAAACTGCAGATTTCCAAGGGCCATTAAAATCCTGCCAACCCACGACCACACTTCCGTCAAAACTAACAGCATTTGCTCGTGTGCTTCTTTGGATACTATCATAAATACTTCCAAGGTCCATCAGTCCTTCAAGAACACTTGAAGCTACAGCATGAGCATATGCATAACCACCGGTCGTGTCTGCCCATGAGAGCCCGACCACTGTATTACCGTCACCGGAGACAGAAAAACCGCTACTGACATTTCCATCAACAGCAAAGCCTAAACTACCAACTGTGGTCCACTGACCTGTAGAACGATTATACTTCGACATTTCCGGGCCGTTGAGTCCAATACTGGTACCGGATATAATATTTCCATCTGCAGAAAATCGTGCTTGGCCGCCTACTCCAAGACCGGGTGCAACTCCACCAATATCAATAATACTATTTCCAGAATCCGGAAGCCAAATAGAATAAGGTCCGGACTGAAATTGATACCCGGATACTTTTCCCTCATCCGAGACGCTGTTAGAAGCAAAAGTCACATCATTGACGACAAATTGTGCTAATAACAAATTAGATGAAATGAGAAATGCAAATGTGCTGAGTAAAAATCTTTTGGTCATTTGAGATTTAGTTAGACGTTTTTTTATAGTAAGTTTAAGGAAATACTGAGTATCGATTATTTTCGAAATACGACAATTAAATCAATGGCAAAATGATTTAGCAATGGGTAAGATTTATTTAAAATTTTCCTCTAACATATCGTGTAGAAATCATACCAATATTACGAAAATCTATCAACACGAAGCAAGTTACTGATTCAATTTTTCTGAAACGTATATAAAATTTTATGCCTTCATGCATTTCGTACTCATACACTCTTTCTAAAATCCAAAGCTAACTTGGTAAAGGACAAAACAACGTTCAATGAGGTGGAAGCGTTAGACATTTAAGCATCCACGAAAAGCCCTGCCGGCATAATATGACTCCGCCCCATTATGATATACAAAAACATGCCCAAAACGGAAATCGGCAAAAATGGCTCCACCCAATTTTCTAATATCCGCAGGTGTTTTAAGCCAACTTGAAGTTTTTTTATCAAAATTTCCTAACTTCTGTAATTCCCTGTACTGCTCTTCCGACAAGACCTCGATGCCCATTGAAGTAGCCATTTCAATTGCACTGTTCTTGGGTTTATGTTCTTTCCTGGATTTCAAGGCTTCAGCATCATAGCAAAAGCTCCTTCGTCCTTTCGGACTTTCCTCTGAGCAATCATAAAAGATGTACTCACCGCTTTTCTTATCAAAGCCAATTACATCAGGTTCGCCGCCTGTCTTTTCCATCTCATTCAGTGACCATAATTTTTCAGGACGGGTTTCTAATCTGGCCTGAACTTTAGACCATTCTACTCCTCTATGGCGATTCATGTTTTTTTCGAATCTGCTTTTTAGAATAGATAGCAACTCTTTAGTCTGTGTTGAAGACAAGCTCATTTTACTTTTCATTTCAGTATAGAATTTTATTTTGGATATACTCTACATTACAGTAGAAATTACTTCTTGTCGATATCAAATTTAAGATTATTGTGTAGCAATCTATACAATAAATTAAGGCAAATTTTTGAGGTCATGAAAAAGCCAGTTAATTTTTACGATTACCTTAATTTCGTTCTGAAGAAATAGGTTTAAAATTGTTTCGGTTTCATTTTGCGGGAAGCAAGTTCGGCAATTTCGCGAATTCTTCTTAAACGTGTTTCAGGTTTTCTTGCAAGTACCAACCATTGCAAAATCGCCTTGCGTGTTGAATTATTCAAACTTAAAAAAAACTTACCGGCTCCCGGAAAATTACTAAGTGCAAAATCCAAATCCTTAGGAATTACTAAGTTCTCTACATCATTTAAAATTGTCCAGAATCCATTTTGCTTTGCCTTGCTTATAGATTGATAGCCTGCAGGCATCATCTGACCACTTTCAATTAAACGCTTAACTTTCGCTTTATTTATTTTAGACCAAACACTATCCGGCTTTCGTTTACAAAAATACTGTTGAAATCTATCTTCATCAATAGTCTTTTTCGTACTATCAATCCAGCCAAAACATAGAGCTTCTTCAACAGCCTCATTATATGTTATTGTAGGCACTGATGCATGCTTTTTATAGTAAATCAACCAAACAGATTTTTCCGAAGCATGATTTTTTTCCAACCACCGACGCCACTGCTTTCTACCGGCAGGACAAAACGATTTATTTGTCTTTCCATTCATACATATTCAAGGATAAAATCAGTTAGATCCGGCCATCAAATATAGAAAAATGGCTGAAAGAATAAATCACCTCGACTTAATCTTTCAGCCTTCCAATAATAATACTCCGAAAATCTTTTATTCAAAAGTCAACTTCAAAATCTACCCCAAAATTAAGTCTGAAACAAGAACCTTCACTTCATTTATTTGAAATGGTACAGAGCAAACAGTGGAATAAATTAAGCCGGATTAATCGATAGAAGCTACATTACAAATGCTTTGCATAATCGACCATTCCCTGGAAGTCAATCACAACAGCAGGCTCATCACCTACAGTCCAGGCATCATGTCCGGAAGGAAGCATCGAGACATCGCCGGGCTTACAATCAAATTCAGTTCCGTCATCCATTACAACATGAAGTATACCGGAAACATGATACTGAAAATGTGGCGCTTCGCAGCTATGGGATTTAGCAATTGGCTTTACGGAAGTGGCCCATCGCCATCCGGGCTCAAAAATTCCACGACCAATAGTCGCTCCGCCAACTTTTATAAGTTCAATTCTCCCTTTAGGGAATTCGCGGACTTCATCAGGTTTACCGAAGTTCTTCCATTCCGCCATTCTTGAAATACTGCTGATTTTTTCCATGATTTTTTTTACAGCAAATAAAGTCAACATTCAGGATTTGAAATTGTAAATTATTCGGAAAAAGCTGTCATATTCAGAGTTGCTTGCGTAAACTTTGCGGTGAAAACCCGCTACGCCTTTTGATAAAATGCGTGAAATGGGAAGGATCTTCAAATTTGAGGGAATAGGCTATCTCCGAAATTGATTTATGAGTAGAACGCAGCTGAACTTTTGCTTCAAGTAATAAAATATCATGGATAATTTGCAAAGGAGAACGTCCAAAGGTATCACTTACCACTTCAGTAAGGTATTTAGGAGTGATATGCAACATCTCCGCATATAGATTTACTGAGCGATTTTCAATAAAATGTTTTTCAACCAATAACTTAAAACTGTTGGCTAATTGTTCTTGTCGGTTCGAATTTCTATTAAGCTCTTTAACACGAATCCTGTAAATTTCCCTGATTCTAAAAAGCAGTATCAGAATAAGATTACAAAGCAGATAGTTTTTCTCTTGTGAATCTCCATCATACTCTTGGATAATATTCCTGAATGAATTTTGTATAAGTTCACTCTCAGTTTGACTTAAATTAAGAATATGCGGTGCGTCAAAGTGAAAATAGGGAAATTCCTCTGCAAGTGGTTTCGCAAGTTGCAGGTTTAAAATTTCAGGTTTAAAGTGAATGCAATATCCTTTGCAATTTTTAATATGGTCACTAGCATAAAGCATATTTTCCGGCACAATTACAAGATCATTCGGATTTAATTGCAAATGCTCAGCTCCGAGTTTTACATCATGTTCTCCTTCCAGCAACAAATAAATCAAATTAAACTGCCTCCTCAATGCCGGTATTGTATCACAATTTTTATGTTTATCCTCCAATGTCCCGGGCATCACCATCATGTCAATACTGTAGGACTTTTCATCCCTATTAACAAGCCGCTCAAACATTTCGAGTGTTTCAATGCTCAGAATATCTTTCTTCCTCTTCATGGTTCAAAAAGACGAAAATGAATTAATATAATGGTTGAATTTTATAATTAAAAAAAATTTCTTCTAAATTCTACCCGTGATGAATGAACTAGGTCGTCATTACTATGCCTGACGGAACCCTAAGCTACAAAATTTCTTAATTGAATAAGCTAAGCGCCGGAAATTTAAAGTACAAGTATGGAATAATTTCCTTAAAATAGACCTAAAACAGGGTTCAACATTTAGAAAGCATTATCTTCTTTTGCTAATGATAACTATCAATGCTGAAGAAATAATAACCATTATCAAAGTAGCCACGATCAAGGAATTTTCATTCCGGTACACTCCGACAAACAAGTCACCAATAAACATTAGCAACAAGAAAATATAATCAATTGTCAGTATGGGCACTGAGCGTTTTACTTTGCATAGGCAAAAATAAAACCCAAAGCAAATTGCCTCACAGCCCACATTTGAACGGACTAATCAACCCTCTTTGCACTAAGGTCAACAGATTTTACGACCGATTGTGGATCGAATAATAATAAGAGGCTTACCAGAACTTTAAGCAAGGCAAAAAGGCCAGATGCTATAAGTATCCACCCGGGTAGAGATTTTTGCAGATCGATCATGTAATAAATTTATTATTAAACAGAATATTAGCCCATCTATAACTTGAATCAACGAATCGTAAAGCCCGGTTTAAATTTCTCAAATGTTTTTCCATTGAAATGATATGCTCCGGTCTCTTGCGTACCGAGCCACAGATCACCTTCCCTGTCTTTGTAAATCGAAACAAGCTTTAAATTATTCGATCCTTCTTTGACCGGGTAGTGAATTATTCTTTCACCATCATATTTCCACACACCTTGCTCATACGTTAACATCCAAAGGTCTTCGTTACTATCTTTCAGTACGGATGAAAAATAAATCATATCCCTACCTTCAGGTGATTTAAATTTTCCAACTCCTTGTTCACGTGTGTAACTTATCAGCTTATCGGGATTGTTATTAAGATCGAAAGGAAAAATATTGTACCGGTAGCGGCTATTACTGAACCAAAACTTTCCTTCTCTATCTTCGATAATTGACCGAATACCAAATGAACCGCCTCCTTCAATTAAGGTTAAGTGTTTCTCATACATCCAACTTAATGATTCTCCATCGTATCGACAAATTCCAAATCCGGAGGTTCCAAACCAAACATTTCCTTTACTATCCCGATAAATGGAGTAAGGCTCATACGGACTCCAGGGGTACTTGCCATTTTCTGCATAATAATTATCCTCCATATGGTGTTTTGGGAATTTTAAATGGTATAAAGTTTTCCCGTCATATCTGTATGGCCCTTCTTCCCCTGTCTTACCCAAAATACAAAACCACAAATCATTGGAATCGAGCCTCCATTCATTTTTCTCTGTTACCGGTAATGTGGTAAATTTCTTCCCGTCAAATTTATTTATCCCATCCAAGCTGGTAATAAAAACGTTTCCCGATTTATCCCCCTGAATTCCCCGAATTCTATTGCCAAGTAAACCATCTTTGGTTGAAAAACGAATTATAACTTTACCATCATAGCGAAACACACCTTGTCCATCACTTCCAAACCAGAAATTTCCATTCTTATCTTGAAAAACAATCCATATATTTTTATCTAAGTCCGAAACTGTGTCACCCGGAGTTAAATCTGTATTATGTTCTTCCAAAAAACTAATTTCTCCCGGATAAGTCAGCTCCTTAAAAGCCGGACTGTGAATAGTTGAATTCAAAATGCCATTGGGTATCTGAAAAAACAATACACACAAAATTGAAAAGAGAATAGCTGCCAATGATTTCATTTACTTATAGCGTTATAGATAATACTGCGTTAAGCTATTCAAGAAACTTACCATTGACATAGAGCCGGACAGCTTATTAATCATTTAATCAAGTTCCATCAAATAAATTTATAATGTTTACTTCTTTTTCGGTCCCGGTAAAAGATTTTTCTCATACATATCGATCCAATTTTTAGCGCTCATCTTTTTCATTAGTTCGCCAATGAGCTTATAGGGTATGTCATCCATCTTCTTAAAACGAACACAGCTTTTCCCCATATCGAGTTTCTGCTTACTGTGTTTTGGATATTCGCTCACAAACCACTTAAACAATTTTGGATCAGCATAAATCCCCATATGATAAAAATTGATCGACCCTTTTTGTGAGGCGATGCCGGCAAATGGAAGTGGTTCTTCAGGTTTGCAATGGTAGCCTGCAGGATAGAGTTTATGGGGCACCACATAACCTAAGCCACCGTAACTAATGCCAGGCTCGAATCCCTTGGGAAGGTTTTTTACTATTATCGCATGCAATTTATTAAAAGGCTCAATTCGGTCTTTTGGCAGGTTTGCCAATATTTCCTCGACAGTTTTTCCTTGTGCTTTCATGTGTATTATATATAAATCTAATATTCTAATGTCTTTTATGGAACTAAGCCAATTTTTGTCAATCAGTTTTGGTTATAGTTCGGGTTGCTGATTGGCGTAATTCGAAGCTACAAAATTATTGGCAGTAACAAAAATAAATACATGGCTTTTCAACCCTATATTCAAAATGCAGCCAAGTAATGTAAGACAATGTCTTAGGGCAGTTCGTTTTCTATAAACTTCGACTTATTCCCAGAGCAAAAGTATGTCGAAATGCCTTAGTATCGGCTTCAAGATTAATAAATTCTTTGCTAAAACCAAAAGTCATTGTGTATTGAGGCACAATCTGCCATGAGTCAGTCACAGGAATTTTGTAGGCGATACGAGCAATGGCTGAAAATACAGATTTGTTTTTATATTTATCGGAGATGCTATCCAAACTGTCGTAGCCACTACTGCTAGTACCAAGGTACCACCAAGAATGATATCCTTCCATTTCCTGATTCAACAATAAACTATAGGACAGCCCAACATTTATAAATGCGGACTTCAAAAACTTATAATTAAAGGGATAGAAAGCTAATCCTAATGTTGTTTTGCTGACATCCGCGTAAGTTTCGCTGGACCCTGCTTGCCCACCAGCGGTAGTAGATAATGCGCCATAGTACTTGTCAAGCACCAAGGAAAATTTCACAAAAACATTCCTCAAAATTGTGTCTTCCACACTCAAGAAAAACGAAAATCCGTTTCCTGCATGATATTCAGTAGCAGAGTGGCCTTCATCCTGCTTCCAGGTATAAAATTTATTTCGGTTTAATCCGCCACCTGTTTCTATAGATTGAGCATGTGCAGAAGAAACGGAACAAAAGCCTGCCAGTACTAAAATTTTATACATTGGTTTGAAGATTGTACTTAATGATTTAGGAGTTTTTGGTAAGCGAAAGAATTGTAAAAATTTTATTCAACAAAAGAACTCCACATTATGCGAAACCTCGACGAGTTGAAATTTGGGTCCATCATCCTCTTAGCTCATTCAAATAATTACAATTTTTTAAGGATTCAACTTCAAGCAGTAATTTATCATCTCCGGAAGAACAAATAAAATACCATTATCTTTTTTTCTTTTTCAAATTCTGAATTTTGTCGCCACGCCTGAGAGGTTTTTTGTACTTCTCTTTCAATTTTCTCTTGTAACTTATTCTTTCGGTTTTTTCCTTGCTATTCTTAGCTGATTTCTCATGAAATGCAGCCCCAACCTCGATTAGTGACTTTTTATGTGCCGAATCATCTTCATCCAAAAGTTTCGGTTTTTCCTCAGGACTAAGCTGCGGATTTATCTCCACTTCTTCTGGAAATTCCTTGAAAGGAATAGTATAGTTCATCAAACTTTCTATCGCAATTTTTTGCGCTTTCTCCTTCTCCGTATAAAAAAGAATGGCACTTCCTTGCTGCTCTGCTCTCCCGGTTCTTCCGATGCGGTGAATATAATTTTCAGGGTAAGAGGGTGTATCAAAACTGATAACGAAAGAAATATTATCTATATCAATTCCGCGGGCTATCACATCAGTTGCAATAAGTATTCTACTCGTACCATTTACAAATTTTTCTATTGAATTAGAACGATGATTATCTGTTTTATTTGCATGAATAACAGAAGTCTCAGATTTAAAATTTAATGTTTCATACAGTAAATCAGCACTAAGCTTGCCGGCTACAAAAATCAAGACTTTATTGTATTCGTTTTTATCTTTTAATAAGTGGTTTAACAAGTTAACCTTTGTATAAAAATTATGCACGCAAAAAGATTCCTGACGAATATTCTCCAGCGGAGTACCGCTAATAGATATGGTTTTCTTAACAGGATTAATCAGAAAACCATCGATCAATTCATCTACATATGTAGTCATCGTGGCAGAAAAGAGAATGTTTTGTCGTTTAACCGGTAAATGTTCAAAGAGGTTTTTCAGTTGAGTTTTGTAACCAAAATCAAGCATAATGTCAACCTCATCAATGATCAGTTTCTTTATAGATTTTAGTCGCAGAACATTGGTAAGGGCCAGGTCATAAAGTCTTGTAGGGGTACCAACAATAATATCCAAGCCTTTTGCAATGGCCTGCTTTTGGGAATTCATATTATTCGTACCTCCATAAACACCTAATACTCTCACACTGAGGTAAGATGATAATTTTTCAATTTGCTCCACTATCTGAACGACCAGTTCTCTTGTCGGAGCAAGGATTAATACTCTGGGCTGTGCTTGGTCTGAATACGTTAAATCCTGCAAGATTGGAAGCAGGTATGCGATTGTCTTACCGGTTCCTGTTTGAGCAATTCCCACGAAATCAGAGCCTCCGAGAATTGTAGAATATGATTCTAGTTGAATTGGTGTTGGTTTTTCAAACCCTAAATCGGCAATGGCATTAAGTAATTGTTTTTTGATCTTGAAATCATCGAAAGTATTCATTCTGTAAAATAACGAAAATTAAAGCTGTTGAGTGAAACTCAGCAATGATATTTATAGTATTCCATTGCTTTAGCTGAATTTGCTAAACTAAAAGGTCTGGAGGGTCAAAAAGTTAAACCTTATTTGTTCTCTATCAAATAAAGACGATAGTATTTTTCAATATATTCTTCATTCTTCAAGGTCAGAAATTATGGCTAAAAATTCCAACTATGAAGTGAGACCCGGTCTTTTTTAAAATTCCTCCATTTTACATTTCTTTCTACATTCAGGGGCCTTTTAGTACAAGCAAACAATGTATGCTGAACGACATAATTTACGGGTGATGGCACTAACAATTCATTTTCTTCCGCCACTGAAAGTATAAAATTGAGTCCCGGACTGATTAGTCCATTTTAATGTCCCTTCAATCTTTGAACCGTCTACCATGCCGGACCAATGCAAAATGGAACCGCCCTTATTTTTACCTGTTGCTTCAAAAATTATAATGGTTTCATTCTCCTTATATCGAGGTTTCATACTATACTCCGACAATTTAAATTTTTCCTTGCTTTTAAATATTTTGGACACTATACCATTATCAGTAAACACAAGTTCATCTGATCTAGGTTGCCATCCGGTAGACTTCCCTTCTACTTTTTTGAATTCAATCCAGTATCCTTCACGCAAAAAATCAATAATAGCCTTATCTGATTGAGAAAAAATAAAAATCGAATACAACATACTCAAGATTGACACAAGAATAAATTTTGATCTCATATTTTTAGCGTTTTAAATAAAGGGTGTTTACCGCTTGTACAGTTAGTTAAATTTATAATATCAATTCTGATTAGCAATAGAACTCATCATTTAAACGCATACTTTCAATAGGCTGTTTTTTTGAATTCAATACGGTTAAAAAGTTAATAATTGCTAATAGTGTCTGCTTCATTTCTCACCTATGTTTAATATTGCCTCAATCGATTTCGGACTTTACTATCAGGCAGTCTTCGGAGCACAAACCTTCCAACAAGAGTTACAATTTAATCAAAAACTTAGCTTCTATTAACAAAGAAGCGACAATTTCTTTAATTTGTTGTGGCTTTTCGTCGTTTTTTAAATGTCTTAATCTAGTATTTTATTTCTTAACCAAAGTCAATGAAATTTCAATAAGTCGCAACTACTTTTGATCTCAGAAATAATCATAAAACCGAAACACATACAAAAATGAAAGCAATAGTTTATACCCAATACGGCGCACCGGATGTCCTGCAAATTAAAGAAGTAGCCATGCCTAGCCCAAAGGGCAATGAAATTCTTATACGAATAAAAGCCACAGCCGTAAATTCAGGTGATGTAAGGCTAAGAAAAGCGGACCCATTTGCTGTCAGATTCATTTTTGGTTTCATAAAACCTAAAATCAATATTCTAGGCAGTGTTTTTTCAGGTGATGTGGAAGGTATAGGGAAAGATGTAAAAAAATTCAAAATTGGAGACACCGTCTTTGGTCATACAGACATGAATTTTGGTTCCTACGCTGAATACAAAAGTCTGCCTGAAAATGCATCCATAGCATTAAAACCTGCCAATGTTTCGCACGGTGAAGCAGCCGTCATTCCTTTTGGTGGAGTTACAGCATATCATTTTATAAAAAAGGCAATGATAAAACCAGGTCAGAAAGTACTTGTAATAGGTGCTTCAGGTGCTGTAGGCAGTTCAGCTGTTCAAATAGCAAAGTCATTTGGTGCTCATGTAACCGGTGTATGCAGCACAGCGAATATGGATTTGGTAAAATCTATCGGTGCAGACAATGTAATTGATTATACAAAACAAGATTTTACTCAAAACGGAGAAACTTATGATGTGATTTTTGATACTGTGAAAGCAATATCTGTTCCAAAAGCCATAAAGTCTCTTAATAAAAATGGAATAATGATTCTAAGCGCAGCAGGAATTTCGGAAATGCTCCAAGGATTATGGATTTCCAAAACAAGCAGTAAAAAGGTTATGACAGGTGTAATTGGTCATACAGCAGCAGATATTATTTTCCTCAAGGGGCTCATTGAAACAGGCAGGCTTAAGCCAGTAATTGACAGAACTTATCCTTTGGAGAAAATTGCAGAAGCACACGCTTATGCTGAAAAAGGGCATAAAAAAGGGAACATCATCATTAACGTTTAAGAATCGAAAACATGATAGCATTAAGTATAGGATTTATTACTGCAGCAGCTATAATTGCTTTCGCTGAGATATTCAAAAAAATTGATTTGACGTTCTTCGCTTCACTGAACTTAGCAGTCATACCATTTATTTATATAGGGTTTTCCATTGATCCCCACTCCCTTATGCTTACCATTCCCGGAGCATCATTCTTTTTATTTCTCGCTTATTGGGGCTACAAGAAAAATTATATGCTCATTGTGGCAGGGCTTGCGCTCCACGGACTCTGGGATGTTGTGTTTCCCTATGTAAGCTCAGTTGCACCACATGGCTACGACATATTTTGTATAACAATAGATATTTTGCTTGCATTGTATTTCTACCTGAAACTGAAACCAATAAAATTTATCAAAGCATAATACTTTAATCCATCAGACATAGATTAAAATTAAAATTAAAAATATCAATTCTCCTCTATCAAGAAAAGTATCATTGGCCTATGCTTAGGAATCTAAAAGTCATTATACTGGAAAAGTATGTATAGGAGTGTACTACTCTTTACGAAATAGTCTTTTTCTTATTCTGCTGAGCGATTCCGGTTTAACACCTACATAACTTGCTATTTGGTATTGAGGTATCTTTTGAAACAAGTCGGGGCGCGATTTTAATAGCTTCAGATAACGCTGTTCAGCCGTGTCGGTAGTGTATGATGACATTATTTCTTGCTGCTCTGCAAATACTTTTTCCATCACTTTTCTGGAGACGGTTTCAAGTTTTGGAAATCTTTTATAAAGACTCTCGGCTTTTTCACTATTTCCAACAACCAAATCACTATCCATGCAGCAATCTAAAAAGTGATTTGATGGAGTACTCTGATTAAAACTATTCATAGAAATTACCCATTGCTCCTCAGTAAAAAAATTATTGGTTTTTTCGTCACCTTCAACTAAATAATATTGTCGGACGCAACCTTCTAAAACAAAATAAACTTCAGTAGAAATTTGTCCTTCTTTAAGTAATACAGTCCCTTTTTTATAATGCTTTATACTCATAGTTTCAACAATGGCCTTAACTTCTTCTTCAGAAAGAGGCATAATTCTATGAAAATATGCAAGTAGTTTATTCTCCATTAATTTATCTGTTTGGTATTGTAGTGTAATCTCTATAAATGCCCGCTATCTTGTGTTATCGGTTCTTTGATAGTTTGTCCCTACGTCCGGTTGCTTTCTATTTTATCCTAGGTTTTATTGGAATCCAGATTTCTTCTTCTGATTCCGGGTCATTATTTTTGTATTTGTCGCCTAAAACTTCAAAGTGAGGTCTATCGTCTAAATCATATTCTGATTCCGGTAACCAAGTCCCAAAGATGTATCTGAAAATGCTATTGTCAGTGCTTAGACCTTTGTATTCAAATACCGCATATAATCCACCCTTCAATATGAATGTTTCCAAATCATCAGGCACCGTGTCAAAATCACTTACTTCAACACTAGCCCATTTCTCAAAATGATTTGTCGGCTTAAAATCTGCAAAGTGTGTTGGGTGATACACTTGCATAGAAATAAAATCATTTGTCAGTTTGTTTGATATATTGTTTCGTCTTGGCATAAAACTTCTCCAAAGATCAGCGGTCTTATTATCGGCTAAACTCATTTCCAGACGCTGGCCTACTAATTTTTTCTCTTTTATTTTTTCAATTCTTGGCTTCATGCTTTATCAATTTGTGAACGGGTGGAAATAATCCGGTACTAAACCTTACATGATTTTAGATTTAGTGAAAAGGCAAAACTCTTACTACAAATGTTAAGCTCTATACATATGTTAAATAGAAATACCAGTATTAATTTAAACACATCTATCAATTATGCCAAACCCGTATTAACTATATACGTTTTTATCGTCTCCTGAATAAATTAATCGTGTAATCAAGTAATTTCTTGTCGCCATATTCCCCATGACCCGGAACAACAATTTCAACATTTGGATATTCATTTTTTACCTTTTCAACTGTCATTGACCAATTTGCTACATTTGCATCGCCTAAATAACCCTTGCCTGCTTTTAATGCTTTAATTAAGCAACCCCCAAACATAATATTTTCACTAGGGAAATAGCCTACTACATTGTCTATCGTATGTCCTTCTCCGAAATATTTTGCAATAACAATTTTATCGCCAACTTTTAGAATAAGCGAATCTGTAAAACCATTTTCGGGAACCACAAAATTATTCTTCCTCGAAAGTTCAATCGTTTTATAATTAGAATAAGAAGGAATTTGATTCTCCTCAAACGCTTTCAGTCCACCTAAACAATCATCGTGAAAATGAGTTGGAATAACGGCATTTATTCTACAGTTAAGCGTTTCTTTTATCCATTTTATTAATTCTCTTGCACTTGTGTCGTTGGTTGGTGTGTCGAAAACAATTGCTTCATTATTGTTTCTAACCAGCAGTCCGTTGCAAGGCACATTACCAAATTCGTTGGTTTGTTTATTTGAAATATGAGTAAATGAATTATCGGAAATTTGATTTATGATTAAATTGTTGGTTTTGTATACTTCCTTTGGTTCAAATGCAAAATGTTTAGTAGAGTTACAATTCAAAAGCAGAGTTGTGATTACAACTATTGAAAAATACTTGTTGAAAATATGCATTGAGTTAAATTTTTTGTCCAAAGGTCAGTAAATTATTATCAGGATCAAGCAAGGCAAATTCCCTTTGTCCCCATGGTTTTGTTTCTAAATAACCGCCAGGAAGAATGCGTAATTTATTGTCAAGAAATGATTGATAAAGCTTGTCAATATTATTCGTTCTGATATAAACCTGTCCATAGTTTTCCCTTGGATCAAGTTTCTTAAAGTCAAAAAAGTGTATTTCAATTTTATCTTTACCAATGATTAAATATCCATCATATTCTCCAATTAGTTTAAAATCCAATTGGTTTGTGTAGAATTCTTTCGTCAATTTTTTGTTACGCATTGGTAACTTTGGATTTATCTCTGTAAGCATAATTCCTAAATTTTTGTGTTGCTTTTCCTTCTGTCTATATCGTTTATGGCGAAGAAGGTTAACATTCGAGCCAAATGATTATTATTGTTCGAAGCTACATCTCTTTATGTTCATAGTGCAAATGTACTGTTACCTGCTGCGCTTTCTATCAGGTCCTTGCTTAAAATTTCATTGTAATCAGAAAGATGGTCTAGTGTGGTTATTGGGTTTAAAACTGTTTGTTCAAATTATGGTATTCAATTTTTGCCATATATGGAAAGTAAGGCAAGATTTCTATAAGTTCTTTCGTCCTGGCCTCGTCAACATTTTGAAAGATTAGAACAGCGTCCTTTTTTGTCACTGAAATAAAAAAGCTTTCCAAAATATTTTCTTGTTTCCATTGATTGACAAATTCCATTTCTTTTCTTGGTAATTCAGGATTTGATTTTATTGTTTCAATTCCACTGTCCGAAAGTGAAATTACTGTCATGATTCTATTCATAATTGGCTAAATTAAATTGTCTTATGTGATCTATTTCTATTTCGTCCTTCTTTGTTTGTTCGCAATGTAGTATGGCCTTAAGTCAATTGTTCTGTTTGAGTTCAGGTCACAACATTGCAGCAAACATTCCGGCTTAATGAAAAGCGGAAATCGAAGCTACAAATTTCTTTGGCGGCCCAGCCAATATATCAAAAAAATTAACAGATCGGCCGCCAAGCAATGTCTCAGCAATCTCATTTAACCTGCTGTTATCAGCTGTTATTTCACGCCGTTCGATCGACGATTTATCCCAATTCATTCTCGAATATGAGTGTACTAACAATTTTCATTTCGTCATCACTTGGGATCTCAAAATATCCAATATCAAAATTTGTTGTGTCACAGCTGCTACCAATCTGCCTAAAAGGATCAACTATTGTAAATTGTCTTTTGAATTTTTATGCAATGATAAATAAACTGGATCTCCCATATAATTCTCAACACAGCAAGAATTACAACCAATTATTTCTTTCTGATAAAAGGATTTAGACCATCCATGAATCAGACCACGAATTAGATCAAATTCTAAAGATTTAGATCCGAAGGACAAATCTCATTCTGTAAAGTTCAGCTTTCTTATCTGATCACTGCTTCACAAAGCGCGTAATATTAATCTGATTATCCTGCGTGATGATCTTCAGAAAATATACTCCCGACGGCAAATGCGTTAACGAAATCGAATTATTTGTTCTCTTAAGTGATGATGCAAGTTCCTCACCTAGCAAGGACAAGATCCTTACTTCGCTGATCGTTTGATCTGATTTTATGTATAAGAGATCTGCAGCAGGATTTGGAAATACTTTGATCGCTTCTTGAGTTAGCTCTGCGATACCGACTGTGGATTGCACAGTAATTGCAGTGGAAAACGGGATAAGGCTTGAGCCGTTGCCATTGGTAGCCGTAAGTGACACAACATATGTTCCGGCATCGTTGAAAAGAATTGATGGATTTTCTGACATGGCAGTAGTACCACTCGTGAAATTCCAGCCGGATGTTGGGTTCACGGTCCAATTCCATTCATTCGGACATGGAATTGAATTGTCAGTGAAGTCTATTGTGTCAGCCTGATTGATCATTGTAGCACTTGCTGTGAAAAAGGCAGTAGCTACAGGAGCTGAATTTTCTTCGATATGCAATACAGAATTAATCGAAGGATTGCATATTACATCTTTGTTGCCTGACGGCCACTTAACAACGACCGAATCTATACTATTAAAAAGGCCAATTCCAAAATGAGCATTCAATGTTCCCATATAACGGAACCCTACTCCCGCTCGGATATCCCGAATTTGTTTGCCCCATGCGCCATAAATTTCCACTCGTGCACCTATACCATTATTGTTGCTGGTGGTTCCTTTAACGGTTAAGGTAATCCAGTTGTTGGGATTACCATCGTTGAAGTAAATGGTGTTTCCATTTTGGATATCTAAAAAACCATCGTTGTTCAGATCGCCAACTGCTCCCATTAACATCGAATAAGTTTCTGCAGTAAATGTACCATTGCCGTTATTAAAAAGTATGTATCCCGGAGTGAAAACATCCGCAAATCCATCGTTGTTAAAATCGTAGGAGACATATTCAGTACTCATGCCGGAGTAACTATCGAATCCACTTCCGGCAGTAATATTACTGAATGTACCGTCGCCGTTATTGTGCATTAACTTGTGCATACCGTTAGCGCTTGAACTTGCACCAACAAGGACGTCCATCCAGCCATCGTTGTCAAAATCATTCCATGCCGATGACCATGTTTGAACCGGATCGGCCAGACCTGTCAGTACGGAAACATCGGTAAATGTTCCGTTACCATTGTTACGGTGCATCTCGTTGATGTTGGCCGTACTTGAGCCACCTCGACATTTGGCGATAAACAGATCAGGTAGATTGTCATTGTTGTAATCCACCCATATAGAACCATAGTTTCCACCATTCGGATGATCTCCTAAACCTCCCTGATAGAATGTAAGATTGCCGGTGCCGTCATTGAGGTAGTAAACGTTTGGTTCCACATCATGACACACAAATGCATCGAGGTGTCCATCATTATTGATATCAACCATATTACTGCGCTGCGAAAAAACATATTCCGGTCCGGATACCTGATTGAACGCTGTACCGCCATTTGCTGAAAGCATAAACGTAACTCCACTGCCACTTCCATACAGCAGATCATTATAGCCATCTTCATTCAGATCGCCCATAGCCATACTCCATGATGGTGAATACTGAGCATCTGTGGTTGTATAGTTAGAGATTGTAAAAGTTCCCGAAATATCTTGCTGATGCACCTGAATATTGGTGTCCGAAACGGAAACGATATCATCCAGATAATCGCCATTCATATCGGCAACGGCTATTTTATAGTTTCCTCTTATAGTGCTAATCGTAGTAGGCGTAAAGGTTAATTGCGAAGGGTTAATACTGTTTTCGATCAACTCATATTGAAAACCTGCCGATGTGTAAATATCATCAAATACGATATAATAATCTGTCCCTGCTTGGGCATTAAAAGATACCACGCACAAACCGTTGGTTCCGCCATCATCGTCACCGACCAGACAAGCCAAGAAACCACAACTGCCCAAATACACATGCACGCGATTGTCGACCCCTGCATTAACAACAAAATCGGTAGTGATGGTCACTGAATAATTTTGCGAAGGAGTATATTTATACCAGTTCGCGGCAGTCGCCCCGCTTCCTCCGGTTGCGCACATCTGTGTGGGTACTTCTGTTCCGGTGATCGGCGCAATGGTGTTTATACCGGCCGTTATCACAAGTGCAGTATTACAAGTTTGCTGGGCCACACTGATCAACTTAAACAGCATGATGAATGCGAGTGTGAGTAAAGTATTTTTCATTTTAATTCTATTATTTAGGGTTTATAAGGGTCAGTCTGTACAATTTGATATGGAGGAAATATAATCCCGGAGCAATTTCAGGCCTGCCTCGTCAACTATAGTACGACCTAGCAGAGGCATGCGATTGTTTTCGTCGGTGGAACTAAGTCGGAAATACATCATCGATTTGTTATAATTGCCCGGAAAAATAACATTAGATAAGGTCGGATCAAACAAATCATCCGGTGTCACGCATTGTCCGAGGTTTACAGGATCCGTCGTTTCAGAAAAAGCCAGACGGATAGGCCTATAGTCGCAATGACTGTTTTCTTGATGACAATGTCCACAGTTAGTGTCGAGATAGGAACGAAGTCGTAATTTCAAGGTCTGCGTAGTATCGTGATAGTCGATTGTAGATACAATGTTCGGAGGCAAATTATTTTCCAAAATTCCCTTTGAAATAAAATACTGCAACTGATTGAATTTTCCGGAAGGATATGTAAAATCGTTGTCCAGGTTTTGAGGTTTAATGCCTATAGGTATAGGCAAGCTATTTGACTTATGACAAATAAGGCATTCGGTTTCAGAAGGAATGCGATAAACGGTGCTTTTAGGTGTACCTGCTTCTTCCCAGTCCAGCGAAACTAAGCTTCCATTCACCGAAAGGGTAGCCTCCGTCTGATCTTCACTCCATATATAATCGGCAAATATCCACCCGGTTGATTTACGTATCATCACCCGCGTTTCGATGA
This sequence comes from Bacteroidota bacterium, assembly GCA_004295015.1. Classification (GTDB taxonomy): domain Bacteria; phylum Bacteroidota; class Bacteroidia; order AKYH767-A; family 2013-40CM-41-45; genus QQVM01. The sequence continues at coordinate 5,314 of SHNE01000048.1, read as the reverse complement.
TCTTAGTGACATTGGCAGGCTGCACATTATCGTAGTAAAAGGTTTTGATCAGCGCAGTTCCCACCGGAAAATTGATAATCTTGTTATCGGCCACATAAGTCCCCTTCATTCCCGCCGGCACCCACACAAATCGTTTCTTATGCGCATAATCAGTAAACAATTCCGACGCCGGCCGGTATTGAATGACGCCATCATTTGGCGTATTATTCTTCATATCGCCGGTAAAAAATCGGTATTGCGATAAATTAGTATATGGTACACTATCCAGATTCACTGTAACCGTTTCATTTCCGGGAGTAGTGGGTACAGGAGAAGGTTCCTCTTCGGGCGAATCCTTTTTACAAGCATCCAAAAACATTAGCAACAACAACCCCAAAACGGAAAACGAAATGACCTTCTTCATGAACGGCTTTTGATAAGAAGTACAAATCTAATTTTTTTTGGAAAGCAACGAAAAGAAAATTGAGGTGCAAATTGGAAGGGAAAGGAATGAAAAATAGGTTTTTAGATCATTTTAAGGCATTGAAAGATTGGGATAGGGATGGAATTTGAACGTTTTGTTGGAAAGCTGCTTGGTTAGGAAAAGAAAGGACAGTTTGTTCACCATACACATCATTTCGAATTAAAAGGTAACCAACTAAAGTCCCAGCCATTTCATTTGTCCCAATGTTACGTGCAGATTTTACTCTTCGCTAGGTCTATACGTAACAGGACTACATTGTGCGAACCCTACCTCTGCAGTCAGAGGGAAGCGATAATCTTTAATAAATTCGTTCAATAATTGTTCAAACTGCTTTTCTTGTTTGGGAGTTAACTGGTCAGGGCGAAAACTATAGATGAAGTAATCAATACCTCCATCCTTATTAAAGTAAATCCTATTAAATCCCTTTGTCGGTTTCTCCCATTTAAAATCACGTGATTTCAAAAACTTACCAAGCTTTTGAAGCATTTCAAAATAACTTTCACCAACTTCATTATCACGATTCTTAAATACAGAAAGTGTGGTATCTACATGAACTGCGCTCCTATAAACACTATCCAAGTGTTCAACATTAACATTTGCAATCTTCGCTTCCGAAAACGATAGAGCTTTTTGGCCATAAGTAGAAAAATAGAAGGCCAGAATTACGAGAAGAGTAAAAAATGTTTTCATGGTGTCCTAAAATTTGCATATAACTTTCCGGATTACTGATTGCGCAACTACGAAGCTAAGACTTTTCTTTGGCGGCTCAACCAACATATTAAAATTTAAATACTCGAGACGCCAAGCACGAGACCAGCCATTTCATTTAACCCAATGTTGTGTGACGTGCTTCTTATAGCATCAGTTAATTGCAGGCTTCAAAATTTAACTTTCAGATTCGTTCATCTAGTTCACTAGCTGGAAATTCACCTAGCTCGAATGATCTCATTAGGTCATCAAACTTTTTACCGTCAGCAATTACTTCTTTAGAAACAATGTCTCCATCAAATTCAATTCTTTGATGCCCATAATTTGTAACATCTCCGTATTGCCAAACAATACTGACAATTTCTCCCTTATCAAAACCGTCTGGTGAAATGACCGTATCAATTTCTGCAGGATTACCAACTAAAGAAATAACCTGAGCCTTATCCATTCCAGGCTTGACTAATTTACATGGTTGACCAAATAATGTAAGACTTAAACTCATTAACAATAGAATTGGAAATCTTTTCTTCATATTTATTCATTTAAAACAACATACAATACTATTAAATCTATTCTGAATGTACCACCAATAATTAAAAATAAAAAGGCTATAATTTACCAAGGACCAGCATATCACACAACGATGTAGGAATTAATGCAGTATTTTTTATCGGGGATTAAATAGCATCACACTCAAATATACTAAACTGCTTGTAGATTCGTAAACACTCTATATCCGCACACCAACCTCCGACAAAAAATATTGTGTTTAATCTTAATGTTATCAGATGTGCAATTAACCTATATTTTTGCTTCAACGAAGTACATATCAATCTCTCCTTTATTCTTAGCTTGAATTTTTCCCCTGTGAATACACATGAATTTATCCTTCACCAATCCATAAGTAGTTCCGCTAATGTTTACTTTTCCTGCTTCGCTGCTGCTCTCCATGCGGGAAGCAACATTAACTGTATCACCCCAAATATCGTAAGCGAATTTTTTAATTCCAACAATTCCGGCGACTACCGGACCTGTGTTGCAACCGATTCGGATCTCAAAAAACGGTTTACCTAGTGCTTCCCGATTTTGTTTTTCTGTCAGCATGAAATCACGAATTTCCAATGCTGCTTTCACTGTGTCTTCCGCATTTGTTTTATTTGCAACAGGCAGGCCACCCGCACACATGTAGCTGTCACCTATAGTTTTTATTTTTTCTATTTCGTATTTAGTGATGATGTTGTCAAATGTGCTGTAACAAAAATTTATTTCATTCACAAGTTCCTGTGCGCTTAACTTCTCACTCATTATTGTGAAATTTTTAAAGTCTGTGAAGAGTACCGTTACTTCATCGAAATATTTTGCCTTTGTTGTGCCGGTATTTTTTAATTCTTCGGCTGTTTCGGCAGGGAGGATGTTTAAAAGCAATTCCTCGCTTCGTTTTTTTTCTTTCTTAATTTTATTCCGCTGTCGATAAACAACTGTTAAAAACATTAAGGCCCCGGCAAGTCCACCTGTTATTGAATTTCGGATATTTCGTTGCCGTATATCTTCCTTTTCCCGATCCGCTTTGGCTAGTTCTTCTTTTTTATCAAAATCATTTTGCATTTGCATTGTTATTATTTTCTTTGAACTCTCCCCGTTCACTAAACTATCACGATAAGTATAATACCTATCTTTATACTCCAATGCCTTTTTATAATTTCCTAAGGCATTTTCTAATTCTGCCAAACCCTTATAAATTGATTGATAGTTAAGCAAACTTCCAGTCTCTTCTGAAAGCATCAACGCCTTATTCAGAAATTCTCTTGCTACCTGATATTTATTCTCTTTGATATAGATTCTTGCTATTAAAGAATATGTGAGACCAAGATTATTTTTATCTTCAATTTCTTCAAGTAGCTTTATTGCTATAAAATAATTCTTTAGAGCTTCGGAATAATTGCCCAAAGCATTATGAACATCTCCTAAATCATTATAAACGCTGGACATTATTTCCCTATTTCCGGTTTCCTTGGCTATATTTAAAGCATCAAGAAATATCTTTAATGCTTCAGGGTAGTAGCGTTTACTAAGATAGACTTGGCCTATCAACAAAGTATTGTTTGCTATGCTCTGCTTATTCCCTATTTTCTCTTCTAATAATAATGACTTTTGAAAATACTCTAATGCCTTGTTGAAGTCAGACAAACTGTTATATACAACTCCAATTCTCCGCAGATTCCATGCAATAGCATCCTGAGTATTCTGTTGCTCATTTATATTTAATGCCTGCAGAAAATAATCTAATTCTCTTGGGAAGTCGCCTAATGCTCCATACGTCAACCCAATATCACCAAGGTCCCATGCAATTCCTTTTTTATAATCTATATCCTTATTTATAGTTAATGCTTTTTGATAATACTCAAGTGCCATTTTGAAGTCTGATGCGTTCCAATGAACAACCCCAAGAATGTGAAATGCAGTTGCCATTCCTTTTTTAAAATCAAGCTTTTCTGCTAACAGCAAGGCATCATTGGCATATTTTTTTGCATCGGCATATTCGCCAATATCACATTTTGCCAAGCAAAATTCATTCAGGATGTTTACTTTGCCGGTATCTTCCTTAGCATATTTTAATAGAGTTTGTAAGGAGTCGATGAAGTAATGGTCTTGTGCAATGCTGCAAAGTGAAAGGAGTGCTGCGGATAAAAGCAAGAGGTGCTTTTTCATTTTCTGTATGTTTCTTGCAGTCGGTCCAGAGTTGCGATGCCGCCAAAGTATAACCGTTAACGTTCCGGGTTAATTAAGTGGCGGAAATCGAAGATAATAACTTTCCATGGCGCCTCAACCGAAATATTAAAATTAAACATTCGAGCCGCCAAGCAATGTCCCGGCCATTTCATTTAACCTAATGTTAGCGGAATACCCATTCTACTTGCTCATTTATTACTCCTTTATAAATTTTTCCGTCCTATTTCCGATGACCAATATATAAATGCCTGAAGCAAATTCTGAAACATCAATGCTAGTTATTCCAAAATCTAGCGCTCCATTCATTATTATTTCTCCTAATACATTAAAAATTCTAAACGGACTCGATTCAATTCCCTCTATATTTAACGTAGTTCTGCATGGGTTTGGAAAAAACTCGTGTTTTCTAGGATTAGTGGACAAGGTAGTAATAGAGGTAAACATTGAGTTCGCATTACGTATTTTAATTATCAAGCCATTAAAACCGATAGCATACCCTACCGAATCAGAAGGAAAGGAAAATTTTAATAATGCATCATGATAACTACTATTAAGAGTTGTCCAAGTTAATCCTCGATTAAAAGTTGTATAAATTATTCCATTTGAGACCTGATTATTAAATGAGTCCTTTCCGCCAATAATAAATCCAATCGAATCACTAACAAAATGGATGTCATGCAGTGGATAAAGCCCAATTAAATCAGGAACGCTCCAGCTCAGACCTCCGTCAAAAGTTTTAGATACTTTACCTTGATCTCCAACTATGATACCCTCTTGTGAGTTAAAAAAGTAAGCTGATTTAGGAACAAAATTAATTGGAGTACTTAAATTATACCAATCTAAACCCCTATTGATCGTTTTAGCAATTGAAGAATTGATTACATACCCAATTAACGAATCGGTAAAAAATATCTTGCTACTTTCAGGATAACCAATCCAGCCAAGAGAATCATACTCCATTTGAATGTTCTGGCTGCCGTTGTCTGTTTTGTATAACCTAAAACCAGAAGTTATAAATCCTGAATCAGCATTTAAAAAATGTAGGCCAGAAATATCATTCAGGCCTGGTCCACCGCCACTTATAAAATTCCACGAAAAACCTAAATCTGTGGTTCTATATATGGTCATATCTTGACCTGCGAGAAAACCCAATGAATCATTAATGAAATTTATTGCATAATTATTATAATTAAAATTCGTAGTATCCCAAGTCAGGCCTCCATTCAGTGTACGAAGAATTGTTCCATTAAATATAGGAGCATATTGGCCTGCGATGACAAATCCCGTTGTAAGCTCCCCCAAAATTCGGCCAATTAAAAGTAGGGAAATTTAAAACAAATCTCTAAATTTAATGAGCCATGAAAAAATCAAGATTTACCGAAACACAGATTGTCAACATACTGCAGCAGTATG
>SHNE01000024.1 GCA_004295015.1 Bacteroidota bacterium | reverse complement strand
TTGAAATGTTGACAAGTCAATCCGATGAAATTAAAAGAGACTTATCAATATTTCAATGTCCAATGCAATTAAATAATTAACTTCGATTCTCCATTTTTAAATGGTCTGAAAAAAAGGGGAGCTTACAGATGCAAATATCTTTGAAAGGATAAGCCAAGTCAGGGATTTAACCAACGATTGGATGGAGGATTACAACTACAATCACCCACATGCAAGCTTAGGAAATATGAGCCCTATTGAATTTATGAATATGAAAACTCAAAGAAATCTGTCTACTTTAGCTCTGTAGGAAAAAGGGGGTACTTACAATGGCTGGAAAGTTTTTAATGGTGGACACAGTTCACATTTTGAAGGCAAGAGATTGCAAATCCTCACAGCAAAAGCAGCTGGAACATCCTGCATAGAGAAGTCTATAAATAGAACCTACTATTCCAATATCCAATTTAATTCTTTGCCCATTAGTTTTAAATAATAATTAAAATGAAGACTATAGTGAATAGTCAAATCTTTTTTATCGAGAGTTTGAATAGTAAATATTTCATTCTCATCATCAATAATTGGTGAATGTTCGTAATCAACTAAGGCATTTTTTAGTGTTTTTTTATTTACCAATTTTAGTTTTTTGTTAAATAAATACAAATTGTTCTTGGTATAATCAAGGGTAGCAGTGTCGGCTTTATTTATAATTATTAAGTAGCCATTATTAGAAAATTTCCCGCTGAACAGAAAGCCCAGAATCGGAGTTTCAGCACACAAATTATATTTGTGATTATGATAAAATCATAGTTTATATGTGCGATTATTAACATTATTTCCATGAAAAAAAGAATGAACGATCGCGACCTGAGTATCATTTGATAGTATTATTCGAAATGCTGAGCTTCCTAACAGAGTGCTATCGATTAATTCCCTGTGAGAATTATAAATTTTAAGCACACTATAATGTGGATGAATTTTGTAATTGTTCAACTTGTGGTCTAAAATAGCATACAACTTTCGATTAGGAGAGATTGAAAATGGTCCTGAAAATTCTTTTAATAAAATATTATTACTGTCCTTAATATCAACAGAGCTTAAGTTGTACTCATTGGATACATGCTCATTTGACCACAGCTCCATTAAATGAATTTTTGAGGTGTCAGTCGATTCTGCATTGACCACCTGGCCTAAAACCGAGGCGCAAAGAATGAGAGCAATGATTAAACACATAGAATTTATACATGCAAAACGAAAATTGCCTAATAAACTCTCGCGTCCAGCAATTTCACTCTCGTTCTTAATTCTCATAACATGTTAAAACTAAGCAAAAATTTGAAATGCTTTATGCCTTTGGTTTCGCTTTTAAAAACCTGCCTCTGTTAGGATGGCCGGAAAGCATAGAATAGTGGACGCAGTCACACTTTTTGAAAGCAAGGGATTAAAAAAATCCCTCGCAGCGGTAGATCCTGCAAAGCGAGTTTATAGCTAATCGTTTTTCAGTAAAATTTCCTCTCTTAATTCGGAAATAAGTTTACCATCCTTAGTTTTCCAAGTTGTCCAGCCATTAACCGATTTTCGGTCGCTTCCCGATGCCTGAATTCCCGCGAGTGCAGCAAAACTAGGACTTTTGTAAACTTTTCCTAATAGTTTTAAGGAACCATCATCAAGCACTTCCGCTTCATAAGTCGTTTTAAGGCCGGATCGGGGTTTATAGTCCATCTGCAGTTGATCACCAACCATTATGAGTCCTTGATCAATCAAATCTGAAATCCAGATGTCATAGCGATTTATTTCATTATAGTTGTGAGATTTGCTTAGTTCTTCCTCAGTGTCTAGAACAGGTTTAAATTCTTCAGGGAATTCATAGGCAATTGTATTTTGATTATTGAAGTCTACATATTTTGAAATAGTCCAAAGCTTTACGTTATATTTTAGAGTTCGGGCCCATTCTTTTAAATCGTTAGAAATCGAATCTATAGGAAGGCCGATGTGTGGATCCTTATTTAATATTTCACCTAATACTTTTCTTACATCAATTTCTTTAATGTTTTGTTCATCAAATTTGTCCTTCGTATTGTTATCATTTTGATATTGTGTGACTGCTAAATCTTCAATGATTCTTTTTGAAAGTGGTTGTATCGCAGCAATGACTTGTTTTGATACTTGAGGGGCTATATGGTTCCAAACGTGGTGATGAATCAATTCGGCTTCAACTATGTACCATTGTTTTGTAGATAAATCAATTGCAAATCCATCAGGTATGGTTCCACTTCCATCACCTGTTTTTATCAAAGCTTTTGGTAAGTAAACAGAGCTTGGGCCAAAAATGTATTCGTAATTATCAATAACAACTTGTTCAAGTTCTTGTTCGTTTGTAAAAGGGGTCTTAATAAATTTTCTGTTTTCAAGTATCAGCATAAGCAATCTGGTTATTTAAAAGGGAATATTTAATTTTGCTTTTACTATGAAAAAATTAATGAAAAATTCTGTGTCTTTAGAATTAAGGAATTCCAAGATACAATTTTCTTTGAAGAGGCGGCTTTTGCATTTTCTTTCACTGTATAAATTATTGGTTTCCTTCCTAGTAGAGAGTTTGGACTATTCTCTCACCCCCCATCCTTCCACCTCCACAAATGCATACAAGCATAAGTCCGATAAGGACTCCAGCTTTCGGCTTTGCGAATAATTTTAGCGCGAAGAATTTTTTTATCATCTGTATTAATACGGTAAAGCTTTTTCATGGCTAGCTGTATGCCTAAGTCATCGGCGGTAAATAGATCTTCCCGGCCCAAGGTGAACATGAGTAAAATTTCAGCGGTCCAGCGGCCAACGCCTTTTATTTGGGTTAGGTAGGCAATGGCTTCTTCATTGTTCATCTTTTGAATTTGTTTTACTTCCAGTCCATGCTCCAAAGCAAAGCGTGCAACATTATGTACATAACTCACCTTTGCGTTGGATAAGCCAATGCTTCGGAGTTTAGGGGCCGGGATGGCAAGAATCTGTTCCGGGCTTGGGTTATTGTCGTCGAAGAGATCCAGAAAACGTCCGTAAATAACATCCGCCACTTTGGTAGATAATTGCTGCGACATAATCGAAGAACATAAATGTAGGCTCGGGTTCTTTCTTTTCTTTAGTTTGAAAGGGCCCTGCTGTTCAATGATGGCTTTGAGTTTTTTGTCTTGGCTGAGGTGTTCGACGTAATGCATTGTAGAATATTTTGTTGGTCTGATGATCCAAGACCTTTGTACAAAATATGGGAAATTTGGGAAAAGCGACTAAATTTAACATTCAAGTGCTGAAAAATTTTCTTTCAGTGATTAGCGATCAATGAGCTTACCTGCCAATAATTTTTTTGCGGTGAAGAGTTCCCCAGTCTTTTAGCTCCTCAATCACGCTATTCAAGGACTTGCCGTGTTCTGTAATGTTATACTCAACAGTAGGAGGGAAAGTATCGTACACTGTTCTTTTTATCAGCATATTCATTTCTAAATCCTTGAGTTCTTTGGCAAGCACTTTATCGGAGATGCCTAGCACTTCTTTTGAAATCTCATTGAAGCGCTTCACGCCAAAGGATAAGGATACAATGATTGGAAGTTTCCATCTTCCGTTTAAAACATCCAATGCATCTCTCACGGCCATGGTGGCTTGAGTGCATTCGGTTTTTTTGTGCTTTAGTTCTTTCGTTGTTATTGCCATTTTATCTGTTTTTTCGATACTTACTAAAAGGTAAGTGCTTTCCAAAAGGTTAGTACTTACATAAAGAAAGTAAATGTATGTAAGTTTGCATTGTAAACAAAATAAAACAGATAAAAATGACAAACATTAATTCAACAACAAACAAATGGGTGATTGACCCTGCGCATTCTGAAGTCCAATTCAAAATAAAGCATTTGATGATTTCTACCGTTACCGGCTCATTCAATCAATTTGATGGAAGCATAGAAACTGTGGAAGATGATTTCAGCACCGCAAAGGCTAACTTCTCTGCCGATGTAAATTCCATTAGCACCAACAACGCCCAACGTGATGCGCATTTGAAGAATCCCGATTTCTTTGATGCAGATAATCACCCGCAGCTCACTTTTAAATCCGGCAAAATGGAAAAGCTGGACGATGAAAATTATAAAGTGATTGGTACTTTTACTTTGAGAGGAGTAAGCAAAGAAATTAAACTTGATGCTGAATTCGGTGGTTCTACTATAGATCCCTGGGGAAATACACGGGTTGGCTTTTCATTAACAGGAAAAATAAATCGTAAAGATTTTGGAGTTAGCTTTGGCTTACTCAGCGAAACCGGCGGTGTTGCCCTTGCCGATGAAGTTAAAATGATTGTGAACGCCCAATTTGTTAAGCAACAGGTTGCCGAACGGGTTGAAGCGAATTAATTAATATAAATGTCATGTCTATCAAAAGAAAAGTAATCAGTATTCAAACTACCCAGCCGCATCAAGGATTTCTTGGGGCCGGTCATACAGCCCGCGCTGTCATTCAAACCGACTTTGCACAAAGTGATCCATTCATTATGTTGATGGATGATATGCTTGATAAAAAAGACGACATCCCCGTAGGTGGTCCGCATCCTCATGCTGGATTTGAAACTGTAAGTCTGATGATAGAAGGTGAGATTGGTGATGGCACTCATAAAATGAAGGATGGAGATTTTCAAATAATGACGGCAGGTAGCGGCGTTGTTCACACGGAAACCATCGCGAAGAAAATGAAAATGCAACTGATGCAATTGTGGCTAAATCTTCCGAAAGAAAAACGATGGATAAAGCCACGACTGCAGGATTTATCTTCGGAGCAGGCGCCAAGGTTATCCGAAAACGGTGTAGAGATAAAAATATACAGCGGTTCCTTCGCAGGACTTCAATCGCCAATTTCAAATTATGTTCCCTTGATACTCGCCGATATTAAAATGCAGGCCGGTGTATCAACCAAGCAAAACATCCCTGCATCCTTCACAGCCTTTATATATGTATTGGAGGGAAGTGTACAAGTAGATGATCAAACGATTAATCAAAACCAGGTTGGCTGGTTGGATAGATTTACTGAGAACAAAGCCAGCGAATTGAATCTCAAAGCCGCTGAATACGGAACTCGCTTTCTATTATACGCCGCCCAACCTCAAGGCAGTCCAATCGTTTCTCACGGTCCATTTATTGGCGACAGTCCGGAAGATATTTCAAGACTTTACCGGGAATACAGGGAGGGGAGGATGGAGGATATCTTAACGGTGGCTGCAAAAAATAGTCTGGACTTGGATTAGGGGGATTAGGCTGATTTGACTTGGATTAATTTGACTGATTTCTGCTAAATTGAAGATGATGTTTTTGTGGTGTTCGAAGAGCACGACCATGCAGCCCGAAATCATAAAAATAAGCCTAATCCCCCTAATCCAAGTTCAAGGGGGGGGATATGCCAACGCGCCTTTTCAAAACTATTAACTATAATCAAAACAACCCATTTCACCCGTTTATACAATCAATTTTTAGCTTTAAACCATCATTTTCCTCAATTTTGCAGCTAATTTGAAGAAATTGGTCTTATCCTAAGAAACTGATACTGAGAGTACTCAACTGGCTGTCAGGCCTTGCTTGACCGTCTATTTTTCATACTTTTGCAGCCCAATAAGGGGTTTTAATAGCATGGCTAAGAATTATAAGGTTTACGATTCACTGGATCTTTCGTCCGTTTCTAAGGAAATTCTTAAGAAATGGGATGCGGAAAAGACTTTTGAAAAAAGCGTCGATAGCCGGGATGGTAAACCGTCTTTTACCTTTTATGAAGGCCCGCCATCGGCGAACGGTTTGCCGGGAATTCACCATGTTATGGCTCGTTCGATAAAGGATATTTTTTGTCGCTACAAAACACTCAAGGGTTTCCAGGTGAAAAGAAAGGGTGGCTGGGATACGCATGGTTTGCCCATCGAGCTGAGCGTGGAGAAAAGTTTGGGAATACGGAAGGACGATATCGGCACTAAAATTTCCATCGAAGATTATAACGCAGCCTGCCGCAAGGAGGTCATGAAATACAAGGATGTCTGGGATGACCTCACCCGCAAAATGGGCTACTGGGTCGATCTCGAAAATCCATACATCACTTTTACCAACGATTATATCGAGACTTGTTGGTCTTTGTTGAAAGAGTTTTATAAAAAGAACTTACTCTATAAAGGTTTTACCATCCAACCATATTCTCCCGCCGCCGGAACCGGACTCAGTTCGCATGAACTAAACCAACCGGGGACTTATAAAATGGTGAAGGATACTACGGCGGTGGCGATGTTCAAGCTCGCAGAGCTTCCTGTGATTCTCAAGGAATCAACCCCAACAAACAGCGACACCTTCTTCCTCGCCTGGACAACAACACCGTGGACTTTACCTTCCAATACTGCATTGGCAGTAGGAGCGAAGATTTCTTATGTGGCCGTCAAGACTTTCAATCAATATACTTTCGAGGCTCAGACGGTAATCCTGGCAAAGGATCTAGTGAGTAAATACTTTCCCGAAAAAAATGCGGAGATAAAACTCGAAGATTATAAACCAGGTGACAAAGCAATTCCTTTCGAAGTGATCGCAGAATTCAAAGGAACAGATCTCGCAGGAATTCGCTACGAGCAATTATTCCCTTATGCTCAACCTGAAGATGGTGATGCATTCAAAGTTTTGTTGGGCGATTTTGTTACAACGGAAGATGGAACAGGTATCGTTCACCTCGCCCCGAGTTTCGGTGCGGATGACTTCCGTGTTGCCAAACAAAATGGAATCGGTTCCTTGACGCTTGTCGATAAGCAAGGTCGTTTCGTTCCTGAGGTGACGGATTTCGCAGGAGAATTTGTGAAGGAAGCTTACCTTAATGATTCCGAAAAAGAAATCGAAATCAAAAAACAAGGTGGAGATAAATATTTGTCGGTCGACGAACGTCTTTCCATCAAAATGAAAAAAGAAGGCAAGGCTTTCAAAGTAGAGAAGTACGAACATACTTATCCGCATTGCTGGAGAACTGACAAGCCTGTATTGTATTACCCTCTTGATTCATGGTTCATCCGTACTACTTCTGCCAAGGAGCGTATGGTTGAATTGAATAAAACCATCAACTGGAAACCTGAATCTACAGGTACAGGTCGCTTTGGTAATTGGCTGGAGAACCTGGTAGACTGGAATCTTTCCCGCTCACGTTTCTGGGGAATTCCTCTTCCTATCTGGAGAACTGAAGACGGCACTGAAGAAATTTGCATTGGTTCGGTGAAGGAATTGTATGATGAAATTGAGAAAGCGAGAAAGGCCGGGTTCATGCAGTCGAATCCTATCAATGCAGATAAACTGTTGGACTTTGATCTTCATCGTCCTTATGTAGATGATATTTTTCTAGTCTCAGCATCCGGAAAAAAGATGCAGCGTGAAATGGATCTCATCGACGTTTGGTTTGATTCCGGTGCAATGCCTTATGCACAATGGCATTATCCTTTTGAGAATCTTGAAGAATTTAAAAATGCTTATCCCGCAGATTTCATAGCAGAAGGAGTAGACCAGACACGAGGTTGGTTTTTTACTCTTCATGCGATTGCTGTGATGTTGTTTGATTCTGTTGCTTACAAAAATGTTGTCAGCAATGGTTTGGTGCTCGACAAGAACGGAAATAAAATGTCGAAGCGATTGGGCAATGCCGCTGATCCTTTCGAGACTATAGAAAAATACGGAGCCGACGCAACACGCTGGTACATGATCAGCAATGCACAGCCTTGGGATAATTTGAAGTTCAACCTGGATGGTATCACTGAAGTGCAAAGAAAATTCTTCGGCACACTTTATAATACCTATTCTTTCTTCGCTCTCTACGCCAACATCGACCAGTTTAGTTTTTCTGAAAGGGAAATTCCTGTCGAAGAGCGTTCTGAGTTGGATCGTTGGATATTATCCGAACTAAACTCACTTATTAAATTAGTTGACTCTTGCTACGCAGAGTACGAACCAACAAAAGCTTCACGCGCGATCACTGATTTTGTATCGGAGCATTTGAGCAATTGGTATGTACGCTTAAGTCGTCGTCGTTTCTGGAAAGGAGATTATTCCAAAGATAAAATTGCTGCTTACCAGACATTGTATACTTGCCTCGAGACCATTTCAATTCTTATGTCGCCTGTCGCGCCTTTTTATAGCGATCAGTTGTTCTGTGATTTGAATTTAATCAGCGGAAAACAGAAAGCAGAGTCTGTACACCTTGCAGATTTCCCTTCTGTCAATGAAAAATTGATCGATAAATCTCTGGAAGAAAGAATGGAGCTTGCTCAGAAAATTTCTTCGATGGTTTTATCCTTGAGAAAGAAAGTGAACATTCGCGTAAGGCAGCCTTTGAACAAAATTCTTTTACCTGTTTTGGAAAAAGGATTTCAGGAAAAAGTTGAATCCGTTCGTGATTTGATTCTTGCGGAGGTGAACGTGAAGGAGATCGAATACATCACCGATACTGCAGGAATTCTGATTAAAAAGATCAAGCCGAATTTTAAGGTTTTAGGCAAGAAAGTAGGAGCAAAGATGAAAGATGCTGCTGCTGCGATATTGGAATTGAATCAGGAGCAAATTCTTTCGTTTGAAACCGAACAGCAATATAAATTGATGCTTGGTTCAGAGGAAATATTGCTTCAGTTAGAAGACGTAGAAATCCTTTCTGAAGACATTCCCGGCTGGCAGGTCACCAATGAAGGCAAACTAACCGTTGCCCTTGACATCACGCTGACGGACCAATTGAAAGAAGAAGGAATTGCCCGTGAATTCATCAATAGAATCCAGAATTTGCGCAAGGATAAAGGCTTTGAAGTGACTGACCGCATCGAGCTGAAAGTCCTGAAACATGCGGGAATACAGGCTTCTTTGATTAATAATAAAGAGTATATTTGCGCGGAAATTTTGGCTGCCTCTCTTGATATAGTAAGTCAGTTGGACGGCGAAGATGCTGTAGATGTGGAAGTTGACGAGGATATTCAAACCCGCATTTCTATTAAGAAACATGAAGCTTCTTTGGTTAATTGAGAGCCAAAGAAAAAAAGAATTATTTGTATTAATCTGATTTCCAATGAGTAAGAAAGTCGTTAAGAAGGCTAAAACCGCTGCAAAAGCGAAGCCTAAAGCAAAGAAAGCCCCGGCAAAAAAAGCTCCTAAAGCTAAACCGGCAGCGAAGAAAAAGTCTAAGCCGGCTCCAAAGCCTGCGAAGAAGAAAGTAGCTGTTAAGGCGAAAGCAAAACCGGCAGCTAAAAAACCTGCGGCAAAAAAGGTCGTGGCTAAGAATGTTGTTGCGAAGAAGCCTGTGAAGGCCGTAGCTAAGGCAGTTGCGAAAGCACCTGAAAAAGTGAAGGCGGCACCGGTGGCAAAAGTTCAGGAGAAAAAACCTGCCTCGGCTGCACCGCAAAAACCTGAGAAGCCGGCTAAGCCAGCTAAGAGAACGGAAATCACCAGACATAATATGGCTTTTCATAAGAAGGATCAGATGCGTCAGATCATTCCACAAAAGCCTGCGGATCCAAATAAGACACGTTATTCTGATGCCGAGCTGAGTGAATTCAGAGCGATCATCGTGAAGAAACTTGCCGAGGCTCGCAAAGAGTTGAATACTTTGCAGGCACAGCTTACCGCTGCGAACGAGCATGGCACTGATGATACAGCCAATACTTTCAAAATGCTGGAAGACGGTTCGGATTCTTTGGCTAAAGAAGAGGCCGGACAATTGGCAGGCCGCCAGATGAAATTCATCGAGCAATTAGAGAATGCAATGATTCGTATTGAGAATAAAACTTATGGAGTATGCAGGGTTACCGGCAAACTTATTCCTAAGGAGAGACTTCGTGCTGTTCCACATACTACACAGAGTATCGAAGCAAAATTAAATCAGTACCGCGAGTAGCAGGTTCATAATATCAGGGAAGCCGGAATCTAAGAGACAAGAATTAATTTTCTTGACTTGTAAATTCCGGCTTCTGTATTAAATTGCAGCATCGTTTAGCAATTCCATTACCAATCTAACCTTAACCGCATCATAGCGGGAAGCACTAAGCCGATACATCTCGGATGAGAAAATTCAACCCATTGCTAAAGCGTTCCGCACTCATAGTTTTTAGTGTATTGCTAATCGATCAGGTTTCTAAAATCTGGATTAAGACTCATATGTATATGGGTCAGGAGTTCAGGCTGACAGATTGGTTTATAATTCACTTTACCGAGAATAATGGAATGGCATTCGGCTTGGAGTTCGGTGGCGAGACCGGGAAAATGTTTTTGAGCATTTTCAGAATTTTAGCTTCATTCGGACTGGGCTGGTATCTTTTACATCTTATTAAGAAGAAAGCGCATGCAGGCTTGATTACCTGCTTCTCTTTTATTTTCGCCGGGGCTATTGGAAATATTATCGACAGCGTTTTTTACGGAGTAATTTTTTCTGACAGCTACCATGGTATCGCGCAGATGTTTCCGGCGTAAGGTGGTTATGCAGGCTTTCTGCACGGACAGGTGGTGGACATGCTGTACTTCCCTTTAATTTCCGGCGTATTTCCCGATTGGTTTCCTGTGTGGGGCGGAGAGAGTTTTTTGTTCTTTCGTCCTGTTTTTAATATTGCAGATTCTTCCATCACAATTGGCGCTGTCTTATTTTTGTTCTTTCAGAAAAAGCACGTTCAGACGGATACTAAAAATGAAACTCCGGTTGTAAAAGATGAGCCGGCAGGAGATTCCTCTGACCATTGATTCTAGCACATGAAAAATCATTTCATTTATATCCGGGCATTGCTTCAACGGATTGGAATTGTTTTTCTGGCCTATACAGTTCTTCGGATTGTTTTTTTTCTCTTCAACAGTGATCTTTACCACGATGCAAGCCTAGCAGAATTATTCAAAACATTCATATATGGATGGCGTTATGATTTGAGTGCCATAATCATCAGCAATTCATTTCTGATATTATTACTCATTGTCCCGCACCCCTTTCGCAGCAGGGCCATTTACCAGGGTATTTTTAAATTCCTGTTTTTCCTGATTAACGGATTGGCACTTGCCATTGCAGTTGCCGATCTTGTCTATTTTCAGTTCAATAAGAAACGCATCAGTGTAGACCTTCTGAGCATGATGGAATCCCTTGGATCACAGGGAATGCAGTTTCTGAAACATTATTGGTATCTGTTCCTTCTGTTCGGAATTCTCTATTGGCTGATTCTGCGTTTATATAAGCGAACGAAAATTCCGGTTAATAGATTTGTGAAGCCGGCATACCTGAAAGAGCTTGGCCTTTTTCTGCTGATTGCTGTAGTTTCATTTATCGCAGTTCGCGGAGGTGTACAGAATCGTCCACTTACACCTGCTACGGCGGCTAAAGATGTTTCTCCTCAATTGGCATCATTGGTGACCAATTCTCCCTATACGTTTATTTATTCTTTACAGAAGCGAAGATTGCAAGAGAAGAATTACTTCAAAGAAGAAGAAGTAAAAACATTTTTCTCCCTGGAGCAAGAACTGAACAATCCGGATTCATTTCTTTATAAGAATGTTGTTGTCATTGTACTTGAAAGTGTTTCACGCGAATATGTAGGCGTTCTCAACAACAATAAGGGCTTCACACCCTTTCTTGATTCATTAGCAAAGTATAGTCTGGTTTTCGAAAATGCATTTGCATCTGCCGAGCGATCCAATAAAGCATTGCCTGCAATACTGGCAGCTATTCCAAGTCTGATGGATGACCCGATAATGTACTCTGCTTACCAGGATAATTGCATGCAGGGACTGGGAACTTATTTATTGCCTAAAGGATATCATACCTCCTTCTTTCACGGAGGACTGAACGGAGAATTTAACATAGACGCTCTTGCACCGGCTGCAGGTTTTAATTTTTATTACGGAAAGAATGAATTCAATGATGATACCTATTTCGATGGACACTGGGGAATTTACGATGAAGAGTTCTTGCAGTTCTTTGCCGATAAACTCGAAACATTTCCGCAGCCATTTTGCTCGGCATTATTTACCGTCTCATCACATGATCCTTTTCCAATTCCTGAAAAGTATAAGGGGAAATTTCCGAAAGGTGATACAGAGATATTGGAATCCATCGGCTATACCGATTATTCATTGAAGAAATTTTTTGAAAGAGCAGTAAAGGCAGATTGGTATCAGAACACACTTTTCATCATTACCTCTGATCATACTTTTCAGTATGGAAAACGGGTGGCGCCGCGTTATGAAAATCGCGCAGGTTACTTTTCGGTTCCCCTGTTTTTCTTTGCGCCCGACGGCAAACTTGCAGGAAATTATGATAAAATTGTTCAGCATACGGATATTATTCCCTCGATCCTCGATTACCTCAATTATAAAGGAACTGTACGAGCCTTTGGAACATCTGTGTTCGGTGATTCACTGAATCGTTATGCCGTACAGTATCTGGATAATATTTTTCAGATTGAAGATGATCAATACTGTCTTTTATACGATGGAAGCAAAGCGATTGGTTTGTATCGATACCTTGAAGATTTTCATTTTGAAAACAATCTCCTTGATTCTAAAAAAGTGAAAGCTGATTTTTTGACAAAGAGGCTAGAAGCTGTTATACAGTCATACAACAGCGCACTTATTCAGAATAAGTTGTGTGGGAAAACGCCCTGATTAAAATTAGTCTCGAAAACATTGACAGTGAATTTTTATTGCCATGAATGCACGAATAGTTTCTAATTCGTGCATTCATGGCAATAAATCTTTTGTTATAAGGAAAACCTAATTAAAGGATGAGACAGATATTAACCCTCTGTTTAAAATTAAGAAGGAGAATACTCCGGAAGAAATTCGTGCTGTCCGAGTATTTTCATAAAGCGGAAGTGTGATGCAACGGCTGCAGACATCGTTGGATAATTCACATAACGAATATTAAATTCATTACAGGTCTCTTCAACTAATTTACTGATGGCAGGATAATGTACATGACTCACTTTTGGAAAAAGGTGATGCTCAATCTGAAAATTCAATCCACCAACAATCCAGGAAACCAGTTTATTGTTTGTTGCGAAATTAGCTGTGGTTTCGACCTGATGTCTTGCCCATTCCTGATCAATTTTTAATACATCATTGTTACCATCCACAAAATGTGTGTCTTCAACAACGTGAGCCAGCTGAAATACGACAGCCAGAGTTAAACCCATAATGGCATGCATAGCAAAGAAACCAGCCAGCCAGGGAAGGAAGCCAACAAAGTAAATTGGGATTGCAATATAAAACACGAGGTATAAAAATTTGCTTGCCCAGAATATAACATGCTCCTTGGTGTCAATTTTACTGATAGGAGTACGATAAACTTTCTTACCAAAATATTTTACAAAGTCCATCAGGAATACCCACAGGAAGGAAGACAAAGCATAAACAAGTACCGAATAGTAATGCTGATACTTATGCAGTTTCATTTTTTTCTGCGTTTCACACTGACGAATAACAGGAAGTTTTGCAATGTCATCATCCACACCGTCAACATTGGTATAAGTATGATGAATGATATTGTGTTTTACTTTCCACAAAAAGGCATTACCACCCAGGCAATTCAGAGAAAGTCCTAAGAGGTTGTTCAGCCACTTTTTATTAGAGTAGCTGCCATGACAGGCATCATGCATAACATTGAAACCAATACTGGCCATGGTAAAGCCTAAAAGTCCACACAAAAGCAATGCAAGCAAAGCAGGCATTGGGAGGAAAATTACGGACAAATAGATTATAGCGGCAGCCGGAATCAAAGTCAATGTCTTGATATACAAGCGTTTGTCTCCGTTTATTGAAATATTATTCGTCTTAAAGTAATCATCAACCTTCAACTTGACGGCATCATAAAAAGCGCTGTTTTGGTTGTTAAAAGTGACTTTAGCCATCTGTTGGTTTTTAGGTGTCGCAATGTAATCATTTAAAGCGAGGCCGAAGATGAAGTATGAATACGTATAAAATTGTTCTATTTTAGACTCAATTTGTGTGTATTGTCTACGTCATCTTCCGGCAAGAAGTTCGAAGAAATATTTTATTGTTGACACGGAACAATGAAGCAGGCAAACAGGTAAAAGTTTTTTCATTGCGCATTAGTTTAAACATAGAGAAAAAAATATGTGTGGAATTGTTGGAGTCTTTAATATAACAGATAAGGTACATGCAAGCAGGCCAAGCGTTCTTGACATGTCGAAGAAACTTCGTCACCGTGGACCTGACTGGTCAGGCATTTATTCCGGCGACCATTCGATTCTGGCGCATGAACGATTGGCTATTGTTGATCCGCAGTCTGGCGGGCAGCCCTTATACAGCAAAGACAAAAAACTTGTACTTGCAGTGAATGGTGAAATTTACAATCACCAGAATCTACGCAACGAACTAAAGGATTACGAATTTCTCACTCATTCAGATTGCGAAGTGATTTTAGCTCTGTACAGAAAGAAAGGAATTAATTTTCTGGAAGATCTCAACGGTATTTTTGCATTTGCTTTGTATGATGTGGAAAACAACTCCTATTTCATTGCAAGAGATCATATGGGAATTATCCCCCTGTACATGGGCTGGGATAAAACCGGAAATCTATTTGTTGCCTCAGAATTAAAGGCCCTCGAAGGAGTTTGTAACAAGATACAGGAATTTCTTCCCGGTCATTACCTCTATAGTAAAGAGGGAGAAGAATTGCAGAAGTGGTACACACGCGACTGGATGGAATATGAAAATGTAAAAAACAATCCAACCGATCTTATTCAGTTAAGAGAAGCATTGGAGCAGGCAGTGCATCGCCAACTCATGAGTGATGTACCTTATGGAGTATTACTTTCAGGCGGATTGGATTCATCGATCATTGCAGCCGTAACAAAAAAATTCTCCGCGAAAAGAATCGAGAGTGATGACCAGCAACAAGCATGGTACCCTCAATTGCATTCTTTTGCAGTCGGCTTAGTCGATTCACCTGATTTAGCTGCTGCAAGAACTGTCGCGGCTCACATCGGCTCTGTTCATCATGAAATAAATTTCACCATACAAGAAGGATTGGATGCAATACGCGATGTAATTTATCATTTGGAAACCTATGATGTAACAACGATCCGTGCATCGACTCCCATGTACTTATTGGCCCGGGTCATTAAATCGATGGGAATAAAAATGGTTTTATCGGGCGAAGGCTCGGATGAAATTTTCGGCGGCTATTTATATTTTCACAAAGCACCTTATGCAAAAGCATTTCATGAAGAGTGTGTCAGAAAACTAAGCAAGCTTCATTTGTATGATTGTTTAAGAGCCAATAAATCTCTCGCTGCCTGGGGAATTGAAGGCCGTGTTCCATTCCTTGATAAAGAATTTATGGATGTAGCTATGCGTTTAAATCCTGAAGAGAAGATGGCAAAGAATGGCCGTATGGAAAAATATATTTTACGAAAAGCCTTCGAGGGTTTGTTGCCCGACAGTATTCTGTGGAGACAAAAGGAACAATTCTCCGATGGGGTAGGTTATGGCTGGATCAATTCCCTGAAGGAACTTACATCGAAATCTGTAACAGATGAACAAATGGCACAGGCAAAGTATCGCTTTCCTGTCCACACCCCAAGAAGCAAAGAAGAATATTTCTATCGCAGCATTTTCAGTGAACACTTCCCTTCTGACACTGCAGCAGCTTGTGTTCCTTCAGTTCCTTCAGTTGCCTGCAGCAGCGCGGAGGCACTTGCCTGGGATGCGTCTTTTCAAACAATGAATGATCCGAGTGGTAGGGCTGTTAAGGGCGTGCACAAGGAGGGGTATTGATTTTAAACTGTTCACTCCCTCTGTTTCTCAAACTTAGACTTACACTCAGAAAATCTCAGAAATAATAAAGGTGTAAGCTTCTACATTGTCTGAACTTTGATATTTGTGATTTAGGGATTTCACTGAGGATACTTGGTCAATTTACTCGCTAATTTTTTTGTGCTAATTTATTTTGAAGGTTTAAGCTCGATTTTTCATTTTAGATAATTGCGATCAAGATTAAAGTGTCTTTGAGGAAGTAGATGTTGGCTATACACTCACAGGATCCCTTCGGGATGACGGGTTGGTATTGTTGGTGCTCTCACGAGGTGGTGGAGTCTGAGGATTCCGAAGGAATCCTCAGACTCCACCACCTCGTGAGATGTGAAAAAAGGGAGGACAGTCATCCCGAAGGGATCTTGTGATTTATTCGCGTGGTTGGCTGATACACTTTCACAGTACACACAACCCAGTACCATTAGTCTGTACAAATTACACAGGACACTGTAAACAATAAACTGTACACCGTAAACAGTACACTGTTCTTAACCACATTTAACAAACCTCGTCTCTCTAATAATCTTATCTTGTGTTCAGATTCTTAGAGACAGATGAAAGAAATCGTGGTCAGGATTATTATTATCAGTTTTCTATTGCTTGGGTTAAACGCTCAAGCTCAGCCTACTTTTCTAAAGACATACGGAAATAACGACAGCGGCTACGGGACCTCATTAGTTGAAACCGACGATGGGGGATTTGTTGTAACTTCTATTCTTCCGGATAATATTGGGATTAAAGCAATATTAGTTAAAACTGACAGAAACGGTGAACAAGAATGGGTACGCAGTTATGGTGCTGATCGAACGAATGTCCCCGTCAAAGTAGTGAAGTCAGGAGAGGGTGGTTTTTATTTGCTAATGGCATCATGGACAACTTTTAGTCCCGGAAATTTTTATTCAGTGCTTCTGAAGTTGGATAGTACAGGTAATGAAATATGGAATCGCTCTTTTAGTTTTACTCAAAGCGATTATTCTATTGACATAGATGTGGAGGGCGATCATATGTATGTTGTTTGTACATCGACATATAATACTGGTTGGTATCCCGGAGTGCTCGTTCACAAGATTGACACTGCCGGAAATAGAATTTGGTCAAGGGAATTTACCGGGTCCTATGGATTTAGTCCGGTCGATGCGGCATTGGATGGTTCAGGTCGGCTTGCTATTCTTGGAAAGACTAACAGTTATGGTATAGGTACACCAACGAACGACAATAATTTCCTCTTGCTTATTGATAGTTCAGGAAATCAATTGAGTACCACTATCACCGGACAGTTTTATAGTTGTGAACCTCATTCACTCATCTGGCAAAATGGTCGGTGGGTATTTTCTACCTTGGGATATACTTTATCCAGTGAATACGATATTCTCATTCAACGATTTGACAGCCTGGGAAATTTCCTTGAATCAAAACGCTACGATGCTACTACTGCGATGAATTATTGGGAGGTAGCGAGGGATATTATTCCTTTGTCAGACGGATCAGTTATTATGACCGGGGACATTGGTTCTTTTGATGAACGAAATGTAATGCTTGCTAAAATTAATCCTTTGGGAAATGTTTCATGGGCATTTCAATATCCTGTTTCACCAATGTTCACGAATTATGCATTTGAAGTTGTAAAGACCAAGGATTCCGGTTTTGCATTTACGGGAGATATGAGACCACCGGCCTTTTTTCGTGATGCATTTATTATTAAGTCCGATTCATTAGGTCAGATCCCATGCTATGTTTCTCCGATTAATTTTCTTGTGAGTGCTGATACGGTCGAAGTGATTTATGTAACAGTGAATGAAGCTGAAGTATTTCCTATGGTTGATACTTTGCTTATTGATACATCAGTACTTGGGTTTACCCGGAAGCTTATCTGTGAAAAAATTCCTCCTATTGCTCAGTTCAGTGCATCGCTTGATTCAATTTGTCCACAAACATGCTATAGTTTCCGGAATAACAGCCTGAATCATGTTGACACCTGGGACTGGTATTTTCCCTCGGGTAATCCGGATTATTATTTTGGAGAGAATCCACCTCCCGTTTGTTATTCAGAGCCGGGTACATATCAGGTACTTTTAGAGACCGGAAATTCAGATGGTATTTCGCGATATATCCGGCAAGTGACTATATCTAAGACTAAGTGCGATACCTTATTTATTCCGAACGTCATCACACCTAATGACGATGGAAAGAATGATATTTTCAATATTGTAGGATTGTCAGACCCGTTTAAGCTACAGATTTATAACCGCTGGGGAAGAATGCTTTTTGAAACAGAAAATGAAAATAAACTTTGGAATCCTAAGGAAGTGACGGAAGGAGTTTATTATTATTTACTTCATCTCTATTCTCAGGAAGGAAATGAAAACTATCGGGGTACGGTTACCGTATTAAAAGACAAATAGATCTTTTTCATGTATTAATTAATTTGCCTTCACTATTTTCTAAATTTTAATCCTGAATCTTTTAAAGCTTTGCGCAAAATCGGGATAGAACTTTTACCAAGTCCATGTAGTTTCAAGGTGTTAGCCTCCGTTAATTGAGATAGTTTATTCAAAGTTGTAATCCCCTCTCTCTCCAAAGCTCTCCTGGCAGGTGATGCTAATAATGACAGAAAACCTTTGGTCGGTTTTTTCGCAGCCTCACAAACCGGACAAGTGGGACAATCGCTACTCTTTATGAATTTGTGACCATTGCGACAAACTCTATGCTTCTTTTCACTCTCGGTTTTCTTTAAGTTTTCTTTAAGCCGGAATTTAACAATTTTTATAATTAGAGCTGTCGGCAATGCCTCTTTGAGCGGAAATTGTATAGAGCCCTTTGCACCTTTATATTTGGAAAGTTCCTCATGGAATTCGGCTATGCCGCTTGGTGCAGGATAAAACCCAATGTGATTTTTAAATCCTCCAAAATGCACCAGGTTTCCATTTAGAATGAAAGTTGGAATTCCATATTTTATTTCCTCACTTGCTTCAGGGGCTACTTTACGTATCGTAGTTCTCATTTTCCTGAGCTGTTCCTGAGTTTCAATCGGAAAAGAGGCGATGTATTTTTCAATCGGATCCATGCATTAATTATTTTATTCGCATTGTGAAAATTTGATTGGAACCTAAACTAATTCAAGCTTTTTTCATACCTGAAGAATAAAAAATTCGTATTCGTGGTAAAAATAAAAAAGCAAACAAATATTTCCTAAGGTATAAATGTTGGTAAGTCAATTATTTTAGTTCAGTAAATCAGTTAATTTTTTCTGCCACAATGAATAAGTAATCACCCCAGTCATTCTCATAGGATTGATTGATTATTTCGAATCTTCCGCTATTAATATCAGTACTTAGTCTTTTAAGACCGATTTCTACTTCTTCTTTATTTGCTAAGGCGGAGAAAGAAGAAATACCACGGCGGATACTTTCATTGAAATACAGCTCAGGTCTGTTTTTCCCAACGAATAGAAAGTGATCTTCCAAATCATCCTTGACAAAATACTCTTTAACAACAGAAATTCTGAATCCTGATTGGGTAGCTGCTTGTTTTAAAACATAGAATGAAGGCATTTGCATTATTGATTTTGCCATCATTTTCGGGAAATAATAATTTAGCCAATAGCCTTTCATTTGTTCGGGCGTAGAGGTAAAAATTACGATTCTTCCATTTATTTTCAGGACCCTGTGAATTTCCTGAAAGGACTTTTTAATATTTTTCCAATGATGCATCGTCAATGTTGCAAGCACGGCATGAAAGGTCTGATCATCTGACGGAATATTTTCTGCTGCCCCTATTTTCCAGTGCACTTTTTTTGATCTGGCTTCTGCAGCCTCAATCATTTTCCTGGATGGATCAATTCCAAGCAGATTTAGTCCCAGTTCTGATAAGGGGATAGTATAATTACCGGTGCCACATCCGAGATCAAGAAATTTCTGTTTGGGTTTAGGATCTAGTAAATCTAATATTCTACTCAATAAAAAAGGATCATGTTTCCGATAAGAATTGTAGCCGGCACCGATGCGGTCATAAACAGCAGCTTCCATATTTTCTCGTTTTTATTGATTTAATATGAAGATGATAAGAGTAAAAAAATTACTTCAAGGCAAACTTGACAGGTAAGTTATATCTCACCATAACTGCTTTGCCTTTTTGCTTTCCCGGATTCCAGGCAGGCATATTTTTAACCAGTCGGATGGCTTCATCGTTGCATGCCTTATCGAGCCCCCGAACTACATAGGGGAATAATACTTTGCCTTTAGAATTTATAATAAAGTTCACAAAAACACGGCCTTCAATTTTCTTTTGTTTGGCTTCAGCAGGATATTGTGTATTGTTTTTCATGTATGCTATAAGAGCCATATCCCCACCGGGAAAGGAAGGCATTTCTTCGACGACAGTCCGGGCCATGGCAGGATCATCTCTTTTTTGTTTGGATAATTCGGCACCAAACAATTTCTTGTATTCTTTTGATGGGATCTTTTCATCTTCAATAATCATCGTCCCGTGACATTGAGCTTCCAGTAGCATAAATGTCGCAGTGTCTCCCAAAGCCAAAACGGAACTCCAGTCTCGGCACGCGGCAAGTGTATCGCTCAATTGCCAATTGACAACACCTCGTTTAAAGTATGCTTCTTTGTTAAGGTCATCTTTTGCCAATACATCATTTAAGTACGTATTCGCTTCATCGTATTTTTTATTCTGAATTAGTTGCATGCCCTGATCGTCAGAAAACAATTGCTCGTCCAAAACTTTTTTTACTTCCGGATCAATTTTCCGGGATTTTTGTGCGATGCTTGAAGAGCTTATTAATGTAAAAAGGAGAATAAAACTTCGGGACAAGTTCAGAACCATATTTCGTTGCAGCATATATTATATTTACAGTTATTATTAGTTTTTAAGTATAATTAATTTTCCTTTTGCGATGAGTTTGTTTTCTTGTATAATATTCAAAAAATAAATTCCAATGCTTAGCTTTTCTGTTCCAAAGTTAAATTTTTTGCCTTCGATCCAATTCAGTTTGTTTATCAATTCTCCTACTGAGTTGTAAATATTCAGTGTAGCATTTTTTACAGATGAATTTATTTGAAATGAGGTTAATCCGGAACCCGGATTAGGGAATACAGAAATATGTTCCAACCGGACAGGTTCTGCGATTCCTGTTGAAAGTGCGCATTGAAGTCCGCCGAATGGGTAGTAAGAGCTGTCATTCAGACTATAACAGTTTAGGCTAAAAGCACATTCAAATACAGTATAAAAAGGTTCGATTAGCCCATTCGAATTTCCGATACCTTCCAGCAAATACCTTGCTGAGCTGTTATTACTCAATTCAAATTTTTTAAGATACCCGTTCGGAGTAGCTATGCTATCAATACCTATTACATATATGTCATTTAAATTGCAATAATGTGTTGGAGTCAAGGTATCACCAATCTCAAGGTCAAAATCATATAGAAGATATTCGGAGGTATCATAAGACATTCTCACATACATTTTTTTGTCCTGAGACCTCAGAAGCAAAGAAGGAATAGTATCAATATAAGAATACGATCCGGAACAAGATCCTCCAGGGAAGTTTATCGATGATAAATATCCCTGTCCTTTCATATAGATCTTTTTATAGACAAGGTTGTTGACAATGGAATCGCCATTAATAAAATAGTTCTTTGTTTCGTGCTCAACACAATTTGGGTTGTTGGCACAAGCAGAATGAACATTCCAAACAGGCTGATTAGTAAAATATGAATTTACCTGTGCGTTGCTTTTTCCAAAACCAAACACGGTGAAAAAAAGTACAACTCTCCAAATGAAATTCATATTGAAGAAAAATTACAAGTTGAACAATACTTAATTTAACTTTTTTGTTCAGGGATCTTTTTCAAAGTATCCAGTAAAAATCCCCAGTACTTAGTCACACTGCTGATTTGCACCCTTTCATCCGGTGAATGTGCACCATAAATATTCGGGCCAAATGAAATCATTTCCATTTCCGGGTAATTGGTTCCGAGGATACCACATTCAAGGCCGGCATGAACTGCATTGACTTTAGCCGCTTCTCCAAATTTTTCTTTATAAATGCTGCTCATCAATTTTACAATACCTGTGTCCGGCTTGGCTTCCCATCCCGGATACGATCCACCAAATGCAACTTTTGCACCAATCAGTTCATAAGTACTTTTGATTGCTTTAGCTTCGTCCATCTTCTCGCTATTGATGGAGCTTCGAGTTAGGCATAACACAGAATATGTTCCATCTTTAATCAAGACACGGGCAAGATTATTTGATGTTTGAACCAGCCCCGGGATATCCGGACTCATTCTGTAAATTCCGTTTGGACAAGCATAATTGCTCTTCACAATTTGCTCCTGGGCTATTGGGTCTAATATATTTTCGGGAAGCGAGGTGCTTTCTGCGATCATCTGCATTCCCGGATCGGTACTCCTGTATTCATCTTTCACCGTTTTTTCAAAAGCTGAAACAAATGTGTAGAAAGATCCTTTCTGAGATTCAGGAATCACAATAATTGCAACGGACTCTCTTGGAATAGCATTTCTTAAACTTCCTCCATCTATGGAGTGAAGATGTATATCATGTACTTCGCTTGCTTCAAGAAGGAAACGGTTCATGATTTTGTTTGCATTGGCTCTGCCTTTATGGATCTCCGTTCCGGAATGTCCGCCTGTTAGTCCTTTAACAGAAAATTTAAAAGCAAGACTATCTTTAGGAACATTGATTGTTTTGTATTTGCCGGTAACAGTTACATCTATACCACCGGCACATCCGATAGTAAGTTCATCGTCTTCTTCCGTATCAAGATTTAATAAAATTTTAGCATCCAGTAGTCCACCTTTTAATCCAAGTGCTCCTGTCATGCCCGTTTCTTCATCAATAGTGAACAGTGCTTCCAGTGGCGGATGAGCGATATCTTTAGATGCAAGTATAGTCATGATGGATGCAACTCCAATTCCATTGTCGGCTCCAAGTGTTGTCCCTTCTGCTTTTACCCAATCCCCATCAACATACATTTCAATTCCCTGTGTGTCAAAATTGAAAAGGCTATCAGCATTTTTCTGATGTACCATGTCTAGATGACTCTGCATTGCAACAGTCATTCGGTTCTCCATTCCCTTACTGGCCGGCTTCTTGATGATGACATTTCCTACCTCATCAGTATGAACTTTTAATCCGAGTTTTTTCCCGAAATCCTGGATGAACTTAATAACACGTTCTTCTTTTTTTGATGCTCTGGGTATAGCATTTAAATCAGCAAAATTATTCCATAATTCTGTTGGACTTAATTTACGGATTGCCTGATTTGTGGCTGACTGAAGATTTGCGGTTTCTTGCATGGATAATTATTTTAAGAATCCTAAAGGTAAGAAAATTTCCGTTGAGTTCGAAGGCAAATCAGCTTTGCTTGGCATTCAGGAGTTTTTCAGAATATGCCAGTAATACCGAAGAAATCAGGAATACAAGGTGAATAATTACCTGCCACATCACTTGTTGAGATTCGTAGGTTTTGATATTTATGAAAGTAATTAATAGATGTATCCCTGAAACTCCAACCAAAGATCCTGATAGTTTCACTTTAAGTGTTCCTGCATTTATTTTTTGTAACCATTCCGGTTTATCCTCATGCTTATCAAGGTTTATCCGACTTACAAATGTTGAGTATCCTCCAATAATGACCATAATGAGCAAGTTGGCAACCATGGTGACATCAACCAGTGTAAGCAAGCTAAGCATCATTGCAGTTTCAGTCATCTCATTAACACTCAAACAAAGATGGATGAGCTCGACCACAAACTTGTAAGCATACAATATGCCCCCTATAATGAGGCCGGCATAAAGAGGGGCTTGAATCCATCTGCTGCCAAAAATTATTTTTTCAAATACAGTTTCCAGTTTATTACTCATGGTTTTGCGTTGTTATAAAATTGGATTAAAATTGAATTGTGATAAGTAAGTGAGATTTGAATTGTCAGGCAGGTCCGATCCATGGCAGGAGAACTTTTCCCCGGCTATACTCAGATTTCTTATATTATTTTTTACCGGTAAATAAATGTAAGGGCAGTTTGTAGGCTCTTGAAGCTTGTGTCATAGTATAATCCGGAATCACATGTTTAAGACTATTGTTTTAGTTGATGTTTCTGTTTTCTTCTGTTTTGGCTTTTCTCTTTTGTTTCAGATATCCGAGTATGAAAATTACAGAAGTAACAATTGCAACGAATAGGAAAATATATTCAACTTCGTGGATGAGGAGTGGGAATTGCTTACCCAGAAAGTAGCCAATTGGTATCAATGACCAAACCCAAATTATTGCACCCAGTACATTGTAGAAGTTGAACTTGAAAAATTTAAATTCTGTAGCACCTGCCATAATAGGCGCAAAAGTCCTGACAATTGGCATAAATCTACCTACAATCAGTGCCACCCCACCATATTTTTGGAAATAGTTTCTCGTCACCTCGAGGTGTTTCTTTTTGAAGAAGAATGAATCCTTTTTTGTAAAAAGTCTCTTACCAAAATATTTACCTGTTGCATATCCGGTTATGTTGCCCAGAATGGCAACAGCTGTGACAGCAATGAGGAGCACATAGATATTTACATCAAAATTTTCTGTGCTGCATAAAAGTCCGGATGTCAATAGCAGTGCATCACCCGGAAAAATAAAGCCAAAGAACAAACCTGTTTCCGAAAATATTATAATTAACAGGAGGGACAAACCCCCATATGCGATGAGTTTTTCAGAGTCAAGAAGAATTGTAAACAGTTCTTTTATACTATCCATTAATTTGCCGTTTTATTATATACCAACAGGGGTACTTTTGTTTGAAACACAATCTCTTCAGATGTGCTGGAGAGAAATAATTTTTGGAAGAACGATCGTCTTTGTTCTGTAAACATGATGACAAGTTCCGGATCGGAAATACTGATCGCATTTTTCAAGCCATCTGCTAATGAGTTTGACAAATCAGTGCTTTGCAAATGTAACTTTACTTTGTTCCCGAATTGTTTCTTTAATTTTTGATCAAGAATGTCTTTGTTGACATTACGTTCTCCGGGGTAGGTGAGGTGAAACAATTCCACACTTGCATTGAGAGGCATAACAAAGGCCATTACTCTTTTTAGCTCTTGTTCATAGTTTTTCAAATCAGACGCATAGAGCACATTCTTAATCGTTTTTAACCTGTAATGTTGAGGTATAGCGATTACCGGTGTATCGGATTTAGTGATCAGGTTTCCGGCCGTTGTGCCAAATAATTTTTTTAGTTTACCTGCTCCTCTGGTACTTATACAAATGAAATCCATGAAATTATCTGTGGCATAATCCATAATATTACTTTCAGGAATCATTCCTTCCACCACTACACATTTATGCTTTCCCGGAGGCACATTCATTGCTTTGTATATAGACGCAACAAATTTGTTTAGCCTGTTCTTAATTTTAATGGTCTCTTCTTTAGCATAGATCGAATAGTGTTCATCTGCCATCGTTTCGGGTTTTGGAAGAAAGCTGGAATGAAAAAACACTAACTCAGCCTTCCTGCTTGCCGCCAATGATATGGCAAAACGCATACCTGCTTTTGAATTAACCGAGAAATCAGTTGTTACGAGAATTTTCATGCATTTATATTTTTGAATAAAAATTGAAGCTCATTGATTGTTTTTAATCGTATTTTATTTTTGTTGATTGAAAAGGTATCTTATTAATGTAGGGCCTTTTTGTTTTTAATCAGCAATGATGCTGCTATACTGGAAATCAGAATACACAAAACGGTAATCAAGGCATATTCAATCGGAATTTTATATACCTCGGAAAACACCATTTTTAATCCGATGAATATTAAAATAAATGATAGCCCAAAGTGCAGATATCGAAACAGATTAATCATACCAGCAAGTGAAAAATACAAGGACCGTAATCCAAGTATGGCGAATACATTTGAGGTGAACACTATAAATGTATCTGTTGTAATTGCCAGGATAGCAGGAATAGAATCAACAGCAAAAATCAAATCAGTTATTTCGACAAACACCAGTACAATAAAGAGAGGTGTTGCAGCCCATACTCCTTTTTCTATCCTCACGAACAATTTATCTTCGTGATAGGTACTTGTTACCGGGATCATTTTTTTTACCAGTCGGATCACCGGATTTTTATCCGGTACGAGTTTCTTGTCCTTCTGAAAAAGCATTTTGATTCCTGAAACAATGATAATTAATCCGAACACATAGATCAGCCAATGAAACTTTGTGAGTAAGGCGACACCGGCAAAAATGAAAATAATCCTGAGCACAAGGGCTCCTAAAATTCCCCAGAATAATACTTTGTGTTGATATTCCTGCGGCACCCTGAAGTAGGAGAAAATCAGGATAAATACGAATAAGTTGTCGACGCTTAGAGAAAGTTCAATGACATAACCGGTGAGGAACTCAATAGCCTTTTCAGACCCTTTCCAGTAATAAATCAGGGTGCCAAATCCCATCGCCAAAACAATCCAGACCAAGGTCCAGGTGAGGGATTCTTTAAATGAGACAATGTGTGACTTCCTGTGGAATACACCAAGGTCAAGCGCTAACATCAGCAGCACAAATATTGAGAATCCTATCCAGAAGTAAAGTTCAGTAGTCATTTTGATAATTTATTACGAATAAGCTCAACAACAATTGGCAAAAGGGAGATTAGAATGATGACTAAGATTACCAGTGAAAAATTATCCTTTACAATAGGAATATTTCCAAAAAAATATCCGGCAAAGCTACAGCTAAATACCCATAAAACTCCACCTAAAAAGTTATAGATAGCAAAACGGGTTGCGTCCATTTTGCCAATGCCTGCCACAAAAGGAGCGAAAGTTCTGATGATTGGAATGAACCTGGCTATTACAATGGTTTTTCCACCATTGAGTTTATAGAAGTTTTCGGCCTTGAGCAAGTGTTTTTTATTGATAAGCCTGTAGTTTTTTTCATAGACACCAATGCCAATAAATTTCCCTATGCGGTAGTTGACTCCATCACCTAATATTGCTGCGAGGCATAGAAGTCCTACCAAGAGCCAGATGTTCATCACGCCTAGAGCTGCAATTGCCCCGGCAGCGAATAACAATGAATCGCCCGGCAGAAAAGGGGTAACAATCAAGCCTGTTTCACAAAAGATTATGAGAAACAGGATTAGGTAAACCCAGTTCTCATAATCAGTTGCAATTTGTAAAAGATGAATGTCAATATTTAGAAAGAAATGTAATATAGTCTGTAAATGTTCCATGATTCTTAAAAGTCAAACAATTCTCCCAGGAATGACTTTCGTCTTTTGTGACCGTGATATTTGTCGTCGGATCTGTGTTTGATCATATCGATATAGTCTTTTGTTTTATATGCGGAATCATGATCTCGTCTATATTCTTTGGAAGATGGATTAAGGCTTTCATTGGAACGCTCAATAATCTTATCTAACTCCCCGCGGTCCAACCATACACCACGGCATTCAGGACAATAATCAATTTCGATATTATTCCTTTCACTCATCTTGAGTTCTATTTTACAGGAAGGACATGTCATGGATAAGGGGTTTAATGTTTGTATTTCTGGATGTGAATGATTAATTGAAAAACTCTAATGTCCGGTGCTAATATTATAATAGGCTCCGAGAATTTTTACTTTTTCTTGCTTTACCAATTCTGCAATGATTGGACTATCTTCAAGAATATGTTGAAAAGTCAATTTTACATTGTTCTTTGATGATTCATCCGGCATCTGCTCTTTGTTAGTATTATCTCCGGTGATTGCCGGTTTAATTTGTTCTACCAGTTGTGTCAAATTGCCCAGTTCGGCATTATCAAAGGCACCATTTACTGCACCACACTTCGTGTGACCCGTTACGACAATTAGCTTGGTCCCTTTCACCTTTGTTGCAAACTCCATGCTGCCTAAAATATTTGGATCTTCTACATTACCTGCAACCCGGGCAACAAAAATATTTCCGATGCCCTGATCAAAAATAATTTCTGGCGGTACTCTGGAGTCAAGGCAGGACAGAATCAATGAATGAGGTTTCTGATCGTCCTTGGTTTTATGAATCTGTGATTTGTAATCTGTATTGATTTGTTTTCCTTCGAGAAATCGTTTGTTTCCTTGTTTAAGTTCTTCGACTGCTTCATCAGGGTTAGAAATACTAAGTGTGACAACAGAACCTTTTGGAGCGCCGGACTTATCGGCTTTTGAGCTTTTTGGTTCTTGTCCCTGCGAGTTTAAAAATAAGCAGGTAGTAAATGCAATTGACACCAGCAAGTTCTTATTCATAATGATTTGGTTGGAATTTATTATCGAATTAATTAACAGGTTAATGATTAATTGGTAATGATGGAGACGCTTGTTTATTTTCTCTCCCAGCTGATTTGGAACTCGAGTTCTTCCTGCTTTCCGCTTCTTTCATGTTCAAGTGAAACAATGGCATCGGCAGGAATGTACAGCCGATCTTTTTTAATTTGGATAGTAAAGGACTTGTTCGATTCCAGTGCATCTGCCAGTCTTCTCAGCTTAGCAATAAAAACGGAGCGGGAGACATCCTTCACAACATCACGGTTTGATTTCTTTTTCATCTAATAGATTATTTAAGTTTTTCTTGATTATAGAATTGCACTTTACCGGTAGACACTTCATACATGGCTCCGATAATTCCAACCTGTCCGTTTGTAATCATGTTTCTTAGTAATTCACTCTTGGTGCTTATTGATTCAGTGGCCTTCATCACATTGATTGCAGCAACTTTTTCAACAAATTCAGAATTCTCAGAATTCCGGTTTGTCTTTACGGAAGTTTCTTCCTTTATGGCAGGTTGAATTTTTGCCAACAGACCGCTAAGATTTCCCATTTGTACGTTGTCGCAGGCTCCTTTTATTGCACCGCATTGGCTGTGACCAAGCACTACGATCAACTTAGAATTAGCGACTTTCGTTGCAAACTCTAAACTGCCCAGAATATCTTCATTAATTATATTGCCCGCAATTCTGATGCTGAAAATATCTCCGAGTCCCTGATCAAATATAAGTTCGGCAGAAGTTCTACTATCAATACAACTTAGAATGACCGCAAAAGGCCATTGCCCATCGCGCGTCTCATTCACCTGTTGAAGCAAGTTTCGATTGAATTTCAGATTCTTTATAAACCTTTCATTTCCCTCCTGCAAAAGACTAAGAGCCATTTGCGGAGTGATGGCAGATTGGGAATCTTTGTTAATAGTTCTCATGTTGAACCTGCATAGAATATTTGTGCAAAAGTAGTAATATTATTATGAATGATAGTAATACTATTAAATATTTTCTTTTATACATTTGCCCTTCTATTTCAATGACCATATTTTATTAAAAAATGGAACTTACCTTAAAGATCAGGATGAATGAAAAGTTGTTTCTGAGAAATCCGGAAGAAACTGAGCTTGGACGGGAAATTATCCGTCAAAGTATAATTCTAATTCATAAATCAGGTTTGGAGGCTTTTACATTTAAAAAGCTGGCAAAAGCAATTGGGACTACTGAGGCGGGAGTTTATCGATATTTCGAAAATAAGCACAGATTATTGGTGTATATCGTCTCATGGTATTGGAGCTGGCTTGAATATAAAATTTCAGTTCACACCAATAATATGAAGGATCCGGAAGTTAGATTGAAGAAAATAATTCAAATTCTTGGAACTCCGGTTAAAGATGATGTCGATACCAAGCATGTCGATGAACGACTTCTATACGAAATAGTGACCTGGGAAGGAGCCAAAGTATACCTCACCAGACATGTCTCAACAGATAATAAGCTTCGTTTTTTCAAACCTTATAAGGATCTTTGCGCAAGAGTAGCCGGGGTCATTCTTGAATGCAACCCCTCGTACAGGTATTCCAGGTCCTTGGCAAGTACCTTGGTTGAAATGGCTCACCAACAGAATTTTTTTATGAGGAACCTGCCTTCCTTAACAGATTTTGGGAATTCAAAAGATGAAGGAAAAATGATTGTTTTTTTGGAACACTTCGTTTTTGCATCTTTAAGCGCCTCAGAAAAGAAGCAGTCCAAAAAGACCCCTTGACTGAACCCATTAAACAATTTCAGGACATTTATTTTCTGATCATTTGTTAATCTAGATATGAAAATGGATTTTATGAATAGAGTTCTTGGTTTCCGGATAATAATTGATTTGGTTTATATTTAATTCTTCAATTGCATAAAATTATCATAGTGTAGATTATGAAAAAAATTCTCTCTCTTCTTGGATTCTTTAGTTGTATCGGATTGACAAATGCCCAGCATTCCGACAGTGTGGTATTTAGTAAAATATATTCCGAGATATTGGTGAATGCGAAGGCATACGATTGGCTTCGCACACTTTCTTATGATGTCGGACATCGACTTAGCGGTTCTCCGGGTGCAGAGAAGGCAGTTCTCTTCACAGAGAAAATGTTCAGAGATGCAGGAGCCGATACAGTATGGCTGCAAGAGGTGATGGTTCCGCATTGGGTGCGCGGTGAAAAGGAAGAGGCGAAAATAATTGATAGTAGAAAAAATGCACAAGCTGTTCCTGTCCTTGCTCTGGGAAGGTCTGTCGCTACTCCGAAAGAAGGGATTACTGCTGATGTGATCGAAGTTTACGACTTTGCTCAACTAAAAAAACTCGGAGAAGAAAATATCAAAGGCAAAATTGTTTTTTTTAATCATCCCTTCGATGAAAGCCATGTAAATACTTTTGCAGCCTATTCTAAGGCCGGAAAATATCGTTGGGCCGGACCGAGTGAAGCTGCCAGATATGGAGCAGTAGCTACCATTTGTCGCTCTATGACGAATGTTCAGGATGATTATCCGCACACCGGCGCAATGGGTTATAATGATTCGCTTCCAAAAATTCCTTGTGCTGCCATCAGCACAAACGCTGCAAATTTATTGAGCCGTATCCTGAAAGCGGATCCTAAAGTTCAGTTTTACCTTAAAATGAATTGTCAGACATTGGATAGTGTAAAATCCTATAACGTCATTGCAGAGATTACCGGCACTGAGTTTCCGGAAGAATTTATCAGCGTTGGAGGACACCTTGATTCCTGGGATGTGGGTCATGGAGCGCATGATGACGGAGCCGGAGTTGTTCAGGGAATTGAAGTGATCCGGACTTTCAAAGCCCTGAAGTTACAGCCCAAGAGGAGCATTCGTGCGGTCGCCTGGATGAATGAAGAAAATGGTGTGATGGGTGGAAAGGTCTATGCTGAAGATGCGCTGTTGAAAAAGGAAAATCACATCGCTGCCATCGAAAGCGATGCAGGTGCCTCCAGTCCTTATGGTTTTGGCCTTGACATGTCCGAGACACAGAGAAATAAAGTAAAGGAATGGGCTCCATTATTTACACGCTACCTTGTTTGGAATTTTGATTTTGAACATGGAGGAACGGATATTGAACCGCTGAAGAAGCATTTAGGAACACCACTTTTTGGTCTCATCGTAGACTCACAGCGTTACTTCGATTACCACCATGCGGCAAGTGATACCGTTTATAAGATTAATAAAAGGGAGTTACATTTGGGAGCTGCTGCCATGACTGCTATGGCGTACTTGTTGAGTCAGTACGGTTTATAGACTTGTGTATGGTGCAGACTCAATTCAATCGTCCATTCCTGATTCGGTATCATTCCCGTATCTTTGCGACCTTAAACGCACATAAACGCGTTCCGGATAAATGTCTGATCAATTAGACCATATTCTTTCATCTCTCCCTGATAGCCCGGGCATCTATCAGTTTTTCGATAAGGAAGGATTGTTACTCTACATAGGCAAAGCGAAATCATTACGAAAGCGGGTAAGTTCTTATTTTCATAAAGAACGACATGAAAGTGGGAAAACGGCTGTGCTGGTTAAGAAAATTGCAGACATCAAAACCTTGGTAGTTAATACAGAGATGGATGCTTTGCTCTTAGAGAACAGCCTCATTAAGAAACACCAGCCTCGTTACAATGTCAATCTTAAAGACGACAAGACCTACCCATGGATTTGTATAAAGAATGAACGATTCCCCCGCGTGTTTTCAACACGCAAAGTGATTCGTGATGGTTCTGAGTATTTCGGACCTTATACTCCCGTGAGAATGATTAATACCTTGCTCGAACTCACGGCTCAGTTGCATAAACTAAGGAATTGTAACTATGTTCTTTCGCGGGAAAATATAGAAAAGAAAAAATTCAAATTTTGTCTTGAGTATCACATGGGAAATTGCAAAGGTCCCTGTGCTGGTTTACAGGATCAGGAAGATTATGATGAAAGTATACGACAGATCAGACATATATTAAAGGGAAATATCAACATGGTCATTCAGCATTTGAAGGACCTGATGCTTAGCTTCAGTGAAAATTTTGATTTTGAAAATGCTCATCTCACCAAGGAAAAAATCGAGTTGCTTGAAAAATTCAAATCCAAGTCGGTTGTAGTCAATCCATCTATTCATAACACCGATGTTTATTCCATCATTATGGAAGAAGACACCGCCTATGTAAATTTTCTTAGGATTATGAGTGGTTCCATCATTCAAGGGCATACAGTCGAATTAAAAAGAAAGCTCGATGAGACTGCTGAGGAATTATTAGAAATTGCTATTGCTGATTTGCGTACCCGTTTTCAAAGTGATTCAACAGAAATCATTGTCCCATTTGAGCTGGACATGGGTCTGGACCAAGTCACATTCACGGTTCCGAAGATAGGTGATAAGAAACATCTACTGTCTCTTTCCGAATCTAATGTAAAAAATTACCTGCGCGAAAAGAATTTACAACTGGAGAAACTGAATCCGGAGAACCGCACACTTCGTACACTTGAACAACTGAAGAAGGATTTGCGGCTCACAGAACTTCCCCGCCGGATTGAATGTTTTGACAATTCAAATATACAGGGTGATTATGCGGTGGCTGCTATGAGTGTTTTCATCAACGCTAAACCGGCAAAGAAAGAGTATCGTCATTACAATATTAAAACAGTTGAAGGCCCCGACGATTTTGCATCTATGGAGGAAGTTATTTACCGAAGATATAAACGTATGATAGATGAAGCATTACCTCTTCCTCAACTGATTGTAATTGACGGTGGAAAAGGACAATTAAGTGCAGCTATGAATAGTCTGGATAAACTGGGCTTACGGGGGAAGATGGCAATCATCGGAATTGCGAAAAAGCTTGAAGAGATATATTTTCCCGGTGATTCAGTTCCTCTTTATATCGATAAGAAAAGTGAATCATTGCGGATCATTCAGCAGTTGCGTGATGAGGTTCATCGTTTTGGCATTACACACCATAGAAACCGTAGAAGCAAAGGCGTGGTTAAAACCGAGCTGTCTCAAATAACTGGAATAGGGGAGACGACAGCGTCGGAATTATTAAGACACTTTAAATCGGTTAAACAAATAAAGGAAGCCGATGAGGCACAGCTTTCTGAGATTATCGGTAAGTCGAAAGCAGTGAAAGTCTACCAGTATTTTAATCCGTCACAAAAAACAGACACAGAAAATAAATCAGCTTAGCTGATCAGATAAAAGCTTCATTTCAATCCGGGGGGAAATTTTTTCATAAAGCACCCTGTATACAGCTGAGGTTATGGGCATGTCTACGTTGTACTTTTTATTTATTTCATATATACATTGTGTTGCATAATACCCTTCAGCAATCATGTTCATTTCAAGTTGAGCGAATTTTACCGAATAGCCTTTACCTACCATTGTTCCGAACATACGGTTTCGACTGAAAGAGGAATAAGCAGTAACCAATAAATCACCGAGATAGGCCGAGTCGTTGATGTCACGATTAATTGGATGAACAGCATCTACGAATCGTTTAATCTCCTGAATGGCATTTGAAATAAGGACAGCCTGGTAATTGTCGCCATAGCCAACACCATGGCAAATTCCGCTGGCAATCGCAATAACATTTTTTAATACTGCAGAGTATTCCGTTCCGAAAATATCATCACTGACTTTTGTTTTGATGTACCTGCATGCCAGCTGCTTTGAAATTATTTCTGCGTTTTCTGTATCCTGACAGGCAATGGTCAGATAGGAGAGGCGTTCCATTGCTACTTCTTCAGCGTGACAGGGACCCGTGATTACTCCAATTGAAGAAACGGGAATAGAGAATTTTTGTTGGAGAAAATCCCCCACAATCAAAAGATCGTCAGGAATAATTCCCTTTATGGCAGATACAACCAATTTATTTTTAAAATCTACCGATGTTATATTCTTTAAGGTGTCTTTTAAAAAAGCAGATGGAACTGCAAGAATAATAATTTCTGAAGAGGCAATTGCGGCAGGTAAATTGGACCCAACTTGAACTTTTTCTAAGTTAATTTCTACATCAGTCAGGTAATTCGGATTGTGTTTATACTTACGAATAAATGACGCTGTTTCCTCGTTTCTTACCCACCAATTTATTCTGTCTACATTGTTTGACAGTATTTTCACAAGAGCTGTTGCCCAGCTTCCACCACCTATTACAGAAACACTTTTTACTTTGTTCATTATTTAAAAAGTAATATCCTTTTCTATTTCCTGATGATTACGTATTACTTTGACTTTTGTCGTTTCGCCTTTTGAAAATTTGCTCAACGCTTTCATATAACTCATCATGTCAAGGACTTTGTGTTCGCCCAGCTGAATAACTACATCTCCGGGTTCTAAACCTGCCTTCGCAGCCGGACGATCATCAGTCACTCCGTCAATTCTCATTCCCTCTCCTTCGAAAGCATAATCAGGAACTACGCCGAGAGTAACTTTGAATTTCGGAGCGTCCTCGTTATTGCTGTCATTGGTCTTGGAAAAAACAAGCTTATCAGGGGAATCTGTTTTTTGCAAAATGTTTTTGATGATGTTGGTGATAGAAACCGCACCCGGGTAATTGATTTTATCTTCGTCGTCACTTGGCTTGTGATAATCCGGATGTGTTCCACTAAAAAAGTGTAGCACCGGAATGTCCTGCAGATAAAAGGAGGTATGATCACTCGGACCTACACCGGATTCAGTTTCTTTTAATTTGATATTATCAACTGTGACCGAATCCAACAACCCTTTCCAACGTGGAGTAGTACCGCTTCCGTTTATAATAAGAATCTTCTCGTCAGGCTTTAGTCTTCCTACCATATCCATATTGAGCATGTACGAAACAGATTTAAGATCTATTGTTGGATGTTTTACAAAATAGTTGGAACCAAGCAATCCTTTCTCTTCACCTGAGAAAGCCATGAAAAGATAATTATTGTTTTTCATTCCTGATGCTTTCACATAACGCGCAAGTTCAATGAGCGCACCGGTTCCGCTGGCATTATCGTCAGCTCCATTATGAATGGCTTTTTCTCCTCTGTAAAGCGATCCTTCATCACCGTATCCAAGATGATCATAATGCGCTCCAATCACGATCGTGTGAGCCGCGCCATTATCCACATAACCGATTACGTTATGACCTTTCTTCTCGACTTTTTCAATTTCAGTTCCTAAAGTACAGTTTGTTACAATGCTGTCTTTAAGAACTTTCGCGGCCTCTCCTTTTGCGAATAATACAGGGATCGTTGAAGGACTGATACGAAAATTCCAGTCTGCTTTTGGGTTCTCCTGAGTGGAGTCAGAATTAATAAAAATAACCGCCAGGGCACCTTTTGCAATAGCGACATCGATTTTCTTTCGAAGGTCTGTCCATTCCCCAAATTTCCCATGTGGGTTATTCCCATCCGGTGTTCCGGATTCAATCACAAATATTTTCTTATTAATATTTCCGGTTCCCAAATAATCATTTCTCTTCAGTTGTTCGTCTACGATACCATGACCTACGCGAACAACATATCCGGTAATTATACCATTGGAAGAATATGGTAAAGGATAGAAATCATTATTGAGGCTATATCTTTTTACATTTACGATTAATTGGTTACTGCTCCCAAGTTTAGCTCCTTCAGTAAATGAAAATTCCTGAAGATAGCCGTCAGTACCTTTTTTAGAGAGTCCAATTTTTTTAAATTCTTTGGAGATATAATCAGAGGCTTTTTTTTCACCTTCTGTTCCGGCCTCCCTTCCTTCAAACTCATCTGAAGCCAAAGTTAATATATGAGTTTTCAGTTTCGATGAAAGCTCATCATTGGTAAGGGGTACTTTGCTACTTGTCGAACAGGAAACAAGCCAGAAAGAAAAAACAAATAGTAATAGAATACGATTGATGAAATGCATCAGATAAAATTTATTTAATAATGTGAGTAAATTTATTCTTGCGTCTCTGTTACTACTTGCTTTTCAGGCCGCATTTGAGGGAAGAATAATACATCTTGTATGGAAGCAGAATTGGTCATAATCATTGTTAATCTGTCTATACCAATTCCTAATCCAGCTGTTGGTGGCATTCCATATTCCAGAGAGCGAAGAAAATCCTCGTCGAGCTGCATCGCTTCTTCATCACCACGTTTTCCCAGCTCCAGCTGCTCCTCAAAACGCATTCTTTGATCAATAGGGTCGTTCAACTCGGAGAAAGCATTGCATATTTCCTTTCCATTACATACAGCTTCAAACCTTTCTACAAGTCCCGGTTTGCTACGGTGTTTTTTTGCAAGAGGACTCATCTCTACAGGATAATCTGTTATAAAAGTTGGCTGAATTAAATCGGCTTCAACTTTTTCACCGAAAATCTCATCGATTATTTTACCACGCCCCATGGATGAATCAACATGTATCCCCATTTTTTTAGCAGCAGCAGCCATTTCCTGCTCATTCATTTCTGAAATATCAACGCCTGTAAAATGTTGAATGGATTCGTACATCGTAAATCTTTTCCATGGACGCTTGAAATTGATTTTATGTTTTCCAACCGTCACTTCGGTGGTGCCATGTAAAGCGATGGCAATTTTCTCAACCATCTCTTCTACAAGGTTCATCATCCATTCATAATCCTTGTAGGCCACATATAATTCAACCTGGGTAAATTCAGGATTGTGAAAACGCGACATACCTTCATTTCTGAAATCTTTGGCGAACTCATAGACACCGTCAAAACCTCCAACAATAAGACGTTTAAGATATAACTCATTTGCAATTCGCAAATACAAAGTCATATCGAGTGTATTGTGATGCGTTTTAAAAGGACGAGCTGCAGCACCACCATATAACGGTTGAAGGATAGGAGTTTCAACTTCCAGATAGCCCTTCTCATTCAAATACTGACGCATCGTATTTGTAAGTTGGGTTCTCTTTAGAAATGCTTCTTTCACTTCCGGGTTAACAATTAAATCGACATAACGCTGGCGGTATCTTTGTTCCGGGTCAGTAAATGCATCGTGTACCTGACCATCAGCATCTTGTTTGACCACTGGCAAAGGCCTTAAAGCTTTGCTCAACAGTTTAAGCGTGCTTACATGTATGGATGTCTCGCCGGTTTTGGTCTTGAAGACATAGCCTTTTACTCCTATGATATCACCGATGTCAAGCATCTTCTTAAAAAGAAAATCATAATCGCTTTTATCATCGCCCGGACAAATATCATCACGACGAACATAGATCTGGATACGACCAACTGAATCCTGGAGAACGGCAAAAGCGGCCTTGCCCATATCCCTTACACTCATGATACGACCGGCAAAATTTATATCCTTGAATTTGTCAGGATTACTGTCTGATTCATTCAGTATTTCTGAAGAACTACAATTTACCTCCCAGAGTTCAGCCGGATAAGGGTTTATTCCATGCGCATTTAACTCTTCAATTTTTTGTCTTCGTATGAGTTCTTGTTCGTTCAGTTCCATAGTATTGTAAATTGCGAGCCCAAAGATAAAAAAAGCCTTGCCATCGCCGCTATTCATTTTAGGCTTATGTTGCATAGAACGCTCAATTTTTACCCTTAGAAGATTATTCAGGGAGAAATTCTTATAGTCTCAGCCTTCTGATGTATGGTCGTATGGCATTTTAAACTATTTTTGCAGAATAAAACCACCGAATTATGAAGAGTATGAACGATCTGGTACAGAACTTTCCACAACAGTTGAAAGAGGCCATTCAAATTGGAGAAAAAGCTGTTCTCACAAAAGCAAAAAACTCTATTCGCAATGTTGTTATAACCGGTCTCGGTGGTTCAGGAATAGGAGGTACTATTGTTTCTGAAGTAGTTGCTTCCAATTGTACTGTTCCAATCCTTGTGAATAAAGATTACTTCCTTCCCTCTTTTGTCAATGAGCATAGTCTTGTTATTGTTTCATCGTATTCAGGAAATACAGAAGAAACACTTCAGGCCATGAATCAAGCCCTCAATATGAAGGCTAAGGTTGTTTGTGTTACTTCAGGAGGAAAGGTGGAAGAAACTGCCCGAAAGGAAAAGCTTGACCTGATTCTTATCCCCGCAGGTATGCCGCCAAGAGCTTGTCTGGGTTACTCCTTGACTCAGCTTTTTTATGTTCTTGAAGGGTTGGAATTAATAACAATGAATTTCAGAGAGGAACTGGATTCAACAATTAAATTATTGGAAAAGGAGCAAAAGTCAATTCAGGAGGAAGCGATGTCGATTTCAGATTTTCTTCTGAATAAAATACCTATCCTGTACATATCCGATGGATATAACGGTGTGGCTACCCGCTTTCGTCAGCAGATAAACGAAAATTCTAAAATGCTTTGTTGGCACAACATCCTTCCGGAGATGAATCATAATGAACTTGTTGGTTGGACTGAGAACCATCATAATTGTGCTGTACTCCTTATGCGCAATACTTCTGATTTCAGCCGTACACAGGCTCGAATGGAAATTTCTAAAGTTGTCTTTGCGAAATATACTCCACATACAAGAGAGCTTTGGTCTAAAGGAAATTCTCAGCTGGAATGCTCTTTATACTTGATTCATCTTACTGATTGGGTTTCCTGCTTTTTGGCTGACAAGAGAGAGGTTGATTCCTCAGAAATCAATATTATCAATCACCTCAAAGGGGAGTTGGCAAAAATCTGAACGCACCGTGAATAGTTTCTGCTAATCCGGCCTTCATCAAAATGCACTGCTACGAAATGCAAAAGGTAAATTTTCTTGATCTTGGATTAATCGACTACAAACAAGCCTGGGACTATCAGGAAAAACTGTTTCAGGAACTCATTGACCTTAAACTAAGGAATCGAACAGCTTCACCGGAAGC
Organism: Bacteroidota bacterium; assembly: GCA_004295015.1. Taxonomy (GTDB): domain Bacteria; phylum Bacteroidota; class Bacteroidia; order AKYH767-A; family 2013-40CM-41-45; genus QQVM01. The sequence continues at coordinate 56,871 of SHNE01000024.1, read as the reverse complement.
TCTGGAAATTCAAAAGCACTATTTACTTTTTTGTGAACATCCCCACGTATTTACACTCGGCAGAAGCGGAGAAGAAAAGAACCTGCTTGTAAATTCCGAGGAGCTAAAAGCGATCAATGCATCTTTTTATAAGAACAACAGGGGAGGAGATATTACCTACCACGGTCCCGGTCAAATTGTTGGCTATCCGATTTTGGACATGGATCTTTTCTTCACTGATATTCATAAATATTTGCGCCTGCTGGAAGAAGCCGTAATATTGACTTTGTCAGAATATGGAATAACGGCAGGAAGGTATCCGGGATTTACCGGTGTCTGGCTCGATGCCGATGACCCCCTTAAGGCCAGGAAAATATGCGCTCTTGGTGTTCGTTGTTCTCGCTGGGTGACAATGCATGGCTTTGCTTTCAATGTCAATACTGAACTTAATTATTTCAATTACATAATTCCATGCGGCATCACAGAAAAATCAGTGACCTCCATGGAGAAGGAGCTCGGCAGGAAACAGAATGTTCAAGAGATAAAGTTTTTACTCAAAAACCATATTGCCCGTCTTTTTGAAATGGATTTAAATTCTGTGCCGCTTGCTTATTAGTATTTGTGATGATGATTTTTCTCAGGTTTCCCTTTTCCGGCTGGCCTGAATTATAAGCAGCAGACGATCTTTAACAAATTGGTATGATAAATTGAATCATTAATCGGTTCTTGTAAGGGCTTTACTATTATCTTGCAGTTCGATGGATAAAAAACCAATACGCATTTCTATCTGGGCCAAGTTAATCTGGGGCCTTGTCTTTGTTTTATTGAGTTTACATATTGCAATTTGGATTACCGGCTATACTTATATTTACAAAACACTCATTTATACCTACCCTGATATCGATGACCTTGATATTTTTGATTCAAGTGTTATTCAGAGTTCATCCTCACTGAAATGGCCGGAAGGCAAAGATTACAACTCGGTAAAATTAAATCCGGCTATCGGACAAGTCTTACTTGAGACAGTAAGCGAGGCATTTCTTGTTGTAAAAAATGACTCAATCCGTTATGAAGAATATTGGGATAAGCACAACGAGAATACAGTAAGCAACTCATTTTCGGTTGCTAAGAGTATTGTTGGGATACTTATTGGAATAGCTCAGGATGAAAAACTATTAGACATAAATGATCCTGTCTCAAAATACCTTCCTGAGTTTTCAGAAGGATTGAATGCCCAATTGACAATCCGCAATTTGCTCACCATGAGTTCCGGATTGAACTGGGATGAAAGTTACACCAGCCTTTTTTCCAAAACTACTGAAGCATATTATGGAAATGATCTGGAAAAAATTATGGCAGACCTGGAAGTAGTTCAGGAGCCAGGGAAAAAGTTTAACTACATGAGTTGCAATTCTCTTCTCCTTGCCAAAATATTGCAGAAAGTAAGCGGACAGTCAATATCTGATTACGCATCCCAAAAATTATGGGAGCCGATTGGAGCGGTTCACCCTGCTTTTTGGTCTTTGGATAAACGAGGAGGCGTAGAAAAAGCATATTGTTGTTTTTATTCTACCGCTCGAGATTTCGCACGGGTTGGAAAATTGATGTTAGATAGTGGAATGTGGAATAACACTCGGGTTCTTTCAAAAGAATATGTCCAGGAATCACTCAGTCCGATAGGAATTCCTGATGAAACCGGAAAAGCTGTTGATTATTATGGATATCAATGGTGGTTGCTCAATCATAAAAACCATAAGATTTTTTATGCAAGAGGAATTTTGGGACAATATATTTTAGTTATTCCGGAGCAAAGATTAATAATGGTCCGACTGGGAAATAAGCGTGGAGAGAAACTCCCCAATGGTCACTATACAGACCTCATCGCTTATGTGGATGGCGTATTAGATGGTTTTTGTCAGGTCAGGGATTCATTGTGACACATTGATTTTTTTTATCTTTGCTTAGTTTATGCTTAAGGATATTCCAAAACTGATAGTTGAGAAGATAGTTGTTGCCATTGTGCAAGAGGAGGATGAAGCCAATACTCTCATGTGGAATGTATACCTTATTAATCTTTACGAAGAAGAAATTTATGGGGTGCTTGTAAGTTCCAAAGGTTATGGAAATTTCGAAGGCCGCGAAGTAAAAACCAGTGTTTTACGTCACTTGATTGGTACTGTAGAGCCGCAGGAATATGCAAAAATTGAACCTCTTATGGAAGATCTCATTGGCCTGAGCAATGAGTATTGGGTAAGCTTTTATAAAGACAAGCAGATCTATGATAAGAAATATGTTTTTCTGCCTGAGAGCATTCGCGAAGAAAATCTCACCCTTATTCCTATTCTGAATAAAAGAGGGGTGATGATACAGTAAATGAATCCCGGGCAAGAGTTTTTGACCTTCCCGACTACAGGTGTTTTTCTGATCCCTGTTAAATTTGGTCTGTTTTTGTCAAGTATTAATAGCCGTTCCCGTAATTTAGCTTCTTCTTTGTTCTAAGTTATCCGGCTAATAGCGCGGTTTTCAGGGCTTTTTACTATATTTCCTCCTTAAATTTCCCGGTCCGACAGTGTAAGGGTAATTGGTATCTCCATGAAAAAAGTAGCATTTATTGCAGGCCTTTGTATTTTCCTTCTTTCAGCATGTACAAAGCATTGTCCAAATCTATTGGACGGCCCTTTAAATGATGAAGAAAAAAAGTATTACTTGTCTTCACCCCATTCTTTTCTTTATAAAAATCAATTCGGCGATTCCGATTATGTTTATGTAAATTCTCCGGTATATTCCATTATGCCTATTACCGAAGATGAATGTGATCGAATAGGAAATCAGGCAATGAACCAGTTATGGCGCCTGCCTGATGGAATACAGTTCAATGCCTTCCTTCAGCATGATAATGGAATTGAAAGCTCACGCTATCTTAGTTTAAGTCTGGGTTCTCAGGAGGTATTTAAATATAATATAATCGAAAATTCTTTCATTACTATTGAAATCAATACTCAATCTTTTAGAAATACAATGGTTGATTCCACCGATGATGCCAGCTTATCACCTTCCATTCGAAAAATCTGGTACGGTAAACATACCGGAATGCTTCGCTTTGAAAAATGGAATGGAGAAATTTGGGATCGTCAGAGCGTTGATTAGAGAATGATATTTATTTGTTTTCTGAATAATTTCGAACCAAATCAGATTACTTGTCAAAACACCACATATATTAAATTGTATATGTGAGTATTGCATTGTTATTTTGGATGTCCTTGATTTTTTTTGAAAAATTTAATCATCCTATTCATGCTCGAAAATCTAAATCTATCCAACATTCTTTTTCTTGATATTGAAACAGTGCCTCAGTATGCAAGCTTTGAACAACTCCCTGAAAAGGTCAAAATACTTTGGGAAAAGAAAGCACAAACATTCCGAACCAATCCCGAAGAGGATCCATCGATAAGTTACCAAAGGGCCGGAATTTATGCTGAGTTTGGTAAAATAGTATGTATTAGTTGCGGTTTTTTTACAAAAGAAAAAATATTCAGACTCACTTCCTTTGCAGGTCATGATGAGTATGATATTCTCAAAAAGTTTGCTGCCGTAGCTGATGATTTCTGTAGTTCAAGTCAAAAGCAGCTATGTGCTCACAATGGAAAAGAGTTCGATTTTCCGTTTTTGTCCAGAAGACTTTTGATTCATGGAATCAGTCTTCCTGATGTACTTAATACACCCGGGAAAAAACCCTGGGAGGTGAATCATCTCGATACAATGGAGTTATGGAAATTCGGTGATTATAAATCCTACACATCCTTAGCACTTCTTGCAGCCGTTTTCGATATTCCTACACCTAAGGATGATATTGACGGGAGCCAGGTCGGAGAAGTATATTGGAAGGAAAACGATCTTGAAAGGATAAGCAGGTACTGCCAAAAAGATGTTCTGACAATTGCGCAGATAATTCGAAAATTCAGGCGGGAAGAATTAATCCACGAGGAAGATATCGAAATCGTTAAGCAATAATAGGCACAAAAAAAACCGGCAATCATTTTGATTACCGGTTTTTTTATACTCAACCTTTATCGATTCATACCCTCAATATGAATATTTTATTTAATTGCAGATCTGTGAAGATTTAAAAGTGCGTTTAAATTGATAGTGCGATCAACGTCATTGATGAATGTATTGGAACGTGTGCGAGCCTGTGAATTATCATTATTGAAAACGATTGGATTGCAAGTGCTGCAAGAGCGGTACTGAACTTCTGTGATTGATGAGGCTAGTGAGTTAGTTGCAGTATATGCTTCAGATTGATTAGCCCGGAAAGCATTGTTATTCGATGCACTGTAAGCTTCAGATTGGTTAGCCTGGAACGCATTGTTATTTGATGCACTGTAGGCTTCAGATTGGTTAGCTTGGAACGCATTGTTATTTGATGCACTGTAAGCTTCTGATTGGTTAGCCTGGAACGCATTGTTATTTGATGCACTGTAAGCTTCTGACTGGTTATTTTGGAAAGCCTGATTATTAGATGCAGAATAAGCCTGGTCAGTATTTGCAGAAGTTTGTAAAAGATCAAGCAAATGAGTGAAAGAAGAAGGATCTATTCTGTACTGACTGAATTGATTTGCCTTTTGACCGTTTGTACTGATATTAACTAAACCGTCTGTAGTGATGATTATTCTTGAAGAAGCTTCATTGGCAGTTGCAGCTATTTGGATAGCTATCAAGGCCTGGTCGTTATTAGCTGCTGTTGCTTCATTGTTCATTTGAGAAGCGGTAGAACGAGTACGTGCATTTTCCAATGAATTATAAGAAGTAGTTGGTTGGATGTCTTCTTTTGAGCAGCTCATCATTGTAAGAGCTATGAGAGAAGAGGCAAAGATGGAACGAAGAGAAGTGTTCATCTGGTTGTTGCGGAGGTTGAGTAGATTTTTCATGGCTGTTATTTTTAGAGGGTTATTTTTCTTGTTTGATTTCTTAGTCAAAGAAACGACTTCCGGGGGCTGCTTTGATACAGGCACTGTATAAGTGGCCACACTTTTGGACAAGTGGCGGTAAACTGCGACAAGTGGTTGGTTGATCTTTCAAATCCTAAATCACCCTGGCTGCTTATTAAATCTAAACCGTATACAGCACACCGTCACAGTGCACTCAATAGATGTCGGGGTTAAGAGTTAAAATTAATTGCAAAAAATAATGCCGGCACATTCAGGGGTGCCGGCATTGGAGCTTGAAAAATTTAAACTTGAAAACAAGTGTTGTGTTTCATGTGACCGCAGTTGATGATCTTGCTTTCTGTGTTAAGCTCTCTATCTTCTTTTCAGGGTATGAAGAAGATAATTTTGGGATTGACTATTTGTTTGCAGCTCTGTGATTGTTTAAAAGGGCATGAAGGTTAATGATCCGATCAAGGTCAGCAATGAATGTGTTAGAGCGTGTGCGTGCCTGGGCATCATCATTAGTGAAAACGATAGGGTTGCAAGTGCTGCAAGAACGGTATTGTACTTCTGTGATGATTGATGCAAGGGAGTTAGTTGCAGAGTACGCTTCAGACTGGTTATTGAGGAAGGCATTGTTTGTAGTTGCATTGTATCCTTCGGCATGAACTTTATGTAAGTAAGCATTCTTATTAGTTGCATGGTATGCTTCGGATTGGTTGTTCCGAAATCCCTGATTGTTAGAAGAAGTATAAGCCTGGTCAGTGTTTGCGGAAGTTTGTAACATGTCAAGCAAATGAGTGAGAGAAGAAGCATCTATTCTGTATTGACTGAACTGATTTGCTTTTTCGCCTTTTGTACTTATGTTAACCAAGCCGTCTGTGCTTATAATTATTCTGGCGGAAGCTTCATTGGCAGTTGCAGCTATTTGAATTGCTATTAAGGCCTGGTCATTATTAGCAGCGATAGCTCCATTGTCTTGCATTGATGCAGTAGAACGAGTACGTGCATTTTCTAATGAATTAACAGAAGTTGCCGGTTGAATATCTTCTTTCGAGCAGCTCATCATAGTAAGAGCGATCAGGGAGGTGGCAAGGATTGAACGAAGTGAAGTGTTCATCTTGTTGTTGCGGAGGTGAAGAAGATTTTTCATGGCTTTCAGAATTAAAGGGTGAATTTTTTATTGTTTGAATTCTTACTCAAAGAAACGACATCAGAGGGCTGCATTGTTACATGCAATGCATAAGTGGTTCTAATTTCGGATAATTGGTATAATTTCAGAACAAGTGGATTGATTTGATCCTATTCAATGGCTGAATCCCTGACTCATTCAGCCCTGAGAATTTACTGTTCACAACATTTTATATCTCTCTTATTCACCTGTTAATGGCAAATTGACTTTTTTTACATTTGTTGAGATAAGATATTGAAAGGTCAATTACTCAGTTAGTACCATGGATCAATTATTAGAGGTAAAGAGTTTACGTACGGAGTTTATAACCGAAGAAGGCAGGAATCCTGCAGTGAAGGATGTCAGCTTTATTCTAAGGAAAGGTGAAACACTGGGAATCGTAGGGGAATCCGGATCCGGTAAATCAGTAACGTCTCTTTCTGTAATGCGTTTAATTTCTTCTCCCGGGATAATTTCTGCCGGCGAGATATTCTATAATTCACGAGAGAAGGGTCGTGTGAATTTACTCGGATTGAAGGAAAATGAAATGAGATCATTCCGCGGCAATGAGATCGCGATGATTTTTCAGGAGCCAATGACTTCCTTGAATCCTGTGTTTACCTGTGGAGATCAGGTAGCGGAGGCTTTGATTTTACATAAAAAACTATCAAAGAAAGAGGCTAAGCTCCAAACGATTGCTCTCTTCGAAAAAGTCGAATTACCCAGGCCTAACCAAATGTTTTCTGCCTACCCGCATCAGATCAGTGGTGGACAAAAACAAAGAGTAATGATTGCCATGGCAATGAGTTGCAGTCCACAAATCCTCATTGCTGACGAACCAACTACTGCATTGGATGTCACCGTTCAAGCCCGAATTCTAGAGCTGATGCGGAATTTGCAGGAGGAGAACGGAATGGGATTGCTTTTCATTACACACGATTTGGGAGTAATTGCCGAGATAGCCGACCGTGTGATGGTGATGTATAAAGGAAGAGTTGTAGAGGAAGGAAATGTCGAAGATATTTTTTCCAATCCCCGGCACCCATATACCAAAGGATTACTTGCATGTCGGCCTCCATTGACAAAAAGACTTCATACCCTACCGACTATAAGTGATTTTATGAAGGAAGAGGCGGACGGTTCTTTTACAGAAATCAAAAGAACTTTGTCTGAAGCCCTGCATGCAACCGAAATTTCTCCTGCTGAAACCCGGCTTCGGCATGAGGAACTTTACAAACAAAAACCAATTCTCAAAGTCGAGAACCTGAAAACCTGGTTTCCGGTAAGCAAGGGTTTGTTTGGTCGCGTGTCGGAATATATTCGTGCTGTTGACGACGTGAGCTTTGATGTTTATCCGGGAGAAACACTCGGACTTGTAGGGGAATCGGGTTGTGGAAAAACCACTCTTGGCAGGACAATCATACGTTTAATCGAACCGACCCACGGAAAAGTAATTTTCAGAGAGAAGGATTTTGCCTCTCTGGATGGAAGCACATTGCGGAAAATGCGTAAGCATATTCAGATTATCTTTCAGGACCCTTATTCGTCACTTAACCCGAGAATGACCGTTGGAAATGCCATTTTCGAACCAATGACAGTGCATCATTTGCATCCTAACAATGCTGTGAGAAAAGAAAAGGTCATGGAACTTCTCGAACGGGTTGGATTGAAGCAGGAACATTTTGACAGATACCCTCATGAATTCAGTGGCGGACAAAGGCAAAGAGTGTGTATCGCACGTGCCCTTTCTCTCGAGCCCGAATTTATTATTTGTGATGAATCTGTCTCTGCACTGGACGTGTCCATTCAGGCTCAGGTATTAAATTTATTGAATGAGCTGAAAAGGGATTTTGGCTTTACTTATATATTCATTTCCCACGACCTTTCGGTGGTCAAGTTTATGAGTGATAGAATGATTGTGATGAATAAAGGCAAGATAGAAGAAATGGGTAATCCGGATGATATATACGCAAGTCCTAAATCAGACTATACCAAAAGACTCATTGCTGCCATTCCCGCTTCACAGCCGGACAGGTCATTTTTGAAAAAAAGACCTTCTGTTTCCGAATGACTTAAAAAGGAGCAATTGTGAGCATATAATCTTCAATTTTTTTACCTTGCGACTCTTGTCGATTCTATAGATTTATGCAGAATTCAAACTGGGCCGTGGTTATTCCTATGGCCAATGAGGAGCCGGATTTTAATCCTTTTATCGATGCACTGAAAGCTGCCTTGGATAAAATTGGGTCCGGGACTGCATATCTTGTTGTAGATAATGTCTCCAAAGACCGCACACTGGAATTGTGTAAGACATTGTCTTCCCGGGATAATCGATTTATTACCGTTTGGGCCCCGGAGAACAGAAATGTCGTTGACGCTTATATCCGAGGATATAGAGAAGCCCTAAAGTCGGATCACCAATTTATTATTGAGATGGATGCCGGATTATCCCACGACCCGGCTAGCCTGCCTCATTTTTTAGAGCCACTGGTAAACGGTAAAGTAGAATGTGTGTTCGGGAGCCGGTTTATTGAAGGCGGTTCCATGGGCGACTCACCTGCAGAACGACAGTCGCTTTCCAAGACAGGAACAATTTTATCTACAATTCTTCTCGGAACAAAATTGAAAGACATGACTTCAGGCTATCAGGGTTTCAAAAGAGAAATTGTGCAGCAATTCGCCTTCTATCCACTGAAATCAAAAGCACATTTTTATCAGACTGAAATTCGTTACTTGTTACGCAAGAGAAAGCATGTCGAACTTCCGATTCATTACAAAGCTCCTTCTCCCAGCGTTTCAAAAAAAGCAATAAAAAATTCTATCAATGCACTTCTTTATTATTTCTGGAAAAGAATAACTTTTCGTGCACCATCTATCTAAGTAAACAATGACAAAAGCGCTTGTTATAACATCAATAGCTGCACCAAATCCGGTGTTAAGAAAATGTGCCGAAGGTGCAAAGCAACATGATTTTCGTTTTATAGTTATGGGTGATGTTATTTCGCCTCCTGATTTTTATATTGATGGATGTGATTTTTATCAGATTGAGGAACAGGAAAAACTGCCATTCAAGCTCGCTAAGATTCTTCCCAAAAAACATTATGGCAGAAAGAACCTCGGATACCTCCTTGCCAGAAATTGCGACTTGATAATCGAAACTGATGACGATAATTTTCCACGCGATGAATTTTGGGCTCAACGGGAGAGGATGATTGAGGCTGAAGTCTTGCTAAACAAAGGTTGGTTCAATGTGTATGAATCCTTTTCTAAAGAAAGAATTTGGCCCAGAGGTTTTCCATTGGAAAATATTCAGGAAGAAAATGCAGAGAAACAAAAGCATATTAAATTTAAACGGGATCCGAATAAGAAAACTCCTTCACTTTGTCCTATTCAACAAGGCCTCGCAGATGAAAATCCGGACGTTGATGCAGTATATCGTATGACAATGAAACTGCCGATAGATTTTGACAAAGAAGATTCCCTGGCTCTCGGTGCAGGAACATGGTGTCCGTTTAACAGTCAAAATACAACCTGGTTTAAGGAGGCTTTTCCATTGATGTATCTTCCTTCTTATTGCAGCTTCAGAATGACAGATATCTGGCGTAGCTTTGTTGCTCAGCGTATCGCTTGGACTTGTGGCTGGAATATTTCGTTTCACAATTCCACAGTATGGCAGGAGCGAAATGCACATAACCTTCTCAAAGATTTTGCCGACGAAGTTCCGGGCTATCTGAATAACTCAAAAATCTGCAAGGATCTGGAAGCATTAGACTTGAGGGATGGCACGGCGAATCTGACAGAAAATTTAATGCGCTGCTACAAAATGCTAACAGCGAATAAATATATTGGAGAAGCCGAACTTCCTCTCGTTGAAGCCTGGATCAATGATATTTCATCTTCCTGAAATTGTTGAAATGAAAACGCGGACATTTTTTCTTCCATTCTTTTGTTTATTTCCTAAGAACTGCTAAATGGTTGGGAAAGGTAAAAGCATTGTTTTTCTCCTGCTTTCTATAATTGTAGTTATAGCCGGCTGGTACTTTTTCAATACCGGAAAAAAAAGAGAGAAGAAAGAAAAAGAAAGTAGTGTTGAAAATTTCGTTCAGCAAAATCAGCCTACCGGGCCTCTTGTTACAATTTTTCGAAAAGAGTATGACCTTGAAAAATTAGACGGAATTGTAAATCCCGGACTCATCAGTAAATCTGTTGCATGTTCAGGGACGCAAAGTTCAGAGATGAATCCTGAAATTGAGTATGGTATAAATTTGGAGTTTCCTCTTGAGAATATTCCCGGTGGTTCAAATTTGCTTGAGGCAAAAATTTCTGCAGCGGTATTAACAGAAGATGCAGGCGAAGCACAATGGGTCTTGGAAATAAGGGATCAGGCTCAAAAGATTCTATTTTGGAATTCGGTGTTGATAGCTCCGGGAAAACACAATTGGGATACGCTCGAATTTTCCTTTGCTCTGCCTATCGAACATTTAAATTCTTCCCATAGCCTGAAATTTTATCCCTGGAATAAAAGTCTGAAATCGCTTTGGATTGATAACATTAATCTTAGGCTTATCGGTACAGCTTCCGGGATAAGAAGCAGCAATCGGGACTTTAAAAAAGTCAATTATTTTTTGAGCTATGAGGAAGGCGAGGAGCTCACAGATGAAGGTTGTATTACTGAAGATATTGCCAGAACAGGTAACCGTTCCACATTCCTTAAAGGGAATGATTCTTATAGTAATTCATTCACTAAAACAATTAGGGAAATTACAGAAGACACATTGCGACGCGTATCTCTTGGAGTCTGGATTTATCCCGAGCAAAAAAATCCCTTCCTGATGCTGGTTGTGACCATTAAAAATGCTTCAGGGCAGACAGTTTTTTGGGAGGGGCGATCTTCGGAGAAGCTGGAGTTTAGCGCAAAGAAGTGGCAAAAGTACAATGCGGAAATTGCTATCCCGCCTGACAAAAGGAAAGAGATAAAACCGGATGATGAGGTGGTTATTTATTTATGGAATCGGAGTCCAATTAAAGTGTACGCTGATGATTTGGAAATTGTATATGGTGACGAACTGACAAAGCGTGGCTTGTTACCATATGCTGATATGAATCTAAGCAGTCGGGAGAATTATACTTTTGACAGACTGCATGGTCCTTTTAGAATCAATTATCTGAACAATATTCAGTTAAACAATACCGGGTATTTGGTCAAGGATGGGAATCAAAAGTTTGGAAACTTTTTTCCGACAGACGAAATTATTACACTAAACTCTGCAATTATTCAAAGTGATTTACTCCTAAGTATTTCGAATAATAAATTTGAATTGTTTCGTTGGTGCGCAGAAGCTGCAAAGTTTATTTTTCTTGGCCAATCCAATCCATTTGCATTGCTTGAAAAGAGTACAAAATTGTTTAGTATTGACCATGACGGAGATGGAAGCTCGGAAGTACTGGCGGTGAATGAAACCAAAAGCAGTTTATATAAATTGAATCCTACATCATCTTCATCTTGTTCAAATACTCTCGATAATCTTTCCTGCAACGTGGTCTGGGAAGGGGAATTCGATTCTGATAATTATCTCCTTGTGAATGATTTTAACGGCGATGGAAAAGAGGATATACTATCTGTGGATATTAGCAGTCAAAAATGGGACTTAATAAATTTTCAAAATAAAGGCTGGGTCATTCTGGCAAGCGGAAATTTTCCTGTGAACTGCTTCTCCCGAACTTCCGCCGTTTCTGCAGGGCATTTTATTCCTTCGAATAAAAACACTCAATTACTTATTGCTTACGATGATAATTTGAAAGATGCTTGTCTTGTATTTGAGTTTAACAAGATCACCAATAGCTTTAAAGAAATTTCGGGACCTAAAGATCTTTATCTGACACAAATATTCAGTTCCGGAATGAAATTATTCAATACGAATGTGGATGATGATGTGCAAGATGAACTTTTGATATTTAACCGGAACTGGCAGTTTGATATGAAACTGATTGACTGTGATTCGAAAGGCTTTTATGTATCGTCGAGTGTAGACTTTAAAGGCTATCAGAATTCATGCAACCCAAAGTACTATGAAATTGTTAAGCCGCTTGTCGGGAAGTTTACAGATACTAATCATCACAACATATTGATGGTATTAAATAATTGTGCAGATAAGAAGTATGACGGAAATTCCTGTTCGACCTATGGGGGGAGTCCGGATTTGCCTGATCAAATTCAATTGTATGATCTGAAATTATATTACTAAGGATGAATTCTAAGACGCTTTGCCTGTATTTGATTTTATTTCTGACATGTATAATTCATGCCTGCAAACCAAATTCCTCTTCAAAATTAGCCGGAGAAAACGATTTTTTTGTTTTATCTGATTTTGATGTGCTTACCAACTATCAACCTGAAAATAAAAAGGAGCTTAAAAGCATAGAGTTGGATTATTTTAATGCGATGGATGAGGGATTTATCATTCCGACCGGCAGACAAATTTCAGGAGGGTATTTTACATTTAGCTTCTCTGTAAAAAACAAAAGCGATAAATCACAGAAGTATGCTTACAAAATTTATTATCAGAATGAATCATATAAGTTTCAGGAAATCGATTCTCTGACAGGAAAGGAACATGAGTACGCACACGAAAACTTTTACGGATCATGGGAAGATTCTACGATTGAATTTAAAATTACCGGTTCAATTCCTGCTGATGGAGAATTTCATCAGATATCTGATTCAATTCGTATCGTTGGGAATCCAAGAAATGAAGAAATGTGTTTTGATCATGGAGTTAATAAGCGTTGGAAGAGAAATCCACGAGTTGGAACTTACGGCTTTCTTCTTGCAGTTTCATTATCAGATTCAACATCATTGAACACGATTCCTGCACATATTAAAAACATATGTCTTCAGGATGGGAATAAGTACCAATCTCCATACTATTTTTTCAACCATGGAAATGGAGCAAAATCCAAATCTGTTCTCACTCAATTTTCCAAAACATCATTAAAAGTAATTGCACGACCTGATCTAGGTTCCGGAATGTATATCAAAGGAGGTCATTTTAATGAAGATACCTTGAATGCATATTCCAGGAGTGATTGTGCAAGTGATACTGCTCTTTTTCGCACAGCAGCTTTTGCCCAGTTTATTCACTATATAGATGCTTCAACTAACCTGGAGAATATACCTGAAATTAAAGATGTACTTCACGGTAATTATACCAAAAGAGATTATAATTGGAATAGAAGTTTTTATTCCCGGGAAGATCTTATTTCAACTACTCCAAGAACAGCATCAGTACCTTGCCAAACCGTTTATTCAGATCCGGTCAATAATAAAATTGTTATACATAATCCGAAGAGCGAACCCGGAAAATGGCGAAAAGAAAATGTAGGAATTATTTCAAGACATGGAATGGCTTACGGTAAAGTAAGAGTAAAGGCAAAACTTACTGAATTGCTCAATAAGGATAATATGTGGAATGGCTTAACGAATGCCATTTGGATGATCAATCAGGAAGGTGAAGGAGATTGGAATCTTCGTCGTGCTTGCAGAAAAGAAGGCTACATGGCAACATATTGGGGCGGAAGAAACGATAAGCGGGTAAACCGTGTAGGCTATTCAGAAATTGATTTTGAAATTCTTAAGACTCCTGCCTATTGTCCTGAACAAACTTTTCCCCCTGTTTACAAATTGCCGGTTCCGAATCCTTATGATGAAGCTTCCTGGAATGTAAGCTGGCCGGACGAAATTATGGCACATGATGGCGATATAACTGTTGCATGTACGAATTGGGACATGGCTTGCTGGGAACCGGAAAAGTTTGGTGTAGGATGTAATACTATATCATATAAAGATCAAACCTTCGATTTGCATCGATGGGATCATTGGTACAGAGCATTGACTGAAAAAACCTATGCGCCTGATGATTCGCTATTCGGTTCCGATTATTATTATTTTGAAATTGACTGGAGACCTACAGAAATTATTTGGAGAATTGGACCCGAAGCAGATCGGATGCGTGTGGTTGGTTATATGAATGATAAGGTAACAAGCATTCCCAATAATCAAATGGTAATGATAATTACACAGGAGTTTCACAATACAAAATGGTGGCCAGGATCTCCGTATCAGCAAAGCAATATTCCATTTCCTCTCAACGATATTTTTGGAGAGATTTATGAAGTGGTAATAGAATAAAAAAATTATTTTACAAAAAGGTTATACTTTAAAATGCACCAGATAGCTCTGAAGCCATCTTTCCAGCCGATCTTTTTACCTTCTTCATAAGTACGGCCATAATAGCTGATTCCTACTTCATAAATACGTATATCTTTTATTTTAGCAACACGTGCAGTCACTTCCGGCTCGAAGCCAAATCGTTTTTCTTTGAGTTTAATTTTTTGAATGATATCAGTTCGAAAAAGTTTGTAACAGGTCTCCATATCCGTCAGGTTTAAATTCGTAAACACATTGGACAGAAAGGTGAGAAATTTATTTCCTACAGAATGCCAGAAGAAAAGAATTCGGTGCGGATTTCCTCCGATAAACCTGGAACCAAAGACCACATCCGCAAATCCATCTAGTACGGGCTGAATGATAAGATTATATTCATCAGGATTATATTCAAGATCAGCATCCTGAATGATCAGGTAATCACCTGAAGCTTTAGCTATCCCTGTGTGAATAGCTGCACCTTTTCCCTGATTCACCGCATGTTTTAAAAGTATAAAGTTGGCATGTGAATTTTTTTCAAGATACTTTTGAAGTACTTCGGATGTATTATCAGTTGAACAATCATCAACCAGGATAATTTCTTTTTGAATATTGTGGATGAGTTGAACCTTTAAAACTCTATCAAGAAGTAAATGAATCGTTCTTTCTTCATTGAAGCAAGGAATAACAATTGAAAGTTTTTTAAATTCTTGCATAGAAAGTTCGGTTAGCATTATATTTTTTTACTTTATCCAGTGTTTCTCAGTTGCTAGTGCCATCATTTCTTCATCTCCTGAAGAGTCGCCATAGACAATGATTCTGGAATATTCCGATAAATTATACTTTTCTTTAATTCGATTCTTTTTTTCAGGTCCTTTGCAATTAGGCTTGCTGAATTTCCCGGTAAATTTGTCTTCCTTGAATTCGAGTTCAGTACAAATATAAGCCATTTGCAATGATCGGCTAATGGAAGCAATCCAGAGATCAGGTGAAGCAGAAACGATTACGCATTCTATATTCTCTTTCTGGAGGCTTTTGATCGTTTTTACCATATCACTTCGAAAGCCACCCGATTCATGAAGGTGCTTGACAAATTGATCAGCCCACTCGCTTAATGTTTTCTTTTTTACACCTTTAAAATGGTAAGCCAACCATCTTTCTTTAATTTTCCCCTGGTCACTGTTAAATATTTTTGAATAGATCAACCTTGGAACAAATAGTAATGAAGCCAAAATAAAACTCAGGTATCCTTTGGTAAATATAATGTAAGCCGGAAAAGTGTCTGAACGACTAACCGTACCATCGAAATCAAAAAAGGCAATGCTTTTCATTACTTTCGGGCTACGATAAGATAGTGCGGATAAACAAAAATTGTTTGAGTAAAAGCGTCTTCAATTTTAAACCCGCTTTCTGTAAGCAGATTTTTCATGTTTTCGAACCCTGTCTCTTTTCCAATTTCACCTGCGAAAACAAGATCATGAAGCTTATTGAAAATTACAAACGGATGCTTCGCATTAATATCCTTCATGATTAGTCGGCCACCACTTTTCATTGATTTATATATAGTACGGATCATTTGCTGTTGGTCGGCGGAAGGTACATGATGATATACATCATTCATATATACCAAATCATATTCTCCAATTTCAGCCGGTAATGTTTTTCCGTCGAAGACTTCGAACCGTATTTCCTTTTGTCCGGCGAATGATTTGTTTAATTCCCTGGCATTGCTGACTAAAGTTTCACTAATTTCTATTCCAAATATTTTTTTTACCGGACTGAATTTTGCCAGGAGCGAACAAAACTGTCCGGAGCCACAACCAATATCAAAAGCAGATTCTGCTGTATCAGCATATTGCAGCAATTTATCAAAAGGACAAATAAGAGGGCGGTATTTTATTTTCAGTAAATCTATTTTACTGCAGTCCACAGAAACAGAGGAGAGGTACTTGATAATTTCCTTAGTGCTCGTCATTCAGTTCAAAGATAGATTAGGAATACAAAGAACATGACCCATAAAAGCAAAACAATTTGTATAAAACGATCCGTATAAAATACACGGGTTGGAGAACCGCTCTTGCCATCAACTAATGTAATCTGAAGGTAACGCAGAATTCCCAATAAAACGAATAAAGCTGAAATGTAAATTGGTTTGTCGGGAAAACGCATCTCTACATCAGGGCTTGTTACATAAAGTAAATAGGTCACCACAAGAATCCCGCACAGTATACTGATCGAACTGCTTATAAATTCGAGATTGTAACCCTTTACTGCAGTACGTATCTCAACACCCGTTCCGAGTTTTATCAATACATCATCACGTCTTTTTGCGAAAGCAATGAATAAGGCCAGAAGAAAACTCATAATAAATAACCATTGAGAAACAGGGGTAGCAGTCAAAACACCACCTGCATAAACCCGAAGCACAAATCCACTTGAAACTATAAAAATATCAAGGAGTGACAGGTTTTTCATTCCAAGCGAATAGAGGATGTTAATTATCCCATACGTTAAAAGGATGTAAAAAAAAACAGGATTTAGTAACCAGGCCATTGAAAGAGAGCCGACAAACAAGAAAAGGGCCAACATGAGCGCAGAGCGAATGCTGATCTCACCGCTGGCAAGTGGTCTGTTTTTCTTTACAGGATGCAGCCGATCTTTTTCAATATCATTGTAGTCATTAAATATATAGATCGAGCTTGCCAGCAAACTGAACAGAACAAAACCATAAACAGCGTTGATAAATAAATCTACTTCTGTGAAATGTCCCGCAAAGAATAATGGAGCAAAAAGCAAGAGGTTTTTAGCCCATTGATTCAGGCGAATCAAACGAATATAAATTTTCATGAAGGACAATTAGATTAATTAGTTTCCAGACTGTAAAGATATATTGCATCACGGCGCATCATTTCTTCCACACTCACATTGTTTTGAATTGCTTTCTTTTGTATCTCCTTATACCATTCAGTACTTCGAAGCATATCTTCAATGAGTATTTTTATCCTGGCTTCCTTTTTTACGTTCAGGAGTTCGGCTGCTGAATAATCGGATACAATTTCACCCTTATTGAAATATGCCCAGCCATTTGTATAGCAACGTGTTTGACTAAGTGAGTCCAATTTATCGGCAGGAACTCCCCATTGTGTCAATTTATTCAAGTGGTCTTTGTGAACCAGTATTTTACAAAGAACCCCGGCTTTGTCCAAATAGACAACAGGGCTTTCTTCAGGGATAAAGTTATAGCTCTTGGAAGTCCGCACAAAAAATATGTTTGGATCAGGATTGTAGATCCATGGAATATTTTCATAAACCCATATTGCCCAAGGCTTATTTAGATTTTGATCCCAATCTAAATGGTTATAATATTTATTATTAAATAAAACCGAAGCAAGCTGAACGATAAAACATGCAGTAATGATAAGGGTTTGTTTTACGAGGCTAAATCCCTTTAGCATATAAAAGGCATGGATCATCAATACAGCACTACTCCAGGTTGCATAGCGATTTATTACTGCCATACCATGGTTCCAGTTAATCATGGTGCAGAAAATGCTAATCATCCCAATCAGAAAAAATGGAATTAATAAATGGTGTCTGAAATCCCGGGTTTTTATTGCAGCAATTAATTCCCTTATCCAAAGAAGAGGGTAGGTCAGTAAGAGTAAGGGGATCACAAGAATCATCCCTTGATTCAAATCTGTAAAAAATCCAAGGATTCTGTTCGGCGTAACTACCCCCCAATCCAGAATACCTGTATCTTTAATCAGATTGGCAGTTCCGAAGTGATAATAGTAAAATACGGGAGGAAGAATAAAAAGTAAATTGGCAAAAAATAAGCGTGCAATAGGCTTGATTTTTATTCCTTGTTCAAATATTACTACAAGAGAAATGTAAATGGCAAGGATAGCTAAAGGCTGATTTTGCATTCCGGCGAAAGCCAGTAAAAATATCGGAAGGAATCTTTTTCCCTGAAAGAAAAACCAAAATGAAAGTGTTACAAGTGATATACTCAGCACTTCAGGAGACGGCCATCCCATATACCAATAGACAGAGGAGAAAACGTAAGAGAGTGCAATGAATATAGTCGGCCAGGGTTTATACGAAGAATAAAATAAGAGAATGAAACAGGTTACAATAATAATAATGGCATTTGTAACCTGGTAGATACGAAGTGGGGTAAAATTATTGATCTGTGAAATGAAACGCAGAGGTACGTTCAGAAGTGAATACGTGTAAAAGTGATAGAAATAGAATTTATTGTCTTTTGATACAAACATTCCCTTATGATAATCCATAAAAGGATGACTTTCTTTTTTAAGAAACGCTTCATAATCATTGAAGTCATAGAACCTGCCAACCTGATCCCACTTATGCGATCTTGTTGCTGCTTTTTTAAAGGACTCTATATCTGAAATCCTGATATCAGGTGAAGCATGATTATATAGCGCTTCAGTCATTAAAACGTATTCCGGACCATCACCATTAGGGTATGATGGAAGGATACGGATAGACAAATACAAAAGATGACATCCGATACCTATCAGCAAAAGGATTTTCAGCCAGCGCTTATTCGGATCGTTTCTCAGTAAGTCCCTCGTAGAATCAATAATTTTTGTAAAACTCATATTCTTATTAAGAGAGGCTTATTTCAAGACAATTAACTTAAAAATCGGGTCCTTGGTCAATTTATTAAATTATAAATCGCTTGCAATAATAATGAAAAATTGCATGCTCTTTGAGTCTAAAATACGCATTACATAAGGTGAGTTGAGTTTTATAATCGTCTTACATTTAAACTTTGTATCAATTTTTCATTGATTGAAGGCTTAATCAAAATCTTCTTCTACTTTTGAGTCTTAAATTAAACCATGAGAACATTATTTTCCATTCTTCTGATAATTAGTATTTCAGTTTCCTGTAGAAATGCTTCGAAGCATAGTGTAAGTCAGGATTTTGAAAATGTAGCAGGTTGGTTTGACACATCCAAGCTCAACAAAGGAAAGGGTCATTCAGGAGCCTATTTTACCCATACGGGAGCGGGGGTGGAATATGGCCAAACTTTTGCCTTGAAAATGGCTGACATTACCCAAAATCCAATCCGAAGAATCGACATGGGTGCATGGGTTCGTATTTCTGAACCGACAGCAACGGCAAGGCTCGTATTGAGCATAGAGTCAAAGGACAGCACTGTATTTTGGCAGGCTATCGATACAGAATCGGCATCACCTAAACCGGGAGAATGGACAAGACTCTTTTTTACATATGATCTTCCGGAAGGAATGCTGCCTGATTATACTGTAAAAATGTTCCTATGGAATCGGAGTAATAAAACAGTGGATGCAGATGATTTCGACATCCATTTCTACGAAAAGTAATTCAACGTTTAATCAATTTGCATCTCCGGAATTTCTCCTTCAACAAGAAGTCTTCCGGCTGTTGATTTAACAATGTGATCCACACTCACACCCGGAGCTCTTTCTAATAATCGAAAACCACCTGATTCCATAACATCGAGTACCGCCAATTCAGTTACAATTTTTTTAACGCAACGAATTCCTGTAAGTGGTAAGGTGCATTTCGGAAGTAATTTTGATTCTCCTGCTTTATTCACATGCTGCATCGCGACAATAATATTTTTTGCAGAAGCAACCAGGTCCATAGCTCCCCCCATCCCTTTCACCATCTTCCCGGGTATTTTCCAGTTGGCGATGTCTCCGTTCTCATCTACTTCCATCGCTCCAAGAATCGTCAGGTTCACCTTGCCTGAACGAATCATTCCAAAGCTCATCGCAGAATCAAAGAATGCTGATCCGGGGACAGTTGTAATTGTTTGTTTTCCTGCATTGATAAGATCAGGATCTTCTTCTCCTTCGAAGGGGAATGGCCCCATTCCGAGTAAACCATTTTCAGATTGCAGTACAACATTCATCCCTTTGGGAATATAATTTGCTACAAGCGTCGGAATGCCAATCCCTAAATTTACATAGTAGCCATCTTTTAATTCCTTTGCAATTCGTTTTGCAATTCCGTTTTTGTCGAGCATCTTAAATTATTTTTCTGAAATGGGTATTTGTAATTCTCAAGAAAGCGATAAGGTTTTTTAATTTCGTTTTTGGACTGTCAATTGCTCAATTCTTTTTTCGTAAGCTGCACCTTGAAATATTCGTTGAATATAAATTCCGGGTGTATGAATTTCATTCGGATCCAATTCTCCCGCAGGAACTAAATGTTCCACTTCAGCAATGGTAATTTTTCCGGCCATAGCCATCAAGGGATTAAAATTTCTTGAGGTGGCCTTGAAAATCAGGTTTCCATGTGTGTCACCTTTCCATGCTTTCACCATGGCGAAGTCTGCATCAAAAGCATATTCCAGAAGATAATCCTTCCCGTTAAAATTTCTGATTTCTTTTCCTTCTGCTACTTCAGTGCCCACTCCTGCAGGAGTAAATATTGCAGGCATTCCATAGCCGGATGCAAGGCATCTTGTTGCTAAGGTTCCCTGAGGAATGAGATCTACCTGTAGCTCTCCACTCAACATTTGTCTTTCAAATTCTGCATTTTCTCCTACATAGGAAGATATCATTTTCCTGATCTGTTTCTTTTGCAAAAGCAAACCAAGTCCGAAACCATCAACTCCGGCATTGTTTGACACGCATGTTAAATCGCGCACATTTTTTCTGACCAATGCAGCAATACAATTTTCAGGAATGCCACAGAGGCCAAAGCCTCCAAGAAGAAGCGTCATACCATCTTTTATATCTCGAATGGCTTCATCGGCATTAGCTACAACTTTGTTCATGGTAATGGATTGTTAAATTATTTTACACTGGTAGAATTCGACTTCGGGTATTAAAAATCTCTGTCGAAGGAAGTTTTGTTATCTCCCGGTTGCACATATTTGTCGCAATCCAGAATAACATTGAGCGGATCTTTGGGTGCCTCAAAATCACCTTTGTATAAATTAAGACTTTTGTCGGCATATAATTTCTGCATATACAAGGCCCATATAGGCATTGCAGTTCTTGCTCCTTGTCCCAATTCAAGCGTGCGGAAATGCACCAGCCTGTCTTCACAACCGACCCAACAACCGCTAACAAGTTCCGGTGTTATACCCATAAACCAGCCATCACTTTGATTTTGTGTGGTTCCTGTTTTTCCTGCTATTGGCATGCCAAGTTTATATTGTCCGCGCAAGCGACCGCCGGTTCCAAATTGCACAACTCCCTGCATAAGACTTAGCATCAGATAGGCAGTTTCTTCACTAATGGCTTCTACTTTACGAGGAACAAATTCCTGAAGGATATTGCCATTCTTATCTTCTATTCGTGTGAGGTAAATTGGTTGAGTCCAAACACCTTTGTTTGCAAATGTCGAGTAGGCACCTACCATTTCAAAGACTGAAACATCGGGAGTTCCCAGGCAAATAGCAGGAACCGGATCTATGGGTGAAGTGATTCCCATCTTACGTGCAATCTCGATCATCGCCTGTGGACCGAATTGTTTCATGAGATAGGCAGAAATAGCATTCACTGATTCAGCAAGGCCTTCCTTCAAGGTTAACATGCCACCATATTTACCATCCGCATTCACGGGTGACCACTGATCTCCTGTGGGTAAATCAAAAGTCACACGAATGTTTGGAATTTTATAGCAAGGAGAATATCCTTCCTGCATCGCTAAAGTGTAGAGAAAAGGTTTGAATGTTGATCCCACTTGTCTCTTCCCTTCTTTCACATGATCGTACTGAAAATACCGGTAATCATTTCCACCAACCCAGGCTCTGATATATCCGCTTTGAGGTTCCATTGACATAAAACCGAGTTGCAGCATTTTCTTGAAATACTTTATACTGTCCATCGGAGAGATAATGGTATCAATATCCCCTTTCCAGGAGAAGAGCTGCATTTTTGTTTTGGCTGCAAAGGCACTGTCAATTTGTTTAGTACTCGCTCCGGCAGCCTTCATTCTGATATACCGGTCGGAACGTTTTTTACCTTCTTCTAATATTTCTCTGTGATCTTCCCAAGGCTCTTTGTTCTTCCAGTGCTCGGTAAATTTTTTCTGTATCTCAGTCATGTGCTCGCGCATGGCTTCTTCGGCATAACGCTGCATTCTGGAATCAATCGTCGTATAAATTTTAAGACCGTCAGTATATAAGTTATAGGGTTTTCCGGTTGCATTATTAATATGCTCTTTGCACCATTTCAATAAATCATTCCGCAATGATTCACGAAAGTAGGTGGCAAGTCCGAAATTGTGGTCTTCAACCTGAAAATTTAATTCTATGGGTAAGGCTATGATTGAATCAATATGTTCATCACTGATGAAATCGTATTTATTCATTTGACTCAACACGATATTTCTTCGCGCCAATGCACGATCAGGATTTCGCGCCGGATTAAAGCGTGTAGGTGCCTGAAGCATTCCGATAAGTACTGCAGCTTCCTGAACACTTAATGAATCCGGAGTTTGGTTGAAATAGGTTCTGGAAGCAGATTTAATTCCATAAGCATTGCTGCTGAATTCAACCGTGTTGAGATACATCGCGATAATTTCTTCCTTCGTGTATCTCCGTTCAAGTTGAATCGCAATAATCCATTCCTGAAGCTTTTGAATGACCCGTTCAGTCTTGGTATCCGGCTTTTCATGGAAAAGATTTTTCGCCAGCTGCTGAGTTATGGTACTACCTCCTCCTGCCTTGCCTGCCCGAAACACTGCTCGCAGAAGCCCCTTTGGATCAATTCCGCTATGATCTTCGAAACGTATATCTTCAGTTGCCTTTAAGGCATTGACTACATTTTGACTCAGGTCATAATAATGGATATTAGTCCTGTTTTCTACATAATATTTCCCAAGAACGTTTTGATCGCTGGATATTACCTCGGAGGCAAGATTGCTCTTCGGGTTTTCCAATTCTTCGAAGGAGGGAAGCTGTTCACCAATCCAGCCTTTGGAGGCCATAAACATGATAATGATGAGTAGCAGAAAGGGAGTAATAAATAGTCCCCAGAAGATGAGGAGGTACTTACCGAACTTATTTTTTGATTTTGGCATAAAAGCTCCTAAAATTGGAAGGAATGCTGTAAAAGTAATAAAATTTTAAGGGGCTAAAACCGTTTTCCGACTGAGTTGTTTAAGGTTATTAGCTGGAAATTTTATAAATTGACCCTAATGTCTTTTCTCCGGAATCTTACTTTCCTGTTTTTCTTGCTTCATGCAATGGTTAGCCCTGCGCAGTTTCTGGCGAACTTTTCCGCCATACAACAGAATGATAAAATTGAACTCAACATCGTGATTGCCGGCGGAAATATCTGTAATGGTATCAATGTTTTACGTTCTACAGACGGGGTCTACTTTAACCCGATTGGTGATATTGCCGGGATTTGCGGAAGCTCAACGGAAGATGTTTTCTATTCTTATACCGATACAAATCCTGTTCCCAATGCAGTTAATTATTATAAGCTGGATTTAATTACCCTCGGTTATACAAGTACCATCAACATTCGCTATATATACTTTGGCAACAATCAACTTTTATTATATCCGAATCCCTTAGTACATACAGCTTCGGTTTATTTACAAACGACCAATGCGGATATATCTTCCTACCGTATCAACGACCGCTTTGGAAGGATATTAAGAGAAGTTGAAGGTGTCAGAGGCAATTTTTTTGAACTAAGGCGTGATGATTTACCAAGGGGTTTGTACTACCTTGAAGTGCGAACGGGATCAAGGGAATCAGTGGTGAAGGCTTTTTTTGTTGACTGAAAATGATTTGTGGTCAGAGCGATCATTTTGATCTGGTCATGACATAAAAAAAGCGCGGAATTAATTCCGCGCTTTTCGTTTATATTGGTTTTTCTTATTTCTGGATTTTCAATATTCCTTTGTTGTCCGACGGAACAGATTTACGGAAAGTAGATTCTGATTCCACAATAGACACTTTTTTCACCGGCATTGGATATGATTCAACCGTACGGTCTTCATTAAGAATATCCGGTGATAATGATGCCTTGAGTCCGTCTGAATAACTCATCGGAGAAGGGGAGTTGTTTCTTAAGCTTTTCGCTAATGGTTCAGCTTCCGACTTATCAGTTATAATTACGATATTCATATTTTGCGTCTGCCAGTATTTTTTTATCGCTTTGTTAACCTGATCTAAAGTCATTCCACTGAGTAAGGCATCCAGCTCTTTGATCCAGTCTTTGCGACCGTAGAATCTGGCATCCATCAAATAACCGAGTTGACTTGCAGGAGACTGAATATAAAGCTTTGTATAGCTACGAAGGAAATCACGGGTTTTAATAAAATCTTCTTCAGTCATTCCGTTTTTAATAAGCGCATCCATTTCTTTCAATGCCATTCTTAAAGCAAAATGTGCATGTCCTATCTCAATGCTTTTCAACTCTTCATATTGTCCCTTTAATCCGGAAGCTGTTTGTACAGGTCTGATCCATATGCTGAAATAATTTGATGAACGTGGAGTACCTGCGGGAGGTAACATGTTCGATCCTCCTGACTCATACCATTCGATATAGGTGTAGTCGCCATAATTCATGGAACGGGCTTCACGTATCTTTTGATATAACCTGGAATATGATTTGCGGTGTTCACCTAACCATGAGTTTGCAATCATTAAGGCAACGAAATCATCATTCGATCTGGTTATAGCTAATGGAAAACCCGCAGAGATCGCTGAACCGAGTGCATTGTCTTTAGCTACGATTTCTACATTTAAGCCTTCGGCCATTGCTGCTTTACCTGGAGTTGGAATCACAGGAACCACCGATGACATTCCTTTCAAATCTGTCTTGATACGGGTGACAAATTCATCAGAATAATTTCCGGCTAAGCCGATCGTGAGATTGTTACGCGTGAAAAAATTCTTATACTGATTTTTTACGTCGTCAAGAGTGATGCTCTTTACTCCTTCACTTGTTCCGCTTGTCATGTACTGGTAATTTGTACCACGAAACAAAACATCTTCAAGATATTTTTTACCATACTCTTCATCTGAAGACTGACGAATTAGCTGATCAACGTAGTTCTGTTGATTTGATTTCACTCTTTCAAAATCATCTTCTTTAAATGAAGGGTTAAGCATCAGGTCCTTTAAGATCGGATAAAATTCATTCAGGTAATCTGCCGGAACTTCAAAGTAAAAATTGCTGACTTCTTTATCACATGAACTGCCATATGATGCCGAGTAAGGATAGATTTTATCTTTGATATCCGTTGCACTGAGAGTTCCGGCCCCTCCTTCAGAAACGAGGCTTGAGGTCAATGCTGTCAAGCCTTCTTTGCCGGCAGGATCACAAATGCTTCCATTACGAAACATCAGTTGAATAACGACCTTGTTTGATTTTGGAAGTTTTAGTTCCACTAATTCTTGGGCTGAACTTCCTGAGGCGAGTAGAGCTACAAAACAAAATGTGAGTATAGTTTTTATATATGATTTCATCGTGGGTAGATTAAAATTGAGGTAATTGAAACTGATTACTGAAGTGTTTCTTTTTCATTCGGTGAAATTGTTCCGATGGTCAATGTCGTTGGAAGAATATATTTCTTCGCAACCATCATAAGGTCTTCTGCAGTAACCTTATCATACAAAGCATATAATCTGTTCAATGATTCAGGATCATTAGTCAGCCATGTGTATGCACTAAGAGATTCAGCAATAGAAGTAGGGTTATCAATGTTCATCGCGAAACTGTATTTCAAATGAGTCTTGGTGTCCTTTAATAACTGTGCATCTACCGGAGTTGTCTTTGCTTTTTCGTATGCTGCAACAATTGCATCCTTTACGTATTGCATGTCGGAGGCATTTATCAAAGATGCACTAATGCTGATGAGATAAGGGTCGCGTGAATCCTGAGCACCGCCTCCAAGAAAACGACATTTTTGTTCGTCGATTACCAGCTTCTTGTATAGTTCAGATTTGTCGGAAAGTAAAATAGAGTTCAGAACATCAAGGGCAGGCATATCAATTGCTTTGTCGCTAAATGCCGGTCCTTTGTAATTAAGATCCAGAAAAGGAGGGAAGCCGGGTTTTTGGATGTGTACATAACGTGCAGCTGTTTGAACTGGTTCTTCAGGGATATTACTCACATAATCACCGCGCTTCCAAGTAGAAAAATATTTCTCTGCCAATGCCTGAACATTTTCAGGAGTAACATCACCTACAACGATGATTGTTGAATATTCCGGACGGTAGAATCGGCGGAAAAATTCGATAGAATAATCATATTGGTTAGGCATATCAACGATGTCGGCAAAGAACCCCATCGTCGTATGCTTATAGGTATGCTTATCGAAGGCTGTCTCCTGAACTTTTTCATTCAGTTGTGAGTAAGGACTTGCAGAGTTCTTTGTGTATTCTCCCTTAACGGCACCCGCTTCAGTTTTGAAACCCTGAATAGAATATTTCAGATTCATGAAACGGTCACTTTCCAATTCAAACATTGTTTCAAGTTTGTCAGAGCTTCCTGTCATGTGATAAACAGTTCGGTCCAGACTCGTATTCGCATTGGCACTTGCGCCTGTTGATTTTAATACTTCGCTGTACTTGTCCTTTGGATATTTGTCAGTACCGCGAAACATCATGTGCTCGAAGAAGTGTGCAAAACCGGATTTCCCCGGTTCGATTTCATCGCGTGAGCCCGTGCGAACAACAATGTAGAATGCGGCGAGTCCCGGACTATCATAAGGAACCGTTACAACGTTAAGTCCGTTAGCCATTTTTTTCTGGTAGATAGGATAAGGCAAAACTTTTCCTTCTGTGCCTTCACCGGCAGTTGTGTAATTGTTTGCGACGGAAAATAAGATCACCGTCAGGATCATCAGTATCTTTTTCATAGTAGTTTTTTCATGGATACGAAAGTATCCTTTTAAGGCGAGAAAGGAAAGGAGATACGGCTTCCTTAACTGTATTTAACAGATGAAATCCTGTTTATTTTGTGCTTTTTGATTTTTACTCTAATCTCTTTGCTTTGATGAATTTACTATGAAATTCCGAACCTCAATCACCCGGATTTTATTGCTGAAATTTTCAGTTAATCATAGTATTGCTGACAAGAAAGAATATATTACCGGGTATTTTCGTTTATTTTTGGCGACAATGATGCGATTTACAGCTATTATTTTCTTGTTTCTGGTCTTTCGGATTTGTGTTTCTGCGCAGAGCCGACAGGAAAGGAATGAACTGATGAAACTGGTCGAGGAAAGACAAGAGTTGTTCGATTCCTATTCTGCTTCCTTGAAAAAGAAGAGTGGTTTCTTTGGGCAGAAAACGAAGAACGATTTACGTGCAACACATGACAGGTTGAAAAATATTGTTGAGGTTGATAACAAGATTATGGCCCGCCTGAGACAGCTACTGGATTATTCAAAGTTTGAAAAGCAAACGATGTCTTATGATGTTAACCAATATGCAGAACAATTGAAAAACTACGAGCGCAATCAGGACACTCTGGTAAAACAGTTAGCACAATTGGAAAAAGAAAAAGCAAAGTTGACTAATTCCATTTCCCGAAGAAGTTCCTGGATTTATTTTCTGCTCGGAATTTTTTGTTCCTGGATTTTCTATCGAATCCACAGGAAGTATTTTGCCGGAGGTGCCTGAACCCGGCTTGATAAAATTTTAACATCAGGTCTACCGAAAGGAGATGCGTTCAAATAATTTTCTATTAAAGAATAGTCATTATGCTCTGCACGGTTTAATGATCTCAGAATCATACAGAAAGTAATACTTATTGAGCCTTCTCAATCCTTATACCTGCATCCATGATCTGAGGCAAAGGATTAACACGCATGGCTTGTTCCAATTCAAATGTATACTTCCCTGCAGAAGGGAATTGAAAATTTTTCTTGAAGAGTATTCGATTATCCCAAATATCTCCCATGCCTTCACCTAACCATTTCCCGGCATCATCTGCAAGGATTAATTCCAGGGTATCACGTGATTTGGTATTTTCAGGAGTAGTTGTGGTAAGAAAAACAAAAAGATTTCTGAATTGATAGCCACTCGCATTTCGCACATTGATATACAAATTCATCGGACTAATTGTATCGTTGATCTCTGTTTCAAGTCTGATCACGTTTTCCTGATACCACCGATTATCATCGAGTTTAATGTTTTTCTCAAACACAGCATTGCTATCACATGCCATTAACGAGAAAATATATAATAGTAAACTAACAGATACTATATATGAATATATTTTAAACATTATTCAGTTGGTTTAGCTGAAGATTCGGATCCTCCTGCTGAGGTGCGAGGTGGCCTTGGGCCTCGATTTCTATTTCTGTCGTTCCTGTTTTTATCGTCACGGCCGGACGCGGCATTTTGATTAGGCTGACCCGGATTTTGCCCTGGCGAATCAGCTTTTCGTGGCGGTACTTGGGTTCTTGGCTTGTCTTGCTGTCCGGAATTTTGTCCCTGCCTGTTCGCTTGTTTTTGCGGTGGATTTTGAGGACGCGGCCCTTTAGCCTGCGGAGGATTTGAAGGTTGAAGAGATTGGTTTTGTTGAGACTCTGAACCGGGTTTATTCCCTGATTTTTTCTTCTTCTTTTTCTTCTTCTTTTTCATGTGATCCATCCTGTCGATGCGGTCTTGTCCGACAACATTGGCATAGTCCGGTTCAACCACGAGGGCAGATTCTTCCTCTTCCATTTGCTTGCTGCGTAATTCAGCAGGCTTAATTTTTTGTTTATTCAACCCAATGATTTCATTCACCCTGTCAACAGGTAAAGCAATCCAGTTTCCATCTCCACCACCTTCTCCTGATTCGGAGTTTTCTTTGCGGTCGTGTTCATGAAAGGCAAACCACATCATTCTTTTAAAGATGTCTGTCTTGCGATGAAATGCACGACCATGCTCAGTTTCAAGAGTCGTATTTGTCGAAGGAAAGTCTTTTAATGCATCTACATACGAATCGAGTTCGTAGTTGAGACAACATTTTAATTTACCGCATTGTCCGGCAAGCTTAGCGGGATTCAAGGCAAGGTTTTGATAACGGGCTGTACTTGTTGATACGGTTTTGAAATCTGTCAGCCATGTCGAACAACAAAGTTCTCGTCCACACACACCTAATCCACCAAGACGACTGGCTTCCTGACGCATTCCGATTTGCCGCATGTCTATGCGCATCCGAAACTCATCAGCAAGTTTTTTAATTAGCTCACGAAAATCGACACGCTCTTCCGCAGTATAGAAAAATGTTGCCTTTTTACCGTCACCCTGATATTCCACATCACTTAATTTCATTGAAAGTTTAAGCGATTGAATAATTTCTCTTGTGCGATGAAGTGTAGAGGTTTCTTTATCCTTGACTTCAATCCATTTTTCTATTTCATTGGGTTTCGCCTTTCTGTAGAAAGTTTTGATCTGATCAGAATCTTCTTTGAGATGTCTTTTGTTAAGCTGAAATCGTACCAATTCACCAACCATAGAAACAACTCCAACATCATGTCCCGGCGAAGCATCAACCGTAACTACATCACCCACCCGAAGATCTACACCTTCTTTGTTGTGAAAAAATTCTTTACGACTACCCTTGAATCGTACTTCTATGATATCGAATGGTTTTTGCCCGTGAGGCAGGACCATGTCGCTAAGCCAATTGTATACATTCAGCTTGTTGCATCCGCCGGTGCCACAGGTGCCATTGCTTCGGCAACCTCCGGGCTTTCCGTCTTTTTCCGTACTGCAGGAATTACAAGCCATTTGATTTGAGGATTATGTGTGCTTTTCGCTAATCTAAAGAGAAATAAGCACCTTTAATAATAAAAGAATTTAATTTTTAGGAATGCAAAATTAGTGAAAAGGGCTGACTTATTTGCCATTGATAATCAAGTCAATACATGAGGCTACAGAGAAATGTCCGGGTTATGGAAGGTGAGAGGGAAGAAGTTGATTAATTCTTCTTGTGCAAGATTCCTTGTATGCTTAAGGAAAGATCTGTAAAAAGTAGTTTGGAATTGGCATTCCGCTCAATGTGATACGTGGCTTCGCTCAACTTGGAGATAAATTCTTCAGCATTGTCAAGATGAACAAAGGGTGCAAATTTTCCCAAATCTTCCAGCTCTTTGCCTTCAAAGTGGATCATCGATCGGTCGCCATAATTAATCAGGAGACATTCTCTGGCAACATTTAAAGAGTGATGCAAATATCCTTTCTGTTTTTCTCTCGATTCAGCTGCGAAGTTGTTTGTGAATTCTACAATTTGACCAACATTTCCGGAATAACACGCACGCATCCACAGTAAAAACCATTGATTCAAATCTGCATCCGATTCATCGTTGCGTATTAATTTCAGTGCTTCATTATAATCTCCATTTGCCCGGTGCGCCATGTGCCTTGCTGCCTGATGCTCTAAACCATGCATCTTAACTAATGCAGCAATCATTTCGTTTTCATTCAATCGGTTTATTTTTACCAATTGAGTCCGCGAAGCGATTGTTGGAATAATTTGTTCGTAATCTTCAGCGACCATCAGAAATATAGTATGGTCAGGTGGCTCCTCTATGATTTTTAATAATTTATTTGCGGCAGGAGCATTCATTGTTTCCGCGAGCCAAATGATCACGATTTTATAACCACCCTCAACACTTTTTAAACTTAGCCTACCTAAAATGTCATTCGCTTCGTGAACAGAAATTAATCCCTGCTTATTCTCAACATCCAGATGTTCTA
This sequence comes from Bacteroidota bacterium, assembly GCA_004295015.1. Classification (GTDB taxonomy): domain Bacteria; phylum Bacteroidota; class Bacteroidia; order AKYH767-A; family 2013-40CM-41-45; genus QQVM01. Next base: position 25,897 of record SHNE01000024.1, on the reverse strand, counting down.
TCCACTCCTGATATCCGATGTAAGGATTTGCAATAACAGCCTCCCTCCATTCACTTATAAAATCCACGCTGCGTGGTTCTTTTATTTTGTCTCTCGGTGCTACCGGATAGCTAAAGGTCAAATCCGGATGGATGAGTTTCTGTATTTTGATGCAGGAAGAGCAAAGGCCACAGCTATCATCAAGGCTCTTGTTTTCACAAAACAGATATTGTGCGTAGGCAATCGCCATAGCCAGATTTCCGGCACCTTCAGGGCCTAAAAACAATTGGGCATGACTTATACGGCCTTCATTGGCACTTGTGACCAGTCGGCTCTTTACTTCATCATGTCCTACAACCTTTGCGAATTGCATCTGACAAAGATAATCTAATTCACAGATTCAGCTTCTCCCTTCGTTCTAATTTCCGAATTCATCTATCTTTGTGTCCGCATGAAAAACATCAAAGACATAAACTTCAAAGGTATTAGGGCATTGATTCGTGTTGATTTCAATGTTCCACTTGATAAACAGTTCAATATAACAGACGATAGCCGGATTCGTTTAGCCATTCCCACGATAAAAAAAATCATTGATGATGGCGGAAGTGTTGTACTCATGAGTCATTTGGGTAGGCCTCTTAAAAAGCTCAAGGAGGATGGAAGCATTGATTTTGGGAAATTTACACTAAGGCATCTCGTAGAGAGGATTAACCAATTGATTGGAACAACTGTTCAATTTACTGATAACTGCATAGGAGATGAGGCTATAAAAGCCTCTTCTTCACTCAAAGCAGGAAATGTTTTATTGCTCGAAAATCTTCGTTTTCACAAAGAAGAAGAGAAGGGCGACGAATCATTTGCAAAAGCCCTCTCCTTGCATGGCGATTATTATGTCAATGATGCTTTTGGAACCGCACATCGTGCCCATGCTTCTACGGCTATTATCGCAAAATTTTTCCCGGGTAAAAAATGCATGGGTTTACTCATGGCATCCGAATTGGAGAATGCGGATTTGGTGATGCATAAAGCCCAAAAACCTTTCACCGCTGTGATGGGCGGAGCGAAAGTAAGCGATAAGATTCTCATCATTGAAAACCTACTGACAAGGGCTGATAATATTATTATCGGAGGTGGCATGGCTTATACGTTCTTTAAAGCGCAAGGTGGAAGTATTGGTAATTCATTGGTTGAAGAAGATCGTTTGGATTTGGCTCTTCAACTCATTGATAAAGCAAAGAAAGCAGGTTGCAATTTATTTCTCCCTGTAGACTCAGTCATCGCCGATAAATTTGATAAGGACGCCAATACAAATATATCTGACAACATGAATATCCCTGATGCCTGGATGGGGCTTGATATTGGTCCGGTTGCCACAAAAGAGTTTGTTTCAGTAATTAAAAATTCTAAAACAATATTGTGGAACGGTCCTATGGGCGTTTTTGAAATGAAAAAGTTTGAAAGCGGTACACGGATTATGGCGGAGGCTATTGCAGAAGCAACTTCTCATGGTGCCTATTCACTCATTGGCGGAGGAGATTCGGCAGCCGCTGTTACTCAGTTTGGCTATGCCGATAAGGTCAGTTATGTATCGACAGGAGGCGGAGCTTTGTTAGAATATTTTGAAGGTAAAGAGCTGCCCGGAGTAATAGCCATCAATGAATAGCCGGAGGATGCAGGTATCTTGCAATCTTATTTTTTCATGATTACAGATTTGATTTAAATGCTTTTTAGAAGCTCCTATTTAGGTCTCTCCCGTGAAGTCTGGTATCTTAGTTTGATAACTCTTATCAACAGAGCAGGAACAATGGTGATTCCATTTTTGTCACTGTATCTAACTAAAGACAAAGGATACAGTCTTGCTCAGGTGGGATGGATCATGAGTTTTTTTGGTCTTGGTTCTGTGGTCGGTTCCTGGCTTGGAGGCAAGTTAACAGACCGGATAGGTTATTATAAAACGATGGCCGGAAGTTTACTTCTCTCCAGCGCGTTTTTTGTGAGTTTACAATATCTCGATTCATTCGTGAGTCTTTGTGCAGGCATTTTTCTTCTTATGTGTGTAGCGGATGCCTTCCGTCCGGCCATGTTTGTCGCATTAAATGCATACAGCAAACCTGAAAATAAAACACGTTCCGTTACCCTTGTACGCCTCGCTATTAATCTTGGCTTCGCAGCAGGACCCGCAGCAGGCGGATTGATTATTGTCACATTAGGGTATGGAGGTTTGTTTTGGATTGATGGCTTAACTTCCTTGTTTGCCGGTTTAGCCTTATTGCAGCTCCTGCATCCAAAGAAAGCAAGGACTATCGACGAAGAAATTTTTACAAATTCCCGCTCTGCATACAGCGATGGTCATTATTGGATATTTATTTTGTCAACCATACTATTTGGTTTTGTGTTTCTTCAGTATTTCTCTACTGTGCCTCTGTATTATAAAGACGTTCACTTTTTAACTGAAGCACAAATCGGTTTGCTGATCGGACTGAATGGTCTGATAGTATTTTTGTTGGAGATGCCATTGGTCCATGCTCTGGAGAAAAGAAATTTTTCAAGGATATGGCTCATGTTCATTGGAATGCTCTTACTTGGATTGAGTTTCCTGGCCTTTAATTTGAGTGCCTGGAATGGAATTCTCATTCTTGCCTTGGTACTGATGAGTGTTGGAGAAATGTTGGTCTTCCCTTTTTCAAATTCCTTTGCTATGGAATATTCCAAGAGAGGAAAGCGTGGTGAATACATGGCATTATATAGCATAGCGTTTTCCGTATCACATGTTTTCAGCCACAATGCCGGAATGCAATCGATTCACTTGTTTGGATTTGAAATGACATGGTACGGATTGGTCGCTATCACAGTTATTGGGATGGGATTGCTGCTTCTACTGCGGAAAGTCGTGAAAGAAAAAGTCTGATTATTTTGATTAGTTAAATGAACTTTTGTTGGAAGGATTGATTAGTATTACAAATTAAATATATATTTTTAGAAAAAACGACGATGCTTATTGATCTTCTAATTACCTTTTTATTGGTTTTTTTAAATGGATTCTTTGTAGCGGCAGAATTTGCCATCGTTAAAGTGCGCACATCACAACTGGAAATAAAAGCACGGACCGGAAATCGTGCGGCGACACTGTCAAAACATATTACGTCACACCTCGATGGATACCTGGCAGCAACACAATTAGGTATTACGCTTGCCAGTTTGGGTTTAGGTTGGATAGGCGAACCTGTAGTTTCGAAATTTATATTGAAACTTATGGGCCTCCTGGGCGTGTCAATCGACCCTGAACTGGCTCATGATATAGCTCTCCCCATTGCATTTGGCGTAATCACTGTGCTTCATATCGTTTTCGGAGAGCTTGCTCCAAAATCCATCGCCATTCAACGTTCGGAGAAAACCACCCTTTACATTGCTTATCCGCTCCAGTTTTTTTACCTCTTGTTTAAACCATTCATCTGGGTTTTAAACGGGATTGCTAATTTTCTTTTAAAATCGGTCGGGATATCTTCTATTCACGGATCTGAAATTCACAGCAGTGACGAGTTAAAATATATTGTGAGGCAAGGACGAGAAAGTGGTGCGATTGAAGAATCAGATTATGACATTATCAAAAATGCATTTGATTTTTCTGAACGTACGGCAAAACAAGTGATGGTTCCCCGAACCCAGGTGTTGGCCATTGATCTGAATGATTTCAATGAAGCGACCATAGAAGAAATTATTGAAGAGAATTATTCCAGAATTCCCTGCTTTGAAAATAATTTGGACAATGTAGTAGGTGTTGTTTATCTTAAAGATTTATTGTTGAAGTTGAGAAAAAACGAAAAGGCCCTTATCAGAGAACTGATGAGACCGGTTCTTACTGTTCCGGAGACCAAACGTATTGGTCAGTTACTAAAAGATTTTCAAGTAAGGCATCAACAGATGGCCATCGTTGTGAATGAGTATGGCGCAACCATTGGAATAGTAACTATGGAAGATATTCTCGAAGAACTTGTCGGGGAAATTCAGGATGAATTCGACAAGGAAGTACCAATTGTTGAGAAGACAGGAGATAAGATGTATACAGCAGTGGCTTCAGCATCACTGGATGATATTAATAAACAATTGCCACACGAAATAAAAAAAGACGGGGATTACAACACGCTGGCAGGTTGTTTGATATTGAAATTCGGGAAAATCCCGGGCACAAACGACAAAATAATTTTCGATGATTATGAATTTACGGTTTTGAAGAAAAATAAAAATTCAATTCTCCTGATACAGTTACGGGACCTGTCATAAAAGTAGAGAGGGAAGTTACCGGCTCTGAACTACTCTGACTTGAATTGATCCCATTTATCTTTTGCACCTTCAATTACCGGCAACACAAAGGGTGAAATTTTTGCCAAGGGGTAATACAAATAGGACTCTGCTTTTACATCAGGTGATAACCATTTGTACTTTGTGTCGAGTTTGTTGAAATAGAATATCACTATACTCAAAACAAGTGCATATTTCATTCCACCTAAAATGGCTCCTCCAAGTTTATTAAATATTCCGAGAGCGGCCATATTAACCAGACCGGTAAAAAGTTTTGCCAATAGTATAACAGCTGTTGAAATAACAAGGAACATAATAAAAGAAGAAATGTAATAAAGAGTTTGCGGGTCGGGCTTTATTACTTTTAAAACGTATGGCGTAGCGAAGCCGGCGAATTTAAATCCTGCCCACATTCCAAGAAAAAAAACCCCAAGGATAGCAACTTCAAAAATAAATCCCTTTAGAAATCCTCTGATAATTCCTATAATGAGTAGTGCAGCTAGGATGATATCAAGCATAATGATTTAATAAAATAAAAGGCTTTCAATCGTGTACGAAAATATTCTAAACTTGTTTTAAAAAAAAATATTAAAGTCCTCTTTCTTTCTTGATGGCTTCATGAGCTTCATTGATCTTCTTGAATTTTTCCTGCGCATCTTGTTGAAACTCTGCACCGAGATGATGTACTTTATCGGGATGGAATTTAACAGCCATTCTTCTGTAAGCCTTTTTCACTTCTTCGTTTGTTGCAGAGCGATCAATTTCAAGAATCTTATAGGCAGACTCAGTATCTTTTACAAACATGGCTTTGATACTTTCAAAATCTTTCTGACCTATACCTATCAGGGAAGAAATTTGTCCGAGCACCGTTAGTTCAGCCTCACCTACAGTTCCATCGGATCCGGCCAAACCAAAAAGCAGATGAAGTAATTGCAATCTTGAAGCCGGATCAAGATGCTGTCGCACTTGTTGGCATACTTGAGCAAGTGGAATGTCCTGCTTGAGTATTTCCCGAAAGAGCTGCATTCGCTCACGGGTGTGAGATTCTCCAAATTGTCGTAAGAAATAATTTTTAACGAAATCAAGTTCGGTGCGCATTACACGTTGATCTGCTTTCATAACTGCCGCACAAAGCACCAACAGTACCGCACTGAAGTCGTTAGAGAGAACCGGTCGTCCTGTTTTGTATGCCTTTTGGCTTTCTTCAGTTATCGATCCAAGTGCAAAACCAAGAATCCCTCCAATGGGACCGCCAATTGCCCAACCGAGACCACCAAAAATCCATTTATTCCAACTCTTCATCGAACAATTTCTTTAATTTTCTATTTAATAACCTTAATAAACCGGACAAGTTATATTTCTTGCAACCAATAGGTCACGCAACATGTGCATGGTAACAATATCAAAAGTCGCCATACTTTTTTCTATGACCTTTCCATTGATGCGGTCTTTCAACTCTTTCTCCGCTACCATATCAGCAATCATTGCGCTGAGTTTTTTACGTTCGTATTTTTTATAAACAATATAGCCTTTTAATTTTTCTGCACTCATCCTTTTACAGGAATCATTCATCAGTTTCCTGTCGGCATCCATAAATCCAACGGGGTTTTTGTAATAAAGATCTACCAGATCCCATGAAAAATTCTTTTTCTGATAGTCATCAGATATTTTGTAAAGAGCGCGGTAACGGTATCCTTCAGTATTGGTGATAAATATGTGATTATCTTCATTCGTCAATAGTTTCCATCGCTTGTAACCTCCGGGACCATAATGCAAATAAGTATTATTAAATTTTCTATTTAAGGCACGGAAGCGTTGTAAGTCAAAACCATTCAGTCTGTCGAAATAACGGTTGCGCAGGGAGATAACAGACATTTTTCCATTACCCAGTTCCGCTAATCGACTCCATCCACGAATAGCTTTCCGCTCACCCGGCACAGTACAATAAACCGTGTTGATGATTACACCATTTGATACAAGTTTTTCTGTTACACGGTCGATATCGTCAGGGCCAAGTTTTATATCTCCGTTACCGACAAGAAAAATTATTTTCAGCGCATTCGGGTCTTTTGACCAGCTTAATTTGCGCAGGCACTGATTCAATGCAGATCCTACATACTGGTCGCCTTTTTCTATTCGGGAAGGAATTTTATAAAGCAATGCGCTTAGCAAATCAAATTCTGTACTCAGGTCTTTTATCACTTTCACATAGCCGGTTTTTTGTCCATAGCTAAAGCGTGAATAAGCTACAACGCTGATTCGGTAATCAGGAACAGGCTGACATCAGGAAAGGAAGTACCAATAATCCCATAAGTGATTCCGCATTTGGTCGATCAATCCATTGGCGCTGCTGCTTAAATCCAGACAAAATACGATGTCTACCGCTTGCCCTGTTTTTTGCTGGCCTTGCGCAGGATTGAATCCCAAGCCGAGGATGAATATGAGGATGGAAATAAAAGTGATTAAAATTCTTTTATACACAGGGTTGAGAGCATTTATGGCAAGGCTGGCAAAGGTAGCAATCCCCGAAAATAGTGAATACCTTTGCAGCAATATGGATCAGGTAGATTTGCAGGTTTTAAAAGATAAATGGGAACGTCTCACGGCTCATCTTGCTGAGCAGTTCGGAGAAGCGCCTGATTTACAAACCATTCTGTTTTTAATAGGAGTCCAGGAGTTAGGCAAAGGCCCTATGAAATATTCTAAGGATGAAAAGCAGGATTTAATGCATATCGCTGTTTGTCGATTGCTCAGCAACTTCGGATACTATCACTTGGTAGGACAGGACGAGCAGGGTTGGCCTTCATGGGAAATGCAAAAGAAATTACCGCCTCTGACGTTACGCGAGCAAGATTTGCTGCTTAAGCAGGCAGCTATTGAATACTTTGAATTAGAAATTGGAATCCGAATTGATCTTTGATTAATTGGTATCAAGGATGAATCAGTTGAAAATAATTGAAATCCTCAGAGAGAAATGACGACAGTTTTGTTTACCGTTTCATGTTCTTTCAATCGGATAAAACTTCTGCTTGTATCCGCATTATAAATAACGTCAATATTTAAAAAAGCCTCAAGTTGAAATTCGAATTCAGCTTTTCCGGCTGCATCACTTGTTTTAACTACTCTTAAATCAGAGGCAACACCATTGGTTTTATTCACGGCTGTATCCTGCCATAAGATTACCTGAGCACCTTGCACCGGACGATTTATTGAATCGACAACAGAAATAACTGCTTTTGTCGGACCATCTTTCTTACAGGAAAAAAAACTCAGAGAGAGAAAAAATCCAAGCATTATCAATCCTGCAAGCCGACCGCTTTTTTCTTTATTCATTTGATTTTGGTTAATATTGCAGCCACAGCCGAACAATACAAAAATACTAGAAAATATGAAGTATTACACTGCCATTAGTACGCTCTTTATGATGTTGAGTGTTTCACTTTTTGCACAAAAAGACGGAACGGCTCCATCAGATACAGCACTTAAAGGTCAAATGGTGCTAATCCACACGGAATTCGGGGATATGAAGGTCTTATTATATGACGTCACCCCAAAACACCGGGATAATTTTATAAAGCTCGTTGAAACCGGATTTTATGATAGCCTCTTATTTCATCGGGTTATTAAAAATTTCATGATTCAAGGAGGAGATCCACTTTCTAAAAATGCTCCGCCGGAACAAGGCTTAGGGATGGGAGATGTCGGTTACACTGTTCCGGCTGAGTTCAATGATACCTTGTTTCATCGAAAAGGAGCTTTGGCTGCCGCGCGATTCGGTGAAAACAACCCTTTGAAAAATTCAAGTGGCTGTCAGTTTTATATAGTTCAGGGGCAAACTTTCCAACCGGAGCAGCTTGATATGATGGCTTTACAGCAAGGAGTTAAACTTTCAGACTTGAAAAAGAGTACTTATTCGACAGTTGGTGGATATCCACCTTTAGATAATAGCTATACTGTTTTCGGACAAGTAATCGAAGGCTTGGATGTCATTGATAAAATTGCAAATGTTCAAATTCGTCCAAATGATCACCGACCTTTGCAGGATGTGCGCATGAAAATAACTCTCATCAAACCTGAACCGCTGATAGAGGATATGGGATCTAAAAAAACAAAGAAAAACTAATTCTCAATCATTTTATACGGTTATTTCTTCGGATTTAGACGTCAATTTTGATTTTTTACAATCATTATGCAGGATAAGATAAAGCAACTTATTTCAGAAGTTGACAATTATGTGGCCTCAACCAAGGATCAACTGGAAGCTTTTCGCTTAAAGTATTTGTCGAAAAAGGGGGTGCTTACTGATCTTTTCTCTGAGATGAAGAATATACCGGTCGAGCATCGCAAAGATTTTGGACTCCTGGTTAATGAGCTAAAGACGAAAGCGGAGGAAAAATTTCAGCTGGCAATGACCGGCCTCGAATCAGTCAGCGATTCAGGTGGGCACTCTGACCTTGACCTGAGTTTACCTGCCGAGCCTTACGTTTTGGGATCGCGACATCCAATCTCAATTACCCGAAACCGCATACTAAGTATTTTTGGACGCATTGGTTTTACGGTCGCACAAGGTCCGGAGATCGAAGATGACTGGCATAATTTTACGGCTCTGAATTTTCCGGAGAATCATCCGGCAAGAGATATGCAGGATACTTTCTTCATCGAACAGCGTGAAGGAACCGATTCGATTGCCTTAAGGACACACACCTCCTCCATACAAGTCAGAGTGATGGAAACAACCAAGCCGCCAATCAGGATTTTAGCACCGGGAAGAGTTTACCGGAATGAAGCTATTTCTGCACGCGCTCATTGTTTTTTTCATCAGGTTGAAGGATTATATATTGACGAAGGAGTTTCTTTTGCTGATATGAAGCAGACTTTACTTTATTTTTCAAGAGAGATGTTTGGTGCTGAAACAAAAATCCGTTTGCGTCCCTCTTATTTTCCTTTTACAGAACCTTCCGCCGAGATGGATGTGACATGCAGTATTTGCAAAGGCAAAGGATGCAATGTGTGCAAGTATACCGGCTGGCTGGAAATATTAGGCTGTGGTATGGTTGATCCGAATGTTTTGACGAATTGCGGCATCGATGCTGAAAAGTATACGGGTTTCGCTTTTGGCATGGGCATAGAACGTATTGCCATGCTTCGTCATGATGTAAAAGACCTGAGACTCTTTTCTGAAAATGATGTTCGCTTCCTGAAGCAATTTAGCGGAGAATAGAATGTTTTTTACGGAAGAGTACTCTTAAGTTGTACTTACTCGTCTGCTTTTACTTCGCTTAGGTTTACAATGCCGCCAATCAATCTTTTGCTTGGATACCAGGCAGCAATGAAACCAATAACAAAGACAGTTGCCGTTACATAGAAGAAATCTGCCGCTTCCATTTTTACAGGGTAGGCATCAATCACAAATGAGCCGCTTCCTCCTAATTGTATCAAGCCATATCGTTCTTGCAGGAAGCAAATAATAAATCCAAGCGCCAGTCCGATAAATGCTCCCATGGATGTGATAAAAATCCCTTCTACTAAAAATATTTTTCGAAGTAAGGATGAGTTGGCACCAAGGCTGTGCAAAATGGTAATGTCCTTCTTTTTCTCGATCACCAACATGGTGAGTGAGCTTATTACGTTAAAGGTTGCAATGATAAGAATGAAAGTCAGGATGAGAAATACCGCCCACTTTTCTGATTTCATTATCTTGTAGATCAGTTCATGCTGCTCATAGCGATTTTTAACTTCGTATGAATTTCCAAGGAGAGTTTTAATCCCGGCCTGAATCTCGTCTGATTTTACTCCGGGTTTTAAGCCAAGTTCAATGGAGGAAACCTGTGAATCTTTTTCCAGTATTTCATAGGCGAAGCGAATGGGCACGATAATATATTTTGTGTCAAACTCCTGTTGTATGGAAAAAACACCTGAGGGACTAAGAAAGCGGCGGTTGAAGGCCTCTTCGGCATTCAGTAAGGAAGCAGAATTTTTTCTTGGCGCATAAATTTCCATTTGGGACAATAAATCATTCAGGTTTAGTTGAAGATTATATGCAATACCACCTCCTACCACAGCAAAATTCAAATCTCCTTTTTTCAACAGAAATTCTCCTTCACTAATCATCGTGTCTATTCCGGTCATCTTTTCAAAAACATCACTGACACCTTTAATGCTCACGATGGTTTGTTTGTCCCTGTATTTAACCAAGGCATTTTCTTCTAATACTTCAGTCAGGTAAAGTACTCCTTCAAGATTTTTAATCTCATGTAAAGGAAAGGTCTTCAAATCAAAAGACTTTCCTTCAACCTTAGATATTTTCAAATCCGGATCAAAAGAATTGTATAAGCGAAGGATGAGGTTTTCAAAACCATTGAAAACAGAAAGCACGATGATCAATGCAGCAGTGCCTATGGTCACACCCACCACTGAGATCATCGATATAATATTGATGGCTCTTTGGGATTTTTTTGAGAAGAAATACCGACGGGCAATAAAAGGAGCAAGGTTCATAAATGTGCTTTCCGGAAGCTAGGCCAAAGTTATGAAAATTGGGGGATGAGGGCTTGTGTTTGCGTTCTTTAATTGGCAAGTTTCAACAGTAAATCTATTCAAACAATATGCTTTTTGCAGTCAAAAAGTAAAATATGGCAGCAGAGACTCATTGGAATTATTGTTAATGTAAAATTTTGTCCAAGGGACTATCATCAGGACTGAAAATCATTATCTTGTATACTATTAGATCCTTTCTGCATGAATAAACTTTACGTTTTTATTATTCTTTGTATCACTGTAGAATCAGCCAAGGCCGATTGGGATTTGTTTCCATTGAATCAGAAATCATATTATCGCTATACTGACTACCATGACAACATCGAGCAAATTAATTTAATTGCTATAGATACTATTGTTCAACGGTCCGGATTTCAATCTGCATTTATGAACCGAAAATATTCGGGCAATGGATTGGAGCAATGCTATGAAGCAGTAACAGATGTAAATAATTTTGTAGCGGGATATGGATGGATGGACACTGAAATCGATTCATTGATTTATTCAGGTGATACCGTTCGTTATTCTTCGAAACTTTATTTTTTACCAAAAGTTTCTGTTGGTGAATCCTGGCGTATCTCCGGTGCTTTGTATAACGGAGTTACAGATGTTGAATTTACCTGTACATCCTTAACTCTGCAGTCCTTTCTCGGCATTACAGATTCTGTAAAGGAGTTTACACTTTCAACCTATGATGGAACAACACTTGTTAATTCATCACTTAGCGCTTACGTCATTAAACTAAGTAAGAATTACGGTTTGCTGGATTATCCTTCGTTTTATTTGCTTGAACATCATTTTAAAGAGTCACATTTGTTAACAGGACTTTCAGATTCTACAGGTACTTATGGTTTTCAGCCACCAACTTATCTGGATTTTTTTCCCTACAAAGCAGGCGATGTATTAAATTGGAAATTTCAGGATTTGCCTCCATGGAGTCCTTCAACAACCTTATATTCACACGAGTTAATATTGAGTGTGCTCATAACTGCTGACACGCTCAAATACACGAGCTATAGACAAGGATATAATCCCGGCAACGGATATTATTCCAGCGACACTGCGGAAATTGCCTATGCGGTTGAGTATTTCAAAGGAATCACAGAATGTCCAAGCAATTGGTTGGTATTAAGTTCTCAAGCCAATTTGGCAAATTCTGATATTTCTTTTTCGACGTCATATGTCTTGGAACAAGACAGTTCAATTTCTTATAGAATTAACCAAGAAGGGCATTATGTTGACACGAATATGTGTCAGCTTGGGCAATACATCGATGTGGGCCAACACTTCATATACAATACCAAACAGGGATTTACTGAATACTGTAATGATGCCTTCCACTATAATTGCACAAAATTAATCGGCTCCTATATGGATGGAGTTCTGTACGGTGATACAAATTTTGTAACCGGAATTGAACAAGTCTCATTGGAAAACTTACTTGACATATCTCCAAATCCTGCAATCAATAAATTATGCATTTCGCTTTTAACAAGATCAGCGCAAAAAGCTAAAATCGAGATAACAAATCTATCCGGATCGATAGTCTACTCCGACATAGCAGAGCTTTCAGAATCCACCTGCTCGAAAGAAATAAATATTGCTCAGTTTGCGAATGGATTTTATTTCATAACAGTATCTGATCCGGTAAGCAAGAAAGTAGGGAGGAAAAAGTTTGTTGTGCAACACTGATTTTTAATAAAACTCTATGAAACGACTTTATATTTTATTTCTTTTGTGCTTAACATTTCATTCAGTAAAAGCCGATTGGGATTTATTTCCATTGAATCAGAAAAGTTATTATTCAATTCCATATTCGGGATATGAGAGAATTAATTTGGTTGCATTTGATTCGGTTGTTCAACGAAGTGGTTTTGAATCTACGTTTCCTAATCGGAAGTCTTCGGGATACGAATACGGACTCTGTTATGATGAAGTAGTTGATTACTCTTTAGTGTACTGGTATTGGCTCAATAACGAATTCGATTCATTGGTTTATTCAGGGGATACAATTATTTTTTCTCCGGAATTGTATTTTTTACCTCTAAAGAACCTAGGCGAGTCGTGGCGCATTTCAGGTCCATCTCGAAATGGTTTTACCGATATAGAATTTACTTGCACTTCTATTTCAGTTCAATCGTTTTTAGGTGTCACTGATTCAGTAAAAGAGTTTACTTTATCAACATATGATGGTGCTAATCTTTACAATTCACCATTATCCGGTTTTGTCATCAGGTTGAGTAAAACTTACGGTTTGCTTGATTACCTTGAGTTTCTCAACTTGCAATATCACAACAAAGAAGAGCATCATTTGATTGGTTTGAATGATTCACTTGGTAATTATGGTTTTCAAGCACCAACTTATCTGGATTTCTTCCCATATAAGGTCGGTGATATTTTGAACTGGCTAACGGAAAGCCATCCATACTTTCCTTACCCATCTACCTACCATTATTTCAGAGACTCCATTATTAGTGTTACAATTACAACGGACTCACTCATGTACCAAAGTATTCGTCAACACTTTCAATTACCTACGGGAACTCACTGGACAGATACAGTTACTGAAATTCTTTCTGTCGATTATTATAAGAGTATTCTTGAAGCACCTACAAATTGGTTTTCTATTACTGAGAGGAGCAATTTTTCGTTTAATGATATTGCTTTTACCGAAAGTCTGTTGCGTGAACAGGACAGCTCAATAAGCTATAAGATTAATTATGGTGGTGCTTCTGTAGACACTTCCAATTGCCAGATTTATGAAGCCTTTGATGTTGCCTATCACTATGTATATAACAGCAAGCAAGGGCATATTGAATATTGTGATGATGCTTTTTATTATAGCTGTACCAAGCGCATAGGTTCGTTTATGGATGGAGTTTTATACGGCGATACACTTTTAGAAACAAGAATAGCAAGTATTGAAAAGAGTAGTTTGATCAATGTTTATCCTAATCCGGCACAGAAATCGTTTTATCTGGACATAGAAAAACCGGGCGGAACATTGCACATTGTTTCTTTGCTTGGAGAAATTGTCAAGGAAATTATAATAAGAGATCTTCGGACTGAAGTTGATATAGAAGATTTGGAAGCCGGTGCATACTTAGTGCGTTTTACCGACAATTTTAATCAGCAGTCAGTGAAATGGATTGTGCGGATTAACTAAGTATTCAAAACCTTTGAACATACAACTTACGGTAATAGGAATCATTGGAATTGATTACCTCAACATAATAAAGGCCCGGTTGAATGCTTGAGATATCCATTCTGCCGGCACAATTGGTGAAAACTTTTATTATCTGCCCCGATGCATCCAGGATATTGATTTTTAATACTTCTTCATCAGACTTTATCGAAATATAATTTGAAGCGGGTTTTGGATATAGGACTATTTGTTTTTCCTTATTGATATAATTTACAAATTTAGTTTTGGAGTAGGTCGAAGTTCCGTCGTAATCTGTTTGCTTTAAACGGTAGTAAGAAATACCATCTAAGGGGGAAGAATCTATTACTTGGTAGTCAATGGAATTTGTACTCATTCCCGCGCCTTCAATTTTTTGAATCTCATCCCAGTTTTTTGAGTTTGCAGAACGTTCCACTGTGAAGTATTCATTATTAATTTCTGAGCTGGTTCTCCATTCAATAATTACATTATTATCTAAGAGCTCGGCATTAAAATTTTGGAGTGTGATAGGAAGAGTACTTGCCATCCAAACGATGATGCGTATATGATCAACATTCGCTGTCCCGTTTTGAACTATAGCAGAAAAGACAGAACCAAATCCTGTATTATTAATATCTGATATCGTCCAGGTAGTTCCCCACAGATTTCCATTTCCTCCATAGGTGATATAGGCATTACTTGTTGGCCATTCTACATCGCTATTTGCCATATTGCTTCCCACTACAGTTCCGCCTTTGGTAAGCCTGACAACATTATCCATGTTTCTTGCTCTGCGGAGAGAGATTGCTACAGCAGCAAATCTGTTTGCAGTACCATCAAACGTATATGTTGGTTGTTCTGTTCCTATTCCGGAACTTGCTTTATGAGATGTCATAAAACTAGCCCCCGAGGTGGGGAAGGAAGCATGAGCAAAATAAATACTGCTTCCTGCAGTAAAGGAGGAGTTAACAGTAAATCCTCCTGCACCTCCCGGCGCCGGCGCCGGAGTGGGTCGGTTACCTGTAAGTACAGCTGCAACAGACATGCTTCCTGTTAGCGTACTGAGTGGAGAACCTATTTGATAGGAATTTGAAGGGGGACTTGTCAATGAAGATTGAACCGTCGATGGGACAGGATCATATTGATCTACGTGAATAAAACTTGCAGCAGAGAAATTTTCACAATACTCTGCATGTATCACTCCGGTAAAGGTGGGTAAAATTGTTGTCGATGTGGCTGCTGCAATTCCTGCTTCATTTAGTATCCACGTCTGCACCCGGGCATAGAAACCTGAAACAGCAGCGACATTGGCAACTTGTGTCATTGCCTGTCCACCATAAGTCATAGAAGTAACTTCTCTTAAATCAGTACCGGTTTCTAATCCAACCATTACAACAAGGCATCTGTTTATTCCGGCAGAAATACTTTTGGTCATTCCGTTCGTCCAGTTATCCAGCAATGCAACATTCTGAACCCCACTTGAACCACGCAAAACTTCTACTGCTATTCCCGTAATGTTACCTGGACCGGCTATATCATACGCATAAGATGATGATGATATATAATTGCTTATTCCCCGGGTTGAAACGGAGCTTGATAAATTATCATTGGTATATACATTCCCCGGAGATGACCATGAGTTTGAACCGATAAGGTTGCTGTTCACCGCTATTGTCGGGCTTCTGGTAGTGCTCGTTTGTGCATGTGTCTGGAAGTAATTCAAACACAAAAGCTGTATCAGAATAAATCTAAGTAAAATGTCATACACAATACTCTTATGAGCAGAGTTCATTTGTTAAAAATTCTTTAAGTAGTATTCATTTTTAAATAATACAGTTTCTACAAGTATATAGCAATTGAAACCATCTAACCGAAAATAGCGAACAGATTCTTACAGTTTCATAAATGGGGAAATACTTAAATAGTGCGTACATCGTAGAATTATTTCCGCAGTTGAGTAATTTTCGCGCAGAACAGGTTTATGACAGATCAGATTTACTGCTTTAATGAGCCAATTTGCTCCATATTCTGTTTTTTATTTGGCTTTCATATTTGGCATCATTATGCATTAAGTGTATTGACATTAATTTTAATATTCACTTAAAAAATAGAAGCCATGAAAAATTATCTGTTAATCATTCTGCCACTCGCCTTATTGGTTGGTTGCGAAAATTACAAGGAAGAGAATGAGCAATTGAAACAAGAAAGAGAATCTTTAGTCTCATCAGCGGCTTATAAAGATTCGACAATTACGAATTTCCTTACAGATTTTAATGAGATTGAGGAAAATCTCAAGGAGGTTAGTCAACGCCAGGATGCCATCGCAGAAAATTCTTCATCTGGTGAATTAAAGAGCACTCAGATCGAGCGAATTCGTGAAAACATTAATGCGATCAATGCACTTATGCAATCGAACAAAGACAAGATTGCCGAGCTATCAAAGCAGCTGAAAAATTCGAATTACAAAATCAAAGGTCTGGATAAAATGCTTGCCTCTTTGAATGAACAGCTTGCAGAGAAAGATGCTCAGCTAGCCGGATTAAACACAGAACTCGCTTCATTACATACGAAGGTTGATATGCTCAATACCAATATTGATTCCCTCACAGCAGACAATCAACAGAAGCAGGGAACTATCGAAGATCAAACTATTAAAATTCAAAAGGCTTTTGTAGTTACAGGTACGAGCAAAGAGCTGCTTCAGAAGCAGGTAATAGTTAAAGAAGGCGGTTTCCTTGGTATTGGTAAGGAAGAAAAATTGAAAGGTGTGGTCAACAAAGATGCATTTGAAACGATAGACGTTACAAAGACCAGCATCATTCCAATTCATGCAAAGAACGTAGAGTTGTTAACTTACCATGATGCGAATAGCTACAACCTGCAGCGTTCTGGAAAAGAAGTTAGTGATTTGGTTATTACTGATCCGGATAAATTCTGGGCAGGTTCTAAATACCTTGTGGTTATGCTTGATAAATAAATTTTGCTTCTAGTGTGCAGGAATGTATCGTCTACGGTTTTGTTTTCGTAGCGATACATTTCTTGCACCACAAATAAAATCTTTATTAAAGAATACGATCATGAAAACCAAACAAAATTTTCTAAGCCTTGCTCCCCTGATTTTATTAGTACTGATACTTTCAAATCATTTTGCCTATTCTCAAATAGATAAAAGTACCATCGGAATTAAAGGTGGAATGAATCTTAACAGAATTTCTCTCTATGAATTTGAGAATAAGGAAAACAGAATCGGCTACCATTTTGGTGCCTTCGCCCGTTTACGTTTGACTGAAATTTTTGCATTCCAACCTGAAGTATTATTTTCTACTGCTGCCACAACCATAGAATATGCAGGTGATCTGGAAAGCAACCGGGTAGCCGTACATTTGAATTATGTAGACCTGCCTTTTTTGGGATCATTTTACCTAAGCGACAATTTTAGTTTGCAAGTGGGCGCATACGGTTCCTACCTCATCCGTTCGGCTAAGGGGAAGTCGGCGACTGATTCAGAGACCTCACCTTCAATTTCGCAAGACAGGTTTAACAAAGTTGATATGGGTATCATTGGAGGAGCCTCCATTGAATTCCGCACGCTTAGTTTTGGCTTGAGGTATTTGAAGAGTCTGAAGCCGGTAGGTGACACGCATACAGATGGCCAAGGCATAAATTATAATTTCCCTGATGATAAACGAGAGGTATGGCAGGTTTTTATAGGCCTTTCATTTCTTTGATCAGTGAAATATAATCCATCCCCTAATCATTCGTAAATTGAATGAACAAAGTGCTTAATCAAGTTCAGTAGTATTCGTCTCTCTTGTCTCTATTGGTAATGTGATATAAAATCTGGTACCTGTTCCGGGCGAACTTTCAACTCGGATTTCCCCGCCATGTGCCGTGACGGTATTCTGAACTGCAGTCAAGCCCAGGCCAACCCCTTTTGCTTTGTCAGTATTGAAAGGTTCATAAAGATGTTCCATCACTTCCTCGGATATTCCCGGTCCGTTATCTTCAATCACTAATAGTAATTCTGAGGTGTTAAGAATACTTTTAATTATAATCTTGCCCTTACCTACTTCCACAGCTTCGATGGCATTGATTAGTAAATTCAGGATTGCAAGCTTTATTTTTTCTCTGTCCACCAGAATAATCTGATTTGGCGCATCTTCAAAATATTCTATTTGGACATTCTTTAACTTTGCCCTATCCATTGATAAATCGATTGCTTCAGCGACGATTTTATTGAAAACATATTTTTGAAAATTAAGCTGTGATGGCTTGGACGACAGGAGCAGTTCGGATATTAATTGATTTATTCTGGTAGAATTTCGTTCAATAATATTTAAATATTGGTGAAGTTCTTCCGGACTTTTCGGATACTCAGATTTGATCTGATCAACTGAAAGGTTAATATTGGTTAAGGGGTTTCTCACTTCGTGGGCAATCATTCTGGCAATTCTGCCTCCGACAGCAATTTTCTCCGCATTCATCAGTTGCTGAAGTGCATTTTTTCTTTTGGAGATATCGCTTATGGTTACAGCTAGTCCATTCATCAGGGGGACAATTATAACATATAACCATTTTTTGAAATTGGATGAATAATACTCAAGGGTTTTATTTTCTCCTGTGTTCAAGACAAATATAAGATGTTCTTTCCAGTTCTCTTCCTTTAGCGCAGGAATTTCAGTAAACAGAAATTTGTTGTTTAGTTCTTGAGAGGAAAGATTAAAAATCCGCAAGGTGGAAGGATTCGAAATTTTTATTATGAAATCTTCTGCATTTCCTGAGACGTTTTTAACCGGCTCTAATGCGAGAATAGCGCTAAGTGAACTGGTGAGTACTCCGCTTAGAATATTCTCAGCTTCTTTTCTTTCTTTAAATTCCTGATGCAACAGAGTGATAATATTTTTTTCATTTTTATGTGTTTCAATATAATTCAAGACCAAGCCTGTGAATGGAATAAAAAAGGCAACAGCCATCATGAAGTGAGAAATGTTGAAACTATTGTCATATAGCTCTACACTCCCAAAAGTCATATATAATTGACCGGCGATTGCAGGAATTGTACTCAGAAGTAAGGTTTTAGAAAATGTCGATGGATACCTGCTGTAAAATCTAGGGAGCATTACAGCTGCAAGAAATATATACATCAGCAACGGTAATAGATCAAATGATTTTGCCGTGTTCCTGAAAGGATAGGCAAAAGCCGCTTCCTGCTGTTTATAAATCAGGAATGCAATCAGACAAAAAGTGATGAGAATAAAAAGCAAGGCAATGGAAAATATCGAACGCTTGTATTGCTTAGCAACACTTTCGTGCCTCGATTTATTGATCATTAAAAATAATCCGGATCCCAGAATTAATATTCCTGCATGGAATACCCTTGAAAAAAACCATGTATATGAAGTAAAAAAATAGTTTTGTTCTTCAAGCCTTATCAGGTTTGTTGAAACCAGCAGATGAAATGTTTCAAAAAGCCCTGAGCATAGCAGCGCCGTACCAACAATGGGAGTACTGATCTCTTTGTTGATTTTATAATCGACCAGAGCCAGTAAAGCAGTGAGAAAGGCAATTACGATTGATACAGATACGAAGATCAGGTGTACATATCTTCCATTCA
Source organism: Bacteroidota bacterium (assembly GCA_004295015.1). Lineage (GTDB taxonomy): Bacteria > Bacteroidota > Bacteroidia > AKYH767-A > 2013-40CM-41-45 > QQVM01. The sequence continues at coordinate 6,305 of SHNE01000024.1, read as the reverse complement.
GGATTTCACGTATACCTTTACTTTTTTCAACCTGTGTGAACTCTGTTGCAAGGTAAGGGTCAATTGTACCTTGAATAAATCCGAAATCAATTCCGAAGATGTTTAGAAGAAGGGGAGTAAGGCAAACCCCTGAAATGATCCAAATGAATTTGTCCGGAATGTGATATTTGCGATCCAATAACATTTGTAAAGAGGGGATTAGAATCTGCCTGAATTCCGGCCGATAGTTTATTCGTTATCTTCAGAATCAATATTGAACTGTTTCAGTTTATTGTATAAAGTCTTACGGTCAATCTTTAAAATTCTGGCCGTTTCCGATTTATTATTTCCGGCCTGTTTCATCGCACGCATTATTATTTCATACTCTGCATCCTTAGTTGCATTTTTTAAATTTAACGGAGATTCTGAAGAGGTAGATGAATTTATGGATTGAGGAAAATTAAACTTTTCCGGATTTGAAATTTCCAGAGGAAGAGTTTTAGAAAAAATATATTCACTGTCAGTCAATAGGGCCGCTCTGGTGATTACATTTTTCAATTCACGAATGTTCCCCGGCCAGCTGTATTGATAAAAGCACTTAATGGTATCCTCATCAAAACCCTTTATGTTTTTTCTCAAATCCTGATTCGCCTTTGTTAAGAAATGTTCTGCAAGTTCGATGATATCTTTTCCCCGTTCCCGCAAGGGGGCTACTTTTAAACTGAATTCATTGAATCTGTGATACAAATCTTCTCTGAATTTACCTGAAGCATATGAACTGGATAAATCTTCATTGGAAGCAACGACGATGCGAACGTCAAATGGAATTTCTTTGGTTCCACCTAACTTTCGTAGCTTTCTCTCCTGTACCACTCTTAGAAGTGACACTTGTACATCATAAGGTAAATTGGAAACTTCATCAAGAAACAAGGTGCCACCGTTTGCCATTTCGAATTGACCTGTCTTGGCTTGCAAAGCTCCTGTGAATGCTCCTTTTTCATGGCCAAATAATTCACTGCCTGCAAGCTCTTTCGAAAGGGCTCCACAGTCTATTGCCACAAAAGCCTGCTCACTTCGCCTGCTTGCCATATGAATTTTATGTGCCACTGCCTCTTTGCCTGATCCGCTTTCTCCGTAAATAATTACGTTCAGGTTTGTTGGAGCTACCAAATCAATCTGACGTTCAAGCTCTATGGCATAGTCGCTGTGACCGGTAATATATGTCTCCTGATTTTTAGTTTCTTTTGCTTTTTTATTTTCCTGACCGGCTTTGTCAATTGTAGTTGAGGCCAAAGCTTTTCGTATTGTAAGAAGTATTTCATCCGGAATCAATGGCTTCGAGACATAATCAAATGCACCTGACTTAATAACTTTTACGGCCGTTCGGATATCAGAATATCCTGTAATGATGATGACATGAATAGTAGAATTTATTTTTCTTATCTCTTCGAGAATTTTTATACCGTCATAATCACCAAGACGAAAATCTGAAATGATCAGGTCAAATGAATTCTCGGAGATCAATTTCATTGCCGATTTCCCGGAATGAGCAGTTGCTACTTCATAATCTTTTCTTCTTAAAAAAGCTGAAAGTAAGGTGCAAATATCAGGATCATCATCAATTATCAGAATGCGTTTCATGGGTGTTTCAATTTTCTCTTGGTTAATAAATCAGCAAGTTTTATCAATGTTTAAGAGGACAGTCTCGACGGATCTGATGGACAATGGTTTTGTAATAAAATTTAATGCACCATCCTCGATAGCTTTTTGTTTTTCCTTTCCTGAGGCATATGAACTCATTACAATAAATTTTGTATCCGGCGAAGTGATTTTCAATTCTTGCAAGGCTTCTAAACTTGAACCATCCGGTAAATTAATATCAAGAAAGACAAGTAATGGATTAAATTCCTGTATCATTTTTTTACCTGATGAAATGGAGCCGGCAATAAGTGACCTATATCCCCGTTTATTCAGGATATCCGACAATAGCCAACAAATATCTTCCTCATCATCAACAATAAGAACATATTTAGTGCATTTAGTTAACACTTCATTATAGATTACCAAGTTAATAATTCATTTTGTTATTTGTCATTTATTTTCTGATTAAATTCCGGTCAGTAAATGAAAAAAGGATTCATAGCCGGGGGGCTACGAATCCTGCGCACAGAAATTATCGAAAAGTCAGGGAGTGGTATCTGCGCGTCAAAATACAATTCTTAAATTAAGTGCCCCATCCATATAAGCATAAGGAACACTTCTTATGTCGACAAAGGGTTTTAAATCTATACCAACGCTAAAGGGAGCATTGATAAACTTGTATTCAATTCCCAGAATGAAATCTACACCGGGAACCACTATAGTAGCCCCTGGGTCTGCAACGTAAATTCGATTTCCACGTTCCTTATAGATCCAGTATCCACCTCGATGTCCAAAGGCACCTAAGTGTCCGCCGAAACCATAGTACCAATGCAAGCCGTTTGTAGACGCTATTGGCTTATGCACCTCATATAATCCGGTGAGTAAAATACTTCTGTAACCGAAAGTGGCAATCCCTTCGATTGCATTTCCACTGCTAAGCTTATGCTTGAAATTTAATCCGGATGTAAGGCCGCCTAATCTTATTCCAATTCCGTTTGTATAGTCCTGTGCAACAACATCACCTCGTTCAAGCATTACAGAAACAAAAAGTAGAAGGAGTAATTTCGATAGACTTTTCATAGGTTTTTTATTTACACTATGACAAGAATGACTCCAAAGCCATACCAGGCCTCAAACTGCTTAAATGAGTCAAATTTTAAATTGTTGTTTTAAAAATAAAAGAAGTGTAGCAATTTTTCCCCATAGAATGATGAAAATGCTCGCGCTTTAACCGGGGAATTCTGTTGAATGACTCCCTTATGCCTAGTAGAATAAATTGGTCAACGAATGATCCTTACATAGGTGTTGAGGAGTTCCATGCTTTGAGCCCTCCGTTTCCGGACGAATTACTATGCCCAGGCCTTTACAATCAAACCGGTCCCTGTCTTATGCTTCATATAGGTATCGAAATAATTCAACACAAAAGCGATGGGGTAGGTGATGATGTAGTAGAAAGGTAAAATGATAAAGAAAAGTTTGCTTTTACCGAGCATTAAAATTGGATATTTCATCGAAAGTCTCCAGGCAATTTTACCCGGACTGCCATATTGATATCTTGCTTCCACTTTCGAAAAGCCGGCAGATTTTATTTTGTCCTGGATTTCCTGAATGTTATAGCCGTCGCGAACATGCTCTTCAATGAAAGAGGCATCATCATCTCCATGAACGTCACTTCCTCCCTGATCTGAAGGAGTACTGATAAGTAACATCGCTCCCGGTTTCATTGAACCGTAAAAGTTTTTAAAGACTTGTACGTCTTCAAGGATGTGTTCCATCACATCAACGCATACCACCAAGTCAAATGTTTTTGCTTTCGTGTATTTAGTGAGATCGCCAACTTCGAATTTAACTTCAGTCGCTCCAATTTCGGAAAAGAAACGATTGCAATCTTCGACCTGTTCTTCCTTTACATCCAAGGCAAGAATATTCCAGTTCGGGTCTTTTTTATTTAACCAGTAAGTGTATTGTCCAAATCCGGCTCCTGCATCCAGTATTTTCGCATCACTCATAGCAGTTTTTGACCATAGGCGAAGTTCTTTATGCACATGCCAGGCGCGCAATAATAAAAGATCGAGCAAGCGATAAAATAATTTTCGTAAAAACGGGTTCTTGTTAAATACATTCCCCAGAGATCGCTTAATTGGATCGTATTGCATATTCTATTCTAATTTCTATAATTAATCTAAACCTCAAAAAATTATTCGGGCTTTGTATCATCGTCACGAATTACTTTACTTTCTTTCAATAATTTTTCAATCTTCTCCACTTGATCAAGAGAATCATCCAGAAAAAATTTCAATGCAGGGATAATACGAGCCTGGTGACGAATGCTGTTTCCCAATCGCTTCCTGATTTCTTTATTATGGCTTTCAATTTGATCGATAACAGCCTGACTATCCTTCGCACCAAATATGCTAAGATAAATTGTGGCAATGCTCAAATCAGGACTAACCTTAGCACCGGTCACCGTCACAAAAGCCTTTCCGTAAAAGAGCGTGCCATCCTTTTGAAAGATCTCCCCGATCTCTTTCTGAATCAAGCGGGAGTATTTCTGTTGTCGGGTCGAATCCATGATTGCGCGAATGTACGGAAATTCACAAGCCCTGCCAATTGCCTTATATGGGATGAAGACTGTGATACATGCCAGGTAAATAGCTCATTCATATGTATTTATGAAAAATAATCTACAAAGAAATAAAATTAAAAAGAATACCTTTAAGCCGTGAAAAATTATCTAAGACTGCTCCGTTTTGTGGGAGCTTACAAAGGCTATGCTGCCCTCAATGTGATCTGCAACATACTCTCTGTAATTTTCTCCCTTTTTTCGCTCACAATGGTAGCTCCCTTTCTGAATGTTTTATTCAGTCAGACTTCTGATTACCAGCAAATGCCCTGGAGTTTTTCGATAAAGGTTTTGCTCGCGAATTTTAATTATTTCCTGAGTCAATACATTAATGAACATGGAAAGTTGGAGACATTGTTCTTAATCTGTGCATTAGTCGTCGTGATGTTTTTCTTCAAAAACCTGTTTAGGTATCTGGCGATGTATTTTATGGCTCCAATCAGAAACGGTATTGTCAGAGATCTCCGCAACAAAATGCATGATCGTGTATTGGAACTTCCGCTTTCTTATTTTTCAAATGAAAGAAAAGGAGATCTCATTGCGCGCATGACTCATGATGTGCAGGAAATAGAATGGAGCATCATGCAATCACTCGAAGTAATATTCAGAGATCCGCTTACTATTGTATTGTTTCTTACTACTATGGTGCTGATGAGTCCTGCTCTATCGATTTTCGTGTTTATTCTCCTGCCGATTGCCGGGTTGCTCATAGGACAATTAGGAAAAAGTCTGAGACGTACCTCGGCAAAAGGACAAGCACAAATGGGTGTACTCTTGTCGACTATAGAAGAAACGCTTTCCGGATTGAGAATAATAAAAGGATTTACGGCGGAAGCCTTCTCCAGATTGAAATTTGGAAAAATCAACGAGGAATACCGTCGATTGATGACAAGACTTTATCGCAAGCGTGATTTAAGTTCACCATTAAGTGAGTTCATGGGAGCAGTTGTTTTGGTGGTGGTAATGTATTTCGGCGGACAACTTGTCTTAGGAGCTGAGCAATCCTTGGAACCTTCAGTATTTATTGCATTCATAGCCATCTTTTCGCAATTGATTCCTCCTGCGAAATCGTTTACGGATGCTTATACGAATGTGCAAAAGGGTTTGGCTTCTGCGGAACGAATTAACATGATACTTGATGCCGAAATTACGATACGTGATAGAGAACATGCAATTTCAATATCTGATTTCAATCATTCCATAGAATATCGTGATGTGTCTTTCGCTTATCACCAGGGAGGTGAAGGATGGGTATTGAAAAAAATCAACCTGAAAATAGAAAAAGGAAAAACCATTGCCTTGGTCGGGCAAAGCGGTAGTGGAAAAACAACCCTTGCAGATTTATTGCCGAGATTTTATGATCTGGAGAATGGAGAAATTCTTCTCGATGGAGAAAACATAAAAGATTATAAACTTAAAGATCTCCGTGGTCTGTTTGGAATTGTTACGCAGGAAAGTATTTTGTTTAATGATACTGTCTATAACAACATTGCCTTCGGAATGCCCGATGCCAAGGAAGCGGACGTGATTAATGCAGCCACCATTGCACACGCACATGAATTCATTATACAAATGTCGGATGGCTACCAAACAAATATTGGCGATCGGGGAGGGAAGATGAGTGGCGGACAAAGACAAAGAATAAGCATTGCCCGCGCGATTTTGAAAAACCCACCAATTCTTATTCTTGACGAGGCAACTTCAGCACTTGATACAGAAAGCGAAAGACTGGTACAAGACGCCCTCACCAACCTAATGAAAAACAGAACAACACTTGTCATAGCACACCGTCTTTCAACAATTCATCATGCAGACGAGATCATCGTCATGCAACACGGAGAAATAGTAGAACGCGGAAAGCACGACGCACTTCTCGCCAAAGGCGGAATCTATAAACGCCTATACGACCTACAGTCCTTCGTATAAATTTAATAAATTTGTTCTCGTCACACTATCATTAAAATGCCATTCGTATTCTAAGATCTTCTAACTTCCAAATCAGGCTGCATTATACACATGATTTTTTACATATGGCTCTTTTCTTTTAAATACGGCAAACATT
>SHNE01000026.1 GCA_004295015.1 Bacteroidota bacterium | reverse complement strand
CTACACCACGTCTGGTACTTATACTTATTCAACGCTTAATGCAGCAGGATGTGATTCCACCGCTACTTTGAATCTAACGATTCGTTACAGCACAACATCAAGCAGCACGGTAGATGTGTGTGATAGCTATACATGGAATGGAAATACCTACACCACATCGGGTACTTATACTTATTCGACGCTTAATGCAGCCGGATGTGATTCCACCGCTACTTTGAATCTGACGATTCGTTATAGCACAACATCAAGCAGCACGGTTGATGTGTGTGATAACTATACATGGAACGGCAATACTTACACCACGTCTGGTACTTATACTTATTCAACAACAAATGCAGCCGGATGTGATTCCACAGCTACGCTTAATTTGACTATTAGAAATAGTTCAACATCCAGCAGTACAGTTGATGTTTGTGATAGCTATACGTGGAATGGCAATACTTACACTACGTCGGGTACCTATACTTATTCAACAAGCAACGCAGCCGGATGTGATTCCACAGCTACGCTTAATTTGACTATTAGAAATAGTTCAACATCCAGCAGTACGGTAGATGTGTGTGATAGCTATACATGGAATGGCAATACTTACACCACGTCTGGTACTTATACTTATTCAACAACAAATGCAGCCGGATGTGATTCTACAGCTACGCTTAATTTGACTATTAGAAATAGTTCAACATCCAGCAGTACGGTTGATGTATGTGATAGCTATACATGGAATGGCAATACCTACACCACATCGGGTACTTATACTTATTCAACGCTTAATGCAGCAGGATGTGATTCCACAGCTACTTTGAATCTGACGATTCGGTATAGCACAACATCAAGCAGCACCGTAGATGTTTGTGATACTTACACATGGAATGGAAATACCTACACCACATCGGGTACTTATACTTATTCAACGCTTAATGCAGCCGGATGTGATTCCACAGCTACGCTTAATTTGACTATTAGAAATAGTTCAACATCAAGCAGCACGGTAGATGTGTGTGATACTTACACATGGAATGGCAATACCTACACCACGTCTGGAACTTATACTTATTCAACGCTTAATGCAGCCGGATGTGATTCCACAGCTACCTTGAATCTAACGATTCGTTACAGCTCAACTTCAAGCACAACAGTTGATGTATGTGATAGCTATACATGGAATGGAAATACTTACACCACGTCTGGTACTTATACTTATTCAACACTTAATGCAGCCGGATGTGATTCCACAGCTACCTTGAATCTAACGATTCGTTACAGCTCAACTTCAAGCACAACGGTTGATGTATGTGATACCTATACATGGAATGGAAATACGTACACCACCTCGGGTACTTATACTTTTTCAACTCTTAACGCAGCAGGTTGTGATTCCACAGCTACTTTGAATCTGACGATTCGTTACAGCTCAACATCAAGCAGCACGGTAGATGTGTGTGATAGCTATACATGGAATGGAAATACTTACACCACGTCGGGTACTTATACTTATTCAACGCTGAATGCAGCAGGATGTGATTCTACAGCTACGCTTAATTTGACTATTAGAAATAGTTCGACTTCCAGCACCATGCACACTGCTTGTGATTCTTATACATGGAATGGTAATACATACACAAGTAGTGGTACATACACATATAGTACAACCAATTCAGCCGGTTGTGATTCAACGGCAAGTTTAATCCTGACCATTAATGCCAGTTCCAGTTCAAGTGAAACACAGGCAGCATGTGTCTCATTCTACTGGCCAATTGACGGGAATAATTATTCCGCAAGTGGTACATATACTCATGTTGAGACAAACGGAGCAGGTTGTAATCATACCTATACACTTAACCTGACAATCTATTCTCCAATTGTAGCAAGCGCATCGACCATTGGAACTATTCAATGTTATGGCGGAACGGTTGATGTGAACTTGATGATTTCAGGTGGGACGGCTCCTTATACAGTTGCTGAGAACACAGTGGGATTAACAGCCGGAACTTATACATTTAATATCACTGATGATAATGGATGTACAGGCTCCACTAGTCTGACAATTACACAACCTACACAGGTGATAGCAAGTGCTGTCGCTGTCAGTCCTATTAATTGTTTTGGAGAAAGTACTTGCGTAACAATTGGTGCAAGTGGAGGAGTAGGACCTTACTTAGGGACAGGAACAAATTGTTTCATAATGGCCGGATCATATACGTACACAGTTTATGACAACAATGGATGTATTGCCCTGGCTAGTTTGAATATTCCGGAACCACCAAAAATTGAAATCACATACAGCATAGTTGCCCCAACATGCAGTACTGCAAATGGTTCAGCAACGGCAACAGTTATTGGAGGTGTGCCAGGATATTCCTATTCTTGGTCTAACGGGCAGACAACACAGACAGCCATCGGATTGACCCCTGGCAATTATTCGGTGACAGTTACTGATGTAAATGGATGCAGCCAAATGAAAAACATCACCGTTGTCGCAGGAGTTGTGGCACCACCGACACCTGGGGCAATCATGGGTTCACCCGGAGCTTGCCGAAATACAAGCGGAGTAGTTTATTCCATTGCCCCAGTCTCAACGGCGACTTCTTATAATTGGATTCTGCCTGCAGGTGCGACAGGTTCTTCTTCCGGGACCAGTATTACCTTGAGCTTTAGTTCGACCTATAATGGTGGTTTCATATGTGTCGAAGCGGTAAACGCTTGTGGCACCAGCTCTACTTCGTGTATGAATATACCAGTATTGTCAGTTAAACCTGCTAAACCAGGGCCAGTGATGGGACCTGCAATTGCTTGTGGACCGGCAGTATATACCTATTCGATTTTACCTGTCGTCAATGCGACTTCATACAACTGGACAGTTTCGGGGACAGGAGTTACAATCATGTCAGGGCAGGGAACAACTTCTATTCAAGTGAGCGTACCGTCAACTTTCGGACAGGGAATAGTTGGTGTAACGGCTCAAAACTGTTTAGGAGTATCAGCAGTTTCTTCAATGTATATCACCGGTTTCCCTCAGCACAGCAGTCCTTTGTTCGGACCTGGTTATGTGTGTCCAGGTACAAATGGTGTCAATTATAGTATTTCTGTTATTCAGGGAACTTCATACTACGACTGGGAGGTCATTTCCGGTGATATGGCAATTGTATCAGAAACAAATAATACTTGTATCGTTGATTTCCCTGCTGGATGGACGTCAGGAATTCTTAGAGTGACAACATACAATGCTTGTGGTGGATTTAGTCGTGATTACAATCTAAGGTCTGCACCAACACAACCATTGTCTATCACAGGGCCGGCTGCTAATCTATGCAACCAAACCGGTGTAACTTATTCAATCAGCGCTGTAGCTGCAGCGACTGGTTATACCTGGACAGTACCGGCAGGTGTGACGATTGTTACGAATGCAGGAACAAGCATCGTTGTTGACTTTGGACCTACTTTCACATCTTCAGGAAATATTTGTGTCACAGCGGATAATGCTTGCGGTCAAAGCGTGGCAAGATGTTATAATGTTACAGCTCGCCCACCTCAGTCTGGTGCAATCCAAGGTCCGTTCTCGGTATGCAAATCACAATCAGCTGTTCTGTACACTATATTACCGGTTGCAGGGGCCACATCGTATTCGTGGTCAATTACAGGTGGTCCGACTTTAACTGCCGGTGACACATCAGCGACGGTGAACTTTATGACTGCCACATCTGCATCAGCAACATTAACTGTGAATACACAGAATAGTTGTGGCTTAGGATCGCCTTCAAGGCTTACAATTCTTGTTAATATGGGATGTCGTGAAGAGTCACCTGTTCATCTGATGTCAAATTCCGGATTGCTCCTTACTATATTCCCTAATCCAAGTCAGGGAGTCGTTGAGTTATCCATCAATTCTAACGTAGCTTCTAGAGCTCGAATTGAAGTTATGGACATATTGGGAAGTCTGATGGCAAGCAATGAAACGAATCTGAACGAAGGTTTGAACAGGTTAGGTTTAGATTTATCCGATTTAGCAAAAGGCATTTATTTTGTTAATGTGAAAATGGAATCAGGTAAAACTGAAAATGTTCGTTTAGTTCTGGAATAGGGATTGAATTGATCGAATGACAAAGAGGTCGTCTTTCTTATAGACGACCTCTTTTATTTAGTGGAAGGGATTGTGTTATTTTAATCTGCAAATTGAATTTTTACATAGTGTTATTTATTGAAGAATAGTTTAAAGTAAAATCCCGGTTGACGAAGCTTGGCTCGAATATTCAGGTCTTCAAACATTCCAGTAATAAGTTCACTAACTTCCTTGTTCGAAGCGGCTTTTTTTACTACCCAATTGAAGAGCCAGGCTTGTGATGACAGTCTTTGTAAAGTATGACTTAGTTTTAACTCGGCGCTAAGCTCCGAGTATATTTTACTGTCGTAACCGGATAAAAAATTTCGATCATAACGTTGCTCTTGAACGGCCTCGCTAATTTTTTCAGCAGCCAATCTGCCGCTTACCATAGCGTTTCCAATACCTTCACCGGTAAAAGGGTCTATTAAAGATGCCGCATCGCCTGTGAGTATAAAATTATCTCCGGATATTTTTCTTCTCTTTGAACCTAAGGGTAAACCCCAGCCTTTAATCTGTCCTTCTAATGTTGCGTCGGAGAATCTATCCTTGAATCTTGGATGATGCTCAAGAATATCAGTTAATTTTTTTCGTAATGAGATATTATTTTTCTTCACGGAGGAGCTCAGCATCCCGGCGCCGACGTTGGCTTTCCCACCAGGCAGGGGAAATATCCACAGGTATCCGGGAAGCATTTCCGGAAGAAAATGAAGTTCTATAAAATTCTGCTCATGTAGTCCTTTTACATTTCTATAATATGCCCTGACACCGGCGCAAAAATGTTTGTCTGCTTGTTTATAGTTGCCTAGTGCACGTGATATTTTCGATCTTTCTCCTTCAGCACTCACTACAAGTTTTGTCTTTAAACTAATCGGGTCTCCGTGGTTTAATAATTCAGCAATGATTCCGTCATCATTTCGCACGATGTTTTCCAGTGAGGTATTTTCAAGAAAAGTTGAATAACCGGATACTAATTTTTTAACGAGAAAATTATCAAAATTAATTCTGGGAGAAATATACCCCGGGGCGTTTTTCAGACTACTTAAGTCTGTTTTAAACGGTATGTCTACGGCTTGTCCTCCCGGTGAAACAAATTTCACTCCATAACTGCCAATAAAATTTAACTTGTCTGCTTCAATTTCATCAATAAGGTTTGAGTCGATTCTGTTTAATTCCTGAACAACTTTTCCGCTTAATGCGTCTCCGCATATTTTATCTCTCGGAAAAACTGCTTTGTCGATTAAAATATGTGGAATTTTTTTCTGGGAAAGGAAGAAAGATGTGGATATTCCGGCAGGGCCGGCTCCAACAATAAGGACTTCTGTTTCTATTTCTCGCATAAATTGTTTCTTCCCGCCGTAATATAAGGAGGATTTTATTGTTTTATTTCCTTTTGCATGAAATAGGCTACCGTATTTTTGCCATGTCAGGCAACTACTAATTATGTATATTTCAACAATGATCTTTTAATAGCTATGGAAAAAAATTTCTTTGTGGTCCGTGTATATGGTATTTTTATCGACTCTTTACATCGGGTGTTGGTTAGTGATGAGTTTAGATTTGGAATGCCAATGACTAAGTTTCCGGGTGGCGGACTGGAATATGGGGAAGGTGCAAGGACTTGTCTTGAAAGAGAGTTATTCGAAGAAACTGGACTTGCGTTTAATGTCCAGGATCATTTTTATACGACAGATTTTTTTGTGGCTTCAGAGTTTCATGATCAGAAACAACTTATTTCAATTTATTTTTTCGTGGAACCTGTTGATGAATTGCCATCGGGAGCCATAGATGTTAAAGGCGAATTTCGTGATGGAGTGGAAGGTAGTCAGGGATTTCGCTGGATAGGTTTAAATGAAATTTCTGAAGCAGATTTTACATTTCCTGTTGATAAGCATGTTGCAAATCTATTAAAAAAAATTTTGTAGAAATCCATGAGAAGTTTAAGCATTAGCAGCCATTGCTATTGCCTAAATGAAAAATTGCCTAGCCGGCATTGATTTTATGAGCCTTTTTAAAACCTTGATTGATCATTATTTTAACAATGGAGTCGCATTGGGAATTATTTTTTATTGAATTGACAATTATCTCATAGGCTCTGTTCTCATTTGACCCGCTGATTCGCACAACCATGTTTTCCATTTGGTTGTCAAGTGCAAGTTTGGATGCCGTATAAAAGGCATGTTTCCAATTCTCCGTAATCCAGACCAGCACAGCCGGCTTCGACAGCTCCACTTTATTTCCATAACAGTCCCATACTTCATCGGCCTTAAAGGTTGAATCGGAAATGGCGAGCTTGTCGAGCAAGGTCATTACTCTGATGGTTACCGGTACAATGCCAAAGGGGACCATGTCAATTTTTTCAGCAGCAGATTTGCTCAGATCGATAATCCTGCTCTTTGTAAAAGGGCCGCGATCGTTAATTCTGACAATAACACTTTTTCCGTTCTTTTTATTCTGAACGTGTACTATTGAATTGAATGGTAAAGTTCTATGAGCAGCGGTAAAATCATTTTTATCATATTGTTCACCATTGCTGGTGGTTCTTCCTTGGAATTTATCATGATAGAATGAAGCTTTTCCGCTTCTCCTGACTGTATCAACGTCTTGTGATCCGGATCGTACAGATGCGCTGCTTAGAATAAGCAAAACAGAAAGAAAGGATAATTGGAATCTGTTCATTAGAAATAAATTATCCCGGATGGAAAATGTTTTTGACTTAGTTTAATCTTTTAGAAACAATGCTATTTATCTTATTATATATCTCCAGGGGATGAAGGCCACGCCAGTTCATTTCATCCAATTCGCCTCCAAAAAGCAGGTAGTAATCAAGATTGAATTTAGAAAATTCATGAAGTATATGTGGTCTGAAATTTAGCGCAGCGATCCATCCATCTTCAATTTCCTGAGACCACTCTTCATAGTAGCAATCATCAGAACCATGAAAATTAAGAACGTTTTCTCCAATGAGAATAAATTTATTGATTCCGTTTGCCATCATAGGCTCCACAAATTCTCTTTTTAAAAACATTATGTCATTATAGAGTGCGTCATTCCATTCTCCAATGAGTTCAATAATTAAAAAACCATGGTCGTAATCTGCGTAAAGTAATTTAAGATATAAAGTATGAGAACCGAAATGATCCCACTGAGGATGAATGTAAAAGTTGTATATCGTGTGGTTGTATTCGAATTCGTTGTACTCTACACCATGAAATGGAGAGTACTCATCCTCCGAAGCAATATACAGTTCACGCCAGTTATAATATGGTTCAATTTCTTGCACAGGAATGACTTCTTATTTCTGCAAAATCTAATGTTCACGCAAAGTTATAAAAAGGAATCGTGAAAATAGAGCAGGTCTCCGGTTAAGAGAATAAAAAAAATAAAATGTAATAGTTTGACTGCTTTTCAAACAAAAAAAAAGAGCAATTGATTCTAAGATTATAGAGCAATTCGTCCCTTTTACGTTGGAGATTGACGGCTTTGTAATGCCTTTCGCACACTGCCGTGCCGATTTAATAATTCTCCTGCTTCGATAACATTGATGTTTAATTCATTCATCAAAATACGGGTTCCCCGTGTGATGAGTTTGTTATTGGTGAGTTGCATGTCAACCATACTGTTGCCTTTTATATGACCGAGCTGAATCATAACAGCTGTAGATATCATATTCAGCACAAGCTTTTGCGCAGTTCCTGCCTTCATCCTTGTGCTTCCGGTTACGACTTCAGGTCCGACAACAACTTCGATGGGATAATGTGCATTCTTCGAAACAGGTGAATTTGGATTGCATGTCAGTCCAATGGCCAGGATTCCATTATCCTTTGATTGTTTTAATGCACCAACGACATATGGTGTCATTCCTGAAGCTGCAATTCCGAAAACAACATCTGAATTATTTACATTGCAGGATTGGAGATCTTTCCATCCTTGTTCAGGATCATCTTCAGCAAATTCGACAGCTTTTCGAATTGCTTTGTCACCGCCGGCAATGATAGCAATTACACGACCTTCTTCGAGACCAAACGTTGGCGGAAGTTCGGATGCGTCAACCACACCTAAACGACCACTGGTTCCTGATCCAATATAAAATAAGCGACCTCCGTTTTTAAGTTTTTCTGCAATCAGAATTACAACTGTCTCAATTCTGTGCAAAACTTTTGAAATGGCTAATGGAACTGTTCTGTCCTCCTGATTCATTGCGTGCAACAAATCATACACGCTCATTTTTTCTAAATGCTTGTACGCAGACTCTTTTTCAGTAATATGTTCAGTCATAAAATGTTTTCTCTGGAAACACAAAGTATCAAATCCGATGCTAAAGATAAGGATTGTCCTGAATAAGTTTATTTATAATCCGGATATTTTTCAGGATTATATTCACTCATCATGCTATAAACAGATTCTATGATGTCTTCTGCATTTGGTTTTGAGAAATAATCGCCATCAGAACCGTATGCAGGACGGTGTGGTTTAGCTGTCAGGGTTTTTGGAGTAGCATCAAGAAAAGCAAATCCACCTTGCTCTTCCAGAATTTGTTGAAGGATAAATGCACTGGCTCCTCCGGGAACATCTTCGTCCAAAACCAATAATTTATTTGTTTTTCTAATCGAATTCACAATCGTTTTATCGACATCAAATGGCAGAAGTGTTTGAATGTCAATCAGTTCTATTGATATTCCTAATTCAGTAAGTTGAGGGAGTGCCTCTTCCACGATACGTATGCAAGAACCGTAAGTCACAATTGTTAAATCACTGCCTGAAATGAGCACTTCAGGTTTTCCTAATGGAAGTTTAAACTCTCCAAGATTTGAAGGCAATTGTTCTTTAAGGCGGTAGCCATTCAGGCATTCAACGATAAGACCGGGTTCATCACCGGCAAGAAGCGTATTGTAAAATCCTGCTGCACGGGTCATGTCACGTGGGACTAAAATATGTATCCCCCTCAATGCATGTATAATCATTCCCATAGGTGAACCACTATGCCAGATTCCTTCCAGTCGATGTCCCCGGGTCCGGATTATTACGGGCGCTTTTTGTCCTCCTTTAGTTCGATAAGAAAGAGAAGCCAAATCATCACTCAAAATTTGTAAAGCGTAAAGGACATAATCCAAATATTGAATTTCAGCGATTGGTCGAAGCCCTCTCAAAGCTAATCCTATTCCTTGTCCTGCGATGGTTGCTTCGCGTATTCCTGTATCAGTAATACGTAATTCACCATACTTGGCTTGCAAACCGGCAAAGCCCTGATTGACATCTCCGATTCTACCCAGATCTTCACCAAATGCCACAAGCCTTGGATCTTTTGCAAAGAGGGCATCAAAATTTGCCTGCAATATTTCCCTGCCGTCGACATATTGACTTTCTTCAGAATATAGAATAGGAACCTCTTTTACTTTTAAGGGAGATTCAGATGTGTCGGAATGCAGCAATGAGTTATAGCGTTCAGAATTTATTTCTTTGTAAGATTTTATCCATTCCAACAGGATATCTCTTTGCGAAGAATTTTCATGGCGTGTTAGAAGTATTATTTTATGCGCAGCTACAAGAAGTTCTTTTCTGGCCGGATCCAGTGAAGAGGAGAGTTCATTTTTTATTTGATTAATTTCCGGTGCGGATTGACTGTTTTGAGCAATATTTTCAAAGATTGAAGTCAGTTCACGAATTTCAGATTTGATAGGGTTCATAAATTCTGCCCATGCCTTTTTTTGAGCAGCTCTGACTTTTGCCTTCGATTCAAATTCAATAGTATCGCATTCTTCAGCAGTCGCAATGGCCGATTGGATAATCCATTCTCTCATCTTTTGAAGACAATCATATTCAGATTCCCAAGTCAATCGTTCCTCTGATTTATAACGTTCATGAGAACCTGAAGTTGAATGTCCTTGTGGCTGTGTCATTTCCCGGACGTGAAATAAAACAGGTACATGATCTTCACGACATGTTTTTATTCCTTTTGAATACATTTCACATAAGCCGGGATAATCCCAACCTTTGGCTCGTAGTATAAGAAATCCTTTGCCCTTTTCATTTTGTTCAAAGCCTTTAAGAATTTCTGAAATGTTTTGTTTTGTGGTTTGATATTTTGCCGGAACCGAAATGCCATAGCCATCATCCCAAACGGAGATAGCCATCGGAATTTGTAAGACGCCTGCAGCATTAATTGCTTCGTAGAAAACACCCTCTGATGTACTCGCATCACCAATAGTTCCAAACGCAACCTCGTTTCCTTTATCAGTGAAGTCGGTTAAATAATGTAACTCTTTATTGTTTCGGAATAATTTTGATGCCCATGCCAAGCCAACAAGTCGTGGCATTTGTCCCGCTGTCGGTGAAATATCGGATGAAGAGTTTTTTAGTTTACTTAATTCTCTCCAGGATCCATCTTCATTTAAAAGTCTTGTCGAAAAGTGGCCATTCATCGATCGTCCGGCAGAGGAAGGTTCAGCCTTGATATCAGGATGAGCATAAAGTTGTGCAAAAAACTTTTCGATGTCTGATTCACCGATAGCAAACATAAAAGTTTGGTCACGATAATAGCCGGCACGAAAATCGCCCGCCTTAAATTGCTTGGCCATAGCAATTTGGGCAAGTTCTTTTCCATCGCCAAAAATTCCAAATTTTGCTTTGCCGGTAAGGACTTCCTTTCTTCCAAGCAGACTTGCTTGTCGACTTTCGTTGGCAATTCGGAAATCAGTTAATACTTCTGTTTTGAAATCGTCATATACGATTTCGGTTTTTATTGGAGTAGTCTGCGGATCCATCATGTGAGAAAATTTTCTTCCAATAACATTTTGAAAGCTTACAAATATAATATTTTTCGTCGTTTATTTCAGGTCAGGCTGCACATGTTTAGTTCAGTTACAGTTATGTTTGCATTGGGAGCATTTTAACTCGTTCATTTTCCTGTATGTTTTTAGCAAAGTAGGTTTGATCGTTCATTTTCAGAAAAATAGAGCAGTTAATTTAAGCAGGCAACTTGATTTCTGGATATTTGATGAAGCAGTTAGTGCAATCAATATTATTACTCGATCTTTGCAAAAAAAAGAGGCATGAACCGATTTGTTGAAAAGTGGATGGCTTTAAAAAGTGCAATCCCGGCGATTGTTTTTTGCGCATTATTTTTATACTCATGTGGTGAAAATAAAAATTCCCCAGAATACAAAAGCGTTCCATACGAAAAAATGAAAAGCAGCAGAACATTGGCCAATATTAATCTTGAAGAATTGGTTTCTTTGACTGATACGATTTGCGGTATGAGTCTGATGGATGGTGTGGCAGACACCCTGTATTTAGAAAACTCCCTCTATGGATTTTGCAGCTCCGGCTGTAAAAGTAAGTTTCAATCAATGACTAATAAACCATGATAATATTCCGTTCAGTTTTTTTTCGATTCCTAATCGTTGGCTTTATTGCTCTTGGGTTTATGTATTGGGGCTATCGTATTTCAAATCCCTCATTGGAGGATAAAATTATTTTACCCGTTTTTGGACCGGAAGGTGAGGATGGGAAAGGACATTTTATTTCTGATTTTTCTTTCACTGATCAGTCCGGTAAGCAAGTAAGCCAGGATGACTTCAAGGATAAAATTTATATCGCTGATTTTTTCTTTGCAAAATGCGAAGGGATATGTCCAATTATGAGTACTCAGATGCAAAGAGTCCACGATAGGTTTTCTTCCAATGATAGAGTGCGATTTCTTTCTCATACTGTAAAGCCTGAAGAAGATTCTGTGCCTGTACTTGCCGAATACGCAAAAACTCACGGTGCGAATCCTTCTGTATGGCATTTTGTTACCGGAGATAAAAAAGAGCTTTACAAAATGGCCCGTGAATCTTACCTGGTGACGGTTTCAGAAGGAAATGGCGGTCCTGAAGATTTTGTCCACACCCAATTTTTTGCCATGGTAGATCCTCAACGAAGAATAAGAGGATATTATGATGGAACGGATTCCCTGGAAGTGAATAAACTTATTTATGATTTGGAGATATTGCTAAAGGAGTGATGAATGGCATTTTTCCATTCCCTTTTTCAGCCTTTACGATTTTTTTTGCCGCTAAACGATAGTTTACCACGATTAGACTGCAATTCACCAAACATTCAATCAGAGGGCCTGAAATTGGTTTTTCTCCTCACATTTTTTGCAAGATTTTAGTATCTTTAACATCTGCGCATTACACCTCAAATTGAGTAATCCTTTGCCTCGCATGCTCAAATCAGGAAATAATTTGTTGATGAAGGGTTTTATCCAATATCAATGTTTTATAAATCAGTATAAATTCCTTCATTGAAGATGAGAATACTTTACATCTTAGTTCTCCTTTTAATATTAAACTCTTTTTCGCAATCCATTTTTGCTCAGCAAAAAACTCAGTCATTCTGGAAAGATATTCCGGCTTCTTCGCTTGAATCTGTCAAAGAAAGAGAATACACACCGGATCTTTACAGGGCGCTTCGAATTGATTTCGGATCTCTCAAATCAGAACTTCTTAAAGCTCCAATGGAGTTTAGTACGGATGCTGATTTAAAAAAAATAATAATAGATCTTCCGATGCCCGATGGAAGTTCCGAATCATTTAGCATTCTTGAAAGTCCGGTCATGCATCAGGATCTGACTGCTCAGTATCCTGACATCAGAACATTTTCAGGGCAAAGTATAAGAAACCCGGCAATGACTGCCAAACTGGATATCACCGAATGGGGCTTTCATTCCATGGTGATGTCTCCTAATGGCTGGTTTTTCATCGAGCCATTTTCACAGGGAAATGTAGATGATTACATATGTTATAATAAAAAGGATTCCCGAAAGCGATCTTCATTTGAATGTTTTTTTCAGGAAGACGAATCGGAAAGCATATATACAATTCCGGGAAACGGAACTCAGCTTCGTACTTCCGGTTCTCAATTGAAAACGTATCGGCTGGCTTTGGCTTGTACGGGTGAATACACAGCCTTTCATGGCGGTACGGTATCAGGTGCTTTGTCTGCCATGGTTACCAGTGTAAATCGTGTGAATGGCGTTTATCAACTTGAAGTGGCCGTGCGCCTGACGCTGATTGCAAATACGAACCTGCTGATCTATACAAACTCAGGAACTGATCCTTATACAAATAATAGTGGAAGTACTATGTTATCTGAAAATATTTCCAATATTAATTCGGTCATTGGTTCAGGCAATTATGATATTGGTCATGTCTTCAGCACAGGTGGAGGAGGAGTTGCTTATCTTGGAAGTGTTTGTGGTGGTTCTAAGGCAGGTGGAGTTACCGGTTCCGCTTCGCCTGTAGGAGATAATTTTGATATCGACTATGTAGCCCATGAGATGGGTCATCAGTTCGGAGGCAACCATACTTTTAATAGTGTTACAGGAAGTTGTAGTGGAAACAGAACAAGCACTACAGCCTATGAACCCGGAAGTGGTACGACTATCATGGCCTATGCAGGTATCTGCGGTGTTGATGATATACAGCCTCACAGCGATCCGATATTTCATTCAAAAAGTTATGATCAGATACAAACATTTATTACAACCGGGAATGGAAATTCTTGTGATGTCCAAACGAGTACGGGGAACAATCCACCTACGGTAAATGCCGGATCAAATTATACTATTCCCTATTTAACTTCATTCATTCTTACAGGCTCCGCAACAGATCCTGATTCTGATCCTCTCACTTATCTTTGGGAAGAATACGATACGGGGCCATCCGGAACACCTAATTCCCCTTCAGGCAATGCTCCGATCTTTCGTGTTTTCACACCTACAACAAACCCTTCAAGGACCTTTCCCCGGATTGAAGATATCGTCAGAAATCAACAAACGCTCGGAGAAATACTTCCCTCTTATGCGCGCACATTGAATTTTAAATTTACTGCAAGAGATAACAGATTAAATGGAGGAGGTGTCGGAAATAATAATACTGATGTCGTATTAACAGTAATCAACACAGGTTCTGCCTTTGCAGTCACATCACCAAATACAAACCTGAGTTGGACAGGTCTCACATCTCAAACAGTTACATGGAATGTCAGTTCAACAAATATTGCTCCCATCAGTTGCGCCAACGTAAATATTTTACTTTCTGTAGATAGCGGTTATACTTTTCCTTATACATTAATTGCGAACACGGCAAATGACGGGACTGAACTAGTTTCCATTCCTAATATTCCAGGAAATAAAAATCGAATTAAAGTTGAATCTGTTGGAAATGTATTCTTTGATATGTCGAATGTTAATTTTACAATTGTTGCCGGCTCAGGTGTTTTAACCAACATTTCTACAAATCCACTGGTCTCAAATAGTTTGTGCGCAGGAGCAACTGTCACTGTTGGCTTTTCTGCAAATGGAATTCCTAATTCAGGAAACAATTATATAGCACAACTTTCTAATTCCGCAGGAACATTTGTAAGTGGAGTGACAAACATTGGTAGCCTTTTAAATACTACAGTGAGTTCCGGAACAATAACTGCAACCATTCCCGGAGGTACTACTCCCGGGTCCGTATATCGAATAAGAGTAGTGAGTACTAATCCTGCCGTGAACGGTTCTGATAATGGTACTGCAATTACTATTTCCGCCGCTCCTGAAAGTCCGGGAACAATTAATGGATCGACAGTTGTTTGTCAGAATCAGAGTGGAGTAAGCTTCTCTGTTTCGCCAATAGCCAATGCAAGCGGATATAACTGGACACTTCCATCAGGTGCCACGATAAGCAGCGGATCAAATACAAATTCAATTACGGTTAGTTTCAATTCAAGTGCGGTTTCCGGAAATGTCTTTGTAGCAGGAACAAATTCAGCATGTGGCGCAGGACCACTATCTCCACCCTTGGCGATACTAGTAAACGCTTTGCCTGCAGCAGCAGGAAGTATTTCCGGCCCTCCTTCTGTTTGCCAGTCTTCAACAGCCAATGTTTATTCGGTAGCAAGTATTGCGAATGCAAGTTCGTACGTATGGACAGTGCCATCAGGAGCATCCATAATTTCAGGAGCCGGAACCAATACAATTTCAGTTGCGTTTTCAGGATCAGCCGTGTCAGGAACTATTGCGGTTTATGCTGTTAATTCATGTGGCATTGGCAGTTCTTCGAGTTTGGCTATTACTGTGAATCTTGCTCCTATACCTGTAGTGGTAAGTGCTTCAGGACCGATTGATTTGTGTGCCGGTGATGATGTGGACTTATCCTTTACTGCAGTATCCGGCGAACAATATCAATGGAGAAAAAACACCATTGATTTGTCAGGACAGACCGGTGGACTGTATAATGCGAGTAGTGCAGGGTCATATGATGTAGTTTCATCATTCATCTCAGTCCCAGCTCAATCATTTACCAATTCTACCTCTGTTGCCATTCCGGATAATAGTTGTACCGGAGCTTCGAGTACTATTAATGTCAGTGGTTACTCTTCATTAATACCCAGTACCGGAATTACGGTTCAATTTAGTATAACGCATACTTATTTAGGTGATCTCGTTATTATTCTTGAATCTCCTGACGCGAATATTCTGGGATTAAGTAATCGTGTTGGCTCATCAGACAATAACTATATAAATACTGTTTTTTCTGATGCAGGATCTGCACAGATTCCTTCCACCGGAGCTCCTTATTCCGGAATTTATAAACCCTGGACCAGCCTATTTAACGTTTGTTATCAGACGACAATTACTTCCTTCAGTGGAATTGGTGGCGGAAGTGTAAACCCCAATGGGGACTGGAAACTTCGGGTTTATGACAGGGCCGGAGTTGACGTGGGGACTATTGATTACTGGACAATTAATTTTCCGGCAAGCTTTCCCGGTTCTTGTGAAAGCATTTCAAATTCAATTGCAGTAACTGAGATTCCAGCTGTCGTGGTTTCAGGATTTAACCCGTCTAACGGTGGTGCAGGGACCGGTGTAATTATTTCAGGCGGTGATTTCTCGGGAACTAGTTCCGTTTTGTTTAATGGAGTCACAGCTGCCTTTACTATCAATAACAACTCGCAAATTACGGCAACAGTCCCTTCAGGAGCCGGTAACGGACTAATTGAAATTGTGGGACCATGCGGAAGCGTTTTTAGTTCATCTCCATTTACCTTTGCAGTTTCCGATTTAAGTTTGAATTTGAAGGTTCTGATTGAAGGTTATCATCGTGGATCAGGCACTATGATTTCTTTACTTGGTGGATCAGTTTGCGATACCATTGAGGTTGGTCTTGCGGATCCATCTTTCCCGCATTCGATATTGTTTTCAAAAAAAGCAACAATAAATCTGAATGGGATTGGTGACTTTTTGTTTACCGGAGCCGGTATAAGTGAGTATTATTATATCGTTGTGAAGCACAGAAATGCTTTAGAAATTTGGAGCTCTGATTCGATCTCATTTTACCTGCAGAATATTAATTATGATTTTACAAATGCTTCAGGAAAAGCTTATGGCTCTAATCAAATTAGTGTGGGTGGCGGCAAGTTTGCCATGCGCAGCGGAGATGTAAATCAGGATGGAATAATTAATAGCACGGATGTTTCATTGTCGGAGAGTGCAATTCAGTCATTTCTCTTTGGTTATTACCCTGCTGATCTGACCGGAGATAAGATTGTGGAGGCTGCCGATTATTCCTTGCTGGAAAATAATGCGAATGGAAGTATTGGTGTAATCAAGCCATAGAAAAACTAAGTAAAAACGATTATAATGGTGAGAAAATTAAAGTTAAAATTTAGTTCAATAGATAATAAATTTGCGAAAAGCTATTCTTCCCTGGCTTTTGTGATCTTAGGGCTTTTCATATTTAATTCCTTGAATTCGCATGGACAGGAGAATAGTAAGTTCACCCTCAAATTTAAAAGTGGAGAATTTATTCCTGCAAACAATATTGATTTATTTGTCGACGGAAAAATGCAATTGCCTCCTTTTGTTTTTGGAAGTTCTTTTGTAGTTCTTCAGTTTAATACTCTTCCTTCCTTCGATCTAAAACAGACACTGGCAGAGAAGGGAGTTTTTCTTTTGGATTATCTGACAGCAAATGCCTATGCAGCCAGAATTTCTTCTCATGAACAGTTGTCTTTGTTAAAATCTGCCGGTGTCAGATCCATATTTGTTTTGGAGCCACGATTTAAAATGGATCAAGGGCTACTTCAGGATGACATTCCTGTTTGGGCTACTAAGGAACCGGGTACTGTAGATGTAAACCTTATAATGTTCGACTGGATTTCTCCGGATTTATTAAAGGAAGAATTTCAAAAAATCAATGCCCGATTAATCACCTCAAAGAAGCAATTTCGAAGTCTTACCATCCGGATACCTGTTGATCAACTTTCAAATTTGGTTTTACGGCCATGGTTGCAATGGATGGAAACAATTTCTCCTGCACCACAGGATGATAATTTGCCCGGAAAAACGTTACACCGTTCTAATGTGCTGAATGATGGATTCAGAAATTTGACCGGAGATAGTGTGCATATCGGAATTTGGGATGGAGGAACAGTTGGCCCCCACATCGATTTTGCCGGAAGATTAGTCTTAGCGGAACCTTATTTGTCAACAGATCATGGTACTCATGTAGCCGGAACAATGGCAGGTGCAGGCTTACTGGACCCGTTTGCCAGGGGGATGGCACCAAAAGCCAGAGTATATTCCTATTATTATAATGGTGATGTCAATTCTGAAGTTGCAAGTGCAATTAGTACCTACGGCATAACGATGACACAAAACTCCTGGGGTTATGGTGATGGTTTTGTTAATTGTACCACAAAGGATCCCTACAATTCAAACAGCCGGGAACAGGATATTAATATTGCAAACAACCCAACATTGGTCCATGTACATTCTTCAGGAAATTCTCAAGGTGTTTGTGCAGGAGGTTGGGGTACTACTACGGGAAAGGCAGCAAAAAATATGTTAGTCGTTGCTAATGTAACCAGTAGTGATGTCCTCAGTTCATCGAGTAGTTGTGGTCCGGTGGCAGATGGAAGATTGAAGCCGGAGATTAGCGGAATGGGAACAAGTGTGTATTCCACTACCCCAAACAACACTTATACCGGTGGTTATTCCGGAACTTCAATGGCTACTCCCGGTGTGTCAGGGACTATTGCCCAACTTGTGCAACGTTACAGGCAACTTAACGGAAATACTACTCCACCTGCATCATTAATGAAAGTTCTTGCATGTAATACAGCGAAAGATTTAGGGAATCCGGGTCCCGATTACAAGTATGGTTTCGGTAGAATTAATGGCTTGCAGGCAGTTAGAGCGATGGAGAATAATCGCTATAGAATTGATAGCTTAAGCACCGGTGCGACAAATTCATTTTCAATATCTGTTCCTGCTAATAGCAAGAGATTGAAGGTTATGATTTGCTGGACAGATCCTGCAGGAGCAGTAAATGCAAATCCGGCTTTGGTGAATGATTTGGATTTGACGGTCATTGATCCATCTGTCAACACATGGAATCCCTGGGTGCTTGATTCTGCTCTTCCCGCAAACAATGCAACCCGAATGGCTGATCATCTGAATAATATTGAGCAAGTGACGCTTGATAATCCTTCAGGTGGAACATACTCATTTAATGTTTCCGGTTTTTCAGTTCCGGTGGGTTCGAAGCAGGTCTATTCAATTACCTGGGAAATAGAATCCGCTTATATCGAGATTAGCTATCCAAATGGAAAAGAAGTTTTCGTTCCGACCTCGACCGAAGTAATATATTGGGATCATCTTGGACTTACTGCTAATCAAACCCTGCAGTATAGTCTGAATAATGGTGCAAGCTGGACAACCATATCAAGTTCTATAAGTTCCACTACCTACAGATACAGCTGGAGTGTGCCTTCCGTTGTAACAGGGCAAGCCCGGATCAGAATTACGAGTGGTGCATTGTCTGATATGAGTGATTCAGTGTTCAGCATTTTGGGATCACCCTTAAATTTAGTTTTAAGTTCGGGGTGTATATCAGGACAAATAAGCCTTTCATGGAGTGCTGTTACAAATGCAAGCCATTATGATGTGATGCAACTTGATCCGGTTGCCGGGGTGTGGAATCTTGTCGGATCAGCTATTTCCGGAACACAACACTTTGTTTCAGGCCTGACCCCGGGTGGGACATATTGGTTCACCGTAAGGGCCAGAAGTAATACCAATTCTGTCGTAGGGAAAAATGCCATTGCCAAATCGATACTTGTTCCTACGGTGCTTGCTTCGCCTCCTTCAGTGCTAGCCGATGGTCCGCTTGAAGCATGTGCGGGAGACACATTAATCTTAAGTGCAGGGAATGTGATTCCAAATACTTATCTGGTAAATTCCATTCCATTTCAATCGTATACTCCGGGGGCAGATATTCCCGTTACCCTTACGGACGATGATGTAACTGCAGCACTGCCTGTCGGTTTTACATTTAATTTTTTCGGAACACCATATTCTCAATTTTATATAGGTTCAAATGGAATTATCGGATTCAATTCCACAAGTCTGGGAGGAACTTACACTCCTCAATTAATTCCTGATGCCACATCACCAAATAGTTTAATTGCCTTTGCATGGACAGATTTGAATCCTTCCAGTGGAGGTACAATTACCTATCTCACCACCGGGACGATTCCAAACAGAAAATTAATTGTAAGTTATAATAATGTCAACCGATACGGCTCTTCAGCGGTCGTCAATGGGAGGATTGAACTTTCTGAAGGATCTGATATCATTGAAATATATACTACCGAAGTTAGTTCCGGTACCAATACCATGGGTATAGAGGATGCCAATGGGAGCAGTGGAGTTTCTGTAGCCGGACGAAATAAAAGCTTGTGGAGTGTCACAATTCCTGAAGGCATTCAGTTTGTTCCGCACAATTCAACAATTGTATGGGAACCAGGCTCTGTGAACGCCTCCACTTTATCGGTGACAAATCCGAATGACTACTCTTTTAGTTACTCATTGAATGGATGCCCCTTATATTCGGATACTGCAACAGTCACATCATCTTGTGTTGGGGACGTTACTGTGAATATAAAAGCATTTTTGCAAGGTTTTTACAGAGGAGGCGGCAGGTTGGTAAATAATTTATCTGCCGGCACCTGTGATACTTTAATCTTGAAGCTTGCAAGTAACATCGAACCATTCAATATATTATTTTCTGATACTGCAATTTTAGACACGAATGGGAATGCATCTTTTGTTTTTCCTGGCTCAGTCTTTTCAAACTCATACTATCTGGTTCTAAACCACAGAAATTCTATGGAAACCTGGAGTGATGCTTCACTTCTTATGAACTCAACCGGTATTTCCTATGATTTTACCTCGAGTGCCGGGAGTGCATATGGAAATAATCTTTGTAATATGGGCGACGGCAGCTTTGCAATTTGGGGTGGAGATATAGACAGAAATCTCATTATTGATTTTTCAGATCTCACCTTGCTTCAAAATTATATCCAACAATATTTGTTCAATTATCATGTTGCTGATCTGAATGGAGATAATCACGTTGAGTCAGCAGATTATTCATTGATAGAAAATAATCTGAATTATTCCATTCAGGTACTAAAGCCTTAAACCTTTTTGTAAGTTTATCGGATTATTAATTCTGTGACAACAAAAGCAGCGAATACAATGCTTGCAATTCCATTTGTGGTGAAAAAGGCTATATTCACTTTTGTAAGATCGTTTGGTTTAACGAGTGTATGTTGATAGACAAGCAAAGCAGAAAAAATAGTGAACCCTGCCCAATAGGTAAAGCCGAAACCTGCCAGACTTCCGGCCAATGCCAGAAATGCAATTGACATCAGATGAAAAAAGCTCGATGTTTTCAGCGCTTTCTTTTTTCCAAATATCGATGGCATGGAATAAAGCTCGTTTGATTTATCAAACTCTTCATCCTGTAAGGCATAAATAATATCGAACCCTGTTACCCAGGTTAGAACAGTCATCGAAAACAGGATTGGAATCCAGTCAAATTCACCTGTAACAGCAAGGTAAGCACCTATGGGGGCCAGTGATAGTCCAATTCCTAAAACTAAATGACAAAGCCAGGTGAATCGTTTTGTGAAGGAGTATCCAAGGACAATTATGAGAGCGATAGGGGAGAGTGCGAAACAGATGCTGTTGATAAACCAGGTTGTTCCAACAAAAGCCAGTGAACTTAATACAACCAGCCAGGCTGCTGACCCGGACGAAATCACTCCGCTGGGAATCTCTCTTATTTTGGTTCGGTCATTTTGCCGGTCATAGTGTCGATCTGCCCATCGGTTGAAAGCCATCGCAGCAGTACGTGCAAAGACCATACAAAGCAATACAAGTATGAATAGGTAGCCATCAAATCTTTGTTCAGGTTGAGCGACACCCAGCATAAATCCTATAACAGCAAAAGGCATCGCAAAGATGGTATGACTAAACTTTACAAGCGATAAATAATCTTTGATTTGATTTGCCACAGAAAATATATTAGTCGGACAAATGTATCGGAATTCCTGATATATATAAAAAAAAAGACGGCCCATGTCCGTCTTCCTTCACTCCCCGGATAATAGCTTTAATAGATCAACATTCTGCTTGTTTTAGCCCGACGTCCGTCTATGAGAAGAGAATAGGTATAAATACCGGATGATAAACCATTCGAATCGAGCTGTACGTGGTTTGATCTGTTTGATAAGTTGAATTCACGGACAGTCCTGCCAAAGGTATCGTAAATGTGCAGGGTTGCAGAATTGTATTTTTCCACCGTACTAAAGTCGTACTCAATTATCGTTTGTCCCTGAAATGGATTTGGGTAATTAGTCAATTCGAAGTTCCCCGAATTTTCAATTTCATCTAAGCCGACAGTACAACCTTTTACAACACGATAGCCATTGACTTTTCCATGTCCCCATTTGTTATCCGGTAAATTGTTTCCGGTGAACGCATCTTGATCGGCGCAGTCAATGATGGCAGATTTTACGTCCTGATAAGTTGCTGTTGGATTTTTTTGGAGGTATAATGCTGCAATACCCGCAACTGTTGGTGAAGACATAGACGTTCCACTGCTTCGCTTATGTTTTTTACCGGCTGCTACCTTTTCAGGCTCAGTGGCGGACAATATGTTTAGCTCGTCCTGACGTGCACAGGAAAGTATCCATTCGCCCGTAGCTGTGATATCCGGCTTAATCCTTCCGTCTCGTGTAGGTCCGCGGCTTGAAAAGCCGGAGAGTTCACCAACGTGGAGTAAGGTATCTCTTGTGATTGCAAAATTGGCATTGGTATAAAAGTTTCTGTTTATATAACTTCCAACTGTAATGACTTTGTCACTACAGGTGAAGGAGCTCACGATGGTTTGATCGTTATCCGGTTTCTTGTATTTTTTTATAAAAGGATAAGTTACTGAATCCGGCAGATTGTCAAATACCATGTCTAAACTCCAATTGTCCATGCGTCCGCTTCCTTTTGTCATCAGTCTCCAGTAATACCTGCTCGTGTCTGTCGAACTGATATTCAAAATTGAATCAGGAGTGATAAAGTATTCCATAGAATAGCTTCCGTTCCAAGACTGAGATAAACTTTGAACAATTCCCAGTCTTTGAGATCCTCTGTAGACCGTATCGGTTCTCATCACTCCCAGATTACTGACAAGACTTGTAAAAGGAAGTCCGCCTAGATATTCACGGGAAGGACTAACCCTGTCAATGCCTATGCTGAACTGAGAATTTTGAAATGTTCCTGAGTCTCCCCATAACTGCATGTATATACCTTGACTGCTAAACTGAAACCATGTGAATGATGTGTCAGATCCCAATTCATATCCAAGATGGAGTGGAGCAGTACCTGCATTTCCTGCAGAGCATACAATTACTCTTCCCGGTTTTGCTGAAAGTAAATTGTCGATGGCCTGAGCCTGTATATCTTTTCCATCGTGAGATCCGAAATAAGTACCAAGACTGATATTAATTACTGCCGGCATATTCAAGTCATCTGCACGGTCAAATATGTATTTAACTGCGTCCACCAGGGAGGAAAGAAATTCATTATCCGGATTATTGAGATTCATTTTCACAACAATCATATTTGACTTAGGTGCAACACCCTTGTAATTGTTCAAAGCAAGACCACCTCCACAGGCAATACCTGCAACGTGTGAACCATGGCTGTATTGGCTGTCGAAATGTTGAGATGAGGTATCAATTTGATTTCCGATATATTCTTTACCATAGCCATAGGGTTGAGCTTGTGTTGCAGGGTCAAAATTTATTATCGCCTGATCCCAGAGGTATTTTATTCGTGTACGACCGAATTCATCGCGAAAGTCAGGGTGGGTATAATCAATTCCTTCATCTATAATTCCGACTACAACACCTGTCCCATCATAAGATTGAGGAAGATTGAAACCTGAATGAACTTCCTGTACATGATTTTTGACAACGAGCTGATCGTTCATCGGTTGAAGTCGAAGATCGTTGCTTTCAATTCTTACGATGCTGCCAACATTTGCAAGTTGCCGTATTTTGCTCACCGAAATTCTTATTGCTGCAATATCTCCTGCAGCATATTTGAAAAAACCTCCCAGGGCTTCGGTTTCTCTTCGTATATCATCAACATTTCCTTTTACAAATAATGCTATTTCATAATCTGCATGTCTGGCAATCGAAAGTTTCTTTTGTAAATCAAAATTCAGTTTGTGAGAATTTTGAGCAATACTGTTAATGCTAAAACAGAGAAGAAAAAGGAGACTTAATTTTTGGATTTTCATGGCTGACTTTGTTCAGGAATCAATAATCCCTACTAATACTGAAATTTGGACTTTTTGTTGCAAGCCTCTTCAATAAAAGGATCTGTTTTTGAGTCAATTCTATGCTGTTTTATTGAACAATTTTGCGAAATTTGCATTCGGTCATATAGATCCATCGAAGGTAATTCAAACTATTAATGTGTGAGTGTATAGTATTGAAAACTAGCAGATTACCTCGATGTTCTGGGTGCGCTACAGCAAAAAAGTAAAACACAAAATAATTAATCCATGTCAGACGATAAGAAAGTCATATTTTCAATGGTGGGTGTCAGCAAGACATTTTCACCCGGTAAGCAGGTTTTAAAAAACATATATCTCTCCTTCTACTACGGGGCCAAAATTGGAATCCTGGGATTGAACGGAGCAGGTAAATCCACATTGATGAAAATTATTGCCGGATTGGAAAAATCATTTCAGGGTGAAGTGGTATTTTCTCCGGGCTACGCAGTTGGTTATTTGTCTCAGGAACCGGATTTGGATCCGACAAAAACCGCTCGTGAAATTGTCATGGAGGGTGCACAAAAGGTTGTTGACTTGCTGAAGGAATTTGAAGAGATCAACAATAAATTCGCCGAGCCGATGAGTGATGAAGAAATGAACAAACTCATCGATCGTCAGGGAAAAGTTCAGGATGCAATCGATGCAGCCGAGGGATGGGAGATCGACAATAAAATTGAAATTGCCATGGACGCTCTTCGTTGTCCGGATCCTGAGGCATCTGTTGCCAATTTATCCGGAGGTGAGAAACGAAGAATTGCATTGTGCCGTTTACTTCTTCAAGAGCCGGAGATTCTTTTGCTCGATGAGCCAACCAATCACCTTGATGCGGAATCCGTACTTTGGCTTGAGCAACATCTAAAGCAATACAAGGGAACGGTAATCGCAGTAACGCACGATAGGTATTTTCTCGACAATGTTGCAGGTTGGATATTGGAACTTGATCGTGGAGAAGGTATTCCATGGAAAGGAAATTATTCTTCCTGGTTAGAACAAAAGTCAAATCGTCTCGCACAAGAAGAAAAAACAGAAAGCAAGAGACAGAAGACCTTGCAACGTGAGTTGGAATGGGTAAGAATGTCTCCAAAGGGCCGTCATGCAAAATCTAAAGCAAGGTTGCAAGCCTATGATAAAATGGTGAGTGAAGATGGACGTGAGCGCGAAGAAAAATTGGAGCTCTTCATTCCACCGGGGCCTCGTCTGGGATCTGTCGTTATTGATTTTGGTAATGTGACTAAGGCATATGGTGATAAATTATTATTTGAAAATCTGACATTCTCATTACCTCCTGCCGGAATCGTTGGTGTTATTGGCCCAAATGGTGCGGGTAAAACTACCTTGTTCAGAATGATCATGGGTCAGGAAAAACCCGATTCCGGTACAATAAAAATCGGAGAGACAGTAAAGACAGCTTATGTAGATCAGTCGCACGATGACTTAACTCCCGGAAAATCTGTGTATGAAATTATTTCCGGAGGTACAGATTCAATGATGGTGGTAGGCCGGCAATTGAACTCGAGAGCATATGTATCCCGTTTTAACTTTAATGGCACAGACCAAAGTAAGAAACTCGAAGTTTTATCAGGCGGAGAAAGAAATCGTGTTCACCTGGCCATTGCTCTTCGTGAAGGTTCGAATGTTCTTCTGCTTGACGAGCCGACAAATGATATCGATATTAATACATTGCGTGCGCTTGAAGAAGGGATTGAAAATTTTGCAGGCTGTGCAGTAATTATTTCCCACGATCGTTGGTTCCTGGATCGGGTGGCGACTCATATACTTGCCTTTGAAGGTGATTCTCAGGTTTATTTCTTTGATGGAAACTTCTCAGAATATGAAGAGAACAAGAAACAAAGACTTGGAGACACGCAGCCTCATCGTATTCGATACAAAAATCTCGTGAGGTAATTTTAAAGCAGTTTATTTCAGGGATTTTGACAAGTCCTGAAAAATTGATCATTATTAATTTCAGCGTATTTCATAATTAATGAAACCAGGAATTCCCAAGGGTACCAGAGATTTTTCACCGGCGGAAATGATCCGTCGTAATCACGTTTTTGATGTGATCAAGGTCGTCTTCCGGAAATTCGGTTTCGAGGAAATTGAGACTCCATCTATGGAGAATCTCAGTACTCTTGAAGGTAAATATGGCGAAGA
The DNA here is from genome assembly GCA_004295015.1 of Bacteroidota bacterium. Classification (GTDB taxonomy): domain Bacteria; phylum Bacteroidota; class Bacteroidia; order AKYH767-A; family 2013-40CM-41-45; genus QQVM01. The sequence goes on along the minus strand of SHNE01000026.1, from coordinate 70,258 downwards.
AGGTGATAAACTATTGTTTCGAATATTAAATTCCGGTCCTGTCATCGATCAGATTCGGGAGAAGCAGGATTCAATTCGTCAGTCAGATATTACAGAAAAAGGATTACGCTATGATCTCACTGTGCCTTTCGCCCGTTATGTGGTGATGCATCAGAATGAAATAACCTTTCCCTTTCGACGCTATCAGATTCAACCGGTTTGGAGAGCAGATCGTCCACAAAAAGGAAGATACCGGGAATTCTATCAATGTGATGCTGATGTGATCGGAAGCACATCGCTTTTTAATGAAGTAGAGTTAATCCGGATTATTGATGAGGTATTTCGAACACTTATCATTGGTATTACGATTAAATTGAATAATCGAAAAATATTGGCAGGTATCGCTGAGGTGATTGAAGCTCCGGATAAACTTATTGATATCACCGTTGCACTTGACAAGCTAGATAAGATAGGGCAGGATAAAGTGAATGAAGAATTAATTAGTAAAGGGATAAGTCAGAAAGCAATTGATAAAATTCAACCACTTCTGCTTCTCCATGGAAGCAATGCAGAAAAGCTTGAAGCATTGAAGAAGTTTCTGCAAGGTTCTCAAATCGGAATGAAAGGAATTGAGGAGATGGAACTGATATTTAACATCCTTAAGAAAATTGATCCTGATTTTAAACTACCTGAACTCGACATCTCCCTTGCCAGGGGGCTGAATTATTATACCGGAGCAATTATCGAAGTGAAGACTCATGATAAGCGATCTTCATTTACAAGCAGTATTTGCGGGGGCGGACGCTATGATGATCTTACAGGGATATTTGGTTTACCTAACGTGTCAGGAGTAGGTATTTCTTTTGGTGCAGACAGAATTTGTGATGTGCTGGATGAGGTAAATGGTTACCCTGATTTTAGCGGGGGGACTACCCGAATTTTGTTCGTGAATTTTGGAATGGATGAGGCAATGCACTGCCTCAGGATTGTTAATCAACTCAGAGACGATGGAATTGCTGCGGAATTATACCCTGATGCCGCCAAAATGAAAAAGCAAATGTCCTATGCAGATGCTAAGAAGATTCCTTATGTCGCACTCATTGGCATGGACGAGATGACAAGAGGTGAAATAGCAATAAAAAATATGAAATCAGGTGAGCAATCCATTGTAAGTCTGAACGAATTATTACATATCCTGAAGTAAATTTATTCTTTCATTATGAGCCAATATAAAATATCCTCTGCCGGACTTGACTTCGAAACTATAGAAAGCATCTTACAGGAAGATCAAAAATTAGTATTGTCTGATGAATCTAAGAAATCCATTCAGGAAGGAAGAAATTACCTTGACCAGAAATTAAAAAAGCATAAGGAGCCAATTTATGGTATCAATACCGGTTTCGGTTCCTTGTATGATAAATCTGTTTCTGAATCTGACCTTTCACAATTGCAGAAGAATCTTGTGATGTCTCATGCATGTGGGGCAGGAGAAGAAGTACCACTCGATATTGTAAAAATAATGTTGTTGCTGAAAATCCAGGGATTATCATACGGTAATTCGGGTGTGCAATTGCAGACTGTAAATCGTCTCATTGACATGTTCAATGAGAATGTGATTCCAATTGTTTATCAGCAAGGGTCTCTAGGTGCCTCAGGTGATTTGGCACCTTTGGCACATTTGTGTTTACCACTTATAGGTGAAGGCGAAGTCTTTTATCAGAATAAAGTACAGCCGGCCAAAGCGGTTCTCAAGAAATTAAATTGGAAGCCTATAGAATTACAATCGAAGGAAGGGTTGGCTCTATTGAATGGAACGCAATTTATGTCAGCGTACGGAGTTCATGCCTTAAATAGAAGCTATCAGCTTGCATCGCTTTCTGATTTTATCGGAGCAATATCACTGGAAGCATTTGATGGTCGTTCAGAGCCTTTTGACAGTTTGATACATAAGATCAGACCCCATCAAGGACAAGTTGATGTAGCGGAGAATATCCGGAGTATTTTGAAAGGTAGCGAACTGATCAAGCGGAAGAAAGCACATGTTCAGGATCCTTATTCCTTCCGTTGTATTCCTCAGGTTCATGGTGCTTCGCGTGATGCAATTAATTATGCAGCCAATGTTTTTCTCACAGAAATAAATTCGGTGACCGACAATCCTACATTATTTCCAAAAGAAGATAAAATTATTTCTGCAGGAAATTTTCACGGTCAGCCGCTTGCGTTGGCTATGGATTTTCTTGCAATTGCAATTTCTGAATTGGGAAATATTTCAGAGCGTAGAACATATCAGCTTATCTCAGGAAGCAGAGGACTCCCTCCATTTTTAGTTTCTGACCCCGGACTTAATTCCGGTTTTATGATTCCGCAATATACTGCTGCTTCCATTGTAAGTCAGAATAAGCAGTTATGCAGTCCTGCATCCGTTGATTCAATTGTATCTTCAAACGGGCAGGAAGATCATGTCAGTATGGGAGCTAATGCGGCCACAAAATTGTACAAAGTTGTTGAGAATGTTTTTACAATTCTGGCTATAGAATTGATGACAGCAGCTCAAGGCTTGGAATTCAGACGTCCTTTAAAAAGTTCTTCCATGGTGGAGGAGTTTATAGAAGCCTTCAGAAAAGAGGTGCCATTCATGAAAAAGGATAAAGTATTATACACAGAAATCCGTAATTCAAGGGAATTTCTACTTTCTTTTTAAGAAAAACTCATTATTTACTGTATCTAACATTCCGGTTTTACGTTGAATGCTAAGATATACCCGGGTGAATCAATCAAGATTACGGTATTTCTGTTAATTTTAAAGAAATTAATTAAAGCTAATTCAGTCAGCCGGCACTTGATGTTTTTCGGATGAGAAGATTTGTCATTTTATTTCCATTTCTCTTTATCATCCAGTTGCAGGCTCAGATTGCACGGATAGAGGGTAAGAATTTATTTTCTTTTTCCGGGACAGAAAAGAAAGTAAGTACAGAACTTTTGGAACTTTCCAAAGAATATCAATCGCATCCTGATTTTGGGGTGATGCCTTATCAGATTCCACCTGAGAAAAATTGTTTTGAATTGCTCTCAAAGCGGGATGCTTATACCAGGTATTTTGTGAAATCAGGTAGTGGAGGGAGTCATTTTTTCAAACAGCAGGCTTATTCTCCAATTAACTACTTGGATAAGAAAGGAAACTGGCGGGAGATTAACTATCGATTGACACCTGATGTAAACAACAATCAAATTTTCACTGCTTCAAATCAACCTACACCCATTGTCTTAAATTTGGATAAACGATTTTCGACGATTGAATTTAATGGAAAAATTTTAAGCTTTAATCATGATTTAAAGCTTGTTCATGTTGATGATGAGGGTAAGGAGACAATTCTTGGTACTGCCGACTGGAGTCACTTTACTGCCGGTGATGATGGATTAAAGATCATTGACTTTTATCCGGGAATTGATGCAGTCTTTACTCTTTCAACAGGTACTATAGAGACAAGTTTTATATTGAAGAGTAAGCTGCTCCTCAGCAATGGATATTTGGTGATGAGACAGAATTTTGAATTCCCTGATTCGATGCGATTCCTTTCAATCCCGGGTTCTGAATATGGAGAGCATATTGATTTGTATGTAGGGAGTACTGATCATAGTCCTCACTTTACCATAGAAAAATGCTACGCTTATGATAATAGTTCCACGCCACAACGAAAAGAATTAAGGAGTAGAATTACGAATGAGAAAACTTTAGACGTATTTACATCTGTCTCTTGGTTAAATGATCCATCTACAGTTTATCCGGTTGTTATTGATCCGGTTGTTACTACCCAAAATTCTTTAGCAGCCGGCTCAATTACCGGTACAAGATTCTCTCCTGTTTGTTGGACCAACAGCTGTGACTACTTTCTCACCGTGCCAACTCCTGCCAATACAACAATTACGAATATATATACATCCTTTGAGTATTTTGCAACCGGTGCCTGCTTTGCTCAGGATGGAGGCTTTAGTGTGGATTTTGCCTCATGCAAATATCCATCGGCTGCCCCGGGAGTAATAACTTGTGCATTTGCAATTTCGAATTTCAACTGTGGCGTTCTCAATGCTACAACCCTTCCGGATTTCACTTCATGTTTACCTTCCCCACAATGTGCGCCACAGAACCTGGACTTCACTTTGCACTTCTATCGTTGTAACAATGATCCTGCTATCGTTTGCGGGAATTCATGTATTCGTGCTTCACAACCCTGGATGATGACGATTGAAGGAAGGACTATGGAAATGATTTATAATAGTCCAACGCAGATTATTTGTGCAGGTGATTCAGTGAATGTTATTACGATTACACAGTTTGGAGTTCCTCCGTATCAAAACGTTTGGTCTCCAATTGCACCAAACAATGATACGATCAGAGTTAGTCCTGCTTCAACAACAAACTATACAGTTACTGTTACTGATGCATGTGGAACAGTTGCAACCGGGTCAAGTACTGTGCAGGTGACGCCTTATAACAATCCCGGATTTACGATTAGTCCTAATCCGGCCTGTATCGGACAAGCGGTCACCTTACTTGGTCTGGGATCAGGACCAGTCTCTTCCTATGATTGGACAATGCCTGGTAGTAATGCACCTGGTGGGGTGATTACAAATTCTAAATCTCCGATTATTCAATATGGAATTCCGGCAGTGTATCCAATTACTTTACGTTATACTTCCAATTCATGTGTCTTTGATTCAACGTTAAATATTGTAATTGATGGGGCATCAGCCACTGATGTTAGCCTTTCTTCATCACCTCCTGGCGCCATTTGTCCGGGTGATAGTATTCGGTTTCTTGCTTCACCGGTTAACGGCGGAAGTGCTCCTGTTTATGATTGGTACATTGATGGAATTCTGGTTCAGTCCGGAGCCTCTGACACTCTCAAGAGCAATGCCTTCATCAATGGATCCTTAGTGCAGGTAGTATTGACTTCAAATTCCCCATGTTCAAATCCTCAGGTTGATACAGCTGCATTGTTTGTTGTGTTTAGTAATGCAGTGAGTCCCGGAGTAAGTATTAGTCCTGATACGACTATCTGCCCCGGTTCTACTGTTACTTTTAATGCAAGCCCTTTGAATGGAGGCGCCTCACCTGCTTACCGGTGGTATGTAAATGGGCTTCCTGTTCCCGGAGCAAATGCAAGTACATTTAGTTCTGCTATTACTGCAAATGACAGTCTTGTTAGCGTAGAAATGATATCTTCTCTTGGATGTGTAATTTCAGCAATCGCATTTGACAGTACACGTATTTTATTTGAACCTCAGATTACTCCGGTCGTTTCGTTGACTGCTCTTCCCGCAGGTGCAGTCTGTGCCGGTGATTCAATTAGCTATACAGCTTTAGCTGGTGGGGGAGGTTTGTCTCCATCCTATCAGTGGTATCTTAATGGTGTTGCCAGCGGCGTGCCTACATCAAATTCAAGTTTTGTTGTACAGAATCCTGTGAATGGTGATTCGGTAAGTGTAAGTTTAAACTCATCGCATACGTGTTTGCTCAGTAACAATGCTCAAAGTTGGACTGTCATTACGGTCACTTCTGCTGCTTCTCCTTCAGTAAATCTTAGTGTTTCTCCATCGCTCAATCTTTGTGCAGGGGATACTGCTTACTTTAGGGCATCGGCAACTGCAGCCGGATCCATACCAATATATCGTTGGTACATAAATGGCATCTTGCAACCTGCAACAGATTCTGTTTTTAATGTTCATACACTCAATGATCAGGATCTTGTATGGGTTGAAGTAGTTTCGTCTCTGTCTTGTGCTATTCTGCCTTCAGACAGCGATTCTGTTATTGTGAATGTTTCTCCTGTTGCTAATCCATCTGTCACGATTAGTAATTCAGCTAACGGAACATGTGTTGGTGATACAATTAGTTGGACTGCAACTGCAGCTAACGGGGGGACAACACCCTCATTTCAATGGACGGTCAATGGAGTATTGCAGGGAATGAATGCAGCGACTTTTTCCTATATGCCTCAGGATGGTGATCAGATAAAAGTTTCGCTTACATCGAATAGTCCTTGTGCTCTTGTGCCAACTGCTCAATCGAATATATTTACAGTTGATTTAAAACCATACGTTACACCTTCTGTTAGTATTCATGCCAGTCCTTCCGACACGATTTGTCCGGGACAGAATGTTACTATTACATCACAATCTCAGAATGGCGGAACTTCACCTGTCTATATCTGGAGAGTGAATGGAATAGTTACCGGTACAAATTCATCGTCTCTTCCGGCAAGCAATTATGCAAATAGTGATCAGATTCAGTTAAGTTTTACTTCAAATGCAGAATGTCTCACCCGGCAGGATACATTATCTAATATTATTCGTATCATAACGTATCAGCCAATAAATGTTCAGGTAAATGGAACCGGTAATAATTGTCCGGGTACGCCGGTGATGTTAAGTGTTCAGGTGAGTGGAGGAGATGGAGGGCCTTATACCTACTTCTGGGATCATTCTCCGGAATTGACAGATACAGTAATTGTACGACCGAAAGTTACAGGTGATTTTGTGGTACATGTTCAGGATAATTGTGCAAGCACAATTGCAACCGGAACAATTCGCATACCTGTACTTAGTGGCCCGACTTCAGCCTTGACATATTCGCCTGACGAAGTTTCAAGCCTGAACAATACAGTTGCATTTCAGAATTTATCACAGAACGCAGTTTCGTGGCTTTGGGATTTTGGTGACAGCACTTTTAGTTCCCAGTTGAATCCTGAGCATACATACGATTCAATAGGAACTTATCAGGTAATGTTGATCACGCAATCCGTAAATGGTTGCACGGACACATTGCGTTATAATATTGTAGTTAAAGAAGACATTTCTGTATTTTTTCCAAGCGCATTTTCTCCTAACGGTGATTTTCAAAATGAAACATGGCAGCCAATGGGTGTCAGCCTCATTGATTACAGCTACACAATTTGGGACCGTTGGGGACAATTGATTTTTGAGGGCGATCAGAGTATTGCCTGGGATGGCCATATACAAAGAGGACACACCCCTGCACAAAATGGGGTTTATCTTTATCGTGTTGATTTAAAACAGGAGAAGTTTGGAGAAAAAGTAATTGTTGGGAGACTCACCTTGATTCGCTGATTTTTCCTCATCACCCTGCATGCTGTTTTGTAATTCATTGAAAAATTCCTAATTTTAGGTTTCGGAGGTTTCATGGCAAAAAACTTCATCAGCAATAAGGATCAAACCGAGAGGATGTTCAGCAATAATTTGCTTGAGGGATTATCGAGAATCCACTTCTCTGTGCCGCTTTTTATTTATATTCCGGTAATCATTTATTTTATTTTCCAAAGCTTCCGGATTCATGGATTAGGGTTCCAAAACTTTTTCGTCTTTACAATTTTGGGTATTTGCGTCTGGACCTTTACTGAGTATATGCTGCATCGCTTCGTGTTTCATTGGAAAGCACCGGGCAAAATAGGGGCCAGGATTCATTTTATTTTTCATGGTGTGCACCATGATTTTCCGAGCGACAGTAAACGTCTGGTGATGGTTCCGACAGTCAGTATTCCATTGGCTATACTCTTTTATTTTTTATTTCGTGCGCTGCTTGGGCCGATTAATGTGGCTCCTTTCTTTGTGGGATTCCTGTCAGGATATCTCTTTTATGACATGACTCACTATGCTATTCATCACTACAATTTCAAGAGTAAATTTTGGTTGAAATTAAAGCAGCATCACATGTTGCATCATTATCAGGATATGCACAACGGTTTTGGGGTTAGTTCTGCATTTTGGGATCTTGTTTTTAAAACCACCTTTAATCGCAAAAAAGGTTCTGCACGGGAGCCCGAGCACTCAGGAAACTCTTCAATGAATTAATGAAGAGGTCAGAACTGCATACACACGTGCTACTATTTGCAGATGATAGTCGTTCAGGAGCTGATTGAAATTTTTTTGCCAGGAATGCACGAATGACGTCGCATTTAATTCTTGCGCATCAGTTTTAAATTTATTTTCGTCAAATTGCTTTAGCGATCACAAAATTTCGGAGCTTTTACAGGTGCATTCGTGGTATAAAAGCGGATTTGCATATAGGAGGCGAATGTCAGCTCGACCAAACCTATGTATGACTTGATTTATTCCTGCTTAATCAATTTCAATTTTTGAATGATGTTTTCTGATGTAATCGTTAGCAGATATATTCCATTTTGAAGTTTTACAGAAGAGTTTAAGTTGATCTCATTTCTTCCCGGATTCAATGTGATTGCTTTTATAAATACCAATCTTCCACTGATATCATGGCAATAAATTTCAACGGATTCTTTATTCTGACCTGAAGAATAGATGTTGAGTTCTTGCTTGATTGGATTTGGTGAAATACTATAAACATTTTGGCTTGGAAGGATTGCAGGGATGCCGGTTGTAAAGTCTTCTCTGCAAACAGTCATGGATGCACCGGCTAGGTATCTGGCTTTAGCCGGATTTGTGCCTGAACCCGGACTGTTCGGAATTCCTATAGATGGCCAGCTTGCTGTGCTTCCCCAAAAGCCCGGTGCTGCCGTCAAATAATAGGATGATTCCGTAAGTGGAGTAGTGCCGGCAGGAGTAAGTACTCCTCTTATCATATTTCCAAATTCTATATGACCGGTACCGGCAAGGATATAGTTTCCGGTGAAAATTACGGTGCTCGTTACTTCATTCCCGACAAAATGCTGCTCATTGCTTTCGACTGTTCCCGAAGACATAAGTATTCCATAAAGTTCAGCCCGATTTCTAAAAAAAGTATTGTAAGGTCCGCTTGGTCCCCATGTCTGATCGATTTGAATAGTCTGAACAATGTTTCCTTCGAAAAGATTTGCAAAAGGAAAGTGTCCGTGCATGGAAATATCAGCTCCTGCATCCGCTGGAACTTCCGATCTGTTCGGTTCAAGACTGTAATTGTATGCATTCACATTTCCGTTTGCGCCGGCCTGAAATGAAAAAGAATGTCTCAAGTGTTTCATGATATTATTTTCTACTCTACATTCTCCCGTATGATTGAATAATGTTATTCCATAACCATGTGTCGAAGCACCATCGTATTCATAGGCATGATGAAAATAGCTTCCGGTAACTGTTATCCTCGAGGAAGCATCGATTTCAACATGACTGCCAATACTTTTAGAGCTTTCTACACCGCGTATCCAGCAATGAACCGCGTAGTTGAAATATATATTAAAACAAACCCCGGTATGTACACTGTCAGCTCTGCTTATTTGAAGACATTCAATACCAACTTCCCGTGCAGGATTAATTATTCGGATGCGTGCATTGGTTCCCCATCCACTTCCATAGTCTGCTCGAATCGGGCTTTGTGTTTCGAGAGCGGCTCCTACTCCGGATGGAGTAATACTTACAATTTTCACTATCTGACCTACGGAATTATCAGCCCAGGAGACAGGCTGAGTGTCCCAGGAGCCATTATCCTCCATCAATTCCAGGTACATTCCTGGTTGGTAAGGCAGCGGATCCAAAACGCTGATATGACTAGTACCACGGAACGCAGCTACAATTGTATCAAATGGCCCTGAGATAGATCCGGTTATATTAATACAATTTCCAACAGCACCTTGCAAATCAAATTTTAAATGAGTGGAATCAGATGAGGCACCTCGAAGAACGACACTATCGGGTAGATTAATACTTGCACCTATCTTATATATTCCGGGAGGAAAATAAACTACGCCCTGCATTCCGCCTAGTGAATTTATGGCTGCGTTCACGGCAGCGTAGTCGTCAGCAATACCATCTGCAACTGCTCCGAAGTTCATTACATCAACAATGTTGCCCGGTTCCGGAATGCTATCGCCATATCCCGTCTCACTCCATGTACTGATGCGGTTAGAGGGAATTGTTTGACCATAAAGAGTAGTGGCAACAAAATAAGTTGCCAATAGAAGGATACATTTTTTCATGGTAGAAAAGGTACACAATTATTTCTTCCCAAAATGACCGGTATTATTATATTATTTGAACAATTTATATGAATATACTTTGTTGAATTTTAAATTAAGAAATATGGAGAGATTTCACCCGGTATTAAGTTAATGACTAATTTAGGCTTAAAGTTCTTATTATATTGTTTAACTAAAAACCTAAAACATGAAAACAAAAAAATTACTCTTCGCAGCTGTAGTTGCTGTATTTACTTGTTGTGGATCGTTCTCTGTCTTTGCACAAGAGGAGGAAGCGCCGCATATTTTCGTAGTTCAAACCTGGGTACGAAATACAGGTCCGGACATCGACAGAGCGCAAGCCGATTCTCTCGTGCGCTATTATCATGAAAATGTAGCCATGAAAAACCCTAAACTACTCAGTGCACGTACCATGTCGCACTTTTTTTCCGGTGATAGCAGGGAGTATGTCTACATTATGGAGTACAAAAGTCTGACAGACATGGAAGCCGCTTTTGAAATAGACGATGCCACTGAAAAAGCTCTCTGGCCCGACAAGAAAGCCCGTGCGCCCTATGACAAAATGTGGAGTAAACACTTCAATCATCATGGCGACGAAATTTATAGTGAGATTAAAGGAACCCGGAAATAATATCTCTTTCTATGGAATAAAAAAAACCACGGCTATTCGTCGTGGTTTTTTTTATTCCAGGAAATGCGATTATTCTATTTTAACTACCCGATGAATGCTGTTTTTCTCTCCTGATTCCACTTGGATAAAATAGTTTCCGGGCTTGCAAATGCTGAGATCAAGAGTTAATGTGTTTGTTTCTGAATATTTCTCTCTGTGAATTTCTCTGCCGCTTATATCCATCAATATTATGTTGACAAATTTTTGAGACTCGATGAATCGTACCGAAGTCTTACTTTTTACCATTGTAGGATAGACTGAAATTCCTGATGAAAAATTTTCTGTTGCAATACCGACCGTAGTCACATTATAGCAGGCTGATGTATCAGAGCAGCCATTCTCAGTAACTATCACTGCATATTGACCATTAGCAAGTGCAATAAATACACGGCTTGTGTCATTGGGTATTATCTGATTTGTGTTGCAGTCGATCCATTGATAGGATTCTGCAGTTCCGGCCGCACTCAATGTTTTGCCGCTTTGACTTACTGTAATGTCGGGTTCTGTTACTGTCAAAGTTAACTCCACCGTTGAATCGCAATTTAATGAACTTGAAAATTGTTCAGTATAAGTACCTGAACTAAGGAGTGTCAGTGATCCGAAAATTAAGGAGTCACCTATGCAGATCGTGGCGTTGGCAGTTTCATTATAGATTTGTTTAATGCTTAGAGTGAGCTCAACTGTTGAATCACAATCAGCCAATGTTTGAAAAGTTTCCATATATACACCTGCCGTATCCAGGTTTTGGTTGCCAAAAACATATACATCTCCGTTGCAAATCGATTCTGATATTTGATTTATAACGAATGGTGTGCCACCAAATTCATATGCTCCAATATCAGGAAAGCCAACACGATTTATATCTCTTTGGTCTGTTGATGGTGCACCCAGACAGGTTCCTGCATCAATAGCCGGACTTGTACTCATTATTGCATGGGTGGCGGTATAACCTCCATTTAGGCCTAAGATATCCAGCATTGGATTGATATTAATGAGATCGCTGAAAATCGCACCGCTACATCCTGATGTATCACCGAATATATTATTTCCGTTAGAGTTTATTGGACCTGCAATATCAGGGCTATTACCGGAAACATGATTGTTGTATACAATTGTATTTTGAAAAACCGCCCCTGTGGTTTTTGCACCACCTCCATTCTGAGAATTATTTTCCGTGATCGTACTATTCATAATATCTAGGATTCCCTCAAATCCACCACCACTTACTGTTGCATTATTTCCTGAAAGAGTGCTGTTAATTAGTTTGCAGGTACCGCCGACCGTCCTGATACCTGCTCCGGAAATCGAACAGCTGTTTCCATTAAATGTAGAGCCGATTATTGTTACCAAACCTGTGCTGCTATATAAGCCACCACCGTCAAAACCTGCATGGTTGTTGGTGAATGTGCAGTCAATTATTCTTAAAAACATACCCGTATTTTTTATTCCACCACCATCAATACCGGCAGCACAGGAATTGAATACGCTTTTTTCAATTGTGACCGTATCCGGAGAAGAGTTTTGGATTGCGCCACCTGATCCGCTTAAAACACCATTCTCGAAAGAAACACTGCTGATGAATACATTGCCTCCGGTTATGTTTAGTATTCTGTTGCTGCTGTTTCCGCTCAATGTCAGATTTGCAGGTCCGGAAGATAGGATAACAAGGTCTTTATTAATAATAATTTCACCGCCGGATAAAGTGATTGTTCCGGCAACTAAAAAGTCGATTGTATCACCTGCTGTGGCGGTGTTGATGATTTCCCTTAAGGAACCTGTACCTGCATCACCTAAACTTGTGACACTCGTAGTTGTTGAAAAAACCGGTGCACTGAATATCAGGGTCAGAAATAATAAATAATTTTTCATAGTGAATTTATTAAGAGCTAATCTGTTTGACCTGCTAAATTAAAAAGAATCTCCATTTTATTAATCAACCAAGCATATCCTGTCGACTTTCCTTTTTTTTTACTGTTGATAAGCCATGATTCTTGCCAGCCTGAAAATATTTCAATACTCTGATCCTCACCGACTAATCAACCGAAATCAAATGCTGTTTTGGCATTGTTATTTGAAATTGTCTGTGTATAAAAAATCAGTTAATTCTGATAGGATCAGAGTTGTCGTCTCAATCTTGGATTTAAGAGTCAGGATATATTTTTCTCCTGATTTTTCCACTCTTCAAATGTCATTTCAAATTTAATTTCGTTTTTTCCAAAACGCATTACTTCTTTCCAGCCTGCTTCACGATAGAACTTGTCTGCCCTGGTCTCTGCATCAGTGCTCAGCCAAAGAGTTTCTTGTTCATGAGAAAAATACCAATCGAGCATTAAATTATGAATGGTTGAACCAATTCCCTTTGCTTCGAAATCAGGGTGAACAAAAAGCGCCCAAACATTTTTTTTAATGGTATCCACAATAGAAAATGCCACAATTCCGAAATCTGTTTCGCAGACCCAGCCTTTTCCGTCTTGTGTTAACAGCCGTATATAATCATCTTTTGTTACCAGTGACAGGTTTACGAGTATGTTTTCTTTTACAGACATTCTTACTGTATGAATAGGATCAATATCTTCAATAGTTGCTTCACGAAATTTCATTAATGGAATAGGATTTAAACTTGTTCAAATTAAAAAGGCAAATGAAGGCCTCCGTAATTAATCTATAGCAGGATTGAAAATCAATCGAGATTAATTTTGATATTGTATGTTTCTTTTCCTCCTTCCTTCTCCGGAGGTTTTACCGGTGAAGGAGTGGATGTATAATTGTATTTCAATGTCTCTTCTTTAACAGGTGGCTTAGAAGCATTGTGCAATCGAAAATGTATATTTAGGGTGCGATGAAAGACAACGCGCAATCCCATATATCTCTTCTTTTCAAATTTCAATAGTTTGACGATTCGGATAGCTTCTTCATCACAACCATATCCTAGCTTGTGTTTCACCTTCGCCTCAATCACATCTCCAAAAACATCTATGTCAAGATCAACGGCAACAGTTCCTTCGATTTTATTTTCCAGGGCTTCATCCGGATAGCGCATGTTGGATTTAATAAACTGATCCATTGCCATTTTACCTCCCGGAAAATTCGGTTGTTTAATAAAACTTTCAGGTTTACGACCTCCGGATTTCTTCATTCTTATTGAAATAAATATTTAATAAACATCTTAGGATGTTTATGACGCAGTATTTAAAAAAGCTATTATTTCACTTTTCCTGTATAACTCCAATCACGGGTGTCGATCTTGATCACTTCACCTATATTCACAAACAATGGTACATTCACGACAGCTCCGGTTTCAAGCGTAGCTTGCTTAAGTGTATTTGTAGCAGTATCCCCTTTAAGTCCGGGCTCCGTATAGGTTACTTCAAGCTCAACAAAGGTAGGAGCTTCAGCAGTTATAGGTTGTTCATTTTCGAAAGCAATTTTTACAGTCATGCCTTCTTTGAGCAGCTTACCGTTATCACCGAACATCGTTGCCGGTACATAAACCTGCTCGAAGGTTTCATTATCCATTACAACAATATGATCTCCTTCCGGAAAAATGAATTGCATCTCTTTGAACTCAACCCGTGCAATTTCAATTTGCTCTCCTGCGCGGAATCTGTTTTCAACTACTTTTCCGCTCGTTAGATTCTTCATTTTGAGCTGATAAAATGCTCTAAGGTTTCCGGGTGTCCGGTGCATATATTCAGTTACCAGGCACAATTCACCGTTAAAACGCAGTATAGAGCCCACGCGAGCATCGCCAATATCAGCCATTTGATTGAAATTTAGTGTTTTTGAAGGATTTTAAGAATGCAAAAATAGTGTTTTTATCGTGCTTTGTCAAGTATATATATTCAGCATTCAACCGCAATAATGGCTGCATTATTTACGCTTGTTTCAAATATCTCCATTCCGGGGATGCTCTTGCCGGGCATGAATATTTTGATTGTGTTTTCGTTAAAACCCTGATTCGCCTTGGCCGGATGTTAAATTTTATCAAGTACTTTTACCCGATATGCAAAAAGTTCTCATTGTTGTATTCATTCTGATTCAGGGAATGATTCTGTCCGCTCAGGATACTATACACACGGTTCATATATCAGGTCGTGCTTTTGATGATAAAGAATCAGCCAGACGCCTGGATGATTTGATGATTATTAATTTGAACACAGGACAGGGTGTTTTTGGAAAAGCCGATGGAACATTTTCAGTTCAAGCCGGACGAACAGATACTATTCTTGTTGCATCAACCGGTTATGAATACAAGCGGATAATGGTCTTTGATTCTTTAGAGAAGTCGACGTATTATCTGGATGTCCCACTGACAAAATTAAATGTCAATCTCCGTGAAGTCGTGATTTTTTCTGCACGAGATTTGGAAAAAATATACAGTGATATAGAAAAGCTAGGCTACAATAAACGGGAGATGCAAATTGGAGGTACAGATGCTTTAAGTAGTCCAATTACATTTTTATATCAGGAGTTCAGCAAGTATGAGCAGCTGCGACGTCATAATGCCGAGCGGATCAACAACGACAAGCGAAGAACGCTTCTGAAAGAATTGCTTGCCAGCTATGTTGCCGGTGATATTTTTTATCTGGACGCACGTGAGTTTGACGATTTCGTAGATTACTGTAATGTACCCGAACATTTTATGAAAACGGCAACACAATATGATTTCTGTGTCTATATTAAGTATAAGTTTGAACTGTACAGGATGGGGAAATTGTAATGCTTAATCAGTTTTCATTGGAATAAGACTAGTCGAATTTATGCAGAAGTGGCCGGACGATTTTTTAGTAAGAATGCAGAGTCTACTGGGCGCAGAGTACCCCGCATTTCTTCAGGGTTTATCTACTCAAGCACCGGTATCAATAAGACTTAATCCTGCCAAACCGATAAAGAAGTTCGAAGGGGAACAAAAAGTTGTATGGTGCGAAACAGGACGATACCTTTCTCATAGACCTTCTTTTACATTTGATCCCTTGTTTCATGCTGGAACCTATTATGTACAGGAAGCCAGTTCTATGTTTCTCGAATCTGTTTTTTATCAATGTTTTCCGGAGAAAAAAGCATTAAGAGTACTTGACCTCTGTGCTGCACCCGGTGGGAAATCAACGCATTTAATTTCTTTATTAGCTGAAGGGAGTTTGCTTGTCAGCAATGAATTAATTTCAAGCAGGAATAAAGTACTACGACAAAATATAGTAAAGTGGGGCAGTCCGAATGTGATTGTAACACAAAATGAAACTGAAGACTTTCTTTCCCTTACAGGATATTTTGATCTGGTAGTAGTTGATGCACCCTGTAGCGGAGAAGGATTATTTCGACGCGATCCTGATGCTGCCGAGGAATGGAGTGTTGATGCAGTCAAACATTGTTCGACACGGCAAGGGAAAATTCTGGAAGACGCATTTAAACTCTTAAGACCGGGAGGAGTGTTGATTTACAGTACGTGTACATTTGAGGAAGCGGAAAATGAAAATCAAACAAGGACTTTGATTAAAAATGATTCAGCTGAAATGATTTCATTGACCACTTCATTTCCCGGATTGGTTAAAACGGAATATGGAATACGTTTTTATCCGCATCGAATTTCCGGAGAAGGGTTTTTTATCAGTGCAATTAGACGGACAGAGGGAGAAGAATTCGTGTTAAAAAAAGCAAAGCCGTCTAAAGCACCACTGATTTATAAAGAATTACTAAAGTCGTTCTTAGTTATGGCAGAGTCATTTACAGCCATTCAAAAAGATGAGGTAATCTTTGCTATTCCCAATCACATTCTTGCACTTTTTCAGTTCATGGAAAAGAGGTTTTATATTCGACAAGCAGGAATAAGAATAGGCGAGATGAAAGGTTCTTCTCTTCAGCCGGCGCACGAGTTGGCACTCAGTTCTTCCTTGAGATCCGATATTTCTGCTTACAGTTTTTCTCTTGAAGATGCTATTCGCTATTTGCGTTGTGATGCTGTCCTTTGTCCGGGCACCAAAAAAGGCTGGACTCTTGCTGCATTTGATAATTTTCCTTTGGGTTGGATGAAAGTGTTGGATGGGAGGGTCAATAATTATTTCCCTAATGAAATGCGGGTTTTGAAAGAATACCATCCTGAGAAAGATTAATATCATTTCCAATTTATTTTACATAAACAGTTTTCCTGTTTATGAAAGCCATCATCCCGTCTCTTGCTAACTCTCTTCCAAAGCCCGATGTTTTTTCACCACCAAATGGAAGGCGAGGATCTGACTTCACTAATTCATTGATGAAATAAGCTCCATCGCTAAAATGTTCTGCAAGAGCAAGTCCTTTTTCAATATTACTTGTGCAGAGGGTGACGCCTAAACCAAATTTCGAATTTTCAGAAAGTGATATTGCTTCATTGATGTCTTTGGCTCTGATCATTGATGCCAATGGCCCGAAAGTCTCTTCGTCAAAGGTGGCCATGCCGGGTACAACATTTCCAAGAACTGTAGGTTCATGGTAAGCACCGTTTTGTTTTCCCCCATACAATCATTGATCACCTGCTTTTATTGATCTTGACATTTGATCCTGCAGTTCGTCTGCCAGATCTTTACGTGCTAGTGTTCCTACCATAGTGGATTCATCGCGCGGATCACCTGATTTTAATTTGGTCACTGATTCAATAAATTTCTTTGTGAATTTTTCGTAAACATCTCCGATTAGAATAAATCTTTTCGCAGCAATACAACTTTGTCCGCAGTTGAGCATTCGTGCTACTAATGCGGTCTCAACTGCTTTGTCTATGTCAGCATCTTCCAAAACAATGAAAGAATTGTTTCCTCCCAATTCTAAAAGAGATTTCTTTATGTATTTCCCGGCTAAGGAAGCTACCGATGATCCTGCTCTTTCGCTGCCGGTAAGTGTTACTGCACGAATCGCCTCATGTGAAATGAGCATTTCTGTTTTGTCATGATGTAAAATAATATTTTGAAATACTCCCTCAGGAAAGCCGGCTTTGATGAAAACCTCTTCTATCTGTTTTGCGCAGCCAAAAACATTTGATGCATGCTTGAGTAGTCCGACATTACCTGCCATAAGAGTAGGAGCAGCAAATCTGAACACTTGCCAGAATGGAAAATTCCATGGCATGATGGCCAGTATTCCTCCTATGGGATCATGTCTGACAAAGCTTTGCTGAGCATCTGTTTTGATGATTTCATCTTTTAGAAATTCAGCTGCATTATCTGCATAATAATCACAGACCCAGGCGCATTTATTCACTTCTGCTCTCGATTCAGTAATGGGTTTTCCCATTTCGAGTGTGATCATCATTGCATACTCTTCAGCATTGTCCCGAAGTACCTTGGCTGCCTTTTTCATCATGGAAGTACGATCAGTCACACTCGTCTTCCTCCAGCCTTGATATGCTTTTTGTGATTTTGATAAAGTATTTAATACAGATTTCTCGTCCTGTTCTTCATAGGTCGCAAGAACATCTCCGTTAAAGGGATTGATACTTTTAAATTTCATAGGTAGCCGTGTTCAATACATAAGTGCAATTTAAAGATTTTAACCTTCAATTTTAGATTTTTAGTTGTCTGTGCTGAAAGCAAAAATGAAATGCATTGTCTTTCGGTTTCAATTTTCAGAAAATTACCAAGGCCACGCATGCAAGGAAAGGCAAGGATCATTATGTACACAAGTGGCTTGTAGTATGGTATGAATCAGTTATAATTTCGGAGAAAATCTTTGCGGACTTTGTGCCTTTTGACTTTTTAAAATGCTGGTAAGCATGGTGACTCCATGTTCTGTAAAGGCCATTGCTGGTTTTCGTCTCCCACCTCTTTTTTCTTTTTTTGATGTCACAGTTTGTGATATCAAAAAAAGACATTCCTCATTTGATAATTGGAACATGAATCTCTTTGGAGAGCGATTAATATTCCATTTTAAGGTTGATTGAGAGAAAGTGTTTCAATTTTATAAAGCCTGGTAAAAACAAAATTAGTCATTACAATTTGGCCTTATTTTGAAAATTTTCAGATTGGTTAATTCAATGTTTCGCACTGTCATTCTTTAAGGTTTCATTTTGCAACCTTAAATATTCGTCGCGTTCATAATTATTTTTTGACACCAAGATTTCTATGTTGGTTTATAACATAGAAATCTTGGTGCTTAATAATGAGAGTTTGCTACCTGAATTTTCCCCAAATTTTCTTACCTTCGCTACCCAAAAATGCCCTTTTTATGAAAGAAATCGCCAAAACATACGATCCTTCCTCTATTGAAGACAAGTGGTACACCTACTGGATGGAACACGGTTATTTTAAATCTGTTCCGGATGACAGGGAGCCATATACCATCGTGATCCCGCCGCCTAACGTTACGGGTGTACTGCACATGGGGCACATGCTGAACAATACAATTCAGGATGTACTGATTCGTCGTGCGCGTATGCTTGGTAAGAATGCTTGCTGGGTGCCGGGAACGGATCATGCTTCCATTGCGACCGAAGCGAAGGTGGTGGCGATGTTAAAAGAAAAAGGTATAGCCAAGAAGGACCTCACGCGCGACGAGTTTTTAAAATATGCCTGGGAATGGAAAGAGAAGTATGGCGGCATTATCCTCGATCAATTAAAAAAACTCGGTGCATCTTGCGATTGGAGCCGTACTCGTTTCACCATGGAAGATGATCTGAGCGAAGCTGTCATTGATGTGTTCATTGATCTCTTCAATAAAGGAAGCATCTACCGAGGCGTTCGTATGGTGAACTGGGATCCTGCAGGCAAAACTGCCTTGAGTGATGAAGAAGTTATCTATAAAGAAGTTAATTCAAAGCTCTACTATGTTCGCTATGCGATTGTAGATGCTGAACTTGCTAAAGTTCTCAAAGCAGAAAAATCGGATTGGACAATTGAAGGAGACTCATGGACCGTTAGAGCAGGAGGGAAGTCATACAATGGAAATGAGTTTATTCATATCGCCACTGTTCGTCCTGAAACTATTTTAGGTGATACCGGTGTTTGCGTTCATCCTGATGATGAGCGCTACAAGAAGATGCAAAGTAAATTTGCCGTTATCCCAATGGTAAATCGTCCTGTTCCTATTGTTGCTGATACATATATCGATATTGAATTTGGAACGGGTGCATTGAAGATCACTCCTGCGCATGATATTAATGACTATACCATCGGACAAAAGTTTGGTTTGGAAGTTATCGATACTATCAACGATGACGGGACGATGAGTCCGAATGCTAAGTTTTATATTGGAGAAGATCGCTTCATAGTTCGCAAGAAGATCGTAAAAGATCTTGATGCGATGGGCAATCTTGTGAAGACGGATGATTACAAGAATAAAGTTGGTTACTCTGAAAGAACGGATGCCGTCATCGAACCAAAATTGTCCATGCAGTGGTTTTTGAAGATGAGTGATATTTCTAAACCTGCTTTGGATAATGTTCTGAATGGCGAGATTAAATTAATCCCGGAGAAATTCATCAACACTTACAAGCATTGGATGGAGAATGTACACGACTGGTGTATTTCCCGTCAGCTTTGGTGGGGACAACGTATTCCTGCCTGGTATGCACCGGACGGTGCTACGGTCGTTTGTAAGACTGAAGAGGAAGCTTTGGAACTTCTCAAGAAGAAAAATCCTTCTGCTAATTATTCAGCAAAAGATATTCGTCAGGATGAAGATGTTCTTGATACCTGGTTCAGCTCATGGCTCTGGCCGATATCTGTATTCGATGGTTTCAAGGATCCGAACAACAAAGACATAAAATATTATTATCCTACAAATGACCTTATCACTGCTCCGGAAATCTTATTTTTCTGGGTGGCAAGGATGATCATTGCAGGCTATGAGTACACGGGTAAAAAACCTTTTAGCAATGTTTATCTAACGGGTATCGTACGTGATAAACAGGGACGTAAAATGTCTAAGTCACTCGGCAATTCTCCTGATCCTTTGGATCTGATTAATAAGTATAGCGCCGATGGAGTAAGAACAGGTATGTTATTTTCTTCTCCTGCAGGAAATGATTTGCCATTCGATGAAGGACTGTGTGAGCAAGGGAGAAATTTTGCGAATAAAATATGGAATGCATTCAGGCTTGTAAATGGCTGGACTGTGGATCCTAAAATGACTCAGAGTAAAGAAAGTGCAATAGCCGTTGAATGGTTTAATGCACGCTTCAATGAGCAGTTAGATCAAATTAATGATCATTATTCAAAATACAGAGTGAGTGATGCATTGATGTCAACCTACAAATTAATTTGGGATGATTTCTGTGCATGGTATCTTGAAATGGTAAAGCCTGAATTTGTTGATGGAACCTCTTTGCCTATTGACAGTGTTACTTACAAAGCTACAATAGCGAATTTTGAAAAACTCTTGAAGGTGGTTCATCCATTCATGCCATTTATTTCGGAAGAGTTATGGCACCTACTGGATGAAAAGCGTTCGTCTGATTGTATTATTCTAGCGAAATGGCCTGTACTTGAAAAACCGGATGCTACACTTTTGTCGGCTTTTAACTTGGCATCAGAAATAGTCTCTCAGCTCAGAAATGTTCGTGTTCAAAAGAATATTTCTCCGAAAGAAAAATTATCTCTCTTTATTAAGTCCTCTGAAAAAATGGATCCTCGTTTTGACGGACAAATTATTAAACTTGCCAACCTTGATAAGCTTGAGTTAAGCTCCGACAAAATCGAGAATGCTTCCAGTTTTATCATCGGTCATCATGAGTTTTTTGTGCCAATGACAGAGAATTTCGACGTGGGTGCAGAAAAAGAAAGATTGAAGAAGGAACTTGAATACAATACAGGATTTTTGAAATCAGTTCAATCAAAATTGGCAAACGAACGATTCGTCTCCAATGCAAAACCTGAAATTGTAGAAACTGAGATGAGAAAAAAGGCAGATGCCGAAGCGAAGATCAAAGCCATTGAAGAGCAGTTGGCTAGTCTTGGTTGATTAACATAGTTTTATTGCTGTACAGAATATTTTCCCGGTTTATGTATGCCCAATGAGAAGAATAGTTAAGTACATAGGCCGTATCCTTTTGCTGTTTGTTGTGATGCTTGTTATCTGGGCATTGTGGAATAGAGATTTGGTCTCCTACGGTTGGATGCAACTTAAAGGACAGGCGCATATTATTTTTGCTGCCAAACCTATAGATGAAGTCTTTAAAGAGCCTGCTACCCCGGACAGTGTCAA
This sequence comes from Bacteroidota bacterium, assembly GCA_004295015.1. GTDB lineage: Bacteria > Bacteroidota > Bacteroidia > AKYH767-A > 2013-40CM-41-45 > QQVM01. The sequence goes on along the minus strand of SHNE01000026.1, from coordinate 48,499 downwards.
AGCAAGGATAAGATTGATTCAAGCAATCCGGGAATTTGCCATTGATTCTTTGGGCTTAAAAGATTCCCCCAATTACACCACTTTTTTTGATCAACAATCCAAGCCTCTTCTTTGGGTATTAACTGCCGGTGAAGCATATCGGTTGAATTCATATGAATGGAAGTTTCCTGTTGTCGGACGGGTGTCTTACAAAGGTTTTTTTGATAAGGAGAGAGGCTTGTTTGAAGATTCTATATTGCGAGCAAAGGGTTTTGACACAGATTTTGGTGAAGTTAGCGCATGGAGCACATTAGGATGGTTTAAGGATCCAATTTTATCAGGGATGCTAAAAAGATCTGATGGAGCGCTGGCTGAATTAATCATTCACGAAATGACACATTCAACACTTTATATTAAAAGTGATGTGAACTTCAACGAGAATCTTGCAAGTGCAGTAGGCGAGGCAGGTGCGGTGCAGTTTTTAAACCATCATTATGGTCATGATTCCCGTCAATTGGAGGAGTATACTTTTAGAAAAGAAGACTCGGAGTTGTTCACCCGACAAATGCTTTTGGCCAGCAAGTCGCTGGATACATTGTATGAAAGAATTTCCGGTCTTGATGAAAGCCTGAAATATAAATTCAAGTATGATAGAATAGGGGAAATCATCCGATCTCTTGATACACTCAAGTTTCATTCTCCGGAGAGATTTTCAGGAATGTTTAAAACAAGGTTACCCAATAATGCATACTTTCTTGGCTTTGTTCGATACGATGCACAGAAGGCTACTATGAGAGAGGAATTAAAAAATGGATTTGATGATAATATTGCAAGGTATCTTGAAGTGGTGAGACTTAGAAATAAGTGAGGCCGTCTATGAAAATGGATTTAAACTGAGCTGATTTTATTTCTGCAAGTGGTAAATCCGGAACCAAAATATTTCAATATCAAAATGAATTTATCTGAAGCATTGAAGAAGGAGCATTCAAAGGCTCAAACTCTTCGTATTGGTAAATACATCGGCAATGACCGGCAACGCTTTTCGGAAATCGTGAATTTAGTCAGAAGTAATGATCCGATGATTGCTCAAAGAGCCGCTTGGGTAATGGGAACGCATGGTGAAAATCATCCTCAATTGTTTCTTGGTCATTTATCTAACTTAATTCCTTTGCTTTCCCGGCCGGTTCATGATGCCGTGAAAAGAAATATACTGAGAGTATTTCAGTATGTTGATATTCCTGTGAAACATGAAGCTGCTTTAGTCAGTCATTGTTTTGATTTGCTCCTTGAGGCGAATGCAGCTCCGGCAATAAAGGCTTTTTCGATTACGGTAATTGTGAATCTTTCAAAAAAGTATCCTGATTTATTGCAAGAACTCAATGCCTGGTTTCAACAAAATAGATCAGTTGCCAGTAAGGCAGAGTGTAAGCGAATTGAAAAAGCAGGTTTGCTCAACAAAAATTAAATGAAATCGTCAGTTTAGAAGCGAAAGGGCTGAAGTTTACTTTTGCCTTAATAGTTTGGTGGCATTATAATTATCTCCCTGTCTTACGCTCAATGAATAAATACCTTGTGATAAGTTTCCGGTATTTATTTCCAGCAGTGTTTGCAATTCAGACAAATCCTCCTCTTTGCTTTGTACTATTCTGCCCATACAGTCAACTATGCTGACTAATATTTTTCCGGTCTGATAGGAATTGTCGAGCAGTACATTCACAGTTGAAGAATTAGAAGGATTTGGGAAAGCCATTACAGGACTTTCACACGCATTGTTTATTGATGCCAATACTTCGACGGACTTGCTTGGACAGCGGCCGCCACTCAAAGCATAATATTTTGTGGTTTGTGAAATTGAAGGAGTCGCAAATTTATTTCCGGACCCTATTAGATTTCCTCCGGGTGCGTCATACCATTGAATTAATTCATTAGAAGAAGCCTGTAATAGCACCTGACCATTACCACAACGATTTCCGTTTTTAACGATTGGTTCAATCGATAGTGGAGCCTGTGAAATATCTACAGGTGCGGATATTCCGCTGCAAGATTTAACCTGAACACGCACCTGATAGCTTGCTTCTTCGTCAACATTATATGATGGTGTTATCGCTGATCCTATGTTTATACCGTTTAGTTTCCATTGATAGGTAGCATCCGCAATTTCATTTGTGCTCAGAAGATTGCTTGAGTTCTTACAGAAATAATTTTCGCCAATAATATTTATCGCTATGGATAGGTTATTGTCTTTTGCTTTGCCCGGAGAACCTCCAAAGCAACCAATTTGCCAGTTGTTACCGTCAGCATGATAGGTTTGGTTACTTTTTAATTCACATGTATAGCCATCACCATCTGCTTCCACAGGCCAAGGTTGGCTGGTTTCGTATGCAAATGAAATATAGGGTTCGTCGATGTAATTGTAAAGGTGTATTTCATCACCTGAATTATTCAAACTAAATTCAAATTGTCCGATTCTATTTCGAACATCAGGATATATCAGGTCAAACCTGGATGTGTCTTCTGATAGTACGAGGTAAGAATTAGAGGGAATTTTTGTCCCTGTAGGAATCGTAAACACATGATTTTCCTCCTCATCTCTGAATTTCCATCCTGAAAGATCGATTTCTGATGATCCATAATTAAATAACTCTATCCAATCGCCTGAATCGAAAGTAGAATCTGAATGGTAGTTGAATTCACTTATGTTGATGAGGGGATCTTCATCAGAACCTGTAAAATGTGCCGTAATTTGATCGTTGCCCGTGAAGTTGACAGTCAATTGATCTGCACCTGCGTTTGTGTTTATATTGCCGGCAGTCCAATGATCGAAACTGTATCCGGGATTTGGAATTGCTGTAATTGTAACAGGGTTCCCGTTAAAGTAAACTCCGTTCCATGGATAACTAAGGGGAGTAATCGTATTTATTTCAATGCGACCTGAGCCGGCCGGTACTGTATTTAAAGTCAGTGTCACTTCTCCGGCAAGAGAAAAGTCATTATTCAAAACTGATCTCATGAACGAAGGCCTTTGAGCTACGTAGCTCATCATACTTGCTATATTATTGTTCCATGTGGCCGAATCACTGCCCCATTTGTTGAAATGGTATTTCATGTCAGTTTCCATCGAGTCTTTAAACTGATGCATAACGGCATTGATGCTTGATGGAAGGTAAATGGTGTTTATTAGATCTGCATACCGGTTAATGAAATATCTTTTAAATATTGGGTTTTTAAGAATGGCATCAAACATGTTTGAAGAGTTGCTGTTAGCCATGGGATTTCTTGCCATCTCTAATCTGTTCTCCTGCGTGTTTCCAAAAAGGCCAAGCCCGAAATCAAGATCAAGGAGTAAATACTTCCATCGTGATCCCTCTTTGTTAGGTTTCCACATTTTAATATTATTGGTCCATTCTCCAATCCAGTCTCCGTTATCGTAATATGTTTCAGCAATAAAATAATCAGCGTAGTTTTTTAAATCCAGGTGTTGATTGATGTATTCGTAATATTTAGTTGAATCTTGAGCCTCAGTTGTAGCATACTCATAAAGTTTCCAAAACTCATCGGCGGTTCCGTTTTCAGCAGTTATTTTACTTCCTTGCTCACTTAAAAAGGAGAATTCTGATTTTTTTAAATCATAATTTGTTTCTACCCATTTGTGGTTATTTTTCTCGTGCACATTATAAACCCCCCAGTCTTTTCCATTGAGAAAAACTCGGACAGATTCGGCTGCCAGATAACTGCTATGCGTATTTTTCATTATGCGTTGCATCATCGCATCTCTGAAATGAACAACATTCCAGTCGGTACCCGAGTTACGTAGGACTATGTTTTCATATTCGCTTATCCAGGATTTGTCATTGATTAGTGGGTAGTGAATGTCATGCAAGCCATATTGATCTTCCAGGTGTATTTCAAAACTTTTCTGTGCCTTTGCCCTTGAATAGTTTCCGTAAATTTCAAAACCTGCATTAAAATTTAAAACATTTTGTTTTGATCTATCATAGTACTCTACCGTGACAGGTTTTTTCCATTCTTGCCAGAAGTTTGCACCGAAATGTGGCCATAGGCTGTCAGCATTCGGCCCTAGTACATATATTCCTGTGTTTTCGTCCCACAGATTTAACGAATCGGTTGTTAAGGCAAAGACAGGTAGTTTGCTTACTTCATTAATTAGAAAAGTATGAGTAACTGTTTTTCCCGGCAGGTATCCGCTTGCAAAAACTCGTGCACGGATGGTTGAAGATGACGAAATATTTATTGTGCTACTAAGAATGGAATCGGTTGCAGTTGGAATGTCGCCGTTGCTCGTGTAGCGAATAATTCCACCAATTTGAGCTGTCGTTATTGCCAGAGATTGTGTAGAAGGATAAAAGCCACCGTCAATTGAAAACAGAGGATTCAATGTATAGCCGGTGTAACATGCAAAGGAATTATTTGAAGCAGCAGGTGTTGGAGAGTAACTTACAGACCAACTGCCTGCTCCGTCATAGCTGCGTTGATAGGAATGATCTGACTCAAGAGGTGGGTAGACCTGTTGGTCAATTATGTTCCCGTTCGGATCAAATAAATATATGCTTTCTCCATTTCTTCCTAATTTGAATTTTACGTAGAGGGATGAGTTGTCCGGAGATCTGAACCATGTTGGTGGAGCAGGGAAATTATAGGCAGAATCTTTTGTCCCAAAAATTAAAAATGGAATGGAGGAAAGATCTGAGGAATTTGGCTCGACATTGTGTGTTTGAATTGCAAGAACATTTTTTCCGTTAATCAATAATGATTTCAGGAGATCTTTGTCAATATAGAAAGAATCGGGAGGGAGTCCCTGGTAGATTTGCGCCTCATGTGCATCCTTAGCCCATATGTCCCAATCTAAATTGCCTGACCACATATTTACAGAAGCAATCTCAACTCCGTTGAGGTATGCTTTAAAACCATCATCAAAGTCCATCATTAAGATGGCTTCAAGGATTGAAGCAGAATCAGTAATAGTAAATGTTTTACGCATCATTACAGAAATTTCTTGCGATACTACAGTAGCATCGTCGCCATCTCCATATCCGATACCGCCATTGCCGAGAGACCATTGGCTGTCATCAAAATTCAATTCCCTCCAGTTGGGATCAAGTGCGGCAGAACCTACCATATACCTCCAGGATTGATAGGCATCTACAGGCATTTCATAATGATCAACCACGTCAACGTCATTTGAGCCTGAAGCATAAATTAAAAGTCTGGATCCGGCGGCCAGGACGTAGTCGGGCAGGATAGATTCTGATTCAACTATAGGTTCATCATTGAGTGCAAATCCGGAAATGTTTAAAGGAGCTGTACCTGCATTGTATAATTCTATATAGTCAAAGTAGTTGCCCGTTGAATTTTGGATAACAGTGATATTTGCAGGGCAAATCTCATTGATAAGCAGCTGCGAGTATGCTGTTTCAATCAAAAACGGCATAAGAAGTACTCCAATAAAAACCTTTTTCAAAACTGAAGAGATGTTAGAATGGCCTTGAAAGCCCTTTAGAAACACGAGTTTATGAAAAATTGAAGAAATAACTCAGGATTAAATTGTATTTATGGCGAGTGGGATAATTCACTTGGTATAAAAGCATGTTTTTGTCGATTCTACGGAAAGGCTCGTCAATCCTGGCCTTCAGAGAAGATAAAATTTTAGTTGAAAATAATTTGCAGAGATTATACCATGTTGACTGAGTGTGTTCGAATTAAAATATGCCGTTGAGCCATTGAAGTGACTCATTAAATTGGCCATTTTAAGCTCGATGAAATTCATATCTTTGTTCACCGTATAGTTTAAAATATGCAAAAAATCGAAGTTTATAAGCCTAAAAACAAAATCCGCATTGTAACGGCTGCCTCGCTGTTTGATGGTCATGATGCAGCTATCAATATCATGCGTCGAATCATTCAATCGAGTGGTGCGGAAGTGATTCATTTAGGTCACGACAGAAGCGTTGAAGAAGTGGTGAATTGTGCCATTCAGGAGGATGCACAAGCCATTGCAATGACGAGCTATCAGGGCGGACATGTGGAATATTTTAAATACATGGTCGATCTCCTAAACGAAAAAGGAGCCGGACATATTAAAGTATTTGGAGGAGGAGGAGGAACAATATTGCCTGACGAAATTGATGAACTTCAGAAGTACGGCGTTACAAGGATTTATCATCCTGATGACGGACGGCATATGGGATTGCAGGGTATGATTAACGATCTGCTCATGAAAAGCGATTTTCCAACAGGAGCAAAATTAAATGGGGAAGTTGGACATCTACTGGAAAGAAACTGGCGATCTATTGCAACATTAATTTCGGCAGCCGAAAATAATCCGGAGATGGCCAAACCGGAAATGCAAAGAGTGAAAGAATTGGCCTCGAAGAGTAAGACACCTGTCTTAGGTATTACAGGTACCGGAGGCTCAGGAAAATCTTCGCTGGTTGACGAGCTGGTCAGAAGATTCCTTATTGATTTTCCGGAAAAATTTATTGCTGTTGTTTCTGTTGACCCATCAAAAAGAAAAACAGGTGGGGCATTATTGGGTGATCGTATACGTATGAATGCCATCAGGAATCCCAGAGTGTATATGCGTTCACTTGCTACCCGACAAAGTAATCTGGCACTTTCAAAACATGTAAGCGAAGCAGTCGATATTTTAAAAGCCGCAAAATATGATCTGGTTATTTTAGAAACTTCAGGCATTGGTCAGAGTGATACCGAAATACTGGATCATAGTAATGTTTCTTTGTATGTAATGACACCTGAATATGGTGCTGCCACGCAGTTGGAGAAAATTGACATGCTCGATTTTGCTGATCTTATTGCACTCAATAAATTTGATAAGCGGGGAGCACTGGATGCCTTGCGCGACGTGAAGAAGCAGTATAAGAGAAATCATCAACTATGGGACAAGGATGATGAGTCTATGCCGGTCTTTGGCACTATCGCTTCTCAATTTAATGATCCGGGTATGAATAACCTTTACCTGGCAGTAATGAATACCATTGTTGAAAAAACAAATACTTCTTTGAAATCAGGATATAAGATTTCAAAAGAGATGTCGGAAAAGATATATGTCATCCCTCCGAATCGTACACGTTACTTAAGCGAAATTACGGAGACGAATCGCAGTTATGAAAAGTGGGCCAGAGATCAAAGTGATATCGCTGAAAAATTATATGCGCTGCACCTATCAATGGCTGCAATTAAAGCAGGAAAACTGGTAGATAAGGACCGACTTATTAAAGGATTGCAGGAAACTTTTGAGAATGAAAAACTTCATCTTGATCCGATAAACTGGAAATTGTTGCAAGAATGGCAAGCGAAGCGTAAGCTATATAAAGACGATGTCTACACGTTCAAAGTTCGCAACAAGGAAATCAGTATACAAACACACACTGAATCACTTTCTCATTCTCAAATCCCTAAAGTGGTAACTCCATCTTATAACAGTTGGGGAGAGATATTGCATTGGATTCTTACAGAAAATGTTCCCGGAGAATTTCCATTTGCTGCAGGAATTTATCCTTTTAAAAGGGAAGGAGAAGATCCAACACGAATGTTTGCCGGTGAAGGTGGACCGGAGCGAACGAACAGGCGATTTCATTATGTCAGTAAAGGCATGCCTGCCGCAAGACTATCAACAGCATTTGACTCCGTAACACTTTACGGAAATGACCCTGATTGGCGCCCGGATATTTACGGGAAAATCGGAAATTCCGGTGTAAATATATGTTGTCTTGATGATGCAAAGAAACTGTATTCGGGTTTTGATCTATCATCTCCAAGCACATCAGTCTCTATGACTATCAATGGTCCCGCACCGATGTTGTTGGGCTATTTTATGAATGCTGCAATTGATCAACAATGTGAAATTTACATTCACGAGAAGGGACTTGAAAAAGAAGTTGAGAAAAAGATTCTCGGTATTTATAAGGAGAAAGGTGTTAAGCGTCCTTCCTATCAGGGAGATTTACCCGAAGGGAACAATGGACTCGGACTGTTTCTCCTGGGTGTAACCGGTGATGAAGTATTGCCTTCGGATGTATATGAAAAGATAAAGACCGAAACACTCACCAAAGTAAGAGGTACAGTTCAGGCGGATATTTTAAAAGAGGATCAGGCACAGAATACATGCATCTTCAGTACTGAGTTCGCACTTCGGATGATGGGCGACATTCAGAAGTATTTTATTGAGCAAAAGGTTCGTAATTTCTATAGTGTGTCAATAAGTGGATATCACATTGCAGAAGCAGGAGCCAATCCAATCACTCAATTAGCCTTTACTCTTTCAAATGGATTCACGTATGTTGAGTACTATCTGAGCAGGGGAATGCATATAGATGATTTTGCTCCTAACCTTTCCTTCTTTTTCAGCAATGGAATTGACCCGGAATATGCAGTCATCGGTCGGGTGGCGCGACGAATATGGGCTAAAGCAATTAAATTAAAATACGGCGGCAACGAACGTTCTCAAATGCTCAAGTACCACATACAAACATCCGGTCGATCGCTTCATGCCCAGGAAATCGACTTCAATGATATACGTACCACTTTGCAGGCTTTGTATGCTATATACGATAATTGTAATTCGTTGCACACAAATGCATACGATGAAGCAATTACCACACCGACGGAAGAAAGCGTTCGACGTGCCATGGCCATTCAGCTGATTATAAATAAAGAATTAGGTCAGGCTAAAAATGAAAATCCCCTGCAAGGGTCGTTCATTATTGAAGAGATGACGGAATTGGTTGAAGAAGCCGTCTACAAAGAGTTTGACCGTATCACTGAAAGAGGAGGGGTGTTAGGTGCAATGGAGACAATGTATCAGCGGGGTAAAATCCAGGAGGAATCATTGTACTATGAAACTTTAAAACATAATGGAGAATTCCCTATAATAGGAGTTAATACCTTTCTAAGTTCTAAAGGTTCACCTACTGTATTGCCAAGAGAAGTTATTCGTGCAGAAAAAGAAGAAAAGGAATATCAGATTCAGATGCTTGAGTCCTTGCATAAAGGTAATGGGGCAGTAGCAAAAGAAATTCTTGCAAAAGTTCAGGCGGCAGCCATTCATAATAAAAATATTTTTGAACAATTGATGGAAGCAGCCAAGTATTGCTCCCTTGGTGAGATTACACATGCTTTGTTTGAGGTGGGTGGGGAATACCGACGCAATATGTAAATGTTTTATTAATGGTTTAGATGAAAGTGATTTGTCATATCAGGTTGCTCACATGCCTGTAGCAAAATAGAGCCTGATTATTTCTTCACAGTTTTGAATCTGCTGTCGACAGATTACATTATCAGCATGCCGCCGTCGACTACAAGTGTAGTTCCCGTTATATAAGTTGCTGCCTTGCCTGCAAGGAAGAGAGTTGCACTTCCAATATCTTCAGGTTCTCCAAATCTTTTTATTGGCAACATTTGAATGAAGCCTGCAGTTTGGGCTTCCAATGCTTTTAATTGTTCTGCACTTGGGTTTTCTCCGGCAATCAGTTTTGTTCCGGGTGTGTTAACGCCACCGGGTGCTATATCGTTGACCAGAATACCAAAGGGTGCTACTTCTTTTGCAAATGATCTAGTGAACATTCTTAATGCTGCTTTGGATGCATCGTAGTGGGCAAGATTTGGTGCAACAGGTTTCATGGCGTCAACCGATGTTATATTGATTATCCGGCCTCCATTTCCTTTTTGCTTCATGGCAGTAGCTGCTTCTTTTGACAGGAAGACGGCCGACTTTAAATTCAAATCAAGGACTTTGTCCCACATGTCTTCACTCATATCCAGCATCGCCTGGTATTTGTAGATGCCGGCATTGTTCACCAGAATATCCAGTGCTCCATATTCAGAGACAGCTTTTTTTACCAGTGCGGGTAGTTTATTTATGTCCGTTAAATCAATTTGATAATAGGAACAAGATGCATTGATTGAACGAAGTTCTTTCATCGTTTCAGAGGCATCATCAGTTGAAACTCTGTCGGCAATCAAGACTGTTGCCCCCGCACTTGCCAGAGAAATGGCAATGCCTTTTCCGATTCCCATCGCCCCACCGGTTACAATGGCTGTTTTTCCATTTAACCCGAATAATTCCTGTAAATAATTTTGCATGTCAATTTTTTTAAGCTACTGACAAAGTTAGCCGAGAAGATCTATTTATCTTATGACGAATATCACTAATGCATTGCAATCGGCATGACAAATCAATGCTAATTTTAGTCCGGACAAAAAAATTCTAAATATTTCCGGGATATGTTTTTATCCTCGTTTTTACCGGATTAGACTAACGGCTCCGTTTCGTTCATCAATATTTCCATCGGGAAAAATAATTTTCACGATATAAACATAAACTCCTTCTGCCGCATCGCTTCCTCCTTTAGTTTTTCCGTTCCATCCTTCAGTCAACGAATTCCATGTGGCAATTTCCTTTCCCCAGCGATTAAATATTTGACCGTTCACACCAAGGTTTGTTTTGTTTGTGAAAATATTAAAGAACTCATTTTTACCATCATTATTCGGTGTGAATACATTTGGTATGGTAATTTGAGTGTCGTCATATACAACGATTGTAATCTGTGCAGTGTCTGTACACCCTAAAACGTCTGTTCCTGTTAATATCACATTGTATGTGCCGTTTGATTGAAATGTGTGTTGTGGGTTGTTCGCAGATGTTGTATTTCCATCACCAAAATTCCAGCTGAAAATATTTCCACCAACAGAAGTATTGCTAAAGTTTACATCGAGCGGAAAGGCGCCGCTTAATGTGTCTGCACTAAAGCCGACATTAAGATTACTGCTGCCAATGATAACGCTGCTCATGTCAGAACCGCAAGATGTATTCACAGTTACACTATAGGTTCCTCCGGTGTTAATGGTGATCGATGTAGTGGTAGCTCCTGTTGACCATAAATAACCTGTTCCTCCGCTAGCAATAAGAGTGATTGTTTCATTCGGGCATACAACTGTTGGCGCTCCGCTGATCATTGCCGATGGAGCAGGGTCGACCAGCACGCTTTGAGAGGCGGTATCCGTTCCGCAACCATTTGTAACGCTAAGTATATATGTATTTGTGGTATTTGCACTAATGCTTGCTGTTGTAGCTCCTGTTGACCATAGAAAAGGTCCGCTTCCTGCAGCTGTTAATGTCACCGAGCCGCCCTGACAGAAATTCGTTGGTCCATTTGCAGTAATGCTTGCAAATGGAAGTGGGTTAACGGTTACACTTTGAGATGCAGTGCTGGTACCGCAGCTTCCTGTAACAGTAACAGTATATGTGTTTGAAGAGTTTACGGTAATCGATTGGGTGGTTTCTGAAGTCGACCATAAATAGGTCGATCCTGCTGATGCTGTTAAAACTACTGAATCGCCTGCACAGAAGGTGCTAGGTCCACTTGTATTGATGCTGGCAGCTGATCCGCTTCCAATCGTAATTTGTAAATCGGTGTAAGATGTATCATTGCATATTCCGATCACTCCAAACCTTAAAACATCTGTTCCCTGAAATCCCGGATCTGTCTGATAAGCGGTACTAAGTTGAGTTGGATTTGCGTAAGTGCCTGCGCCTCCTGTCCAGAAATAGGATAAAAAGTTTCCTGAAACAATAGTTGCATTGACCGTAATCAGATCTCCGTTACAAACAGTTGAACTATTGGCCGAGAGATTTACAAGCAATGCAGAAATGGGAGCCTGGCATCCCGGATTCGTATATGTGGCATTTCCTGCGAAATCATAATTTACTGTACTGCCATCAGCTGTGGTTGGAGTTCCGTTAGCGTCAACGAGTAATGATGCATCATAGTCAACCTGATCGGAGCAAAATCCGGTGAACGACATGCTCAACGTACGTATTGCTGTAGTAGACGAGTAATTTCTAAAATGCCCTTGTGTATTCCCGCTACATTGAAAAATCATATACAAGGTGTCCGTTAATCCTGCAAAGGAGTTAAACGATGGATCCATATCTTCGCTGGTGACAATCAGAACAGTTGCACCTGCAGGCAACACTCCGCCCACAGGTTCGAGTATCAGTCCACATGCCTGAATCGTTGCGTTCAATTGTGCAACCTTGGATGCGGTATTCGCATTCTGACATATATTTCGATAAGGATTATTGGGCCAGTTAATGCTTAAATCTGCCGTGTTCATATCAGCGGGACCGATAATAAATCGGGCCATTTCATTGGCCCCTTCAGGATTACCACAAGCGTCAACAAGGATACTTTGGATTTCAAAACAAGTGCTCGGTGTCTGCGCTTCCAGGTTCACCCCTATGAGAAGAAATATAATAATTAAACTTTGCCTGATTGTCGTCATTTTGCTGAATTACCGAAAAAGCAGAAGTGTTAGCCTTGTTTTTATTGAATAAAACAGGTTTTCACCTCAAATTCTCATTGAATATCCAGCAAAAATGAGGAATTTTTACGAGATAATAAAATGATCATTTCGTTAAGCTTCTCAGCAAAAGCTCCTGAAACAAGGGGTTTAAAAATGTTTGAGAGCTTCTCTCTTGCTCAATGGCTTCAATTCGTGTTCTCTTACAAATTTTTTTACCAAAGCCTGATCGGTGTATGCTAATTGTCGAAGTGACCAGCCTATTGCTTTTTGAATAAAAAATTCGTGGGAGTTCAGATGTGCTGTGATGGCTTCAAATAGAAGTTTTGTATCCGTATCGGTTTTGTACTTAAGTTGAAAAATCATGGCTGTGCGGTTAAGCCACATATTCTTGCTTCTTATCCACTCTTTTACCTTGGTATTTTTAGCAGATGGAAATTTTTTAAAGTAGTAGCCAATTAATGTTGAAGCGATATTATCCACTGTATCCCACCAAGCTTTCTTTTGAATGAGCTTCTCAAAATAATTTATACTCTCTTCATTCCACTGTTTTTTATTCCTGAAAAGGAGTTCCATTGCCACATATTGAAATTCTCTTTCTTCCTGTTCCCACAGCCAGGTCGCTGCTCTTTTCATTTCCGGCCAAGTCAGATCTGACATTGTTTTAATCCATGGTTTTACGATTTTTTCACGAACCGGTTTTTGGAGACCGAGAAATGCGAATTTGTTTTTCATATAAGAAGACATGGTTTCAACCTTCGAAGGGTCACCTGCCTCAAGAAAAGCTTCTCTTAGTTCAATAAGTTTTTTATCTAATTCGTTCCGGGTTTTAAAACTTTCAGACATAGCAATTGAAAAATTTTTTTTTCGGGTTAATTCTCAAGAGTAATTAGAATTTTCTTAGGAAGCTTTGATTTTATCAGCCTGTAAGATTCCGAAATTAGTTTTTTCCAATCCTTCGTACTTAGATTATTTATGTCTGATGTATGTATCCACTTATACCTTGCCAGGTAGGGCGCAGGACGAAATCCTTCACGTGTGGACAGAAGTGTAAAATCTTCATCACTTGTTTTAAATGATGCAGTGACAGGAACTTGGTCAAGTCCTAAAATGCAAAACATTTTGCCGCCAATATTGAAACACAAGTGATTCTCCCATTTGATGTCTTCTGTTACATCCGGCAAAGACGTGCAAAGTTTTCGAAGCTCTTCAATGTTCATTGGAATTTAACTATTTAGTCCAGGATCAGTTTTTTTGATTTGATAAAATCAGGACCACTTAAGGTTACCGTGTATATTCCTCTGCCGAAATCCGATAAAGAAACTTCTACAGTATGATATCCTGCACCTCGCTCATTATTTTGTTTGTCAAGCCACAGCACTTTTCCTTGAATATCAGTGATAGACAAATGGGCTTTCGTTTTGTAGGGTAAAAGGAATTTTATACTCGTCCTGTTCCTTGCAGGATTTGGACTTGGAGAATAAAGCTGAACAGTACTAACTATATCAGTAAATGCAATTTCCTGATTACTCAAAATTATTGAGCTGTCCTGAATAATATTTTCATCACCCGGTTGGTAGGCAGTATAGGCAAAGTAAACCAACATCATTTCATCAGTCGTAGATTCACCCAAACTCACATTTTGTGGAGGATTGTTCGGGTTGTGAAGATTTGCAGTGGTGTTGTCATAAAATGCAGATGAATAGAGTGTAGTTCCGGCAGGAACATGAAGAACCTTTTGAAAAGAATAGGTGCCTTGCCAGTGAAAGTCCCAATGCGGTATGTGAATGAACGGTATCGTATCCTGCGTAGGGGTAACACCATAGGAAGTGATGCTTTTCCCTATGAGGTGCATGTGTGGTCCGACTGCAAGAACACTTACATCAACAGGTAAAGTATATTGCGCAGTAAAGGTTTTTGTGGTATTGGCCGGGATAAACAGAGGACCGTTGTCCAGTTGATAATGATTTAATGGAGGATTAATTGAAATTTCTCTTAATGGAGTACCGGTCAATTTAAAACGTATTTCGGTACTGTCGCTCTGACCAGTTGTTCCACCGGGATAATGAACCTGAATCACAATATTGGTGTTGGCAGATAATTTTATTCCCATCCCTGCAGGGAGTCTTGATACTTGTTGTCCGGGTACCCAGATTCCTATCAATTTGGAAGCAAAGGAGCCGGTACCTCCAAAATTGGTGTAACCGGGACCGGGATCAGATGCGTCAAGTTGCGCGGGAACAGAGCTCGTATCTTCATAGATTAGAATATGATGGACTATGCTTCTGTTTCCCGGCAGAGCTTCAAGTTCTGTTATGTACTGATCTGTGGTAATTCCGGATGGAATTACAAAGCACCGATACAAATCATTTACTGTATTTACGGCAAAGGTTGGCATTCTGCTGATCAGGTCAGGATTCTGAATCTCTCCCAAACCTGTATAGATCGGAGCAGCAGGGGCAAGGCTGGTGTCTCCTGACAAAGCGCCTTGTGTCACCCAATCCAGAATGTCGTTTCGTTCCTGGATCGTGAGTAACCTTTCATGTGCATAGCGTGCGAATTGAGAATCGGGAGGCCAGGGTGGCATTTCTCCACTGAGAATGACATCTTCTATATCTCCGCTGTTTGAATTCGCATCACTGTAAGTCATTAGTGAAAATGGTGCTATCCCTCCATTATGATGGCAGGAAGTGCATCTGGAATACAAAATATTCGCTACGGAATTCGACCATGTTGTTTGTGCATGGCTGATACAAGGAAGAGCAAGGAGCAGGAGTATAATTTTTTTCATGTGAAGAGGAATTAATCTTAAGTCCTGAAGTTAAGGGTAAAAATAAATAATATTGTTTTTGTATAGATCGTTTTTTGGCAATTATTTGGAAGAAAAATGTACTGGTTCTTCTAAAACAATTCCGCCACCATACATCGTGCTCCTCCACCGCCATGTGATTCGATTGTGTAGAGAGGTGTGTGAATTATTTTGCTGTATTTCTGAATTGTCATTAGCTGTTTTTCGTTAAAGGCTTCAAAAGCCTGAGAAGACATTAGTAACAATTTTTCTCCGCTCTCATTCACCAGTTGAAGACAATTTCCGCAAAATTTATTCAACTGATCAAAGCTGATGTCGATTATTTCATGCCCTGTTTCTGTTAAGGATTTTCGAACAAGTCTCTTTTCATCGGTGTCCTTGATTGCCAAGGTGCAAATTATACAAAAGCCTTCGCCAATAGTCATTAGGACGTTAGTATGATATATTACTTTTTCATTCTGATCATATGCGGTGAATGTGATGGTTTCGTAGTTTGTTTTTTTACTCCATTCATAGAGAAGATTTGAACTTGTCCTTTCTGAAAGTGCAGCATAAGCCCTATTGTTTTTTGTATCAATTATTATACTTCCTGTTCCTTCCAGGTATAAACCACGGTCTTCATTTCTGCTCAGGTCTATCAGGTTTGGATACTTGGTGTGCAGTTTTTCAATAATCGAAGGTCTTCGCTCCAGTCGCCGGTTTTGTGCCTTCATCGGATAAAGTACCATGGTTCCGTTTGCATGGGTTGAAAACCAATTATTGGGAAATAGTGCATCGGGTGTTTGGTGCTCGTCAGTAATTTTAATTATTTCTACACCAATTCCATGCTCCTTAAGCAGCCTTTCCAGTCCGTTAAATTCAATCATTGCCAGCTCCTGAACGTTTTTGTTTTCATTGCTTTTAATTTGAAAGTTATTATCAGCTGCAGTCTGCGGGTTGGAATGGAATTTTATTGGTTCAATAAGAAGTACGTTTTTGGCGAAGGCCATAATCGAAATTTTTAGTTGTTTATTGTAGACGAAGATTTCTTTTGAATCGAAATTTGCCGAACGATTGTAAGTAGAAAGTAAATTCGTTGCGGTTAAATGGCTTGGCTACAAGATAGCTCATTTTTGGTGATAATCTTACAGTCCTTTTCAGAGTGAAAGTTACGCTATTGTTGAACTTTATACAGGATTGAAATACTGCCTGATAAAATGAACATTTCTTAGTATGAAATGTTACACATGTAATAGTTCAGCGCTTTCTGATGGCCAGAGCTTTCTCAAACGTTGTATTCTTAGAAAAAAGTTCTCCTATGAAAAATGAGCCGGTTGTAACGTACAATCACATGCAAGAAGATGAGCCTAAAACCTATCCGATTCAGAATGATTTGGAAGAAGAAAGGCTGCCAATTAGTCTGTACATGATATTGGTCGTAGACGCAATCCTTGTATCGGCGATTGTTTTCTTCTCTTTCACTGTTATTTTCTGAATTAGCTCTCTGAATTAACGCAGAAAGAAGTCCGGTTTATCCGGACTTTTCTATTAGTGGCCATCTGTGCATCTTTTTAGCAGATTAGTTCTGTCCGGTCAAGGGATTTTATTGGGAATATCATTTGAAATGCTATTTTTGCTTTCAAATAAATCCCCATTCCTATGCGTCGTATAATTACTCTGAGTTCTATCCTAATACTTTCTTGTTTTTTTACCAAGGCCCAGGTATCTCTGGTTCCTTTCGCTTCCGGTTTATCCAGCCCTGTCGATATAAAAAATTGTGGAGATGAAAGGCTCTTCGTCGTTGATCAACCCGGTTACATTTATATTTTTGATACAGCCGGAAATCGGCTTAGCACTCCTTTTCTTGATATTCACACCCGTGTGAAGACAGGTAGTGAACAAGGTCTTCTTGGACTAGCTTTCGCTCCGGATTATCAGGAGAGTGGATTTTTTTATGTCAATTATACTGCTCAAACGAGAGGCAACACGAGGATATCCAGGTTTAAAGTTACTCCTCTTGATTCGAATATTGCCAATGATTCAAGCGAAGAAATTCTTTTGGAAATCTGGCAGCCATATTCAAATCATAATGGTGGTCATCTTGCCTTTGGTGCCGATGGTTACTTGTATATAGGCACCGGTGATGGTGGTTCAGGAGGTGATCCGGAGAACCGTTCACAGAATCCGGATTCATTACTTGGTAAAATGTTACGTATTGAAGTAAATCCTGCATATCCCGGATATAAAATTCCTCCCACCAATCCATACCTGTGTGGTGGATCACAAGGCCGGGCTGAGATTTGGGCATTGGGACTTCGTAATCCATGGAGATGGAGTTTTGATCGCTGTACCGGTGATCTTTGGATAGGTGATGTTGGACAGGGGGCAGCTGAAGAAATAGATTTTCAGCCTGCAAATGCACCTGGAGGCTTAAATTATGGATGGCGTTGTTATGAGGGGAACTCTACTTATAATCTTGCCGGCGGTTGTCTGCCAATGAGCAATTATGTGGCTCCCGTTTCCACCTATTCACATTCTTTTGGTTGTTCTGTGACAGGAGGCTATGTTTACAGAGGCTCACGCTACAATGATATGTTTGGAAAGTATTTTTTCACAGACTATTGCACTCCAACAATGTATACTTTGGAAAGTGATGGCATGGGTGGTTTTAATAAAACTACACTCGGAACTTTATTAGGCTCTTCTTATTCAAGTTTTGGAGAAGATAAATGGGGTGATTTATATATCGCATCATTGGGTGGATCTATTTATAAATTTATGTCTAATGATTGTACCCCGGTTGCGAGTATAAATTGTGACTTGGATACCTTGAATGATTGTGGATATGGATTTGCTAATTTAAGTGTTCCGGCAGGCCGGGATTTTACCTATACGTGGTACCATAACGGAAACGTTTTACCTGAAGATAGCAGCGAGCTGCTAACGACTCAGGCGGGCACTTATATTGTTGAAGTTACAAATCCAAACACACTATGCAGCAATTCTGATACGATAGAAGTAGTTCTGGGAACGCCGGTGAATGTTCAAATTGTTGGTTTAGATACCTTGTATTGTACCTATACGCAGTCGGTTAATTTGCAGCCCTCCATACCCGGCGGAACATTTTCAGGTACAGGTGTTACATGTTTCGTTTTCGAACCGCCTGTTGCAGGTGAAGGATTGCATGAAATTAAATACACCTACATAACACCGGCCGGATGCCGTTACGAAACTTCGCAAATAGTTCGTGTTGATGCTTGTGTCGGAATTTATGATAATACCTGGTTGAAAACCGTTTCATTATTCCCGAACCCTAACCATGGTACTTTTACTTTGGAAATCTCCAGTGATCGAACCAAAAGTCTGAATATCGAGATCAGTACTATGTTGGGACAAGTATTGTATTCTGAAAGTATAGAAGTAAACGCAGGTACAACAAAGTTTCGACCGGATTACAAAATAAAAGATCGTGGGATGTATTTGGTTAAATTGAATGATGGTCTGAATACTTCTGTTCGTAGGATGCAGGTGAATTAAATTGAAGATCAGCAATGACGTATAATCAGGTAAGTAAAATTCAGATTCTTCAGTTTGTTTTGTTTTGTCTTATAGTTCTGTCGCCTTCATTTACCGAAGCACAGCATGGTTTTGGTATAAGTATCCAGCCTTCTACGGTTAATGCTGTTCCACCTTTGCACTCGGGTGCGGTGGCTAAATGGAATAATAAATGGATTTTTATAGGAGGAAGAATTGATGGCTTGCATATCATGCAAAGCAATCAGGCATTTCCGGCTTATGGAAGAAATGATTCAATCTATATCCTTGACCCTGGCACTAATGTACTCATGGCTGCCGATGCCTCACAACTACCTCCATCAGTCTTTGAAGCCATAAGTTCGGCGAACATGCAGTTTTATCAGGATGGCAACTACCTCTATATGATAGGCGGCTATGGGAAGATGGCAAGTCAGAATACATGGCTGACTTTTCATAGTTTGATCTCGGTAGATCTTTCGTGCCTGTTGAGCAGTATTGCTTCCTCCGGTCCGATCTCATCTTGTTTCCGGCAGGTGATTGATAGCAACATGGCTGTAGCAGGAGGGATGTTGGAAAAAATTGATTCAACTTATTATCTCGTATTTGGTCACCGGTTTGATGGGCGCTATGCAAGGAACACCACTCTTGGAACTTTTACTCAGACCTATACACATGAAATAAGAAAATTTGGAATCTCAGATGACGGAGTGAATTTGGCGATCAGCAACTATCACACGGAAATTGATACTACTAATTTCCATCGTCGTGATTTAAATCTATTGCCTCAAATATTTCCAAATGGCGATTTTGGATTTACGGCATTTGGAGGAGTCTTTCAGAAAAATGCTGATTTACCTTTTCTCACACCTATAGATATTACAGCTAACTCTACGATACATCAGGCAGCTTTCAATCAGAATTTAAGTCAATACACCTCAGCTGCAATGCCTGTGTTTGACTCGTTAAACAATACGATGCATTCGGTCTTTTTCGGGGGAATGAGTTTGTATACTTTAGATACAGTTAACCAGGTATTAATTCAGGATACACTCGTTCCTTTTGTGAGAACCATAAGTAAGGTGACACGTGAGTCAAACGGAAATCTTACTGAATATAAATTGCCGGTAGAAATGCCCGGACTGCTTGGATCAAATGCATTTTTTATTTTGAAGGATTCTGTCCCTCTTATTCATAATAAGATAATCGATTTAAACTCCTTGTCAGGACAGACTCACGTCGGCTATATTGTAGGAGGAATTGAAAGTGATTTTCCGAACATTGCCGACATCGATCCTGAAGGGATGAGTCGTCCGCATGCTTTAGTTTACGACGTTTTCATTGACAAGACAATTAGCTCACGATCTGATTTGCCGATTAAAAACGTTCTCAATAACCTGATGGTTTATCCAAATCCTGCTAACAACAAGTTGTTCATGGACTTCAGTTTGCCGAGTGAACAAATTTGTTCGATCACTTTGTATAACAACCCGGGGAAAATTGTTCGGGTACTTTTGCCGGAGAAAAAATTATCAGGAGAGCAGCATCTGGTATTGAACACAGAGGGTATAAAGAGCGGCATCTACTACTGCCGGGTTCAAGCAGGAGCTTCAGTCAAATTGATCAAAATTATCCTTGACTAAATTACTTTGGCGCATTGCGTAGGAGAGCTACTGCAATTCCTGCAAACACAATATTTGGAGTCCATACTGCCAGTAATGGTGGAATACTTCCATTAATTGCAAAGGTATCGGCGATTTGCATAAAGAGTATATATGCAAAGCTGATAGTTATTCCCAGCCCCAGCTGGGCTCCAATCCCTCCGCGTACCTTTCGACTTGAGAGTGAGACTCCGATAAGCATTAAAATAAAAGTTGAAAACGGAACAGATATTCTTCTGAATTTGGCTACGAGGTATGCGTTCACATTCCCACTGCCGGATAATCGCTCTTCTTTAATAAATTCATTCAGCGCAGGCGTGTCCATGGCCTGGATAATATTTAGTCGTCTCTTGAAATCAGCAGGTGAGATAGGGAGAACAGTGTCTAAACTTTTTCCACTCCTGAGGTATTCGTTAAAACCATCAACACCCCTTGTGTAATAATTTTCAATTCTCCATTTACTCTCAGTGCTATCCCAAAGGATTCTGTCTGAAGCAAGGAACCAGACTCTTTTTTTATTTTCAATTTTTTCCAATGAAAAACGGTAGCCTATGTTTTCGGAGTTATTATAACTTTCAAGATACATGAAAACACCTGGACTAATTTGGCGGTGCAGGTTTCTGTCTTTAAATTCTACAGGGTTTTTTATATACGTATTTTCAAATTCCAGTTTTACTTTGTTTGAATGTGGAATCACCCATCCGTTGAAGTAGAAGGATAGGGCTGCAAGAATTCCTGCAGATAGAAAATAGGGAAATAGCATTCTTCGGAAACTTATTCCACTGTTGAGAATGGCAACAATCTCTGTATTGGCAGCCATTCTGGCTGTGAAGTAAATTACTGAGATGAAGATAAACAGCGGCGCGAAGAGGTCTGCGAAATAGGGGATGAAATTCAGGTAATAATCGAAAATGATCGCTCTTATTGGAGCTTTTCGTTCTATAAAGTCATCGAGTTTCTCAGAGATGTCAAAGACAATAGCAATTACTATAATAAGCGTCAGGGAGAAAAAAAATGTCCCCAGGAATTTCCGAATGATATATTTATCTAAAATTTTCAATTGCTTATTTTATTTTGCCACGAATGCAGGAATGTTTTCTGCTGTCTGATTATTCTTCATCATTAAGTTTTGTCCATCTTCAGGTTTAATCAACAGTTTCAAGGTGTTTTTATTCGTAATTAGTGCATTCTGCGATTGGCTTTTTATAGAGCATTAATTTTGTCTTTTAATTTAGCCACGAATGCAGGAATGTTTTCTGCTGTCTGATTATTCTTCATCATTAAGTTTTGTCCATCTTGAGGTTTAATCAACAGTTTCAAGGTATTTTTATTCGTAATTAGTGCATTCTGCGACTGGCTTTTTATAGAGCATTAATTTTGTCTTTTAATTTTGCCACGAATGCAGGAATGTTTTCTGCTGTCTGATTATTCTTCATCATTAAGTTTTGTCCATCTTGAGGTTTAATCAACAGTTTCAAGGTGTTTTTATTCGTAATTAGTGCATTCTGCGATTGACTTTTTATAGAGCATTAATTTTGTCTTTTTATTTTGCCACGAATGCACGAATGTTTTCTGCTGTCTGATTATTCTTCATCATTAAGTTTTGTCCATCTTGAGGTTTTGATCACCAATTTCGATGCGATTTTATTCGTGCATTCGTGGCAGAATATATAGGCTAGTTATAAAGTAGCACCCTTATGTTCACTTGCATCCACTCTTTAAATTATCACAAAACTATTCTTTTATAATTCATTTTCAATTCACCGAAGTTTGCAATTATAGCTAATTTGTTTTTGGAAACTTTTAAGTAATTAATAGCCTGTGCCACAAACTCTTCGCTTATTGCTGAAATTCCTTTTACTTCAAGAATTATTTTGTCATATATAACAAAGTCAGCATAAAACTTATGTGCCAGAATTATTCCTTTGTAGTTCACTTCATATCTTTTTTCACGTTCGAATGGAATGCCTGCTTTTCTAAATTCATATTCTAAAGCGTCTTTATAAACAATTTCTAAGAATCCTGCTCCAAGATTATTGTGTACTTCAAAGCATTTGCCAATTATGAGGAAACTTTCTTCTTTAAGTAGTATGTTTTCCAAACGTTACTAATTTCTTGCGAAAATAATGTTATCTGGAGTTGTAATTAATAGTTTGGTGTGTGTTTTATATTAGGGTTTTTCATTTTTAGGTTAGTGATTAATGCTTGCTAAGATTGGCTTTTTATTTTGCCACGAATGCACGAATATAGTCTGCTATTTGACTGGTCCTCATCATTAATCTTTATGAATCTTGAGTTTTTAAATATTGATTTCAATGTGCTTTTATTCGTATTCGTGGCCAAAAAATTACAGTCTTTGTCCTAGCACCTTCACCATTTTATTTTTCCAGGTTGTAAATGTGCCATCAATAATTTTTTCGCGCGCCTCGGTTACAAGCCAAAGATAAAATGCCAGGTTATGTATTGTCGCAATTTGTGCTCCAAGGATTTCTTTGCTTATTATCAGGTGACGAAGGTACGCTTTGGAATAAGTTGAGTCAACATGGGATGTCCCATCGGGGTCTATTGGCGATAGATCATCTTTCCATTTTTCATTGCGGATATTAATGATTCCGTTTTTGGTGAATAGCATTCCGTTTCTGCCATTTCTGGTTGGCATCACACAATCGAACATGTCTACGCCTAACGCAATATTCTCCAGGATGTTGATTGGAGTTCCGACACCCATCAGGTAACGTGGTTTATCTTCCGGCAATATACCGCAAACAACTTCAGTCATTTCGTACATGATCTCAACAGGTTCTCCAACCGATAGTCCGCCGATGGCATTTCCTTCTCGTCCTGTTGATGCGATATATTCTGCCGATTTTATTCTTAAGTCTTTATATACACTTCCCTGCACAATAGGAAATAAGCTCTGCTCATAGCCATACTTATTTTCTGTTTCATCAATTCTGGCACAACAACGACTGAGCCAACGGTGAGTCATTTCCATGCTCTTTTTAGCATAGTTGTAATCGCAAGGGTAAGGAGTACATTCATCAAATGCCATGATAATGTCAGCACCGATAGTACGTTGTATGTCCATAACGATTTCGGGAGAGAAAAAATGCTTGGAGCCATCGATATGTGAAGTAAAGGAAACTCCATCTTCCTTGATTTTGCGTTTGTCCGCAAGAGAATAAACCTGATAGCCACCACTATCAGTTAAAATAGGACGATCCCAATTGATGAACTGATGAAGGCCACCTGCCTTTTCCAAAATGTTAAGTCCGGGACGGAGGTAAAGGTGGTATGTATTTCCAAGAATTATCTGGGCCAGGATATCGTCTTTTAATTCACGTTGATGGACTGCCTTGACTGTTCCGGCAGTTCCAACCGGCATAAAAATGGGTGTCTTAATTTTCCCATGAGCCGTGTGAACTTCGCCTGCCCTTGCCTTTGAGCCGGGGTCTTTGTGATGAATTTTGAATTGCATAAAATTTAGTCGATGTATTAATCCTAAAAATCAGGAGATCTCAAGTTCCCAGAACATTTGTTAAGTTGCTGACTAGTTGATGGATAGCTTTTTGATTTTGTATAATATTCAATTAAAATTGTCTTTGTTGAATCGTTAAGAACGGATAGGAAGAACACAAATCCGGAGAATAAATGCAGTATAATTCCTTCAATCTCATCAACATTATAGCGTTAATATCTCCCCAAAGATAGAGACTTTAGGATGAAGCACTATTTTAAATTTGTCGGAATGTGATTTCCACAAGTTTGGATCACAAATTGTCAGATGGAAATCAACGAATCAACGAATTTAATCCTGCTCTTTATTTTGTCAGTAGCGGCACTTATGCAATTGGGACAATTTTGGATTGCTTTCCGACGTTTGGCTTTTTATAAAAGGAAAGCCGAAGGAACGAACGTTCAGCCTGTGTCCGTGATTATTTGTGCAAAGAATGAAGTGCTGAATCTCAGAAAAAATTTAACCGGTGTATTGGAACAAAATTATCCTGATTTTGAAGTAATCGTTGTCAATGATTGCTCGTGGGATGAGACCGGAGAATATCTGGAAGAAATGTCCAAAAAGTACCCGCATCTAAAAGTAGTGACTTTGGTGGAGCAGGAAAAATACAGGCATGGAAAAAAGTTTGCATTGACTCTTGGAATCAAAGCAGCAAAGAATGAATTGTTGCTTATGACAGATGCCGACTGTTCGGTTGAAAGCAAGGAATGGTGTTCCATAATGCAATCACACTTTAATACTGAGACTGAGATAGTTCTTGGTTATGGTGCATACATGAAGACAAAGGGTTTTTTAAATAAGCTGATTCGCTTCGATGGATTTTTTATTGCGATGAATTATCTCTCTGCAGCATTAGGTGGAAAAGCTTACATGGGTGTCGGAAGAAATTTAGCTTATCGACGATCCTTGTTTTTCAGGAATAAGGGTTTTGCCAAGCATAATCATTTGTTTTCCGGGGATGATGATCTCTTTGTAAACTCCAATTCAACATCAAAAAATACTGCCATAGAAATTGACCCGAAATCATTTACTGTTTCAGAAGTTAAATCGGGTTTTTCTGAGTGGCAAAATCAAAAAGTGAGGCATATGAGTACGGCTTCACATTATAAATTTTACGATAAGTTTCGTCTCTTTATGGTGCCATTCAGTGGATGGGTTTTTTATGGATTATTAATCACATTACTCGTTCTTGAGTTAGATTGGAGAATTCTCTTATCTTTGTATGGAGGCGTTTTACTGCTGAAACTCCCAATTCTTTGGAGGAATACCTCACGTCTGAGAGAAAAAGATTTATTCTGGATCTTTCCTATCCTCGAGCCGGTGCACCTTTTGGTACAACCGCTATTTTATATAACTAATCTATTTACAAAACAAAAAGCATGGAAGTAAATCCTAATCTTTCCGAGAAAGCACAAGTGGACTTTAAGCTCGTCCAGTTGGCCGTGACAGGTGACCAAAAAGCCTACGCGGAATTGATGCAACGCTATAAAGATTCGATCTACTTCATGTTGCTGAAGATGGTGAATAATCGGGATGATGCAGACGATCTTACTATCGAAGCATTTGGAAAAGCATTTAAAAACCTGCATCAGTATACTCCGGATTTTGCTTTCAGTACATGGTTGTTCAAAATAGCAACGAATAATTGCATTGATTTCATTCGTCGTAAACGGAAATACACTTTTTCGATTGACAAGAATTTTGAGAATAGCGACGGGCAAGAGATGCAGTTTGAAATCAAATCCCCCATGCTTGATCCGGAGGAGAATATGATTAAAAAGCAAAAGGCACTCTTGATGCGGGACGTTGTTGAAAAGCTAAAGCCCAGATACAAACGACTGGTTGAGTTGCGCTATTTTCAGGAGCGTTCTTATGAGGAAATTGCAGACGAGTTGCAGTTACCATTAGGAACTGTAAAAGCTCAGCTTTTCAGAGCCCGCGAATTTCTGTACCAGATTTTAAAAAATCAGGAAGAGCAGATCTAGTCTACGAAAGAATGAATCGATTTATCATGGATTCTCTGATTTTTTTTCGGGGAAGGATATCTTTTTAGCAATACCGTATCATTATGAATGACATTTCAGTTTTAGAAAAGTATTTCCCTGAGCTAAGTGCATTGCAAAAAGAACAGTTCAAAAAACTTTCAGTTTTGTATGCTGATTGGAATCAAAAGATAAATGTTATTTCACGTAAGGATATGGAAAACCTTTACGTGCATCATGTGCTACATTCGCTTGGGATTGCAAAAGTAATCCAGTTCGAGAAAGGAACTCGTATTCTTGATGCAGGCACCGGCGGAGGATTTCCCGGCATTCCCCTGGCGATTCTGTTCCCTGAATGTACCTTTCATCTGGTAGATTCAGTCGGCAAGAAAATCACAGTTGTGAAGGCTATTGCTGAAGAATTGGGATTGACAAATTTAAGTGCCGAGAAAGTAAGAGTGGAGGAGATTAAAGATAAATTTGATTTTGTAGTAAGCCGCGCTGTCACATCATTAAAAGAAATGTATAGCTGGACGAATAAGCTTATTCAACCGGGAGGAAAGAATACACTTCAGAATGGAATGCTGTTTTTAAAGGGTGGAGACCTGCATCAGGAAATTCGTGAGCTTAGCAGGAAAGTTTTAACTTTTGACTTGAACGATTTTTTTAAGGAAGAGTTTTTTGAGACTAAAAGGGTCATCTATATCCGGGTAAACGTTTGATTTTTATTATTGAGCACTATTGAATTATTATCAGGTTCATCAAATATAAACCCTCTTCTTTGAGATTGTGTTGCCTGTTAATTTAATTCATTTTTGTCAAAGATTTAAGTTTAACCCAATCGGTAAGAAGACACAAATAAATGAATCATTCGTTCTGAGTAAAATTCATTTCATCAGAGGTCAAAAGGTAATTCTTGATGAAGACCTCGCTGTAATGTATGGAGTAGAAACGAAAAGATTAAATGAACAGGTGAAACGAAATCCTGGAAGGTTTCCCAAGGATTTTATGTTTCAATTGTCGAAGAAAGAGTTCGAAAACTTGAAGTCGCAATTTGCGACTTCAAGTTCAAGTTGGGGAGGTAGACGAGGGCGGCCTTTTGCATTTACTGATTATGGTGTACTCATGCTCTCAGGAGTTTTGAATAGTGAAACTGCGATTCAAGTAAATTTGAAAATCATCAGAGTGTATGCTAAGCTTCGTGAAATGTTATTGAAGAATAAAGACATTTTAATAAAGTTAGAACAAATGGAGAAGAAAATAAATTCTCAGGAAATTTTAGCCGGTAAGCACGACAATGAAATACAACTAATTTTCAGGACGCTCAAGCAATTGATTTCTCCTCCGCCAATGCCAAGGAAAAGGATTGGCTTTAAAAGTGCAATCCTTAGTCATTAAGTTTATTTTCACATAAAAGATTTAAATTTGAGTTATCAGAATTTGATTCTCAATACAGATTCCAACTATGCATTCGTTTAGCATCCTCACCCTGCTTGTAGGATTGATATATTTGCTGGTAGCATTCATCATGAAAAAACGACCACCGGGTCAGATCAATCGGGTCTATGGTTACAGAACACCGCGTTCAATGAAGAACCAGGAAAATTGGGATGAAGGGAATCGCTATTCTACAAAGTTGTTGTTCAGGTTTGGCTATTCAATGTTACTGTTGTCCGTCTTAGGTCAAATTATCCCCGAAAATGAGTCTCTTGGGTTTATTGCCGGAATGACCTGTATTTTGGGTTCTGCCTTCTGTCTGATTTATTTTACTGAGCGGCATCTAAAAAAAATGTTTGAAAAATAAGATGCGTTCTTTCTCTGTTTGTGCCCGGACTCAGTTGAATGGCTGTTTTGCCTATTTTTAAAGCATTGAATATAAGTATAGTATGAATATTTTCGGAAAATTCAATCATTTTGAAAAGAAAAGCTAAAAATGTGTGGATGTTTTGGTAAAAAGGAAAAATAATTTACCTTTGCCGTCCTGATTTTGAAGATTAAACAAAGGAATTCCAATGAAAAGGACATATCAACCATCCAACCGAAGAAGAAAGAACAAGCACGGATTTCGTGAGCGCATGAGCACTGCCAATGGCCGTCGTATTCTTGCAGCACGTCGTAAAAGAGGTCGTCGCGTATTGACTGTTTCCGACAGTATGAGCAGCAAATAATTGTTCTATTAAATAACATTTGAAAGTGTCAGATTATTCTGACACTTTTTTTTTGTCCTGCAACCAGGGAATCAGCTCTTCAACGATTCTGTCTTTCATCAGATTATGGCCTGCATCCAGTAAATGAATTTTCGTTTCATAGTCTGATTTTTTATTGAATCGTTTGCCAAAGGTTTCTCTTATAATGGTATCCCTTCTCCCGAAGTAAATGTCAATAGGAACCGGATTTTTTTTCAGTGCAGTCCCTACATCTTCAGGTTTTGGTAAAATGTTTCGGAAAATCATCAACACATTAAATACCTTTTTTCGTTTCTCGAGGGTGTCAAAATTGGCTAGAGCGAAGAGGTATTGCTTCTCACCAATGATGCCTGTTTTGTAAAAGAACTTCGATAGCCGGAGAAATCGATTAGGATTGTAGACGATTCGTTTGAAGAGTTTCTTGCCGAAAGCTGAATTGGTAATAAATACATACCAGGGACTGATTTTTAATCCATCAGGAGCAAGAAGTAAAATTCTATCGATTCGATGCGCAAAATGCTTCGTCAGTTCCATAATTATTCTTCCCCCTAAACTGAAACCAAGAAAAGAGAATCGCTCGCAGGAAATTGCGTAAAGGAGGCGGTTGAATAAGTCTTGCAGAATTTCACCTGTAAATTCATCTTCTGCATGGTGCGTTGGCGTATCACTTTTTCCATGAAAAAATAAGTTTACCGCTACAATAGTGTATCGTTCACCAAATGCTTTTTCGAATATCCTAAAGTCATTTGCATCATTGTCAAAGCCATGAAAGGCGAACAGTATTTCAGGCCCTTTTCCGAATTTAATGTATTCCCAGGAAAATCCCTGAGCACTTATTGACAATGACATTTGTACATTATAGATAAAAGGTAAAGAAACACCAAAATACGCTCTTTTTCGGAAATGAATTTTCAACAATCGACGATTCTGTTAAAATATAGCTGCGAAAAAGCTACCTTTGCCGCCGGTATAAACAGGAGAAATTGTTGATTCCGAAAGGTACAACCTGTTTGCTATCAGATTAGATTTTTTCATCTCTAAAACAAAGCAAGGTGCCTCGCGACAAATCCATAAAATCAGTATTGATCATCGGTTCCGGTCCTATTATTATCGGACAGGCTTGTGAATTTGATTATGCAGGCTCTCAGGCTTCACGGTCATTAAAGGAGGAAGGGATAGAAGTTACCCTTATTAACTCGAATCCGGCTACTATTATGACGGATAAGGTGACTGCTGATAATATTTATCTCAAGCCACTGACAAAGAAATCCATCATTCAAATTCTTGAAAAGCATAAGATTGATGCTGTTCTTCCAACGATGGGAGGACAAACTGCCTTAAATCTTGCCATTGATTGTCAGAAGGCAGGTATTTGGGATAAGTATGGAGTAAAAATGATAGGCGTAGACATTGCGGCCATTCAGATGACAGAAGACAGGGAGAAATTTCGTCTTAGAATGCTGGAACTTGACGCAGGTGTTTGTAAAGGCAGAACCGCTACGTCATACTTAGAGGGAAAAGAAATTGCACAGGAAATTGGATTTCCATTGGTTATTCGTCCATCCTTCACTCTTGGAGGAACAGGTGGAGGCTTTGTAAATACAAGAGAAGAGTTTGACGGCGCGTTAAACAGAGGATTGCACGCTTCACCAACACACGAAGTATTGATTGAGAAGTCAATCATGGGATGGAAAGAATTTGAATTGGAATTGCTGCGTGATGCTGCCGGAAATGTCATCATCATTTGTTCCATCGAGAATTTTGATCCAATGGGAATCCATACCGGAGATTCCATTACCGTTGCTCCGGCAATGACTTTGTCGGATGTCACCTATCAAAAAATGCGTGACCTCGCAATTAAATGCATGAACGGAATTGGGAATTTTGCCGGGGGATGTAACATTCAGTTTTCGGTGAATCCTAACGATGAGAATGAAATTATTGTCATCGAAATCAATCCGCGTGTGTCCCGATCTTCTGCTCTTGCATCAAAGGCCACCGGTTATCCGATTGCAAAGATTGCTGCTAAATTATCAATCGGCTTCCACCTCGACGAATTGAAGAATCAAATTACAAAAAGCACCTCCGCTTTTTTTGAACCAACTTTAGACTATGTTATTGTAAAAGTACCACGTTGGAATTTCGATAAGTTCAAAGGAAGTGATCGCCATCTCGGTTTATCAATGAAGTCTGTCGGAGAAGCCATGGGAATTGGTCGCTCCTTCCAGGAGGCATTGCAGAAAGCTTGTCAGTCTTTGGAAATTAAGAGAAATGGATTGGGGGCTGATGGACGTGAAATAAGAGACCAGGCAGATATTTTGGATAGTCTTGAAAGGCCACGTTGGAATAGGCTGTTTCATATCTACGATGCATTCAAATTAGGAATTCCTTTCAATACTATTTATAAGCTTACAAAGATTGACCCTTGGTTCCTTCGTCAAATCGAAGAGTTGATAGTCCTTGAAAAACAAATTGAGAAATACACCGTCGATACAATTCCGAAGGAATTGTTGATGGAAGCAAAGAAAAAAGGTTATGCCGACAGACAAGTAGCACATTTGCTCCGTTGTTTGGAAAGTCAGGTATTCAAAAAGAGGGGCGAGTTAAAAATTCGCAGGGTATGGAAATTAGTGGATACCTGCGCAGCAGAATTCGAGGCAAGCACTCCGTATTATTATTCCACATTCGATGAAGAAAACGAAAGTGTTGTTTCAGATAAAAAGAAAGTCATCATTCTTGGATCAGGACCAAATCGAATTGGACAGGGAATTGAATTTGATTATAGTTGTGTCCATGGTGTTTTAGCTGCCAGGGAATGTGGATATGAAACGATCATGATCAATTGTAATCCGGAAACAGTATCAACAGATTTCGATATCTCTGATAAATTATACTTCGAACCTGTTTTCTGGGAACATATTTATGAGATCATCGAACATGAAAAACCTGAAGGGGTAATTGTTCAGCTTGGTGGGCAAACCGCATTGAAGTTAGCAGAGAAATTGAATAAATACGGCATCAAAATTATTGGTACCAGCTTTGCATCATTAGACCTTGCTGAAGATAGAGGTCAGTTCTCAACATTATTAAGAGATCTGAACATACCTTATCCGAAATTCGGCGTAGTAGAAAATGCTGATCAGTCTGTCGGAATAGCAAGGGATTTGGGTTTTCCACTTCTTGTAAGACCTTCCTATGTTTTAGGAGGACAAAGCATGAAGATTGTTATTAATGAAGAGGAATTGGAGTCGCACGTTGTACAAATCCTTCAAGATATACCTGACAATAAAATATTGCTGGATCATTTTTTGGAAAAGGCAATAGAAGCGGAGGCCGATGCGATATGTGATGGCGAAGATGTGTACATTATCGGTATTATGGAACATATTGAACCGGCCGGAATTCATAGTGGCGACAGTAATGCGGTTCTCCCTCCATTTGATTTGAGCGATGATATCATCCATCAAATCGAAACGATTACAAGAAAGATTGCATTAGCCATGAAAGTGAAAGGTTTGATTAATATTCAGTTTGCCATTAAAGATGAAAAG
The DNA here is from genome assembly GCA_004295015.1 of Bacteroidota bacterium. Classification (GTDB taxonomy): domain Bacteria; phylum Bacteroidota; class Bacteroidia; order AKYH767-A; family 2013-40CM-41-45; genus QQVM01. The sequence continues at coordinate 16,962 of SHNE01000026.1, read as the reverse complement.
GTTTATGTGATTGAAGCAAATCCACGCGCCTCGAGAACGGTGCCGTTTATTGCAAAGGCTTACGATGAGCCTTATGTCAACTACGCAACTAAACTTATGCTTGGTGCAAAAAAGCTAAAAGATTTTATATTCGCTCCGACGAAGAAAGGTTATGCAATTAAGGTTCCTGTTTTCTCATTCGATAAATTCCTTGATGTAAATAAGGAACTCGGTCCTGAGATGAAATCAACAGGGGAAGCTATTTACTTTATTGATGATTTGGAGGACGAGTTTTTCCAGAAAGTTTATTCAGAACGGAATCTTTACCTCTCGAGATAGTATAGTCATTGGAGAATCAACTAAACGGATAGATAAGCATGAAATATATTCTCATCATACTTCTAATCATTATTATTTTAGGTTGGTTGCGTAGATTTTTAGTTTTTGGTGCAGCTAAGGCATTGCAAAAAGCGGCAGAAGAAATGGCTAAGCAACAGCAAGCTCAGCAATCACAACAAGCCGACCGTAAGCCTGAGGGCAGTGTTACCGTTGAGAGTATTAAGGACAAAAAGACCGGAAAAATTCAGCCGGGGGAGTATGTGGATTATGAAGAAGTGGACTAGAATTTTTAGTGAATTTTATGAACTGTTAAGTAATATTTCAACTTCATTTTTCGTCATTTTCTATCTTCTTTCATAGAATACTTTATATTCGCATGGTCTTTTGGGTTTGGGAACAGAACAAGCCAATTTGACTTTAAACCAGTATTTTATGAAAAAATGTTTGCCCTACGCACTTGCTATTCTTGCATTCGTATTTGTAACCTGGCTGTACTTTATGCCTTTATTTCAAGGTAAGGATCTACGCCAGACGGATATAAATAATTGGAAAGGGATGGCTCAGGAGATCCTGAGTACTAAAGAGGCTACCGGACACATGCCACTTTGGACAAATTCTATGTTCGGTGGAATGCCGGCTTATCAGATATCGGCTGTGTATGGAGCCAACCTTGTTCAATACATAGACAAGGCTATTATGTTTTTCCCATCACCTGCGAATTTCTTTTTTCTTTATCTGATTGGTTTTTATTTTCTTCTCATTGTTCTTGGGGTTGATAAAAGAGTAGCAATCATGGGAGCTTTTGCTTTTGCCTTTAGTTCTTATTTTATAATAATTCTGGAAGCTGGCCATAATACCAAAGCGCATGCCATAGGATATATGGCACCGGTTGTCGCCGGTGTATTGTTGACCTATCGAGGGAGATGGATGCTTGGTGCCTCTATTGCCGGCCTTGCTCTGGCACTTGAGTTAAACACAAATCATTTACAGATTAGCTATTACCTTATGTTAATAGTTGTATCTCTTGCTGTAGCAGAGTTTATTAGTGCATTAAAAGAAAAGCGACTTCCTGCTTTTGTTAAATCAAGCTTTCTGTTATTAGGCATGGCTGCACTGGCCGTTTCAACGAACATAACTAATATTTGGGCAACACAGGAGTACGCTAAATATTCCACTCGTGGACCATCTGAATTAACAATTAATGAAGAGAATAAAACAAGTGGATTGGATCGGGATTATATAACCGATTGGAGTTATGGGGTGGGAGAGAGTTGGACATTTATAGTTCCCGATTTCAAAGGTGGAGGCTCTGAGGTGATATCAAAGAATAATAAAGATGCATTAAAAGATGTGGATGCTGCGTATAAGCAAAACATAGCATCCTTCAGTGCTTATTTTGGAGACCAACCTTTTACTTCTGGTCCGGTTTATCTGGGAGTAATTGTATGTTTACTCTTTATTCTTGGAGCATTTACTGTGCAAGGTCCCGTGAAGTGGGGCTTGGTTTTTATAACCATTTTATCTGTCATGTTAAGTTGGGGAAAGAATTTTATGCCCCTAACGGATTTATTTCTCGACATACTTCCGGGATACGATAAGTTCAGAGCAGTTTCGATGACCCTTGTTATTGCAGAGTTCACAGTGCCTTTACTGGCAGTTCTTGCCATTGATAAAATGGTTAAGGAGAATGATTTTTTTGCAAGGTTTAGAAAACCTGTTACCTATTCCATAATTGGATTCATTGGAATACTTGTTATTATGATGGCCGCCCCGGGTATGTTTACGGATTTTTATTCAGCTTCTGAATTTGATCAGGTAACGGCAAGCGTACAGGGACAAAATATCTCATCGGATGTAATCCAGGCATTTTTTGATAATGTTACAATTGCCCGTAAGCACATCATGACAAGTGATGTAATGCGAAGCCTTCTTTTTGCATTGATTGCAGGAGCATTGATTTGGACATACTTGAGATTTAAGTACAGCAAAGAGATTTTTATTTATGTGCTCATGGCACTCCTCGTTTTAGACCTTTCTCTTGTCGGCAAACGTTACCTGCATCAGGAAAATTTTATCAGGAAGGGTGGGAATGAAATTCCCTTTCCGATAACGCCAGCTGATCAATATATTTTAAGTGATAAAAGTCCAAGTAAGAGGGTATTGAACATAAGTGTGAATACTTTTAATGATGCAAGCACTTCTTATTACCATCAGTCTATAGGTGGATACCATGGAGCGAAGCTTAAAAGATACAAGGAGTTAATCGATTACGAATTGATCCCTGAGTTGACGGCATTACGTAATGGATTGCAGAGCCCGGACTCAGGCGTGGATGTGCTCTTAGCAAAACAGGATGTTTTAAATATGCTTAACACAAAGTATATAATTTTCAATCCGGATGCAGCGCCATTGATTAATAAGTCTGCCTTGGGTAATGCCTGGTTTGTGAATCAATATGAAATTGTCGCAAATTCAGATTCAGAGATTGCTGCATTAAACAGTTTTGATCCATCTACTACTGCAATTGTTGATCAACGTTACAAGGATCAGCTAAATGGCTTTCAATTCCAATCTGATTCTTCTGCAAGTATAGTAATGAATCAATATCAGCCGGATAATTTAATTTATACCAGCAATGCAACCAGCGAACAGCTTGCTGTGTTTTCAGAAATTTATTATGATAAAGGCTGGAATGTGTATGTGGATGGTAATCCATCAACGTATTTCCGTGTCAACTATGTATTGAGAGGTATGCGTATTCCTCCCGGACAGCATAAGATTGAATGGAAGTTTGAACCGACAGTGGTGAAGACAGGAGAGAAGATCGCACTTGCGGGTTCATCTTTGCTTCTGATTTGCGTTGCAGGCTTAGCCTTTATGGCATGGAGACAACATCGTTCAGGTAAAGAGGCTTAGTAGCCATTTAGTGAAGTTCCGATGTGAATTAATTAATTCGAAATCTACCGATTGAAAAAAGTACTCATTCTGACTTATTATTTTCCGCCCAGCGGAGGGAGTGGCGTTCAGCGTTGGATGTATTTTTCAAGGTATCTGAAAGAATTCGGAATAGAACCTATCGTTCTAACGGTTGATCCTGAAAAGGCATCTTACAAGTTTTTGGATAAGAAATTTTTAGAGCATGTGAAGGATGTGAAGGTCTATCGCACCTCTACGATGGAGCCATTAAAATTTTATTCCAAAATGGTTGGAGGAGATGAGCGTGCTGAAATTCCACAGGGATTTGCAGGTGAGTCGAAACCCGGATTGTTTAGAAAGATCAGTCGCTTTATCCGTGGAAATTTTTTTATTCCTGATGCCAGAAAAGGATGGAACAGGTACGCTTATTTAAAAGCGAAAGAACTGATTAAAAACGAGAAGATAAACATTGTCATAACCAATGGCACACCTCATTCAACACATCTTGTCGGGTTAAAGTTGAAAAAGAAAAACAATATCAAGTGGATCTGTGATTTTAGGGATCCCTGGACGGAGGCCTACTATAACAAAGACATGTACAGGACTTCTCTTGCCCAAAAAATGGACGCTCGTCTTGAGCATGAAGTATTGTCCAAAGCAGATATGATTACGACTATCGGCCCCGGGATGGCTAAATTATTAAGGAGTAAACTTTCGGTTGAAGAGCAGGCAAAAGTGCATTTTGTATATAATGGCTATGATGCCGAATTATTCAAAGGTCTCGAGAAGGAAGAGTCGGAACTATTCAACATTCTTCATTTAGGTATACTCAGCGAAAACCAACCCATTTTACCTTTTATACATGCTTTACGGAAAGTTCTTGATAAGCTTGAAGGCATGCAGGAAAAAGTAAATCTCCTTTTTGTTGGTAAAGTATCTCCGTCGATTATCAATCAGGTGAAGATGTTTTTACCGGATATAACATTCACTCAGATTGAATATGTCCCACATCACGAAGCCATTCAATATATGTTGAATGCAAATCTTTTATTGAATTCACTTGCCGAAACCAAGGAGAGTGAACTTCTAATTTCAGGAAAGTTAATGGAGTATGTAGCTACCGGAAATCCTATACTTGCTCTTGGAAATCCTGTTGGCGATGCAGCCAAACTATTAAGTAGCGTTGACAGAGCAGAGGTTTTCAGCAGAGATAACGAAAGTGCAATTGCGACTTTTATAGAGGAGATTTATAGTAAGTGGGTTAAGGGTGACCGTTATCCAAAAAGTGGTATGGAGATATACAGCCGATATGAAACAACCAGGATTTATGCCGGGTTGATTGAGCAGTTGGAAAAAAATGACCTTAAGGGATAATTCAATTACTTAACTCTCGAATAATTCTAAGGTTGAAAAAAATATATCCGTTTTTATTTTTGATCAAGAAGGCTTTTCCTGATTACACTCCATTTTTTATATTCTTCCATGGTAGTAGCAGGTGCTCCGATTAATACGTCATTTTTTTCTGAGCTTTTTAAGACAACAGCACCAATGCCGGTTAAAGTACCAGAGGAAATGGTGAGTTGATTTTTAATAGAAGTGCTGGGGGCGATCCAACTGTTTTCACCAATTAAAACACTTCCGGCTACCATTGCATTGGCGATGATAAGACTGTTGCGTTCAATCCGAACTCCATGGGCTATGTGTACCAGGTTATCAACTTTAACATTTTCTCCAATATATGTTTCTCCCAAAACACCTCTGTCTATACATGTATTGTTATGAATGTGTACGTCGTTTTGTATGACGACATTTCCTAAATGTTCGATAAGGTCATAGTCGTTATGCTCATTTTTTTCGTAGCCAAAACCAAAATTTCCAATGGTACAATTGGATCCGATGCGGACACGATCACCGATTTTGGTATTCTGCATGATTACACTATTATGCAAAATTTCACAATCATTACCAATGGTACATCCTTCTTCAATCACCACATTGTGGCCTATGTAAGATCCGCCGGGTATTTTAACCGTAGGGTGTATAAAAGCCGAAGGTTCAATTCCTGCACTTTTTTTACGGGAGAAATATTGTTTTAGAATTTTTTGAAAGACTGATCGGGGATTTTCGACAATTAGAAAATTACACTTATGATGCTTTAAAGAGTCAAAGGAAGATTGGTTTAGTATGAGGAGTCCAAGCTCAAGTGGTTTGTTTATCAGGCTAACATTCTTGTCGTTGATCCAACTAAGATGATGAGAGCAAGCTTTACCTTGTGATTCCTTAATTCCAACAACATCGGAAATGCTGCTGTTAGCATTACCAATGAATTGTCCTGCTATGAAATAGCTTTCATTCGATAGTTCTTCAATTTTAAATGATTTATTCATCATAATGATATTTCAGATTATCCAACGAATGACTTCAAAAGCTTCTGCAAATTGAGTGTTAATTTGTACACCGCGTGTAATACCCAGGGAGCGGATGAACTGCGCGTTGAGGTAGGTTCTGTGTTGCTGACTTTTATAAGCTGTAAGAGCCTCCACCTTTTTTTCTATGTGTCTTTCTTCCAATTTAATAAAACACCGTGTATTGAAAGAGACATTATTCCATGGTAATTCGTAGCCAAGAATAGATGTATTTTTAAATGCACGTAGCCCTTCTTCAGATATAACCTGATGATCTTGATGAATGTCTGTCGGCGATGGGACGAAAACTAAATCAGGTTCAATTTGCTTTTTTATTTTTACGAGCTCTTCTAATATTTCCTGTCTGAATTGCTTGAATTTGCGAACATCATAGTCATAAAGAATCAGATTCTCCTCTTTAAGTCCCATAATTTTCGTTGCCACTTTAACTTCTTTTTCAAGTGTATAAGGATCCCAGCCTTCAGGCAAAGATTTAGTGCAGATTGAAAAGGCAACATACGTTACTGTGCAGCCCTCTTCCACATAGCGAACGATACTTCCGCCACAACCTAGTTCGCCATCGTCAGTATGAGGGGCAAGCACTAAAATCCTTTTAGCAGTCATAGATTTGATTTTGATGCAAAGGTAAATTTAATTGTTTTACATTTGTTTTTTTAAGATACAATGTGTGGTATAGCAGGGTTTTATGATAGTCATATCTCCCCGGAATCAGCAGAGAGCTTGATTCAAGGGATGTTGAAGAGTATTGGACACCGAGGACCGGATGCCAGATCAACGAGGTATATCCGGCCTTTATCGCTCGGGCATAACCGACTCAGCATTATAGATCTCTCGGAAGATGGCAATCAGCCCATGGAATATTTCGGGGCAGTCATTGTTTTTAACGGAGAAATATATAATTATAAAGAACTGCGCGATGATCTTCGACTTAAAGGCTATGAATTTCGGACTGAATCAGATACAGAAGTGATCCTTGCCTCATACAGGGAGTATGGGGAAGCCTGTGTTGAGAAATTCGTCGGTATGTGGGCCTTTGCACTTTGGGACATCAAGGAAGAATTTCTTTTCTGTAGCAGGGACCGTTTTGGGATAAAGCCGTTTTATTATATCCATGAGAATGATCGTTTTTATTTTGGTTCAGAGTACCGTCAGCTCAAATTATGCCCTCTTTTTTCTAAAGAATTAAATTGGGCACAAGTATCACGTGGCTTACAGTTAGGTTGGATCGGTTTTAAGGATGAAACATATTATAGTAATCTGAAATCACTTCCTGCAGCGTGCAATCTTGTTTTTGCTAATGGTAAAGCTACAGTCAGACATTATTGGGATATTTCTACGGCTGAATCTTCAAAAGGAAGTTTCTATGAAAAAGCAGAACGTTTTCGTGAACTTTTCATTGACAGTGTACGTCTACACATGCGCAGTGATGTGGAAGTAGGAGCATGTCTCAGTGGAGGTCTGGACAGTTCATCAATAGTATCAGTAGTTTCAAAAGAATTTACTGAGAAGAAGTTTAAAACTTTCACTATTTATTATGATGGGAAGAATGAAGTCGATGAAAGACCGTGGGTGAATGAAGTGTTGAAGGGTAATCCGAATTTGTCACCGCATTTTTTAATGCCGAAGGAACAAGATGTGGCCGAGGTATTTGATCATGCACTTTTTCATTCAGAAGTTCCAATGGCCGGATCATCACCAATATCCCAATATTTTGTAATGAAGCTCGCCAAAGAGAATGGCATGAAAGTTTTGTTGGATGGACAGGGAAGTGATGAATATCTTGCCGGTTACATGCATTCATTTTATAGATTGATAGGAGGAAAGTTTCGCAACCTGAATTTTATTGGAGGAATCTCTGAATGGACAAATCATGCGAAGGTGCAACAAATGAATTTTTCGAAACGTGTTGATGTGTTGTTAAAAAGTATTCTAACCACTGCATTAAGTGAAAAACAACTTTACACTTTTGAGTACAGAAACTATTTTCCCTTTCTGGGGCCTGATCAAAAGACACCATTCGAGTTCAAGCATTTGAATGGAAGCCCTCTGAAGAAATTTTTATATCACCTGATGTTCAATACATCTTTGCCGAACCTGTTGCATTACGAAGACAGAAACAGTATGGCTTTTTCCATTGAATCGAGGGTTCCTTTTTTAGATCACAGGCTTGTTGAATTCGCATTTTCGCTTTGTGATGATGATCTCATTCATAAAGGGACAACGAAAAGGATTTTGAGAAAAGGACTTGAAGGAATAATTCCTGATACGATCGCTCAGCGTAAGGATAAAAAAGGGTTTGTGACTCCCGGAGAAATCAAATGGTTGCGAGGCCCCTTGAGTTTTTTACTTGAATCAGATTTTAAGCGCCTTGATAATTTAGACAAAAAAGAAATTAAGAACTTGATTCAGGAATTTAAAAAAGGCGATAACAGAAATGCAAATTTGGTTTGGCGGGTAGTTGTGCTGGATTATTGGCTTAAGCAAAATGCCTAAGTCAAATTGTTTAACCTCGATCGTATTTTAAAAGTTTTATCGATTCTCCACCGACTCTGCAAAAAACCTGCGCTCCTTAAGGTCGTAATAGTTTCCTTTTGCCATAACATGCACAACGAGGTTCTCGATTGAAATAGGCGAGCCTTCCTTCAGGTCTGCGATATTAGAATGACGAATGCTGTGTCCATCAAGGATGATCACTAATCCCGATCCGATTGCCTCCATGAATCGACCTTCAGTTACCAGTACACCCGTATCTTCTCCCAATCCAATTCCTGTACATGATGGATTGGCAGCCACAGCTTGTGCAAGTCGTCCAAAACGGCCGCGCGTCACAAAATGTGAATCGATAATCACATCCTTCATGAATGCAAGCCCTGTGGTGATTTTCACTTCACCTTTTAAAAGTGCCTGAGTGCTGCTTCCCTGATAAATCATGGTATTAGACATAGCCATTGCACCTGCACTCGTGCCGGCAATGACAAAATCATTTTCATTTAAATATCTTTCGGATAAAATTTCTAAAAACTCTGTGCCGCCAAATAAAGAAGATAGTCTTAATTGATTTCCTCCGCTAATCATCACCCCATCACATTTTAGAATGCGCTGAATCATTTCCTTGGTTTGCACCTGGTCGCGGGTTCTGATGTCCATCAAATGAATGTTCGTACAACCGAGTTTTCCGAAAGCGTCTAAGTAGTTTTGTCCAACTTCCTCCGGGATAGAGGAGGCGCTGGTGATGACCTCAATATTTGCGTCGTGTCCGCCTGTTTCCTGAACAATGCGGCTCAGGATTTGCATTTCAAAAAAATTGAGATTGTTTTTTTGGTGAAAGTTTGGCTCTGACTCGGTTCCTTTATCTTCACTTCCTCCGATTGCGATCAGCTTTCCTTTGGGAATAAGCATATTTTTTTCTAGGTTTTGACAATTCGAAATCTCCCCCCGCAGCGATTGTTTTCGCAGGCACAAAGATAAAAAACCATATAAGCTTAAGGCCCTATTTCTATTGACTTTTGAACGGATCTATCCACATATTAGTGTTTTTCTCTGTTTTTTCTGAAAAAATAAGACTTTGGCTAATTATTTTTCTTGATCTTCTCATCATTCAACCCAACAATACCTGCATTTAGGGCAGTTTCAGTTAAATTTTAGAGTTGTGATATCATTTTTGCGGACGGTCAAGGCAAAAGTAAGACGGGAATCCTATTCGTATTTTCTCTAATTCTGCCATCAAGCGAATAGGGCAATTCTGTGATTCGTACAAGTCCTGTCGATAATCTGTTAGCCCGACCAAAAATTTTTTATAGTATAAATCATTGATTTTTTAAAATGATATTTTTTTTTATATACATTGGGTGTTGGATGGATGAGCCGGGAAATTTTGGTGGCTTTCTAAATATTTTTACCAAAAAACAAACTAATCACTGTAGCTTTTTTCGATGAGTTTGAATCGTAATGCATTTGACATGATCAACCACACACAAACATACCTTAAACATGAAAGCAGAAAATTACTCTTCAATTGGAGCTTTTGCCAAACCCTCAACCGGCTCTTTTAAAAAAACAACACAAAAAAATATTTGGTCAATGACATTGTTTAGAGGTATTTTAATCCTCTTGATGATATGTTTGCATGCATTGCCATCCCTTGCTCAAACTCCATTGAGTGCAGTGGTAGACCCGCTATGCACAACGCAATGCTGTGATACGACATTAGGTTGTGTGTGTTCTGCCGGAGTTATTGCTTCGGGAGGTGTTCCCCCGTACAGCTATACGGTTTTTGGAGGATCCGGTATCGTAGGTACCAGTGCATGTGTTAGTGGTCTGTGTGCGGGTACTTATATTTTTAGCATTAGGGATTCTCAAAACAATACCATTCAATATTCGGTTACTATAGGGGCTGTGTGTTGCAAGTTAAATTGCAGAGATACCACCATCTGTTTTGACGTTCCGGATTCATTAGTAATATTGAAGAAACCAACATACACCGGTGCCGGAGCAGGAGGTGGCGGCACCGGTCCGGGTCCTCAAGGTCCGGATTGTGCCTATGATTCAATATGGAATAATTCTCCCGGCGTATATCCGGTAGGGACTACCGTTGTGACATGGTATGTTCTTAATAATGGAGTGCTTGATTCATGCACCCAAAATGTGATTCGAAATCCACCTTCTGTTTATAATATTTCATTTACAACGTCTCCACCTATCGTAGGGGGCGTGATAAATATTTGTAACGGCCAGTCAATTACATTCACCGATAATTCAACCGGAACAACAGGAAGACTTTGGAATTTTGGAAATGGTTTTTATTCAACAAATCAAACAAACACACAACCTGCTGTAAATTATCCTCCCGGAACTTATTACGATACACTAACTGTATATGATGCATGTGGAACACCTCATGATACTGCTTTCACCGTAGTTGTAGATTCGGCATCTGGTCCTGATATTTTTTGTATTTCTGTTGTTTGTCCGGGTGATACTGTGACCTACTACACCAGTGCTGTTTGTAGCACCTATACATGGTCCGTTACCGGCGGAACTTTTTTGACAATTCCGACGGGAGATTCAGCAACTGTGGTGTGGGGTGCAGGTCCTTCCGGTACTATTGCTTTAAATGTGTTAAACTGTTCTCCTGCCTTAACCTGTCCATTCGGAACAGTTAAAACTGTAACTATCGTTCCTGCAGTTATTGCACTAGTTGGTGACACAATAACATGTGCAGGCTCTCAAAACTGTTATTCTATTCAATGCTTGCCGGGGAATATTCAAGAGTGGGAGCTTTCACCTGCATATGCAGGAACAATTAGCGGCCAGGGAACTTGTTGTATTTGTATAAATTGGGCTCCGGGATTTTTTGGCTTTGTAACAATTACGGTAAACTACCAGAATATGCTTACCGGCTCCGGTTGTAATCTGCCGGAGGATTGTTCCCAGGATCCGGGTTGTGGCGGAACAGGTACGCTGACCGTTCATGTGCGACCAATTTTTGGTATTACCGGTCCATTAAAAGTTTGTCCAAATGTTAGCAGTGCACCTTTTGATGGAATGAATCTCACCAACAATACTACAGAACCCGCGACAAGCTGGAAATTAGTTTCACCATCACTCAGTGTTACAACTTTTGCAAGTACCAGCCTTCTCAATGCATACACCTGGAACGGTGGAGCGGGAGTATATCAACTTACAGCCTATGCTCCTTTGAATTCCTATTGTAATGATTCAGCGACAGTTTCTGTGGAAGTGGTTGATATGTTGACGCCGAACAACATTGTTGGGCCTGATACTGTCTGTCCGAATGTCCCATTCGTCTACTCTGTACCACCTAATATGAGTGGTGTTACATATACATGGACTGTTAGTGGTGGGACAATTATCGGGCCTTCTACGGGAAGTAGTGTAAATATTCAGTGGAGCCCGGGTGGAGGAACTATATCCGTTATACAATCACTCACCGCACCACCCGGATGTGCGTCTTTAGCTTCAGCGACATTTACTGTTGTTACCTGGCCTTCTTTTCCTTTGCCTGTGGTTACAGCAAGTACAATAAATGTTTGCCTGAAATCGAATGTCACCTATTCAATCCCTCCTTTACTATTAAGTGGGGCTACATATATTTGGTCAATTGTACCTGCAACAGCCGGAAATATTATAACAGCCAACGGGACGAATCAGGTTACAATAAATTGGGTTGATGCAAGTGGGCCGCCAATTTTTGTTAAGCTGAAAATTTCAAGATGTTACGAGGATTCTGTTATGTTCCCCGTGAATCTTCTTGCATTACCACCGGTCCCTGATATAAGTTTCACTCCACCATATCCTTGCAAAAACGATCAGGTCTTTTTCTCAACCACTAATGCCGGTCCTTCCTGGAATTGGGATTTTGGTGATGCAGGAACATCCACATTGCAAAATCCATCACATACTTATACAAGTGCGGGGAATTTCAATGTTCAGCTTTATGTAACAAATTCGAACGGTTGTTCAGATACAGCCTACACTTCAGTTAATGTTGAAGATATTCCTGTGGTCCCGACTATTATTGGAGGATCAAATGTGTGTATTAATAATACTATTAATTATTATTTCACTGAACCGCTCTTCATGGGGGCAAATTATACCTGGTCTCTTTCGGCCCCGGCACTGGGTGGCATTGTCAGCAGTGGAAATTCATTCATGAATATTTTGTGGACTTCTCCCGGAGTAGATACAGTAAAACTTCACGTTCAATCTCCTTGTATCGATACAATTATTAAATATGTAGTTACCATATATGGCTTACCTACCGCGGGAGTCGGTTTACCTTCGCCTGCATGTGAAGGCTCTCCGTTGACATTCACAGGTACAGGTGGAACAAATTACAGCTGGACTTTCTCGGGCGGTTCCCCTGGTTCTTCCATAAGCGCGAATCCGGTCATAACCTATGCAGTTGCGGGTACCTATCCGCTCACGTTGAGTATCGTTGATGCGAACGGTTGTACTGCAAATTCCACAACAAGTATCACTGTAAATCCTCTTCCTACCGCATTGATTTCAGGTTCGAATGGAGTTTGCTCCTGGCCGGCAACCATTACACTTACGGCAGTTACGGCACCGGGTTATACTTTCCTTTGGTCAACAGGAGCAACAACTTCGTCAATCACTGCAACTATTAATTCCACAACGTCTTATTCATGTGTTGTGACTAATGCCTTTGGTTGTACGCGACAGTCAAATACCAAAACTATTACTGATGGTATTTGTGATACGGTTCCGAATATCTGTATAATTAGTGACACAATAGATTTCACCAGCACACCGCCTGTGTGTTTATCTCAGACTTATACAATGATTGGTACGGCCACTCATACCGGTTGGCTCTTTGGTGATGGAGGCAGTGCCGGACCTGTGAGTCCGATCACACACACCTATCCTTATCCGGGGATATATCCTGTACAGGTACTTGGAACCGCAACCGGCGTGGATACTGCCGGTAATCCTTGTAGCAAGATCGTAGCCAAAACCTATAATAAAACAATTCCATTTGATGCAAAATTTGATGTGAGTTTCCAATGCAATGGTTCTAATCAAATGCAAACGATCTTCACCAATAACTCCCTGTATTTGGGAAGTGCCGGTTCTTACACCTGGACCTGGAAGGATAGTACTAATAATGTTGTAGTATCATCAAGTGCTTCTCCGTCTCCGGTTCTTTTGTCTTCAGGTTCTCATCTTGTCTATCTTGCTATTTATGATCCTGTCACTATGGCGAGATGTACATTAATGAAGACGATCAATGTACCACTCCCAATTGTAGCTGCATTTTCTATCTCGGCTCCCGTTTGTCAGGGAACCGCTGCAACATTCACGGATAATTCAATTAATATACTTGATGAAACTTCCAGATTATTCAATAATGGAAATGGAGGTACATCACCACAAAATCCTGCAAGTTTAACTTATGCATTATCCGGTCCTTTTACAGCTTCGTTATCTGTGACCGATAAATACGGTTGCACAAGTGTTGCAACCCAATTGGTAAATGTATTGCCAATGGCGACGGGAACAATAACCGTTGGGCCATTGAGTTGTGATTCGGTACAGCTGACTTCTTCAGGACCTGGTCCATTTACCTGGAACATAATTTCGCCACCTCCATTCCCTACTAATCCGGTTTATGTAAAGACGAGTGGATATTATTCTGTCTCTGCTGTTGATGGAAATGGATGTCCATTTACGGTCGGACCTGTATATGTAACAGTAAATAAATCTCCGAATGTTGTGATAGGAGGAAAGACTACCTATTGTCAGGGAGAAAACCTGGATTTAAAAACACAAACAGCAGGTGTGAGTTTTGTATGGAATAGAATAGCTCCAACTTTTATTGGAGGTGTAGGATCATTGCCTAACCTTACAAATGTAGCATCCGTTGCAGGCACATTTACCTATCAGGTAATTGTAACCGGTGCAAATGGTTGTACCGGATCTGCATCGATTACAATCACGGTGGATCCTGTTCCTTCGTCCGCATCCATTATTGGTGGGCCACTTACGTTTTGTGATGGTGATTCCGTATTACTTACTGTTGCACCACCGGGAGTTTCCTATCTATGGTCGAAATCTCCAACGCCACCTTTATCTCCTCCTGCAAATACAAATGATAGTTTATATGCAAAGACAAGTGGAATTTACTCTGTGATTGTTCAAACCGCATCAGGTTGTGCATACCCGGCTATTCCTCCTGTAACTGTTGTCGTGAATCCGATACCGCCTGCTGCAATTACAGGTGATACAGTAGTCTGTGAAGGCGAAACGCTTACTCTTAAATCAACTCCAGATGGAGGTTCAACTTATGCATGGACGGGATCTCAGGTCACAGGAAATACAAATCCATTTATTCAACCGGGTATGACATTAGCAGATGCCGGTCCATACATTGTGGTTGTTACAAATACTTTTGGTTGTACATCTACGGATACAGTCACTGTGATAGTAAATCCGACACCGACACCTCCATTCATTATTTCCAATCCGGGGGGAGTGCTATGTGAAAGTGTACTCTTTAATTTCAGTATTGTAGGACCGCTTGGCCCACCTATAGTATATAACTGGAGTACCGGGCAGATGGGAACCAGTATCAATGCGGCTATTCCGGGAGACTATAGTGTGACTGCTACAAATCAATTTGGTTGCAGTGCGGCTTCTAATATACTCACTATTCATCCGAAGCCGGATTTGAGTTGTACTCCAAGCGGATGTTATGATTTCTGTTCCGATTGTGGAAACGTAACAATCCCTGGTCCGGTTGGTATCACCAATTATGAATGGCAAAAATTAGTAGGCGGAATTTTTGTGGCCTATAGCTTTACACAAAATCTTGTCGTTTCTGCCCCGGGTGGAGTGTATAGATTGATGGGATCCAATCAATGGGGATGTGCTGATTCTTCAGATACTTTGAAAATTGATTTCCATGATTGTTGTCCTATCCCGGATTTGACAAGTTGTCTCGACACATGTAATGATTTTAATAATATTAATTTAAATGGCTGGCAACCGAATCCTGCTGCTCCAAATGTGGGAGTCAATTTGACAAATGTTGGTTCACAGGGTGGAGTCACAGATTATTTTATAAGTGCTTCTGATTTAGCAGGCCCTTCTCAATTGATGGCGGGAAGCTCCTTCTACAGGCAATGGTGTTGTGGTGAGTTTTGTTATGATTACAAAATCTTTGATGATGGAGTTGCCGGATCTGTAAATGTAAATCCTGTCTTCACAATTCATAGCGGAACTCTGGCCTTTAGTTTCACGTCATCACAAGTTGTAACGGAGAATAGTCCGTGGACGGAAATTTGTGCGCCAATTTCAGACTGCAATCCTCCACCGATTTCTGCTCTCGGTGTTTGGGCGCCTCTCGGCGGAACTGTCATGTCTGACTGGACAACAGTTTTAAGTAATGTGACCCAGTTAAATTTCAGGGTAGATATTTCTGCAGCTGTCGGTGAAACAACAGGTTTTGATAATGCATGTCTAAATTCAGATGTACCGGAAATCAATGCAGGAGCAGATACAACAATTTGTGCAGGTGATGCTATTAGTTTACACGTAGAAGGCTGTAATTCAATCCCGGAATGGTATATGATTTCTCAGGACACCCTGGTTTTAGTAGGCACCGGCGAAGTTATTGATGTTTCACCTACCGAAAACACTTGCTATGTTGTGATCTGTTGTAATGTCGGAGCTTGCTGTTGTGATTCTGATACCATTTGTGTTAATGTAAATCCACTGCCTAAATTATCCTGGCCAACTGTATATCCGGATGTGTGTCAGAATTCGGATTCAATCTTCCTCGATGCCTCGAATATATTGGTGTTCATTAATCCAAATTGGGTTCCTGTAACGACTACAGGAGGAACAGGAGTGTTTAGCGGACCGGGAGTAGTTGGAAATTATTTTTATCCATTGACACTCGGAACTCATACTATTACATATACCTATACTGATAGTTTGGGTTGTTCTGCAAGTGTGAGTAATATTATTAATGTAATTTTCTGCTGTGATACGAGCTGTGTAGTTGATGCCGGTCCTGATATAACCATATGTGAAGGAGATGTGGCAATTATTACCGCTACAGGATGTACAGGAACTGTAACCTGGTCGGAACTTGATCCTGCAGGAGGCCGTTATTCAGCAGGTGCAGGCTTCTCATTCGAAGTTTCACCTCTTCAGACCACTTGTTATGTCGTAACTTGTTGTTGCGATAGCATGGCAATGTGCTGTACAAGTGATACTATTTGTGTAATTGTTAATCCACACCCTGATTTACAATGGCCGACAGTTTACCCCGACGTATGTCAGAATTCAGATTCAATCTTCCTTGATGCTTCAAACATCTTAGTGTTTGTTAATCCGAACTGGGTGCCTGTCACAAGCACCGGTGGTACGGGAGTGTTTAGCGGACCGGGGGTAGTTGGAAATTATTTCTATCCGACTACGCTTGGATTACATACGATCATATATACATATACAGATAGCCTGGGATGTTCAGCTACTATAGCAAATACCATCAATGTTATTTATTGTTGTGATACCAGTTGTGTAGTGAGTGCGGGGCCGGATATTACAATTTGCGAAGGCAACCCTGCAATTCTCACAGCTGACGGATGTACAGGAACGATAGTATGGTACAAATTAACAGCAGCCGGGCCGGTTGTCGTAGGACAAGGCCCTGAAGTAGATGTGTTCCCGCAAGTAGGTGTAAGCTGCTATGTTGTCGAATGTTGTTGCCCTGGTCCGGTTGTGTGTTGCTCCACCGACACGATTTGTGTGA
>SHNE01000025.1 GCA_004295015.1 Bacteroidota bacterium | reverse complement strand
GAAATGTTGACAAGTCAATCCGATGAAATTAAAAGAGACTTATCAATATTTCAATGTCCAATGCAATTAAATAATTAACTTCGATTCTCCATTTTTAAATGGTCTGAAAAAAAGGGGAGCTTACAATTGCCAGTCAATTTAGTTCGATAAAGCATACTCTGATTAACCGGAATTCCCACAACGAATCCTATCTCTGATAACTCCGATGGAGAATTTACTCGTTTCGCTGTCTGATAAATTCAGGTAGTTTTTCTAAATACTTAACCTTCTCCTCATATCCAAGACCGGATTTACTAAAAAAATCAGCCCATTCTTTTAATAATTTTTCAATTGTATAATCTTTAATGATATAGTACCTCCCATCCAAGTAGAAAAAAAGGTATGGGATAAAATGAGGCCCCATTAAGCGAAAACTATAAATGCCATTTTTTAAATTATAATCCCTGTTATCATTACTGTTTAATAGGTTATATATATAAACTGGCAAATCCAAAGTATCTAATTTTTCTTTCTCGTTTAAAAATTGATCTAATTCCATCTTAAAAAAATTATCCACTTTAACCATTTCAAATGGATTTTTAACCCCTACCTGACAATATAATTTATTGGGAAGGGAAACTATCAAGAGAATATAAATTAATCTTTGTTTCACAGTTATCAACATCTCTTTTATTTAACATTTTTCTTTTTTCTCTCTTGCAATATTTTAGTATCGATTCTTGCGCGGGATTCTATTTTTTCAGGTTTTGCTTCTCGCAAAGAAGACGGTCTGCTTTTTCCTGCATTCTGTACCTCATAGTGAATATCTTCATGAATTTCCTTAACATCCGTGGCGTGTACCGATTCATGAGTCCCAACCACACCAATTAATTCGTCGACAGTAAAATTATCTAGTCCATAATTCTCATTTTTTGAATTTACTTCCTTAAAACTTCCTTCATAAATTACGATTGTGGCCTCCTTAATTCCAAAGGTTCCATCCTCCTTTGTAAATTTACCATAGTTATCTTTTTCGTCAGAATTGCCTTGAAGAGTTTCACCATAGGTGAAAACTTTTTCTCCTTTTTCATTATACCTGAATTTTGCTTTTGGTGAAATTTTTAAATGGACTTTAATAGTTGAATTCATCATTTGATTAAATTGCTTTGTTCCTGTGCCGGTTTTTAACATAGCGTTTCCAATTCTTTTTATATCGGCAGTGGCATTTGAGCTCCATACTATTTGACCACTTTCTACAGAATAGGTAACAGGGTTTCCATCTGAGCCAACAACAACATTTCCATCTAAATCCCTAAAGGCTATAGGATTGTTCAGCGAAAATGCAAATGGGGTAATTGGTGCATATGCAGTAGAAAGAAAATCTATACTCAACCATTTTCCAATTCTTGGATCATATATTCTATCACCAAAATCATAGGAGTTCCCATAGCCTTTGGGCTCATCTTCTTTCTCCTTCCCATTAAACCCAAACCGATACTCCGAAGCGCTAAAACTCCTCCCCTCCATTATCATCCCGAAGGGATAATAATCTAATGTTTGTAAGTTGCTGTTAATCATTTTCTTGCGAAGAAATGAGAGGTCTCTTTTTTAGTTGTTTTTTGGTAAAAACAGTAGTTTTTGGAGTCCATTTTTAGTGTTCTGAAGCCAGGAATTTCTCATGCACATTGTTTATCTCTTTATCAAGCAGCTCTTCTGAATATTTTACATAGCGAAAGAACTCTTTACTTCCAGCTGAATGTCCTGAGATGCGTCGAACCAGTTGTTCCGGCATTCCTAAGGAAAGATATGTTGTTATAGCTGTACGACGCATTGTATGGGAGGTAATCAAATCACAAAAACGAAATCTTTCTTTAGAAATTGTTTTCTTAATGGTTTTGCTTAATCCTCTTTTGGTTCTTTTTTTATCAATCAGATAAGTCCAGCCTGCTAGCTCAGCAATCTCTCTTATGTATTTATTAAAATTAAAAATGCTAATACAAGGTAACAATGTAGGAATTTTTCTATCATATTTCTTCAAAATAGTTACGGCATAGGAGGGTAGTTTAATCCGGGTAAATGTTGAGGTTTTCTTTGAGAAAACCTTTAAATATACTTCCTTGAAATTTTTTTCCACATTACTACGGGTTAAAAGCCGGAGGTCAGAAATTCTTAAGCCAACAATACACCCGAAAACGAATGTGTCTTTTACTTTTTGCAGCCTGTGAGGAAGACGGGAGTTAAACTCCTTATCGAAAATCAGAAATTTCAATTGTTCATGACTTAGAACGACTATCGGCACTTCTTCCTTTGAAATATAAAATATTTTTGGAATGTCCCGCAAGTCAATTCCTTTTTCAGCTTTGAGGTAATTAAAAAACGTTCTGAGTAACTTCATGCTTGCACCGACATAGTTGTCAAAGTGATTGCATTCGCTATACATATATGCCGTAAACTTCTTGTAAAATTTTTTCCATTTCTTCCTTTCTTGCAAATACTCGTTTTGTGTACACTTGATTAAATTGTTGATTTTTAGTTCAACCTTTTTTGTTACACAGTACTTTTTCATTAAGTTTTTCAGACTTTTGTAATTTGTAATGGTGCCGGCCCTCATTTTTGATCCGTTCTTTAGTAAATATTTTCCGGATTCGCATTCGGATATGTAAGTATCCATCAGACTAAAAAAATCATATTCTCTTATCATACGACATGATTATAGGTTTCAAATTAATTTTTTGTATTAATTCTGTTCTTGTTTTATCGTAAATAAAGCACATTTTCAACTCGAATCCTTTGATGAAATCCGTCTTTAAATTTGAGCTTCAAAATTGAATCGAAATCACCCCAATTTAACCTTTTTTAGACGATTTTAATTTCAAAAAAACTATGTTAATTTTCGTTTTTACTTGGGAAATCCGATAGAATTATTGTTAATTTGGTCAATCGTTAAATTAATTCCTTAGTTCGCGAAGTGATTCAATTTGCTTGAGCAAAATCTTCGCAAGAAGAGGCGAAACATATAATATCACGCTAAAAATTTAACTATCCTATCGTTTCTCTTCTAGAGTTTTATTTGTAAATATTAACTTGTTCCTATGAATATTTCTGAAAAATATTTACTGTTTTTTTATTTACTGTTTTTAAATCTCAGCAGCAATGCACAGATTCCTTTTGCGGATTTTAGCAATTGGTCTCAGGATTCGCTAGGTTATATGGATCCGGATGGTTGGGAGAGTTCTAACTTAACTGACGGCCGTGAAACTATTTTTACGGATACTGATCGAGTAGGCGGGACAGGATATTCAGCCAAGTTTGTCACCCTATACGACACCTTGGGCTTGTCTTACCATGGTCACTTAAGACTAGCGAATCAAGCTTTTACCGGAACTTCCCGTCCAACTGCCTTATCGGGTTATTGGAAAATTTCAGCAACTAATTTCAATCATATCTTCGATGTAAGTATAAAGTTGTATAATTCATCAGGTACCGAAGTTGGCCGAGGTTCAAAATCAACGCCGGGTGGAGGAAACCTTTTAAGCTGGACACCTTTTAATGTCAACATAACCTACAGCTCCAGCGATCCGGTAGCAACCTACCTGATTGATGTTTACTTGATCACATTAATAACGAGTCCTACTTTGGTGGCTCATATTGATGATTTAAGCTTTGATTTCAGCACTGATATAAATTCACTGGATAAACATGATATTGATGTCAATATAAAAAGACAGGAAGAACAATATATTCTTGAAATAGAAAAAACGAGTTTTAGCAATCTTCAGGTTGAGATCGTTGATATTCATGGAAAGGTGGTAGCCAGGCTTGCTGATGGTGATTATCCGGCCGGAATAAATGGTTTAACCTTTAATTTGACCAGTCAGTTGGCCGGTATTTATTTTTGTAGAATTATAACAGAAGGTAAGAGTGAAGTCCTTAAGGTATTACGATAATAAAGAAAATACTAGTTGGTGATTTTAAATTCACATTTAGTTTCAAAAGAAACTTTCAATTTCGGTTGAAATCACACGAAATAAATGTGGCTCATATTACCGCAAATTTTCAAGATTGCAAGTATTCAAAAAAGAACCAGCACCCAATAAAAGATATTCCCAAAATAAACATTAATCAACAAACAATGAAAATAAAATTACTTCTTCTACTATGCATTTTTTTAGCTTCAGTTTCTACAAGAGCACAACTAAATGGAAATTATACCATAGGAGGCACTGCTCCCAATTATGCAACATTTACTGATGCTGTGCTGGCCTTGCAAGGTTCAGGAATTAGTGGCCCTGTAACATTTAATGTTCGTGATGGTGTGTACATTGAACAGATAGTCATCCTTGAAATTACAGGCGCTTCCGCTGTTAACAGAGTTACTTTCCAGTCTGAGAATCAGGATAGCTCCTTGGTCAATCTTCAATATCCGGCTTCTGCCTTATCCACGGATCCAAATTATACTTTGTTTCTTGATGGGGCCGATTGGATAACTTTTAGAAAAATGACTTTGCAAAGAACCGGAGCAGGAACCTATGCTAACGTCATACGTTTTGCTAATGAATCTACCAATAATGGTTTTTATAACAATCACATTGAGGGGCTTTATGCTACTCAGTCCAATGTAAACTCTACCTTGTTATATTCCCCACAAGCCTCATTGAGAGATTCAAATTTAACCGTCATGAACAACCGATTTGTTAATGGTTCATATGGATTAACACTGGGAGGGCCTGCGCCAACAGATCGTGAATCCGGGGGTATTATAGAAAACAATATTTTTCAAGATAATTATATTAGAGCTATTGGTGTACTCTATCATGACTCCCCAAGAATTATAAATAATTTGATAACGACTTCCTCCGTGTCGACTAATTTCGAGGCAATTTATTGTAATCAATGTGTTGGCTCTACTGTCATAGAAAGAAATATTACTTTTTCACCTGCAGGTGGTGATGGGATTACAGTCGCGTCCACGGTTGGAAATATAGTATCTCCGGTAAGGGTCGCCAACAATTTTTGTTCCATTGGGAATGGTACAAGTTCTATTGGGATTAGGCTGTTGGGGGCAAGTGGCATTGCGGTATGGAATAACTCGGTTCATATTTCAGGAACTGGCGTTAATTCCAGGTGTTTGCATGTTGGGTTGGCAGACTCTGTTTCCATTGATGTGCGGAACAATGTCTTTATGAATTCAGGAGCTGGAATGGCTATTGAAGTATCCGCAAATTCGTCGGATGCATTCACTGTTCTGGATTTTAATGACCTTTATTCAAATGGATTTTATATTGGAAAGTGGGGAAATACTCAAATCGCCACTTTTTCTGATTGGAAAACTAGCAGTGGACTGGATCAAAATTCTGTTTCCGCTGACCCCAATTATTTTTCGGCAACGGATCTTCATGCAACAAGTTCCATCATAAATAATGCAGGGACTCCTATAGCTGCGGTCACAACAGATATTGATGGCGATCTGCGGAATTTAACTACTCCTGATATTGGAGCAGATGAATTTACCCCTCTTACAACGGATGTAACCGTGCTTGGTTTAAATCCCTTGAACTCACTTCCTGAATGTGGTGATCCGGCAAAAACTTTTTCAGTCTCCATTGAAAATAGTGGGCTATCTTCTTTGAGTTCGATTCCTTTGGTGATTGAAATAAGCGGAGCTGTTTCAATGACGATTCTTGATACCGTACCTGGGCCTCTGGCTCCATCTAGCAGTATCAATCATACTTTTAGTCAGGCGATTTCTACTTTGATGGGAGGGACCTTTAATATGAGGATTTACTCCTCGCTTTCTTCTGATCAATATAGAAATAACGATACAGCTTTTGCAACAAGAGTATTTTATAGAATTCCTAATCCTCCGACTGCTGCAAGTTCTCAGCCGGGGTGTACAGCCAGTGTAGGCATCACTGCTGTTCCTGCTGTTGGGGATGAAATTGTATGGTATGATTCTCCAATTGGTGGAAACATAGTTGGGGTGGGATCAATCCTGACGGTTCCTGTAAATTCAGATACTATGTTTTATGCTGAATCAAGAGATGCATCCGGTCCAGGTGGCTGTTTGAAAATTGTTGAACTGAATATGGGCTCTCCTGATGGTCTCGAAATACAAAATTTAAGTTCAGTGGGATTTGATGCCACAGGATGGACTGTCAGAGTTGGAAACAGTCTTACAAATATAAACGGTGTTGGTACTGATTATTGGACCTTAGGTTATTTTAATCCGGGTGAGATTCAATATAAAACGGATTCCCCTTCAGATAATTATTGGGGATCAGATATTGCTTATGTTGATGGAAACCATGCCTGGGTTATGCTTTTAGATTCGTTCAACCAGGTTCAGGACTTTCTTCCGATTGTTTGGACACACTCGGAGATACAAGCGATGCACACACTTATAAATGGCACCTATGTTGAAATAGGATCGCAGTGGAATGGGGATGGCTATTACGGATGTGGAACTGATTCAAGTATTTCAAGATTTGGATCATTTGACAATAACAATGTAAGTGATTTCAATTGTGAACCTAAAGGTCTGGGCTCTCAAAATGTAAATCTTAATACAAACTTTACGACATGCGGTCTAGGTACCTGTGGAAGTACTCGTGTTCCTGTGCAGGTAACATTAGGAACTGTTTCTTTTTCCGGTTTAGGTCCTGATACTTCATTTGTAGCTCCCTTCTCTTATCAGCTTGATGCGGGATCCGGTTTTGTGTCTTACCAATGGTCTGATGCAAGTACAGGACAAACTTTAATGGTAAGCTCGCCTGATGTTTATTGGGTAATGGTTACCGGTTCGAATGGTTGCTCTTATATAGACTCAGTAGAGATTTCAATTAGCATTGGAATTCGATTACTTAGCTTCTCAGATAAGATAAAAGCATATCCAAATCCTGCAAGCGAGAATTTGATGGTGGAGTATACCGGAGAAGGAATCAATGCTCGAATTGTAGATGTCAATGGTAGATTGGTGCTTGAACAAAAGATGATTAATCGTTCAGGTATGTCATCAAGCAATTTTGATCTCACAAATATTGAGGCTGGAATTTATTTTGTTCAGATCACAAATCATGAAGGAATCCACACCATGAAGTTGATTGTTCAGCATCCTTATTAGGGATAAGATTTTATCACTTACGGTGCGAATTTAACTGTATGTTTCTGTGCACCGATAGTAGGATTGAGAAAGATGTCATTTTCGTCGTCTGAGGCTCAGGAGGACTTCAACGTTTATTTTGAACCGGCTAGGCCATAGTTTTATGGTTTGGCACTTAGGATTTAAAGTCGCCGGAAAGTACCAAGAGAGATTGTGCTTTTGATTCTTGTTTAATGATGTGTTAGCCCTGGCGCACCAATTCGTCTGCCACATGATATACCTAAAGCTAGACATCTTCGATGCTGACGGTACAGTCGAGAAAAGTATTTTCGTTCCATAATAGATTAGTTTAACTATTGATTAATCAACCATTAATCCTGGAAGCAGGCTATTGATAGACTTTCTGAGTTCTTAGAGCGACACAAATGGCTTCTGGATCTTTGCTGCTCGTTCTGCACGTCAGTCAGATTAGTTTCAGCCTGGTGAAATTACCGAGAGTTACGAACAAGCCTCAGAGTCCATGTATGGGGTTTAGATTAGTTGCCGACTTCAAGAAGCTAAACAAACCAGTTTAAGGAGTGGGTTTATAGTCTATTTTTATCATTTGACCCAATGACATATACCATAAAATGTTTTTCTTCGAAGCCTTTCCGTAGCTTTGCTGCATGGATTTGAAAATTGTGCACGAAAGGTGCAAAGAGGAGTTCCTCAAGTTATTTCCAAACGGAATAGAGAGTATTGCCTGTGATATATGGGATGTTTGCGTTGCCGATGCTAGGGAGACAGAGAATTGTATAGGCGAAAACTTCAATCAGTTCTTCCACTTGATCAAGGACTGCTGGTTCAATGAGAACAACAATATGGTGAGCATGGATAGGTTCTATGCAGAAACTTATTTGATGTGGCTTTATAGAATCGTCGCTCAGGTTAACACAATATTCTATTCGCTCGAAATGTCCGACAAAACAAAACTGTGGGGATTAAAAACATTTCAGGAGATACGACTTTGGGCAAACTTCTTGAAGCACCCGAAAGAGTTCCTACACAGCTATTGGCACCAGTGGATTTGGGAGGGTGATGATTTAGTCAACAGGGATACGAGTACTATTATTGATAAAAAATATCTTGAAAAACATTATAGTTCTGATAAGGATGAACGTCCGATAACACTAACAAAAAACATGGAGGTGGTGATAGAGTATCCTAACCTCATTCGACTAACCACAGGTTTGGTAGAGGACTTTAAATCGTTTAAGTCATTCCTTTGCTCAGACCCCCAAGCAATCGAAAAGCTCAGGGAACACGGCAATCTGTCCTATAAAATTTCAGAAGAAGATGCCGAAGCTCCAAGGCCATGACTAATATATGATCAGTCCCACCGATCTATAAATTCCCTTATTAGGTAGAGTAGTCCGATGATAACTACTGGTGCGTTCCACACTGGTGAGTCCGGCGCAATACAATATACTATCATCCCGAGCGTCAGGGTCCGTATAGGAATTGTTTGGTTCTTTTTCATATTTACAGTCGCATCGGTATGCCTACTTTATTAATACGAAATTCTGGACTTGTTTTGTATTTGATTTTGTTAATTAGGAATACAAATCTCAACATGATACTGATTCTGAAAAAGGACAAGCGATCCCAATAATATTTGGAATTCTTGGCAAAAACAGCACCCGGAAATCAGGTATTTCCTGTAGCCCTTTACTGAAGAGGGTTTCTGAAAGGACAAATGGGGCGAAGAGTTTTTCCCGCTGATTATCAATTATAAAGGGGAACATTTCTGCTACTCATTCCTGGAGATTTCAGACAAACAGACCCCCTCATTTCAGCAAAATAGCTCGAATGAGTTCCCCGATCAAAATCGATTGTAATTCAATTCGTTTCACACTGTCCGACAACAAAAATTGAGGGGTCAAAGTCGACTGAATCAGGAGGGTCAATGGCAGCGAAATGTCCAACCTGATGATCCACTTTGGTTTCGACTCCAAATACATCGAGTTGTTCATCCGGTAAGAGTTGAAGGAGTTCTTTAACGCGCATACCAATGGTACTATCAGAGTGGCCCAAATTAAATCCTATAGTTTAGTTTTTATTAAATTATCGATGTTAATAAGGGTTCCGAACAGTAGTGATTGCAAATCCCTCGCAGCGATGACGGAAGCAAGAACATCCTTCGCAGCTGGAAGATAAAAAGGAATTTGTAACTGATTGAAAGGCCGTGTATGCCGCGCCGAATCAGGAAGCCGCAGCAAATGCTCTTGATGAGTTTGAAGCGAAATGGGGGAAGAAATATGGTTATGCGATTCAATCCTGGCTAACGAACTGGGAAGATCTCACTCACTACTTCCATTTTCCACAGGAAATCCGGCACATTATTTACACAACCAATGTTATTGAAAGCCTTAACAGTGGTATTCGCAAATATACTCGATCAAAGAATGCTTTTCCGGATGATTCTTCAGCGATGAAGGCGGTTTATCTTGCAATAAATAATCTAGAAAAGAAATGGACTATGACTATCCGGAATTGGGGTGCCATTCTAAATCAATTTATTATTATTTTTGAGGACAGATGTCAACACTAAAGCAGCTGACGAGATGAATGTTTACACAAAATTATTCACACCTTCGAATATTTAGAGATAATTTGGTTTATGCTTTTTAGATAAGCATTAATTTTTTTTCTCTTATAAACTAAAATATAAGAGGGATGGTGAATTGAAATATAAACTGTATTATTTTTTATGACAGGCTTATATCGAAATGAACTTGGAAGCTCTACAGTGCGATTCGAAACAAAATTTGAAACTTGTTTCCCAAGCAGGAAAACTATTTTTGGTTTAAACTCCATTATTTCTTTTTCCAGATGATTGTAACAGGATTTCATTTCCTCCTTTTTAGGATAACGAATCTTATTCTTGTCTAATGGAAGACATTTAACAAGATTGGTTTTATAGAATTCGCTATCTACGTTTAAGTCTTCAATTTGCATGATTAGCTTACCCGTATTACTTGAACTTGACAACGGGGTTTCCGTTTGAGTACATTCAACCTTTACAGCAGAAAGTCCAACCCACATAACATCAGCTTTCTTCTTTTTGTCTACAAGCGGTGCTTGATTGTAACAAAGGTCGCAGCTTTTACACTGCTTTATTTCGTTTATAACCGTTCGTGTCGTTCCCATTGAGGGCAAATATACGAGCAGAAGTTAAATTTGTTGTTTTATAGATAAAATCTTGAACAATCTCAATTGGAACCGAAGAATAATTACCACTATGAAAATTGAACTGAAGCCTTCCAACCATATCAGACAACTCTTTATTCGGTTCAATAGCAGCAACATGGCTAAAAGTTTCGTTCCCAAATTCATTTTCCAAGAAGTGGTAGAGCTCGGTTCCATGATACGGTCGGAATTGGAATACACTTGTTCGGAAAACACTCCCGTTTTGGATTGCAATACCGTTCAAATATTTGGCTAAAGAGTAAGTCATTTCCATGTCTTCAATTGTTTCGTTAGGGAAGCCATAAATGAAATAGCCTTTTACATTGATCCCGTTTCTTAACAATTTAGATAGGTTTTCTTTGATGACTTCAATGTCTGTGGTTTTATGAATTTGGCGTAAGATTTTCGGAGAGCCTGATTCAATTCCAATGAACAACTCACTACACCCACTTTCTTTAAGTGAGAGAACTTTTTCATCTGACACTCCTTTAAAAGTTTGCACGTGTGCCATAGATCGCCATTGAATATTGAAATTTTTAAACACATCTATAGCTTTATCCACGATTGTTCCATTCTTTAAAAATAAATCATCCAATACTCGGATTGATTGCAGATTTGGATATATATTAATTAGGTGCTGAATTTCAGACACGATGCTTGCAGAATCTTTTTCTCTAATTGCGAAATCTCTATTTAATGAACTTGCGGCTGCACAAAATGCACAATTGTAAATACAACCTCGACTTGTAATAATATTAGCTTCAGTGAATCCAAATAAATGCTTCACTGGTTCATTAACAAAAAAAGTACGATCAAGATTCACTTTTGATATATCATGTACAAAATATGGGGAGTTCTTATCTACTTTATAAAAACGCCTGTTTGTATTTTCAGCATTGGGTGATTGATTTATTTTATTCGAAACTATATCGCATATTATGTATTCTCCATCCCCATTTACAACATCAATAGGATTATCTGTCTTCCAATTGAAAATTTGTTCAAGAAGATTTTGAGTTGAAAGTCCCCCAACGATAAAATGCGTTTTGAAAGATATTGTTTCGATAAAGTCTTTGACTAATTCCAAATTAGTGGTAAAAACATTGATTCCTACAAAAGAAGGTTGCTTATAATTTACAATTCTAATTAGCTCATCCAATGGAATATTTAAAGCCACAGCATCTATTAACTCAACATCATGACCTGCATTCTTAAGAGATGTTGATATTAAGCCTAATCCAATCGGAGGTAATGAATCTTCATCATAGAGATAATTTTTATCTCTAAACAGTGGAGAATTTATGATTAATGTTTTCATGATTCACGATTTATTTAAAAACAAATCTTTGTACGATTGCATTTCCTTTGCATCGGGAACTAATGCCAATGACCAAACTAACTCCCAAATATTATTATACAAAGCTCCATTTGAATTAGCGGTGTCTGTTTCAATTGCCTGGTATATTTTCGATTGTATTTTAGTGTACATTAATAGTTTTATTGAGCGATGAATTTCAATTATTCTACCTCTCACTTTTAAATCAGCTTGCTCAGGTTCGTAATATCGAATTTGAGCTTGTGGCATATCATGAAGAATTTTTCCATAACGAATTTTTACCGAAGTATCTTTAGGTTTTTCACAAAGTATAAGTATCTTCTTAAATTGAAGTGAGCGTAATGTTCTGTATTGGGGATGCAAATCAATATCTGGAGGTGAATTTCCAAAAAAATTCAAATCGCCTCCGAATAGTTTAATTTGATCTGTATCCGCACTTTCAGTAAACTTATTTATAATAGGGTCTAACTCTGACGTGTTAAAAATGTCCTTTACAACCAAATACTTTTTAGTAAGTATAAAAAGTGAAACACTTGAAATAATAGCTAAGAATTCGACTACTATACCGAACCAATTTGGAGCAAACAGTTCATTCCAATTGTTGAACAAGAAAAAAATTGAAATAAGGAAAATTGTTGTAGAAAATATATAAAAGAATCTGTGTAAATTAGTTTTTGATTTTGTCGAAAATATTTTACTTCGTAAAACTCCTAAGAATGCTCCGAGACAAATTGAAGTTCCTGACAAAAGAATTGCTGTAATGTGATTGAATTCCATATCCTATTTTGGTTTTTGTTTTAGTAGTTCTTCAAACTTATTAATCAACACATCTATATCGTTTTTGGGAGCCCTTGTATTTATTAATTTATATCTATTCAGTTTTTCAATTGCTGTCTCAATAGAAATAATATTATTGTTCACCAGCTCACCAATTATCCAGACCATTCCATGTACAATTAATCCTTTTCGAGTTGATACCTTGCGGAGACTACCGTCTGAAGATAGTATGGTGCAAGAATTTCTAATTGCAAAATCAACAACAGAACAATCTGCAAAGCTTAATCCTGAATTTTCTAATACATGAACCTGAATATCTTCATAAGTGCCTGAATTATCAACTAAAATTCTTTTATTTGAAATCAGACGAGTAATATTTTCCAGTTGTTCAGAGTCTGTTATCTCCTCAACAACATGAATAGTAGTGTAAACCGAATAGTCGAGCTTTAGAAAATCTTCCATGAGATTTAGATCAAAAAGATCGAAAATTGCGCACGCATCTTTGATTACTATTTCACCTTCCGATAACAACTGCATCTCCTTTTCTAATCTGGTTAATACTTGAATTTGAAAGTGACGCAGCCTTACTTAAACTAATAAGTTCCTCAGACAAGGCACGATTTATATACTGCTCAAAAAGTTGAGATTTCTCCTCTCCTTTGTAATTTCCTGGTTCTTCTTTATGTCCATAAGTTTTACTCATATAAATTACCCAACGTTGATAATAGTTTGGAGTAATAATCTCCAAATCCTTTAATCTATGAACAAGAGCTCTTATTGAAATTCCAAAATATTCTTTTATGGAAATTAATTCCTTTATATCTATGTAAGTTCTTTTACCATCTCCAATCATTTTTACTACCATTTTGGTTGGTATTAAAAAACAGCTTGCAAAGCAATGGCATAAAACTTCAATTTCTTTTTCGGTAATTTTTTTTGAACCATCGAAATTTAAAAGTAAATGTGCAAGCTCATGAATGATAGTAAAACGAATTCTCTCAATTGATTTGCCTCTGGTATTTATTACAACAACAGGAATTCCAGTTGAAGTAAACGCAGCAAATCCATCTATATCGTCAACGTCATCAATTAACATGACTTTGACTCCTTTTAATTCCAGAGTTTCGATAATATTGGGAATTGGATCGTTTCCGATTTCCCATATTTCACGTAGTTTGTTAGCAGCGATTTCGACATTATTTTTGTCGCTGATAATTATATCTTTCAAAGGGTTAATAAAAGTACTTTCAATCATTAAGATATTTTCAATTTCAACGTATCGTTCGATGTAATCTCTCGCCTTTTCAACTATTGAGTCTTCATCCTTTTTTGAAAGAGAAGTTTTTTTCCGAAATAAAATATTCCCAAGACTAATTTGTTGTTCCTTGAGAAAGTAATCAGGTTTGATCTTCAAAGCCTTCGCAATTGCCAATAATACTTGACTGGTTGGATTCATCAAACCAGTTTCATACTTACTCAGTGCTTGCTTACTAACCTTATTGATCAAAGCATCTGACAAATCTTGCAAGGACATTCCAGCCATCTTTCTTGCAAGCTTTAATCGACTGCCGAATATATTTTGTGATTCTTTGGACATTTTGTTTGAAATATTAGGTTGACAAATATACAAGTAAAAACGATTTTGTCAACTAAAAGTTTCAAATATTCAAAACACTGAAAATCAGCTATATCTGTAATATTATGCATGTATAAAGCTAATCCATTTGATATAAAATGTTTAACCTTGAGGCTTCACCTGAAAAAGGAAAATAGATTTATTGAATTCAGACTAAGTAACTTTAGTGCTAAAATATAGGGTCCAATTAACTTCGCTCGGGACCTCAAGTTTCATCCCATTAGGGCTCATTTCGCACCTTTTCTCGAAAATGGGCCTTTTTGCTTTTCATTAGGAGACGTTAGGAGCCTTTAGGAGACATACATGTTTCGCTGAGGTTTCGCTAAGGCCTCCGGGAATGTTTCGCTAGAACTTTTAGTCTGAGGTAAAATGAGACTTTCCTGAGACGGATGGATTTGTGTATAATTTTATACAATCTGCTATTTCGAACTTTTTAATGTAATTGAACTCTGTGTGGAGATTTCAGACAAACGGACCCCCCTCATTTCAAAAATTGCTCGGATGGCTTCATCAATCAAAATCGATTACAATTCAATTCGTTTCATACTGTCCGACAACAAAAATTGAGGGGTTAAAGTCGACTGAATCAGGAGGGTCAATGGCAGCGAAAAGTCCAAGCCAACCCTACTTCAAAATATTCAATAATTTCTTATTAATATATAGCTGATATTTCCCTAATGACTGATGATGTAAAAATTTATTCTCTGTCAATTGTTTTAAATGACGGGTAGCAGTTGTGTAGTGAATGCCCATAAGACTTCCGAGTTTTACCGGTGTAATAATTGGGAATGAGAACAGAGTCTCAGCCAAATCGGAAGAATAAATATTCGGACATTTTTTCTTGATGTCAATTTTATATTGGGACAGAAGGTCTCGTACTTTTAGTAATTGTTCTTTCGTTTCCTTCGCCTGTAGATAAAAGCCTCGAAGCATGTACTCGATGTATTCGCACCATTTAGCTTCCTCGGTTACTTGTTTGAGTAAACGATAATATTCAGCACGGTTACGATTAATGTAGCCGCTGATGAATAAGATTGGATAATGAAGCAATTGTTCTTGTACAAGATATAACACCATTAGAATTCTTCCTGTTCTGCCGTTCCCGTCAGAAAATGGATGGATGGCTTCAAACTGATAATGCGAAATTGCGCATTTGATTAAGGGGTCAACATTTTCATCGACTGTGTGAATGTATTTTTCCCAATTACTGATAAGCCTTGCAATCTCAGTTGCGGACGGTGGCGTGTATAGCACTTCGCCTGTCAGTGTATTTTCAATTCTATTCTGATTTTTTCTGTAGCCATGACTTCGATCCTGAAGAAGTTGTTTGTGAATTGAAAGGATGAGCCTATTGCTTATAGGTACTTTGTTCAGTTTTTCAAAACCTGTAATGATAGCATCCTTGTATCGGATGACTTCTTTGTTTTCGATTTTCTGTTCTGTTTCCGGAAATAGTTGTTGTTGTAAAACTTTTTCCACAGTCGTATGTATGTTCTCGATTTCAGAACTGGCAACAGACTCTTTAATGATCGCCGGACTAAGTAACAACATCGGATTAGGCAATGAAGAAGAATAACCTTTGAGTTCGGCTAACTCCGTTCGTGCCAGAAGCAGCGCTTTGTAGATACTTTCATTGTTGCAGGAGAAATGAGGCGGCAGTTCCGGAAGCTTATAGGGATGCATTGCAGAGAATGACATATAAATACTGATATATCACAAATATAGTAAATATGTGATATATCAAAAATTATACATAGTATGCCACGTATACATGGATTTTATTGAAATCTCCGGCTTTGAATCTTTTTAAACGAACCTTTTTCCAGTTAAAAAATTATTTGTGGCTCATTATTGTTGTTTATTTAGATTGGCTTTTCGTTTAAATGAGCCCTAAATTGGCTTATAAAGAGCTTTAAAGTTATATTTATAGCTCAAATGTTTAAATAATGGGGCTCATTTTACATGTTTATTGATCCATAATCCATATATTTGTGAGCCACAAATAATAGAAATGCCGAAATCAAGCAAAAATAGAGACAACTTGATACTTGAGTTTGTCGAATCGAATCCATTGTGTTCGTCGAAAGAAATTCATGAAGGACTGGGTGAGAAACCCGGGTATGCTACAGTTAAAAGGATTCTGCAAAAACTTCTTTCAGAAAACCTGATCACCAAGGCCGGTCAGGGTAAAGGGACTAAGTACAAAATTAGTCAGGCCTATAATCTGTTACGCCCGATTGATGCTGAGCAATATTTCCGGAATGAAATTGATGAAAGAAGTATCAGAAATTCTTTTAATCATTCTCTGATTAGAGAAACATTAAACCGCATTTCTGTATTTTCAAAAGAAGAATTGGTACACTTAAGTAATTTGCAAAACCAATACAAAAAAAATATTTTGAAATTATCAGCAACGGAATACCATAAAGAACTTGAACGATTTGCCATTGATCTAAGCTGGAAATCCTCGCAGATCGAAGGCAATACTTATTCTTTACTGGAAACTGAACGACTCCTTAAAGAAAAGGAAACTGCTGCCGGAAAAACCAAGGATGAAGCTGTCATGTTACTAAATCATAAAGCAGCATTGGATTTTATTATAGCTAATCCTTCGTATGTGAAAAAAATGACAGTTTCAATCATTGAGGATATACATAGTATACTGATTAAGGACTTAGGCATTTCACGCAACATCAGGAACAGCATGGTTGGTATTACCGGGACCAATTATAAACCGCTGGACAATGAGTTTCAGATCAAGGAATCATTGGAAGATATGTGCATCGTAGTAAATGAAAAAGAAAATATTTTTGAAAGAGCACTGTTAGTTTTGGTTTTGATTTCTTACATCCAGCCTTTTGCAGACGGGAATAAAAGAATGGCGCGAATTATCAGCAATGCCATATTGATGAATAATAATTTTTGTCCGATTTCTTTCAGGACCGTTGATTCTATTGACTATAAAAAAGCAATGTTGATATTTTATGAGCAAAACAATATTAATGCGTTTAAAGAAATTTTTATTAATCAGTTTGAATTTGCAGTTGAAACTTATTTCTAAAATTTATTCAATGATTGGAGATTTCAGACAAACCGACCCCCTTATTTCACTAAAATTGCCCGGATGATTTCAGCGAACAAAATCGATTGCAATTCAATTTGGCTCGCAAGTTCGACAAATGCGCATTGCAGGTTCAAAATAGATTGAATCAGGAAGGTCAATACTAGTGAAACGTCCGGTACGAGTCTCTTCATACAAAATCCCAAGTTTGAAACTACCATTGAGCCCTAGATTGAGGGGAAACAGGGGGATATCGTTCACATTTAATTGGAAATTATTGAAGGATGCTCAGCTGACGATGTTCGGCTTTGTATCTCAATAATATTTATGATTTAGAGAATGCATCTCGTTTTCCGCCTTCGTCAAATGGTAAATCAATCAGGACTCAAAACAAAGAACAAATGGTAAAAAAGCATTTCATTTCAGGACTTAATTTCTTTCAGGGATTCATAGTAATTAGTTTTTTCTTGGCTCTCAGCTCATGTTCTAAAGAAGAATCTTTCATTGAGCCTTCCACAACACCCGATGAATTGAATTCCGACTTACAAGCCGAGGCTAGGCTAAATAATATTTTGTCTCCTGAATTGTTTGGAATTTATACTCATCCGGATTATCTGGCAATTGGAACGGTAAGCAGCGAAAATGCATTTTTAGATTATTTAAAAAGGAAGGGCGGAAACATGATTAATTCTTATGCACGCAATTCTATGGCTACATCTTCCGGTAGAACCAAGTTTGCTGCTTTCTGCCGAAAAGCCATTAATACCTATGGAGTCAAATTAATTACATGTGATATCAGGGAAACTTCTGAATTAGCCACCTGGGATGCTTTCTATACCGCATATCCTGATTTGCGCACTGTTGTTGCACCTTTAACTGAAAAAGAACCTTGGGTAACACGGGATTATTCCGGATGTTTCACTCTTTTGCGATTAACTAAAGCAATGTGTAACCGCTATGGAGCTAAGTTTTACTTTTATGAAGGCTGGATGGGAAAAAATTATTCTAATCCCCAAAGTGCAGTAGATTCAATGGTATATTATTGTGACGGAATATTTATTTCTAATTATGTCAGCGTTACTGACTACCTCTCTACTGCAGCCGGATATGGCAAGTGGGACAATAGAATAAAGTACAGAATCGATCAGGGCTCTTCTTCCTATGGTGGAATTACCAAAGCAGCTAAAAAATTTAATAAGCTCGATTATCCTTTAATTGAGTTGCAATCAGTTGAAACTTCTTACTTGTTCTCTGTATACGCCACCAGCGGTAATAACCGGTCATTTTATGGAACGATGTATAGTGACGCCAAGGCCTTGTATAATATGTCATCGCCTGATGTTATAAAATATACCGAGCTTAAAGGTAAAAGTTTGTTTTACCAGAAGTATGTGTTGCTGGCGCAGCCTATTTAATTTTCAAATCTTTCGCCGGAATTTTTCTCTTCATCACGGAATAGTCATTTATTCCACCGATGATTTATGCAGATAGCTTCATGCCTTGGTAATGGAGCTGCTGACAAATATGTTCACCTTTTTTCGATGCAAGCTGAAAAATTCTTTAAGAAGAATTTGGCCATACTACTGTGATATTTTATTTTAAAGGTTAATCTATAAAGCTGCTGATATTTGATTCAGGAATGGAAATTGTGTCCTCCCGGAACGCAATTTCCACGTATAGCTTTTTTTTCATTGTTTTTATGTTAAAGTCCCATGCAGTCGCATCAGATTAAAATAAAAGTCTTAATTTTAGATAACTCAAATCTTATCGCCATGAAAAGAAATCTACTTATCATCTTGTTACTTGTTTTATGCATAAGTTCTTCTCATGCTTCGAATCTAAGCATGCTCAAAGAAGTAAATGCTGAATGGATAAAAAATTCTGATGCTCAGGTATTTGCCGGAACAGTTAACACAGATGGAAACATGACTTTTAATGATTGGATAAGAACACACTTAATGCTTGTGGAAAAGACCCTCAGGATGCGACCTGTCGAGCACCTTACTTTCAATCAAAAAGAAAATCGGCTTAAACTCCTTGACGTATTGAATTCATATTGGATCGCCGGAGTTTACCCGGTGAACGACTACCTCTCCTATAAAAACCCAGTCTTTATTGACAGGATAGGCACTCATTGTGCTGTTGGATATCTCATGCAGCAAAGCGGAGCCGAAGCTCTTGCCCGTGCCATCGATACAGATAATAAATTTGTTTACGTAAAAGATATTAAAACAAACGGTGTTTCTGAATGGGCATTTGAAAATGGCTTTTCTATCGATGAGCTTGCCTGGATACAGCCCGGCTATCCTCCAATTTTCACAGTTGGAGATATGGAACAGGGCCTGAATGGACCGGTACATAGTTTGGCGGTTGATCCATCCACTCAATTAGTATATGCCGGTGGTTCCTTTAATGCCTCTGTTAAGGGGAATCCTTGTAATGGCATTGCTGTCTATATAAGTGGTTTTGCCGGATGGGATTGGATCAGTCTTGGAAATGGAGTAAATGGTCAGGTTAATTCAATTTTGATTCACGATAACAAACTTTATGCAGGTGGATATTTTAGTTCTGCTGGTTGGGTATCGGCTTCCAACATCGCCGTTTATGATCTTATTACAGAGCAATGGCAAGCTATGGGTAGCCTTGACAGCACGGTGAATGCTCTCGCCGTTTATAATAATGAAATATACGCAGGTGGAAAATTTACCGGATTTTTTTCAAAATGGACCGGCAGCCAATGGCAAGATGTTTCACAGGGATTCATCTATGGTGAAGGTGTTCGAACCTTGGAGGAATGGAATGGCACATTGTTAATCGGTGGAAGTTTTGAAGCGGCGACGGGTGCTCTTCGAAAAAATGTGGTAAGTTATGACGGTACTTATATGGGTGCATCCGGTATGGGTACAATTACTCCCGTAAATGATTTCCAGGTTTATCGCGACACCCTCTATGCTGCCTGCGATGTGGTTGATGGTATTGACACTTGTGCTATTGCGAGGTTTGTGAATTTTGATTGGGAAGTATATCTGAGACAATATTCAAGCGGAATGGATTATTTTAATGGAGTTTCATTAAAATCATTTCTTAGTGCTGACGACAGACTCTTTGTTGCAGGTGAATTTAATTGTGCATCCGGTTTTATTTATGGTAATAATCTGATGGAGATCGGGCATGATGGCGGTGGACAAGTATATTTCTCGCCGCTTTTACTTGTTGATGATGTAATCAACACCATGACTTTAAGCTCAAATGTTATTGTGTTTGGCGGTGCCTTTTCCGGTGCACTTAACGATACATTAAATAATATCGGTGAATTGTACAATGTGATTACAAACATTTCCGGTCCCTCAAACAAATTTTCTGATGTTCAGCTTTCTGTTTTTCCAAATCCTTCAAATGATAAGCTCAATGTGAGTCTTGACAAGGTTGTCCCGGGAAATGAGTACCTGATTAAATTACTAGACAATACAGGACGTGAACTATTTATTCGAAAAATGATGACGAATGAAATTTCGATTGATTTATCCAAGAGCCTTGCAAGTGGTTTGTACTTTGTTCAGGCATTTGATCAGGAGGGCGTTCTGCTTGGCACTAATCGAATAATGTTTGCGCGCTAGATGATGTTATTGGGTGAATGACATTTCCTTAAAGGTTCAACAGAGCTTTCCACCGGGATTTGTGTGTAGCTGTCAAAATAATTATGCCTATATTAAGGCAACTTTCCCTACTCTGAATTCCCAATATGAAAAGCAATGACCCCTTACACGGCATCACGCTTGAAGCAATTTTAAACCATTTGGTCAATCATTATGGATGGGTGGAACTTAGCTTTATTATTCCCATCAACTGTTTCAAGAGCAAGCCAAGCGTAAAATCAAGTCTGACTTTTCTGAGGAAGACACCATGGGCGAGGAAG
Source organism: Bacteroidota bacterium (assembly GCA_004295015.1). Taxonomy (GTDB): domain Bacteria; phylum Bacteroidota; class Bacteroidia; order AKYH767-A; family 2013-40CM-41-45; genus QQVM01. The sequence goes on along the minus strand of SHNE01000025.1, from coordinate 76,838 downwards.
AAGGTGGAGGATTTGTATTTGGAAGTGGTGTCTGGAAAAGGTGGAAGTGATAGATGAACAATATCCCGGGCATTATTTTTATCAAACTACATCCAAACTACTTCAATTTACAGACTGCAAATCATTTAAGACATCAAATCTTTGACTGAGTGGAATACCCTTGCTCGATGGCTATGGAGAAGGAATAAAAAAGTAAGTTGATATTTTTTCTGTATAAATTCTCCTTTGATCTATTTTGAACATCATCTTCTATTCGTTGATAGTCAGTTAAAACGAAAATAAATATTATGACTTTTAATTCAAGCAAAGGCCAATTGTTTTCATCTACATGGATTGCAACATTTGAGTGGCATTATGAGGTAAAAAGATAAATGAGAGGGTTAACTAGTTTTATCATTTATTAATTTAATTAAGCTTTTGCTTTCACTAAGGCCAAATTTACGCGAATGGAATAGTTTAATTTCATTCGTAAAATGTGTTTACACATCGTTTTTTTTACTATCTTTATATACAATTTTCAAAGGAGAAGGAATTATCCTGCTCCACCGGTATTGATGAATCAGAAATATTTCTGCCGGTCTAAAAAGTGAATTGCCTAAGAATCACTTGCCTGCTTCTCCGGAAGAGCAATTTTGGTGATTCATGCATCTAAACGTTCAATAGTCCTGATTGATAGTACTTCATCGGTTATTGGCGTTTAAAGCGACTAAATCAAAAAACGAAGGGCTTTTTGTCGTTGTTTTAATGACAAGCATTCAATTTTCAATTCTTTATTATTGCACTCACTATTTTGCAGGAGGGTATAAATGGAATCGGATCATGATATTTCAAATCCATGCGCAATTCTCTTCTTGGAGAATATGGTGGAAGATCTCGAATTAATGTTGCGGGAAATCAAGAAGGGAGGGATTAATAATGTTTACAGGCGAGTTTCAACGAAAAAGGAGTTCCTAAGCAACGTCGAAGAGTTTAATCCTGATATTATTATTTCTGATTACGCATTGCCAATGTTTAATGGCATGCACGCTTTCAGGCTGGTAAGGGAGAGAGCAATTTTTACACCATTTATTTTAGTCACCGGTACTCTAACGGAAGAGCTGGCGCTTGAATGTTTACAAGAAGGTGTAGATGACTTTGTCCTTAAGTCAAATTTGAAGAGACTTCCTTCTGTGATCTTACGTCTTCTGCAAATGAAAGAAGTTCAGAAAGAGAAGGACCGCATCGCGAAGGAACTTGAGTTAAAAAATGCGCAATTGAACAAATTGCAGGTTCAGAATGATCACACTAAAATTCGTGAGCGTCTGTCAAAAAGAGAATTTGAAATTCTTCTGCTTATTGCTAAGGGGAGAACAATTAAAGAAATTGCCGGCTTCTTGTCAATATCTCCGGCTACCGTTGCAACTCATCGTGCCCGAATACTCGCAAAACTTTTTTTAAAGTCGAATGTGGAGATTACAAAATTTGCCTTTCGAAATAAATTGATAGACTAAAGACTATTGAATTTTGTCATAAAGTTTATGATTTAAATTCATCTTTAAAATGACACACTGATTTTTTATTAGCATGTATCTTCCTCACATCGAAATCACCAAATTCTATGCCTACCAAGCAGAAAAGCATCACAGTTGAGGAAAGTTTAAAAAAATCTCTGAAGGAAGTTTCAGATTACAAATATGCCATTGATGAATCTTCAATTGTAGCTATTACGGATCAAAAGGGTATTATTTTGCATGCAAATGATAACTTCTGTAAGATTTCAAAATACAGCAGAAAGGAGTTAATTGGCCAGGACCATCGCATTATTAATTCCGGACATCATCCCAAAGAATTTATTAGAAATTTATGGCATACCATTGCTAATGGAAAAATTTGGAGGGGAGAGCTAAAAAACAAGGCAAAAGACGGAACGATTTACTGGGTCGACACCACCATTGTTCCCTTTCTTAATGAAGAGAAGAAACCGTATCAGTATGTTGCTATCAGGGCAGATATTACGGAAAGGAAAAGGACTGAAGAAATTTTAGAGAGTAGCTTAAAAGAAATTTCCGACTATAAGTACGCTTTGGATGAATCATCGATCGTGGCTATCACCGATCAAAAGGGAATAATTAAATATGTCAACAATAACTTTTGTAAGATTTCAAAGTACAGTTCATCTGAACTAATCGGACAAGATCATCGAATAATTAATTCGGCATATCATCCGAAAGATTTTATACGCAATTTATGGATTACCATTGCGAATGGAAAAATCTGGCGAGGTGAATTAAAAAACAAAGCGAAAGATGGGACTTATTATTGGGTAGATACAACTATAATTCCTTTTTTAAATGAACTAGGTAAGCCTTACCAATACATTGCTATTCGTGCAGATATCACCATGCGTAAAGAGGCAGAGGAAGAGAATCTACGACTCAAGTTTGAATTGGAAGAACGTGTAAAACAGCGTACCGAAGAGCTCGAAGCTTTTTCTTATTCAATTTCTCATGACTTGCGAGCACCGCTCAGAGCAATAAATGGGTATGCAAAAATGCTTGAGGAAGACTATAATGATCTTTTTGACATAGAGGGAAAGCGTCTATTGAATGTGGTGCAGGAAAATGCCAAAAGGATGGGAGTTTTGATTGATGATTTGCTTGCCTTTGCCAGGTTAGGCAGGAAGAAACTTGCAAAATCTAACATTAAGATGACTGAGCTTACTGAAGCTGCATGGATAGAAGTTACTAAATCGACAACAACTAAATACACCATAAAAATTGATCAACTTCATTCAATTGTTGCTGACCGCTCTTTAATTAATCAGGTAATGATTAACCTTATTTCTAATGCGGTTAAGTATTCCTCTAAAACTAAGGGCCCTAAAATTGAAATTAAATCGGAGAAAGAAAGTGGGTCTATTGTGTATTCTGTTTCCGATAATGGTGCAGGATTTGAAAATGAATATGGGAATAAATTATTCGGTGTATTCCAACGATTGCACTCTCCGGATGAATTTGAAGGTACAGGCGTAGGACTGGCTTTGGTAAAACGTATAATTGATAAACATGGGGGTAAAGTTTGGGCGAAAGGCGAGCTAAACAAAGGCGCAAAATTTTATTTCAGCCTCCCGATAAGATAAAAACAATAAATGGTGGAAAAAGGCAACGAAATCGAAATTCTTTTGATCGAAGATAATATGAATGATGCTGAAATGGCCATTCGTGCCTTAAGAAAAGGCAATATAGCTAACAAAGTATTTCATCTCAAGGATGGTGCATTGGCCATGCAATTTCTTTTTGGAACAGGTTTATACGAGGGGCGGAATATTAATGAAAAGCCCAAGGTTATTTTACTTGACCTGAAAATGCCTAAGGTGAATGGGATGGAAGTGCTAAAACAAATTAAGTCAAATGATTTGACAAAAAAAATTCCTGTTGTTATTCTCACCTCATCAAAGGAAAATCCTGACGTTGAAAAATGTTATGATTTAGGAGCAAATAGTTATATCGTCAAACCCGTTGAATTTGACAGCTTCTCAAAAGCGGTAGCTGAAGTTGGACTGTACTGGCTTCTTTACAATCACCCGACAGCATGAAAAAGGATAATAAAATAAAGATTCTTCATCTTGAAGATGTCTCTTCAGATGCTGACTTGGTGGCACGCGTACTAAAAAAAAGTATCACTAAAAATGAGATTCGTGTAGTCTCTAACAAGGCAAGTTATGAAGAAGCACTTCGTGAGTTTTCTCCTGACATTGTTTTGGCTGATCACTCCCTTCCGACATACGATTCGATTAAAGCACTTAAGCTGTTAAAGAGAGTAAAGCCTTTAACTCCTTTTATTCTTGTTACAGGTACCGTATCAGAGGAATTTGCAGTCGAGATGATGAAAGAAGGTCTTACGGATTATATTCTTAAAGATCGGCTTCAACGACTCCCCTCTGCCATTCAACTGGCTTTGGAGTCAACCCGAAAGCTTTCTGAGAAGCTGGAGTTAGAAAAGAAAAATGAACTCCTTGCCTCCATTGTGAATCATTCTGAAGATGCCATTTATAGTACCGATGTGAATGGGCAAATCATGAGCTGGAATCTGGGTGCGGAAAAAATATTTGGGTACAAATCCAAAGAAGTAATCGGGAAAAATCATTTGATGCTTTTTCCTGACCACTTGCGCAATTTTGACCAGGCAATTCTGGCAAAGTTTAAAAAGGGAATAAGCATTGAAAAAATTGAAACAGAAAGTAAAAGGAAGAATGCTGAGGTGATCAATACTTCCGTAAGCATTTCTCCCATCAATGATTTAAATGGAAAGCTCATTGGAATTTCCTGGATCTTGCGTGATATTACCGTGCGGAAAAAAGTTGAGAGGGAGATGTCTCTACTGATAAATAATACAGAAGAGGGCTTTATTCTTGTGGACAGAAACCTGAATATAGTTTCGTATAATAATAAGTTTCAAACTCTTTATAAAAAATATTTTTCACTCAATGTGAAGAAAGGTGATTCCATTCTGAATTATGCACAGTCGGAAAACGTGTCCAGGTTAAAACAAATTTATAAAGATGTATTAAAGGGAGAAGTAGCTCAAACGAATCTTAGTATTTCTGATGCAAAGAAGAATAATAAATTGTTTACTATCAAGTATTCTCCTGCGCGAGATGCGGAAGATAAAATAGTGGGTGTTTTTGTAACAACCAGAGATATAACAGAATTGAAGAAGCTGGAGGAGCAGCAAAAATACGAAAGGAGAGATAAGGAGGCGTTGATCAACAGTACCGATGATTTAATATGGAGTGTGTCTTCAGATTTCAATTTGCTTGCATTTAATAAAGCATTTGAAGAAACAATGTTAAGGTTTGTTGATATCCAGTTCAAGCCCGGGGACAATCTGATAAGGACAAAGCATTTCCCGAAGGACTATTTAAAGTTCTGGAAACAACAGTATGAAAGAGCCTTAAGCGGGGAGTCATTTAAAAAAGAAATCTATACACCTTCATACGGTAAGCACCCTGAAACCTGGATGGAGACAAGCTTTAATCCCATATTTGACCAAAAGAAAATAACAGGTATTGCTTGTTGTTCAAGGTACATAACAGAGAGGAAAAAGGCTGAGAAAAAAATAATGCACAGTGAGGAAAGATTAAGGGAAGCACAAGCAATCGCCATGCTTGGAAATTGGGAGACGGATCTGGCAACTATGAATGTAATATGGTCGGCTGAGACCTATCGAATTTTTGGAATGGATCCGAAACGATTTAAGACCACTCACGGTGCTTTTCTTGAACTTGTTCATTTGGAAGACCGGACCAGAGTTAATGAAGCCTTTATTAATTCTTTTGAAAATGGTTCACTTGAAAATGTAATTGAACATAGAATTGTAACTCCTTCGGGTATTGTAAAACATGTTGAGGAACGATGGAAAACTTTGCTCGACAACGATGGAAACCCTTTTCGCGTTGTCGGTACCTGTCAGGATATAACGCATAGAAAGAAAGTAGAAGACGGTATACGGGATTTAACTTACCGTCTTCAAATCGCTACAAGTTCAGCAGGTCTTGGAATTTTTGACTGGGACATTGAAAGCAATGAACTTATTTGGGATGATCAAATGTATAAGATTTTTGATGTATCGAAAGAGAAGTTTTCCGGAGCCTTTGAGGCCTGGAGTAATACCGTACATCCGGATGATTTGGCTTTTGCTCTGGATGAAGTACAAGCCGTAATAGAAGGAAGAAAGGAGTTTCATACTACGTTTAGGATTTTAAATTCAAACAAAGAAGTTAATTTTATATCAGGAGATGCAATCGTTCTACGCGATGCTCAAGGCAAGGCTCTTCGAATGATAGGTGTTAACCGGAATATTACTCAGCAAAAGAAGGCTGAGGAAGAAAGAGAAAAAATATCGCTTGACTTGCTTCAACAAAACAAGGATCTGCAACAATTTACATACATCGTTTCTCACAATCTTCGTGCACCGGTAGCAAATATTATGGGTGCTGCCGAGGCCCTTAGAACCATGCAATTAGATGAGGAAGAAAGAGAGGATATGCTTGCAGGCTTGTCAGCTTCGGTTATAAAACTTAATACAGTAATATTAGATCTTAATACTATTCTGCAACTCAAAAGAAATGTTTCAGAAAATAAAGAAACGGTTTCATTCTCTCATCTGATTAAAAATATCCATATCAGTTTGTCAAATCAAATTAAGGCAGACCGAGTAGAGATTAGAACAGATTTCATGGAAATTGATAAAATTCTCACTTTAAAAAGTTATTTGTACAGTGTTTTTTATAACCTGATAACAAACAGTATCAAATACAAACAGCCGGATCAAAATCCCGTTATTAGTATAAAAAGTATAAAGTTTCCTGATAAAATTGAACTTCATTATTCAGATAATGGAATGGGAATAGATCTGACCAAAAAGGGAAGTCAGGTTTTTGGATTATATAAGAGGTTCCATAATCATAAAGAAGGGAAAGGTATGGGGCTCTTCATGACCAAAACACAAGTGGAGTCATTGGGAGGAAAAATAAGTATAGAAAGCGAAGTTAATAAGGGAACAAAATTTGTAATTCAACTACCGGTATGACAGCATATAGATTTATTATTGTAGATGATGATGAACTTGACATCAGGCTCGCAAAACTTTATATTAAGCAAACTCTGACAAATGCAGAAGTTGTTGCCTTTTCAGTTCCTGAAGAGGCATTGAAATATTTTATGTCGAGCTTCGGGGATTTACCTGCCTTGCCTTCCATCTTGCTGCTTGACTTAAACATGCCGTCAATTTCCGGCTGGGAATTTCTGGAGATTTTTGAGCAGCTGGATCAAAAGGTAAAGAATCACATTTCCGTGTATATTCTTTCTTCATCAGTTGATAGCAGGGATATAGACAAAGCGAGTAATCATCATAATGTGAAAGGGTATTTACAGAAACCAATAACCGTTGATTCTCTCAAGAAAATCGGAAAAAGCGACGGCCTTACATTTGCGTAGTGATCGCTTTTAGAAAATTATGGAAGCGATCTGGAAGAGACATTTTTCATGCAATTGACTTGTTCCGTATTGTACATGGTTTGAATTTTCAGAATAGAATTATCCTATTCGTCCAAAAAATTTGGTCACAACAGATTTATATCTTGGCGAAAATCTGTTCAAAAATTTAAGCAGGATAATTATGGATACTCACGTTTTTTTTGTAATACCTTTGAGGGTTAATTCAGTTTTATTTTAACCCTTTTAAAAACACAAGCCATGAGAACATTGCTAAAGCTTAACATCGAAATGAATGCAGGGAACAAAGCCATAAAAGATGGCTCACTCAGCACCATCATTCAAAACCTGAAATCTAACATTAAACCGGAAGCTGAATACTATGTTACGGAGAATGGAATCAGATCTGCCTATTTCTTTTTTGATTTGAAAGACGCAGCTGATATTCCTTTTATTGCTGAGCCACTCTTCCTGCAGTTGAATGCAAAAGTTGAATTCTTTCCGGCCATGAATGGATCTGATTTACAAAAAGGTCTTGAAAAATGGATGAAGAACAGCAAGCCTGAATTGGTTCATAACTGATTGAGTGTTGCCCGGTAGTTTATGGCAGCCTATGATTGGCAGATGAACTGACCCTGTTTGATGAAATTGTAATTTGAGTTATGGTTTCGTCAAACAGGTTAATTTCCAAAAGAGATTTTGTTTTTTATTGTTGAAGTATTCGGTTTATCTGAGATTTTAATCATGGACTAAGGAGTTCAAGCTGCATATCATTTTCTTTATTGGCTGTCCCGCTTGTTAATCTGAATTGTTATTTTTTTCTAAATGAATACTGACAAAATATTGCTTAGAAAGCATTCTTCTCAGGCCGGAATTTTAGTTTTTATTTTTGAAAATTATTAAAAAAAGAAGCCATGAAAAAAACACTAATCAGAAACATTTTAATTCCCATTGATTTTTCAGAAGCATCACAGCGTGCAATTGTCGAAGGGGCAAGACTGGCAAACTTATTGGATGCTCAATTATATCTCATGCATGTCTTAGAGACGCATCCTCAGTTCTATTCAAGGATTTCTTCCATCGATGCAATGGATTTTACGCCGCAGGACATTAGAACAGTAGCAGAGAATGAAATGGGAAAAATACGTAAGTATATTGAAAGGAAGTTTGAAATAGTAGCTAAGCTAAGTATTTCAAGCGGACATATTTTCTCTGAAATTATGCATTATTCATTGCGAAAAGGAATAGACCTGATCGTAATGGGTGCGCATGGACATTCAGGTTACAAGGAATGGCTCATTGGGTCAAATGCTCAAAGTGTTGTCACGCATTCTCTTATTCCTGTATTGACACTTCAAAGCAGCTTTCATAAATCCGGGTTTAAACGAATTCTTTTGCCTATTGATAATTCAATTCACAGTCGTGAAAAGGTTGGTATTGCCACATTGATAGCGGAATTGTTTGATGCCGAAATTCATATTATCGGATTGCCCGACTCCAGAGAGCCCGTTGAACTGAATAAGTTTTATACAAAAATTGAGTCTGTGGAAGACTACATTCGGGCAGATGACTTGTCATATAATACGACTATATTAGAAGGAAAAAATCTTGCTACAGTTGCTATAGATTATGCTACAAGGAAGAATTGTGATTTGATTGTCATAAATTCAGGACATGAATCCAGGCTTACTCAAATATTTCTAGGAGCTTTTGCTGAGCATATTGTTAACCATTCTAAAGTCCCAATATTAAGTCTGAAACACAGCCGGGAATTTTATACTATAGAAACTCCGGGATTTGGAGTGTGAGATTCAGGATAGAAAATTTTGGGATTCCTGTTCTGATGTTATAGTTAGGAGATTGTTTAGCTTCTCCACAAGGAATCCTGATGTTTAATCTGTGAAGGTGCTCGGAACAAATTATTGGACTGAGATGTCATGTATTAAAGAGGTGAGATCATTTTTAGTGTTTGAATGAAAACGCATTGCAAGCCTTCCTTTCGACGGAATAGATTTTTCATTTTATCAGAACATCAATGTGTATTTTGAAAGCGATTTCTTTCTCTGTAATAGCGCTGCTTTCAATGGTCTTCTTAGTCCAACACCGGATCGATCTTCAAGGCTTTATCCGCCTCCAGGCATGATCCTTCAAGCAGAAATTTTTGGATACATGTACATATAACGTTTAGGCCGGTCTCCGGATTGCTAATGCAGCGATATCTCTCTATTCGTGTAATTTGATAAGAATTGGCCATTTGACAAGGTAAATCGACACCATAAAGCATAAGCGATTTGGGAGTAAGTATGAATAAAGTAAGAATTCGCTATGCTATACCTTCATCGGTCAAACACTCTTTGTTAATTACCGTATTTTCACGTAATTGCATCCCCTTATCATGTACCCTGGAAGCTTAGTTTTTTATCGCTTTTCAAAACGATTCGCCATTTCTTTGATGGCCTTTTTCTTTATTGGTCTAAGATTAACATTTGCACAAAACATTTCAGAGAGTTCATCGGCTTCCTATATTTCTTTTCCTGAAAAATTGCCACTTTCAGAACAGATCAGAATAAATAAAATTCCTGCTGCTGCTTTAGAAGCTATCCGCATACAGAATGAAATGATCATTGAACAAGGAAGAAAATTATCTGTGCGTTCATATGCCCGAACATCATCTTCTTCTGCCTGTGGAACCTGCCACGATATGGGAGTTGAAAATGGATGGAATGTTTGGCAGGCAGAAGCAGGCCCAAACTACGATTCGCTTGGATTAAGTTTGACACCGGTAACACCAACGCCTCCAAGATTTACTATTAATACCGGTGCAGGAATTGATCCTCTTACACCGGGTATTAATCCCGGTGATCCGGCTATTACCCTTGTCGCACCGCCCGGTTTTGGTACAAGCTCCATACAACTAGGCCAGACACAAACAGATGGTCAGGGTGGAGGATGTTCAAATCAGCAAGGACAGTTTGCTGCAGGTTGCGCCGAACGACTGACGTATTGTTTTACTGTAGGTGCGACTGATACAAATTTTATTTATGCCTATGCATTCGTGATGGAGAATCCGGATGACTCTTCTCATAGCCTTGAGACCATGCCCTATGTGGAGTTTATGATACTTGATGCAAACGGAGACACTATTCCTTGCGCATATCAACGATACATTGCAAGTGAAGCATTCCCTGGCCAATATACTTGTAATGCTGCACGTGGAGGCGGCGGCGGTGGTCCGGGTGGAGGAGGTAGAGATACCGCCATTTATAAACCATGGACAATAGAGGGTGTCAATCTCTCTTCGTATGTTGGACAAACTCTTACTGTTGTAATAACAAATGCAGATTGCCGTCTCGGTGGACACTTCGCACATTCTTATTGGGATTTTTCATGTGGATCCACATCGGTAATTTTTAAACCCAGTTGTTACGCCAATGCTCCGGACACGTTGGTTGCACCTGCTCCGCCTGATTCAACTAATATTTATTCTTATGAATGGTTTTTGAATAGTGATACCGTTCCATTTGCAACGACTCAGATAGTTACTCCTACGGCTCAACCGGGCGATACTTTTCTGGTGAAAATTATTTTGCCTTCCGGATGTAACTGGTCGGCTCGCTATGTCCCTCAACATTTTACTGTCTCTGCCGACTATATTTTTTCAACGCATTGTGGTTACGCAGATTTCACCGCGCAAAGTTTTTCTCCATCGGCCGAAGATCCAATAAATTACTGGTCATGGAATTTCAGCGGTGGATCACCTGCTACCTCAACTGATGCTAATCCCTCGTCCGTCACCTTTACTCCGGGTAATCATACTGTCACACTTATATCAGGAACTTATTCTCCCGGCTGTCGTGACACAATTCAATATACTGTCAACGTTCCGCAGATTCCTGTTGCTAATTTTACGGCGCCAAATGTTTGTGAAGGTGATCCGGTTGCAATGAGCAATTCATCTACCATTGCTGCAGGAGATACAATCAGTGCTTATTCCTGGAATATTGTTGGTGGAAATCCTGCCAGCTCATCCGCCATCAATCCTGTCTCAATAATTTCCGGTCCGGGTTCTTCTCAGATTACTTTGATCGTAAGCTCTACAAAAGGTTGTCGAGATACACTCCTGCGTACTGTTAATATTCGTGAAAATCCTGTTGCATCATTCAGCTCTATTCCTGTTTGTTTCGGTGATTCAATCTCTATACAAAACTCTTCAAGCTTATCAGCAGCAAGCGGTAGCTTATCCTATTTATGGTCATTCCCGGGAGGAACGCCTTCGGTGTCATCAGCTGCTAATCCCTCTGTAAGTTTCGCTTCACCCGACACATTTCCAGTCACGTTAATTGCAAACTCCTCCTTTGGTTGCGCAGATACAATTCAGCAGACAGTTTTAATCTATCCATTGCCTCAGGCAGGTTTTTCTGCACCTCAGGTTTGTGTGAGCGCCCCTATCACCTTGCTTAACAGCTCGTCCGTTGCTTCCGGAGATTCCATTGTGTCCTACAACTGGACTTTTCCTAACGGGACTCCTGGTAATTCAAATTTGTTTGAACCAACGCTTACCTTTAATCAGCCTGATACGGTTATCACTACATTAATTACGATTAACAGAGGAGGATGCACAGACACTGTTCAACAGCAATTGATTATTACTCCCGATCCTCTTGCTTCTTTCAGTGCTAATTCCGTTTGTTTCGGAAATCAGGTTCAGGTTCAAAATAATTCTACCAGTATTCCTGCGGGTGAAGTGCTAACATATGAATGGTTGGTCAGCGGTGGAAATCCTGCGTCCAGTACCGATCCGCAACCATTGCTTACGTATGCAAATCCCGGTAATTCAACTATTCAATTAATTGCATCGGCGCCGGGAGGCTGTAAAGATACGGTTGACAAAGTCATTTCGATTTATCCATTGCCTGTTGCAGATTTTTCAGCGCCGATAAATTGTTTTGGCACACCTTATACTTTTACGAATTTATCAACTCCATTCCCCGGAGATACGCTTGCCGCATATGCATGGACAATTTCGAATTCGATTCCTACGACTTCAGCACTCACGAATCCTGTAGTTTCATTTCAATCGCTTGATACTTCATTGGTGAACCTGATCACAACGACCGTTCACGGATGTACAGACACTATTTCAAAACAGGTAATCATTGCAGCTGATCCGCATGCGGTTTTCTCTGTGCCAAATATTTGCGCAGGCACAGAAATAACATTTGCCAATGCTTCCACCATTCAGCCTGCCGGAGAAAATATTAATTATTCATGGTCTATTCCAGGAGGTTCGCCTTCTTCAGCCACTGTCGCAAGTCCTGTTGTTTCTTTTTCGACAGAAGGTTCTTATGTGATTTCTCTTATCACACGTTCCGACGGAGCTTGTGCAGATACCACTCAGCATACAATTACCGTTTATCCATTGCCTCAATCTTTGTTCGCTTCACCGTCGGTTTGTAAAAATGCTACAGTTGTGTTACTTAATCAATCCACAGTTAATGGCGACAGCATACATAATTATCTTTGGGCAGTTCCTCAAGGCCAACCTTCTGTTTCGCAATTGACAAGTCCATCTGTAAGTTTTGACTCTGCCGGTGTGTTCGATGTTTCCCTTGTATCAGAAACACAACATGGTTGCAGGGATACATCCCTCGGAACAGTTACCGTTTATGAACTTCCGCTAGTTCAGATTGATGATCCTGATTCGGGTTGCGTTAGATTGTGTCATACTTTTAATGATCTTTCAGTTTCTCCGGATGGCTCTATCGCTCTGTGGGCCTGGAGTTTTCCGGGTGGAGATCCGCGTAATTCCAATTCCCAAAATCCCGGTGAGGTTTGTTACGAGACCGCGGGAAATTTTGATGCTATACTTACTGTTGTGAGTGACTATGGCTGCATAGGGCACAGGTCGTTCAAGGATTATATTAAAGTATATCCACTTCCAAAAGCGGATTTTGAACTGAGTTCTGAGGTCATTGGATATAACTCACCGAATATTACCTTCAAGGATCAGTCATCCGCCGGTGTTGTTGAGTGGACTTGGAATTTTGGTGATGGTTCTGCTACGTTTAATGGCGGGCCTGTTGAAACGTATTCTTATGCTTCTTCGATATCGAATGATTTTTACCAATTTGTCGCATCCCTTGTTGTGAAGACGGAACATGGTTGTGTCGATTCAATCCGAAAGCCTGTCGAAATTAATCCTGAGTTCACTTTCTTCACTCCGAATGCCATCACACCTAATGGAAATCACCGGAATGATTTGTTCTATGCAAAAGGAATGGGTATCCGGGCTTATGACATGTGGATTTACGATCGCTGGGGATTGCAAATATGGACTTGTCATCAGGAAGGATCAAACATTCCATGGGATGTTTATGGCAATGAAGGAATGTCTTCTTCATGTCAGTGGGATGGCACTCTCGATGGCGAAAAAGTTCAGCAGGATGTTTATGTCTGGCGAGCGAGGGTGGCAGATGTCTTCGGCAAGCAACATATTTTTATTGGTACGGTGACGGTGCATTATTGATTTTTGATTTGGATTTTTTGCTGCATCATTCATTCTCCCTAATTTTATTTTCACTTTAAATTGTTTGTGGTCTTATTCTCCCAATTTGGGAATAGAATATTTCTGAATTTATTTTTTTTTCGTTTGTGATTTCGCCGGTGTGATAGAAACTAAAAGACAACATAAGTAGCATAGATGATGACATAATAAACCATGCAAATAGTTTTATTTCTGAAGTCGACCAATGCAAGGTAAATCCCTTGAAATGCTTATAAATAGGGGGTTTTGGGATAATTTATTAATTTATTTTGTAGCTCAATTAATTATTTTAATTTTATCCGTCGTTTAATGATTTTCCGTTTAGCATATGTTAAATAGTTCAATGCACTCTTGTTTTTGAATGGATTTCTTAGACGCATCCGAAATTAATATAACCGGCATTTATTAATTGTATCAACTTTATCAATGTATATATATCATGACTAAATTCATCGGAAAAATTTGTATTGTTCTTTTGCAGATTTTTATTTCTATCCCGACCATTTGTTTTTCCCAGTCAAGCACTATCATTGCAAAGTCAGCACAATTTCGGTATTTGGACAACGGCTCTAATCAAGGCACTTCCTGGAGGGGGCTGTCTTTTAATGATACATCATGGCCATTGGCTAATGCTTCCTTGGGATTTGGAAATGTCAACACCACCACCATTACAGCCGGACGCCTTACTTATTATTTCAGAAAGACAGTAAGTTTTAATCCCGCTTCCTTTACTGATTTTAAAATGAATATAAGACGGGATGATGGTATCGTAGTTTACATCAATGGTACGGAAGTGTACAGAAATAACATGCCTTCCGGATCAATTGCATATAATACCAAAGCCTCCTCTGCTTGTTCGGATGATGGAGCTTCCATGTTGAGTATTGTCTTGTCCGGAAATTTGTTTCTGAATGGAAATAATATTATAGCTGCTGAAGTGCATAACAATTCAACATCATCGAGTGATGTCACCTTTGAGCTTGAATTAATCGCTAACGGGACGAGTGCAGTGCCTTGTGGTATTCCCGACCCAAATTTTTTTACTGCAACCAATCAAAGCATCAGCTCCGCTCAAGTTGCCTGGGCTGCTGTTAGTGGTGCTTCTTCCTATGAAGTTTCTTATAGAATTCTCAATAGTGGACAAGCATTTTCAGGTCCACTGGTATCATCTTCAACAAGTCTAAGTTTGACCGGGCTACAGACAGCAACAACCTATGAGTTTATTGTTCGGGCTATCTGCGCATCCGGAACAGGATTATTTTCTTCAGCCGGAATATTTACGACATTGTCTGCAAACACTCCACTCACTGCCTGGCCTGCCGAGGCATGGTCGCAAGCGGATAATTTGACAGCTCTCATGGATGCGAATGGATTGACCGAACTTAGCGGCTTGTTTTGGAACGGAGTAAGGAACACTTTGTTGGTGTCTCATGGAGATGGCAGATTGCGCGTCTTGCAGCACAATACCCAAACGAATTCTTTTTCACAGATGGCAAACTTAAGTATCCCGGGTGGACCGGAGGGAATTACACAAGTGAATCTGAATGCAGATGAGTTTTATACAATCGATGAGAATTATTATGAGATTAGAAAATATTCTCACACTCCCGGATTTACAAGTGCAACATTAGTCAATAGCTGGAATATTCTTTCATTGCCATCAATTATGACTAACACGGGCAATACAGGTCCCGAAGGAATAGCTTTCGTACCGGATAGTTTTTTAATTGCTGCCGGATTTATTAGCGAACGAACCGGCCAGCCTTATACTTCGGTGAACGGAATGGGAGGACTGTTATTTATTGCACATCAAAACCTTGGACAAATATGGGTGTTCGATGTGAACCCTAATGTGAGCAATAATTTTTCATATGTGGGAAGATATTTTACTAATAAATCAGAGAGCTGTGATCTGGCATTTGATCGAAGCACGGGCCTGATGTATATCCTGCATAATATAGGTCTGAATTCAATTGAACTTACTGACCTTTCTTCAGCTATTTCAGGGTCATCAAGAAAATTCAACACGAGGAAGGAGATTGAACTATCAAATCCTTCAGGAAATATTAACGTCGAAGGACTGGCAATTTCTAACAGGTATCCTGACAGTATGAATGTTCGTGTTTGGCTGTGCCGCGACATTGAAAGTACAGAATCTTCGACCTACAAAAAAGATTGTCTCCGCCAATTTGCTCCCTTTGATCAGCCGGAGAATCAGTCTAATCAAGCAAGTGTAATTATTACAACAAATGATCGTTTCAAGTATTTGGATAATGGAAGCAATCAAGGCACTAACTGGAGGTCTATATCTTTTAACGATGCTTCATGGGCTGAGGGTTCAGCTGCTCTGGGATTTGAAAATCCACATACTACTCCGCTTGCAGGAGGACATATAACCTATTATTTCCGAAAGACGGTAAGCATTCCGAATCCTTCTGTATTTCAGGATTTCACCATGAACTTGAAACGTGATGATGGAATTGTAGTGTACGTGAACGGAATTGAAGTTTATCGCAATAACATGCCTTCCGGGGCGATTGCTTACACAACTCTAGCCTCATCCACTTGTAGCGATGATGGCAGTGCCTTGTTAAATTTTACTTTGTCTCCCGGGAATTTCGTGAGCGGAACAAATGTCATTGCTGCGGAAGTTCATAACCGCTCAATAGGTTCAAGTGACCTGACCTTTCAACTTGAGTTAATAGGGAACAATGCAATTTCACCAATGGCATTCAATTGCAATAATTGCAAGGAAGAAGAAATTGGATTTGAACATAGCAATGAAATTAACCGATTAAGAAATGCCGGGATGGAATTAAGTGCTCATGTTGATGATCACATAATGTCTCTGCTTATTACACAACATTCCGGTAGCTTGAGTGTCCTGGTAAGGGGTGAAGATGCAGGAGCATATTCTGCTAAATTATATAGCCTTTCAGGTCAGCTGCTCTTTGAAAAGGAGTTCTCTTTAAATGTGGATGGATCAACATTTGATATTCCGGTTTATGAATCGTTATACCAAAGACCCGGGATCTATTTTCTTACTGTGATGAATGGGAATAACCTCTGTAGAAGGAAGCTTTTTATAAATTAGTATTCTTTAATAGGGGTTCATTTTTGAGTTTGTGAAGAGTGATTTGTACACATTTCCATTTTACACTTAGATTTTTTTTGCTTACCGGTCAGTGCATTTTTTTCAAAATGAAACTTTGTGAAATGAGAAACCACTATCTGCACCATTGTGTCGATTATGCTACAATAAAAGCATTCTGCTTCTGAAACGAATGAATCATTTATGTCGATTTCAAAACTGTGAAATACTATTGTTTATTTTCATTCCTGAATGATGTGGTGCATTGAAAAAAAATTATTTACTTTGTCGTTAAATTCTACTCCCTTGTTTTACAAAAAAATTTATCTCCTTTTTGCAGGAATACTCATGTCCTTTCTTGCAAGTGCGCAAGCTTCACTAATTTCCGGACAAGTTAACGATGAGCTTAACCAGGCTATTCCCGGTGCAATCGTAGAACTTAATCGTGCGAGCGATTCTCTCCTTGCAAAAGCAAATGTCACCGATTTGGATGGGAAGTTTAATTTCTCCGGACTTGAGAGCGGTTCGTATTATGTAAAAGTTTCAATGCTAGGTTTTGCAACGCAATACAGCAGTAAATTTGATTACACGGGAACGGAGAAGTCAATTCCTGTTTTTAAGTTGAACCGCAATTCGATATCATTGAAAGAGGCTCAGGTAACTGCCATCCGTCCTCTCATTGAGGTGAAGCCGGATAAAACTGTTTTTAATGTGGAGAATAGTATCAATGCTTCAGGAAGTACTGCTTTTGAATTGCTTCAGAAATCACCGGGTGTGGTAGTCGACAATAATGATAATATTATTCTCAAAGGAAGAGGTGGCGTTCTCTTGCAAGTGGATGGGAGAGACATGCATCTTTCCGGAGCTGAACTGATGGATTATCTGCGTTCTCTAAACAGTACCGAAGTTGATCTTATTGAACTTATCTCGAATCCATCCTCAAAATACGAGGCAAAAGGAACGGCAGGAATAATTAATATTAAACTTAAGCGAAATAAAAGTTTTGGAACAAATGGATCAGTCACGCTGGGCTATGCATCAGGTGCCTATTCAAAATATAATACTGCCTTGTCCCTGAATAGCAGATCAAAGAAACTCGGTTTCTTTTCCAGCTATGGAAATAACTGGGGAACCAGGAAGATGGAGATGAATTTTTACCGAGAACAGGCACCCTATATTTATAACGCCAGTTCTGTATTCCTAAATTCAGGACTCAGTCATAATTACAATGCCGGACTTGACTATTATGTGAATAAAAAACACACTCTGGGGCTGATGGTTACAGGGAACTATAGGGATATTCAAAGTACCAACACCAGCCGAAATAGAATTGGGAGCTTTAGTTCCGAATTGGCTGACAGTATTCTGAAGTCTGATCAGACAACAGAAGGGCATACGAATAATATTGCAGTAAATCTTAATCACCGCTATACCGACACTACAGGTAGAGAGCTTGCTACTGATTTCGATATTGCTTATTATGATGGATACCGGAATAATTTTCAACCTAATATTTATACGCTTGCTGATGATATTACGATTCTTTCTTCCGCCTACTATCGTTCAATTACCTCGACCACAATCAACATCTATACTTTAAAGTCTGATTATTCACAGAATTTATTGAAAGGGAAATTTGGAGCAGGCTACAAGATTTCAATGGTGAATACTGATAATGATTATAACTTCTTTGATATTGCCAACGGTTCTGAAATTTTAGATCTGAGTAGGAGCAATCAGTTTGCTTATTCCGAAAATGTATACGCAGCATACATTAATTACCAGATAAAGATTAAGAAGTTTCAAGTTCAGGCCGGCTTACGTGCTGAACTTACAGCTAGCGAAGGTGATTTGAAGAATGCAGCCGATTCTCTTAACGATAAAAACGTAAAAAGGGATTACACTGATTTATTTCCAAGTGCCGGCATCACTTATTCATGGAACCAGATGAATTCAACGGCCTTGCTTTATAGCAGAAGAATTAATCGTCCTAATTACCAGGAATTAAATCCATTCGAATTTAAGCTCGACGAATTAAGTTCACGCAAAGGAAATCCATTTCTCAATCCTCAATACTCACAAAAATTAGAGCTTTCTCATACCTATAAATATGCAAGTACGATTAGTGTCGGATACAGTCATACCGATGATTTTTTCGCACAGATAACCGATACACTTGAAGGCGGAAAGAGTCGACTGAGTCCACGGAATCTTGCAACGGAGAAAATTTTAAACCTCAGTCTGGCTTCTTCTCTTCAGCCACTTAAATGGTACAGCGTGTATTTCAACATGGGTGTAAATAACCAGAAGTATGAAGCTGATTTTGGAAACGGGAAAACTATTAATGAGTCGGTGACAAGTTTTAATCTTTTTGCACAAAATACCTTTAAGCTTCCTAAGAATTTCACACTGGAAATATCCGGATGGTATAACAGTGCAGGGGTATGGAGTGGTTCATATATTACTAAACCAAATGGCTCTCTTGATATCGGTTTACAAAAGAAGCTTTTTAGTGACAGAGCGAATTTGAAATTATCTTATTCTGATATTCTGAACACCGCACCCTGGGACAGCCGCAATGTATACGGAGGTATTAAAATTCTCGTGAACGGAAACTGGGAAAGTCAACAGTTTCGTGCAAGCTTCACCTGGCGCTTTGGCAATAAACAAATGCAGAGTGTGAAGCAGCGTAAATCCGGCAGTGAGTCGGAGCAGAAGAGGATTGGGGGAGAGTAGTGTTTCACCCATTCTGACCTAGTGCTTTTATTATATGTATCTTTGAGAGGATAATATTCAAATTTTTAATTTGTTCCTATGAAGGCCTATAAAGGGTTATTATTTTTAATTGTTTTCATAATCGCGAATAATCATAAAGCAAATTCACAGCATAGTTTTATCAATCAGTATATTGATATAGCCTCGGTCGGATTAAAGGCCTATTCATGTACAGAGGGAAAGGATTCAAATTATCTTCTTGCCGCCTTTGGCTACAATCCGGCGAATCTGGATTCAAATCTCTTAATACTTAAATTGAAGAGAAACGGAGACACTCTCTGGACTAAATATTATGATTTGTCTGTTTCCTTAGAAATACCACGACATATAATTGCTACCGATGATTCAGGTTTTGTAGTCTCCGGTGATAATTTTATTATGAAGGCAGATCGGAATGGGAATGTAGATTGGCTAAAATTGATAAATGGTAAATCAGTAAAATGGATTGAGCCAATTCCGGAGGGCTATATATTTTGTCTCACCGCTATTCAGGGATCGATTGGAGATAACTTTATTTTGAAAACAGATCCTTTAGGGAATTTAATATCCTTTCATGAACTGACTGCCGGACTTCAAAATTGGTTGTATCGGATAAGCAGACTAAGAAACGGTGATTATGCTATATCTGCGGCAATCTATTCACATGCCTTTGCTATTGCACATGTATTATTTACCGATTCAAATTTGAATGTAAAAGCTACCTTGAGTATCGAAGGAGAATTTGTGCAATGCATTGAGACCAGTGACAAAGACCTTGTAGTCGCGTACTCTAGTAGTCAAGGTACAAATGTGCTAAGAATGGATACAACGGGAAACATAAAATGGATTAAGTATCTTAATCCTTATTGTGCTCCATCAAGCATTGATACCTTGGCTGATGGGGGAATAATTATTTGCGGGAGTGATAATTTGTACCCGGTCCCTTCAGAATTTTATATCTCTAAATTCGATAGTACAGGAAATTTATTTCAAACTGACATCTTTTGCTGTTTTGATGAACTCCCTCTGGTTAAAACTACTTCGGATGGAGGGTATATTACATTTTTAAACGATTCTGTAACTGATGGAACGATAAATTTCATCAAGGATAGTCCCGTAGGATACTCAAGATGTCTTCAGTCAGATAGCGGAAGTACGACAGCCTCAAACCAGATGCCACAATATTTTGTGTTTGCATTGTCTTGGTTTACTGTTTCTCCCCTGCAATTAGTGAATGATACTGCCAGTATCTATTCGGGATGTGTACGCAGTCAGCTTTGCACTACAACAGACATTCAGAACGAATGGGTAAAGTCTGATTATTTCCAAGCAGTGCCTAATCCCCTAATGAATTCTTTTTCTTTATTGTTTAAGTCCGTTTTAAATGAATCTCTCAAAGTTGAGATTTATGATCAGGTGGGAAGGATTGTATATGAAGAATACCATAATAAATTTGCTGAAAATTTTCTTTCATTAAACCTTAGTGTTCCTTCCGGTTTCTATTTTGTAAATGTTATTAGCGGAAACAATTTCAGTTCAAAAAAAATTGTCGTGATACGCAATTGAAATAGGAGCATCCTGAATCGGTGTTTTTTTTGCATTTAATATTTACCTGTTTTTGATTCTTTTGAAGGATAATACGAGTTGCTTTCATATGAGAACAATAAAGCGAAGTAAATGTGCTTCGGAATTCAGTTTATTTGGCTAATCATTTGGCCACTTGTCTCAAATAAAATATATTTGTTGGTATCACAAGTATTTAATTCAAGGACATAGCATTATAATGATAATTACTGGTATTGCCCCCTGAATTTGATAGTTAGAATATTCAATAATTTCTTAATTCTGTCAATATTATAATTTATGAAATTGAATTTGTTTACTTGCCGCAATATCTTTTTTGAGTTCAGAGGGATCTGCGTTCTATTATGCCTTTGTCTGCTTTCGTTATTTTCAATCAGCCAAAGTCTGCCTGATGCTATGCATTATAGCCCGGATGGCAGACGTTTGATCACGGGGAACCTGCCTTATTCTGGTTTTTATGACCAGTCGACAACTCGAGATATTTTTCTGGATTTTTCGCAACCCGACTATTGGGATGACCTTGAATCAAATTATTCTAACCAGATTGACATGCCGGCAACTCTCACGATTGATGGAGTAGTTTATGATAGTGTAGGAGTGCGATTTAAAGGAGCAACTTCTTACAGTAGCAGTAATGATTTTAAAAAGTCCTTCAATATCACGCTTAATGCATACATCCCGGGCCAGGATGTAGGAGGATATAATATCGTTAATTTAAATAATGGTTATAACGACCCATCATTTATGGGCGAAGTCCTCTATGAGTTCATGTTGAGCAAGCACATGCCGGCGGCTAAAGGAAATTTCGCGCACCTTGTTATCAATGGAAACGATTGGGGTATTTATGGAAATGTCCAGCAACTAAATAAAGATTTTGTTGAAGAATGGTTTCTAAGTAAAGGCGGTGCTCTTTGGAGAGCTAAAAGGCCTGAAGGTAGCCCGGCGCCGCATGGTGTCAGAGGAGATAGTTTGAGAACTCTTTATTATTTAGGAAGTGACACCACGCAATATGTAAACAACTACGATTTGAAATTTAGTGGTTTCCCGGATCCATATACAAGACTGAGAGACTTTTGTAAAATACTCGATACAGTTTCTCAGAGCAATATGGAAACAATATTGGATAACTATCTGGATATTGACAGAACTCTTTGGTTTTTTGCCGGTGAAAATATTTTTGGTGACGACGATAGCTATATTGAAAAAGGGAGATCGGATTACTATCTCTATATGGATTCAGAAACCGGTCGTATTGTCCCAATTGAAATGGATGGAAATGATACTTTCGACCCGGACAAACATAACTATAGCATCTTCTCGCATGTGAATAAACCAAACTATGCCTTGCTTTATAAGTTGCTGAATCATCCTCAAATCAGGCAACGATATCTTGCTCACATGAGAACTATGGTGAATGAAGTATTGGATACTGCCAAGATATTTCCTGTGATCGATGCATTTTACAGTCAGATTGATCCTATTGTTCAGAATGATGT
Organism: Bacteroidota bacterium; assembly: GCA_004295015.1. Classification (GTDB taxonomy): domain Bacteria; phylum Bacteroidota; class Bacteroidia; order AKYH767-A; family 2013-40CM-41-45; genus QQVM01. Next base: position 54,395 of record SHNE01000025.1, on the reverse strand, counting down.
GGTTCAGAATTATACTTATGCAGATTTTTTAAATCATAAATCTGTTTTAAAGAACTACATATTAAACAGGAAAGCTTACATCACTAGCAATTCAGAAATTAATAAGAATCTCCCGCTTATTTCTAATTCTGTTTTTTATTCTGATACAACTGCCTGGGAGGCTCCCGGTGCAAATGAGAATGTCCTTGTCACTAGCAATGTTACTTGTCAGGATGGGGTAGATGCTGTTTTTTTCTATTATGCTTCCGGATTGACGGGGCATTTTTCAAAAGTGTTGATGTATGATGATGGAACACATCAGGATAGTATTGCAGGAGACAGTGTATATACCGGATTAATCCCTGGAATGCCCGGCGTGACACGCATGCGCTTTTATATTGAGGCCGTTTCAGCTAACAGCGCGGCTACAGTTTCTTATGATCCTCCCGGAGCAGAACATGACATTTATACTTATCTCGTAAAGCCTGAGCCGGCAACGGACTCATCTGTTGTTATTAATGAGTTGATGGCTAAAAATGTTTCGACTGCCGCAGACACGGCTGGAAATTATTCGGATTGGATTGAAATATATAATACTTCCGGCCAGCCAAAAGATATAAGTGGATTCTATTTGAGCGACAATCCTATGAATCTGCTAAAATGGTCATTTCCTCCGGGAACGATTATTCAACCGGATGAGTATCTGATTGTTTGGGCCAATGATGATGAAGGGTTTGGTGGACTGAATACTAATTTTAAACTTTCGGGAGATGGAGATGAATTATGGTTTCTTAATAGTAACATGGAATTAATAAATCACCTGAATTTTGGAGTTCAACAAGCGGATGAAGCCCATGCAAGAATTCCAAATGGAACAGGCAATTTCATGACATGGAGCCCAAGTTTTCAGTTGAACAATAACCCGGTTCCCGTCGCTGCATTTACCGCAGATGTTAGCAGCGGTTGTGTGCCATTCACCGTTAATTTTACGAATGCATCACAGGGAGCAACAGATTTTCAGTGGGACTTTGGAGACGGAACTACTTCTAATTTAATTTCTCCAAGCCATGTGTATAATTCTGACGGAACTTACACAGTCAGTTTAATTTCCGGAATTTTTGGAATCAATGATACCATCTCTTCCCCGGGAATAGTATCTGCTTTCGCATCTCCATCAATCAGCTTTGCTGCAGACACCATATTTTCAAGCGCAATCACCTTTAATTTGAATGTAGATTCAAGTTATAGTTCTGTTCTTTGGTCGACAATGGATACTTCGTATTCTATCCTGGTGGATGTTGAAGGCTTCTATTGCGTTAGTGTCCTTGATCAAAACTCCTGCACAGATTCTGCATGCGTGTATGTAGTATTAAATACAGTTTCTATTCCGGAGAATGTAAATGACAAGATTAAACTCTTCCCAAACCCTTCTGAGAAGTATATAGTAGTGAGCCTCCCGGCTGTATCAAAAACTCAAGCCGGACTAAATATTGAGATTTTTAATTCAAACGGAAAAATAGTTTACAATAGATTGTATGTAGAAAATGCAACTATCTCAACCGAAGAATGGGAAGCCGGCATCTATTATTTAAAAGTTGGAGCTTTTTCGAAATTATTTATTGTTTCAAACTAAAACAGCTGAATGATTTTCTGAGTTTATTGAAGGTAGAATGACGATCCTTTTTGTGTTTCGAAGCTAATATTTACGTTTTTACTGAGTTATTTCAAGGGGCCAATCTGAGCCATCTGTATTTTTGTAAGGCAAATTATTTTGTTAACATTAGAATAATTGAGGTTAGATTTAATAATATTATTCTTTAATTTAACGTCCATAACCCAGATCCTTTTTAGAAAAAAGATTAATTTATCAGTTTTCACGTGAGCACCTCAATAATTACAGTTTTAAATGCGTCATTCTTGAAAGGCATAATATAATTAATTCCGCCAATGAAATCTTATTGATTTGCTATCAATTTAGCCATGTAATAGGGTGTATTTACTGAATATAATTTGAAATTTATTAATTGAACTGTATATTTAATCCGTCTAATTATTGATTAGAATTTTAAACTTTACCTGTCTCGAACCATGACTACTCTGACCCGGGGGATTTGTTTTTTCGTCTTTTTGTTGTTTTCAGCCCCGCTCCTGCTTGCTCAAAACATTAAGATCAATGAAATTTGTTCCAACAATTATATTTCATATGAAGATGACTATGATGAAAAGGGTGACTGGGTAGAATTTTATAATGCCGGAAGTTCGAGTATTAATATGGCCGGGATGTATCTGACAGACGATTTTTCGAATCTTACCAAGTTCCGCATACCATCTACCAACTCATCCCAAACGACAATTTCTGCAAATGATCACAGGGTGTTTTGGTTTGACGAAGAAACCTACAAAGGGCCAATACATGCCAGCTTCAAATTAAGTGGTACAGGTGAGCGTTTGGCACTGGTGGCTTCCAATGGTACGACTATTATAGATTCAATAACTTTTTCTGAGCTTAGTTATGATGTGACCTATGGCCGGACCAGCGATGGTAGTTCGGCATGGAGTTATTTTCCTGTCCCAACACCTGATAAAGCAAATACGGGTGGCGGCTACCTTGGCATTGCCGGAAAAGCTGCATTTAGCATTGATGCGGGATTTTATCCATCCACTATCCAGGTTTCGCTTACAACACCTGATCCTTCCTCTACAATATATTATTCTTTGAATGGAAACGAACCTTCTCCCTCGAAGGGAATTTTATATACAGGTCCTATTACTGTGAGTTCTACAAAAGCAATGCGCGCCCGTGTGCACAAGACTAACTATATTCCGGGCGAGGTAACAACCGCTTCCTATTTCATTAACCGGCCACATGATCTTCCAATACTTTCCGTGGTTACCGATTCGGCAAATCTATGGGATGAAAATACCGGTATCTATTGCTTTGGAGTCGATGACTATGATCATTTCTATCCATACTACGGCGCCAATTTTTGGAAGAGCTGGAAAAGGCCGGCGCATATAGAACTTTTTGAAGCTTCAGGTGCAGAAGTGATCAGTCAGAATTTAAAATTATCCCTTAGTGGTAATACAAGCAGAGTGTATGCACAGAAGTCATTAAATTTTGAAGCTGAAGATGCACTTGGGAAAAACTCAATTCCATATCAACTTTTTCCTCAGCTTCCGATTGCAAGCTATAAAGCATTCAAAGTGCGTAACGGAGGGTCAGACTGGAGTAGCACCGGGATTAGGGATGCATACAATCATACACTTTTGGAAGGTGCTATGGATGTAGATCATCAGGCGAATCGTCCTGTAATTCTTTACATGAATGGTGCCTATTGGGGAGTAATAAGTATGACGGAAAAAATTGATGAAGATTATCTAAAAGGGCACTATCCTTCTATCAATAAAGACAGTGTTGATTTATTGTTTAGCAATGCAGAGGTAGCAAACGGTGATGCTTCCGGTTATAATGCAATGATTTCGTTCATCACCAATAACTCATTGGCTCAGCAGTCAAATTATAATTATATTAAGGATCAAATTGATATTCAGGAATACGTAAATTATTTTCAATCGCGTATTTATTATGCATCTACTGATTGGCCTAATAAGAATATTTATTACTGGAGACCGAAAGATCTTAGTATGAAGTGGAGATGGATCATGTGGGATACTGATCGTTCCGACCTCTTGAGCACCAGTCCCAATCACCCTTGCAATTACACGCATAATACTCTTGCATGGGCAACCACCAGTGGTTCGGTTGCCTCATGGGCCCAATTTCTGTTGAATAATTTATTGCTCAATGCAGAATTCAAATCGCAGTTCATTAAACAGTATGCACACCATATAAATTTCACTTTTTGTCCAAGCCGGACTGATTCAGTGCTTGATGTGTTTCGAAGCCGACTTCATAATGAGTTACCTGCACACATAGCAAGATGGGAGCATTCTAATGATACAATTGATTATTTTACTGTAGGCTATTACCACAGCAGAGCAGAGTGGAACACAGAGGTAGATACAATGAAATTATTTTTCCATAACCGGCAGCGGTATATGCGAAAATTTATCATGCAACAATTTGGTATTTCAGACACATCCCGGCTGAATCTTGCAAAAGTCCCGATACAGGGAGGTAGAATTGAAGTCGATACTTTCCGTGTGCCTTCCAATCCTTGTAGTCTTGTATATTTTGATGGATACCCCGTGACCATAAAGGCTGTGGCAAATCCCGGGTATGTTTTTTCCGGATGGCTATCTTCCGGAGGAAGTGTCCTGCCACTTACCTGGAATCCCAATGGTGATACTACCGTTACAGCATACTTTAGTCCGAGCATTGCAACACAGCCCACAGTGCCTGCATCGGATTATTCAGCCTCTCTCACTTCCTGTTCGAACGTGCAACTGAACTGGACATCCGGAAATGGTTCTTCCAGAATAGTAATTGCAAGAGCCGGTTCTCCGGTGAATGCATTTCCGGTTGACCAACAATCATACACTGCAAACTCTGTTTTTGGTAATGGTGCAAATCTGGGAAGTTCCAATTTTGTTGTCTATTCCGGAACTTCAAACACCTGTACTATCTCCGGTTTGAGCAGTGGAGTTACCTATCATTTTGCTATTATAGAATTTAATGGCTCTGCTTCAACAAGCAATTATTACACGAGTACCTATTTGTCAGGCGATGTTACAACAAGCAGTATATCTATCAGCACTTCTGCTACGCCTAATGCTATTTGTAACGGAGCTTCGTCAACACTTAGTGCAAATGGTGCACAGACTTATCAATGGTCACCTTCAACAGGACTGTCTTCTACAAGCGGTTCGAGCGTCATAGCCAGTCCTTCCTCCTCAACTAATTATACTGTGGTGGCTACAGATGCCGGCGGATGTCAGGCGACTTCTGTTGTTTCAGTGATTGTTTATCCTCTCCCAACTGTAACACTGAATAATTTTTCGAATGTTTGTGTGACATCTTCACCGGTCAATTTAACCGGCGGCTCTCCTTCCGGAGGGACCTATTCTGGAACCGGAGTTTCAGGAACTACTTTTAATCCATCTCTTGCCGGTACTGGTAATCACACGATCTTATATTCTTATACAAATGCAAATGGCTGTTCAAATTCTGCATCAAAAACAATCACAGTTACTGCACTACCTGCAGTGGAGGTAAATACATTTAATGATATATGCATGGGTGCTTCTCCTATGTTGTTAAGCGGAGGGACGCCTTCCGGTGGAACATATAGTGGCACGGGTGTAAGTGGAGGATATTTTAATCCCGGTATTGCAGGCCCCGGAATACATGTTATCACTTACACATATACCTCCGGATGTACTGCATCTGACACTTCAACAATAAGAGTAGTCTCAGCTCCGGCTGTTAATTTAAACACGTTTAGTGATGTTTGTTTGAATGCAGCACCGGTGCTGTTGAGCGGAGGAACACCCGCAGGAGGAACCTATTCAGGATCCGGAGTGAGTGGATCTTATTTTAATCCATCGCTAGCCGGAATAGGAAACAAAATAATTACCTATTCCTACACGGATGCATCAGGTTGTTTGGGATCAGATACTTCGGGAATATTAGTTAAAGCACTGCCTGCTGTCAGTTTAAGTGCATTCAATAATATTTGCATCAATGCAGCACCTCTTACATTAACCGGCGGGACACCTTCAGGTGGTGTGTATACCGGTACCGGTGTAAGTGCCGGATCCTTTAATCCTTCAGTTGCCGGAATCGGTTCGCATATTATTACTTATTCATACACGAATGCTTTTGGTTGTTCATCATCTGCCACTTCAGGAATAACTGTGACAACAATTCCTTCCGTAAATCTTCCGGTATTTAACAGTGTCTGTTTAAATTCAGTACCACTTTTACTGAATGGAGGAACACCAACAGGCGGAACTTATAGCGGACCGGGTGTAAGCGGAAATTATTTTAACCCTTCTGTCGCGGGTTCCGGACATCATTTGATCACATATACTTTTAGTTCCGGCTGTTCTGCCTCTGACACATCAGGAATTTTTGTAAATAATTTACCTGCAGTAAATCTAAATACATTTAGTGACGTCTGTCTGAATGCCTCTCCGATATTATTAAATGGTGGATCTCCCGGTGGCGGAACATACTCCGGACCTGGAGTGAGCGCCGGATATTTTAATCCTTCGGCAGCGGGTATTGGAAATAAAATTATTACCTATTCCTATACAGATGGGTTTGGATGCTCCGGATCGGACACTTCCGGGATTATAGTGAAAGCACTTCCTTCTGTTAATTTAAATTCATACAGTAATACCTGCATCAATTCATCACCAATTACCTTGACAGGTGGAACACCTTCAGGGGGTGTATATACGGGAAACGGAGTGAGTGGCGGCTCCTTTAATCCTTCAGTTGCCGGTCTTGGTACGCATCTTATTACTTATTCATACACGAATGCTTCAGGATGCTCTGCTTCTGATACTTCAGGAATATATGTGAGTACAATTCCTTCCGTAAATCTTCCTTCTTTAAACAGCGTCTGTTTAAATTCTCCGGCTTTCTTATTGAATGGAGGAACTCCAACGGGCGGGAGCTATACCGGACCGGGGGTGAGTGGAAATTATTTCAATCCGTCTCTTGCCGGTGCAGGATATCATATAATTACATATACATACAATTCCGGATGTTCAGCTTCGGATACATCAGGCATACTTGTAAATACTGTCGCGAACGTCAACCTGAATTCATTTAGTGATATATGTATAAACTCATCTTCATTAGCTTTGAGCGGAGGAACCCCTGCAGGTGGAATATATAGTGGAACAGGCGTAAGTGGAAACAGTTTTAACCCATCGGTCGCCGGCCCCGGCTATCATGTTATTACCTACTCATATACTAATGGTTCCGGTTGTTCAGGTTCTGACAGTTCCACAATATTTGTAAAGGCGCCTTCTGTGAATCTGAATTCTTTTAGTAATCTATGTATAAATTCACCCTCAATAACATTAAGCGGAGGAATGCCTGCAGGCGGAATATATAGTGGTACCGGAGTCAATAGTGGAATGTTTGATCCTGCTGTTGCAGGGGCAGGCAATCACGTTATCACTTATTCTTTCACCGATTTGTCAGGATGTACAGCATCAGATACAGCCCATATTTATGTTAGTGAAATTCCGGTTGTTAATCTTGATGCGTTTAATGACGTTTGTGTAAACTCTCCCGTTTTTATATTGTCAGGTGGTTCTCCGGTCGGAGGAGTATATAGTGGCAATGGTGTAAGTGGTTCCGGTTTTAATCCCGCACAGGCGGGCATCGGACGTCATGTGATAACCTATTCATATAATCCCGGATGCGCAGCTACTGATACCGCCGGTATTTTGGTAAATGCAGCGCCGAATGTAAATCTGAATTCTTTTGGTGATGTGTGCTCTGACGCTGCACCTTTTGCACTTAGTGGCGGTAATCCTTCCGGTGGAGTATATAGCGGTGCAGGTGTTAGCAATGGAAACTTTAGCCCTGCTCTCGCCGGTACAGGAGTTCATACTATTACATATACATACACCAATTCTGAGGGATGTGCCGGAACAGATATAGGCGACATTTCTGTGAATGCACCTGCTGTAGTTTTGAGCAACCTGACAAGCATTTGTATAAACGATTCAGCATTTTTATTGAGTGGTGGTACGCCGGTTGGAGGGCTTTACAGTGGTAATGGAGTTAGCAATGGTTTCTTTGATCCATCAATAGCCGGAACCGGAAGTCATATTATCAGTTATAGTTATACCGATACTTCCGGTTGTTCTGCTGCAGACACTTCGTCCATTTTTGTAAGTACTATTCCCGTTGTTACGCTTGCACCTTTTTCTGACCTCTGCTCAACGTCTTTTCCATTGCTTCTGACAGGCGGAGATCCTTCCGGTGGAGTTTACAGCGGAACAGGTGTAACAGGTTCTTCTTTTGATCCATCTATTGCAGGAGCCGGAACTCATCTTATAACTTATACATATAATTCCGGTTGTGTTGTCTCTGATACTGCAAGTATTGTGGTTGTTTCGGCACCTCTGGTTAGTATTGATGCATTTAATGATGTGTGCTTTGATTCGAATCCTGTCTTGATGACCGGTGGGATGCCTGCAGGTGGGGTATATAGCGGTTCGGGAGTAAGTGGAACGAATTTTTACCCCTCAGTAGCAGGAAATGGATTGCATTATATTTCTTATACAATTGTAGATAGTCTGGGATGCAGCAATACAGACAGCTCAAGCATAAAAGTTCATGCCTTACCGCTTATTTCACTCGGCAATGACACAACTATTTGTGCACAAAACTCCATTTTACTTGACGCAGGAAGTGGATTTAATTCATATGTATGGTCCACCGGTGAAACCACATCAAGTATAGTAGTCGATAGTACGGGATATGGATTAACAACGGTATCTTATCAGGTGAGTGTATTAGACTCTTTTGGTTGTGTTGCCATTGAAGAGATCAGGATTACATATGATGTTTGCACAGATATTAATTCCAACACTGATTTTGGTTCTATACTGGTATTCCCGAACCCTTTCAATGACAAAATATTTATTGTCTCGGATGCAGGAAATTTTAAGATCACTATGTTTGATGTGATGGGGAAGAAGGTCTTAAGTAAAAATGTCTCTGGTTCAAAGACACTCATTGAGCCGATACTTGCAGCCGGAATTTATTTCTTGAATCTGGAAACGAATTTTTCGAATCGAACAATTAAACTTGTAAAAACAAATTAAGCACCGGCTGCCGCCATTTTAATGTGGATGCTCCTTGTAATTAAATCTTATTGACTTGATTTATTTTGGTATTCCATAATAACTTATCGATACTTTACTGTTTTCTTTTTGGCTTCCATTAGTTTTTTCTCCTCAGCCGCTTTTTTGGCAGATGCTTCGATTTCTCTAATATCTCTTCCTCCCTTATAAATAATCGATCCGTTAGGCTCTCCCTTGCGGTTATAATATTTCCATTCACCTTCCTTGAGCCCTTTTTTATATATTCCGGTGCTTCTTATTTGTCCGTTACTGTAATAGTTTGTCCAAATGTTTTCTTTCTTTCCTTCACTATATTCACCTTCAGTAACCAGGCCATCGAAAGAATACTTTTTGAAAATTCCATCCTTGATTCCGTCGAGATATTCTGTTTCGCGCATTAGCCTTCCATTGGTATAATATCGCCTGTACATACCGTTTCTCTTATCATTTAAATACTCAATTTCCATGATGAGAGTGCCGTAATAATCATAGTGTTTCCATAGCCCCTGCTTGCGATCCAGCTCATCAGTTTTGTTTTTGTGTTTGTCTTTCCGCGGGCCGTAAGTTGGCCGGCTTTCTGTCTGACTGAACAAAAAGAAGGGGGATAGAAACAGTAAAAAGAAAAGCAATTTGAATAATTTCAAGAAATCGTATTTAGCTATAAAGATACGATTTTGGCGGGGAACAGAATTTCTTTAGCTCGCTGGGTGCCGGGACTGTTTTAAAAACAGGGGAGAGGAGAGAAAAAAAATTTAGGATTAGTCAATAGATTACTTTCGTAAGCCATCGGCTAATCCTAAATATGTATTCATGTTTGTGTTTAGTTTTACATCACGACAATCTTTTGTTTTGTCGATTCTTTATCATTTTTTCCAATGACATAATATACACCACGACTCAGGTCTTTAATGTCAAGAGTGAAATTGTTTAATTTGGATAAGTTTCCATTTATCACCACTTGTCCGATATTATTTACAATTGTGTATTCTAAATCTGTTGCGGATTTAATTGTAAATACACCTTGACTAGGGTTAGGATAAACACTTATGTTGTTTTCCATTGTATGCGCTTGTAAACCTGTAACTATAAAGTTTACACAAGCTGAAGTATCTGAACAGCTGTTTTGAGTCACAATCACTGCGTAATCTCCATTTGAAGAAGGCGAGTATGTTTGACTGGTCGCGGCAGGAATTATTGCATTACCGTTGCTACAGTTTATCCACTGATATGTTGCAGCTGTTGCATTTGCAGTAATTGATGGTCCTTGCAAAGTAGTGCTGTTATCAATAGAAGAGTTAACCGTAAGAATGGTAGTCACGATGCTGTCGCAGCCCTCTTGAGTACTGAGGTGGTCTGTATAAGTTCCCGAGATTGTATAGACACTGGTTCCGACTGTCACGCTTTCACCTGCACACAGACTGAGTGATTGGTAGGTTGAATGTGAGTTGCTTACTGTTACCATGACCGGTATTCTTGCTGAGGTACAGCCGTTCTCAGTCGCCTCCACATAATATGTGCTTGTTGTGCTGATAGTCGGTGTAGTATAGGTTGAACCGCTGGCTATGCTTGAACCTCCTGTTGGACTTGTATACCAAGTGATGGTACCATTAGTCGAACCGGCAGTGATGCTCGTTGAACCTGCATCACAAATAGTTGTCGATGCTGAGGAGTTTATCTCAGGCGTTTGAGTTACAACTATATCACCGAAGGCAACATTTTCGCAACCATGATTGTCCTGTATCGTGTAGCTCAGATTATGTGTACCACTTCCTGCCGTCGCAGGATCAAAGATTCCGGCATTTACCCCTAAGCCTGAATAGTATCCGCCCGAAGGAGCGCCACTTGTGAGTGTGAATGAAGAATGACATTCTCCGACCTGACTCATTGTGCTCATCGAAACTGAAGGAAGAGCATCTACTGTAATACTCGTTGAGTCTGAATTGCTACAACCAACTCCATCTGTATAGGTATATACAATTGTATAGGTGTCTGCACCAACAGCAGGATTAAACTGATTGTTAGTTACTCCTGTACCACTATAAGTTCCACCGACCGGTGAGCCAATATTCAGGTTGAAAGCAATTTGACATTCTCCTACATCATTTAAAGAACTCACAGATACCGAAGGCAATGGATTTTCTGTAACTATTATATCATTGGATGAGTCGGAACATCCTTGTGAATTGCTAATCGAAACACTATAAGTTCCGGCAGATGAGACAGTGATTGCCTGAGTTGTTGCACCAGTACTCCATAAATAGGAATTGGAATTTTTCTCTATCCACGAAGTATTATGAAGTATAGCCATATCATTATTCACTGCATTGGCAGTTCCTGTACCTGACCCCTCGTCGAATCTCCAGTTACCGATTAGTCCCGGAAGATTAGTCGTAATATCTGTATGCATATTTTGCTGAATCTGACCAGGACTTAATACTACGTTCCAGAGCCTCACATTGTCAATTGAACCATTGAATGTGTTTCCATTATAACCTATGTCTATGGTATTATCCCAATTGAAATCCGACTCACCTTTTGTACCTGATGCTACTTCAACACCATCAATATAAATGAACTGCCCTACACCCGACTCAACTACAATTGCAACGTGATGCCATTCATCATCTGCAAGATTTAAACCGGTTGAATTGATGGTTTCATCAGAATATAAACGGTGATAAATATTTCCATCTTCCAGGTATAAATTTCTGTCATGATCTCCGCCAAGATCTGATGCATGAACGGAAGATAATGCAGTATAAGAATGTGTTGTCTTAAAACTCATTTCAAAGGTGTAATCTGTTTCCGGAGAGTTAAACGGAATTTGCACCCACTGTTGTCCTGAATTAGTGAATAAAAGTGCAGAGCCACTTGCAGCTGCAGTAAGTGTTATACTATCAGTTCCACAAAGGTTTGGAGATCCACTAAGATGTATATGGTTGGGCGGGTTGATTTGACCATTGAATGATTCAGCTTCACCTGCACCAAACCTGTTGACTCCGTATACTGTCACTAATCCTTGTGAGTTACCGGTTCCGTATTCCACAACTATTGAGTTTGTGCTGTCTCCGGAAACTATACTTGCACCCGAAGGAATTGTCCATACATAATAATCAGCTCCTGCAGTTTGTGTTACACTGTATATCACTGCTGTCGGACTTTCACAAAGACTGGTCTTTGCTGTAATGTCATCCAGGACCGGTTTTGTATACAGTAAGTTGAGTTCAAGATCACCATATGAACCACCGCCTCCCTCGAGCCATTCGTATTTTACTTTTGTCGTTTCATCAAGTAATCCTGTCCAGATATTCTGATGGGAATCGCAACATCCATCGTGTTCGAAAACCAAGGAATCATTTATATATACATAGACATTATCATCGTGCCCCGGTATGTCAAGACTGTAATAACCGGGCTCGAAACCTTGTCGTCTGTATGAAATAAAGTGATTATCGCGGGTAACTTCACAACCTTTGTAGCCTGAATAGTCAGAAGGGCTGTAATCCCATCCCCATCTGTTACCTGAATAAAAATCGGCAGAGGTTTCAACATAGTATCCCTCAAACACATCTGTGTCCGGGCCATCATATGCAAAAACATTCCACTGGTTTTTTCCATATGATCCGGGTGTAATTATCATCGTTGAATCAAGAGTGAAGGAGGTAATCTTTGTACATGACCAAACTGTGTCAGTAACTTCTAAAACATATGTTGTATCTAAGGACGGACTGATTCCGGGTGCAGCCACATTTGATGTGAATCCGGCCGGGATGGAAGTCCAGGAATAGATGAATGGAGCTGCATTTCCAATTTGAATCATGTAATCTTCTGTTTCTCCTTGATCAAAGCGATTGGATCCGTCTTTATATGGATAAAAACTACTTTGTGCTGATGTGCGAATTCTCATTCGTGTGATACCGGCATAAGCAGTGGATGGAATTTCAAGAGAGTCGGTGAATGTATTCATAGACCAGTCTTCACTTGAGTTGTATGATGTATAAACCATCTCCTGTTCATCGCTGAAGTCTCCATCTTGATTTAAGTCAAGCCAGATGGCATGTGTGACATCAGAAGATATAGTTGATGGAGGAGTGAAGGTGAAGGCATATTTATTTCCCGGATTAACTGCAGCCATCATCGATGGGTAAAATGCATAATTCATATTGCTGTTTTGGGAACAACCGGAGTTTTGATTGTTAATACCTGCAAATGAGAATCCATCGATATAAAAGCCGTCATCGCAGCTTGAAATGGAGTTCATATCCTTTGGAATATCGTAATTTCTGATGGCAGAGATTTCTACAGCGCTTCCGTTACAATCAAGAGTCTGACTCAAATGGATTTCCGGTAAGATTGGGGTATATATATTTATAGCAGCCGAAGTTTTAGTACAACCGTAACTGTCATAATTCATCACGGTATATTCACCGATGGCGTTTACGGTAATGGCAGATGTGCTGTCGCCGCTTGACCACTGGAATGAACCGGAGGTATTGGTAGCTGTAAGTGTTACCGAATCACCCGGACAGAATGATACCGGACCACTCGAAACAATTGCAGGAACAGGTAATGTATTTGCCGCAGCAAGTACTTCAATAGTAGTAGTTGCCGGACAACCATACCAATCATAACCTGTAACAGTATAAATTGCCGTGCTGTCAGGCGTGAATAATTCATCATCTTCCACACCATGATCCCATTGGAAGTTATAACCGTCTTCTCCCCAGAGCCTCACTTCATTTCCAAGGCAGATAGTGCTACTCGATGATCGGGCAGTAATTTGAGGGTTCTCATCAACATACAAACCGGCATATGTATTTACAACACACCCGGTAGCAGTTGTGACCTCACAAGCGAAGTATGATTCGTTCATTGAAGCATTTACATTAGAAATGCTGAATGTGTTTGAATTTGTTCCTGAATAGACGGCGTTATCCGAAATGTTTAAATACTCATCCTGGTCTTCATCATACAATTTCCATTGATAGCTGAGAACAGAATCAGCATTCTCTACATAATATTCAACAAGACTGTCATTACCACAAAGTGTTACATCCTCCGGATTTTGCGTAAACATAGCACGGGCTGTAAATGTTGCAAAGGTTGAAGTGTCGGTTTGCCCACAGTCATCACCGGTGATTAAGCAACGATATTTATAGCCTGACTTGTTATAATTTGTTGGATAATAAACCTGGAGTACTTCCTCATTTGCTCCATAAAATGGCCAGGAATTTTGAATATTAACAAATCCGTTTCCATCATCTTCTTGCCATTGGTATGAACTCACATTGCTGGCATCAACAGAGAATTCTGCAAGCCACATCCATCCACACGAGCTCAGGTCGGACGGCTGGTTCTGAATAACGACATTGTTCGTTTCCAGTTTTACCACCCTGGCTCTGTTATTGTTGTCGTCATCTCTAATTGCGATGTATGCTGTATTTGTAGCATCAAATGCTAGGGTTGGATTCGAAGCCTGACTTCCAATAATGTCAGGACAACCAAAACTGACCCATGCATTCCCATTGAATTTCATTGCGGAGGTTCCATAACCCACATCCCCGTCAGAGTACACTACATAGGGAGTGTTATTATTGTCAAAACTAATTTTGTTAAAGGCAGTACTTCCTGCTGAAAATCCTTGTGCGCCAACAAAATTCCAGCTTGTTCCATCATACTTCATGACACTTGCAGTACCATACTGGCTATAGTCACTATAACTAAAGTATACAGCCCCGCTGTTATCAATTGCAATAGAAGTCCAATCTGCCTGTTCAGGGGTGAATCCAATTGATCCGACTGCGACCCAATCACTTCCGTCAAACATTCTGACTGTTCCTTTATAAGCCGCTGACTTATCTCTATATCCTACATAAGGAATATTATTAGGACTGAATTTTATACAGGGAAAATCAGCATCGCTTGTCGAAATATCAGGGCTACCGACCGGAACCCAGTTGCTTCCATTAAATTTCTGAACATTTAAAGTGTTCGCAGAGAAAAGGGAGTTGTATGAATTATATGCTAAATAGGGAGTTCCACTTGTATCAGTTGTAAAAGAAAGATTATAACATCCGCTACCGGTACATGTATTTTGTCCATCTAGTGATACCCAATCGTTTCCATCAAATTTTTTAACGCTGATAGCATTTGTGAATCCGATATCAATATAAGCTACATAAAGAACACCGGTTTTGTCTATAGCAAAAGTATGTTGGAAAGAACCTCCAACAGAAATTCCTGCAGATCCCAATGTGTTCCATGAGCTTCCATCGAAGGTCATCACTGATAAACGATCTCCGTTATTACCATCAGAAAATGCGACATAGGGTGTTCCTGATGTTTTGTCCAATACGATTATCGGACTTCCGGCCATGGCCGGTGTAAAATTTTGCGTACCCACATTAACCCAGCCTGCATGTGTGGTAGATAGAAATCCACAGATGAACAAGGTCAGCAAGAGCACAGGTTTTGTCATTTTTGTAAGAATCTTCATATAGTTTGTTTTTTCCCGTAAGTAGGATTTTATTATCGTCCTTGTTACAAGTTTCTGCTTGCTTTGTTAGAACTGCTTGTACCGGATTCTTACATGGGAATATAAATTCAGTTAAAAGCACTGTGTCTGTATTTAGTTGAAAATGAGTTGCTAAGAAATGTTTAGTTGAAATTGTCACATTTCAGGCTACAAATTTCTTCTCAAAAGCGCTGATTGTATTACAAAAGTGTGTTTAATGGAAATCTATTTCTCTATCTCTAAAAGGCCGAAAGTGGATTTTTACAATGACGATATCATTGCGCGAAAAATGAAGACTTCAGAGTAGGTTTGTAAAAAGAAAGTGCTGTTGATCGAGTCATTGAATCAAAAAGAAACCGGCAACTAGTTTTTAGGACTATTGAGACCATAAGTAAAATAAAATATGTTTCCTGTGCTAAATTAAAGGCAGAGTTTGAGTATGAATCGTGAAAGGTAAATTCCATGTCCCAGCAAAATTCATAATTACAAAATTCAGTTTATTCTGATTTCGTTTTGAAAATAGCTGTATGCTAATTCTGTTTTAGTGCTTGTTTAATCTATGGGAAAATTGCAACTTATTTTTTCAAGTCTAATTTTTCCAGTCCATTTTTAAAGCTATAATATACTTTCCGCTTTGTTGAATAAAATAAAACATGATGAGAGAAAAGAGAAATGAAAGCAGAATAATTAAGGGAATTAAAATTATGGGATGGAGATTGTTGACTTTCAGGCCGGGTAGAGCTTGCCGTAATACGATCATTTCGATAAAATATTGATCGTTTAGTGTTGTCAGTATGAACTTGTTCGATATGGAAGTTTCCAGGTATTTACTTAAATGTTCGTCAAAAGTTGAAAGCGTTCGATTCAGATTGAGGTAGGCTTGTTCCAGTTTATAAGTGTTATTCTCCCTGCTTTTGGAAATTATTGAATTGATTTCCTTGAGTGAATTTTCAAAAAACAGCTCTTCTTCAGAAATAATTGATCTCAATTGTCCGTTTATCAGACTGTCCATTTTCAGTTTTTGAATTAATTGCTTGCTATACCAATTTAAGTTCATTTTTAAGGCTTCAGCAGCAATGAAATTGGCCATCTCTGCGGACCGCTGAGCACTAAAATCGTCTTTCACAGTAATGGTAATGACATCAAATTGATTAATAGAGATAGAAGTTTTGCTTTTAATATTATCGTAAAGAAGATTGACTGAACTTTCAGATTTATCTATATCGTAAATTTTCTCCAGGTCAAATTGTTCATTCAGCTTTAGGAACATTTCTTCTGAATAAACCAGTTGTGCGATGCGTTTTAAGGAAGAAGACTGTTGAAGGGCAGACTGAACAGGCAGCTTACTTTCTTCTGACAGTTTAGTTGTCTGGGCAGGATTTACAATTAGCTCAATACTGCCTTCATAATATTGAAAGTCTTGATAGATCAAAATACAGAGTGAGGCACATATTGAAACTGCGATAAGGTAGGCAAAAAAATGCTTCCTAATATATATGTACAGAGAACGGATCGAGTCCGACTGTTTTTTAAAATAAAGAGATTTAATTTCAGTTGACTTTTGATAGTGCATAAATTAATTTAAATTTCCGCAATGTGAATTTAAAAGAGCAATAAAATTAAGGTTGTTTTTGGAACATTCGATATTCAGCTTGAG
Organism: Bacteroidota bacterium; assembly: GCA_004295015.1. Classification (GTDB taxonomy): domain Bacteria; phylum Bacteroidota; class Bacteroidia; order AKYH767-A; family 2013-40CM-41-45; genus QQVM01. The sequence goes on along the minus strand of SHNE01000025.1, from coordinate 37,470 downwards.
CAGTTCGGCGTTATTTTGTGTTAATCTGTTCAGGCATTGTAAATAAACTGAATTCTGCTTGAAATTGGACTCTTGAATAACATATTTGCTGAAAATGGTTTGAAGAATTACACATTCATTTTCACTGCTCGGATTGATAGAAATTACATTAATATTTTCAAGAGCCTTTTCTAGCTCTCCCATATTAAAATAGGCAATTGAGCAATTTAATCTGGCTTCTCTGAAACGAGGAGTGATAGCAATTGCACGGTTAAGATATTCGAGAGCTTTGTGATGATTTCCTAGGTTTTCGTAGGATGCTCCAATGTCACTAAGAATTTGAACGTGATAAGGGTTTTGTTTTTCTGCTTCCATAAAATAATGAAGGGCGCTATCTCCTCCAGAATAAAAATTAGCAAATCCGATGTACCAGTTTATAGGTGTACCTGTTCCGTCAATTGAGTAGTGTTTAATATCAATTTGTCTTAGTTCTTTCAACATCGGCTCAAATCTTCCCTTTGATTGTAACAGCAAGGCATTTGCCATATGTTCTGTATTTGAATATTTAATCAGTAAAAAACGGAGAAAAACAATACTAAGTAAGAGAGCAAAATATACAGGCCACTTGGATCCTTTTGACTCGCCCGTACTTAGTACCGAGGCGAAAATTAATATTAGCAGAGTGATGGAAAGGGGTCTGTGATAAGGATAGCCAAATAGTGCCATAATCAGAAATCCTAGTATGCTTGTGATAAATATGATATTTATCTTTCCTGTTTCTGTTTTTCTTTTTTTCCATGCTATTAAAATAATATACCCAAACATTGAAAGAAATGCCAACAGGGAAATAATACCGCTTTCTGAAAGGAGGAGTAAAAGTTCATTGTGTGGATGCTCGAAATGCATCACTCCGGAGTTCAGGTAATACGCTCCTCCAATACCGTATTTCGAATAAAGTATTCTCCAATTCGACAAGCCCATTCCGGTGATAGGGTTTTCTAAAAATAGTTTATACGAATTATTCCATAGAAGAAATCGCTCGTACACACTGTTCATATTGGATGAGTCATCTTCGGCAATGATTTTTGTGAAATCTGTCGAGATGTAGTTTTGTGCGATTTGAATTTTACCTGCAACCCGTGTTTTTGAACCGGTGATAAAGAACAAAACAATGCCTAATGTAATTGCAGGGAGAATATATTTCAGTTTAATTTTTGGAAGAACAGAACTCGTAGAATAGAGTTTTTGATAGATGGGAAAGAACAGAAGCAATGGAATGAAAAGTGCAAGCAAGGCACTGGAAGTTTGAAGTATAAGGATTAGGCTTATGTTCAGAACTAATGCTATGAGGGCGACTTTTTTTCTTTTATGGTCTCCGAAAACAATTCCGTAAAAATTGAATGGCAGATAAAGAATTAAAGCTTCAGAAATGAAATTCTTATTGCTTAATGTTGCCCTGATGGAAAAGTTAATGATAAAGTCATCTTCCGTTATGTAGCCAAATATTATTTGCCCAAGGACAATTGTAAAGAGAATGAAGATGGAATAACACGAAAGAATGGCCCATTTATTTAAATCAATTAGTCCTTTTGATTTTAACATGGTAAACAATAAGAGAAAGGGTAATATATTCATGAAGAAAGCCGAGTACCCTTCATCAATATTTACAATTTTATGACTTGACAAAATTGTACTAATTATAAAAACTACAAAAAGTAAAAAGAAGTATTTAGCATTTTTACTAAGAGCTATTGGATTCTTATCAAAAATAAGACTGAGGCCAACAATAATTATAGATATACACAGGGCTATATTTTTAGGAAGGAAATCTTGGTCTTGTAAAAAGGGATTAAAGATGAATGGAAAAAGCAGAAAAATAAAGCCCGCAAAAATCCACGATCTTTTCTCTTCAAATGAATTAATTTTGACGTTTTCTGCTTTCATTCCTTGCAAGGAAATACTTATTTGGGAATAAAAAAATATATATTACATTTAGGTAATTAAAATTTCATCATTATGAAAAAGTTCGTTCTCTTTACTTTTTTCTTTTTTAGTATTAACGCTGTCCAATCACAGACTCTTACATCTATAACTCCAAATCAAGGCCTTGCCGGTAATATAATTTCAGCTGTAATAACCGGACAAAATACTTTTTTCCAGGTTGGTTGCTCTCAAGGAGTAGGTCAAGTTAGGTTAAAGAAGGATCAGTGTACTGTTTTGACGGGAGTTAATGTTCTTACACTTGGTAATGATTCTGTATCTTGTCTATTTAGCATTCCTCCCAGTGTACTCAATGGTATCTATGACCTGGAGATTGTGCGTATTTCCGGAGGATCACTGTTTTTAAATTCTGCTTTCTCCATTACTGGAGGTTCAACCATGACTGTGAGTTCAATTTTGCCATCTAATGTGAATGAAAGCGAGACTGTGAATTTCACGTTAAACGGCCAGAATCTTGGCTCATTGTACAATAGTAGCTTTAATGTTTCCTTCAGAAAGGGCAATTTCACTTTTAATTCAATTGCGATTTCTGTGATAGATCCTAATAATTTATTGGTAACTGCTTATGTCCCTGCTTACATCGACTCCGGATTGTATGATGTAAAACTTACAACTGCAGGCTTCGCATGCTATGATTTGCCCGGGGCCGTCACAGTTCATACTACAGCACCTAAACGATTGGTTGCAGTTTCTCCAAACCAGATAACTGCAGGGACTACTTTGACGGCATCTATTTCAGCTGAGAACACTTATTTTATGAGCGGCAGTCCGACTGGATTAAACATAATCGAATTAAGAGATCAAAATTGCAATATTATTACTGGGACTAACATAACCGTTTATTCAGATACATCGGCTGCAGCCGATTTTCAAATCCCTGCTACAGCTCGAAATGGTTTTTATGATGTCTTCCTTAGTACAAGAATGAATACTTCGTATTTACTTCCTTCTTCGGTGGAAATTACCGCCGGGTTGGATAAAGATATATCGTCATTTTTTCCTTCGACTGGACTTGCTAATTCATTATTAAGCGCTACCGTAACCGGTGTAAATTTGGATAACATTATCAATGCAGGACCTGTTAGCGCTGAGATCGTCAGTAGCTCTGGTTTTAGTGTTTCAGCCATGAATATTCTTTCCGTTTCAGTTGACTCTGCAACTATGGAATTCTCTTTACCTGTTTATGCTGACAATGATTTTTATGAATTAAGAGTAAACTCTGCTACAGGATGTTATACCTTGCCACTAGCTGTTCAAATTTCAGGTGGACAACCAAGGGAGCTTCTCTCAATAAATCCGGCTTCTGCTTATCGTGGACAAAGTTTAACTGCATTAATCACGGGAAGTCATACATTTTTTATGAGCGGAACATTCCCGGGTGGTATTCGAAAAGTTGATTTTGAAGGGCAGATGCCGGGTAATTATAATTTCAGCATTCTCCCTCCTGATATAAATGTATTGGATTCTAATCAGGTTGAAGTGACTTTCTCTGTCCCACTAAGTATGCCTGCAGGATTTTATGATGTTACAACTGAGACAAATGCAGGTGACCGATGGACATTGCATCCTGGATTTGAAATTAAAGGAGTGCTTCTCGATGGAACTGTCACATTTGATGTGGACTCAAGCGGAACATTTAATGCTGGAGACATGCCGCTCAATGGAAGAAGAGTCATGCTCCTGCCGGATAGTATTATTTCCATTACAAACGCTAACGGATACTACTACTTTAGTGTTGATTCAGGACAGTATACCGTGACAATGGATAATGATACAAATTGGTTTGTTACTACATCACCTACCCAGTATAGTCTGCATGTTGATACGACGGACAACTCCTTGCTTGATTTTGGATTGCAGCCAATTGTTGAAGAGTATGATATGTCAATGACGATTGCTGCAGGAAATCCGCGCTGTGGTACTAGTGTATTTTACACCTTAGCCTATTCAAATCGAAGCACAGTTCCTACCGATGGTCAAGTATATTTTGTGCATGACCCTCGACTTCAGTATGGCAGTTCTACGCCTGCATATGATTATATCAGTAACGATACTATGTATTGGAATTATTCAAGCTTGCAAGTTTATGAGTCCCGACAAATACTTGTTCTTGTCACCATGCCTGGATTGCCCGGCGATACAATCAGTAATTATGCAGGAGCAACTGCAATTGAAAATGGATCTGTTGTCGCTGATGATCAAACAAGCTCATGGGTAGTGGTTCGTTGTTCATTTGATCCAAATGATAAATCCGTTGACCCGCCTGGAGTTGGTACAGACGGGTTCGTTTTGATAAATGAATATCTTGAGTATTTAATCCGATTCCAGAATACCGGAAATGACACAGCCTATAATGTATTAATCGTTGATACCATAAGCGGATCAATGGACATGTCTTCGTTCAGCATTTTGGCAAATAGTCATCCACTAGAAACTCACTTAAAAGGAAACGTTGTTGAATTCAGTTTCAATAATATTATGCTCCCGGATAGTATCGTTGATGAGCCTGCCAGTCACGGTTTTGTGAAGTATAGAATCAGGGCAAAGCAAAATATTTCTGTGGGTACGACAGTTGAGAATACTGCAGGTATATATTTTGATACTAATCTGCCGGTATTAACGAATACTACCTTCAATACACTCACCGATTTATTGCCGGTTGCAGTGTTTCCTGTGTTGAACGACCAGTACAATCAATTGCTCCTGTATCCGAATCCTGCTTCGCAAAGCTTCAGTATTTTGATGGGCAAATCATTTGGAGACAAGGCCAGTATTCGAATAGTAAATTCACAAGGACAGCTCATTAGGTCATTGAGTTCAAGCTCAAATCTGGAGTCAATTAATGTGGAAGAATGGCCTGAAGGAATTTATTTTATATTGGTCACGTCCTCGGATGCTAAATTCCGATCTGCAGCTAAATTGTTACGCTTGCATTGATGGAGTTAATCTCAAGAGAGCATTTTTCTTCAGGAAATTAATTTTCTTGACAGATTAAAGTTAAGTATTCCTGTGTGTGTTTTTATGAAATATTCAATATGTTGAATATGGCAAACTTTAAAATTCTGGCGCTGGCTGTCTTAGTAGTGCTTTCCTTCATTCTATCGTGTGGATCACAATCAGCCAAGGACAATAATTCAAATCCGGTTGATTCTATTAATGCCCCCGTCGAAAGCAAAAAACCAAATTCTGACTTGAAGCCGGCATTTAAAGGTCAAACAAGAATAGGTGGTGTCAAGACAAGGTCACTGATCAAAGTTTCCATGCTCACAAATCAGTTAAACAGACCCTGGGGAATTGTTTCTCTTCCGGATGGGAGATTTTTGATTACTGAAAAAGCAGGAACAATGCGCATTGTTGGCAGTGATGGCAATCTTGGTCAGCCGATTAGCGGCATTCCTGCAGTAAATTCAAATGGACAAGGAGGGTTGCTTGGTCTCGTCTTGGATCCAGGATTTTCCGAGAACAGAATGTTGTATTGGACTTTTTCAGAAACGACTTCTGATGGAACGCTTACCTCAGTCGCTAAAGGAAAATTGTCTACTGATGAGAAGCGAATTGAAAACGCTGTAGTGATATATAGAGCAAAGCCGGCCTATGACGGAACTTTACACTATGGATCGCGAATACTTTTTGATAGATCCGGAAATTTATTGGTCAGCACCGGTGAGCGTTCTGATATAGAGACAAGACCACAGGCGCAATATTTAAATTCAGCTTTAGGTAAAATAATTCGAATTACAACAGATGGCAAACCTGCAAGCGGGAATCCATTTTTAAATAGGTCGGAGGCCTGGCCGGAAATTTATTCCTATGGACATAGAAATGTTCAAAGCTTGGCTTTACATCCGCAAACCGGTGAACTTTGGGAGGCGGAGTTTGGACCACGAGGCGGCGATGAACTAAACCTTATTAAACCCGGGAAAAATTATGGCTGGCCAATAATTTCCTATGGAATAGAATATGGTGGCGACAAAATAGGGCAGGGGCTTACACAAGCAGAAGGGATGGAACAACCGGTTTATTATTGGGATCCCGTATTGTCTCCAAGTGGAATGACTTTTTACAAAGGGGAGGCAATTCCGGAATGGAAAAATAATTTATTCATCTGTGGTCTCAATAGTAATCATGTTGCACGCCTGGTCATTGTAGACAATAAAGTGATTGGCGAAGAAAGATTACTGAGAGAAGAAGGACAACGTTATAGGGATATTACTCAAGGGAAAGATGGGGCACTTTATGTTGTGACTGATGAGGGGCGTTTGTATAGGTTGGGGAAATAGGAAATTGATTCTTAAAAAATTCAACCAAAATTTGAATCGATCAAACTTTGGTTGAATGTTTGACATTTTTTAAAAATCAATCCTGTAACTCAGCACCGGAATTAAAGGTGCCTGATAAGAGGTTTTCGTTTTTCCTGTAAGCGGATCATAGTATTCTCCATAAACATTTTTTCTGTTTGTTGCATTTTGTAAATCAAGACTCCATGTAGTAGTGCTCTTTGGACGATTTCTTTTTACAGAGAATTTAGTATCAATACGGAAATAATTCGGAGCCTGAATATCAAAAGGACGTGATTCGATATACTGTGTTTCCCCTTTCAATACTGATGCTTCATAATCTATTGGGGTATTGCGCAATCCTCCTGCATAGACAGACTTGATGTTAAACCCAAGGATTCTATTTCCAAACCCTTTTCCGGTTTTGAATTCTTTCCCGGCTGTCAGGCTAAATGCAAAGTTTCCATTAAACCTTGTATCATACCAATAATTATTTGATGCTTTGTATTCAGAGTTATACAAAGATGATGATAGCAGGAAATAAAAATCATGGTGCAGGAACTGTTCAATGGTTAGTTCAAGCCCGTAATTTCTACCTCTCCCTTCATTAACAAGTGGGTCGGTGAAATATCCAGATTCGTTATTTAACATGCTGAATGTTTCGCTGCTGTCTCTGCTTACCGGTATGTCAAACAATGATTGATAGTAAGCTTCAAGTTTTATGCGCAGATATTCTGTGATGGAACGGTCATAGCCTAAGACTAAATGATGTGCCTTTGAGAATCCCAGGTTTTTATTTGCCTGTGTGTAAGTGCCATCTCCGTTTTGCTGCCTTCCTTTGTATACGCCCAGGGCCTGCGTCTGCTGGTGCAATCCATAGCCCAGACTAACTGATTGTGTTTTGGTTACATCATATTTTACGGACAGTCGTGGTTCAAGACTGTAGGTGTTGTTGTCGGTATAGACTAATGAATGTAATCCTGTATTCAAGGTCAGTTTTTCCGTTGCTTTGAAATTCCATTGAACGAATGACTGCAGAGTAAACCCATTGCCATTTTCATGAACATTTGTTTCAATTATATCAGTTACTTCATTTGCTGAAGTCTTCTCGATATTGTAGAATTGTGAATTAGCAATTATTCCTGCCTTGATACTGTTGCGCGCGTCGAACTTTTTGGTAAGTATGCTGCTCAAAGCTATTTTATTCTGATCATCCTTATGGAAACCTTGAGATTTTGACTTGTAATCATTATCTATTAATTCTTCTTCGTAATATTTCCAGGTTCCTGAACCCAAAAGGGTGGTCTTTAGATATGCTTGTTTATTTAATTGAATGAAATGTGATAATCCGACAGCTCCGGTGTTTGATTTAAAATCCCAGTTATAACGATCATAATTATTCTCCCACTTCAGAGAATCTCGTTCAGCATCATAGTATTGTTTACTCAGTCCTCCAAACCCAAAGAGAGAAAAGTTGCCCGATTTTGTGGTTGGAAGAAAGACATTAAATGACAGATCCTGAAATGTCGTAGTTGCTCCTCCTAGCTTAACTCCGAGTTTTTCAATTACCGAAAGCGTCGAGTACCTGTAATTGAATAGGTATGATCCCTTATAATCTTTTTTAAATGGCCCTTCAATGGCTACGTCAGTACCGAGTACACCCAATTGAATTGTTCTTTCTGTTTTTTGGTTGTTCCCTTTTCTTAGTTTCATATCAAAGACTCCACTAAGAGCATTTCCGTATTCTGCAGCAAATGCTCCTGTGAGAAAATCTGAATTAGTCAGAAGTTGTGAACTTAGAATTGATATCCCTCCACCTGATGTGGCTACACCACTGAAGTGATTTGGGTTTGGTATCTCCACGCCTTCCATTCTCCATAATAGACCATTAGGTGAATTTCCTCGAATGGCAATGGTATTATTTCCGTCATCGGTAGAAATTACACCGGCAAAAGCTGTGGACATACGAGCGGGATCATTCACTGCAGCTGCATATTTTTGAGTTTCCTCAACAGAGAAAGTCCGTCCGCTGACCGTAGTAAATTCATTCAAGGGCTTGTTCTTTTCTACCTTTCCAGTTATGACAACTTCTTTCCCTTGTATTATATTTTCTTCCAATGAAATAGTTAGCACCACTTCTTTTCCTGAACTCACAACTATGTTTTGAATGAATTGATCTTTATAACCGACACAGCTGATTTTCAGGCTTTGTTTTCCTACAGGTATATCATTTAGTTGAAATGCTCCATTGATATCTGCGACTGTTCCAACTATCGGCTCTGAGTTTAACAAAACAATTGTTGAGAATGGTAGCGCTGATTGAGAGATAATGTCTGTCACAGTTCCCCGGATAGTTTGTGTAAAATTTTGAGCTTTTGCCTGGTTGAAAAGTAGACTTAAAATGATTAATGCAATGCGAACGAAGCTGTAATTTTTCATGAAATATTGTCGTTTATTATAAGACACTTGAAGTGCATTATACCCCTATGCTTAATTGAAATATTTAATTATTTTTTCATTTCCCTCTTCATGATATTAAATAAAAGGGCAGAGAAGTTATCTCTGCCCTTTGCTCTCGCGTGGAGATCAGGCAATCAGGGCTGATGAATAATTTTCCCTGAACCTGAAATGTGTTGTGACAAAGTCGGATTGCCCATGTAGTAGACCTTTCCGCTTCCTGATATATTTACTGTTAAACTATTGTTAACATACGTCTCAATCTCTCCCGAGCCGCTTATGCTTACATTATTTTGTTTGCAGCGCATGGCAAAGCCTCTTACCTTCCCTGAACCACTCATTTTCATAGTTGAACTGTCTGCCGTCCCGAGTAGTGTGATTTTCCCTGAGCCTGATACATTTGTATTTAAAGAAGTGACGTCACCGCTGTAATCAATGGTTCCGGAGCCGGTAATTTTCACTTTCATGTTTGTAGAACTAAAGTGGTTTTGTGTTATAATCGAACCTGAGCCACCAAGATTGATATAGTCAAGGTATGGAAGATGGATTTCGATATTGATATCGTCATCATGCAGGGATTTAGTTGAGTTGATAACAAGAACACCTCCGTGCACAGCGATGTGTATCAAAGATTGATAATTTTCAAAGGTGCTCACTCTCACAGAATATTGTGAATCGGGTACAATAATTACTCTCCCCGCCAATTGAAAATCTACTCCGGTAAATTCTGTGAAATTGCGTGATTCAGTATGAATGCCTCCGCGGCCTTCAACGCCATGCCAGTCCTTGCTGCAAGACGTAAATGAAATAATGAAAATGAATAAGGCAAATGAGATTTTTAAAGATTGATTTTTCATGATTTACTGTATATTTAATTGTTTTATATACAGTAGACACCTGAAAAAGCATTTACCCCTATCAATAAATGTTAAAAAAATCTTAAAGCTACTTTCCCGCCAAGCCAGATCTTTTCGGCGTAATTGTTCGGGCGCTCTGTGCTTGAAATGAAGGTGGATGGAACATCTTCCGAAAGTGATTGCAGATAATCATCCGTGGATTTGTACACAAAATAATTTAATGATGGTCCTGCAGCAATTGAAAAATATTTTGAAAATCGTTTTTCAACGCTAAGATTGAGTTTTGACAGTGGAGAAAAATAATTCAATGTATTCCCGTGTATTGGTTGATTCACTGTTACATCAACATTCAATTGCCATTTTTTTCCAAGATTTACTGCTGAACCAAGCCCGTATCCAAAATACCATTGTATTTCTTCCAGCGAATCCAGTTTCATGCCGACTGATACGATATTGTACAAGGCCCGAACTCCGGTACGTAGAGAAATATTTAGAGGGTAGAATTCGTCAGTAGAAATTTCGAATTGATGATAACCTCTATGCACATAACTTAGTATTCCAAAAGGAATACCTGAACAGCTGTCTGAAATATTTAAGAATCCAATTTGCGTTCCTTCTATGCTGCGTGCATAATTTAGCAAACTACTAATTTGAACCCCTTTTACTTTTTTAACTCCTACATTCATAAGGCTTGCTACCTGTAAACCGGAGAGATTTCCGGTAGCTACATTCAGAAGTCCTGACACCTGAATGGCTGATGAGTTTTTAGCGAGATTAGCATTCAATAAACCCGCTCCCTGAATTCCATTCACATGTTCAATATTCACATTAAGTAAACCTGCCAGCTGTACTCCCTGCAAGGAATCCAAATTCACATTCAATAAGCCTGAAAGTTCTGCACCATTTACCGATTTCAAATTTACATTGGCAAGTCCTGCTAATTGTACACCTTCTACATGGCCGCCGTCGAAATTAAACAAGCCTGCCATTTGTAAATACTTTACTGAATCGCGATTGATATTGAAAAGTCCGCCAAGTTCAATTTTACGCGTACCCATTGAGTATCCGCCAAGAATATTCAATGAATAATCGTTTATGGTATTTCCGCTTAACCGTAAGTTTGTTCCGATGTAGGGAATCAGTGATACCTGATATTTTTGATAAATAGTGTCTTTGATATTCCGTGTATTTACCTGCGATTCCTGACTCAGTAAAAAATTAATGAATGCCATTTGATCTGCCTTTAAAATACTGTCAAGTCTGGCTGAGGAGTCTACTGCTGCCGGTGTAACTTCTTCCGGGTAGAGGGTAATATTGATGATCGAATTTCCGGTCTGTTTCACAAAAACGATCGTGTCTTTATATTGTACTTTGTTGACAGAAAGTATAAGATCCTGATTTTTATGTTTCCCATCTATTTTCAAATTGAAGAAGCCATATTTATTGCTAATCGTTGACTCCCTGCTCTTCTTATCGAATATGCTTACTTCCGGAATTTCTGAACCGTCATCAGCTTTGATATAGCCTGAAATTACAAACCAACCTGTTTCCTCCTTTTGTTTTTTTATTTCTTTTCTAGTAAGAATAATATGACTCCCTTTTTCTTTATAATTTATATTTCCATTAAATAGCTTGTTAAGTACATCTCTTACAGATTGGTTTCCGGCAACAATGGACGTAGCTTCCATTCCTGATAGTACCTGAGGAGCATACGAAAATGTAAAATTACCTTCTTCTGCGATTTGCTGGAGGATAGCCTCAACCGCTGCCTTGTCAGCACGAATACTCACCTTGCGCTCGAGCAAGGGTGTTTTGTTTTGTGCCGAAGAATTAAATATTGAAAGCAACAAAAAAATAGATGAAACGAAAAATATTCTACTGTTTACATTCATTTCCAATAAGAATAATTTTGTTGTGTTCTTTTTTAATCTTCAGTCCCAGTGTTTCAGCAAGTACTTCAGAGATTTCATCTATCGATTCATTATCAAAAGTGACCGTAATCCGACATTTCAATAAAGAGTCATTTTCGGAGCCTAGTTTAACGTCATAGACTTCATTCAAAACACTCATCACGATGTTTAATTCTGTATTTTCAAAAACAAATACCCTGTTTGCATAGGAAGAAATATTTGGACTGATCATGGCCATTTTACTGATCACTTTTGACTGCACATTATAAGAGGCTTCTTCACCGGCCATAAGAAAGATAGATTGATTGTTTATACTGGTGATTTTGACCTCGCCTGTAAGCACCGAAACAAGAACCGTTTCCGACCCTTCAAATGCTTTCACATTGAATGATGTTCCAACGTCTTCGATTTTTAAATCGGAAGCCTCTACAATAAAGGGCCTTGTTTCATCGTGTATTACATCGAAAAATGCTTCTCCTTTTAATTTCACAACTCTCCCCTTGTTAAAACGATTAATGGAATATACCAATGTGCTATTTCGATTTATACTAATCGAACTCCCATCCGGCATTAATTCAACTTTTACAGAATCGTCTGTTGAGACAGAATACAGTATATCTTCCGGATTAGAAGTCAGTTGAAAGATGGTAAAAGCAATACCGGCAATTAGAATTAAGGATGCGGCAATACGCAGGAAGAAAGATTGATAAGGGTTAAATTTAATCGATATAAGAGTTGACTTTTTTTCCCGGGATATAGCCTCTTTCACCCGGTTCCAGGCTTTATCAGTATTAACAGGAATTGAATTTTTTAATGTGCTGCTCTCTTCGAATAGTTTGCTAAACTGTTCAAATTCGCGGAGCTTAGATGCGCTCTGAGATTTCCACTCTTCCAGTATAGCTCTATCGTGGGCATTTGCTTCTCCTGCCAAATATTTAGCGATAATTTCTTCTATATTTTCGAAACGATTTTCCATTATAGTCTAGAAGTAATATGGAGTCAGCATTATTAATATGACCAGATAGTCTTTTAGTTTTTCTCTCATTATTCTTAGGGCTTTACCCATTTGATTTTCGACGGTTTTTATAGAAAGGCCCATTTGTTCTGCGATCTCCGAATATTTTAATTCTTCAAAGCGACTCAGTTTGAATATTATTCGGCATTGTTCAGGCAGGCTTTCAATTGCTATGTTGATTTGATCACGGAGCTCATTCTGCAAGGAGATTGAAGTGCTCGGTTCACTATGATTTGCCAATGCGGTGGCTTCTTCAACATATTGCCTCCTGACTTTCTTATGTTTAATTTTATTCAGACAAGAATTTCGGACAGCTTTTTGCAGATAAGCCTGAGCCGAGTTACTTATTTTCATTGAACTCCTTTTTTCCCATAATTGGATGAAGAGTTGTTGTACTGTCTCTTCCGACTCATCCATATCATTGAGTATAGTATGGGCATACTTGCATAATCCTTCATAATAGGTTCGAAACAGCGTTTCCAGAGCTGCTTGATCTCCGTTCTTTAAGGCTGTTAATAATGCACTTTCGTCTGTAAACAATTCTGCCATTCGCCGGGCAAGTTACAGCCTTACATTATATAAGACAACTGAAAGCCTAATAACCCCCATTGAGTTTTTAAAAATTATAGGTTTAATCATTTTTTCGTAAAACAGCCAACATCCAAGGATTGATAATCTAATATAGCTGCTGCATAACAATATTTAGCTTTAATTTTCTATTGGAATACCATATTTCGATGGGCGCGTATGCCCGACCAATTGCCGGGAAGCGTCAGCATGTGCGGCTGGCAGGGTCAATTGGTCTTGATTTTTTTGCTTACTTTTTTCATCAAGGAAAAAAGTGAGAAGGGTTTAGTGAACAGTATGGGCACGTGTGAAATGGTAGTCTGGAACTAGATGTCTAAACCTAAAAAATTATTTGTTGATCGTTTTTTGCTTATGCATGATTGTATATCCTGATTTGGTTTTCATCAACAGTGAGTAAAAATGTTTGGTTTAAATTGACTATTGACGCTATTCTCCATTTTATTGGAATCTCATGTCTTTTCGATTGATTGAAAGCAGAACCGAATTTTTCTTACATTTATTCCTTAAAAATCATCCATAATGAATAGTTCAAGACACCTTCTGGTTTTATGTTTCGGTATTTTATTTTCATTCTCCAAAGTCTCGCTTGCGGCGCCGGCTGACACAACAATAACTACTTTAAATAATGTTCATCAGGGAAATGGAAGCGGACTTGGCACCCGTACTGTTGTTGACACCTTCTTTTTCCCTGAAGATATTTCAATGTACAGTGAAATAAAATTACGCGTGACTTTGAGTTGCCCGACCGGTGGTTGTGATCCATGGGATCGCTTTGCCAATGTCAGTGTTTTTCATGAGGCTGAATGGTATGAAATTGGTCGCTACATCACACCATATGGCAAAGCCTGCGGATGGTTACTTGATGTGAGCGACTACCGATTGATGTTGACGGATACTGTAATCATTAAATCATTCATTGATACCTGGACAAATCCCGGATGGTTGGTAAAACTCGATTTTGAATTTACCCTTGGTATTCCAGTATATGAAAACATTCAGATTGAAAATTTATGGTATACCGAGAATCTTGTTTATGGTGATGCAAATAACCCTTCCGTATTACCGGTGATTTCAAAGACTATCGATGTGGATGCGCTTGCTGTGAAGTTTAAAATGGTTAACACCGGACATGGACAAGGTAATACTGATAATGCTGCTGAATTTTCTCAGAAGACGCACTCGCTTTACATTGATGGCTTTCTTGCCAACACACATTTATTATGGAGAGCAGATTGTGCAACGAATCCTTGCTCTCCTCAATCCGGTACCTGGCAGTACAACCGCGCCGGATGGTGCCCGGGTGCCGATGCCTTACCTGTATATTTTGATCTGACTTCTGTCGTATCTCCCGGTCAAACAATTGATCTTGATTACCGCTTGCAGAATTATGTGAATGCTTGTAGCCCTGCTAATCCGGGATGTGTTACCGGTTCAACATGTGCAGACTGCAATTATAATTACAATGGACATACAGAACCACATTATAAAATATCTGGACAATTAATTACTTATAAAAGCAGTAACGTAGGAATTAAAAGTTTGAACAATGAAAACCCGGTCCTAATATCTCCAAATCCTTCCAATGGAATATTTAAAGTTCAGTCGGGAACAAATGTGCTGAGCGGAACAATAGAAATATTTGATGTCATTGGCAACATTGTTTTCAAGTGTCAGATGACTTCAGAGATTCAATCAGTCGATTTAAGCGGCCTGGCTAAAGGAACATATGTTCTGAAATACTATTCTTCCTTGGGTTCAACAGTAAAAAGGGTCTTGCTTCAATGATAGTTTTATACCTCAATCAATAATAAATTTTCCTGAGCCTGTTTTACCGTTTTCATTTGTTAACCGGTAGAAATAAATTCCGGTGCTTAGTTCATTTCTCTCCAGTTGATTTATGGAACTTAACAGCGATTCACTTCTCACCAGAGTTCCCAGCAAATTATAGACTTTGAGTTGAGTTGCTGACCCTGTAAATCCGAAAATTTCCAGCATTGCTTTTTCACTGAATGGATTGGGATAAATCCTTGTTTGAAATTTTAAAGTCAACTCTTCCAAATTAACAAATGTCTGGCAGCCACCGTAATGATAGTTGGGCAAGTTGTTGTTATAAAGTGTAATATTGTTTTTGGAGAATTCTCTAAGTCTTGAATCTGCCTCAAAACAAGACGGACCGGACAGTAAGCCGTGCAGCGCTCCAATTCCTTCCACAACAGAGGTATCGGTGGGATAAAAGCCGGGACACATAGATTGGTAATTGAATCGTTTTCGATACCCGGTACCGATTAAAATAGAGTCAATGCTACTTACAACGCAATCAAAACACTGTTCACCCCAATATGTATTTGTTGCATTGATCGTATCGCCAACCTGGAGATTAAAATCATACATGATGGTGTCTTGATGAGTATAAGGATTTATTATCCGGATTTTCTTAAGGCTTGAATCCTGTCGGATATAGTATGTTAAAGAGTTGTCTAACCAGAAAGTTAATTGGTTTGTTATGCAATCTCTCCTTTCTGTATATTCATAGTGCGACATGCGCTGGTAGAGCAATCCGTTTATCATACTGTCTCCATCCAGCCTGTAAATAATATTTGTAAAATTACATGAACCACCTCCGGCAAATTGTTCCACACACCAGCTTGCATTTGAATCCGGGAAGGGATGGTAGATTAAAGTCTGAGCAGTATTTTTATACGGAAAAAACAGAACGAAGATGATTAGAAAAATTTTCATTAATTATTTATTAAAATAATAAATTTCTACTTAAAGGCTCTTCTTGCTCCCTTAAAAGTAGTCAAATTTAACCTCCGGTCTAAATTCATGATTCTTTTGAATTGATCTCCCGCCATCTTTAATAGCCTAAAACCCGCCCAAAGGGCTTGGGCTTTAAAACAATCCTCATTTTTTACTAAAATTGAAATATTAAATAATTCCTTTGACATGGTTTTCATCCATTTTATTTTGGGTAAGCATACGGTTATTAGCTGACCAAAATCCGGTTTTTTATTCAGAGACTTTATTGTATATTCGATTCATTGAAATCCGGTTTTATTTTGGATTTGCCTGAATTCTGATTTATTAATTTTTTTTTACCGATATCAGATGAGCTTTGATGGATTAAAAATAGTTTAAACAGTTCTATTTATTTTTTTATGAAACTGAAAATATTTTCTCTTTGTCTTTTTTTCTGCTTCCTTTCCTTTACACTAAAGGCACAACTCGTTCTTAGCGGAGGTTTAACACCTCAACAACTTGCGAATACTATTGCCGGTCCCGGAGTTTCTGTTTCGAATGTAACATTAACAGGTGCGACAAGCATGACTGCTGCATTCACTGCTGCCGGAACTAATCTTGGAATTCCTGCCGGTGTTTTGCTGGCCACAGGTGATGCGTCATTTGCTGTCGGTCCAAATTCTGATCCCGGTGCAGGAATTAACATGGGTCTTGCAGGAAACCTCTACTTGGATTCAATTGCCAATGACATAACTTTCGATGCCTGTGTGCTGGAGTTTGATTTTGTTCCTCAAAGTTCTGCAGTTAGTTTTAAATATGTTTTTGGTTCAGAAGAGTACCCTGAATTTGTTTGCTCCGGTTTTAATGATGTCTTCGCCTTTCTAATATCCGGTCCGGGTATTTTTGGTTCCCTCAACATGGCTATTGTTCCGGGAACATCTACATCAGTCGCAATTAATGTTGTGAACGGTGGTCTTGTGGGATCTAGCGGTTTCGCCGGGCCACATTGCATTCTTTCCAATCCTTCTCTATATGTAGATAACAGCGGAGGCTCAACCCTTGAGCTCGATGGTTTCACTGTGCGTATGACTGCTCAGGCCATTGTACAACCTTGCCAAACTTACCACCTGCGAATTTTAATTGCTGATGTTGGTGATGGGGCATATGATTCCGGTGTATTCATTGAAGCAGGCAGTCTTTTCTCTACACCAGTAGTAAGCGCAGGACCCGATCAACAATTTTGTAGTGGCGATTCAGTAGTTCTGGGTTCGCCGGGCAGTTCATCATTTATTTATCAATGGACTCCGGCGACCGGATTGAGTAATCCCTTTGCAGCTAACCCATCGGTTCAACTTGTGAATAATTCTGCTTCCCCGATTACTTATACATATATATTGAATGCAAGTACAGGCACCTGTGTTTTTTCTGATTCAGTGAACGTCACAGTCAATCCGGCACCATCGGCAAATTTCACCGTATCGCCGGCTCAGGCTTGTAAAGGCGATACAGTGACTGTAGTGTATAATGGAATTGCTTCCGGTCCCTATTTGTGGAACTTTGGCTCAGCCACTGTCTTGTCCGGTAGTGGTGCAGGACCTTATCAGCTCACTTATTCAGCATCGGGACAGGATTCCGTAAAAGTTACGGCCGGAGCAACAGGTTGCCTGGGTTCTATGACGAAGAATATATTGATTAAACCAACTCCAATTGCAAGCTTCAGCATCGCTACGCAAGCTTGTTTGGGCGATACGGTTGCTGTTCAGTTTACCGGGACAAATACCGGACCTGTAATTTGTGCTTGGAATTTTGACAATGCCTTGGTTCTTTCCGGCAATAACATTGGCCCTTATAGCTTAAGTTGGATGACACCGGGAGTCAGGACTATAAGCCTCGTAACAAGCGAGGATGGATGTGTCTCAGTTCCTGCATCTCTTTCCATCGCTGTTCATCCGGATCCTGTAGTATTTGCCGGCAATAATATAACTACCTGTCCGGGTGATCCTGTTCAACTAGGAGAAGTTAGTCAGGCGGGAAACATTTATTCATGGTCTCCATCAACAGGATTGGATGATGCCAGCCGTTCAAATCCATCTGCTCTTTTAGATAATACCGGCTTAGTAGCACAAAACTATATTTATCAATTGACAGTCACATCCTCTGTAGGTTGTGATGCAATTGATGATGTGCAGGTAACTGTCAATCCATCGGTGAACGTAAGTTTTGTTGCTCCTCCTGCTCAGTGTATGACTAATAATAGTTTCGATTTCTCAGTGCAGGGTAACTATCCTGTTGGTTCTGTCTTTAATTGGGATTTTACTTCAGCTGCATTCCCACCCTCGTCCTCTTCTGCAAACGAGCGAAACGTACATTTTAATGTTCCCGGTATTCACGGAATAACACTTAATGCATCCTATGAAAGCTGTGTGATGCAACCAGTAAGCCATACTATTGAAGTCTTTTCAGAACCTGATGCAGATTTCTTTTCGCTAAGCTTAAGAGGTTGTTCTCCTTTGGATGTGAGTCTGGCCAGCCTTGTTCCTGACACATCGACTAATTATTTTTGGATACTTGAAAATGGTTCGACTTCGTCAGATAGCGATCCGGATTTTACTTTAATCGCTCCGGGTACTTACGATGTAAGCCTGACTGCAACCAATTCAAATGGTTGTTCAAAAACTTCAAGTAAATTAAAGTATTTTACAGTATTCCCAAATCCTGTTTCATCATTTATTTCTGACCCTCCAATTTCTACGATAGAATCCCCGCTTATTAATTTTGCTAACAATTCATCTCAGGCAGATTTTTATCATTGGGATTTTGGTGACAGCAGTTTTGCTCAAACTGTAAATGCAACACATCTGTATCCAAGTACAGGAATTTATCAGGTGATGCTGATTGCTTATAACTATTCAGGTTGTATTGACACGTCCTACGGGAGTGTCGAAATAAATGAAGGCCTTAGTTTTTTTGTCCCCAATTCATTTACTCCGAATGGAGATGGTGTCAACGATTTCTTTCAGGGCTACGGGATTAATTTTACGTCTTATCAAATGATAATTTATGATCGGTGGGGCGAAAAAGTATTTGAGTCTAACGAATATTCGAAACCTTGGGATGGAAGAGTAAAAAGTGTGGTGCAGAATGAAGTCTTTGTATATAAAATAGTTGTCGTTGACAAATTCAAAGAATTGCATAAATACATTGGGTCTGTGGCTGTCGTGAAATAAATCATCCTGCCTTGAATTATATTTTTACCCCAATTACCAACACATCATCCACCTGCTCCTGATCTCCCCTCCATTTGTTAAAAGCATCTAGTAAAAAAACTTGTTGTTCTTTCATACTAAGCTTTTGAATGGACAGTAGAACTTCTTTGAGTTTTTTAGTCATAAACTTTTTCCCGCTCTCGCCACCAAATTGATCCGCATAGCCATCGCTGAAAATGTAAAAAGTGTCGCCCTTCTCCATTTGGATCTCGTGACTCTGAAAATTTTCTTCATGGAGAATTTGCATGCCGCCAACTGGAAATTTATTTGCGGTATACGAACTGAGTTCATTATTCCTTATTATCCATAGAGGTCGGTTGGCTCCGGAGAATTTTAACTTTTTTGTTTTAAAGTTCAGAGAGCAAATAGATATGTCCATTCCGTCTGTTGACTCACCCTGTCTTTGGTTTAGCGTGTCAATTACGGCCTCGTTCAATTGGTCTAATATTTTTCCCGGATCAGAAACTTTTTTTTCATTGATAATTTGTGTGAGCAACGAATTTCCAACAACACTTAAAAAGGCTCCGGTGACTCCATGTCCTGTGCAATCTGCAGCAATAATAATCGCACTGTCTTGCTTTGGGAAAAAAGCATAGAAGTCTCCGCTCACGATATCTTTAGGAAGGTACAGAATGAACGACTCATTAAATGCTTTTTGAATTGCATTCGTATCAGGTAAAATGGCAGTTTGAATTCGTTTTGCGTAATTAACATTATCAGTAATCTCCCGGTTTTTAATGCTAATTTCTTCATTTCTTAACTTGAGCTCCCTTGTTCGTTCGTCTACAAGTCGGGTAAGTTCCTCTTCACGGGATTTTAATTGTCGTATGATTGACTCGTTCTGATTTCTTAATCTCCTTGTAAGCCCACTGATAATTTTCTTGGCAACTTCAGGCTGACTTTGCAGTAATTCAAAGAACAACTCACGACTTATTTTAATTACACGGATGTCGCCTTCAGCAGAAACAGACATCGATCGTGGTGCTTCATCTAAAAGGGAAAACTCGCCGAAAAAATTTCCGGCGGCCATTTTTGCAATCACGTGTTCTCCATCATGAATTTTCACAATGCCTTCAGCAATTACAAACATTGAATTTCCTTCGTCGCCTTTGTGGATTAATTCTGTCCCCGCCCGGTAGAAACTTGATTCAAGTCTGTTCGAAAAAGCATCAATCAATTCAGCAGGAATACCTTTGAAAATTTCAACTTCTTGTAGGAGCGATTTGATGGAGGCATTGCTGATCATAGTACAAATATGTTCCGGCTAAGTTAGGGATTTACTCTTCAATTGAAAGGTAGAAAAATTCTCAGCTATAAAAATCAATGTTTCGGCAATCAGGGTCTTTGTGTTATAAATAGCCCGATATTATTTTCAAGCAAACTAAAGTCACTGCTTTCAACAAGTCCATCTCCGTTTAAATCTTCTTCTAAATAACCTGACATTAAATTTTGAAGACTCAATTCTATCAGCATATTATCATTCATGTCTATGATCATATCTTGATTTATGTCACCACTGATTATGGCAAAATTCCCGTCGCCCATATTTTTTTGATTGCTTCCATAAACCTTGGCTGCCGATGTGCTGAAATCATAATTCATTGACGGACCCGTACTCACAGGGATACTGCTCCAGCTTTCCAGACTGTTTCTATGTTGAACAACTATGTAATAGTTTGTTCCGGGATAAGAGCTAAACTCAAATGATCCGACTCCCGAAGTGTTGAGTGTACCGGTTACAGACTGATAAATAGTATTGGGAGAAAATGTATTTGCCAGTGAAACTTTGATGCTGTCACACAACGAAGGATAATTATAGGGGTCTGCTACCGCTCGCATCAACCCGCTTCCGGTATAATAACCTTCAATAAATAATTTGAGAGCAAGAACAGATTGGCAATTAATTGTGGTAAGGGTATTGGAAGAAACCGGATTTACAGCCGGGCAGTTTACTGAACTTGTCATTTCAACATATACCTGGTCGCCGCTGATACCGGAACCTGCCTGGTAAGTAGAACTGTTCATCCCAACATTTGTTCCATTAAGCTTCCATTGATATGAGGGTGTAGGACCTCCATTGTTCGGAATTGCCGTATAGCTTGGATTTGTTCCTTCACAAACAGTATCGGAAGGAGTAGCATTGATAATCACAGAGGGATTTACTGTTTGGTTTACTGTAAAAAATTGTGAATTGGAAGTTGCAGGATTTCCTGAAACACAAGGAGCATTACTCGTCATTTCACAGCGAACCTGATTTCCATTGCTGAGGGCGCTAGTCGTAAAGGTCGGACCGGTAACTCCGTTATAGGTGCCGTTTATTTTCCATTGATATGAAGGGGAGCTTCCGCCATTAACAGGACTTGCACTGACTGTTACTTCTTCCCCTTGGCAAATTGTTGTTGAAGGGCTACTGCTTATACCGACACTTGCTGTCACGTTTGGATAGACTGTCATTACGATAACATTCGAATTGGCAGGGCTGCCGGTTACACAGCTTGCATTGCTTGTCATAACACAGCTGAGCTGATTCCCGTTTGCAAAGGAAGCAGCGGTAAAAGTGACGGTGTTACCTCCAATATTCGCACCGTTTCTTTTCCATTGGTAAACAGGATTGCTTCCTCCATTTGTTGGATGTGCCGTTAGTGTAACAGATGTTCCGGAACAAATTGTACTGGATGGACTAATTGTTACATTGATACTTGCGCTGAGTAAGGGATTTACTGCCATGGTAATAACATTGGAGATGGCCGGATTTCCAACAGTGCAATTGGCATTACCTGTAACTTCACAAGTAATCTGATCTCCATTCGTGAAATTATTGCTTGTAAAACCGGAGCTGTCGCCGCCGGCGTTATTTCCATTTACTTTCCACTGGAAGGAAGGCGATGATCCGGCTCCTGATACACTCGCTGAGAATGTTACGCTTGTTCCTTCACAGATAGCTCCACTTGTTGTGCTGCTGATAACAACAGAAGGCGAGACACTTGCAATAACACTTACAGGAATACTGTTTGAGTTAACAGGATTACTGACCAGACAGGTTTCGCTACTCGTCAGTTGACAGCGTACAATATCTCCGTCATTTAATGTGCTACTCGAAAATGTTGAACTGTTGATTCCTGTATTATTTCCGTTTACCCTCCATTGAAACGAAGGTCCGGACCCTGCATTGGTGCTGGTTGAACTGAACACGATGTTTTCACCGGCACAAATGCCGGTTGATGGACTTGCTGAAATAGAAATGCTGGCAGTGCTGTTTTGTATAACACTTAGGGTAATTGTATTTGAGCTTGCCGGGTTACCACTAATACAAGGTGCATTGCTGGTCATAATACAGCTAATTTGATCCTGATCACTAAAGGAGCTTGAACTGTATACTGAAGTGTTCGTCCCAACATTCGTTCCGTTTTTTTTCCATTGATAAACAGGGCTCGAACCTCCATTTACCGGATTGGCTGTAAAGCTTACTGAAGCACCGGAACAAATGGTGGTTGACGGACTCACAGAAATACTTATGCCTGCAGTTACATTCGGATTCACAACCATATTGACTGTGTTGGAAGTTGCGGGGTTGCCACTAACACAACTTTCACTGCTTGTCATTACGCATGTAATTTGATCGCCGTGTACAAGGGAGTTAGTCGAATAGCCCGTTGAATTCGTTCCGACATTTGTGCCGTTTCGTTTCCACTGGTAAACAGGATTTGTGCCACCGAAAGAAGGGATTGCTGTAAAGGTGACATTGGTTCCCGGACAGATTGAACCGGAAGGTGCAGCAGAGACAGATACACTTACCAGCGGCCCTGAATAAATACTAATATAGTTTGTCTTAGTGATTGCATTACTCCCACTTGAGTTGCCTGCAGTAAGACTTACAGAATAGGTGCCTGCGGTAGGATAGCTGACAAGCGGATTTTGTAAGGTCGATGATCCCGGGTTACCTCCGGGAAAAGACCAGGACCAGTTTGTTGGGCCATTGGTAGATTGATCTGAAAAACTTACACTTGAACCTGCACAAACAGAAGTATTGAAAGCAGTAAAATCTGCTACAGGTGAACTAAAATAGTTTGTGCTAAAAACACCCCTTCCATGTGTAGCTGCTATGACTGTTTTGTCGCTGCTTCTGACTTGTAGCATATCTATCCGAACATTCGCAAGATTGCCATTGTTAGCAAGCCAGGCAGGAGAGGAAGCTGTAATGTCAGAAGTGCTCCATACTCCAACTTCGGTTGCAAGCAAAACTTCATTGAAATTGTTTGGGTTAAATAAAGCCCAGCGCACCGGCATATCGGGAAGGTTTCCTTCTTTACTTGTCCAGGTGCTTCCGCCGTTACTAGTCATCCACACAGATGTAACACCATAGTTTGAAAAAGTAACAAGCAATTCATTCTCTGAGGTTCCTACCTCAACACATGAAATACTTCCTGATGGGAATGAAGATGAACCAATGCTGCTTGTGCTCGGGGAGGCTCCCTGTGCGTTTGTTACTTTGTACAATTTTGCATTTCCTGTTCCAACAAATAGTGTGGTAGTACCAACTGGAGAGTAAGGACTAACCCTAAGATGAGTAGCCTTTGCCGACATTCCTGTAACAGTAAATTGGACCGGATTGGCCGGAGTGCTTCTGATGCCGGATATGCGTTGAATCTCGGTTGTTGAGTATGAAGAGTATAAAATTCCGTTTGCATCATCATAATCTGCCGGATTAATAAAAGATCCTGTGGTAGAGGAATTGGATATGGTTGTTTTAGTTGACCAGTTGTTTGTTGTTCGGTAATAAGTATTGTAAACGTAGGAGCTGATCTGGTAGTTCCCGTTAGTTTGATCAATGAAACAAAATGCTCCGTCTCCACCTGTAGGCGAAGTAGTGCTATTCATCCCGGCAGTCGTAAATTTTTGTGTACCATTATCCTGTGCTCCTGCAATAAAATTGTTTGAACCTGCACCGGGATGCATAGCAGCAGCATAAAATTGAGTGACATTATAGCCTGTATTTTTATTCGAAAACTGACTGGAGCTTCCGGCGGTGCTGACATTTGCGCAGAGATACACACCTCCATCATTTCCGGATAGAAAAACTGAAGAACTTCCCGGTTGAAAGGCAATTGCATGTTGATCAGCATGTACAATAGAGCAACTAAGTAAATTCATTGCAGCATTGTTCGACCATTTTGAAATTTGAGTCCAGCTGCTTCCTGCATTTGTTGAATAAAATAAATTAACGCCACCTATGATAAGGTTTTGTGAATTCGCAGGATCAACAGCAGCAATTAAATCATACCAGGCTTGTGATCGGGTAAAATCTGAACCTATACCAAGGTCTGCATCTGTAGGTTTGTTCACTGTTACCCAGGTGATTCCCTTGTTGGATGACATGTATATATTCTCAATGGTATTATCAATATCATGTTGGGTGAGTGCATATAAGATGTTAGGGTCTGAGGGAGCACAGGCAATTTCAATTCGCTCAAACCCTGTAGTTGGAAAGCCATTTGTTCCGGTATTCCTTTTTGTCCATGTTGTTCCGTTCGTGGAACTATAAATACCGTCGGTTGTAAAAATTCCGATGGATGCATATAAAGTGCCATCTGCGCCAATTTCAAGATCAGCAGCACGCCCGGATAAAACCTGTGTCCAGTTATTACCTCCATCAACAGATCTTCTTACTCCACCACTTCTTGTAGCAGCATAGACAATGCCCGTTGAACTGATAACAATTTTTTGAATTTGATAGTAAGTAGAACTGTTTGTGCTTGACAACTGTGTCCAGGAATTTCCACCATCAACGGATTTCCAAATTCCAAGTCCACTGATTGCATCGGAATTGTACCAGCCTTCACCGGTTCCGACATATAGTTCCTGAGTATTCGCCGGATTATATGCAATGCATGAGATTGCAATGTTGGCCCAGAAGTCATCTACATTAATCCAAACAGGTGACGCAACAGAAATATCGTTAGTATACCATAAACCTCCACCAACCCCACCGGCCCATACTTTTTTATTTGTCACATCATTTGGATCGTACATCAAAGCCCTTGTTCGTCCTCCAACATTGCTGGGACCTCTTTCTGTCCAGGAAGCCGTTGCCATGCTCGCTGCCGGGGCTTGAGATAATCGTTGGTTTCTTTGTTGTTTGACTAAAGTAAATACTGATCTAAGCCTTTCGCGCGGTACAATACCTGAGACAGGATCCTTGGTTAGTTCGATCTCTTGTTCATGCGCAAGATCCGGACGATCAGGCTTCATGCCCTTCTCTTTTTTGTCTTCGTCTTCATCCAAATAGTTATCGTTTATCTTTTCAGTAAAAGATAATGTGTCATTATTTTGCTTCGTCGAGGAAGGCTCGAATGACTGTGCACATAAATGATTATGGAAACCTACAGTGAAAATAAAAATGCAAATTCCGACTAGTCTTGATAGCATTAATTATGGGTAGCTTTTACTCCTGAAACAAAGGCGCAGTAGGAGATTGCTCTACCCTTTAAAAATAGATAAAATTCACCTTTAAGACAAAAAAATTCGGCGAGTACTCTTCTTTGAGGGAAAAATTGGCTTTATTAAAAAAAAACGCCCCAATATTCCGGGGCGTTTTTACACGGATGATATTTATCCATGAGTACTAGTGGTTGGAATTAATACTCAACCATTGGCTCCAACACTTTTGCCTCGTTCACAAAAGTCTCAATTTGTTGAGCAGTTGGAAGTGATTGAGCAATCTTCTTCATGTTATTCACTTCTACGAGTTTATTAGTCAGATTTTCGGGATTACGGTTTTTCAATTCATTCACCGTGTCAACTCCACTTTCTTCGAGTAATTCGGCATACACAGGGCCAACGCCATTCACTCTGGTAAGGTCAGCCTGATTTACCCATTTCAATATTAAAGATTCGTCAATCATTGTTTTTAATGCGAGATCCCTTCTTCCGGCAGGTGTTTTACCCATTTTTAAAAGATCACTCAACATCAGGACACCTATATTCATAAATTTTTCTCCATACATCATCCCAATTCCACGAAACTCTTGAATTTTCATATCAGTCATATCATTAATAAATTTTGGTACCCGCTTCCTTCTTCCATGTGTGCTTGGATTTGGGTATGTTCAACAATGCTACATTAAAACACATGGAAACAATACGAAAAATCTTTGTTATGCCTTAATATACGAAAAAAAACCACTATTTCCAAATAAAACTCATTTTTATTTCAAAATCAAGGTTTTTGGGACAGATTCGTCTTTTTTTTAAAAAAAGCCATTTGAGGCTTCTTCATGAGTTCAATAAGCCTGATCTGCATTTATGATGGGCATTGTGTTCTGTTTGGCGAAATAAGCGATTCGAAAGAAAGCATGTTTCTGAAAATTGCTTTTGATTCTTGAAGTCAGGATCAAAAAAAAACGCCCGGAAATTTTCGGACGTTTTTTCAATTAAAAATATTTTATTTAATAACTCAGGACAACACTGTTAGAATTCCCGTTTATATTCCAGCTCACTTTGTATCCATAAGCACATGTGTAAGGAGTTGGATTTCCATTTTGATCGACTCCAAGCGTCAGTGTGAAATTATTTGCATTTACATTATGTACCAACTCACCTGAATTAAATCTCCATAATCCGCAATAATTATTTGAAACTATTGGCGTATTATAATGTGTAACGAAAGCATCGCCAAATCTGTTTATTCCCCAGCTATCTGTATTTGTCTGACCATTTAATGTTGTGTCACCTGATGCTGAGAAGCTGATATGTGCATAAGGAATATTCGGGTTAGTAGTTGCTTGGATGAAAGTCCACTCCGTCATTCTTGCACTGTTCCATGTTGCAGAAAGGTTATTATCAAATGTCACGGCAATATTTAATGCTCTCTCCTGATAGCGTAAGGTGCTTGTGCTGGAAATAAATCCGAGCCAGTCATTCCCATTGATGTTTTTCAAAGTTTTTACCCCGTTAAACATAATAGATTTATTATTGCTCAATCGGGTTACTTTAAAATTAATGTAGGTAATCGTGAGTACTGAACCGGGATCACTCCAGAGATTTCCACTTGTAAGTTGAACCTTGATCTGTCCGGATCTTGTGCGTGTAGGACTGAAACATGGAGTAACTCCGTCAAAATTGTAGAATAGAATTTTATTTGCAATTTGAGATGAGTCAATAATCACTCCGCATAGTGGGCTGGAAAGAATGGAAGCTGCACTTGAGACTCTGCCAAATGACGGAATATCGCTTAAAGAACTATTGATGTCATTGTCTGTCTGATCAGATTCTGCCTTATAATCGTTTGCATCAGAATTATGCTGCGATACTTTTGAATCCAATTTCGCAGCATTGTCGGGGTCATTATTTTCCTTTTTACATGCAGTAAATGTGACAAAGAGGCCAATGGCAATTGTCCACGCAAGATTTTTTGTTTTCATTTTGTTTGTGTTTTGGTTTTCTTAATTCTAAAATAGCTCGCTAACCTTCCTGATTGCATAACGCAGAAGCTGTAGGCAAATTTAAAGATTTTAGAAATATTTATTTTTATTCGTGATCATGATATTTTGTAGCCTTTAATATGACCATCGTCACACATGAATAAGAAGGAGTGGGCTTTAAAAGGCAGCTATAAATGCCCGGGATCATTCAATTCTTCACTTATTTGAAAAGGCTGCGCGATGAAAACCGATTATTGTCTGATAATCTTTACAAATTCCCCGTCAATTGTTCGCAGGAAATATACTCCGTTTTCCAGGCCTGAGAAATCAAAGTTGCGGCTGTTTTGAATAAATGCAAGATTTCTTCCCAATGCATCATACAGATTGAATGTAATGGACCTGTTGAAATATATTTTTCCTTTGCCGACCGGATTGGGGTAACAAATCAAATTTTTATTCCCTGCAATTTGTTGTATTCCTATACTCAAATCTACATTGTTACTATCTGGAGTTGGAATTGAGAAATTCATCCACAATGGATCTCCATCAGTGATGCGTCCATGAGATTGGTTTAGTGTTATACCAGAATAACAAACGGAGTCATCTAATTGGTTGTTCGGTTTTATCAGTGACAGGCATCCGGAAGAGGATAAAGTAAAATTCAAATGATTAAACCCCTGATGTACCTGACTATCGGCCCACAACATTGCAAAGCCGTATGGAGGAATTTTTGTAGAATCATTGTCTTGTGGAAAAAAATAACTCCATTGTCCGGCGGGATCATTCGTTATTCTCCAACCTGCTATATCGATTGTGTCTGAATTAATGTTGTAAAGTTCGATCCATTGTTCGTACTCGCCAAAGTTGTCCTGCACAGTAGATGAATTGCCTGTCTGCAATTCATTGATCACAATTCTGTCAAAGGTATATATCCAATTTGTTGCCTCGGGTGTGGATACGTTAAAATTAATATACTGTGGCGCACCATCGTATCGTCGACCAAAAGATACATTTGCCCCAAGAGGACCGAATCGTACTGAATCAACGACAGTTTCTCCATCCGGGTCAATCAAGGCGATAAAATCACCTGAAGAATTTAGTTTAAATGAAGCATGGAGGCGTCCTTGCTCCGTATCATTATCTAACCATATCAATAAATGCTGTTGAGGGCCGATCTTTGTACTGTCGCTTCCGGCGCCAATCATAAACCGTGCAGGCATGACTAAATTATCTGTCAAAAAATAACCTGCAAGATCAATCGTGTCATTCCCCGGATTATAAATTTCAAGCCAGTCGTCATAATTTGAATAGTTGTCGGCAATAGTTGAAGTATTATTTGACATTAATTCATTGATGACCGGTTTTGTCTTCGGAATATAATTCGTGTCAATGTCAAACAGGGCTACCAGTGAAGTGTCTTGCGTCAGATTGCAGAAAATAGTTGTGGATGTGTCATTGCCCGGAAGCCATTTAATAAAACGATAACCAGGCTTGGCTATGGCAGTTAAGGGGAAAGGCACATTCTCGAAATAAGTTCCTCTCCATGGATAAGTAGATGCCGTAACTCTCTTTGTTTTGTAGTCAAGGAGTAGAGTGTTGATTTTAATATTGCCATGGCTTGTGTCTGAAACATTTAAGGTGATGTGCAGAGTGTCACTTATTCCAAAATCATTAAGGATATCTTCTTTTACAAACCCTGGCCTTTGTTCAAGCCACCAGGCCATACTGTCTAATTGAAATAGTATTCTGTAGTTTAGCTGCCAGCGATCCTGATACTCCTGCATATAGGGTAGAAGCTCCCCTGTTATTTTATTCAGATTTCCTTTGGCGACAGGAGGGAGAAAGGCGCTATTCATATAATCCGCAAACAGATTAATAAAATTGTTTTCGAATTCCTGATTTTGAATTAGTTTGACCAGGATATCTGAAGGTCCATAAAAAGCATTCCCTACTAATGCTTGTTCGAAGGTGTCAAACCATGGATTGAGGTAGTCGGCAACCGTATTGTCCATGTCCCATTGAATCCATTTCCATTTTGATCCGGGAGTTTTTATACGCCACTTTGCTTCGTTCTGATCCGGCCAGTCGCCACGCGAAAAATAGATGCTGAACATATAATACAGCATGAAGTTTTCCATATCCATCTGAGTTTTCACATAGGCATAATTCGCTGAATCGTTTATGGGATTTGTATTCATAAAATTCATCATGTTATCCCAATGAACAGCATCTCCAACAGCTACAGCATTTGAGCCACCATTTAGAATATCAAATCCGGGATTGTTTTTATCTACAAAATAATGTGACTCGTAATAGTCTTCGTTTCGATTTCTTTCACGAATCTCATGAAATCCCCAGTATTCTCCATTAATAAAAACAACACAAGGACGGTATGCCGCATAATCAAGGTTCGTCTCCGTCATGAAGGAATTGCAGAATGCGTCTTGAATTAATGTCTTACCTCGAACTGATCCCCAGGATCGGATTTTTATTTTGTCAAACTCCTGAAGGTATTTTGCCTTGCCTTCCGTATTTTCAAAAATCGGATACGTGATTTTAGACATACCATAATCTGAAGAGGCATTTATGTTCAATCCTTTTTGAGGACTTGATTGTGTGCTTTCTCCCGCAATGCTTAATTTAAAATTTCCATTGAAAGCTGTATGACCTCCCGGATTATACATTTCAATATTTACCGGTTTCTTCCACCCTTTGTAATAGTTACCATAATATTGAGTTGTCTGATAAGTCAGACCGGGCACATAGATTCCGCTTGTGTCATTAAACAAATGCTTTGGATCCGAAACCAATGACAAAACAGGCAGATTTCCGTAACGGGTAAAAATGCCCGGATCTATGAAGTATGAATAGGTTTGTATAGGTCCCGGAAAATATCCGTTTTTAAAAATGCGTGCTCTTATAATATTGCATTTGTATACTTCTCCTAATGGTGGATTCCAGGGAGGAATGTAACTGTGCAAAGCATAAGTTGTACGAATTGCTGAATAATAATTCGCTTCTCCTACACGGCTCTGAACCAAAATTGGGTTTGTATATGCCGGGCTATTTTCTGTTGGTTCAGATCCATCTGTCGTATAGCGAACTACACAACCGGGATCCGTACATGATAAGCTTATGATTTGTGGATTCGCGTACATCCCTCCTGGAATACTAAATTCGGGAAGAGAAGATATAGCACCGCTAATGATGCTTGTTGAATTATTGCTTACTGAAAATGTCGGGTGGGATAGATATGCCAATGTTGAATTGCCATCGGTAATCCGACCAAAGCTTTGATCGGCAGGAAGAAATCCCAATGCAATGTTTTCAATAACGGTGCCGTTATTGTCTGAAAGAAAAA
Source organism: Bacteroidota bacterium (assembly GCA_004295015.1). Lineage (GTDB taxonomy): Bacteria > Bacteroidota > Bacteroidia > AKYH767-A > 2013-40CM-41-45 > QQVM01. The sequence goes on along the minus strand of SHNE01000025.1, from coordinate 6,600 downwards.
TTGTTTCTCCTGAGGCCTTGATCGAAAAATTACTGTGTAAAATGCTGCCTTTTTTATTTTTACCTGAACACCATATGGTAAGAAAGCTTCCTGCATTCAGGGTTCTGCTAGGAAATGTCCACTTCGAAAGTGAATCAATATCATCGGATAAAGCGTAGTTGTTCAAATTGACGGCGGAACTCCCTGCATTGTATAATTCGATCCAATCGGAATAATCCTCGTCCTCATCGAGAATCACGCTGATATTATTGCTCATAATTTCATTTATAACAATCTGACCTCTCGAGCTTGAGAGGTTAAGCAACAAATAGAAAAACAGAAGAATGCGTATTTTCATATTGCGAGAAAAAAATGTGCTCTTAGTATTGAAGAAAAAATAAGATAAGAAATAATTCCGGATTTTAGAACAAGGTCGACTCTTATTGCTTAATAGTCAAGTAATATGTTAGAAAGATTCAATCCAATGTTAATGCCAAGTGAGAATAGGGACATTAAAGCAAAAATCGAGTGTGGCCTATGTTAAATGCCATCCTGACAATCCTTAACAGCGGATTGAACAAGATGGCATTTTATCCGAATCTCTGAATTTTCCGGCAGCTGATCGGTCTGATTTTAAACCCCAATAGCTTTCAGTAAACTAGATTTTTACAAAACGAAAATAGTGTAAGCCCTTTTGGTTTTTAATCTTAAGAATATACAATCCCGCCGGTAATGATTCGATATTCATGTTGACATTTATTTCATTGGTCATTTTTTCTTCGACGTAAAGCTTTCCTTCGCGTGAAAAAATCTCCAATTCGCAATTCTGACAGTTTTCTCGAAATTTTATTGTTAAATTATTGGATGCCGGATTGGGATAAAGAATGGCCTTGTTAGCATCCGGATTATTGACATCAACAGTTGCACACCATCCGATACCAACTATGGTATCACCGAATCCTTCACTCATGGCAAAGCTGTGATTACTAAAATCAGTTATTCCGGATTGGATAATGCTGTCCTGATAAATTAAATAATGATTGCCAATATGTGCAAAGAAATTTACCATGTTTGAGAGATTGCTAATCGTGTCACCGTTTGCAGAGACCATTTGAATTGAGGGGTAGTTTAGGTGAGCGAAATTTCCATTGAAGACCCGGATATTAACCAATTGAGGATTTCCCGGCTCATACCATACACTATCAACACATAATAAATTATAGTCAATATTGCCGGAATTCCATGGGGCGTCGAATTTTAATAAGGAGCTGCCGGACATACTGTCTTCAAGAATATAAATGCCCTCACCACTCGCTGCAAGACTGACAGCAAACTCCTGATTTACATTTGCCTGATGAACGCCGGACCAAACCTCTGTTCCATTTAGATCAAACATTGAAACTTTGATTGATGGAACAAATGTTGGAGGAGAACCGACAACACAAAGAAAGTTGGAATTTACAATTTGGGCATCAATAATATAACTGTCAAGTCCATTCATAGGCTTCATCCATATACGGGAACCATCCGGACGATATTTGTACATGGTATCTGCTAGGCCAACCAATAGAATGTTATTTTCATAATCAACAAGCAATTTTAATCCCTGATCACCAAAGCTTAGATTTTGTGGAAATGCATCAGTCCACCATTGAAATACTCCGCTGCTGTCGTGCTTTGCAAGATTATAATTTGACCATTGCGCAAGCAGATATATATTGTTATTGTAATCAATCGTTATACGGTCTGCTACAATACTGCTGTCTGAAAAATCAATTGTTCCATTTGTGTTATAGCGGATAATAGTTTCTGTTGGATTCGGAAATGTAGATACCAGCATTCTGCCTAAATTGTCGACAGCCATGCTAACAGAAGTTCTGGCTTCGGACCATTGTTCGTTGCCATTGTTGTCGAAGACTGCTACCCCCGAATTACATCTTAGGTATAGGAAGTCGTTTTTAATAAGTATTTGTTCAAACTCACTGGTATTAAAATTGTTTGCCGAATCGCGCATCCATATGACTGAGCCGGCATCACTTACTTTTAATAGCATGGGTTTGAGGTATTGATTATCCGTAAATCCCCCTGCGATGTAAGAGTTTCCTGAATAGTCCACAACCATATCGAATCCCCGTGGCTTCCCACTGCCGCCATTATCAAAATCCAGGGTCCATAATAAATTTCCTGATGAGTCAAATTTATTCATGACTACTTTATAAATATATGCGGAGGGTGGAATGAGTTTGTAATAGGTGCTCAGCGTAATCACATTGTCGTTAAGATCCGTCATTGTTTTTACAGGGAATAAGTATGCGGAATCCGGAAGGGTGTTTAAATTTTGAATCCAAACCGGATTCTGTTGAGCTGAAGACGATAAATTTGACAGCACTGCGATAAGCAGTAGAATAGAATTGTAAATTTTTTTCATGACAATTTTTTTTAATTCTGATGCAAGATCGGTATACAATTCTATCTGTAAACGGAAATATGATGGCATCAATGGTACTTTTCACGGATATCTTTTCTGAACTGTTCAGGACTACTGCCGGAATGTGTTTTAAAAAACTTGCTGAAATAAGACGGGTCCTCGTAATTGAGTTCTGCTGCAATTTCTTTTATGCTTTTTTTCGAGTGGTACAATAGTCTTTTTGCTTCCAGTATTATCCGATCGTGAATAAACTCACCCGCTGTTTTTCCTGTATCCTTTTGAATCGTCTCACTAAGATGTCCGGCTGTGATGCTGAGTTTGCCTGCATATTCGCTGACGCTTTTGACATTTCGAAAGTGTATTTCTAAAAGCTTTTTAAAGTTAAGAGTGATATCGGACTTTGTTTTTACATAGCCTTCTTTTTGCCCGGGTTCCTTGTGAAGTCTTTTACAGTGTATCAAAAATAGTTTCAACCAGGATTGAAGTGCCGGTTTCTTGTCCGGATTCTTTGAAAAATATTCAGTCTGTATTTTATTGATCAGAAACTCACAGTCTTTTATATCCTGCTTTTCTTTTAATTGGGAAACAGGACTTGAATAGGGATTATTGAAAAACCCCAGTTGGTCTAAAAATAATATACCTGAATCAGATTCCAGGAGAAAATCATTGGTGAATGAAAGTACATAGCCTGTTACTCTTTTATCTCTTTGCAACAAGTGTACTTGTTCCGGCGAAACAAAGTGTATTGATTTTGCCTTTATCGGATATGTGTTAAAATCAATTTCGTGAACTCCTCCGCTGTGATTAAAAAATAAAATCTCATAGTATTTATGCCTGTGGGGAAGTGCCGCATTGTAGCCCGAATAGCTTTCCTCGAGATTAGTCAATGAAAATCCCAGGCTCTCTTTGAGTTGCTTGGTGAAATTGAATGAAGGGATTAGTTTTGTCAAGACAGAAGTCGGATTGTTTGTATTGTTTGATTAGTGAAAGTCCTGAATTTGCAATTAATATAGATAGTGTTTTTCAAAGTGTATAATTCATTCTATTTTAACCATTTCTCCCTTGAATTCAATTTCAAAACCAACTTTTATTTTATTTCTTTTTCGTAATTCCACTTCCCCGTTTACTTTTACTTCACCACTCTCAATAATTGCATTTGACTCTGCACCACTATGGGCCCATCCCATCATCTTTAGTAATTGGTTGAGGTGAATATACTCACCTTTAATTTTGAAGAGCTCCATTTTTTTACTGATAAATTTTAGAACAAGATGAATATTATTTATCTTGATGCGATGAATAACGAAGATAAATACAAGAATTTAAAAGCCGAGCTTGAGAAGAATGAAGTCTGGCCTCTTGTTTACATGTTCAAGTTTATTATCCCGGCAGACAATAAAAATCTCGCTTTGGTTAGATCCAAATTTACGGATCAATCTGTAATAACTCAAAAAGAATCTGCTAACGGCAAATATATAAGCATTACTGCCAAAGAGGTGATGCTGAGTGCCGATTCCATTATTGATAAGTATAAGGAAATGGAAACTATCGAAGGCTTAATGGCTTTCTAAGTGTTTTTCTCCTTGTTATTAATTTCAAAGCCCATTTAGTCTGCCTTTACCCGGTTCTTCAGGTAATAATTAATGGCAGCATTAATTTCAAGATAGGAAAAGTCTTCACCAAGTTTTACTTTAATTAACCCGGCAGATTCTGTTCCGTGTTCCTGAATTGTTTCCTGAACGATCTTTAGTTTTTCTTTCGAAATAAATTTTAACACATTTAATTCACCGGTTAATACGAAATGTGTCAGGTGAGAGGCTACGGTTGATACTGCCAGCTTTCTCTCTTCGGCAATACTTTCAATACTTTTACCATGTTGAAAGAGTGCAAGTGTTTCAAGTTTGGTAGCATTTGTTTTTTCTCTTTTTTTCTCCGGCGAAATGGATGATTTTGATTTTTTCTCACTCATTTTCGATTGTATTCCTTTCGGCTTACAGTAATCAACAAGTACTTTCAAAAACACCGCCCCGTACTTTTCCAGTTTTACTTGTCCAAATCCTGAGATACCGGCAAGTTCTTCTGTATTCTGAGGATAAAAGGTACTTAATTCCGCAAGTGTTGAGTCAGGGAAAATAATGTAGGGAGGGAGTTGCAGACTACTTGCCAGCTCTAAGCGGCATGCACGAAGAATATCGAATAACTCTTTGTCATAGTTAACGGATATGCCGGAATCCTTGCTTGCTCTTTTTTCTCTGGCTTCTTTCTTGCTTGCAATTATAGGAAGTTGAATTTTTTCTCCATCATAGAGCACAGACCTTGACTTTGATGTAAGTTGCAGTAAGGTGTATTCACCCTGACTTTGTTGCAGGTATCCCAGGTTTATCAGATGCCTTATCCATTCTTTCCATTCGTCTCTGCTATGCTCAGTGCCTTTTCCAAAGGTTGGAAGCCTGCGATGTTCTTCCTTTATTTTTTTTGATTCTGACCCTTTCAAAAAATCTATAAGGTATCCTGTGCCGTATTTTTCCTTTAGTCGGATTACTGCACTTAGTAATTTCTGCGCAATGATTGTACCGTCAAAGGTTGGAGTCTCCGAGGTATTTAAACAAACATCACAATTGTTGCAAGGCTCGTTCAGTGTTTCATCAAAATAGCCTAACAAAAAACTTCTTCTGCAGACCTTGCTTTCACAATAGTCAGACATTTGTTGAAGCTTTTTAGTCATTATTTTTGTCTGCTTCGAATTCCCTTCGACATCAATGAACTTTCTCAGTTTTCCTACATCCCCCGATGAATAATACAAAACAACATCACTTGCCAAGCCGTCTCTGCCCGCCCTGCCTGTTTCCTGATAATAGCTTTCTATATTTTTAGGCAAATGTGTATGCACAACAAATCGCACATTTGATTTGTCTATTCCCATACCAAATGCAATAGTGGCTACCATAATTCCTGCATCGTTAAGCTTAAACTGTTCCTGACGTTTGGCGCGTAATTTGTTTTCCAAACCTGCGTGATAAGCCTCGGCTTGAAATCCTTCCTGCCTCAGTTTTTCGGCAAGGTCTTCCGTATTTTGTCTTGATAAACAATAGATGATTCCACTTTCATTTTTTCTTTGATTCAGAAAGTCTGTTAGTTTATTATAATAATCATCTTTTGGCTCGACAATATATCGCAGATTTGTTCTGTTGAAGCTTGACACAAATGTTTTCGCATTATTGATTCCAAGTTGATGCAAAATGTCGGCACGTGTTTGATTGTCAGCCGTAGCGGTTAATGCAATCAAGGGGACGCCCGGGAATAATTCTTTTAGCTTTCCCAAGGTAAGATAGTCAGGTCGGAAATCATGTCCCCAATGACTTATGCAATGCGATTCATCTATGGCGAACAGAGAAATCTTTAAGTCTTTAAAGAGGTGTAAAAGAGAATTATTCTGTGCACTCAGTCTTTCGGGTGCTAAATAAAGTAATTTCAGTTCACCCGATTCCAGCCTTTGCAAAACCACTTGTTGTTCTGCCGAACTTTGTGATGAATTTAAATAGGCAGCAGGTACTCCATTCAGGCAAAGTGCATCTACCTGATCTTTCATTAGCGCAATCAAGGGAGAAATCACTATTGCCGTGCCATCTTTTATCAGTGCAGGAATTTGAAAGCATAATGATTTCCCTCCACCGGTTGGCATCAATACAAGGCAATCCTTTTTAGCCAGGACGTGGTCAATAACGTTTTCCTGTCCGGGTCGAAAGGAATCGTATCCAAAATATTTTTTTAGTAAGTCATGAGAATTCATGCCTGCAAGGTAGTTCAAAATTACGCTTAGCCCAATTACAGAAAAGATTCACTCATAAATGCTGTGAATTATTTTATGCAGCAATTATTAAGATAAGCTTTGAAAGAAATATTTTTGAATGCCGGAATATGGCACTCAAAAATTGACAGAATATATCACTTAGGATAAGTTGTTTTTATTTTGTTTCATACAAATGAAGGATTTCCGATCATAACCTTGTTATTTAATTAATAGGTTTAGCCGTCTAGTTCCAGACTACCATTTCACACGTGCCCTTACTGTTCACTAAACCCTTCTCACTTTTTTCCTCTTAAGTAACTTGAGTTCGCTCTCGTTCTATTACATTGAAACCCAGTCTTGAAGCTGTTGATTTCAATTTCCGAATTTTTTGTTCTTTATACAT
>SHNE01000053.1 GCA_004295015.1 Bacteroidota bacterium | reverse complement strand
AAAAATGGACCTTTCCTGAGTTTTTCGGGATTAAAAATTAAATAGATAAATCAGATAAAGAAACATGTCTAGCGGAGAAAAGATCATTTTGATCAATATTGAGGAAGAGATGAAAACAGCCTACATCGATTATTCGATGTCGGTAATTGTTTCGAGGGCATTACCTGATGTGCGAGACGGATTGAAACCGGTGCATCGTCGCGTTTTATTTGGAATGCTCGATTTAGGAGTATTCAGTAACCGACCTCATAAAAAATCCGCGAGAATTGTCGGAGAGGTTTTAGGTAAGTACCACCCTCATGGTGACACCTCAGTATATGATGCCATGGTTCGAATGGCACAGGAATGGAGTCTGCGTTATCCTTTGGTTGATGGACAGGGAAACTTCGGAAGTATTGATGGAGATAGTCCGGCAGCTATGCGTTATACAGAAGCCCGGCTTAGAAAGATCGCTGAAGAGATGATAGCTGATATCGACAAAGAAACTGTCGACTTCACCTTAAACTTCGATGATACTCTTAAGGAGCCGACAGTACTTCCTTCTAAGATACCAAATCTTCTTCTAAATGGAGCATCAGGAATTGCCGTTGGAATGGCAACCAATATGCCACCTCACAACCTCACAGAATGTATTGACGGAATCTTAGCTTATATAGCTAACAAGGACGTGACCATCGAAGAACTGATGAAATCGGTAAAAGCACCTGATTTCCCTACCGCCGGAATAATATATGGTTACGCAGGTGTGAAGGAAGCCTTTATGACAGGACGAGGGAAAATTGTACTTCGTTCCCGTGCCACAATTGAAGTGACTGATAGCGGCAAAGAAAGGATTATCGTCACTGAAATTCCTTTTCAGGTAAACAAAGCCGAAATGATTAAACGAACGGCCGACCTGATCAATGAGAAAAAAATTGAGGGCATAAGTGATATTCGTGATGAAAGCGACCGTGACGGAATTCGTATCGTGTACGAATTACGCCGTGATGCCATGTCCAATGTTGTGCTCAATAATTTATTTAAGTACACATCTTTACAGTCTTCCTTCAGCGTAAATAATGTTGCTCTGGTTCATGGTCGTCCTATGACTTTGAATTTGAAAGACCTGATCGTATATTATGTTAATCACAGGCATGAAGTAGTAATCCGAAGAACAGAATATGAACTTCGTGAAGCTGAAAAGCGAGCACACATTCTTGAAGGATTGCTCATTGCACTCGATCACCTGGACGAGGTTATTGCATTGATCCGTGCTTCACAAACGCCACAAATTGCACAAGATGGATTAATGGCAAGCTTTGGACTTAGTGAAATCCAGTCGAAAGCCATACTTGAAATGCGTTTGCAAAGACTTACCGGGCTTGAGCGTGATAAAATTCGTGATGAGTATGCAGAGTTAATGAAGCTGATCGATTATTACCGTAGTGTCCTTGCAGATGAGAATCTGAGAATGGAAATTATCAGGGATGAAATGATCGAAATGAAGGAGAAATACGGGGATGAAAGACGGACTGAAATTGTCTTTTCAGGTGATGATATTTCGATGGAAGACATGATTGCTGATGATGAAGCAGTTATTACCATTTCCCATTTAGGCTATATTAAACGTACGCCTTTGACTGAATATAGAACGCAGGGGAGAGGTGGGAGAGGAGCCAAAGGAAGCTCAACACGAGACGAAGATTTTGTTGAACACATCTATGTAGCAACAAACCACAATTACATGCTTTTCTTTACTGAGAAGGGTAGATGTTTCTGGTTGAAAGTTTATGAAATCCCGGAAGGAAACAAGACTTCAAAAGGAAGAGCTATTCAAAACCTGATCAATATTCCGGCCGATGATAAAGTAAAAGCCTGTATAAATATAAAAGGCCTCGAAAATGAAGAATACATAAATAGTAACTTTATTACCATGGCCACCAAAAATGGCACAATTAAAAAGACCTCGCTTGAAGCTTATTCCAGACCAAGACAAAATGGAATTAATGCAATCAATATAGAGGATGGCGATAATCTCATTGAAGCAAGGCTTACCAATGGAAAGCAGGAAATAATGTTAGCCACGAAAAAGGGAAAAGTTGCCCGTTTCGATGAAGAAAATGTTCGTGCCGTGGGTCGAAATTCAATCGGCGTAAAAGGTATCACGCTCGACGGTGCTGATGATGAAGTAATCGGTATGATCTGTGTCTCTGATGAATCCGTTGAATCAGTACTCGTAGTTTCCGAAAAAGGATATGGCAAACGTTCTGAAGTTGATGAATACAGAAAAACCAATCGTGGCGCAAAAGGGGTAAAGACAATAAATATTACAGAAAAGACCGGCAATCTTATAGCCATAAAAATCGTGCAAGACAATGATGATCTGATGATCATTAATAAATCCGGTATCACCATTCGAATGAATGTGGATGAATTAAGAATCATGGGAAGAGCAACTCAGGGCGTTCGGGTAATACGACTTGATGATGACGATGAAATTGCATCTGTTGCGAAAGTGGAAGTTGATGATTCGGAGAAAGAAGTAGGAGAAGCGAATATCCCTGATATCAATACAGATGATGCAAGTGCTGCTGATACCGGTACGAGCCCAATAACTGAAATTTAAAGTCTGGATCCTTCGATAATATTCATTTCATGAAAAAAATTCTTCCCGGTTTACTCGTATTCCTACTTAGTGCGACAATTGGAAATGCACAGAAAAGTAAGCTTAATGCTGCCTATAATTATTTTAAGGAACCCTATAAGCAGTACGACAAAGCGATAGAAGCAATTGAAGAGGCCGCTGTGCATCCACAAACTTCAGGTTGGGCCAAAACATGGTATTACAAAGGCTTGATTTACATGTCGCTTTATGAAAGTGAAACTTACGCATCCCTTTGTAATAATTGTCTTCAGACGGCATATGATGCATTTAAAAAATCCATTGAATTGGATCCAAAAAATGAATGGGTCGATGAAATAAATACACTTAGAATTCCATATATCGCAAATAAAATTTTCAGTACAGGAATAAATGACTTCCAAAATGCGAGGTATAGTGAAGCGCTTTCATCATTCGAGTTGGTTCAAAAAATGATTCCGGAAGACACAACCGTAATTATTAATTCCGCATTTTCTGCAGAAAGGGCCGGACTAAAGGATAAGGCATCATTGTACTATCAAAAGTTGATGGATATGAATTATAGTGATGATCAGTTTTTATTGTCTTACTCGGGTTTCCTTTTTAATAACAAAGACACTGAAAAGGCGCTGGCTATCATTCGTACAGGCCGGAAGCTCTATCCGGATAGTTTGAGTTTTATGCTTTCAGAAAGTAATATTCTGATCCAGACCGATAGGAGAGAAGAAGCTGCTGAGGCACTCAGCAATGCTATTTCAAAAGACCCGGGCAATATCAAATTACATTTCGCCTTAGGAAGTACCTACGATCAGATGGCTAATGCAAAAGACAGTGCCGGAAATCTCATGCACAAGCCTGAAGAAGTTGAGGCATTACGAAATCAAGCCATTGATGCATATAAAAAAGGTCTGGTTTTAGATCCTCAAAATTTTGAAATAAACTTTAACCTCGGAGCTGTATATTATAATAAAGGAGCTGAACTCGCCAATGAGGTAAATATGATCAAAGACAATAAATTATTTGAGCAAGGCAAAAAGAAGTTTGAAGAAATGTTCCGCTCCGCTAAGCCATATATGGAGAAATCTCTTGAAACTAATCCTAGGAAAACTTCAGATGATGAGAATATGTATGAGAGTACAATCACCTCCTTGAAGGAAATTTATGCCCGATTGGACGAGATGAATAATTATAATAGAATCAAGGATTTACTCAAGAAGTAAATGGTTAAAATGTGTCGAATAAAATACAAAGCCCGGTTTGATCAAACCGGGCTTTGTATTTTGCAGCATGTCCAAATTCAATTAAAATCTCATTATAAAATGCAGGTTTTTAACAGTTTAAAATCATTTATTTAATGTTAAAAGTGGATGAAAAAGTCAACGAAATAAAATATATTTGCCATTCCAAAAACGAAACCGTTTAATTTAATGCTATGAAAATCACTCAATTTATCACCCTCTTTTTACTTTCTTCTTTTCTAGGCCTGAACACACTATCTGCACAATCCCAACTGATTGAAAAGGTAGAAGGTAATCCTGAGAAATTAATCCTCAATTATGAAAAATGGAAGCTTCCAAATGGCCTGACGCTCATCATCCATGAAGATCATTCAGATCCCATAGTGAGTGTTGTTGTTACCTACCATGTTGGTTCTGCAAGAGAGGAAATCGGGAAGTCAGGGTTTGCACATTTTTTTGAGCACATGATGTTCGAAGGATCCACCAATGTAGGTGATAAGGAACATTTCAGAATCGTTAATGAGGCAGGTGGTGATATGAATGGCAATACGGAACGAGACAGAACCAATTATTACGAAAATGTACCAAGCAACTACCTGGAAACTGCATTGTGGCTGGAAGCAGATAGAATGGGATTTCTGTTGGATTCTGTAACTAAGGCAAAATTTGAAATTCAACGGGCTACTGTAAAAAATGAAAAAGCACAGAATGTAGAAAACCAACCTTATGCAATGGCATTTGTGGAAGTTCTCAACCAGATTCTGTATCCATCAGGACATCCGTACAGTTGGCCAGTGATTGGGTATGTTGACGATTTGAACAGGGTAACGGTTGATGATTTGAAGAGTTTCTTTTTACGTTGGTATGGTCCAAACAATGCTGTTTTGAGTATTGCAGGTGACGTTAACAGCAAGGAAGTTGTAGCACTGGTAGAAAAATATTTTGGAAGTATCAAACCTTGTCCTGATGTACCTCGAATGAAAGTCTCAGTTCCGATTCTGGCAACTAACCAATATGCAAACTACGTGGATAATGTTTATTTCCCGATGACAATTATGACTTATCCGACAGTCCCACAATACCACAGAGATGAACCTGCGATTGACTTGCTAGGCGATATGATAGGAAGTGGAAATAACTCTCTGATTTATAAAAATTTCATCAAATCAGAAAAAGCAATTCAGGCCAGTGCATATCATGAATCATCTGAATTAGCAGGTGAACTGCAGGTCATTGTGGCAACATATCCTGAGTTTGAATATTCTGAAATCAGCAAAGGATTTAATGAAACAGAAAAACAAATCCTGGCAACCTTTGATGAATTTGAGAAAGCTGGAATAACAGATGAAGCTCTTCAACGTGCAAAGACGGCAAGAGAGACGCAAACAATCGATATGATTACCAGCGTGGATGGCAAAGCTTATATGTTTGCCACTTGGCAGACTTTTCTAAACAAGCCATATAATTTTTCAGATGAAATGGATCGATATAATAAAGTTACTAAGGAGGACATCATTCGGGTTTTCAATAAATACATTAAAGGTAAAAGTGCCGCTATTGTAAATGTGTACCCTAAAGATCCGATGTCCAATTCAAAAGATTCGGTAAAAAGCGTAAACCCATATGCGAATGTAAAAATTGCTGCAAATCCGGAAATGACCAATTTAAAGTATGACAGACCAGTAGACAATTTTGACCGTAGCAAACAACCCGCACCGGCTAGTCCGAAAACCCCGGTTGTTCCAAACTACTATTCGAAAACATTTGACAATGGATTAAAAATTATTGGCACTCAAGCTACAGAAGCTCCAAAGGTCGTAATGATTTTTAGCCTGCGTGGAGGAAAGTATGTTTTTAATTTTGAAGATAAGAAAACCGGACTGGCTGAGTTGACATCAGCAATGATGAACGAAGGAACGGAAAAGTCAACCACTGAAGAGATCAGTGCCAAACTTGAAAAACTAGGAAGCGAAATATATTTTTATACTGAAGGAGACAAAACCAATATTCGTTTAACCAGTTTGAGTAAAAACATTGATGCGACATTAGCAATATTGGAGGAGAAATTACTTCATCCGGGATTTATCGAAGCTGATTTTAAGCGAACAAAAAAAGCAGCGCTGGAAGGATTAATGCATGAGAAAAAAGTTGCTGAAGCCATAGCAGACAAATTATTTGATAATATCCTGTATGGAAATACAGTTCATGGATCCTATGCATCAGAAAAAACAATGAAAAAACTTTCGCTGGATGATGTAAAAAATTATTATAAAGAATATTATTCCCCAAAGGTTTGTAATCTGGTGGTTGTATCTGACATTCCGGAAAATGAGTTAGTTCCAAAATTAGATTTTCTTAAAAAATGGTCCGGTAAAGATGTATCATTACAACCTTTTACGGCATTTGTTGATATCCCTAAAACGCAAATTTATCTTGCACATAAAGATGACGCTGCGCAATCAGTTATCAGTATTGGACATGGTGGATTACCTTATGATGCAACCGGTGAATATTTCAAATCCAAAGTTGCAAACTTTCCATTAGGAGGCGCATTTAATAGTCGTTTAAATTTAAATTTGCGCGAAGCCAAAGGATATACGTATGGTATTCGATCAGCCTTTCAGGGCACGGAATATCCGGGACCATTTTTTGTTTATGCCAGTGTTAAATTGAGTGCAACCGATTCAAGTATTACTGAGATCATGAAGGAACTTAATAATTATACAAGCAGCGGAATAAGCACTGAAGAATTGGCATTTACGAAAAATTCTATTTTGAATAATGAAGCATTGAAATATGAGACGCCGGAGCAAAAGGCATCATTTCTGTCGCAAATTCTCCGATATAATTTGTCGAAAGACTTCACTCAAACACAATCTTCAATTTTAAAGGAGATGAGCAAATCGGATGCTGATGCAATCATCAAAAAGAACATTCATCCGGACAAGATGATTATACTGGTCGTTGGCAATCGGTACATGCTTAAAGACAAATTGGAAAAACTGGGTTATGGTAAAGTAAAGGAAGTTGACCTTGATTAAGAATCAGATAAAAACAGATTATTGATTTCAAAAATATTACTATGAGAAAAGCTATTTTGATAATTATTTTGTTCCTGCCGTTATTGGCAATCGGTCAAAGCAATAATGTGCAGAGTGCTGCAAATGCACTTGGCTATTACGAAAAAGGAACATCTGCAGATCCGAAGGATTTTGAATTGGAAAATGCAAAGAAATACATTGATCTGTCAGCCGAGAATGAATCCACAGCTAATAATGCAAAGATGTGGTATTACCGTGCTAAAATTTACCAGGCTCTCCATAATAACAAAAGACTTAAAACTCTTGATGCATATGCCTCAGAAAAAGCAGTGATCAGTTTTATAAACTGTTTAAAAACGGATTCAAAAAAAATGTATTCTGATGAATGCAAAAGCCTCGTTTGGCTTGCCGGAATAAACGTTTATGACGATGCTATTCAATTTGCTCAAAAGAATGAATTCAATACGGCTATGAGGTATTATAATCTTTTGTTTGAAGTATTCCCTTTAGATGCCGATGACAATCTCAAACGAAATAATATCACACCCGAACTCGTAGAAAAAAGCATAGCTTACACAGCCTTAAAAGCGAATGATCCGGCTACTGCAAAAGCAAACTTCCAAAAATTAATTGATAAGAATTTCAATGATCCGAAAATCTATGTCAATATGGCCAAGATTTCACTGGAGGAAAAAGATACCGCTGCTGCAATCAAGTATGTTGAAAAGGGGAAGGCAATTTTTGAGGACAATACAACGTTAATCACACTGGAGATGAATATTTATCTGGCACAGGGAAAAACAGATGTGTTGATTAATAAACTCTCAGAATCCATAGAATCAAATCCTGATAATGAACTTCTGTTTTTTAACAGGGGAATGATGTACGAGAGCAAGAAAAATTTTGATTCTGCAGCAGTTGATTACAGGAAGGCACTTGAAATTAACCCGGATCATTTAGATGCCAACTACAACCTGGGAGTGATGTATTTCAATGAGGCAGCTTCGATGGCAAATGCGGCCAACTCACTTAAGAATAATGATGAGTTTGCCAAAGCCAAAGAGAAATTTGATAAAAAGTTCAAAGATGCTGCGCCATATCTGGAAGAAGCTTTGAGAGTAAACAATCAGAAAACAGAGGATGAGCAAATGATGTATACGGCAACACTGAACTCTTTAAAACAATTGTACGTAAGGACCGGTGAGATGGAAAAGTACGCGAAGATAAAGGCGCTTTTGGAAAAATAGATAAGAACAACATAAGTCCTAAACTTATATGAGCCCGGATAACTTATCCGGGCTTTTTAGTTGAAAAGGGGCTAAATACCCAATATTTATATTTAACATAATATTAATTATAGGACAGAGTATGCGTTTCAAAAATCCAATAAGCGATGACAAACAATCACAATCTTGATGTATACTAATATGACTTATCAATTGGGCATTCAGGATTATGAATCAGGCTTTAAAGAAACTCCTCGCCCTATCTTAATCTTTGCCCTTGCATTTTTTAGGAAATTAAATTTCAAGTCTTCGCTATTAAGTCGATTATTTCATCCAGATGCTTATTGAGCTCCTAAATCACCTTATGGGTACTCGTTTTTGAGAAGTGATCAAAATGGCCATTATATTACAATAAACGCCATTTTTACTAAAAACTCTTGTTTTTTGGGTCAAAAAGCACGATTTAATGGCTCATTTTCAATTAGTTCTGTTCGCCAACAATGATCTGCCATTCACCAATGAAGGGTTCGGAGCTCACCAAAAAAGCTTTATTAAAGCACTTCGCTCGGATATTTTAGGTAAGTCTTCAAACAGCTATGACAAAGCCTTCGCACGGTTTTAAATCAAAAGATATGAAAACGAGCTGTTGTCAAACAAAAAGTTACCAATTAGAGGGTGAAACTGTTTTATGTAAGAATCCGGTCTGCGAGTCTTATCTCAGACCTACGAACTTATATAATTCACGTACATGGAATAAATTATTTGCCATGTTCTTTTTCGTCTTCTTCTTTATTTTCTCCTTTGATGACTTTTCATTCAGTGGTGACCTGGGAGAAAACCAAGTCAGAACCAAGCAATTCTACATTGATCAGGTAAAACCTTTAACCAAAGAGACTTTACGTGCAGAGCTTGACGCTCAACAAGTCATTTGCCCTGAACAAGTTTATGCACAGATTTTAATTGAATCAGCCCACCTGGAATCCTATCTTACAAAGCGTACCCATAATCTTCTTGGGATGCGTTTTCCATTCCGAAGAAAAACAGCTGCAATAGGGATCTTTCTCCCGGAGTCTAACATGGTAATTCTTGGTACACAGGATGAATTAAAAAAATACAGAAACCAAAATCATTATGCAGTTTTTGAAAACTGGCAGGAATGTATAAAGGATTACCGTCTTTGGCAGGACGAATGTTTCAAACTGACTGATCGATACCTTTCCTTTCTTGGAACCTACTATGCAGAAGACAGCAAGTATGTGGAAAAAATTAAAAAACTGTCCAAATAAAATTGAAAAAAAATTAGTTAATTTGTTGAGCTAAATTGATGCACTAATGTCACACGATCATTCTTCTACAGAGAAAGCCCCGGGTATTTGGTATACTTATTTTGGAAAAGGAGGCGCCGGTGTTTTCGCTTTTTTATGGGTAATTTCTGCTATTATTTGGATATTTTCAGTCCTGAATTGGGGCTGATCAGTTCTTCCTTTCTGATACAAAAGTTATTTTAGCCAGTCAATTCCTTTCTTAAGGAAATTCAGTGATTCTGATTCTTTCGTTCCGGTTGCCGGTATAAAATTATACTGCCAGTCAGCTTGAGGCGGTAAACTCATCAAGATAGATTCAGTTCTACCATTTGTTTCCAATCCAAATTTAGTCCCGCGATCATAAACAAGATTGAACTCCACGTAGCGACCTCTGCGGATTCTTTGCCATTTTTTCTCTTCGCTAGTGTACAATCTATCCTTATTTCTGCTTACAATTTCAATGTACAAGGGAGCGAATAATTTTCCTACATCCAGAACAAAATTAAAGAGAACATTTTTTTCTGTTTGATCTGCAGGAATCAAATGATCAAAAAATATTCCACCGATGCCGCGGGTTTCGTTCCGGTGAGGAATATAAAAATAATCGTCTGCTTCCTTTTTGTATTTAACATAATCTGCAAGCGGGTGTTTATTACAGACCTTTCTAAGTTCTCCATGAAAATAAATGGCGTCTTTAGGAATAACATAATGAGGTGTCAAATCGATCCCTCCTCCAAACCAGCAAGCCCCTGCATCTTTCTCAAAATAACGAATGTTCATGTGAATGATGGGTACCCAGGGATTTATGGGATGAATAACGATGGACACACCTGTGGCGAAAAATTGGGACTCAGGATTTATGTTTTGCTTAGTATCATAGAGGAATGCAGGAGTATTTCCAAAAACCTTAGAAAAATTTACGCCGGCCTTTTCGAACAGCTTCCCTCCTTCTAAAATTCTGGAACGCCCTCCTCCACCTTCTTCTCGTTGCCAAAGATCTTCTTTAAAGCGACCTGACCCATCAATCTCTTCAAGCGATTGACAAATGCTGTCTTGCAGCATCATAAATTCTGTGGCTATTGTCTCCTTGTTGAGCATACTTATTAATTGCCGGATTCATCCGCATCAAAATGAACCGGAACAGATTCTACGAACTTATAGTACTGTATGACCTGATTCTCTTTACACTTTCCATCATCAGTAACTAAAAACCGATATCTTGAAAATAGTCCTTCGAAAGTGGTTCGCTTTTTATCCCTTTTCCTGAACTTTTCTGAATGGGAGAATTTCTCCACGACCAATTGCAAGGCATCATACCCTAAAAAAGCAGATTCAGTTGGTTCAGAATGATAATGGTCACGGAATTTTCTTCTGAATTCAGTTACCTCCGGTCGGGCAAAATCAATATAACCTGCAGAAAATAAATATGTATCGCAGGTGTCAAACAAAACCGGATCTATACTTTGAGAATAAAGCCATGTAGGAAGACCAATCACACTGATTTTATACTCTTTTCTAATTGATCTAAGTGATGTAAGCAATGAAATAATTATATCTTCATTTGATGATGGAACGAAGATCACATTCATTTTAGTTTTGTGGAGGCTGTCCTTTAATGCTTTTGAATAAGCTCCGGCGAAATTCACTTTCTTAATATTTCCTCCTTTAGAATCTTCCAGCCAACCATTCCTGAAAGCAGTCGCTCGCTCATCTTCTCTGCTGATTCCCGTCTTGAGCAGCAGACAATTACTACTTTTAAAAAATGAGGCTGAAAAATTGCCCATCAATTCACATTGCAACAATGATGAAGGTGATAGCGCGTAAGCATTTGGATTGGTTCTTATATAATCTGTCGAGTTGATTGCGCCGGAGAAAAGCGGAATATTATTCATCATTGAAAATTTATTAATGGCACGTAAAGAAGCTCCATTCTCATTTGTGATGATGGCGTCGATTGACACAATATCTGACTTTAGCAGCAACCGTCTGATGTTCATCGAATCTCCTTCTGTGTCCCGAATAATAATATTAATCTTGTTCGAATGATCTGAAAAGTCTTTTGAAGCAACCAATGCACCTTCAAGAAACTCAAGATTCTCACGCGTTTCATTAGTGATAGCTTCCTTGACAAAACTTGAATCTATATCAGCACCTCCACTGTATTGTTTATGAAAATTAAATGCAGACAGAAAAAGTATATTCAGGCTTTTCTTTGACAAATCAGATTCTTCAATCTTCGTCTGTGAGGCGGCAGTGACAGTATCCTTTCTATTTAGCCAAGAGTAAGCAGGAACCCAAATCTTCATTTTAGCTTTTAAGCCCTGCTTAGCCACGTCAGAATTGAATTCAATAATTTCCTCCTGCGGAATTTTGAACTTTTGTGAAATCGAAAACATGGTTTCACCTTTTTCAACTTTATAAATCCAGAATTTTCTTGAATTCAAAAAACGCACTTCCGAGGTATCTTTCTTTGATAACTGTGATTGTTGTCCCATCACATTTAAGCTCAGAAGAAAAATGCCCGCGAGCATTAATAATTTTATTATTCTTTCCATATTAGAAATTTGAAAACGAAATTATTCCCATTCAATTGTAGCAGGAGGTTTAGAACTAATATCGTATACAACACGATTAACACCTCTGACTTTATTGATTATCTCATTTGAAATAAGTGACAAAAATGAATGTGGCAAATGAGACCAGTCTGCGGTCATTCCATCGACCGATGTTACGGCTCTCAGGCAGATGACATTTTCATAGGTCCGTTCATCTCCCATCACTCCGACTGAATGAATTGGCAGCAAAATGGCTCCTGCCTGCCATACCTCATCATATAGATTGTGATCTTTTAATCCCTGTATAAAAATTGAATCTGCTTCCTGAACTTTTCGCACAGCTTCTTCAGTAATTTCGCCTAGTATTCTAATAGCAAGACCGGGGCCGGGGAAAGGATGGCGATTTAATAATCTCTGATCAATGCCCATTTCCTTTCCAACTCGCCTTACTTCATCCTTAAACAAAGTCTTGAGCGGTTCAATGATCTTCAACTTCATTTTATCAGGCAAACCACCAACGTTATGATGTGATTTGATGGTTGCAGATGGCCCTTTAACACTTATGGATTCGATCACATCAGGGTAAATTGTTCCTTGCGCAAGCCACTTTACATCCTGAATTCTGTGAGCTTCGCTGTCAAAAACCTCAATAAAAACCCGTCCTATCTGTTTTCTTTTTTCTTCAGGGTCGGAAACGTTTTTGAGTGCCTGATAAAAGGCTGCTTTTGCATTCACCCCTGTAATATTCAATCCCATGCTTTTGTAGGAATCCAGAACCAACTTAAACTCATCTTTTCTTAGCAAACCATTATCAACAAAAATACAATGCAAATTTTTCCCGATAGCTTTATGCAATAACATGCCTGCTACAGATGAATCTACTCCTCCTGAAAGTCCTAAAACCACTTGATCACTACCTAAAGTGTTTTTCAGATTCTCTATAGTTTCTTCTACGAATGCCGAAGGAGTCCAGTCCTGATCACACTTGCAGATGTTGACCAGAAAATTTTTAATCAATAATGAACCGTGTTCGGAATGAGTAACTTCAGGATGAAACTGGATTCCATAAGTCTCTTCATTTTTTATTTTGAATGAAGCAATTGGTACATCAGCAGTTCCTGCTTCAATGCTGAAGGATTCAGGAGCCTGAACAATAGTATCAGCATGCGACATCCAAACAGTGCTACCTGAAGAGATTCCTTTGAGTAAAATTGAATCCGACTTAACAGTTTGCAACTTAGCCCTGCCATACTCTCGGATTTTAGAAGGAGAGACCTCTCCTCCATCACTGTTTGCAAGAAGCTGAGCGCCATAACAGATTCCAAGTAGAGGAACTTTTTTTCTGTACACCGACAAGTCAATTTGTGGTGCAGATGAATCCCGCACAGATGCCGGGCTTCCCGATAAAATTACGCCTTTGACATTCTCATGAAGTTTTGGAATGTTATGGAAAGGATGAATTTCACAATAAACATTCAGCTCCCGGATTCTTCTGGCTATCAACTGAGTGTATTGAGATCCAAAATCTATAATAAAAATCGTTTGATGCATGTGCAAAAATAGAAGAATCATTCATAGTATAATGGCCGAGACCTATAATATTCCTAACAAGGGTGATTTTATTCCGCCCTCTCCGGAAAATTTATCGAATGACCTTACAATTGAAAGATAACAATTGAATCATTTCAAGAATTCATGATTTCTACAATTTCAGTTCATGTTTCAAACAAATTTGCAGTAAATGACTGATTTCAAATAAACTCTAAAATGATTCACGCTGTAAGAAAAATGCCATTAAGAGATTATTCAATTTAGAATAGATGAATTCTGCAAAATTCAATACTTGGATGACAGGCAAAAAAAATGACTTCATCTTTCCGACAAACTGTGAAGCTTGTTTTGTCCCGTACAATAACAACAAGCGATTGAGGGATCGCTTTTAAAACATTAAAATGGAAACACAATTTTTACAAGTGCGCAATCTTTTAAGTCCGCTACGGCTCTTTCTATGTTTGCTGACTTTATCAGTTACAATATCTACAAAGAGCTTTGCAAGCATGCAACGACCTGACCACGTAGTCATTTGCGTTTTGGAAAACCACGGATATTCGCAAGTGATGGGAACATCGAATGCCCCATACCTGGATTACCTGGCGAGTATAGGTGCAAACCTGCAGGAGTATTATGCGCTTACGCATCCCAGTCAACCAAATTACATCATGATGTTTTCAGGTAGCAACCAAGGGATCACTGATAATAACCTTCCATCCGGTACTCCATGGTCAACACCAAATCTTGGAGGAAGTCTTATCCAGGCAGGCTTTACTTTTAAGGGTTATTCAGAAGACTTACCTACAGTTGGTTCAACGGTAGGATCATCCGGTGCATATGCCAGAAAGCATAGTCCATGGGTACATTGGCAAGGAAATGGGGTTAATCAAATTCCGAGCAATTGCAATGTGCCCTTTTCAGATTTTCCTACCGATTTCAATTTACTTCCTGATGTGAGTTTTGTGATTCCCAATCAAAACAATGACATGCACAATGGAAGTGATCCGGCGAGAATTATTGCCGGAGACGAATGGGTCCAACAAAATCTTGGAGCCTATGCAACATGGGCGCAGACCAACAATAGTTTACTTATAATAATCTTTGACGAGGATAATGGTAGCCTTTATAACCGTGTTCCTTGTATTTTCGTCGGCCCGATGATCGAACCGGGGAACTATTTTACCTTGGGACATGATCATTACGATTTTCTCAGGACACTTGAAGAAATGTATGCTCTTCCCTATTCCGGTAATAGTGCAACGGCTGAGCCGATTAATGAGATTTGGCGAATTAATGCAGGTCTTAGTAAGCTTGCAACCGATACATGGACCGTGAAAATTGCTCCAAATCCAATTTCTAAGGATTCAAAAATTATTTTGGAAAACAGTGAATTATACACAGAAATAGAATTTCAGCTTTTCAACATTCTGGGAAGCAAAATTCTGGAAAAACGGAATATTTCGACTAGTGGACCGATTAACATCCCGGTAGACCCTGAAAACCTAAGTAAAGGATTATACATATACAAAATTCGCAATAGAGGCCATATTATGGCAAGCGGAAAGCTTGTTGTGGACTAAATGTAATGCATATATGAAAAAGGCCACCTAGGAGTGGCCTTTATTTTTACCTCTTGTTTGGAGTTTATTTAATTTGTACGTTTGATACCGTAATAATCCTAAGGATTCTTTTTTACTGACTGCGAAGTTTCATTTTTATTGGATTGAGAGTAAAGATTGCCTAAAGAATATTCTTGATGAATACCCTTGTTAGTAAACGTCAACCGGATATGGCATTCATTGCCTATATCTTAATTGTACCGGTAATTTTTTATTGGGCAGTATGGGCTTTATGTTATTTCCTAATCGACAGCACACTTGAAGGCGATATATTAATGAGGTCAATCATTCCAAGAAAGATGATTGGTCTTCCGATCCACCTTGTTGTTTTTTTATTGACTTCCATCTCCTTGTTCTTCTCCGTCTCTGCTAAATTACGAAGACGCACACGGTGGTACAAGACGCCATTACGAATCAGACTCGCAATCAGCATAGGAATTTTTCTTACTTTTTTAATTTTTCTACAGGCATTAATGTAGAGAATTCGCCGGTTCAGATTTTTGCTCCACAGATTTTTCCTTGAGTATAATCAGTTGATTGGAAAATGGGTCAAGGGATGACATTAATTCATCAATAAAGGTCCGGCCGTACTTAAACAAAAAAGGTAAAATGTTTTCGGTTCTTTCCTGCAACTTTCCGTGAGGAAAAAGTTTGTCATGAAGTTTCTGCAATTGCGTAATTTCAGTTTCATTTTTCTTTTTGATGGAACGAATCACCTTTTCTTCAATACTTTTTAGTGATTTCTGAATTCTGCTTAACTCTGCAGCTAAGGAACCCACTATCGTAGGGTCGATATGCTCTACTTTGCGTGACAAATCAGTAATAATATGTGAAATGTCATTAAGACTGCTGTCTACTGAAAAATCTTCAACAGGTCCATTTTTAATATAATTCCTTATCCATTCATCCGCTGTTTCGAAAAGGTTGGAAGTACTTAACTTGAACTTCTCCATTTTGGCCAGGATTTGTGAATCCAAAAACATAACACTGTTTCTGAGTATAAGCGCAGGAAAGTTAACACCTGAATTAAGAAAAAGTGACTTAAGTTCCAACCAATAGGCAATCTCAGCAGGACCACCGACGATCGCAATATTTGGAAGAGTCATCTCCTGATATAATGGTCTTAGGAGGACATTAGGACTGAATCGTTCGGGATGGTTTTCTATCTCAGAAGACAGGTCCGTCCTATTCCAGGTTTTTGATCCGTTTTGCAATTTGAACTGACCACTTTCAAAATCAATTCGTATCCTCTTGTTATCCGAAAGATAAAACAGATTTACAGACCTTGGATGAACCTGAATTTTATAATTTTCTGACATTTGATCGACCGTTGAGCCTACACTTTTTTCAACAAGGTGTTTATTGATATCATCAAGCATAGCGGGAACAAATTCATTTTTTAATCTCGCCTCGTCAGCATCCAATATCAACAGTCCATAATGGCCAAAAAGGCTATGCAAAAAATTTCTTGTTGCCCGGGCCAAGGAATATTCCGGGCGATATGAAGATTCTAAAATTTTAAGCCAATGAATTGCTTCTTCTGAATTGCCGAACTTCTCTCTCAGTTGATCTATCAAGGGTTGAATTCCATGACAAGAGCTTTTACCTGAGGGGCCATCCCATTCAACCGGCCATACATAACGCTGACCATATATATATAAATGATCGATCTCATCCATATCATGATCCTCAGAAGCCATCCAATATACAGGAATTACTTTTTTTCCAGAACGTTCAGACAGATTGTGAGCGGTCTTTATGGTGGAAATTATTTTATAAATAGTATAAAGAGGACCGGTAAATAAATTTAACTGATGACCTGTACAAACTGTATAGACGTCGTCATTCAATAAATGATCAATTGAAGAAAAGACTGACTGTTGATCCTGCGGGCTATCAAGAAATGCATACTGTTCTTTCAAAACTTCCACGAGCAAGGGTCGGTTAATTTTCCGGGAATTCTGTATCTTCAAACCTTGCTGCAAAGCATCAATATCCGGTCTAATCTCATAATAATCTCGTGTTTTTGGGTCATTTTCGAGGTAGTCCAAAATCAGTCGATCAAAAATTCCTGTTTTTGAGAGAGAAATTGTCGTTTTATTGAAGCTTATCATATTTTGGAATGAAATTCAAAAGTAAGAATGTATTTAGAATATTGGGCTAGTTCACCCATACTAAAGAACTATCGGCTAAAAATCCATTAGCATTTGTACAAAAGCCTTGATATTAGCGAATTTGTTGCCTATATTTGAGAGAAGTGTATTGTTGAGAGAGGGGGCAATTGTGTAAAATTATTTCTCTACAGATTCGGACGAAAAAATAATTTTAATACATTTACTTGCAAGCTTTTTCTTTGCTTCAATAGTACCCACTGCATCTTTCGTTTTGAAACGAACAACCAAAAACTGCTATTAACCATTAGCCTACATGAAATGAGACAACTACGCACGATTGCAATTGAAAAGTACTTTAAAGGGATCTGCCTGATTCCCATTTTACTGATATCAATTGTTTATTCATCATCAGCTCAATTGAGTACCTACACACATGTCACCAGTCTAAGTAATGTTCTGGATGATATCAGTGTTGGAAATACGCAAGTGATATCATCAGCAAGTGATGATGTTAATGCTGTTGTACAAAACATTGGTTTCGTATTCAATTTTGCCGGAAGTACATACACCCAGTTTTCTGTCAATTCGAACGGACTCATGCGGCTTGGATCAACAATTGTATCGACCTCCGGGGTAAATCAACTAACATCCGGAACTGATAGTCCAAAGCTTGCTCCTTATTGGGACGATTTAGCTACCGGTGTAGATGGTTATGTCAGATACAAACTTACAGGAACAGCGCCTAATAGAAAACTTGTTGTTGAATGGAAAGTTACAATTCCAAAGAATGTAAATGGAACGGCAGCTGCAAGAATGCAGGTTTGGCTAACTGAAACCACAAATGTCATTGAATATGTTTACAGTTCCGGTTTCTCCTCGAACTTCACCGGAGGAGGTTATTCCATAGGAATTGTGAATTCAAGTACAGAATTTATAAGCATTACAGCATCAAGTAATGTTGCAAGTACAACGGTTGAAACAAATAATAACACTCAGGCAATTACAAGTGGACGGAAACACAGGTTCTCGCCACCGGTTGCGACCGGTATTCCGAACTGTGCTTCAAATTTTAGCCCGGCCGGCGGTGCGACAGGAGTACAATTAAACCCAACATTTACATGGGCAGCAGGTTCGGGTGTACCATCAGGTTATGATGTGTATTTTGGCAATACCAGTAATCCACCACTTGTTTCAAGCAATCAGGTTACAACCAGCTTCACACCTCCTACCCTTTCATGGAATACAGTCTATTATTGGAAGGTAGTCCCACGCAATTCTTTTGGAACTGCCGTAGCTTGTATCGAAAATCAATTTACTACTGCACCATTATTAAGTTACGAAGTAAGCCGCAGCACATCCGTACCTTTCAGTTCTATCGCTAGCACCGGAAATTTAATTTCTGATTGGAAAAATGGTCCAAATAATAGTGACGATAATTTGAGTGAGTTCGTTCCAATCGGCTTTCCTTTCAGCTATCAAAATGGATCTTATACAGGCTTTCTGATTTCTACGAACGGATTTATCACTTTGAACACTGCTTCAACGTCGAATGGGGCAAACTCCAATCCTTACAATTACAGCAACGCCAGCATCAGCACAGGAGGGTTAAACGCCTCGCCCGCCATTATAGCTCCTTTTTATGAAGATCTGGTTTGTCAGGGTAATCCGGGCAATTTAGCAAGTCTCCAATCATCTATGCACTACCTCACGACAGGATCGGTTGGCAGCAGGGTATTAACAGTAGAATGGACAGGCATGGAAACGTATAACAATGCTGGTCCGAACCTAAATTTTCAGGTTAAACTTTATGAGGGTACCGGCGTCATTGAATTTGTTTATGGCGAGATGCAAGGCTTTAATGGGACAACTAATTATCTATACACTTATTCCTGCGGGATAAATGCAATCTCTGTGAGTAGCCCGCTTGTTGCAGGTGAATTGATTACTCAACAGAGTCCGGATACCAGAAACTTTAATGGAACGCCGGCAAATTCCTTGAATTCAGTTCCTGAATGTAATTCCAAAATAACGCTAACACCCGGAACATATACACCATACGTTAGTCCACCAACGGTTGTGAGCAATAATAATTCTTCCGGAGCAATAGTTTTACCTGTGAACCCTGTGCCATGCACAAACTTGTGTGGCACCTACTATTCATCAGCAAACGCAACAAGCAGCGGTATTACTGCATGTTCCGGGAATTCAGATGATGATGTTTGGTTTCAGTTTGTTGCCACAAATTCTTCAACAACGATTAAAGTTTCAGGATCCGGAAGCTATGATCCTGTGGTAGAAATCTTTTCAAGTGGAATGAGCTCCTTAGGTTGTTCAAATACCACAATAACAGGACTGACAGAAACTTTAAATATAACTACCTTAAACATTGGCCAAACCTATTTTATCAGAGTATTTCATGCTGATGCAGGTTGGGGTGGTGGAAATGGCAGATTCTCTATTTGCATTAATGCAACACCTGCTCCACCGGCGAACGATGAATGCATGGATGCCATTGAATTACAGGTTAATTTAACATGCAACCCTATAACCGGCACGCTTACCAGTTATGCAACCGAATCAACAGGGGTACCAACATGCGCCGCTTCAGGAACTGTACCGGATGATGACGTCTGGTATCTTTTCACGGCTGTAAATATTAACGAAGTAATTACAGTTCAAAGTGGAGCCGGATTCAACGCAGTTGTTCAGGCTTTTTCCGGAGATTGTGGAAATTTCACTTCGCTTGCTTGTGTGAATAACACCTCCACAGGAGGAACGGAAACTATCACTTTAAACAACCTTACTATTGGTGAGAAAATTTATATCAGGATTTATCACTATGCGCTAGGAAGCGGAAGTGGACTTTTTACAATTTGTGTCACTTCACCGGCTCCTTCCTGTGCAACAGGTTTCAGCCCGCCACAAGCCACAAGCGACGTTCCTGCTTCAGGTATTACTTTATCGTGGTCAGCTGTTAATTATGCTCATAACTACACGGTATATCTAGACACAATCAATCCACCAAGTGTGCCGCTTGTGACAAATACAACGGACCTATCTGTACATACAGGAACAATTCAAAGAGGAGTAACTTATTTTTGGAGAGTGGTTCCAAATAATGCAACAGGTTCTGCAACAGGTTGCAGTAATCTTGCCTTTGCCACTGAACCCTTACAGCATGCCTTGAATGTTAAGTTTTTCATCGAAGGTTATTATTTGGAACCGGATTCTATGGTGAATGCAATGAATCCACTCATAGCAGATACCATTACTGATTCAGTCACAATCTGTCTGGCAAAAAAGACCAGTCCTTTCAATATATTATATTCATACAAAACGGTTCTTAACACTCATGGAATTGCAACCGCCTATTTTTCACAGCCTATCCTTGGGCAGGACTATTATTTAGTCGTCAAACACAGAAATACAGTAGAAACCTGGAGTTCACAACCATTCGGATTCAATGACCCTGACACCCTGTACAATTTTAGTGATTCCCTTGGAAAAGCCTACGGCAACAATATGGTTCTGATGGATTCCGGATACTATGCATTTCATTCCGGAGATATTAATCAAAATGGTGTTGTCGATTCTACTGACTTTAATTTGGTTCAAACAAAAGTGAATCAGTTTTCATTTGGATACCTTCCTGAAGATCTGACCGGCGATTGGTTAATAGAAACAAAAGATTACAGTTTCATCGAAAATAAAATTCTTCAAAATGTAACAAGAAAAAAACCATAAATTTTTTCTAATTAAAAAAAAACGCTTCTAATCAGGAGCGTTTTTTTTTGCATCAACAGAAACAGTCCGATTAAACATTTTCACGCTCTCCAGAATGCCCTATCAGGCATGATTTTCAGAGCTTTCCAACAATTAATTACCTCTATTTACCAAGCTGTAAAGCATGTTCACCCAAATTCAAAGAGCTATAACCATGATAACTTTGAAAGCGGAACTTTTTCAGGTAATTTTCTATGTCTAAGGAATGCCCTGACTGAATAATGATGCATGGTAAATTGTGAATAAACTACAGGACCAACAGTAATTTTCTCTGTTCATCCTAACTAATTTTACATCCTATCACTATCAAAACAAAGTAGTTCACTAATAATTTTTTTTAAAATTGAAACACCTGCTACAATTAATACAAAAAGGGATGCGCAATCTGTCTCAAATGATAGTTGCTTGTACAATAATCCTTTGCACGCTACCTACTTCACATGCTCAGGTTACCTGTAACGCAAGCGGTACCTGGTCAGGCACCGCAGGATGGGTTCCTACCGCACCGGTGACCGGTGACAATATTACTGTAGCGGCAGGTTGCACCTTATTTGTAGACATAAGCACTGTAGATATAAATAACCTCACCGTAAACGGCGTGGTGATTATTACAAATTCCACCTCCAGTTCTTTAAGCATGACCGGCAACCTCATTATTAACTCCGGAGCATCTTTGATAAATAACGGCAGATTAGATTTTCAGACTCCCGGGAACACTTTTAATTTAAATGGAACTGGGACATATACCCACAACCCATTCGCAAATTCTATTTCAGATGAGGTGATTTTTGTAAATTCAAATGAAGTTTTTTCGACCACCAGTAATCTCAATATACTTAAGTGGTTCAATGGAAATGTTCCATTGGCAGGACCGACAAGAGTACAGAGTAGTATTTTTGGAAATGTAACTCTAAGTGCAGCAGTACCCGGAGGTACATGGGATCAAGATGGTTTTTTTTCAGTCCCAACCATTAATAGGATCAGAGGTAGTTTAACCGTTTCGACCGGGACTGTAGTCATGGATGATGGCACAGGGAGTACCACTGCTTTAATACTTCAGGATGTAACGGTTAACGGAACAGGCAATATTGTATTTCAAAGAGGTTATAATCGAAATTACTCATTACAAGTAAATAATTTTTCAGTAAACAGTCTCCCTCCTGCTTTACCGACCGTCGTGCTAGACACCAGCTTTGGAATTCTCAACATGACGGTGAATGGTTCAATGAATATAGGACATGATTTTAACGTTATCTACGGACATAACTTTCAATCTGGTGCAGATATTCGAGTTACTGTGAATGGAAATTTGAACATTACAGGAGGAGAAGTTATTTTTAATCGTAAAGCAAGCGCTCCTCTTCAATTAACAGTGAATGGAATTTCATCGCTAAATAATTCCAGCCCGGGAGGAATAGTTTGTTTTGTTGAAGGGGCAAGCGGATATCTTACTTTGAATACGCAGGACCTCATTATTTCTGGTGGTACATCAAATTATTTTTATGGCATGCCCGGAGTACTGCCTGCAGGAAAAGGTGTGGTTACCATCAATGTTAGTAATGACTTTTCCATTAATGGTACCTCTAAAACCTATATCGCCTATTGTGATACTAATTTAAGTAAAGTCAGAGTAAATGTGTCGAGGGATTTTACAATGAATGGCTACAATGCATTTCTCGCAGGTGCTTATACGAATGGCGCTTTTACATTTAAAACTGCAAGAAATTTCACGCAAACTAATGGACAGTTTATCGGTCAGGCTTTCAAACCAAATATTTCAATTGATTCCATTATTACAGGATCAAACTTTGTTTTTAATTCAGGAAATGCCACAGATTACTTTATAGGAAATAAATCTTCGGGATCTACATTTATTATAACAACGGGTAATTTTAGTGTTCTCTCATCGGGTACCGGATATAGCCAGGGATATGTAGGAGTTGATTCGAGTGCGGCAAATTTGAGTTTCCTCGTCTCACAAAATTTTGTACAGAATGGCGGGCAATTTTCAGGCATTCTAAGTGGAAGCGGACTTGCCACATTTTCGATTACAGGAACTCTGGATTTAAATGGTGGTGTATGCAAGATTCATAACAATACAAATTATTCTAACACAGGTAATATTAGCTTCTATTCAGGCAGTATCGACTTTGACGGAGGTGTCTTTAGTGCGTTTTACAATTGCAATAATAACGGCCTGATGGGAACTTTTATTATTGGCAGCACGATTGATATTAACTTCACAAATGCAGGCGATGAATTTTCTTTCATAGGTCTGTCTACAGTTGGCAGTGATGTGAATAATCTTCAACTTACCCTTACTGTTCCTGGGGGAATCAGCATTGGCGGCCTAAACGGAAAGTTCTTTTCGAGTGTCGCTCTCGGTGCTGAATTTATTACTTTAGGCTCAATGACAATTGCTAATGGCACCAACAGTTTCAACGGTCAGCCGGGCATAACCGGTTCAATAGGTCACTATGTTTCATTGACAATCAATGGAAATTTATCCATAAGCGGAGGTGACACATACTTATCTGCCTCAACACAAACATTGCTTAGTAATATATCCGGTGATCTTAACATCTCAAATGGAACACTGGCAATTAAAGGATCAGGTACTACTAATTCTACATTCAATATACTTGGTGGATACTCACAAACAGGAGGAGTATTTTACATGCACAGAAATCTGACTGACAAAATGCCTGAAGGTTCTCTTATCACAATGAATGTAAATTCTAATGATGATAACAATGGAAACTTTACTCATACCGGTGGCTCATTTGTATTTGATAATTGCAGCAGTACTCCCGCATCAATGAATCTTATTTTAAATGTAAAGAGTCCGAACTATACATTGGGCGGAACAGGGCAAATCACCATGACCCTTCCCGGTACAGGAAGTGTATACGGAATTTTAAATTTTTCAAGGAGCGGTTTAATCGCATTTAACAGATCAGGAAGTCATAATATACAACAAGTTAAACAAAGCATCTTGAGTGGATGTACCCTGGATCTTCAGAGTGGAAACATGCAAGTTCAATCACATAATTCAGGATCGATACCACCTGATGCATTATGGGTTTTTACAGGTGCAACTCTTGATATGCGAACAAATAGTATTTTCTCCAATGCTACTAATACCAACAGTGGTATATCTGTGTTTGGAAGAGTCAGGACTCAAAATGTATATGGTATTTATGACGGAACTACTAATGCTGCTTTTGCTACGAACCTGACTGATAATTTTGACTTTTATATAGCCGGCTCTTCGACTATAGAATATTACGGTATCGATAACCAAATCATTACAGGCCTGGGGATTGGAAAAGCTCAATTAATACAACATAAATACGGTAATCTGGAAATAAATTTTAATGGGACTCCGGACGTGGAATTTGTTTATCCGACAAATTTTCCGAATGATTCTGTAGTTATGGTAAGAGGCAATTTAGTTTTAACCAAAGGTGAACTAAACCTTGACAACGATCATGATCCGGTGAACGGAGGCGGCCGATGGATAGTCCTTGAAAGTGGAACGGTTACATCCATGCCGAGAGTTAACGGATATATCCGTAGCGAGTCAGAAACAGGAAATGCAAGAGTGAAATGGATTTTCAATAATAACACAGGTTCACACACTTTTCACTTTGGTTACAACAGTAGTGAATACATACCATTAGTTTTTAACCACAGTTCAGGGAGTTCAGCTACTGTGTATGCAGCAACCTATCACTCAGATCCACTTAATCTTCCGTATCCACCTACAGTTACACATGTCAGAAATAATTCCGGCCTTGATAACAGCATGAATACGGTTGATCGTTTTTGGTTTATAAAGACGATGGGAAATATCCCTTCAGCCAACCTAACATTTAATTGCACGCCGTCTGAAACCGGAAGCATCACCAATCTGGTTGCACAAAAGTGGGTAAACGTAGTACCTGAGGGATGGACAAATCCACCCCCGGGTACTCAAACAAGCTTAAGCAATGGAGTGCAGGCAAATTCAATAAGCCAATTGAATAACTGGTGGACTTTGTCTGGAAACTCCGTACTTCTTCCCATAGAACTGCTTGTTTTTGAGGCTACATGTGTTGAGGATGCAGTTTCACTCCATTGGCAAACTGCTACCGAAGTAAATAATGATTTTTTTAATATTCAAAAAAGTACGGATGGACAACAATGGGAAACCATTAGTCAAGTCGACGGAGCCGGAAACAGTAGCCATATTCTTGATTACATTTTTAATGATTACCAGATAAACACGGTGAGCACTTATTATAAATTAACTCAAACTGATTTTGATGGTAAATCAGGTGAGAGTCAAATTATAAAGATAAAGCCTTGCCAGGTATCTCCGGGGACAAGTGCTACCTTAGTTCAAAGCATTTACGGTAAAACGGAATTACTCGTGAATTCTGCAATCGCTGCAGAGTATAAACTTTCAATTTGTACTCTTCTTGGTTCCGAGCTGCAGTCCTATTCAGTTCATGTTCCTTTCGGAGAAAGCATTATTCCAATCAACACATCAGGTTTAAGTGAAAGTATTTATCTGATTCGACTTTCGGGTATTAATGAAGACTTCATTTTTAAATACTTAGGCGGTCGTTAGACCTGATTTAAGGAATCCAAAAACTATTTAATATTTTCTACATTTGAAGGAATCAAAAATGCTTTCAGATTGTTAAGCCCTATGTTTTTATACGAATACCAGGTCGAGGGGTTTAAAATCAAGGTTTCCGACACATTATCAGATTCCAATTTAACAAATGACTGGCAAGGATTAGCTAAATCGGCTCATCATTTGCGTCCTGAAATGCTTTTACTTCTCGAAAGAGCAAAACCACTTGACCTCCATTTCAGGTATTTATTCATATATCCTAAGAATTCTGACAAAGAACTTTGCGGAATCATTTACATGCAGTTACTACATTTCAACCACAGAAATTTCAATTTTTCGAAAAAAGGATTTCTCCATTTTTTGGCACAGGTTATTTTGCGAATCCGTTCATTTCGAATATTACTGGCCGGCTGTTTATTTTCAGTTGACTTCTCCCCTCTTGTCTTTGACTTTGGAAAACTTAAACCGGATTTTCTATTGAAAATACTGGATACATATTCAAAGATTGAAAAGCATGATGTCCTCGTCTTAAAAGATCTGCCCGGAAAATTTACGAAAGAGCTATTAAGTAAGCAAGGTTTCAGGCCATTTGAAACAGATCTGACCATGCAACTGGAAATCAATCCGGAATGGAGAAGTTTCAAAGATTACGAGAAGGCATTGACACATAAGTATGCGCAACGCGTGAGGAAAATCCGTAAACAAGGAGCAGTTGTTGAAAGGAAACAAATCAGTAAGACTGATTTTATACTTCAACGATCGCGATTCATGGATCTCTTTAATCAGGTTTCAGAAAAACAAACTATACGAATGGGTATTATAGATCATATCTATTTTGAAGAACTTTATGATACTCTGGGAAATGATTTTTTAGTCTATGGCTATTTTGAAAACGAGAAACTGATTGCATTTGCTTCACATATTCTTTATCCGGAAAAACTCGAAGTCAATTATATTGGAATTGACTATTCTTACAACAGCAAGAATGCTTTATACTTTAATATTTTATATGACGGGATTCTTCTCGCTTTGGCTCACTCAAAACGATCTTTGGAATTAGGCAGGACGGCGCGTGAAGCCAAAGCAGTTGTTGGCTGCCATCCAATTTATTTTAATGATTATATGAAGGTTAACAACAAGCTGGTTAACTGGATGTTAAACCTGCTAAGCAAGTATTTCAACCAGGGAATTGGTGAAGGATGGAAAAAAAGACATCCATTTAAAACTACTATTACGAATATAATAGAGAAATAAAACATTACATTTGCCGCAGAATGGTTTCCGGAAATCCGGAATTAAAAGGGAATCACGTGTAATTCGTGAACAGTTCCCGCTGCTGTAAGCTCTAAAGTGTCTTTGGCTTTTTACCACTGTGATATTCACGGGAAGGTGCCAAAGTAAGGAGTAAGTCAGAAGACCTGCCAATCAA
Organism: Bacteroidota bacterium; assembly: GCA_004295015.1. Taxonomy (GTDB): domain Bacteria; phylum Bacteroidota; class Bacteroidia; order AKYH767-A; family 2013-40CM-41-45; genus QQVM01. The sequence goes on along the minus strand of SHNE01000053.1, from coordinate 102,684 downwards.
AATTATTAATTCATCAGGCTTTCGGGTAAAAGGCATGAATGATTGTGATGGAATTTCCATCGGTCTCATTCTACATTTTTCCGGGTCTGGTTTTACTTAATTCAAACCTATGAAGAGAAAATTAAATTTCAAACTATCGCTCGTCCTGTTTCAATTATTTTTCGGATTAACAAGTGATGCCGATGCTCAAGACACATTAGTCAAAAACCTTGACGAAATTACCATTACAGCGACAAAAACCGAAAAAAATATTCTTGATGTAGGAAGATCCGTGACTGTACTAACAGCGGATGATATACTAAAATCAAATTACCTCTCCCTCGCAGAGCTTTTATCTCAAGAGTCCGGACTCTACATACCGGGAACCGGTCAAACGCCCGGAAGCAATCAAAGTATTTTTTTACAAGGAGCTAACAGTAACCAGACCGCAATTTTTATTGACGGTATTCGGATAACAGATGTTTCAACGGTAAATAACGTTATTGATCTTAGTGAACTTTCCTTGAATGAAATAGAAAGGATCGAAATACTAAGAGGATCACACAGCACACTATATGGCTCCTCTGCTATCGGAGGAGTGATAAATATCTCAACCAAAAAACCCAAAGGTAGAGGACTTTATTCGAACGGTGGTCTTTCTGTTGGAAACTTCGGCACAGGAACTTCAATTCTGAATCCGTTTACTTCAATAGGATATATGTTCACAAATGGAATCTACCTGTCAGGCACAGCTGAGTATAATCAAGTGAATGGATTGGATGCTACCATAGACACAGTCACTGATCCCTCAGTCTATAAAAACCGCGATAAAGATGATTGGGAGAAAATTAACACAGGTATTAGCTTCGGCTATATTAAAGCAAAAACAAAATTAAATTTTGAATACAGACACAGCAGCTCTGAAACTGACATTGATAAATCGGCCTTTGTTGATGATGATAACTATGTATTGGATTTTAGGCGGAACGTGCTTTCCACCTCTATAAGTCAAAACCTGAATGAATCAACAAGGCTCAAATTGACGGGAGGGTTCTCAAAAAATACGAGACATGCTGTTAATGATTCTTCCATCGTATCGATTGATCAATCCTACGATCGACAATTCACGGAAGATACCTATTCAGGATCGAACGGCAACCTGGACCTGATTGTTGAGCATTCATTCCGTCACCTGAATGTTTTAGCCGGACTATCAGGAAGCAATGAAGCGATGGAATCTGAAAACTATGTATACTCCGCAACATTTGCTCCTTTTATATATGAAAGCCATACGAGCTTAAAAGATCCTGCACCTCAAACCAACACCCGCAGTGTTTATTTACAAGCAGATGTAAAAGGAGATTGGATATCAGCCAATTTTTCCAAATTAAATTTTATAGCAGGGATTCGTTATGATGTACATTCCCTTTTCAAGGAGCAAGTATCCTTTCAACTGAATCCCAGCTGGAAGCTAGGAAAGAACTCACTACTCTATTTCTCCTACAGCACCGGCTATAATTCCCCATCGTTATATCAGCTATACGCTAACTCAGGTTATACGCCATGGGATGGAAGCGCCGGACTTCAACTGACATTGGGAAACCCCATGCTTCGACCGGAAAAATCGAAAAGCTCAGAGCTAGGTATCAAGTATAATGTAACATCGAAGTTATACTTCAGTTTTTCGGCTTATCATCGGGTATCTTCCAATAACATTGAGTATGTTTATTTATGGAATAAATCCACCCCTCTCGCCCAGCTAGGTTCTGATTTTAGCAGAGATGATTTTCGTGGAGATCGTTACATAAATGCAGGGTCGGTTAATTTTTCCGGTGTGGAAATAAATTTTGATTATCGAATTTTTAAAAATCTAAAGTTAGGGTTAAACCTCAGTTATGGACTTGGTGAATTGAAAATTAAACATTCACAAGAAAATGATTTACTATTAAGTCAGTCCCATGTACAGTTATATAATAATGGACATTTCCTTGGAACAGAAAATTACACGCAGAAGGGTCTTACACGCAGGCCAACTACAGCAAGCTTAGACTGCCAATACACCGGAATTAAAAAAGTCCAAACCGCTTTGGTTTTACGTTTCATCGATTCAAGAGATGATGTATATTATGATACACAAATCAAACCTCAAGGGGCATTAAATACAGTAAGTATTGACTCTTACTTTCTACTTGATCTCAATATCAGCTATCAAATGACGAAACATCTGATACTAAGTTCACGAGCTGAAAACATACTGGATTCCGGGTACTCAGAAATACGAGGTTTTTCTACAAGAGGGCGTGGAGTATATCTGAAATTTACATACCAACTTTAGTGAGAAAAAATTATTAATTTTGAAACATCTCAAATCATACCAAATGAAAGATCAGCACAATTCCAGGAACATCCTTTTTTTAGCAATGGGTTTAATATTGTTTGCAGCATTAACCAGACTATTACCCCATCCCTACAATTTCACCGCATTAGGGGCCATGGCTCTGTTTTCCGGAGTAACTTTTGGAAAACATAAGTGGGCTTATCTGCTGCCATTCATTGTGCTCATTCTTACCGATTTGATTTTAGGTTTGCATGTTTCAATGATTCCGGTATATGCATGTATTGCCTTAACTGTTTTTTTGGGAACCAGAGTTCAAAACAAGCCGGGCATACTTAATATAGCCATATTATCCTTAACCTCCTCTTCCATATTTTTTCTAATTACCAATCTGCCAATATGGTATGCGGATTTGAGTCTCTATCCAATGACCATTGCAGGAACACTTGAAAGTTATTCCATGGCCATTCCGTTCTTTAAAAATCAGATCTTAGGAGACTTGTTTTATAACACCTTATTATTTGGAATTTACCATTCTTTTGCAAAAAGCAGAAAAGTGGTTCTTTCCTAAACGACCATAAAAAATAATCCCAGCCTTACGGGGCTGGGCGTTATTTTTCAACCTTACGGGGTTGATGTTTAATCAATCTTACGGGATTGCTGAAAATTTTAAACGTTGTTTAAATTGAACACACCTTTTGAACGCAGCTATGAAAGCATAAGATTTATGCTTTTTTCCTAATCGCTTACATTGTAATAAAGCCATATTTTTGAGCCTATTTTGGCCTGATTTTCTAAGCCTGTAGCCTTCATAAGGGCATTTTTATTTGAATTTCAGCTTTATTTAAATTCCATTAACCTATACATATCAGGTCTTTACATAAAAGAATTGAAATCTTGCCTTTCGTGAACCATTTTGTCTGTGTTCTTTCAATGTTGAACCCAGACAATGAGACAAAATCGATTACTATGGTTCTTTTTCTGCTTCCTGAGCACTTGTGTTGGCAGTTACGCATCTGCACCACCTTTGCTGGAATGGCAAAGATGTCTGGGTGGCAGCGGGCAAGACATGCCGGTTCATTTAATCAAAGGAAATGATGGTTTTATTTATACTCTGGGCAGCACAGCTTCAGTTGATGGCGATATCCAGATTAACCGAGGCTCATTGGATTTTTGGCTCACCAAGCAAGACTCAAGCGGAAACCTGATATGGCAAAAAACCTATGGAGGCAGTAATATTGATATTGGCACCGGAATAATTCAAATTCCGGGAGGGGGATTTCTACTTGCAGGCTACACATCTTCCAACAACGGTGATGTTAGTGGAAATCATGGGAACTTTGACGCATGGATTCTAAAAATCGATCACAGCGGAAATATCATTTGGCAAAAGACGATTGGCGGTTCACAGGTCGATCTCTGTTATACCATCCAACTACTGCAAGATGGTAATTATGTATTCGGTGGAGGAACATATTCAAATGACGGAGATGTAAGCGGTCATCATGGAGATCAGGATTTCTGGCTTGTAAAAATTAATCAAACAGGTACAATATTGTGGCAAAGAGCACTTGGAGGAAGCGGCCTTGATGTATGCTATGACCTGATCGAGACTGCTAATGGCCAAATAATAGCATGTGGTTCTACTAATTCGATTGACGGACAAGTTTCAGGAAATCATGGAAACTATGACTTATGGATAAATCGATTAAGTTCAAACGGCACATTGCTTTCCAGCAGATGCTATGGTGGGACTGAACAAGAGTCCGGCCTTTCACTCACCGTGGGATCGGGAAATAGCATCGCAGTTGCCGGTTACAGTAAATCATCAAACGGTGATGTATCAGCCAACTTCGGTTATAATGATTTTTGGCTGTGCTTGATTGACAGTAACGGAACAATCATCAGAGAAAAAAATTTTGGTGGATCAGGGACCGATGTTGCCTACTCTGTGATAAATACCATAGATGGAGGATTCTTACTAACAGGTGGAACAACTTCTACCGATTACAATGTTAAGAACAACCATGGTGCAGAGGACACATGGCTGGTTAAAACTGATGCAAACCTCACTCCGGAATGGTCCAAGACTTATGGTGGATCTGGTAACGATCGTCCTTCCTGTTCATTGGAGAATGATGATGGTGGATATATCATTGCATCCTATTCCTATAGTGTCGATGGCGATGTCAGTGGCAACCATGGAACTTCAGACTTTTGGATCATTAGACTTTCCTGTAAAACGCCGGTTGCTCAGTTCAATCTTTCCACAGACAGCGTTTGCCTTAATCATTTGGTTCAACTGACTAATTTCTCTCTCAACACATCAGCAAATTCCTGGTATTTGAATAACACTTTCTTCTCAAATGAAGAGGAACCTTATACATCTATAGCACGCTATGGGAAAAACATTATAAAACTTAAAACAGAAACCTGCTACTCGTCATCTGAATTACAGAAACAGGTTTATATGAGTGCTCCACCTACGGTCCAAATTGACCAAAGCGAACCCTACCTATGTACAGGATCACCAATTGAATTATCATGCAGTACATCCGGAGCTTACTCATGGAGCAATGGGTCCACACAATCGTCCATTCAAATATCTCAAGGGGGTATTTATCAATTGAGTCTGAGTCTTGCAGGATGCACTGTCCACAAAGCAATAAACATTTCTGAACATACAGTTCCTCAATTCACACTGGGGAATGACACAACGATTTGTATTGGCAGCAGCTTGATGCTAAACGGACCAGGTAATATGCAGAGCTACCTTTGGCAAGACGGTTCTTCACAAAACAATTATTTAGTTACAAATCCGGGCTTGTACGAATTAACAATCTCTGATCAATACTGTAAATCTACTGATCAGATAAATGTAAACATGACTAGTTGCGGGTTTCCGATAGCAAATTTTACAGCAAGTACACAATCAATCTGCGAAGATGCTATAGTAAGTTTTCAAGATCTTTCGGGAAATGCCACTAGTTGGAACTGGACTTTTCCGGGAGGAAATCCATCAGTCTCAAGCCAACAAAATCCTAATATCAGTTATTCTCAAGCCGGGACGTACTCGGTTATGCTTGAAGCCGGCAATACAGCAGGTACAAACATCATCATGCGGGTACAATTCATTGTGGTAAAACCGAATCCTTACAAACCACAGGTGACATTAATAGGTAACCAGCTTAATAGCACGCATGCAGATAAGTATCAATGGCAAATGAATCAGGTAAATATAGCCGGAGCAGTGCAACAATCCTACGAAGCCATGCAAAGTGGAAACTACAGGGTTGAAGTAACAGACCTTAACCAATGCAAGGCTGTTTCAGATGCAGTTGCAGTACTTATTACAGGTTTGCCATCATTGAGGGCAAGCGGTGGTGGTATTAGTGTATTTCCAAATCCAACCTATGGCGACATTCAGCTTCAATCTAATTTCAATCTGGCTGAACCGGCTGAAATCAGAATCTTCGACACTAAAGCTTCATTGGTTTATGCGGGAAGCCTCAGTCATCAGTTTCCCAATGAAGCAACCACTTTGGACTTATCAAATCTTCCACAAGGGACATACTTCCTGGAATACAGAACACAATCCGGCTCGGTCGCCGGGTCAATACTTGTAAAACAATAATTAATCTTAAACAAAATGATGATGATCTACACTGTAGTATTTATCCTGGCTTATGCAGGTGCAATTTACTTCCTTGCACAGGAGAAGAAAGAAGACAATTCAACTAAGAGTGAAAGAAATTGAGTGATGCTGATCACTCTGCTTATTTGTTCCGGGCTATCAAGGATCAGAGTTATCCGAAGATACCTATTGACAATCCCAGGCCTCCGGTCATTCTTGAATAAAAAAAATCAAGAGAATACGCCGGCTGAGCTTGGGATACAGGAACGAAATTAAATGTCAATCAGAGTTTGCCGGATAATTTCCGGTGACAGTCTATATGCCGGGAAACTATGAGTTACTCATATAGACGACCTTTTATTTCTTAAGAATTCAACAGGGTATTTTCAGCTGCCTTGAGGATTGCAAAAGCACCTTCTCTGGTGGCTGATTCAGCGTATGTCCTTAATACAGGCTCTGTACCTGAAGCCCTGATCAATAACCACTCATCATTGTTATCATCAAAAAAGTATTTATAACCATCAAGGTCTTCAATTCTCTTAATGTTATACTTACCAAATGATTTATAATAATTGGAGGCAGTATTAGCAACTATTTTTGCTTTCAGTTCTTCTTTGAGGTGAAGATCACTTCTTTCAAACGAGAAGCCTCCGACTATCGAGTATACCTCGCCAATAAGATCAGGTAATTTTTTACCGCTCTTAGCCATGAACTCCCATATAACTAAACCCATCCATATTCCATCTCTTTCAGGAATATGCCCTTTAATTGCTATTCCCCCACTCTCCTCCCCGCCAAGAAGTACATCTTCCTTGAGCATAATTTCACAGATGTACTTAAAACCGATTTTTACAGTTTCCAATGGTAGATTATAGTGCTTACAGATTTTCTCAACTTTTGGTGTAGTGCTGAATGCTGTGCAAACCTTTCCACTTTGTCCTTTGTACTTTACTAAATAATGAATTAACAAGAGAATAATATGGTGTGAGTCAATGAAATTTCCTTCACCATCGTACATTCCAATTCGATCAGCATCTCCATCGGTGACCAGACCACAATCAATGTTTTTCATTTCCTTTATCAGGTTTCTGAACTCACCAAGATTTTTATCGATTGGTTCGGGAGCCTGACCATGAAATCCGGGATTATCATCACAATGCAAAAAAGTAATCTTTGGAAAAAGCCGACGCATTACATTCTGACCGGCTCCATACATTGCATCGTAAGCAAGTTTTAAACCCGAATTACGGATTGCATCCAGATCAAAATTATTTTCTACATGCTTTATGTATTCACCCTCGAGATCAATGTATTTTAAGCTATCATTTGCAGGCACATCCTCAAGAGTGACCTTGGAGAAATCAATTGTACAAGTCGCGGGAATAATATTTTCAATTTCCTGAACATCTGCAGGTGCCAATGGGCCTCCAAAAGATCCTTTCAGTTTAAAACCATTATAGGATGGTGGATTATGAGAAGCAGTGATGATTATACCAAGGTCTGCCTTATGATTTACAGTTCCAAGTGAAATCATGGGAGTTGATACGAAACCTTTAGCGAGAAAAACCCGAACACCTTTCTGTATCATTACTTTTGCCACTGTTTCTGCGAACAATTCACCTGCAAATCGACAATCATGTCCGAGTACAACTGAGGGTTTTTTACTTTTTGACAACAACCAGTTTGCAGTTGCCTCTGAAACCCGGGCAACATTTTCAACAGTAAAATCTTTCGCGATAATTGCCCGCCATCCATCAGTTCCAAATTTAATCTTGCTCATTATAGTGTATTTAATAGTTTAGCTTTATTCATATCGAACAAACTCAGTTAACTGATTCCATTTCCAGGTTCTTAAGCCTTTCAGAAATGCGACAGATTTACCTAATTGAATTTCTTCATTATTAATTTTAGTAATGCGAAAATAGAATTCTTTTTCTCTTAGAAAGTCTGAAATGGATTTAAAATCTACCATAAGGTCGAGTAACTGAATGTCTGAACCTTCAATTAAATTCATAGGGTGAGATGAAACATAAATTTGCATGGATATAAACTCCGATTCGATCCGGTCGTTTTCCTTTCTCCATTTTTCAAAAACTTCCACAGAAGTAACTTTTATATTATTTAATTGTCTAAAATCATGAAATTTATCTCCTCCCAAATTATAAAACACTTCTTGATTTTCATTTAGAAACAACTGCAAACCTTGAATGAATTGATTTGACTTTGACATTGCCAAATCCGGAGGGTTATCGGCATATTGAATGACATAGCTAAGCTCTTTGACATCATGATTCGGAGGAGTGATTCTTTGTGAAATAAATTGTGTTACTTCTTCCTTCAATGCAAGTGCTTCTTTAATATTGGTAATTTTTTTCTCAGCCACCTGAACAACATTGTAAAAATAATATTTACTATGCAGCACATCATAATAAGTCAAGTCACAATTCCCATTTGAATTTACAGGGATCTTAGTGGCTCTAAACAAACTATCTAAAGGATCATAATCAACAAATCCGTACGAAATTTCTTCGCCCCTCTGTGTTCGGCTTGAAAAATAAAAGCCGACAGTTTGCAGATCTCCCTTTTTCTTGTCCAGATCCCATAACTCGTAAATGAATAATTGTTTAGCCTGGCTAAAATTATCACCACCTGATGATTCCAGACTTATTAAGGATGAAGGCACAATTTGCACCGTTTTATTTGGTGAATCCCAAAGAGCAACTCTACCGGAAATTATCTCTTTATAAACCAAGGCCGGGAGTTCATTTACTATGTTGTAACCCAGTGTATCCACTTGATCCTGGCGACTCAGGAATAAAAGCACAGGAGACTGGGCAGCAAACAAGTTGCCGAGTGAGTAATAAAAAAGAAAAAATATAACCAAGTACCTTTTTCTCATTTCAGGATTTAATTCCTCGCTTGTTCAGGGCTCGTTGAAATTTTCTGGCATTAACAAGATGTTGGATGTAATTGCTTGCAAAATTATGATAGCCACTAAAGTCTTCCCTGGCACAAAAATACATATAAGTATGCTTAGTATAGTTCAAGACTGACTCAATAGAAGCTTTTGTTGGTAGACATATAGGGCCCGGAGGCAATCCCCTGTACTTATAGGTATTGTAAGGAGACTCGATTTCTTTGTGAACACTCAATACCCTTTTAATGCTAAAATCCCCAAGGGCATACACGAGCGTAGGGTCAGCTTCCAACTTCCAATCTTTTTGTAAACGATTAATATATACACCGGCAATAATTGGTTTTTCATCCGACTGGTTGGATTCCTGTTGGACAATTGAAGCAAGGATAGAAATTTCTATCGGCTTGTATCCGGTCTGCTCCGCCTTTATCATACGATTTGTATTCCAAAATTTTTTGTACTCCACCAGCATTTTTTTCAAGAACTGATCTGCAGAAGTATTCCAATACATTTCATAAGTATCAGGTATAAAAAGACAGAGAATATTTTCCGGTGTGAACCCTAAATCATTAATATAATCACGATCATTCATTAAATTCATAATGGAGGATGCTTTTGCTTCAATCTGTATTGCAACTCTCTCAGCTAATTGCTCTTTGGTCCTGATATTATTAAACACTAAATTCAACGGTGACTGCCTCCCCGATCTCAATAAGGAAATTAGTTCCTTATTATTCATTCCATCCTTCAACAGATATCGCCCGGGTTTAATGTTTGTCTCATATTTTAATTGCTTCGCAGTAAATAAGAAGGACTCTTCATTTCGAAGAAGTCGCTGCTCGTCGAGTATTTTCATGACATCGCTGATATCTGACCCGGTAGGAATATAAAGGTATAATGGTCCCGGTGCCTGAGTTCGAACATTTGGACTGAACACTTTTTGATAAATCTTCCATCCTAAGGCCAATGATATCAACATCAACACGGCCACAGTTATCCAAAGTCCTCGTTTAATATTTTTTTTCCTTGAAGTCATAATTGAGAGATTACGAAAATAGATCGCATTTTCATCAAACGGTAACTTTATGTTAATTATTTCTCAACATTCATACTTCATCTTTACATGTAAAAAATATGAAGACTTGTGTTATCGCTCATGAGTTTACCCGATTATGGGAAAATTCCAAAACCACCCTTATCAATATGGATTTCCAAATAGTACAGGAGAATCAATCCACCGGAAAAATGTCAGCCCGTCAGAATGATCCACTGCAGTCGTGTGCAATCCTGGTGGAAATTTGCATTGAAGAGCAATCGCCACTCATTATCATTTCAGTTGATGTTGTGCAAAATAATTCAGTTGATGGTATGATCTGCACGCATTCGTCCTTTGAACTCAGTTTTCTAAAAAATCTACTTGGAATAAGAAGCATGAATGCGGATGAAAATGCATTTAGAATAAAGCAGGAAGATTATGTCTTTATCGGCTGATATGTCTATAGGTTGACAGGGTTAATCAGGCCTTACCAATAGGCTTACTGTCTAATTTTCAATCATTTAAATATTAACATTTTGTTTACATTGGATTAATTTTCAGTTTACATAGAGCGTCTACTTTTGATTAAATCAAAAAAAATGAACCCAAATTTAAAAGTATTAGTAGTTGACGATGAACCGGATGTGGTGGAGATATTAAGCTACAATTTACGGAAAGAAAAGTACACTGTCTTTCAGGCATACAATGGAAAACAATGTCTGGAATCTGCCAAGGTAAATATGCCGGATCTAATCATAATGGATATAAGAATGCCGGAAATGTCGGGAATTGAAACTTGCAGAGAAATCCGGGCAGACAGCAAACTACAGCATATTCCTGTATTGTTTTTGACTGCCGATTCAGACGAATATACCAGCATGAATGCCATGGACGCAGGTGGCAATCATTTTATCACCAAACCCATTCGACCGGCCATTCTGATAGGCATGATAAAAGAACTCATTAAATAATTCGCATCAAATGAAAAGCCCGAATGTATTGTTGGTGTCAGAGCCATCTCTTGAAATAAATCTCTTAAGCGAGACCCTGTGTACACAGGGATTTGAAGTAAAAATGTTAAACCAGTTTTCTGAGTCTATGCAATTCATCAAAGACAGAAATCCGGGGATTATTTTACTAGACACTTTGCATAAAAATGTTGCCTGTTTTGAACTCTGCTTTCTTATCAAGTCCAACATATTTACTAGAAATATGCAAGTATTAATATTATCCGATGACCAGGATGAGAAAACTGAGATTGCGGCATTCACGGCAGGTGCTGACGATTTTATCAGACGTCCAATTCGACCACATGCAGTCGTTCAAAGAATTCTGGCTCGTTTAAATACAAGCTCTCAGGTGATATCCGTTAAACCAAGCAAGCAACCTGATATTCGGCTTCGAATTGACAAAGAGTCGTATACGGTTTACCTAAATCAAGAACTGGTGCATGTTTCAAAGAAAGAATTCGATCTCTTGCATTTACTTGTCAGTCAACCGGGAAAAGTTTTTGGCAGAGTTGAAATCTTCGAAAAGGTGTGGAAACGATTGCCGTCGGAAAATGACAGAACTATAGACGTACATATCAGAAGAATCAGAAAAAAACTTGGAGATCATTTTATAAGTACACAAAAGGGAGTTGGCTATCGCTTTAATGCTTAATTTTGAAGCGTCCATAACCAGACAAAATTTTAATTAAATTTTCAAATAAAATTAAAAGCGAAAAAGATGAAGAAAATGCTATCGATGATTGTAGCTGTGAGCTTTTTAATGGCTTGTGGCAATACTGAGAATAAGAATAAGAACGAAACGGCAAATAAAGTCGAATCTGTGAATATATTGGTAAAAGGTTCTGACACAGTTCTGCCTTTGGCTCAGAAGCTTGCAGAGGAATACATGAAGAAAAACAAAAACACGAGTATAACGATTGTTGGTGGTGGTTCCGGTGTCGGTATTGCTGCTTTGTTAGACGAAACGACGGATATTGCCATGGCTTCCCGCTCCCTTAAGCAAGATGAAAAATTGAAATTAAAGCAGCACAATAAAGATGTGGTGGAATTTAATTTGGCTAATGATGCTTTATCGGTTGTTGTGAACAAGGAGAATCCTGTTCGACAACTTACAAGAGAACAGTTAGAAGGGATTTTCACGGGTAAAATTACGAACTGGAAGGACGTAGGAGGAAATGACGGGAAAATAATTTACTACTCAAGGGAGACCAGTTCAGGGACCTATGAATTCTTCCGGGAGCATGTATTGGATAAAAAGAATTTCGGAAATAAAGCATTATTAATGCCGGCCACCGGAGCAATTGTTCAGTCGGTCAGCCAAACGAAAGGAGCTATCGGATATATTGGACTAGCATACGAAAGCAATGAAGTTGCAACTATCGACGTATCCTATGATGGAGCTAAGACATTTGTTACACCAAGTGTTGCTGCTGCTCAGGATAAAACCTATCCAATATCCAGACCTTTATTCTTTTATTTCGGCAAGCAGGTTGAACCAAAATTAAAAGCTTTTCTTGACTACATCGTATCTGCGGAAGGACAGGCAATTGTCCAAGAAGTCGGATACGTTCCTCTGACAAAATAATTTTCATGTTGACATGTAATAGTTATGTAAGACAGCCTTTCATTTTATGAAAGGCTGTTTTTGTTTAGACTTGTTCACTTTGGCTTAACCTTAAGGTAATTAAATAGTCTGTTTGCTTTAACAAATGCATAATACTGCCGGGTTAATTTTGTGTCAAACAACATAACATACATTAAAAAAACAACCATGAAAAAAATCTTACTAATCCTACTTGCCTTTGCGTCTCTCCTAATTGTGAAGGCCAATGCACAATCAATCGTCACTGTATCAGGTGACCTCTCAAGTAACACAAGTTGGACTAATAACAACATATACATATTAAGTGGTTTTGTATATGTAACCAACAATGCAGAACTGACAATACAGGAAGGAACCGTCATCAAAGGGGACAAAGCGTCAAAAGGAAGTCTTATCATCACCAGAGGCTCCAAGATATGGGCAGATGGGACTTCTTCACAACCGATAGTATTCACATCCAATGAACCTGCAGGCTTACGCAGTTATGGGGATTGGGGTGGAATAATAATATGCGGAAATGCCCCTATAAACGATCCTGCAGGAGAAAAGGTAATTGAAGGAGGGGTAGATTCAAACAAGGGGCTATATGGTGGGACGAATCCGACTGACAATTCCGGAATTCTGAGATATGTTAGAATTGAATTTCCGGGCATAGCTTTTATGCCTAACAATGAAATTAACGGCCTTACGCTAGGCGGGGTCGGTTCAGGAACCCTGATTGACTATGTAATGGTGAGTTACTCCGGAGATGACTCTTATGAGTGTTTTGGCGGTACCGTTAACCTAAAACATATTGTAGCATTCAGAGGATTGGATGATGATTTCGATACAGACTTTGGGTATCAGGGAAAATGTCAGTTTTTAGTTGCACTCCGTGATTCAAACGTTGCAGATATTTCCGGATCAAATGGATTTGAATCAGACAATGATGCTACTGGATCTACAAATACACCCATCACCTTCCCAATATATTCGAATGTAACTCTGATAGGACCTATGGTAGATGCAGGAACAATGATAAACAGCAACTACAAAAGAGGAGCCCATCTAAGGCGCAGTGCTAAAACATCCATCTTTAATTCAGCAGTATCAGGCTACCCAACGGGATTGATTATTGATGGAGCAAACAGTGAAGCGAATGCAACAAATAATGACCTGCAATACATGAATAATATTATTGCAGGTTGCACTACCCCACTTGCCGTAGCGAGCGGAAGCACTTGGGACATTACAACCTGGTTCAATCAGGGTTCGTTTGCCAATGCAATATTACCAAACAGTTTAGATTTACAATTGACAAATCCATATCACTACGACAATCCTTCATTCGTTCCACTGGCCGGAAGTCCCCTGCTTTCAAATTCAAGCTTCAGTTCGAGTCATCTTTCAGATCCATTCTTTGATGTTGTCACATACCGCGGCGCATTCGGTTCTACAGACTGGACTTCGGGTTGGGCAAACTTTGACTGCCAAAATACCAATTACATACTGACGAGCATTTCTGAACATTCATCTGTCAAGGATTTGGCTGTATACCCCAACCCTGCCAATTTGAGAAGTATCGTTACTTTCAACCTTACGCAATCGATGCAAACTAGCATCACACTGAAGGATGCACAAGGGAAATTGGTTGCAAAAATTTACTCAGGATATTTGAGTTCAGGATCCCAGCGCTTTCCTCTCGGAACCTCAAACTTAAAATCAGGTTTTTATATTTTAACAATTGACAGCGAAGTTGGACAAACTAACTTCAGACTTCTGCTACAGTAGCCTTTTACTTTTTGTGTTGGTTCAAAGGTCGGCAATTGCCGACCTTTTATCGTTTGATAACATTGTATTAATCCAGAAATAAGAATCTGTTTACATGCCGACGATACATTTGAAGAATTAAGCCGGAACAACATGAAACAGAAACAAATGCCAAGATTTATTGTACTTATTTCCTTCATTATGATGATGAATTTGTATTGCTTGGGAAGCAGTGCTGACCTTGGTAGTATCAAAGGAAATATAGTGGACAAAAACACCAATGAAAGTTTGATTGGTGTTCCGATCATGTTGGAAGGGACCGGACTAGGAACTGTTACTGATTTGGATGGGAACTACAAAATAGATAATATACCGGTAGGAATTTATACGCTTGTAGTAAGGTATGTTGGTTACAATCCTCAACTAATTCCTCAAATAAAAGTTCTTTCGGACTTGGTTTTAACTATTGATGTGACTATGGAGTCAAGTAATTTGCAATTAAATGAAGTAACGATCACAGCCGACATGCGAAGAGAAAGCATTGGATCAATATTGCTCATGCAAAAGAAGAGTGCCACGGTACAGGACGGGATTTCATCTGAGCTCATTAAAAAAACAGCTGATAAAAATACCGGAGAAGTGATCCGACGAGTTAGCGGGGCGAGTATACAAGAAGGACGATTCGTTATCATTAGAGGTCTAAATGAACGTTATAACAGCGCAACACTTAATGGGGTTCCGTTAGCAAGTACTGAACCGGACAGGAAAGCCTTTTCGTTCGATTTGTTTCCAGCTTCATTGTTAGACAATTTAATTATTGTGAAGACAGCCTCCCCGGAACTGCAAGGCGATTTTGCAGGAGGCATACTACAGCTAAATACAAAGGATATCCCGGATCAAGGATTCTTCAGCTTTAGTGCCGGGAGTGGAATGAATTCAATTAGTACCTATAAAAATTATCAGGAATATAAGGGAGGAAAACAAGACTGGTTAGGTCAAGATGATGGGACAAGAGCAATACCTTCCGGGTTCCCAAATTCACAAGCGTTTAAAAAATCTACAACTGCTGAAAAAATTGAAGCTTCAAAACTGCTTACAAATGATTGGTCTACACAGGAAAAAAAGAAGTCGCCTTTAAATCAATCCTATCAACTTTCTTTCGGTCAAAATAAAAAAATATTAAAAAACGAATTTGGACTAATAGGTGCTTTGAGCTACTCTTCTTCTAAAAAGAAAACTGAAGTTGAAAGAAGCGATTACGATCTTGATGGCTCCAGAAATTATATGTTCAATGATGAACAATATAAAGATCATACTTTTTGGGGAGCTTTGTTAAATCTCACCTATAAACTGAAGAGCGATAATGAGATTAGTTTAAAAAATCTGTATAGTGTGAATGCAGAAGATCAAACCATAATAAGGAAGGGAACTGATATCGAAAATCAGCAGGAAATTTCTGCAACATCCCTTAAATATACTTCCACAAAATTTTACAATTCAATACTCTCCGGCAAGCACCTCCTGCCAAAATCCGGTGTGAAAATTAATTGGTATGGAAGTTTGAATAAAACAAGTCAAGATGTGCCGAATCTAAGGCGCATGTATTACTATAGAAATCTTGACAATTCGTCAGAGGATACCACCATGTATGCCTATGTACCTTTTGGAAATGCCTCGCCGAGTTATGCAGGGAAATTTTTCTCGCAATTGAATGAAAAAATTTATAATGCAGAAGCCAACTTTCTAATCCCACTTTCATTTATAGGGAAGGGTCATGCAGTAAAATTCGGATATAATGAGCAGTATAAAGAGCGCATTTTTGATGCAAGGGTTTTAGGCTATATTGTCAGTAACCCTGGAAAATTCAATTGGGCACTACTCTCTCAGCCGATTGATTCAATTTTTGCACCGGAGAATATAGGAAACACAGGATTTAGAATAGATGAGATTACAAACCCGTCTGATCATTATTCCTCATCTTCGAATTTGCATGCTGGTTTTCTTCAGCTTGAGAATCAGATCACTCAAAAATTAAATCTTGTATGGGGCATAAGGATTGAAAATTTTATTCAGAAACTAAATTCATTCGGCTACAGTAATGACACCATCAAAGTGAATACGAATTATGTGGATGTCTTGCCTTCACTAAACGCAAATTTTTCAATAAGTGAAAAATCGAATATACGATTCGCAGCATCAAAAACTGTTGCTCGTCCCGAATTCAGAGAATTGGCACCTTTTAGTTTCTATGACTTTAGTACAGCAACTTCCATAGAAGGTAACGACTCACTCAAGAGAACTGAAATTTACAACTTTGATCTTCGCTTTGAAACTTTCCCTGAGAATGGACAGGTAGTTTCTGCTTCATTGTTCTATAAAAAATTTAAAAATCCGATTGAACCTGTAGTTGAAAGTTCAGGTGCAGGATCAAGAAAAATCAGTTTTGAAAATGCTACAGGTTCATATGTTGTCGGAATCGAATTCGAATGGCGAAAAAACCTGTCTTTGCTTGAAAGCATCGTCAATTGGAAACAATGGAGTAACTTCAGTATTTATGGGAACCTGGCATTGATGGAATCAAAAGTCGACAAATCAGGTGATTTGAGGGCAGGATCAGACAGACCGATGCAAGGACAAAGTCCATACTTAATAAATGGCGGTTTATCCTATAATGAATCGGTAACGGGAATCGGTTTCAACGTAATTTATAACCGGATAGGCAGACGTATTTACCAGGTTGGAAATTCAGGGTATTTGAGCATTGAAGAATCACCGCGTAACTTGCTCGATTTCCAACTTAGCAAAAGAATTTTTCAAAAGGGTGAAATTAAAATGACGGTTAGCGATATTTTGAATGAAGCCGGAATCTTCTATCAAGATCAGAATCAAAATGGTAAATATGCAGCAGATATTGACTCCGGGATATCAAGCTACAATTATGGGATAAACTACTCATTATCTGTATCTTACAAGTTTTAGATAAATTTACTAAGCTTGACTTTTTTACACAATTCATTCACATTTAATATTGGCTTAACATTGGAGGCATATTAAGGAAATATTGTTCATGTTACTTTGCGTTCAAGAAAAACAGAACCATGAAAAAAAATTTCCTTGTTTTAGCATTTCTTTTCAGTCTGACACTCAGCCAAGCTCAAGAAGCTAATCTCAGCCCGATGGATACGCTCACTTCAAATGTAGCTGCACTCAATTCAAAATTAGAAGTATTAAAAAGATTAAAAATCTCAGGCTACATTCAAGCACAATATCAAATAGCCGACTCTTCCGGACAAGAATCTTTTGCCGGTGGCAATTTTAAATCCGGGGTAGATAAGAGGTTTTTGGTGAGAAGAGGCCGTGTTAAATTCGCCTATGCTTCACCATCTGATGATCGCGGGGTTTCCACTTCACAATATGTTTTACAAATCGATGTTTCAGAAAAAGGTTTGGCGATAAAAGATGCCTATGTTTTACTGACAGATAAATGGACAGGTTGGGTACAGGTGAAAGCCGGAATGTTTGACAGACCATTTGGATACGAAATTGGTTATTCGTCCAGTTCAAGAGAGTCACCTGAACGTGGCAGAATGTCACAGTTATTATTTCCGGGTGAAAGGGACCTTGGAGCTACTCTGGCCATACAAGGTCATAAGACAAGCAACTGGAGCTGGTTAAGATTAGAGGGAGGATACTTTAACGGCATTGGTGCACCGTCTGCCGGAGCAGATGCAAGTGACTTTGATAAGAAAAAAGATTTTATTGGCAGAATTTCCATTGAACGGTCATCTGCTTCAGAAAAAATCAAATATGGATTTGGTGCTTCAATATACTCCGGTGGCTTTCGCGTTGATGCAGACACAATTTATTCTGTTGGTACTGATGCAACAGGAACTAAAGGATTTAAAATTGAGAATGCCTCATTCAAAGGTAAGTATGCAGACAGAAAATATGTTGGAATAAATGCACAGGTGAGCCTTGCATGGCAGCCGGGTATTACCACCGTAAGGGCTGAATATATTCAAGGGGATCAGCCGGGAAGCTCCTCCTCTTCTTCAAGTCCGAAAGCTGCAGTTACTTCCTATGTATATAAGCGTTCATTTAACGGAGCCTATATATATTTCTTACAGAATATTGGAAATTCACCCTTTCAAGCCATAGTAAAATACGATTGGTATGATCCCAACACAGAAGTGGAAGGAGATAATATAGGAAAATCAGTTGTGTCTGCAGATGGTTTTAAGTCATTTAATACAAGCGATCTTCGTTATGATACATGGGGATTCGGACTGGCTTACAAGTGGGATCCTCAGGTAAAAATCACAGCCTATTATGATTTGGTGAAGAATGAAACATCCAAAAACATTCAGGATGCAACAGGCAAACCAAGCTACATGAATGACCTGAAGGATAATGTATTTACACTCCGTCTACAAGTCAAATTCTAACAAATTATTTAAAAAACAGACCATGAAATATTTCTCATTATTTATCCTGGCAATAACTTTATCAACTGCACTTACTGCCCAAAAGATTGTCATAAAGGGAAGTGATACAGTATTACCCCTTTCTCAAAAAGAAGCTGAAAGTTATATGAAACAAAATACTTCATCCGGAATAACCATTATAGGTGGAGGAAGCGGTGTGGGAATTGCAGCCTTGCTAGACGGAACAACAGACATTGCTATGGCATCCCGAAAGTTAAAAATGGACGAACGGTTAAAATTACAAGAAGCCGGAACAGCATTTAAAGAAGTAATTATTGCAAACGACGCATTATCGGTGATCGTTCATCCGCAAAACAAAGTAAATCAATTGACCCGTGAGCAACTTGAAGCCATTTTCACCGGTAAAATAAAAAACTGGAAAGAAGTCGGTGGTGATGATCTTACTATTGTCGTGTATTCGCGGGAATCAAGTTCAGGAACCTATGAGTTTTTTAAAGAGCACGTTATGGCCAGAAAAAATTATGCTTCAACGGTATTGAATATGCCTGCAACAGGTGCTATTATACAATCTGTGAGTCAAACGAAAGGGGCAATTGGATATGTTGGTCTTGCATATGTAAACAAAGAAGTTAAAGATATTGCCGTATCTTACGACAAAGGAAAAACGTTCGTAATTGCAAGTCTTGAAAACGCAAAAAATAAAACTTATCCCATAGTAAGACCTTTGTACTATTATTATCCAACTTCAAAAGAAGCAAATGTAAAACCATTTATTAACTTTATCCTTACTGCCACAGGTCAAAAAATTGTTGAGCAGGTTGGATACATCCCTTTAAAATAAATAATCGGGGGCATAAAATTAAACAGTGGTTTTCAACTACCACTGTTTTTCCTGCGTCAGGCAAGTCAAGGTTACAAAATTGTTGCATTAATATTAATCTATTTCCGGAGTGAAGAAAAGGCTAAAAAGATTTACTGAACAATTCATCGAAGGGATTCTGATGATCAGTGGTACAGTAACCAGTTTCACTGTATTACTTATTGTTGTGTTTTTGTTTCGTGAAGGATTGGCACTATTCAATACCTCTCCTTTGGAACATCACAATGTTATTGTTATTAATGAGAACAACCCTGTAGATCAATTAAGTGCAGGTGAAATAAAAAGCATATTTGATGGCGAGATTACGAACTGGAAAGATGTAGGCGGAAAAGACGAGCCAATGCTCACCTTTACCATAAATGATTTAGGAGATTATTTCTCAGAAGAAGAAATTGGGGCTGACTTTGAATATCTGCCGGAGAAATTAAATTCACTAGTCGACAGTATTCCAAACATCCTGGCAGTTTATCCTGATAACTACCTTGCTAAGGATCTTAAAGGGAAACTTGTCCGGGTTGATAAGAATAACATTCCGGATTTTCTCTTTGGCAAAGATTGGTATCCTACGGCAGAGCCGGCTGTGCAACTTGGAGTCCTTCCGCTAATCTTAGGAACTCTTCTCGTTTCTATATTCGCAATCATCTTTGCACTTCCCATAGGAATTGCGACAGCCATTTATATGGCTGAAATAGCTGATCCTCGCTTACAAAAAATCTTAAAACCGGTGATTGAGCTTCTTGCAGGAATTCCTTCTGTCGTATATGGTTTTTTTGGATTGATTGTAATCGTTCCTCTCATTCATGACCTGTTTGATTTACCGGTCGGAGAAACTGCTTTGGCAGGAAGTGTTGTACTGGCCATTATGGCTTTGCCAACAATCATAACCGTTTCAGAAGATGCGATTCGTAATACACCTCGCAGCATGAAGGAAGCTTCTCTGGCATTAGGAGCAAACAGGTGGCAAACAATTTCAAGAGTCATACTTCCCTACTCCATGTCAGGAATTACGGCAGCAGCGATACTTGGAATTGGCAGAGCAATTGGAGAAACCATGGCTGTATTAATGGTGACCGGTAACGCTGCAGTCATGCCCCATTCACTTTTACAACCCGTTAGAACCATACCTGCAACGATTGCAGCAGAATTAGGAGAGGCTCCACAAGGTGGAGTGCATTTTAAAGCATTATTTGCTTTGGGCTGCATACTCTTTGTCATAACCTTAGTTATAAATTTGTGGATTGAATACGTATCCGGAAAACGTAAACTGAAGCATTAAAGATCATGTCAAAAAAAAATAAAGAAATATTTGCGTTCTGGATTTTCCGAATCCTCAGTTTTCTTGTCATTGGAATTCTGGTGTGGATTTTGGAATTCATTTTCGTTCGTGGGTGGCATATGCTAAGCTGGGAATTCTTTACGGAGATGCCGACAGAGGGAATGACAAAGGGAGGTATTTATCCTGCAATTATCGGAACGCTTTATCTAGTGGCAGGTTCCATGCTTTTTGCTTTTCCTATCGGTGTTTTAGCGGGAATATATATTCATGAATACACCAAAGATTCCTGGTATAAGCGATTCATGAAATTAATGACCAATAACCTGGCGGGCATTCCTTCTATAGTATTCGGACTTTTTGGAATGTCCTTATTTGTAAACACCTTAAATTTCGGAGACTCTATTCTTGCAGGCTCTCTGACATTAGGTCTTCTCGCTTTACCGGTGGTTATCCGTGTGACGGAAGAAGCGCTGATTGCAGTAAACGATAGTTTTCGTCATGGAAGTTTGGCATTGGGTGCATCGAAGCTCCAAACCATCCGCAGAGTTGTAATACCAATTGCACTCCCAAACATACTCACGGGATTAATCCTTTCAATCGGCCGGGTCAGTGGAGAGACTGCACCAATACTATTCACGGTTGCGGCGTACTTTCTTCCGAAATTACCTGATAGTATTTTTGACCAGGTCATGGCACTACCTTATCACCTCTATGTCATTTCCACAAGTGGAACAAAGATTGAAGAATCCAGAGATGTTGCCTATGGTACAGCACTTGTGCTAGTACTGCTGGTATTAATATTAAATCTTACAGCCAATATGCTTCGCCGATACTTTAGCAATAAAGTGAAAATGAATTAATGAAATTGAAATGCAAAAACTAGAAACAAAAAACCTACATCTTCACTACGGTGATTTTCATGCGCTGAAAGGTATTAATATGACCTTCGAACCGAATACTGTCACGGCATTAATCGGACCATCCGGATGCGGAAAATCAACTTACCTTCGTTTATTCAATCGAATGAATGACCTCATTCCTAATGTAAAAATTAAAGGTGAAGTCTTGTTGGATGGGAAAGACATTTACAAGAAGTCCGCAGGAATGAGGATTGATGAACTCAGAAAGAAAGTCGGAATGGTTTTTCAGAAACCTAACCCATTTCCAAAGAGTATTTTTGAAAATGTAGCATATGGATTAAGAGTAAATGGTATCGATCATTCAGGCTTTGTGGAAGAGAGAGTAGAAACATCTTTAAAGCAAGCAGCACTTTGGGATGAGGTAAAGGATAAGTTAAAAAAATCGGCCTTTGAACTTTCAGGAGGGCAACAACAAAGATTATGTATAGCAAGGGCCTTAGCAATAGAACCATCGATTATTCTGATGGATGAACCTGCCTCCGCTCTTGACCCAATTTCAACAGCAAAGATTGAAGATTTAATATATGAGCTTAAAACAAAATATACAATTATTATTGTAACGCATAATATGCAGCAGGCAGGAAGAGTAAGCGATAAGACTGCATTCTTTTATCTTGGAGAACTTGTCGAATTCGATACTACTCCGGTTATATTTACAAATCCAACGCATTCACAAACGCAGGATTATATAACCGGACGATTCGGATAAAATTTACGGTAATTTACCTGTAAATTAAACTGGCTACAGCAACTTAAAGAATAGAAGCTATTTTCAATAAATTACGATTTAACTTCATAGAAAATGACACATCTCGATACCGAACTCAAACGATTAAAAGACGAAATACTTGAAATGTTCAATTTGGTAAGTTCCCAATTGGAGAAAGGAAAAGAGGCACTCTTTAACTTTGATAAGTCACTTGCCCGTGAAGTAAATTTCAATGAAAAACGAGTGAATGCTCTTGAATTAAAAATTGATAAAGACTGTGAGAATATTTTCGCACTTTTCAATCCTGTTGCCATCGATTTACGCTTTGTACTGGCAGTTCTTAAGATCAATTCAAACCTTGAAAGAATTGGTGATATAGCAGATGGCATTGCCCGTTATGTAGCAGAAACAGAAACCATTTTCGACGCTAAACTTTTACAGGTTACTGAATTGGAGAAAATGTACAGTATGGCAATCGAGATGATGAAAGATGCTCAAGTGGCATTTGACCATGAAAATACTAAACTAGCCCGTGGTGTTTTCAAAAAGGATGATATCCTGGATGATATAAACGGAAAAGCAAATTCGGTATTGGCAGAATTTATTCAGCAGCATCCTGATAAAACTATGCAGGCTTTGCATATTGTTTCAACAATCCGCAAACTTGAACGAACAGGAGATCAGGCTAAAAATATTGTTGAAGAAATTATTTTCTACATTGAAGCAAAAGTTTTAAAACACCTGTCTACCGCAGCAAAACAAGAATAATTATTGCTTTTTTTCTGGTTATAGATGGATTAAACCAGGCATTAATCCCGGATTAATGCCTGGTTAATTTTTTTGATCAGAGCAGGTCCTTCATAAATAAATCCGGAGTACAACTGGATAAGCGAGGCACCGGCTTGCAGCTTTTCAATTGCATCATCAGGTGAATGAATCCCTCCTACTCCAATGATGACTAATTTATCTTTGGCCCGGTCCGAAATATACCTGATCACTTCTGTAGAACGCTTTATTAGTGGTTTACCACTTAGTCCGCCACTACCGCAGCCTTCAACCAGAGCTTTGCTTGAAAGTAAGTTATCTCTGCTAACAGTTGTGTTTGTAGCTATGACCCCATCAAGATTGGTTTCCAGACAAACATCCACTAATTCATCGAGGGCCTCATTACTCAAATCGGGAGAGATTTTTAATAAAATTGGTTTTCGTTTGGAAAGATTTTTTTCAGAATCGGCAGACAACTTACTATTCAGAGTTTGAAGACGGATTAAAATCTTTTTTAATGGCTCCTTCTCCTGCAATTCACGAAGGCCTGCTGTATTAGGAGAGCTTACATTTATTGCAAAATAATCTACATAATTATAAAGCTCCCGAAAACAATTTTCGTAATCGTCAGAGGCCATTTCATTTGGAGTGTTTTTATTCTTGCCGATATTTCCACCAATGATTATTTTCGGGTTTCTTTTTTTTAATCGACGAATCATTGCATCAATTCCTTCATTGTTAAATCCCATACGATTAATCAGGGCCTCATCTGAAGGCAGACGAAACATTCTCGGTTTGTCATTACCGGCCTGGGCCTTTGGGGTGACTGTACCAACTTCGATAAAACCGAAGCCTAAAGATGAAAGTTCATCGAATAATTTGGCATCCTTGTCAAAACCCGCTGCCAATCCAACAGGATTTGGAAAGTGAATACCGAAAATGGTTCTTTCAAGTTTATTTGATCGCAGGCAAAACGTTTTGCGAAAGAGGCCGGATGCTCCGGGAAGTTTAAATATTGTTTTTATAAAACCGAATACAAAGTGATGAGCGGACTCGGGTGACAAACTAAATAAAAGAGGTTTGATAATTGCTTTATACACATTCATAAGCTACGAAGTTAAACAATCACATGACTAAATATCTTTCAGTCAGAACAAAATATTTGGCACCCTAAGGTATTCGCAACTAATTGATAATTAGTGTTATTACAATTAATTTTTAATAGTCTAAAATTATTTTTAGATTTGTCTAAATATTATTTTTCATGAATTCATTTACTGAAGAAAACTATTTGAAAGCGATATATAATCTATTGGAGAAGGGTGACAAGAAGATTAGTACAAACTCCATAGCAGGAAGGCTTAGCACAAGCCCGGCCTCTGTGACAGATATGTTAAAGAAACTTGCTGAAAAAAAATTAATATCCTACGAAAAATATAAAGGTGTCTCTTTAACATCAAATGGAAAGAAAATAGCGGTTGCCATCATTCGTAAGCATAGATTATGGGAATTTTTTCTGGTAGAAAAATTAGGATTCAAGTGGGATGAAGTGCATGACATGGCAGAAGAACTTGAGCACATCAAATCAGAAAAATTGGTTGAGAGTTTAGATAAATATCTTGAACGGCCCCGCTTTGACCCTCATGGTGATCCTATCCCTGATGCGAACGGTAACTTCTACCCGGTTCAAACTCTTCCTTTGTCCAGTATAAGTACGAATGAGAAAGTAACCATCACAGCAGTGCTTGACCACGGAGCATCTTTTCTCCAATACCTTTCGAAAAGCGATTTAGCATTGGGCCAAAAAATTGTAGTGAAGGATATACAAGAATTTGATAAATCCATGAGTATAGGGATTCAGGGTAAGAATGTTGTGTTACACATTAGCCATGAAGTTGCAAGCAATTTATTAGTTATTAAAAACAAAACTACCGAGAGATGAGCGAGTCAAAGCACAGGTCAGAATCTCTTGCAGAGGTGCACCAGTCAGTTGATACCGATAAGCACCGTGGTGGTTTCAGAAAATTATTGGCCTTCATTGGTCCGGCATATTTAGTAAGTGTCGGATATATGGATCCGGGAAATTGGGCCACTGACATTGCAGGTGGTGCTCAATTTGGCTATGCGCTCATTTGGGTATTGTTGATGTCAAATCTCATGGCTCTGCTTCTTCAGAGTTTAAGTGCAAGACTAGGAATCGTGCGTGGTCGGGATCTTGCGCAAGCCAGTCGTGAAACTTATTCCAGACCTGTAAATCTCTCCCTATACTTCCTGGCAGAAATTGCCATTGCTGCTTGTGACCTTGCTGAAGTTCTCGGAATGGCAATAGGATTGCAATTGCTTTTTGACATTCCTTTGTTATGGGGAGTTTGCATTACAGTGCTAGACACATTCCTCCTTCTCTTTCTGATAAATTTTGGTATTCGTAAAATGGAAGCATTCATCTTAGGGCTAATTTCCATAATAGGAATGGCCTTTCTTGCCGAGATGATTTTTGCTAAACCGGTCATGAGCGAAGTGCTCACAGGCTTTATTCCTTCAATCCCAAACAGCACAGCATTATATATTGCCATCGGTATAATAGGTGCGACAGTGATGCCACATAATTTGTACCTGCATTCATCACTTGTCCAAACGAGAAAATTTAAACGAACCCCTAAAGACATAAGAAAAGCAATACGATTCAATATCATTGATTCCACCATCGCTTTGAACCTTGCCTTTTTTGTAAATGCTGCCATATTAATACTGGCGGCCTCTACTTTCTTTAAGAATGGAATGTTTGAAGTGGCAGAAATTCAAGATGCACATCGATTTTTGGAACCATTATTAGGGACAACCTGGGCACCGACTCTATTTGCTATAGCATTAATTGCTGCCGGACAAAGCTCAACGATTACGGGAACGCTTGCCGGACAAATTATCATGGAAGGTTATCTAAATTTACGCATTGCCCCATGGATGAGGCGCCTGCTTACCAGAATGATTGCTATCATACCGGCATTGCTTACAATCATCTATTTTGGTGAAGAGGCAACCGGTCGACTACTGATATTTTCTCAGGTGATACTCAGTCTTCAACTAGGATTTGCTGTCATACCTTTGATTCATTTCGTAAGTGATAAGAGCAAAATGAAAGATTTCACCATTCCTGTTTATGTTCAAATACTCGCATGGATATCTGCCATCATCATTGTAGTGTTGAATGCCAACCTCGTTTACGACGAAATCAAATCCTGGCTCACAGCCAGTGAAAACCCTATTGTACTTTGGTTAACTGTGGTACCGATTGCTTTGGCTGCACTTTTCCTTTTACTCTACATTACGTTCCGTCCTTTCTTTCAAAAGAAACCGAGAGTACAAGGACAAATTCCTCACGCTCCGCTTCAATCGATACAGTCGCTCGAGACCTCGCCATACAAACGCATTGCCATTGCTGTAGATTTTTCCACTATGGATACAATAAATATTGCCAATGGAATCAGACAAGGAGGAAGTGACTGTACATATCTCCTCATTCATATAGTTGAATCTGCCGGTGCATTAATGATGCAACAGGAAATCAGAGACTATGAAGAAAGATCGGACCAGAAGTCACTGAATCAATATGCACAAGAACTTTCTGAGAAAGGGTTTAAAACAGAGGTTAAACTCGGGTATGGAAATCCCAAGCGTGCGATTCCACAGATTGTAAATGATTACAAGGCAGACTTGTTGGTTATGGGTGCTCATGGTCACAAAGGATTCAAGGATTTATTACTTGGAACTACTGTTGATGCGGTGAGACATAGAGTCAACATTCCGGTTCTTATCGTGCAACGTTGAGAATCTTTTAGCCAGAAAAGAAATTACCTTTTAATCTACACCCGGAAAATCAGCGGGGTGATTATTCTTTGTATACTTTAAGACTTAAAGGCATATTAGCTTCCTGATCCATGAAGAGCAAGAGGAAACAATGCGAAGCACGAACAGATAATGCATTAAACCCAATTAGGTGCCTCAAATTCTTACCTTTGCAGCATTGTTTTTAATCCTATGAGCTCAAAGAGTACTATCATTCATAATAAAAAAGCATCCTTCGAATATCACTTGTTGCAAACCTACTCTGCCGGCATCATGCTCACCGGCACAGAGGTTAAATCGATACGGGAAGGAAAGGCAAGTCTCTCAGAAGCCTATTGTTTACTGACAGATGGAGAGTTGTGGGTAAAAAACATGCACATCAGTGAGTTTAAGCAAGGTTCCTATAATAACCATGAACCGAAAAGGTTAAGGAAACTTTTATTGAACAAATCCGAGCTTCGAAAATTAGAATCCAAGCTGAAAGAAAAGGGGACAACATTAATTCCGGTGAAACTTTATTTCAACGAAAGAGGATTTGCAAAACTTGATATTGCTTTAGCCAGAGGAAAAAAGAGCTTTGATAAAAGAGAAGATATTAAAAAGAAAGATCAGGAAAGGGAAATTAGCAGACATGTCAGGTAAGTCTAAACAACAAGCATTTCCCTTTTAAATTTTTCAGAATTTCATTAGAGAAAAAAAAATCCCCCGAATGTTCGGGGGATTTTTTTTATAAAATCTTAGATAAGATTAGAAGTAAGCAGAAAGAACAACTGCACCACCAGCGTTATCAACATCCAGACCGAAATCAGAAGCTTTTCCGGTTTTGTTTGTAGAAGTAGCTACACCGGTTCCATTCCAATATTCAGTTGTTGTTTCGCCTTCACCCCAAGAAGTCAAACCAAGTCCCCATCCATATTCAGCTCCGATAGATAATTTTGGAGCAAAGAAGTATTCAACTCCGATGAAACCACGGATACTGATTCCGAATGAAGAACCGTTCTTCTCTTCTGTAGGGCGAGAAGTTGCAGGTCCAAATACATAAGTTCCTGAACTTGGATCGTAGTTATCCCAATCAGAAGTAGTTGGCATTGGGTATGTTGTAGAAAATGCATTACCATACTCATATGTATGCTTTCCACCACCGAACATAATTCCGGCTTCAGCACCATAGAATCCTTTTAAGCGGCCTTTTCCACGGTATTTCTGTAAACCTGCACCTAAGGTAACATTTGTGTTAGAGCTTTTCCAGCTATCAACAACTGTTGCAGGAGGAGTTGAAGTTGAACCGTCCTGAGTTACAAGATTTTCTTGCTTGTAACTTCCAATTCCAAGACGAATTTTAACACGCATAGCTGTGTTTTCATCCTTCATAATTTTACCAACAATAGTGTGGTTCTCCTGGTACATTGCATTAGCTGAATTATTACCAGCCTGGTTAAAGAAATTACCAAAGTACTCTAACAAAGGAGCGGCATCAAATCCAATGCTCCAGTCACCTGATTCCGGGAGGATTGGTGTGCCTCTCTTTGACATCATGTCTTGTGCACTAACGAAAGCAGCCGCTGAAGCTAGGGCAACAGTAAGAATAAGTTTTTTCATCATTTTGCGTTTTTAGGTTTTTTGGGTTTTACTGAGGGCAAATTTAAGCGGAATGTCAAATATCAGTCAAGTTTTTCCAAGAGTTATACACGTCAAGCTGTTGATGGGCTTTGCTTTCAAGGACTTAAAATTCAAGAAAAAGTGTGGCACAATGGCCAATCCACCAGAGATGGTGGACAATCCTCTATTTTGAGGTACAATTGGCTCCTTTAGAGACCCGATAAATAATCAAAATTCCAACTGACACGTGAATTCGTCCTAAAGCCATGGAGTTTAAAAGACATTAATTCCTTAATATGTTTCTCCTTGCGATCATAAGCCGGATTAGTGAAAATTCTTGCTTCATTTAAGACCGGCCTTTTTAAATGAAATTAAAAAGTTCCAGTTGGCAATTGGCTTTTTTTGAAAAATTTGCACTCTTATGAACAGGCTGTTCATAAGCCATGAGCTTAAAAGTCAAAGCTTTGCCGGCAAAGCAATAAAAAGATTAAGTTAATTTTTGTTAATCTGAATGCAATTTTGTTTAATTTGGATAATATTTTCAGGAAACGCTTGTTTAACCAAAACCAAAATTTATGAAAAAAACATGTACTCTATTGACCTTTCTGCTTGCTTTCGCCTGCCTGCAAGTTTCCGCACAGGAAAGGGTCATAACAGGGAGAGTCACCTCTTCGCAGGACAACCTCAGTATCCCTGGCGTTAGTGTGGTTGTAGTTGGTACCACCAATGGTACTTCCACAGATATCGATGGTAATTTTTCTATTGCTGTACCCGCCACAGCGAAAACACTCCGTTTTTCAGGTGTCGGGATGAAAACCAAAGATGTTGCACTCGGCACATCCAATTCTGTGGATGTAATAATGGATCCGGACATCTTGAGACTTGACGAGGTCGTGGTTACGGCACTAGGTGTTAAGCGTGAAGAAAAATCCCTTGGCTATGCAACCCAAACTGTAAGAGGAGAAGACGTAAGCCTGGCAAAAGAGACGAACTTCATTAATGCCCTTCAAGGAAAGGTTGCCGGCGTAAGTATCACAGGTTCCAGCAATATAGGAGGATCTTCGAGAATCTTGTTAAGAGGTGTTCGTTCGATTTCCTATGAAAACCAACCTCTCTTTATTGTGGATGGAATTCCTATCAACAACAGCAATTTTGCTACTTTAGATCAGGCACGCGGAGCAAAAGGATATGACTTTGGTAATGCTGCACAGGATATAAATCCGGAGGATATTGAAAACGTAACAGTTTTAAAAGGTTCATCGGCCTCAGCGCTTTATGGTGCCCAGGGTGCAAACGGTGTAATCATCATCACAACTAAAAAAGGTACAGCACGGGTTAAAGGCGGTAAAAAATCGCCGATTGGTGTATCATACACATCCGGTGTTACTATTAGCAAGGTTGCTGTATTACCTGAGTATCAAGACAGATTTGGTGGAGGAGCCAGTGATGCTTTCATTCCAAGCGTTATGTATCCGGGAGATGAGCGATCAAATTTTGAATATGACGGAAGCTGGGGACCTGAGATGAATGGACAGCTTGTACATCAGTGGGACAGTTACTACCCAACTCTTCCGAATTACGGCAAGAAAACTCCATGGGTAGCACATCCGGATAATATCAAGGATTTCTATGAGACAGGGGTAACTCTGAATAATAGTCTTTCCATTGATGGGGGAAATGAAACGACGAACTATCGCTTGTCTTATACTAATCTCAATGACAATGGAGTTGTTCCAAATTCAACGTTGAACAGAAATGTATTAAGCTTTTCAGGTGGACATAAATTTACAAAACGTCTCACTAGCAATGCATCCATTAATTATATGCGAACTAATACAAAAGGACGTCCATTCACAGGATACAATAGTTTGGGATCAAACTTTACCCAGTGGTGGCAGAGACAAATTGATATGGATCAATTGAAGGACTATAAAAACCCTGATGGCACACAGCGTACCTGGAATATGAATGCTGAAGATGACCTGAGTCCATTGTATTGGGATAATCCTTATTGGACCGCTTACGAAAATTATGAAACAGATGTACGTAATCGAATTTTTGGAATGGGATCTGTAGCTTATGACTTAGGAAAAGGTCTTAATATAATGGGTGCTATTAAAACAGACTACTACAATGATTTCCGTCAGGAGCGGGTGGCAAAAGGCGGAGCTGATAATTCACTCTACTCTGAAAATGATATCACGTTCCAGGAGAACAACTATGAAATGATGTTGACTTATAAAACATCACTTAGCGAGAACTTTGACTTTGACGCCCTCGCCGGTGTAAACAGGATGGACAGAAAATTAATCAACAACATGTTCGAAACACAAGGCGGATTAAACGTTCCAAACTTTTACAATCTGACAAATTCTGTTTCAAGTGTAAAAGTTACACCTAATACAAGCCAAAGAAGAAGGAACTCTGTATTTGCAAGTGCATCAATCGGATATAAGCGCTATTTATATCTTGCCCTCACCGGGCGTAATGATTGGAGTTCAACATTACCTGCAGATAATAACTCATACTTCTACCCTTCTGTAACCGGAAGTTTTATATTCTCTGAATTGGTTCAGGCTAAATGGTTGAATTATGGTAAAGTGAGAATCGGTTGGGCGAGTACAGCGATCGAGCCACCCGCCTATGCAGCTACAGAAACCAGACCTATCGTCTCTGATAATTTTGGAGGATATGCTACGGCAGTTGTACCAAATGCAGCGAATAATATCGAGTTGAAGCCTGAGACAAACAATTCATGGGAAATCGGAACAGAAATGATTTTCCTTGATGGGCGTACCTCTGTTGACTTCACTTATTACAATGGAAGATCTAAAGATGTTGTCTTTGCCGTTCAGCAATCTGCCTCTACAGGTTACAGGTCAAAATTCTATAATGCTGCCGAGCTAAGCAACAAAGGAATTGAAATTATGTTGACCCTCGTCCCTGTCCGTACTAAATCAGGATTTGAGTGGGGATTATCAGGTAACTATTCCAAGAACAAAAACATGGTAGAAAAATTATTTACCGATGAGAATGGTAAGGAAACTGAAAGTGTATTAATTCAAAACGCACCTTTCTCTGCCAGCTACCAGCACCGTCCGGGAATGGAGTTTGGTCAGATTGTAGGTTATGATTATGCATACGATGCTAACGGAAATAAAATCGTAGATCCTTCTACAAATTCTTATGCTACTACTGCCACTGTTAAGCCACTAGGTTCTGTTCTTCCAAATTTCACAGGAGGTGTTAGCACATGGGTGAGCTATAAAGGCATTCGTTTGTTTGCTTTAGTTGATTTCCAGGATGGCGGAAAATTATTCTCCATGACAAATATGTGGGGAAAATACTCCGGTACTCTTAAGGAAACTGCTGAAGGAGATATTCGCGCAAATGGACTTGTATTGGACGGAGTGGTTCAGACCGGCGTTGATGCTGATGGAAACCCTACATCCGACGGAACGGTTAATACAGGTACAATTTCAGCAGTTGATCATTTCTTCCTTGATGGTGGTTATATCATAACTGCAGCCGACGTTTACGATGCGTCATACATAAAATTAAGAGAGATCACCCTTACCTATGCACTGCCTGAGAAACTGTTTGCAAAAACAGCAATTCAAGGCTTGTCAGTTTCACTTGTTGGAAGGAATTTAGCGATACTTCATAAAAACGTTCCTCACATTGATCCTGAAGCAGGATTATCTACAAGCAATGTACAGGGTTTTGAAGGAGGCCAATTGCCAACAACAAGAACCTATGGAGTGAGTCTTAACGTAAAATTCTAACCTCAAACGAAAAAAACAGCTATGAAAAAATCAATAAAATATATCGGCCTTTTTCTCACCTTGGGGACAAGCATCATGCTAAGTTCGTGTGAGAAGAATTTTGAACAAATAAATAATGACCCTGACAATCCGGAAGACGTTCCAAACAGTTATTATCTGGCAGGAGCTCAAAGAGGATTATCAGATAATACATTCGATATTTGGTGGGGAACGAATGTGGGCAACCAGCTTGCTCAGTACTTGTCATCAAACCAGTATTCATCTGAAAGCCGTTATCAGTTCAGAACAAACCTAACCAATTCATATTTCAGTTTATTCTATGCCGGAGGTAATCAAGCCGGAAGAAGAACAGGAACATTAAATGTTGGAGGCCTGTTCGAATTGAATCGAATCATTGCTAATTGTAAATCAGATCCGGGTGGATCTTCAGCTGTAGGATTTCCTGATAATCAAATTGCTGTTGCAACGATGCTTCGGGTTTGGCTGTTACAAAACATGACTGATACTTGGGGAAGCCTTCCTTATTCACAAGCCTTAGACCCTAATAACAACAGAGCGCCAAAGTATGATAGCCAGAGCGAAATTTATTCAGGCTTAATCTCTGAGTTGAACGGTGCACTTGCATTAATTAATGTGGGTGAGGCCGGACCGGATGGCGACCTCATTTATGGCGGCGATATGTCACTCTGGAAAAAATTCGGAAACTCTCTAAAAATGAGAGTAGCACTCAGAATTGCCGATGTAAATGCCAGTCTTTCACAAACTGCCTTTACTGAAGCTGTAAATGCAGGGGCCTTTGATTCAAATGCTGATAATGCATTGTTTGCATATGGTGAAGGCAATGATGCGAACCCACTTTATTATAACAAAGTCATTGATAAGCGTATCGATTATGCTGCGAGTAATATTATGCTTGATCGACTTGTGGCAGATAATGATCCTCGCCTGCCTTGCTTTTATGCTCAGGCTACAGCAACAAGCACATATGTTGGAGAAGTTTACGGTTTAAGCGAGGCTAATGCTGCATCTACTGCAAACAGTAGCGTTTCCCAACCTTCCGCTTTGTTCTATTCAGCATCACTTCCGGGAATATTTATGGATTATGCACAGGTGGAATTCATGTTGGCTGAGGCAGCTGAGAGAGGCTATGCCGGAATTTCAGGAGCACAAGGTCACTATGATGCCGGAGTTACTGCAAGCATTGAATTCTGGACTACTTTAAACGGATCACCTGCAAGTCCTACAGACATCAGCACCTATCTTGCTCAACCTTCAGTAGACTATACTAACGCAGGTTCAGGAGCAAATTATAAGGAGAAAATCGGAAGACAAAAGTGGATCGCTTTATTCAATCAGGGAATTCAGGGATGGACAGAATGGAGAAGGTTAGATTTTGGAATTCTTCAACTGCCTGCTGATGGAGTTTTAGACGGAACCGGTATCCCAACCCGATTGAAATATGCTTTGGATGAACAAACACTGAACAGTGGAAATTATTCCAATGCTGTTTCCGGCCAAGGTCCGGATTTACAATCAACCAAACTTTGGTGGGACGTAAACTGATGATCAATTGAATTAATTACAATCAGTAAATAGCTGATTACAAATAAAAAAGGCTTCCCTATCGGAAGCCTTTTTTATTTGCAGCTAATTCTTATCGGCAAACTATTATGTTAAATACAAAATCCTGAGTTTACAAGCACATCTGAAATTCTGCAGCAATCTATCCTTTTCCCCATTCTTTATCTTCCAACATGGGCACGAATCTGAAGTTCTTCAACTCGTGCTTTTCATAATTACCCTCTGCAATTTTTAAAATGGTGGTCATAACCTGTACTTCACCTTCACCTACAGGGATGACCATGATCCCACCTATCTTCAACTGTTTGAGCAAGTCTTCGGGAATATACGGAGCTCCGCAGGTAACAATAATTCTGTCAAACGGTCCATAGGCCGGCAATCCTTTAAAACCATCACCATAGAATAACTTAGGTGAATATCCTAAAGCAGGGAGCAATACTTTGGCCTTATCATGTAATTCCTTTTGCCTTTCGATGCTGAAAACCTTGGCGCCCATCTCCAACAATATGCATGTTTGATATCCACTTCCTGTCCCGATCTCGAGAACTTTATCTCCCTTGCTTACATGCAACAATGAGCTTTGATAAGCAACAGTATAAGGCTGAGAGATTGTCTGCCCTGCTCCTATCCTAAACGCCTGATCTGTGTAAGCCTGAACCAGAAATGCTTTATCCAAAAACAGATGCCTCGGGACATTCTGCATGGCACTCAAAACAGCCTGATCATCAATTCCTTTTTCGCGAATAGCCTCAACGAGCTTCTTCCGCATTCCCTGATGTTTCAATGTATCCTCTCTCACAATCATAATTATTTCTTCAGCTTGCAAAGAAACCTAAGCTTTCTACTCGTTTGAACCCAACTTTACTTAAATATCAACATTTTTATTACAATTTGCTGAACATATAAATATAAAAGGCTGGTAAATTTGCTAAATTTGCGCAACTAAAGGGACGCATTTTCGAGACATGGTAAAAATCGGAGTAATTGGAGCCGGGCATTTGGGTAAAATCCATATCCGCCTCTTAAAAGAAATTAAAACCGTACAGCTAATTGGGATATATGATCACAATTCTGAACATGCCAAATCTGTTGCCAAAGAATTTGGCGTAGAAGCCTTTTCTTCCCCGGAAGATCTTTTGGATCTTGTAGATGCAGTGGACGTAGTTACACCGACCGTTTCTCATTTTGAGTACGCTGTACTCGCGATGAAAAGATCAAAACATGTATTCATTGAAAAGCCTGTTACCCAAACTGTAGACGAAGGAAAAAAGCTTGTGTCACTTGCCAGGGAAGCCGGAGTAAAGGTTCAGGTAGGACATGTAGAGCGCTTCAATCCGGCCTTTCTTGCTGCCAAAAAATTTCTTTCCCAACCTATGTTTATCGAGACACATCGTTTGGCAGAATTTAATCCAAGAGGTACTGACGTTTCTGTTATTCATGACCTGATGATCCATGACATTGACATTGTCTTGAGTGTAGTCCGCTCTCCCGTAAAAAGGATCAGTGCCAGTGGAGTCGCCGTAGTTAGTGATTCACCCGATATTGCAAATGCGAGAATTGAGTTTGATAATGGTTGTGTGGCAAATCTAACAGCCAGCAGAATCTCTCTCAAGAATATGCGCAAAAGTCGATTCTTCCAGAGAGATGCTTATATCTCTGTTGATTTTCTAACCAAGAAAACTGAAGTCGTCCGCTTAAAAACACTGGTTGGTGAACCCGGCCCGCTTGATATCACCGTTGATTTAGGAAACGGAAAAGGTTCCAAACAAATTTATTTTGATCAACCGAAAATTGAAGAAGTAAATGCGATTAAAATGGAATTGGAGTTATTCTCTGAGGCCATTTTGAATGATGGTACCATCCCTGTTCCTATCGAAGACGGTTATCTTGCTTTACAGGTTGCCCATCAGGTAATGGAAAAATTGAATTCATCACTAAATATCCTGGCCTGACAAGCTTCGCATCATGAACGTGCGTATATTAAATCTGAACTTTTATTTGAGTCTCAAACTGATCGTCTTTCTTGCGGCTCCGGTATTACTGAATAGCTGTGATGTGATAAACCCGGCAGAGCCTGTTCCTGCTTATATCAAACTCGATTCAAGTTCTTTTGAAACGAGCTACGTGGATGAAGGTTCAAACCTAAATTCTTTTGTGGATGGCTGGATCTATGTTGACGGAAATTATCTGGGAACATATGAGTATCCATTTACGATACCTGTTATAGGTGAAGGCCAACATAAAATAAGTGTTAGGGCCGGGATTTTAAAAAACGGAATTTCCGGTTCCAGAGCAGCTTATCCGAAGACAAGTACTTTTGATACGATCGTAAATCTTCAGCCGAATCAAATAAACATTATCAATCCAACCGTGAAATATCTTGACGGAATTGTTTTCGCTCAGATGGAAGATTTTGATGATGGTAGTTTGACGCTCGTTCCAACAGGGACAAATTCAGCAACACTTAACATTACCTCGGCCAATGACCCAAATGCTCTTGAAGGCAATTCAGGTCATGTAGTAATGGATATCACACATCCTGATTTTGAATTTGCATCTGCCAATGCTTTTTATCTTCCTATAAGTACTGAGTCCTACGTTGAGCTCAATTATAAATGCACACAAGAGTTTAGTCTGGGTGTGTTTGTAACAACCATTTCAGGAGTAGTTCAGTCATCGGTACTTAATTTACGACCTACATCAACATGGAAAAAAGTCTATGTTAACCTTAATGAAGGAGAAGCGATATTCAACAATGCCATTGAATATAAAATTTACCTAAAGTCCCGGCTCACGCAGGGTTCAAGCAGTGCAGACATTTACCTCGACAATTTGAAAGTTTTATATTGATGAATAAAAAGAGACAAACCCTGAAACATATTATTGCAGACTGGCTTTCCGCCACGCTTGCATGGGGATTGTTTTATGGTTACAGAAAACTTGTTATTGAAGCTGAAAAATTCGGGTACGATGTATTTGTATTAGATAAGAAATTTTACCTGGGAATATTACTCATTCCGGTATTTTGGATTGCCATATACGCTTTAGTTGGAGCCTACAGGAACATTTACCGAAAGAGCCGGTTGAAAGAGCTTGGTCAAACTTTATATATATCGGTGATTGGCGTGCTGCTGATCTTCTTTTTATTATTGCTCGACGATACGGTTATCAATTACAAAACCTATTACCATACCTTCTTCACTCTCTTTGCCTTACATTTTTTACTCACAGCTACTTTTCGAATTATTCTTTCGACACAAACTGTGAGAAGAATCCATCGAAAGGAAATTGGTTTTCCTACAATAATGGTTGGAAGCAATATCAACGCTATAAATCTTCTTCAGCAGATGGATTCTGAATTTTCGACTGAAGGAAACCGTTTTATCGGCTTTGTACACGTAGATGGGAATAATGATCACCTCCTGGCTCAACATTTGCCGAATCTGGGAGATATCCATAATCTTCGGGAAATTATCACACGGAATAAAGTGGAAGAAGTAATCATTGCTTTGGAATCCTCCGAACATGAGAACATAGGAAAAGTCATCAATGAATTGGAAGATTTACCTGTGATAGTCAAGATCATTCCTGATATGTACGACATCCTCTCAGGCTCTGTTAAGATGAACGCAATTTTTGGTGCTCCACTCATCGAAATATCACCTGAGATTATGCCTGTCTGGCAACAGTCTGTAAAGAGATTGTTTGATATTGTAACATCCTTTGTTGTGCTAACTGTTTTCTCTCCTCTGTATATCTTCACTGCCGTTGGCGTATTGCTATCATCCAGAGGGGGGCTATTTTACAGTCATGAGCGGATAGGATTACATGGGAAACCTTTTAGGATCTATAAGTTCAGATCGATGGTGTCTAATGCCGAGGAAGCCGGACCTCAACTATCGAGCACTGCAGATACGCGGGTGACAAAATTTGGTCGTTGGATGAGAAAGATACGTCTGGACGAAATCCCTCAGTTCTTCAATGTATTGGTTGGAGACATGTCTATTGTTGGTCCGCGACCCGAGCGACAATACTTTATCGATCAGATCATGCAAGTAGCTCCGCATTACAGACATCTGCACAAAGTGCGACCGGGTATCACAAGCTGGGGACAAGTGAAATTCGGTTACGCAGAAAACGTCACGCAAATGGTTGAACGTTTGAAATATGACCTCATATATATTGAGAACATGTCACTTGCCGTTGATTTTAAAATCATGATTTACACAGTGATGATCATTCTAAAGAGATCCGGAAAATAGGAAGCGGGTTTCAGGTATTGAAATTGTAATCAATCTTCTTTAATTCTTATTAAATTTTACGCATATGAAAAATATTGCTGTTATAGGTGCCGGTACGATGGGAAATGGAATTGCGCATGTTTTTGCACAAAGCGGGTACCAGGTTAATATTATTGACATCTCTGAAGAGTCCCTTAGAAAGGCTTTACTGACGATAGAAAAGAATCTTGACCGAATGCTAAGCAAGGAAAAGATTACTGTAAAGGATAAAGAAAGCACCTTGAAAAACATATCCGTTTTTTCAAGTTTAGCTGAAGGAGTAAAAAATGCCGATCTTGTTGTAGAGGCAGCCACAGAAAACATTGAATTGAAATGTAAAATTTTCAAGGACATTGATAAGCATTCTCCTGCACATGCAGTTCTTGCAACGAATACATCTTCTATATCCATAACACTTATCGCAGCACAAACAATGAGAGCGGATAAAGTGATAGGCATGCACTTTATGAATCCGGTTCCTGTCATGAAACTGGTTGAAATTATCAGAGGCTATAACACTTCTGAGGAGGTAACAAGAAAAGTGTATGAACTCAGCGAGAAACTCGGAAAAATTCCTGTTGAAGTAAATGACTACCCGGGTTTTATTGCAAACCGAATTCTCATGCCAATGATTAATGAAGCCATTCTTTCTCTCTATGAAGGAGTAGCCGGTGTAGCAGAAATTGATACTGTCATGAAACTTGGTATGGCTCATCCCATGGGTCCCTTACAGCTTGCTGATTTTATCGGTCTCGACGTGTGTCTTTCTATCATGAAGGTTTTACATGAAGGGTTTGGAAATCCTAAATATGCTCCATGTCCACTGTTGGTGAACATGGTAACTGCAGGTCATCTGGGAATTAAGAGTGGACAGGGATTTTACGATTACAAAGCAGGCAGCAAAGAACTTATTGTGGCCCAACAGTTCATTTAACCGACAAAAAAAACAAGCAAATCTCAGATTGGAATTTAATTGAATTGCTTAATACCTCAAAGATTTCTTATCTTTCATAATAATAAGCCTACAGGGATTTCTAATGAAGATCATACTTTGTTTTTTAGCTACGTTTCCGGTTTATTTTGTTTCATTCTGCAAAGCCTCTGATTCATTTCAAGAGGTCCGGACCTATTCCATCAATGACACTGCACGCTATTTTACTTTCGGTGGAACACAAACAGAAGAATTCCGGGATTTGGCAATGACCTCTGATAGTGGATTTATTCTTGTTGGTACGACGAATGGATATGGTCCGGGTAATAGTTCTATATATGTGGTTAAAACAGATAAACGGGGACAGCACAAGTGGTCAGCCATTCTTGGTGGCTCTAATCTTGACCAAGGTACTGCAGTTGTAACACTTTCAGATGCTAACTTTCTCTTTGCCGGAAGTTCTAATTCCGCAGGAGCAGGTGGTTATGATGGATATATAGCGAAGACGGATGGTTTCGGAGCTAAATTATGGGAAAGATATATTGGAGGAAGCGATTGGGATTTTATTTATGACATGACATTACTGCCAGATAGTA
Source organism: Bacteroidota bacterium (assembly GCA_004295015.1). Lineage (GTDB taxonomy): Bacteria > Bacteroidota > Bacteroidia > AKYH767-A > 2013-40CM-41-45 > QQVM01. Next base: position 62,811 of record SHNE01000053.1, on the reverse strand, counting down.
ATATCATCCTGTGTGGCGAGAGTTATAGTTTTTCTTCAGGTGGAACAGATGCATGGGTCGTTAAGCTCGACAAATCAGGAAATTTAATCTGGCAAAGACATTTTGGTTCCGCCGGCAATGATTCATTCCGCGGAGTCAGTGTGTTTGGGAATAGTCTTTACCTCTGTGGATATTATGAAGGAGTCAATCTTGACGGATACCTTGTAAAATTGGATTTCGATGGGCAAATGATTTTTGAAAAAACCTATAATCAGTTTGGAGAGGATCGTTTTAATTCAATTTGCATAAGTACTGCTTCAACAATTCTCCTTGCCGGAGGATCTGTACATACCGATTCACTTAAGAGTGAATTCTGGCTTATTGAAACTGACACGACAGGGCTTTGGACAGGGAAATTACTTCATGGAATAAGTTCAAAAGATGATTATTTCAACGCTGTTATCAGCAAAGCCAATGGAGATATAATCGCATCAGGATTAAAAAACCCAGACGGTTTTGGACAGAAAAGTATGTTTACTGTTGAGGTAGATTCAAATTTTGGAAATTTCAGGCCACATAGTTTTGGTGGCAACCTGGATGAAGAATCATTCTCGATGCTTGAAACGACTGCAGGTGAAATTGCCATTGCAGGCTATACGAGCAGTTACGGAAGTGGAAACCGTGACGCTTGTTTGCTTCTTCTTGATACCAATGATATTCTGGATTCAATGGTTTATCTGCCTATAGTTACTTTGGAAAGCTTATCACCTATAGGAATTTCAGAATATTCCAACAGTCCTATCAACATATCAATTTTTCCAAATCCTGCTTTGGATTATTTAACTGTCTCAAATAAAAATCCCTTTGATAAACTTAAGTTGAGTCTTATTTCTTTGGATGGAAGAATTTTATTGGAAGAAGATTTCAATTTATCGAATACAAAAAACATTAATATTTCAACCTTAGATTCAGGGTTCTACATTCTCAGCTTTAAAAATCAGGACGGCCAAATCTATTCTGAAAAAATAATCAAAAGGTAATTTTTCCGGTCTCAATTTGCTTCACAATCATTTCGATTGTTTTATCCTCCCCTTCAGGATCATATTTATCTTTAAGATCATGTCCAAACAATCTTGCCAAACCTTGGGAGAAAAAAGCATTTAAGGATCCTTTTAACTGACTGATTAATTCATAGGAGGTCTGGCCTGTTTCCCTGTCAATTAATTTAATTAGCAAGTCACCTTGCTTGATACTTAACTTCTTTATTTGTTCTTCGAAATCTTTTCGAACCTGATCTTCAACAGACTTGCGATATTTCCTTTTTTCTCTGTTACTTTTCATATCCTTCATATGATATTCCATTTCATTTAGCTTTACGGCAGCCAAACGGGAATATGGATACACTTTAAGGACGTTATGGCGTAACCGATAGAATGCCTGTAAATCCTTCATATAATCAGGGTTGGCAATGTCAATTATATCGACCATCGGAAGATTTACCACAGGTATGGTATCTTCACCTTCAATTATGTATGGCAACCGATAAGCTCCATTTTGAGGGAGCGCCTTGGGTGCCTGTGAAAAAAGACGAGGAGATATAAGAAAAAAGAGGGCTGTCAAAAAAATGACTGCAAAAATATTTTTTATTGCGTTCATAGCTTTACCCATTCAATATCAGTGCCGAGAAATTCTAAAGCAGTCATCATCTAAACGATTCTTAGATTAATCTATTGAATTAACCTGTTTCTTTTCCACGCAGAAGCATTGTTCGTTCCATGTGAATGATCTACTACTTTAGTTGCCTGAGATTTTCTCAACAAGGAAATGGCAAGCATGGCAGCTATCTCCATTTCACTCACTACACCGGAATTCAATACATCAGGATGAAAATACTTTTTAATAAAATGTGTATCAAAATTTCCCGATTTAAATGAGTCGTGTTGCATTACAAATTTGCAAAAAGCCAATGTTGTTGCAACACCTGTAATTTGATAATCATCGATAGCCCGGGACATTCGTTCAATCGCTTCCGCCCTATCTGCCCCGTAAGTAATGAGCTTTGCAATCATAGGATCATAATAAATAGGAATTTCCATTCCTTCTTCGAACGCATCATCGACTCTTACGCCCGGTCCCTGAGGAATTTTATAGGTCTGAAGAGTGCCTATATCAGGAAGAAAATTGTTTGCCGGATCTTCAGCGTAGACTCTCACTTCCATGGCGTGCCCCTGGATACGCAAATCTTCTTGCTTAAACGGAAGCGGAAGTCCGCGGGCAATTTGAATTTGTTCCTTTACCAGATCGAGGCCGGTGATATACTCCGTAACAGGATGCTCAACCTGCAAACGTGTATTCATTTCAAGGAAATAAAAATTCAGATTTTCATCAAGGAGAAATTCAACTGTTCCTGCTCCTACATAGTTGCAAGCCTTCGAAATGCGCACAGCGCATGCTCCCATTTCTTCTCTTATTTTTGGTGTGAGTACCGAAGAAGGTGCTTCTTCAATTACTTTCTGATGCCTTCGTTGAACACTACACTCACGCTCAAAAAGATGAACAACATTACCATGCGTATCACCCAGCACCTGAATTTCAATATGTCTTGGAGATGCAACATAGCGTTCAATAAATACGGCTCCATCACCAAAAGAAGACAAAGCCTCGCTCACTGCAAGTTTCATTTGCTCTTCAAACTCTGCAGCATTGCCAACGATTCGCATACCTTTCCCCCCGCCGCCTGCTGATGCTTTGATAAGAATTGGGAAGCCAATAGTTGCGGCCACTTTTTTTGCTTCAGAGATATCTTCTATTGCCTTTGCAGTTCCCGGGACAAGAGGAATATTCAGTTCTTCAGCTGTTGCCTTCGCGGCCAACTTACTGCCCATTTTTCTCATTGAGTCACCGGAAGGACCTATGAAAATCAATCCTTCCGCCACTACCCTGTCAGAAAAATCAGCATTTTCAGATAAGAATCCATAACCCGGGTGTATGGCATCGGCACCAGATGACTTTGCGGCTGCAATAATCTTATCTATTACAAGATAACTCTGACTTGAAGCGGGCGGTCCAATGCAAATCGCTTCATCTGCATATCGGACATGCAGAGCATTTCTGTCGGCTTCAGAAAATACAGCCACAGTGAGAATTCCCATCTCTTTTGCGGAACGCATTACCCGTATTGCAATTTCGCCACGGTTGGCAACTAATATTTTTTTCATAATAATTACTGGCAGGCAAAGGTAGATTTTTTAACCCTTGTTTCCTTTAGAATGAGAGAAAAATTCATCAGGAATTTAATGAATATAATGATGTTAGTCCTTCTTATCGATGTGCTTAGTCTTGTCTTTGCTAGGCATGTTCCCATAAAGATAATCCCAAAAAGGGAAGGAAACACTGAATGCGGTATCAACTGAATGATAATGGTGCAAACTGTGATGCGTCCAAAAAAATTTTAAAAAGTTGGCCGGAGGTTTCCGAGCATGCACAAAATAATGGATTAAAAGATAATTACTGTATCCTGCACTAAAGCCGGCAAATAATACCATACCCTTACTTGCGAAGATGGTTATGAATACCAAAAAAAACAAGAATGCAATAATGACAGAAAGAACAGGTGGCATCACCAGCCTGTCCTTATCTCGAGGGAATTCGTGATGAACACCGTGAATGTTATATTGTAATTTTTCTTCCTTTTCAGTCTTTGCATCAAAATGGAAAATATATCGATGTATAAGGTATTCAACCAATGTAAAAAGCAATGCTCCGAGTATAAAGATGCCAATAATGGATATGAAACTGACAAGTGAGAACCACAGTGTATAGATAATTAAAGCAACAGAAATAAGATAGTAAAAGCACACCGGAACCAGAAAGTAGGTACGTGTAAGGCTTTCCAAAAGAGGATTTTTAAAAAGTCTTTTGCTCCCTTTATTATTTATCTTAAAATCTTTCATGTCCGTGTTGGTTAACGGTTCAGGCATACCTGTAAAACGTATGAAAGATATAAAAAAAAATCAATGCATTTGAAGCACTTTATAGCCGATTAATCTATAGGCTAATTTGGCTAAAGTGTACTCCGACAAAATAGAACCTTCCATGGGTGCACATTCTACAATATCAAAGCCAACCACATTTCTGGATGCAAACACCTCTCTAAGAAAATCCAGTGTTTCAATCCAAAACAATCCATTTGGTTCTGCCGTACCTACTGCAGGTATAACCGAGGGATCAAAGCCATCAGCATCAATGGTAATGTATACATTGCTGCTCAAGTGGTTTATTGCATCACGCATCCAGTTTGGGTTCCGGCGAATTTTGTGTGCATAAAAGGTGTGAATATTCGGGGATGATTTAATTACATCAGCTTCCTCCTTGCATTGAGCCCGGATTCCAATCTGCACAATCGGAAGTTTCATATCGTTAATTCTCGACATTACAGATGCATGAGAAAATGGATTACCGTGATATGCTTCCCGTAAGTCAGAGTGCGCATCAAACTGCAATATGCTCAGGTCCTTATATTTCTTGACATGTGACTTTACAAAACCATAAGTTATGGAATGTTCTGCACCGAGCGAAACGACAAATTTATCATCCATTAAGAGTGCATCTGTTTGCTTTTCGATAAGCGCGATAGCATCAGAATCAAATGTGTTAGTGAAATCCAAAGACTCCAATGTAGCTATCCCGACTTTCTTGTAAGACTCCATCTCAAGCTCCTCATCCCAAAATTCAACGAAATGTGAAGCAGCAAGCATTGCAGCAGGCCCTTTGTCGGACCCTGTCAAATAGGAAGATGTATGCTCATAAGGAATCTGTTGAATTACAACTTTAGCCTTTTCATAAGTCGCCAAATCGGCTTCAGGTATGGCTAGAAAGGCTTGATCGTTAGGGAGTACTTTCATCTATTTCTTATTTACTCAATACTTCATTAACCAGGTCTGCGGCTTCTTTAAGCTGGATAGCAGAAAACACTTTAAGTCCTGAATCATCAATAATCTTTTTAGCTTCCACTGCATTCGTGCCCTGTAATCGAACGATGATTGGAACCGGAATCTGGCCAATATTTTTATAGGCATCTACAATACCCTGAGCAACGCGATCACAACGAACTATCCCTCCGAAAATATTCACAAGAATTGCCTTCACATGAGGATCTTTTAAAATAATTCGGAATGCCTGCTCTACACGTGCAGCATTAGCAGTACCACCCACATCAAGAAAATTTGCAGGTTCTCCACCGGCAAGCTTAATTATGTCCATCGTTGCCATGGCAAGACCGGCACCATTAACCATACATCCTCCATTTCCGTCGATCTTTACATAGTTGAGGTTATGTTCTCCTGCTTCTACTTCAGTTGCATCTTCCTCTCTCACATCCCTCATTGCCAAAAAATCAGGATGGCGGAATAATCCATTCTCATCAAAATTCACTTTTGCGTCTACTGCAATGATTTTATCATCTGATGTTTTCAATACCGGGTTAATCTCAAAAAGTGATGCATCTATGGAATCGTAGGCAGTATAGAGACTAGTGATAAACTTAACCATCTGTTTGAATGCGGTGCCGCTTAATCCCAAGTTAAATGCAATCTTTCTTGACTGAAACGCCTGTAAACCAACCTTGGGGTCAATCTCTTCTTTGAAAATAAGATGTGGTGTTTTCTCGGCAACTGCTTCAATATCCATCCCTCCTTCGGTTGAATACATGATAATATTTCTACCACTTTGGCGATCTAACAATACACTTACGTAGAATTCTTTTGTCGGAGAAGCACCGGGGTAGTAAACATCTTGCGCAATGAGAACTCTGTTCACATGCTTTCCTTCAGGTCCGGTTTGTGGGGTAACAAGATTCATTCCCAAAATATTTCCGGAAATCGTTTTTACTTCATCCAAATTCTTGGCCAATTTTACCCCACCGCCTTTTCCGCGCCCACCTGCATGAATTTGAGCCTTAACCACAAACCAATCGGTTCCGGTTTGTTTGTTCAGCTCTTTTGCAGCTGTGACAGCCTGTTCCGGAGTATCTGCTACAATTCCTTCCTGTATTCCTACACCGAAAGATTTTAATATTGATTTACCTTGGTATTCGTGAATATTCATAGAATTTTGTGATTTTTTGCTTGATTAATGGTAAAAAGGCGGGGCAAAAGTAAATAAATTGGAGGATAAATTTGGCATTCTCAGCTTTATTTCAATTAATTTATCTAAACAAAGGAGACTGCAATTTCCCTATTTATATCTTTAGATAACGCTCCTTTATTACCTGAAGATGATGCCTTTCATGTGCAATAATAAAGAATAATAGAGCTCGTACGCTCAGCACGTTTCCTTTGGCAATTCCCTTAAAATCAAATGCACCGGGATGAAGGGAATTAAAAAAATGAATACTTGACTGTCTGACAGCTTTCTTTTCGTCGACAATTGACTCCCAGGACCTACTCTTAAAATTAGCATTTTCAACGAAATGATCTTCATCAAATCCGGCTAATGGAGTTTCATCCTTCCTGGCAAAACGTAGCGCCCGATAGCTAAGGATTCTTTCCGTATCAGAAAGATGCCCAACAACTTCTTTGATCTGCCATTTACCCGGCTCATAAGCATTCCCGGAATTTTCATCAGAAATATTTCTTAGAAACATACTTGTTTCTTCTATCTGAGTCTTAAGGACCGACAATAAATCATCTTCACTGATGTATTTAAGATATCCTTTATAATAGTCATTCAGCTCATCGGGTTTTGGCAATGCTATTTGCATAGAGTAAAAGGTTATAATTATATTCGAATGTATGGATTAAATGAATATCAGAATGGAAGTGACAGTGTATATTTTCAACTTGCATTAACTTTTCATTAACCCGTAAAGGTTAGTTTCTTCACTAGGTTTGTTCAATATGTCCGGCTCAAACATGCGCTTCCATTTATTCAACTTATTATTTCTTTTAATCATTTCTGTTAGTACCGGTCGTGCAACTGACCATTCCACCAAGGTCTACCATGCAAACCGGCTCTTATCATCGATCCGAATTGACGGAGTACTCGATGATTCCGGATGGAGCACCGGTGAAGTCGCAGAAGAATTCATCCAGCTAGAGCCTTCACAAGGTTTCCCAGTTAGCCAAAAAACATTGGTTCGATTGCTTTATGATGATAAAAATCTATATGTCTGCGCCATGATGTATGACAGCTCCCCCGACAGCATATTTCTGGAGCTTGGAAACAGAGATGAAGGCTCTAATCTTAATTCAGATGCATTCAGATTGGGCATTGATCCATACAACACCAGACAAACAGGTTATGTTTTTGAAGTAACGGTTTCGGGAGTACAAAGTGAATCTTATAATGATGATTTATCTTTTGATGCAGTATGGGAGAGCGCAACACAAATTCGCAATGATGGCTGGAGCATGGAGATGAGGATCCCTTACTCTGCAATTCGATTCCCTGCAAAAGAAAATCAAATCTGGGGCTTACAATTTGCACGACTCATCCGAAGAAACAGGGAGTATGATCAATGGTCACTCACACCAAAAGAGGTTCAAAACCGAATGATGTACTGGGGAACTATGGAAGGTATGCATGGTGTTAGTCCACCTTTGCGACTATCGCTCACACCTTATTTCTCCATATACGCAGAAAACAGTCCTGTTTTTTCTTCTGATGGCTTTGAAGGATATGAGAATTCTTACTCTTACTCAGGGGGTGCTGATTTAAAAATCGGACTTGATGAAAGATTTACTTTGGACGTAACACTACTCCCTGATTTTAGTCAGGTACAGAGTGATAATAAAGTAAAGAACCTCACCGCTTTCGAAACAATCTATGAAGAAAGAAGACCTTTTTTTAAGGAAGGAACTGATTTATTTTCGAAAGGCAACCTTTTCTACTCCCGACGCATCGGACGTACACCGGAATTATTCTATGACGTTCCTTCAAAATTGGAAGATGGCGAAAAGATTGATCAAAACCCTGACAAGGCAAGACTTATCAATGCGACTAAAATTTCAGGCAGAACAGATCATGGATTAGGAATTGGAATCCTGAATGCTGTAACCAATACCACTTATGCAACTATACAAAGAGCTGATGGCAGCAAACGCAAAATTGTTACAGAGCCTTTAAGCAATTACAACATTATTGTACTGGATCAACAACTGAAGAACAACTCTAAAATATTTTTGACTAACACAAATGTGTTAAGAGACGGTCCTGCACGTGATGCGAATGTCACTTCATCTGAAATCTCATTGGAAAACAAAAAAAATACGTACCGAGTCAGAGGCGGATATTCTATGAGCAGAGTTTACAAAAATGAGTTTAACAGCTCATTACAGCAGCATGAAAAAAAGGTGTCAGTCGGAAACCAGTACTTCACAAGTCTGGACAAAATTCAAGGAATCTCTCAGTACGGAATTTCATATGAGGTAACTGACAGAAAATATGATAAGAATGATTTAGGATATAATTTCAGGAGAGATTATTCGACGACTAATCTGTATTACACCTATTACAAGTTTAATCCTTTCTGGAAACACTTTAAATACGGCTATATTAGTTTTTGGCTGAACCGCCAAGGGCGCCTCAGTGATTCCAACCGCCAAATTAATTTAGAGGCAGGTACAAATATTTTTCTTTTGTTCAATTCAAACTGGTCCATCTACTCTGATTTTGGAAGCAGCCTTGCCCGTGGAAGAGATTATTACGAACCAAGGGTTGAAGGAATGTATTTCCTTTCTCCTTATTACCACTGGGGAAGTATAAACATTACAACAAATTATAATAAAAGACTTGCATTTGATTTTGGTACACGAGGAAATATTGCTGACATGATCAGTTATAAGGCTTATGGGTATTATATTATACCACGTCTTAGAATTAGTGACAAATGGTCTGTAAGTCTATACTATTATTATGACAAATATGAGAACGATTTGGGTTTTGTAAATTTTGCCGACAGTTATAACGCACGACCGGTGTTTGGAAGAAGAGATATTACAACAATTGTCAATACTCTTAGCACAAGGTATCTGTTCAAGAACGACATGTCCCTCTCTCTCTCCGCTCGACACTATTGGTCACAAGGGAAATATGATCTTTTCTATTCCCTGCGGGATGATGGAGGAATTACTCAATCGACTTGGGATGGCAATGAAAATTTCAATTCCAACTATTTGACTGCCGACCTGGTATACAACTGGCAATTTGCCCCCGGGAGCTTCTTTGTGATAACATATAAAAACCAAATATTCAAAGATAATGCCGATACCTTTCAAGGTTATTTCCGAAACTTTAGCGGAAGTATCGATGAAGCTCAAAGCAACTCTATTTCATTAAAGCTTTTATACTATCTGGATTATCAGACCATACAACGAAAAAAGCGTCGCGCATAATCTATATGCTATGTTCATTCAATGGGATTAACTACTTTCGTGGAACTGAACAAAACTCCAGTTTAAATGATCAAAGCGGAAGGCATAAAAAAATCCTATGAAAATCTGGAAGTCCTCAAAGGTATTGACCTTGAAATAAAAAAATCCGAAATCGTTTCTATTGTCGGAGCATCTGGTGCAGGAAAAAGCACCTTGTTACATATCCTGGGTTCTCTGGATCAGGCAGATTCCGGTAAAGTTTGGATTGATAACATAGAAATATCCAAGTTGAAACAAAAAAAATTAGCTGAATTCAGAAATCAAAAAATTGGGTTTGTGTTTCAATCGCACCATTTACTTCCCGAGTTCAGTGCCATAGAGAATATCATGATGCCTGCATGGATAGCAAGGCAAGCTAAAAAGCAGGCATATTCCAAAGCAATGGATTTATTAAGCCTAATGAATCTGGAGAATCGAAAAGATCACCGACCATCCGAATTGAGCGGTGGCGAACAACAAAGAGTAGCCGTATGCCGCTCTTTGGTTAATAACCCAACCGTCATATTTGCTGATGAACCTTCAGGAAATCTGGATTCTCAGTCGGCGCAAATGCTTCATAAATTATTCTTTGAGTTAAGAGATCAGTTCGGTCAAACTTTTGTTATTGTCACTCACAACAATGAACTGGCAGATATGGCAGATCGAAAATTGGTGATGAAGGATGGCTCCTTACTTGACAGTTGATCAGCTCGATTTAATTATACAAAAACAGATGACATCAATGGCAGTTATGCAACTCAGAACCTTCAAGCTAATAATCAGACCTATCTTCATACTTTTTCTGCTGTTCACAGGCCTGAATTCATATGCTCTGAATAACTGGATGGCTAAGACCGCTTTTTCGGGAAACGCCCGCACATCTGCCGTAAGTTTTTCTATACTGGACAAAGGATATTTAGGCACCGGAATTGACAGTAGCGGGAACTTACTCAAGGATTTCTGGGCATATGACCCAACAAATGATACATGGACTCAAGTTGCAGATTTTGCAGGTTCAGCCCGTATCGGAGCGGTAGGTTTTTCGATAGATTCTCTTGGCTATATTGGTTTAGGCGATGATGGAACTACATTAAGGAAAGATGTGTGGGAGTACAGTCCTCAGAACAATTCATGGGTGCAAGTTCAAAATCTTGGTCTGTACGCTTCAGTCACTGCTAATGGGAGGAAAGACGCATCCGTTGCTGTTGCATCCGGCAAAGCTTATATAATCTGTGGATATGATGGCAGCACAACCTATTCGAAGCAATGCTGGCAATTTGATCCTGTTGCAGATACAAGTTGGACGATCAGAAAAAACTTTATGAATGCATCTGATTTCACATTGATTGGAAGAAGATGGGGTACAGCATTCTCCTTAAATTCTCAAATATATTTCGGGACAGGATTTGATCATACTCAAAATTACAAGAATGACTTTTGGAAATACAATCCGTTTACTGATACCTGGAATCAACTTCCAAATGTTCCCGGGCTAGCCAGGTCAAATGCAATCAGTTTTTCGTTCGATGGTATGGGATATGTTGGCTGTGGGGTAAGTCTTAACCAACAAACTGATCTCTGGCAATACGATTTTAATCTGAACAGTTGGACAGGGCAGCCGGATTATCCCGGGCTTGCTACGGCCAATAACATTTCCTTTGTGATTAATAACCGTGCATTTGTAGGTCTTGGAACAGATACCTTCAATGTTCGTCATACGGATTTTTGGGAATTTATTGCAGATAGTCTCACCGGTGTTGAGATCAACGAAAATTCAGAAAGCGTTAAGCTCTATCCTAATCCTGTTTCAGATTATTGTATCCTGGAACTTTCATCGTCTTTATCAAAATACATTGTGGAGTTTCTGCTCTATGACAAAAACGGTAAAATTCAAATTAAAAGAAACATTGAAGATTCATTTTCCGTCATATCGAAAAACGGAATGGCTTCCGGCATATACTACTATACCATTCGAAAAAATGGTGAATATTTTTCTTCCGGAAAACTCATATTCCACTAAGCAATAAAAATAATTTTTTCATCAGTCTGCACCTATTACGGATACTAATGTCTCCGTAGCTTTAAAAAGTCTTCCGATAGGTTTTTCAAAGCACGCATCAATTTTTTGCATTTCAGCTTCAAAAGTTGGATCAACCGATATCAAAAGTCCGCCACTGGTTTGAGGATCACAAAGAGGAATAAAAGCAGGCCCTGTTATCCCGCTGACTTTTTTCTCGAATGCATTCCAGTTTCGGTAAGTATTATCCGGAATGATGAATTGATTCATGTAATATTCAAGATTAGGCAGTAATGGAATATCTTTATAGTTGACCTCAGCAGACAGGCCACTTCCTTCACAGATTTCTATAAGGTGTCCGAGTAAACCGAAACCGGTTACATCCGTGATTGCATGCACCTGCTCGAATCCTGAGAGAACAGCACCAATTGAATTTAGCTGAGTCATCACATCAACAGCTTTCTTTAAATCCACGTCCTGCACCTTCCCTCTTTTGAGAGCGGTTCCAATTATCCCTGTGCCAATCGGTTTTGACAGATATAAGAGATCTCCGTTCTTCGCAGAATTATTCCGGCGGATGTTTTTCTTTTTCACCAATCCATTTACCGACAAGCCAAATATTGGTTCGAGACTATCAATGCTATGTCCGCCTGCCAAGGGAATATTTGCTTCTTTGCAGATTGCTTTAGCACCGGCAATAATTTCTCGTGCGATATCAGATGAGATCTTTTCAACAGGAAAACCAAGGATAGCCAATGCTAAAATGGGCTTACCTCCCATTGCATACACATCACTGATTGCATTTGCGGCAGCTATTCTTCCAAAATCAAACGCATCATCGACTATAGGTGTGAAGAAATCAGTAGTACTGATAAGACATTCCTCATTGCCCAAATCTAAAATTGCAGCATCGTCTTTAGATTCGGTTCCGACCAATAGATTTGCAAAATTTTGCTGGGGTGCATGTCCTTTTAATATTTCATCTAATACTGCCGGAGAAATTTTACAGCCGCACCCTGCTCCGTGACTAAATTGTGTTAATCTAACTGCTTGTTTTAATTCGGTTTCGTTCATACTGTATTGTTCAAAACAATCTGTGGTTTGTTGTCTTTTAATTTTTCAGCAAAATCTGCAAACGACTCGCTATGATTTAACTCTAAAGAAGTACGTTTAAGCTTATCCCTTAACGACATACCATAAGCATATGTCTCATCATAATATTCCAACAAGTAATCCAACCACTCATCCATTCGACCTTCCTCGAGAGCAGAAAGACAAAGCTGTAATCGCAAACCCCCCAGACGTTTTTCAAGCCTTTCTGTACATTTCTTTAGCTGCTCCACAGGAAAATCTCCGTACTCGTGTAAAATTCTTTTCTTTCTGATATCTATCGGGACATCAATTTCCACAACAAAGGCATCCCGCATCTGATTGAATAAAGAATCAGGTATTTTAACACTACCGATGGAGCGACTCTCATTTTCAATCCACAGAGGCTTTTCTATATTCAGTTTTCTTAGGTCATTAAACAAAAGATTTTCAAAATGCTCATTCGAAGGTTGAGCAGATTGTCCGAGTGCCCCAAAAGAACTACCCTTATGTTCAGCCAATTTTTCAAGGTCAAGGATCTGCTCTCCTTTATTATGCAGATGATTGAGGAGTTCAGATTTTCCGGAACCTGTTTTACCACCTAGGATGATAATTTTACGTTGTTCCAGCAAGGAATTCAGAACCATGTTACGATAGCTTTTGTAACCACCGTCCAGCAACCGAACTGTAAAGCCGGACATGCCCAATAACCAGGAAAGAATGCCTGAGCGCATTCCCCCGCGCCAACAATAAATCAGCAACTCCTTCCCATCTCCTAAGGTTTTCACCTGCCTGATCATATCAGCGAATTGAGGTCCGACAAGTTCAAAACCTTTGATTACGGCAGCTTCCCGGCCTTCCTTTTTATAAGTAATCCCGACCTTTTCACGATTCTCATCATTGAGCAAAGGAAGGTTTATGGCACCGGGTATATGCGCATGATTATACTCCTTGGGACTCCTGGCATCAAGCAACAGGCGACCGGGAACATCAAATGCATCAATAAAAGCGGTACTATTTAAAAATTTCGACATCTTCCTCCAAAGGTACAAAGCCTTTGTGAACGGCGGCATACTTTTTTATAATCCTTGGCATAAGTTCAAAATGATCATAGGTTTTGCTTTCCGTCTTAGCCTTGAACCATTCATGGAAAATAATCATTTCCGGACTCAAGATTTTCCATCTGTACTCTTTCTCCAAGGAGTCCAATAAAATAAATGCTTCAGCTTTAACCCTGAATGTTCTTCTGAAATGATAGCTATGCCTGGAAAGAGCTGTTAGAATTTGAATAATTTTCTCATCCCTTTTGGATACAGGTAACGTTTTCTTTACCCTTTCATGATGCTTGCGTAAATTCTCGATCAATGTATCGGCCAAAGCATAGTTCTCTAATTCAATTTGATTCATGATCGATAAAATCCGGATAGCGATGTTCCATGACTCTTTATCTTGCTCCAACGCTTTTACATCATTCAACAACAAATATGAAGACTTATAATCCTGCTGAATAAACTTGATACAAGCATTATAGAATTGAACTTTGGCGGCGAGATAATGAACTATTATCCCAGAATAAAAATATGAATTCAAAATGTCAATGTTCCTTTCAATTTCCTTTTTGCTAACTTCATAGTATGCGATAAGAAACATGTACATGAAATAACTTGTAGTGTTTGGATCAAAGTACCGAGTTAACTGGAAGGCCTTTTTTAAAGTATGCTTTGCACTTGAAAAATCAAAAAGAAACACTTGAGATCTCCCTAAATTATAGTAGGCTAGACCAAGACCATGTGTCGAATTTAAGTACTTATTTGATGAAACGAGTTGAATCAATTCTTCCCACACAGCAGCGCTCCTAACATAATTGTCTTGTAGGTGATACATCTCTGCTTTAAAAAGAAAGTAATTATATCTGATTGTTTTCGATTTTGTCCTAATCACATCAGCCTCCAAATTTCTCACAATCTTTTCTATGTTTTTTTCCTGCTCAATTATTTTCTTTTTTTCATTCAAATGAATATATAAGTTCTTGTAATCGATTTCGGCCTTGTGATAAATTTTCCGACAATCCTCATAAAAATCAATTTCAGCAAGCTGACTTTGATAGTCTTCGAGAACTGTACGATTAGTACTCAACCTTAGCTTTTTGTATAGAGCAAACACCAATAAATCATAATATTCATAAAGCTTTGCTTTCTGTATTATTTGTGCAATTAACTTTAGTGCAATTTCATTCAATCCTCGTAAACATAAGATATCAAATTGAATCAACTGCTTACGAAGTGCAAATATTTCTTTTGCCCGATCATCATAAAATAAACTGTTCGAAATTGAATATCTGCTAATCCAAAGCTCCAATATTCTATCCTTAGATCTATAAACAAGCTGCTTAAAGGCTGAGCTTTTTCCCTTGCCATAAATGAACAATTCAGTTTCTTCAATAGTTGGATCAATATTAACTCTTAAATAGTCCAATAATATTCTGTAAGATGAATTATCTCCCAAAACTTTACCATTCTTAGATAGTTCGTACCTGTACTCTTCATCCGTCAAACTAGCTACAATTTTTTTTAAATCAGTGAATTCTTTCATAAGTCCGGAATATAATCAAAATATATTTGTAACAACCGCCGCTTATTTGTCCTCTAATAATACGTTTACAGGACTAAAATAAATAAATATTTGTAATTAGGGTTGTAATAAACTATCCATCTTTTTCTAATCTATAGGAACATAGGCGCAATAATTTAGTGCTCTAAATCTAAACCACAAAAAATATGAGCACTAAAAACCACCCTAAAGATGAAATGCTAATCAATCTCGGAATTGTGATTAGAAGGCTAAGACTGAACAAAGGATTTAAATCTGCCGAATTGTTCAGCTATGAAAACAACTTGAACAGGACGGCCTATTGGCGCTGGGAAAATGGACAAAACATTACTATGAAAAACTTCTTTAAAATATGCAGTATTCATGATTTAAGTCCGAAAGAGGTCTTTGATTTAATGGAAAACCGTTATAAGGGACAAAGTACTCTGTCACTGGCTTCAGAGCCTAAAATTGTTAATAAGGACTTTACGGAAGAGTAATTTTTTTTGTTTAGAAAGCCTCTGATTCAGTATGGATCAGTATGGACTCAATCTCCATTCAAACCCTAACCGAAACTCCTGGACAATTTGAACTTTCGTATGAAGAACAGGGAAATAATCGATCCTGGTAGATAGTGATAGTTTTACAAAACGAATGATCCTATACTCGATTTGGTTTTGAATACTTAGTCTGAGCTTGGTCTTATCCAGGGAATTGAAAAAGAGTCGACTTTGATTTAACCATTGTATACGTTCCGATAAACGATGATTAATCCTTAGGTTTACGCTGAGTCCATAATCAATTTTCCACTCCTTTTTGTAGTAGCCCGCACTAGTTTCAGGTGCATCAATAATGTATTTTGAAACAGATTGAACCTTTATGGTGGCAAGTGAGACATTCAAGAAACTAAAGTCCCAAAAACTCCAGGCGAATCCGTAAGCTAAACATAATTCCCCCGGATCAAATAAGCCACCGGACTTGAGTTTAATACCGGAATCATTTTGCTCATACCTCGTTTTATATCGAGGGAGAAGAGATGTGTTAATTTGCAAAGAGTAGGTATATCTAAATCGACGCTCAAGCTTTTCAAACCTGAAAATCGACATATCGAAGCGATCCTGATTTAATTCCCACACACTATCCAAATAGTATTTATATCCAATTTCTGAATCTAAAGATACGTCCAACTCACTTTTCTTAGCTAGCCTTTTCAAGCCTAATCTATAAAACTCTGTAAACTGGAAGAAGGATGAATACTGGGGAAGCGAATTCTTTGCAATAATAAAAGAGGTTGAAACATCAATATTCTCGTGATAAACCCGATATCGGATTTTACTCTCAAAAGAAAAAGTCGAATCAGGAAGATAGGATGCAGCTTTTAATCCTGCTTTTTTTGAAGCATCACTCTGTGCCGGTGCGAAAATAAACAGGCAGATCAGATAAAATTTGTGAATTGGAATTTTCAAGCAGCCAAGTACAGATGTTTTCCCAGCCTGCACAACTCCATAAATTCAGGTTCTTATAAGAGATCAAACGAAAATATGTTGCATGATTGCTTTATGGTCATACGCCTTCTTTTTCATTTTTGACTTAAACCATTCATCAAATATAACCAGCTCAGGGCTCTTAATTTCCCAGCGGTATTCCGGATCTTCTGAGGTAAGTTGATTGAAGTATTTCGTTCTGCTTGCAAAAACTTTTGTGTAATCGAAGTTATCGTTAATTAATTTTCTCAGTACACGAATAATTATAAGGTAACGCGGTTTAATGTTTCTAGTTTTCAATAAGCGTTTTATAAATTTATCAAGACTGTTAATCTTTAAGTCAACCGATTCATAATCCTCCAGCTCAATCCTGCAAAGCGTGATCATGATCCTTTTGATGATATTCCAACCCTCTTTATCCTTATCCAGTTCATGACATTGTAACATCAGCTCCAATGCTTCTTTAAATTCACCACGAATAAATTCAATACATCCTTTGAAGAAAATTCTCTTATCAAGCAATATGGGTGTATTCACAGTTCTTGTGTATTTGATCAATGCCTCCAAACATAACCTCGATTCATCAATGTTCCCGCGATAAAACATAGTGTAAAACTCAATCTCGTTCAAAATGGCAAGGTTGGCAGGTTGATTCACAAAGTACTCCTTAGCCATAACCAACTTGTCAAACGAATCATCAAGTTTTTTAAGAAAAATAAGATTGTTTGCAATATTCAAGGTTGTTGTTCCCAATCTATATTTGCTATAAACCGATTTATTATTTTCAATTAAAAAATTCAATTCAACTAAAAATTCAGCTGCCCTCTTGTAATTCTTTTCATTCTGAAATTTTTCTACCATTAATAGTTTGTAATAATACCCTATAGTCGGAGAATTGGTTTTATCATACTCTACCTTCAATAAATTTAATCCCGAAGTTAAATCACTTCTGTAGGACTCAGAATTTGAAGAGCTGCTGATCATGGAAATTAATTCATTGAATTTTGACTGCGAATAGTTCAAGGAGGTCCACTTCAATTCTGCGTCTTGAATTTGCTTACTGATTAATTCAGCTTTTGTGGCTCCTACATCGAGAACTTGAAATCTTTGCTTAGCATATAAGGCTTGAACTAATACGTCATATACCTCTAAAACCTTAGCCTTTTCAATTATAAGATTGAGCTCACTAATAATTTTCAATCTCACCCCTTTCAGAATCAATAGTTCAACTTGAATCAATTTCTTGCGAAGTTCAAAAATAGTTTTGCTACGTTCAGAATAATATCCGCGTTTCAAATTAATGTTTAACAAAAGGACTTCAAGTGTTTTATCTTTTAACCTATTAACTAGTTTATTAAACGCTTGATAATTGATCTTACCATATAGAACCTTCTGTAACTCTGGGGCAGTGTAATTTTTTTGGTCAAGTGTGAGCCCTATTAAATCTATGCTTTTTAATAATTGAGACCCCATTGATATTCCACCTAATTCTAAGAAAGCCTTCAAGGACTTTAATTCTTCAGGTTTAAGTGTTCTTAAAATTTCACGTAAATAATTTAGGCTATCCATCTTTGGTTTCAATTAATTATGGTGAAAATATTACAATGTAAGATTCTACTTAGAAACCTATCATTTGAATTTTCATTCAATACTACTTTGCAAGAGAACTATAATAAACAAACACATGCTAGAATTCATCATTGCACTACTTCTATCCTTAGGCATTAATGTTGGGGATAAATCAAGTCTTCCATTACTTGATGCAGACACAATGAACATGGTACAATCAGACTCCCGGTACCAAGAACTTGGGGGTGATCAGGAGTTTGAAGCACTTTTCAAACAAACCGACTCTGGTTCAAATGGTGAGGATGACATTGTTCCAACCATCGATCCAAATCCGAGTGATGAGAAAGAGACAAATTCTTGATGTCTCTGATATCAAATATTGGGGTATTTTTATATCCGTGCAACTTATTTGATATAAATACCATAAATTCTTGATATTCAATATAATAATTTAACTTTCGGCAATTTGGTAAAAAACGAACAATAAAATTAACTTTAAGGTATAATGCTATTTTTTAGCAAATAAATGAACATCCGGCTCATCATTCAGATGCAGTCCGGATGTCCATTTATTTACATTTTGTCCCTTTTTCAGGGTATATGCATGTTCTATTTTTGAAGTATCAATTAACCGAAACACATAGACCATGAAAGCGAAAAAACAAATCCCCCCCTTCCTCCACCATGAGGAACAGCCAAGTCCCCGATTTCACAGGGCCATTGTTCTAGATGAAAATGAAACTGAACATCAAATTACTGAGACTATTTTACGTGCCTGCTATGTAGCGAAAGAAGTCAAACTAGAATCAGATCCATACACGACCATTCACAATCTCCATAATATTCAACGCTTAAGTGAAGTACCTGAATTGATTTTTGTGAACCTGAACATGAAAGCCTTGGAAAAACTAGACTTCATTGCAGAGTTCGAGGCCATGTCTGATTTTGTTAAAAACAAGTGTAAATTAATTGTCCTCACCAACCACGAGGACCTGGAAGAAAAACAAAGAATTCTAATGAATACCTGTGTTGTTCGCTATCTCGTAAAACCACTTGATGCTTTTCAACTAAGGGAATTTATAAATATCTGATTGTAACCGAACTAATTAACCCTCTAACCCTAAAAAAATGGAAATCGTACACAATTCTTTCCCTGAAAACAAAACCAAGAGTCCTTTCAGCATTACCTATGGAGAAAAAAATCCGTCAAGCACTCTCAAAAGTATCGAAAAGAATTTGCTGGATCAAATGGGGAGCGTATTCTCTGTGATTCATGGTGGTTCTGTCAGGAGACGTGGTTCTCATATCTCTGCCTGAATCACATTTCACCATAGCACCAACGTGTAAACCCTAGCAAAAGACAAGATGAATAACTTCGAAATCAAATCGACACTAATCGACATTTCCATTCTCCTAATCAGTGGTATCATTGCCTTGCAGATGATGTTCTGATTCCGGTTTCACTATCTTTGATGCATGGCATCATTGACGGAGAAAGCGCTTCGTTCATTTCTTGAAGAGAAGGCGGCGTTATATAACAGGACTGCTTTTGTAGATGAGGATCCCATTTCAATCCCTCATCTCTTTTCTAAAAGAGAGGACATAGAGATAGCTGCTTTTTTAACAGCAACTATATCATGGGGACAGAGGAAAAGTATAATTAAAAATGCGATCACTTTGATGGACAGGATGGATCGATCGCCTCATGAATTTATACAACAGTTTAAAGAATCTGACCTGAAAGTTTTTCGCAGTTTCAAGCATAGAACTTTTAATGGGGATGACTGCATCTTTTTTCTAAAATCACTGCAAAAAATCTATAAAAAACATCGAAATCTTGAAGCCATTTTTACTTCAAGTCCATTGGAGGATAATCCGATCAAGGAAGGAATTATTGCTGCGAGGAACACCTTCTTTAGTCTTCCCCACCAAATCAGGCACCGTAAACACTTCTCCGATCCTGAACGGGGATCTGCCGCCAAAAGACTAAACATGTTTCTCAGATGGATGGTCAGAAAGGATGAGGCCGGGGTAGATCTGGGGATCTGGAAAAGAATCCGGGCTTCAGAATTAATGTGTCCATTGGATGTACATTCAGGCAGAGTTGCCCGAAAGCTTGGGCTATTGACCAGAAGACATGACGATTGGCAATCTGTACAGGAATTGACGCAGCGCCTTCGAAAATTTGATCCAATAGACCCTGTAAAATATGATTACGCTCTCTTCGGATTAGGCGTGTTTGAGAAATTCTGAATTCTTATATTTGCACACAATGCAATTCATCTATCCGGAATTCCTCTTCGCCCTTTTCGCCTTGGCGATACCTATCCTAATTCACCTTTTTAACTTTCGGCGGTTTAAGAAATTATATTTTACCAATGTAAGGTTCTTAAGAGAAATCAAACAAGATACCCGTTCAAGATCAAAATTAAAACATTTACTGGTTTTGATGGCACGAATTTTTGCACTTACCTGCCTGATACTTGCCTTTGCCCAACCCTATTTCCCATCGCCTCTTCAAGGTAAAACTGAAGCATCAAGAAAAGTTAGTGTTTATGTAGACAATTCCTTTAGTATGGATGCTCAGGGTAAAAATGGAGCCTTGCTTGACGAAGCTAAACAGAAAGCAAGAGAAATTGCAATGGCTTACAAAGTTTCTGACCGGTTCCAATTGCTGACGAATGATTTTCAGGCCAAACACCAACGTCTTCTAAATCGGGATGAGTTTTTGGAAGAGCTTAACGATGTAAAACCGGGTTCATCCGTACGCAATGTAAGCGAAATCATTTCAAGACAAACTGATCTACTCTATAAAGACGATAATGATACAGAATCTTCTCCGACTGCCTACCTGATCTCAGACTTTCAAAAATCCATTACTGATATCGGTGAGATTAATGCTGACAGCATGTTGAACATCCGACTGATTCCCCTAAAATCTATCGGGCTTCAAAACGTTTCAATTGATACAGCATACCTTAGTTCACCAATTTTACAAGCAAATACTGCATCTGAAATTATTGTTAAACTGAAAAACACAGGAACAAAAAATGTAGAGAACATTCCTTTGAAGCTGACAATAAATAATACACAAAAAGCTTTAAGCAGTGTTAATATCCCTGCGACTTCATCGACAGAAGTCAAACTTCCATTCACCCCGACAGAAAACGGATGGCAAAGTGCCAAGCTGAATATCACCGATTACCCTTTGATTTTTGATGATGATTATTACCTGAGTTTTAATATTCGTCCAAATATTCCTGTTCTCTCCATTAATGGAACCCCGGGTGATAAATACCTGCAAAATCTTTATGGAAATGATTCCTACTTCTTGTACAAGGCTGTCCCTTCTTCTCAGGTAGATTACTCCTCATTTCCTGCACAGCAATTAATCATCCTAAATGAAGTAGATAAAATTTCTTCGGGCCTGGAACAGGAACTTATGCGTTATGTGAAACGAGGAGGTTCTTTGTTTGTGATTCCATCGGCGAATGCAGATCTCGAAAGCTATCAATCATTGTTTCAAGGATTGGGCACAAACTCGATTATCGGGCTTATTTCTGTACCTGAAAAAATTTCCAAAATTGAAAATGCCCATCCTCTCTTTGAAGGTGTTTTTGAGCAAGGCAAACGTTTACCTGAAAACTTAGACTTGCCATCTGTACAGCAATATTTTCAATTCAACAAAAATTCCCGAACACCGGAAGTTGCTTTGATGAAATTCCAAAACAGCTCCACTTTTTTGGGGATAACCGAATCAGGAAAAGGTCAGGTATTTACTCTTAGTGTTCCACTTCAGGAGTCGTTTAGTAGTTTCCAACGCCATGCTTTGTTTGTTCCTGTTATGCTAAGAGCAGCTTTACAAAGTGGCTCACGAATTCAAGCACCATCAATCATTGGAAAGGATACCGAATTCAGTGTACAACAAGACACCTTGATCTCGAATGATCAAGTGGTTCATCTTCGTAATGATGAAATTAAATTTGATATTATTCCGGAAAGTAAAATGATTGCCAGTACCTGGCTATTATCGGTAAGAGATCAGGTTCAATCAGCAGGAAATTACACATTATCAGAAGGCAGCAGACTAATCACGATACAATCATTCAACTACGACAGAAAAGAGTCAAACCTCAATTGTTATACCGGGTCTGAGCTGGAAGAAATTATTTCCAAAACAGGAAATCAGAAAATTTCAATGATAGAAATTGAGGCAGGACAGCTTACACATACACTTACCCAATTGGAAGAAGGCACAAGGCTTTGGAAGTACTTTATCATTTTTGCTTTAATTTTTCTCGCCATTGAAATTCTGCTTATCCGGTTTTTTAGTCAGGCAACATCTAAACCCCAGCTTACATGAAAATTCTCATTCAACAGGTGAATATTCTCTCCGCCAAGTCACCCTATAACGGAATGTGTAAGGATGTTCTACTGCTAAATGGAATAATCAATAAAATAAGCGACATCGGAACCATCAAAGAAAAATGTGATGAAATAATTGACGGTCGCAATAAGCATCTCACTACAGGATGGCTGGACCTGCATGTAAACTTTCAGGAACCGGGTAACGAGCACAAAGAAGATCTTCTTTCAGGTTGTCATGCAGCTCAACAAGGAGGATTCACCGGAGTTCTTTGCATGCCATCAACGACTCCTCCTGTTGACAACCGATCACTTGTTGAATTTATTCAAAACAGGACAAAAAATCAGCTTGTTGAAGTATTTTCTTCCGGCACCATTTCTAACCGTCAGGAAGGAACAAATCTGAGCGAGATGTTCGATATGTATGGCGCAGGTGCTACTGTTTTCACCGATGATAAAAAATCTGTTGAAGATGCAGGTCTTATGCTGCGAGCCCTACTCTATGCGAAAAATTTTGGAGGAAAAATATTTTCATTTGCAAATGAACAATCAATTTCAAATAAAGGTCAAATGAATGAAGGCTTATCAAGCATTCAACTGGGATTAAAGGGGATCCCATCGATTGCTGAAGAGATAATGATTAGTCGTGATCTCATTTTAGCGGAATATGCTGATGCTGAAATTCATTTCTCTGGCATCTCAACAAAAAAATCTGTAGACCTTATCAGAACAGCAAAGAAAAGAGGAATCAAAGTAACGGCTGATGTGTCTTATACTCACTTTTCTTTGACTGATTCTTCACTTAACACCTTTGACTCAGACTACAAACTTATGCCTCCACTGCGGAGCAATGAAGACGTGATGGCGCTAATTGAAGGATTAAAAGATAATACCATCGATGCCATAAGTTCTGATCATCTTCCGGAAGACGTTGAAAATAAAAAGAAAGAATTCGAATTGGCAAAATTTGGTGCAGAAGGCTTAGAAACATGTTTCGCTGCCTCCTATACCGCATTAATGGATCACTTGAGCAAGGAAGAAATAATTGAAAAATTTACTTCCGGACCCCGTAAGATTCTCGGGCTTGCCCAACACGCAATTGTTGAAAACGTACCGGCTAACCTGACAATGGTTGACCTAAATAATGTATGGACAGTTGATAAGCAAGCCATTTTTTCAAAATCAAAAAACAACCCATTCCTTTCAAGAACACTCACTGCAAAACCTGAATATATATTTAACAAAGATCAGTTTTACAAAATTAAATGATTTGAGAAATAATAAATCAGTTAGGTAGATGAAAGTTTTAATGGTTTGTCTTGGAAACATTTGCAGATCGCCAATGGCAGAAGGTATACTCAGAAAGAAAGCTACGGACAGAAAACTCAGTTTGCATATAGACTCTGCAGGAACCGGTGACTGGCATTCAGGTGAAAATCCGGATCCGAGAGCCATCAGAACAGCAAAATCATACGGCGTAAATATATCACAGCTCGTGGCCAGACAGTTTAATGTCTCAGATTTTGATCATTTCGATACCATATTTGCCATGGATCAAAGTAACTTGAAAAATATATTATCCCTGGCCAGAAACGAATCTGACAAAAAGAAAGTTGAATTACTTCTCGACCTGCTTCCTCATAAAAAAAATAAAAACGTTCCCGATCCATGGTTTGGTGGAGAAGATGGCTTCACTGATGTCTTCAATTTACTGGATGAAGCTTGCGAACACTTAATCAATAAAATTTCATGACTGCAGGTACTCTTTACTTAATTCCTACATTTTTATCCGATGATAATTTTTTAGTTCTCCCCGACTCTGTTGTACAAACTGTTCACACATTGGTTGATTTTGTCGTTGAAGAAGAAAAATCTGCCCGCCGATTTCTAAAACGAATCAAAAGTCCGATTGCTCAATCTGAATTTACATTCCAGCTGCTCAATGAACATAGCAATAAGGAGGAATTGTCATTTATATTAAATAAACTGAAAGCAGGTACAAATATTGGCATGCTATCTGAAGCCGGTTGTCCGGCTGTAGCAGATCCGGGTAGCGAGCTTGTAAAATTAGCTCATGAAAACAACATCAGAATTGTACCGATGGTTGGACCTTCCAGTATTCTTTTGTCATTAATGGGCAGTGGATTTAACGGACAATCATTTTGCTTCCATGGCTATTTACCAAGAGAAGCAAAACAAAGACAACAAAAAATTAAGGAACTTGAAAGGCTTGCAATTAAATCAGGTCAGACACAAATTTTTATTGAAACCCCTTATAGAAATACACAATTGATTGATGATCTGCTTCAGACCATGAACGAAGAATCCAAGCTGTGTATTGCTTGTGAATTGACCGGACAGAATGAAAATATCAGGACAAAACTCATCAAACAGTGGAAAAAAAATACTCCTTCCTTCCATAAAAAGCCCTGCATTTTTCTCATCGGTGCCTAAACATTATTATTTCTTTGCGATTCGTAAGGTGTCAGTCACATTTAAAATTTCCATTTCATACCAAAGTGTTGTAAAAGGTGGAATTATATATTGTCCTGATTTTACATCCAGTAATCCTTCTTCAGCATAGGCATTAACTGAAGGGATAATAAGCTCAAACTTATCACCTTGTCGAAAGTTAGTTATCGCATCTTCCCATCCTTTTAATACTTTTCTTTCTCCGACTCTGAACACAAAAGGTTTTTCCGGGGTTCCAAAATTATCAAACACTTTTCCATCCAGAAACTTTCCGGTATACTTAAGTGAGACAAATTTTCCATTAGAAATTTGAGTACCTGTCCCCTTTTTAAGTAAGTTATAAAAATACAAACCGCTATCTGCTGAAGTCACAAAGGATCTTTGAGTAAGAAATGATTTCAAATTCTCACGCTCCAGTTTTTCAGATTTACTCAAGCGGATGAGTTGATCCTGTTCAGCTTCAACATAATCCTGTATGTCTATTAGTTTTACATCAAATAATAAAAATGACTTTGGCTTGAAAACTGTTTTC
The DNA here is from genome assembly GCA_004295015.1 of Bacteroidota bacterium. Taxonomy (GTDB): domain Bacteria; phylum Bacteroidota; class Bacteroidia; order AKYH767-A; family 2013-40CM-41-45; genus QQVM01. The sequence goes on along the minus strand of SHNE01000053.1, from coordinate 37,305 downwards.
TCCTGTTCGATCCTCTCAGCTATATCAGGGTAATAATAGTTGTACAAAGAGTCTGCAGGCACATAGAATGTAGCACTGTCTCCCTCAGCCAGGTTGGTGAGCCCATCTTCATAGGATCCGGAAAAAGGAATATTCTCCAATTTAAAACGAAGTGGTGTTTTAGCTCTGGAATCAAAAAGAACTGAATCATCCTCTGTTTTATAAACCATGTCAATTATGACATAATCTCCCAACTGAGCTTTCGCGCCTTTAGTCTCAGTATATAATCTATACTTAAATCCTGATTCGGTTTTAAGCTCTTTCCCTTTCTTGCAAGCAGACATTGAACCCGCTAAGATCGCAAGCATGATGAATTTTATAATCGCAGTTCTTCTCATTTTTTTATCGCCATCAAATTAATTTCATAATATAAAATAGAAGCAGGTGGAATCAACTTTCCATCTCCTCTAATCCCATAGCCCAAATGCGAGGGAATAACCAGTCTGGCTACTTCACCTTCTTTCATCAACAAAAGTGCTTCTTCAAGACCTCTATTCAATCTGGCTTCTCCCAACTTGACTTCTTCAGGACCTGCATTTGGGCTCTGTTGGCAAAGTTCACCATTTAATAAAAATGCTTTATACCTTATCAACACTTCATCACCTGCAATGGCTTGTCTGCCTTCAACATTTTTCACAATCTGATATCGAAGCCCGGAACCGGTTTCCTTCATTTGATAATTATGGGCCTGAATAAAACTATCTATCAAATGAAATTCCGAACGTAAGAGATTTTTATTCGCATCCATCAATTGCTCCCTTAACTCGTTTTCATCTATATGAATTTCCTTTCTTTTCTCTTTGCAAGAAAGAGAAGAAATAACAAGCAGAATTGAAAGAACGATTGCTGCAAATTTATCGAAATGGATAGTCAACATGCTTAATCCTGCATTAATTTTTCCTTGTACTGCGGCAGTATAGCCAAAAATTTCGCGATAGCTTCATCGAGTCCGGATTCAGATCTTCCACCTGATGCATTTCGGTGACCTCCACCTGAAAAATGCTCGGATGACAACTCCTGAACAGAAAAGTCGCCTTTTGAACGAAACGATATTTTAACCATTCCATCCTTTTCTGAAAAAAAGGCAGCTAACCTGATCCCCTGTATACTTAATGCATAGTTTACCAGTCCCTCGGTATCACCTGATTTAAAATTAAACATTTTTAATTCGGCTTCACTCAGTCCAATATAGGCAGTTCGAAATTCATTCAATACACATAATTTTTCCTTTAACGAATAGCCAAGCAGGCGCAACCTGTTTTCGGTCGATGAATCATAAACATTCTCATGAATTTTATAATTCTCAGCTCCTGCTTCCATTAATCTGGCTATTATCCGGTGTGTGTCAGATTTCATCGATGCAAATCGGAAAGAATTTGTGTCTGTCATTATTCCACAATAAATACATTCCGCAATAGACTTATCAATCATGGAAGCATCTCCCAAGCTATCTATAAACTGAAAAATCAACTCACTTGTAGATGATGCCGATGAATAGGAGAATGAATGAGAAAAAATATTTTCAGGATAAAGATGATGATCGATGAGAATCTTTTGCGCTTTTGATTCCCTGATGACAGGTTCCATTTTCTCTATCCTGCTTAAAGAATTATAATCCAGACAAAAAATTATTTCAGCAAGTCCGATAAGTTCTACTGATTTAATGGCATGTTGCTCGAAATTGATCACCTGATCATTCGATGGAAGCCAGTGCAAAAAATCAGGATAGTCGCTTGGTACAATCAATCTTACCTCGTGCCCTTTTAATTTCAAGTAATTATACAAGGCTAAAGAAGAGCCCATTGCATCACCATCCGGACGATGGTGAGTAGTTATGATAATTTTCTTTGATCCACTCAGTAAAGTCTTTATTGACTGTATGTCTCTCTCCGGAAAGCGTTCTGTCATGCGATGATTTTGATCAAAAGTAAAAAAAGCTCATGACATAATAAGCTATTTGCCAGTAATAAAACGCAATACCCTGAATATAATTATTGACCGTTTCCTCCAAGTACAAATGAGCGAACTCCGGCTCGATTGCTCCTATCCTTAAATCGAAGCCAATAAATTCCATTTGATAAATTTCTCATATCAATCATTTCATCAGACCGAAGAATTGTGATTGATTTCACGACTCTACCTGTTGGTTCGATGACATCAATTTGGATCGGAAATAAATCCGGACTATGTGGCAACTTGACATGTAGGAATCCTGTACTTGGATTTGGATATAGTAGGACGTCGGTTCCGGAAGAAATATTATTCACTCCGACAAAACTGCAAACAGACATGGTGGAAAATGCATCTGCCTTACCATAACCCCAGGCATTATTTGGTGTCGGGCCCCATGTAAATGCATCATGTGCTGCACAATTTAGAATTGCATCTTTTACCCCCTGCCAGGTATACGTTGGATTCTGTTCAAGAAATAAGGCAGCTATGCCTGCAACAACAGGTGCAGATGCCGATGTACCTCCACCTGTAATGTGATATGCACCTTGTGCAACTTTATATGGTTGTGCTGCTATCATTCCGGGAATTTGAGTCAGCACACCTGCAGAGATGATATGATGGCCCGGTGCAGTAATATCCGGTTTTATCCTTCCGTCTCGCGTGGGCCCTCTACTGCTGTTGCCTGCAAGATTTCCCGGTTGATCACCTGAGGAAATTTGCAAAGTGCCGTTTACATCAATATGCCTGTCAGTATTGTAATAATTCCCAACGGCAATTACATTGTCGAGACATGCCATTCCGGTGACAATGGTTTGAAAAGTATCCGGCAAATAATAGTCTACGATTGGTGGAAAAGTTGCAGCGCTTGGAAGATTTTGAAACTCCCAATCAAATGACCAGGAGTCAAAATGGCCTTGCCCGGTTGTTGTGAATCGCCAATTAAGGTTTGTGGAGTCAGGTTGAACAAAAATTTCCAGTTCGTAAACACCTGCATTGATGGTGGCCAGAGTTTGGACAACTCCCAATCGGTTAAGTCCATTGTAAATTGTTTGTGTAACCACATTATTCAAAGTACTCATCACATTAGCGAAAGGCGTACTTCCTCTGTGACTAAAATACGGAGCAATCTTATCTACACCAATTGCGTAGGAAATTTGTCTGAAGTCTGCTGTGTCTGCAAATATCTGAACATAAGCGGCACCGAATCCACTGTTATATTTGAACCAGGTAAACGTAGTATCGCCTGCACTACTTGTTCTGCCAAGATGGAATGGATACAATCCGATGTTTCCCGCTGCAGCAACAACTACTCTTCCGGGTTGTGAATTAATGAGGTAGCTTATAAATTGAGATTGTAAGTCTTTACCGTCGTGTGATCCTATATAATCGCCAAGTGAGGCATTGATAACACAAGGCTTTCCTAACAGATTTGCTTTTTCAAATAAATAGCTGATTGCATGTACAATTCTTGAAACTGTATCGGTTGCTCCAAAATCAAAAGAAACAACCATTATATCAGATTCAGGCGCAACACCTTGAAAATGCCCAAGAGCTGCTCCATTCCCTGATCCAATGCCGGCAACATATGTTCCGTGACCATACTCGTCTTCGCCTGTATGTGAAATTGCAAGTCCGTTGTCTATATCTGATGCATTCCATTCCTGACCATAACCATAAGGTTGAGGCGTATTAGCAGCAACAGGCTTTGTCATATCCCATAACCATGCTACCCGGGTATTACCGAGACTGTCTTGAAAATCGGGATGGTTCAGGTCGATACCGGAATCGATGTATCCTATCAAAACATTTTTCCCTTTATATGATGCAGGTAAGGGAGCTGTTCCAAGATGGACATCATCAACCTTAGTGAGCATTCGCATTGTATCATTTAATATTTTTAAATTTTCGGGATAGGCTTCAATTCTTTCTACACAAGCACTCCTGAGAATAAGTGGAAGATGTTTTAAGGGAATGTTTACTGAGGATATGTCCCCTGCTACGGCAATTATTTTCCCGCCTGACTGCTCTGTCATATCTGACACACAAGCTGTTTCTCCCTTGATCAGCACCGAAATTAATTGTTCCGATTCCGGAGACTCCATCAGCCGACGATGTAGGCCAAGATTCATTCCAGCGTTCTGAGCCTGAACAGTAAGTGATGATAGTAGTATAGCAATTAAAAGAATCCGCATTTGCATCAGATTAAGAATTTATGTTGTAGAAATGTATGTCCATAAAAATTCTCACGAATCATACATCGGTAAATGTTCAAAAAAATGCGCAAGGAAAATGAAGATAAATTACAATTCATTGAACAGCCTGATGTGAGAAACTCGAATCAAACGAAAAGTCTGCCATTTCTTACATTTCTCGAGGATGATATAAATCGACCCTAAAGCAAATCTGAATATAAATGTTCGTTTTTAAGGAATATTCATCCTTGCAAAGAAGAAATTAACGCAATAAAATCCAATTTCCTTACCGATGTCTGGTTTCCAATGATTCCTCTGAACTGAAAGGTCGCGAATTGGGTAAAATTAGACTAACACCAGGAACCAAGAAACCAAGACTTATGAGAACCTCAATATTTCAATACCCTTTCGAAACAGTTTTTCGCAGAACACGAGGAGCACTTTCAAGATTAGGTATGCGTATCATCAGCTTTAATGAAAATGATGGAAGCATCTGCGCCGAATCCTATTTCTCATTCGGAAAACAAGCTATGAAAGTTGACCTGATTGTTGAAGAAATGGAAAACCACAATACGAAAGTCACGATCCGGGGACTGGTTCATAAAAAACTATTTTTTCAGAAATCTCAGAATGCCGAGGTCAAGGAAATTAACTTGCTCGATGCAATCAGTTGTTCACTGTAAAAACTCTGATTCCCAGAATAAAAAATAATCTCATTCTTTTTCTGCCATTCGGATAAATGTCCGATTCAGCGTCCATTATTCCTTCATATTTTTTACCTTCGCTTTGGATTCCAAATTGCGATCCCTTTCCGTGTAACTGAATACATTTATTCGATTCATGGGATGTCTAAAATTTATGTCTTCCCAACGTCAGATATTTTTTGAACACATTGCTCAAACAAGCGACTTTCCCCTAGCATTAGAGATTGACAAGGCCGAAGGAATGTACCTATACGATTCTGCAGGTAAAAAGTACCTTGACTTGATTTCAGGAATTGCAGTCAGCAATCTGGGTCATGCCAATTCTCAAATTAAGCAGGCAATAAAAGAACAGGTAGACAAACATATGCACCTAATGGTGTATGGTGAACTTGTACAATCAGTACAAGTCCTTCTCGCATCTAAGCTAAGCACACTACTACCCGAAAACCTGGGTTGTGTTTATTTTACCAATTCAGGGACTGAAGCCACAGAGGGAGCCATGAAACTGGCTAAAAGGCTTAGTGGCAGGACATCCATTGCAGCATTTAAAAATGCTTATCACGGAAGCTCCCAAGGTTCTTTAAGTGTTTGTGGCAATGAAGAACTAAAAAATGCGTTCAGGCCTCTACTCCCCGGAATTGAAATCCTGGATTACAACATGCCGGATCAGCTTGATCGTATTAATGAAAACACGGCTGCCGTCATCCTTGAAATTATCCAGGCTGAAGCAGGCATCATTTTACCTTCCAAGGAATTCCTCCTGAAATTATCAAATCGATGCAAGGCTACCGGTTGTTTGTTGATTGTAGATGAGATCCAGACAGCCATGCGCCGAACAGGACCAATGTTTGCATTTGAAAGCACTTCTATCATTCCTGATATTTTATTATTGGGAAAAGGCTTTGGAGGTGGTATGCCCCTGGGTGCATTTATTGCTTCGAAAAAGATGATGGCTGCATTCACCCACAAACCTGTATTGGGAAACCTTAGTACATTTGGCGGACATCCTGTCTCATGTGCCGCTGCACTTGCTTCCCTTGAGCAATTAGAAGATGCTTCCTGGGAGTCGAAAATTGAGTCAAAGGAAAAACTTTTCAGGAAATTATTAGTCCACAATAAAATTATTGAGATTCGGGGAAAAGGGTTATTTTTATGCCTCGAATTTGAAAATGCCGGAATGAATCAGGAAATTATCGGCAAATGCCTTAAAAAAGGATTGTTTACAGATTGGTTTCTCTTTGCTCCTAATTGCTTAAGAATTGCTCCACCACTAATTATCAGCGAGGAAGAAATTGAAAGGGCATGTACTATCATACTTGATGTATTGAATACTATTTAATAAAAGAATACTATGAACGTACTTATTGTTGAAGATGAACGTCAACTGTCACACGAGATAGAAATTTTTCTCACAAAGCAAGGCTATCATTGTGATGTGGCCTTTAATGGAAAAAGTGCCTCTGAAAAAATATTCATCAACTCCTATGATTTTGTTTTATTGGATATCGGATTACCTGACATTAGCGGACTTCAGCTGTTGAAGGAAGCAAAAGAAGGTGGAAAGGATGCTGCGTTCATCATGCTAACGGCTAGAGGAACTATCGACGATAAAATTGCAGGTCTGGATCTTGGTGCCGATGATTACCTGGCAAAACCATTTTCCTTGCTAGAACTTCAAGCCAGAATGCAGGCTATTCTTCGTAGAAAACATGGACTGAAGAATAATTCTATACAGATACAGGATTATGTGATGGACATACAGAACAGAACTATCCATCACGGTGGGACTGCGATTAACCTTACCAAGAAAGAATTTGACATGCTCCACTATATGGCTCTGCATAAAAACCGGGTGATCACCAGGGTTCAGCTGACTGAGCATATTTGGGGAGATGTTCTGGAAGATGATTATGAATCGAATTACATTGATGTGCACATGAAAAATCTCCGAAAAAAACTGGGCGCCGTCGGCAATTCGGATTTTATTGAAACGGTTCGTGGAATAGGTTACAGGCTTAATATGGCCTAAGAATCATCTTTGTATTATAATCCTTCTGATTTACCTTGAAACTACAAGTCAAACTTGCTTTATATAACACGTTCTCCAAGGTGATCATCATTTTGGCTATCGGGATATTTTTACCCGGGGTCATCGAAAAAATTGTTTACAATCATATCGATAAGAGACTTGAAGCACGTCTGGAAAAGATGATGCTCATGATACAAAAAGGCGGACTGGATGAGATTACACTCGATCAGGATTGCAGCTTTGAAAGTTATAATGTATTCAAAGAAGAGTATGTAGCCATCTCTCCTCTTTCAGTTTTCCCCAATGATTTTGGTCAGCCAACCGTAGTTAACACCGAACGTATTATTGAAAATGAAATTGTAAAGCACAGAGTACTGGGCCAGGCATTTATTTATGACAATCAGCTTTATACTATTGAAATCGGAGAAGGACTAAGCACAGTTGACCAACTCACGATGACTATCCGCAGGTTTTCGTTTCGGATAATGATTGCCGTGATTTTACTCTTCGTATTTCTGGATTTCGGTTTTGTACAAATCCTTTTAAGACCATTTCATAAAATAGTAAAAGGAAAACTTAAGGAGATAAAACATCCGGAAAAATTTGAGGCTAGAAGAATTCGAACCAGCACCAATGAATTCAAGCAGCTTGATACAGCTATCGATGAAATGATGCTGAAAATTCAAGAAACTTTCAGAGTAGAGCGTGAATTTATTACCAATGTATCCCATGAAATTCTGACCCCTACTTCGATTCTAAAAAACCGGCTTGAAAACATTATGAATGAGCCGGGAATTCCCCATGAAGTGATGAGTCAGCTGGCCGAGTCGCAACGCACCCTTTCCCGTCTTACAAGGATCGTCAAAGCCTTGTTATACATTTCAAAGATAGAGAATGCACAGTTCATCAAGAGTGACAGTATTTCGATCAAAACACAAATTGAGGAAGTCTTGGAAGAATTATCAGAACGTGTTGAAGAAAGAGAATTAAAAATATCAATGGATATCGACGATAGTGCGAAGATTGGCCCGGTAAACGTTTCTTTGATTCACACGCTTTTGTTTAATCTTATTTCAAATGCCATCAAATACAACAAACACGGCGGAAGTATAACTATAAAAGGACGATCTGAAAACCATAGCTATTCACTTGTCATCAGTGATACAGGTGTCGGGATTCAGCCGGAAAACATTCCCTATATTTTTGACAGGTTTAAAAGATTCAGACCTGATGATGAGATGAGTTATGGACTTGGCCTGCCAATCGTGAAAACCATTGCCGACTTTCATCAAATTAAAATAAGTGTAGAAAGTGTAAAGGATTTGGGCTGTAAGTTTACCTTGAACTTTCCACTTGAGAATTATTGATAATCAGCAAGTTCTGAGTTTTCATCTAGACTCAAAATTATCTCTCATGAAATCAAGTTATTAGGTCGAATAACGAAAAAAACTCCGAAATTTTAAACCTTTAATTGGCTTGCCTGTTTATGGATTTTTTGGACAAAGCCGAAAAAAGTGAATATGCTAACTAAAAATACACGAAATTTATTTCTCATTTTTTCTCGTATATTTGTCTTCATTTTTTAAATGAAATCGAACATTCTAAACTGTTCAGTCAATTATTAAGAAATTATTAAATTGATTTTTCATGTTAAAATGTAGATTAACGCAACAAAAGTACATTGAACGCAAATTCTCGTCAAGCCAATCAAAACGTACATTCCGGTGGTTAACAACACAATCAAAACCTCTTACTCTTTCAATTAATTAAATCCAGAATGAGTACACAGACATACCCAAAATTCTCCCTCGGTAATCAGTTAACAGACGAGCAAGTAGCATTCTTCAATAAGAATGGTTTTATTCATTTCCAAGGAGTGGCAAGTCCGGAGGAAGTTCGTGCCATTATTGAGTCTACAGAACAAATTCAAGACCGATGGATAAAAGCCGGTACCAAGAAGATTAATGGAGTTCCAATAAAATTTGGCAAAGATGAAAATGACAAGGAAATAGTTCATCGCTTTCCATTTACATCCCAATTCAGTGAAGCGATCCATAATTTTGTGAACAGTCCACGCGTACAAAATTTAAAATCACTTTTACCTGAAGGAGCCAGAGTTGCAGAAAATGAAAAGGATGGAGTTGTTGTAAATCATTATGTAAATATTCCCAATAGTAATTTTCGACAGATGGGATGGCACACCGACAGCATGCGCGACATTTTTTACGGAAAAAAAGTAATGCAAATGTTGAATGTGGGTTTGTATCTCGATAATTCATCTTCGGATAAGGGAGGCCTGCGTATCATCCCCGGCACTCATACTCAAAATTTATTCAATATGCTTTTCAAGAAAGCGTACTTTTTGAATAACGAAGAAGACAAACAAGAAATGTTAGTTGATGCACAAGCAGGCGACATGGTTATACACGATGGCAGGATCTGGCATCGTGTTGCTCAGTCACCACTTACCGGAGCACCAAGCAGAAGACGAGTCATGTATATACCGGTTATTCTGGGAAAGTACATGCCCAAGAGTGAGGACAGTGCCACTCCCTTCTACCACAATTTTATTAAAATGGTACGCTAAAAGAAAATTTCACTCAGTTAAAAATGGAACCCCTAATTCGGTTCCATTTTTATTTTAATCACATTCAATACCATGAATACTGCAGTAATTACCGGTGCCAGCAAAGGAATTGGAAGGGCATTAGCCATCGAACTTGCCAGTAGAGGCTTCGATTTGCTGCTGATTGCGCGAACAGAATCCTTACTGAAAAACTTGTCACTTGAAATCGAATCTGATTTTAAAGTTAAGTCAAGATACCTTGCGCTAGATCTGAGTAATCCGGCCTCGGTTGATGAAATAATCCGAAATATTAAGGAGAACAATATTCCGATTCAGGTACTGGTCAATAATGCCGGTTATGCACATTGGGGAAATTTTTCGGCTATGAATTTGGTGGAGCAGGAAAAAATGATGTTTGTCAATATGAACCTTATGGTAAAATTAAGCCATCATCTTCTGCCCTATCTTATGATTCATAAGAAATCATATCTGCTAAACGTTTCAAGTTCATCGGCCTATCAGTCCGTACCTACCTTAGCTATTTACTGTGCATCAAAATCATTTGTATTGCAATTTACGCGTGCAATAAGGCATGAGTTGAAGGGTAATGGAGTCCATGTATCTTGCCTGAGTCCAGGACCAACGGATACTAACTTTATGGATGCTGCCGGAATGACGACAGAAAAGATGAAAAAGAATGCAGCTAAGTTTAATATGACTTCGGAAAGCGTAGCAAAAACCGCAATTGACGGACTAATGAAAAACAAAGCAGAAATTATTCCGGGATTTCTCAATCTCTTGCAGGCGAAAATGGTAAACTTTGTACCAAAGCAAATCACAGAAAATATTGCTGCCGGTCTATACAAGTAATGTTCACGGCTTTTTCAAGCTATACTTATTTCCTGACCAATTTTCTAGATTCAAGTACCGCTTCACCTTTCACCAATTTTAAAATATATACGCCGGAAGCTAGCTGAGGCAATTGACCGGTTGTGTAAGTGCCTGTCCCTGCGTTGACGTTTATATATTCCTGCATAGCAATACTACCATCTAACCCTGAAAGGATCATCAAGAGTTCAGAATTATCCGGACTGAAATAATCTATACGAAGGATATCAGAGAAAGGATTGGGACCAACAGCCTTAATAATAAAATCCATATTCGCTCCTTTGAAATTTATGGAAACAGGTTCATAGACTTTAAACTGCCCGTCATAATCTGTCTGGCGTAATCTATAGAATGAAGTACCTGCTAAGGGATTCTCATCAATAAATTGATAGGTACTCAGGTTTGTCGTGTTGCCGACACCTGCAACAGTACCAATAGCCTCGAAGTACTCCCCATCTTGACTCCTTTCAATAGTAAAATAGTCATTGTTGATTTCGCTGGCGGTCTTCCAGTCAATTTGAGTTTTAGCATCAATTACAACAGCATCAAAATTCATAAGCTCAACAGGGAGCGCGACATTCGCATTTGTGGATGCCAAGGTAAACACGCCAAAATTCGATACTGCGGAATTGCTGACTATTGTTCCTGCAGCAGAACTTCCGGAGAAGGAACCGCTTCCTAAATCTTGCCAAATCGATAAGAGAGGAAACCAGCTGGTAACTTTTAGTTCAGCCGGTGATCCTACTGCACATGAACCGGCATCCCAACTAAGACTAACACTCACATTTGCGCTGCCATTTGTTCTTTGAAGTGACCAATATTCACATCGACTTACTTGTTTAATTGAGAGTACCAGGCTAAGTACATTGTACAACAGCCCCGGATCACTCTTCAAATATTCAGCAGTAAAATGACTTGTGGCTCCTGTAGGTGCAGATATTCCAATAGGTCGGTACTTTCCATTTTTTCCGACGGGAAATGTAAATGCCTGTGTTCCCACTTTTCTAACCGGACCTTCGACGTAACTTGCATTAGACACTCCGCTTACGGTACTCACTCCATTATCAATTATAAGAAGATTTGTATTGGTTGTATATACCAAGCCACTATTCAAAGTTAATGCTGCGTTCACCGTTACAGGAACATTTAAGGTAAGGCCACCTGATGCATTGCTGACATTCATCCTACGCAACGCAGGGGCAAATGCCGGCACGCCATCTATACTTTGAGCACTCGTACCATCAAATGCCACTGTTCCATTTGAAGCAGCAAATGTAATTACGGCTGTGCTTCCGGTAGTTGAAATATTCTTCGCGAAGGTACTGACTCCGTTGTGTGCAGGTCTGAGTGCACCGGTACCGGTCTGAATAAAACTTACGTTATCATTAAAATCATCTCCTGATGAATTCGCCAGATAAAAAATTCCCGTTCCGCTGTTTTTTATTGTTGTAGGGCCGTTAAATATATTTGCTCCTGTTCCGGCATTATTCGTGGCGCCATTCTTTTCAATATAACTGGTGTTATTAAAAGTTGAACCGTTAAGGAAGACCTGAGGAAACCTGAAATTAGTCTCACCATTGAATGTAGTTCCGGGATTAAAATAAATTGCAGCAGTACCTGACGAAATCTCCATCGATTGCGTCGTGGTTCCCAGTTGGGTGAATTTACCTAATTGCAAAAAACCCGAAGAAAACCCACCGGCACCTATCGAAATAGTCTTAGCATCTGCCAGAATGGATGTTCCGGTATTCTGACCAAATCGAATACTACCTGTTCCTGTACTGCTTACTGTAATATTCTCATTGAACTCATTAGCAATCCCTGTATATGCTACATAAATAATTCCTGAGTTTGTTATTGTAAAATTAGCATCCGCATTAAAAACATCCTTCTTACTAGATGACATTAATATATAGCCTGTACCTCCATTGGTGATATTGGTTGATTTATTAAATATATTATTTCCTATACCCTGATCATTGGAAGGTCCGTTCTTCGTGAAATTTGCTATCCCATTAAAAGTTACACCGTTGAAACATATCCCGCCTACATTGCCAATCATATCACCTTCAAAGGTACTTGCCGGACCGAGGCTAAGTATTCCATTTCCTGTGAGATTAAAATTCAGGGGAGTTGGATTCAATGAAGTAAAGTTGGCTAACATGAGTATCCCGTCGGAAAACCCCTTTGACCCGACTAGAATTTTTTTAGATGCAGCTAATGTAGATGTTCCGGTGCTGGCCCCTATCCTAACCCCGCCTGACCCTGTGCTGTTAACAATTATATCAGAATTATACTCCGTGTTAACTCCACGATAAGCAGGGTAAATGATTCCGGAGCCGGTACATGTATATGTAACGGTATCATTGTAAATATCTCTTGTGGTACTGGATAAAAGACAATAACCTGTTCCATTATTGGTGATTGAGACAGGTGCATTAAAAATATTGTTTCCTATACCCTGATCGTTTGTGGATCCATTCTTTATTAATGTAGCTGTGCCATTAAATGTTGTACCGCTCAGACAGATACCACCTGCCTCGGCATTTAGTTTGCCTGCAAATGTTGTCGATGGCCCTAAGGTAATTACAGAAGACCCGGTCAAGGCGATTGAAGTTTCAGCAGTATCGGTAGAAGTAAAATTAGCCAAAGTCAACATACCGTTGGAAAAACCACTACTACCAACGACAATTCGCTTGCCTGCTGCAAGCTGTGAAGACCCGGTGCTTGCACCAAATCGAACACCCCCACTACCGATGCTATTGATTATGACATTATCGTTGAATAAAGTTTGACTACCTCGGTATGCAGGATAAATAATTCCTGAACTGTTACAGGTAAAAGTCACTTCAGCATTATAAATATCATTCTTGGTGTTACTCATTAACATGTAACCGGTCCCATTATTTGTAAATGAAACAGGGGCGTTAAATATATTATTTCCTGTACCTTGGTCGTTACTATTTCCGTTCTTGATAAAATTTGTTCGGCCATTAAAAGTTACACCGTTCAGACATATTCCCCCTGCTTCGGCATTTATCTCCCCGGCAAATGAAGTATTCGGTCCAAAATTCAAAATTGAATTACCGCTTAGACTAAAAGTTTGGCTTGCAGTATCCTCGGATGTAAAATTGCCTAATGTTAAATTTCCGGCCGAGAAGCCTTCAGATCCAACAATAATTCGCTTGTTGATTGCAATTGTTGAACTTCCTGAACTTGCCCCTATGCGAACCCCACCTGTACCAAGACTATTAACAATTACATTTTCATTGAACTGAGTTCCTGTACCTGCATATGCGGGATATATTATTCCTGTGTTTGTGCAAGAAAAAGTAACCTCATCATTAAATATGTCAGCATTGTTATTAGACATCAAGATATATCCGGTACCATTATTTGTAATTGAAGTTTTTCCATTAAATACGTTAGCTCCGGTACCTCTATCACTTGTAGAACCGGTTTTAATAAATGTGGCCGAACGGTTGAATGTTGCTCCACTTAGACAAATACCACCACAATCCACCAACACATCTCCATTAAAAGTTGCCCCGCCACTGACTGTCAACACCGCTGAACCGGGTAGTGAAAGCTTAAGTGAATCAGTATTGAGTAAACTTATCCTACCTAACATTAACATGCCACTCGAAAATCCTTCAGTGCCAATCAATATTGATTTTCGATCTGCAAGTATTGAACTTCCTGTGTTCGCACCTATCCGAACTCCACCGGTAGCAGTACTGTTTACGATAATATTATCATTAAAAAGTGTGCCGGTTCCATTGTATGCAGGATAAATAATTCCTGACCCCTGGCTGCTGAAAGTGACTTCCGAATTAAATGTATCGCTCTTTGTAGAGGCCATTATAAAATATCCGGTACTCGATGTTGTGATTATTGTTGTCCCGTTAAAAATATTATTCCCCGAACTTTGATCGTTACTGGTTCCTGTTTTATTTATGTAAGCAATTGAATTGAACGTACTATTCATCATTCTGACAGTTGCACTGCTTACCTTTACATTAACATCAAATACAGGTCCGTTTGCTCCAAGTCCAAACGTTGTAGTTGTTCCCAAAGCTGCGACTGTACCCATAGCTCCGCTTGAAGAATCAATACGTGTGTCTAAAAACTGCCCGCCATTATAAACAGCATTTCCATTGGAAATAAGCGCAGCTGTGCATAGGTCAATTTTTGCACCATTATTTATAGTTGTGGTACCTTGACATATGAGTGTGTATCCATTCAAACTCAAATAACCTCCATTATTCAGTGTAAGATTATTAACGCTTACAGTATCATTTAGAATTGGATTTCTCGTTGCAACATTGCCAATAATAACATTATCTCCCGGTGTCGGAATTCCGTTTGGTGACCAGTTTGATGAATTACTCCATAAACTATCGGCTGAACCATTCCAGGTATAATTCACGGCCGCATAGGCCTCTTTATTATTGAAGAAGTTTGAGTAGATAAAAAATACTGAAAAAACAATTAAGCCACTTATTACACCTGCGACAAGCTTGCGATTCATTGTTTGTCTCAAGCGCATTCTTGCGCTGTTCCCAATCCTCATTTTTGAGTTTCTTTTACGAGATTTCATTAAAAAATCTTCTAGTTTAATTCTGTTTATACCAGCCAAGTAATTATGTGTTTGAAAAAATGATCCCCTCTCTTACAGTTTCTAATCTCGACTCTGATGGCAGAAATAATCAGATCCTACTGACCATAAACTCATTTCGGACCAAGCAGATTTTAAAAGAAGAGCTTCAGTTTTAATAAAAAACAGGATGTTTAACTTCACCGGAACGCAAAGCGGCTTTTTGTAATTGACTAAATTCTAATTAATTACAAAATAAACTATACTTTTCGATTCCCCGGAATCAAGGAAGCTCAGGTATGCATGAGTGGAAAAAATTTAAATATCAGACAGGCACAAGGCTGAAAATTTATCACCATAAACATTTTCAAGCCTGATTAAAAATAAGGAAGATTGGAACTTAGCTTACATTTAGTTCAGACAGCAAATTCCTATGTCATTTATAAAGAATATAGAATAAAATAGAATATCATATACTATCCTTTACCTCCAGTCTCTGAATACGGTTGTGCTTGCACTTAAGCTATCTAAAGTAAGCATATGAAAGAAAATTTCAATGGTAATATTAGGTATTTGCCATTCAAAAAATTACTTCATTCACTTCAAGAGAAATTGAGGTTAAAAAATCTCTCAAGAAACGAAAGCTATAGTAATTGTACCTTTCGAAGTCAACAAACTCTTGCTTCAATTTTGCTTAATAAATAACTTGCCTTGGCCTTTTAAGCCATGCGCATCAAAAACTTTCCAGAGATAGAATCCGCTATTGACATTTGGTCTTATATAGTCAGACGATGAAA
Source organism: Bacteroidota bacterium (assembly GCA_004295015.1). Lineage (GTDB taxonomy): Bacteria > Bacteroidota > Bacteroidia > AKYH767-A > 2013-40CM-41-45 > QQVM01. The sequence goes on along the minus strand of SHNE01000053.1, from coordinate 21,540 downwards.
TTATTTCATCCTTAAAGATCACTCGTCCGCTAAGGTCTAGAAGTTCAACTTTCAAATTTTTAAATGGCACTAAACTATTGGTTTGAATAAAAAATCCTTCGGAAGCAGGATTAGGAAAAACCGTATAATTTACATTCTTCGTTGCATTGTCAACTATGCCTGTGAATTGAGGACAAGCAGCTCCAAAATAGTTCGGATAAATACTATCTCCGCTTTGAAAACATTGTAACCTTGTCATGAATATGCCGCCGGATAGAACAATTTCAACAGGATTAAAATATATCAATCCATTGGATCCACCCATTCCTTCAATGAAGTAATTATCAACCATAGCACTCCCACTCGGAAAATTTGGATCCCTTATATAAAATTTTGTGCTAGCTTGTCCAAATAATGTCAGTTGTTCTGTACTATCGATTACCCATGGACCACTGAACGGTGCACGAACAGGAATTGTGTCTCCTATGTTTAAATTAAAGTCCGACAAAAGGACTTCAACCAAACTTGTATCCGAAAATAAAAACATTTTCCGGTTAAGTGTATCATGCCGTAGATAATATAAATAGGGACCACTATACGAATACTGTGTTGTACCGAACATTGGGATATAAACCTGATCTTCCTTTCGGGTAAATAATTTCTTGTAATTAATCGAATTAATTATCGTATCACCGAGAACAATACTTTCTTCTAAATACGATCTGATAGATGACATTCCGGGTTCGGTGGACTCGCGTGTATAATACATCCACTTTGTACCATCTTGAAGAAAATAAGGAGATTGAGCACGGGCTGCACTCAAATTAATCATCAGAGAAATAATAAGTAATATTTGCTTTCTTGAATTCAAACGAATCATAGTTCTGAAATTTTTAACCAAACTTTTCCAGTGATTTTCAAAATATAAAACCAAATATAAATGTAATTAAAAAATTGCATTACTAATTCGCTGATTTCTTTGGTTTAGAAACAGTTCTATTGTAATATTTACAGGCAGTAGTAAGTCCGCATTCGGAACATTTTGGTTTTCTGGCTATACATACATACCGGCCATGTAAAATGAGCCAATGATGTGCCAAGGGTATGAGTTCCTCAGGAATGTTTTTAACCAATTGCCTCTCTGCTTGCAGAGGGTTTTTAGCATTGCTTGTTAAACCTAACCTTTCGGATACCCGAAAAACATGTGTATCCACTGCCATAGCAGGCATGTTATAGACTACAGAAGCAATAACGTTGGCTGTCTTCCTTCCTACACCGGGTAACTTCTGAAGCTCATCAACATCGGATGGCACTACACCGTTAAATTCATTCTGTAGCACCTGAGCCATACCTACAAGATGCCTTGCCTTGTTGTTCGGGTAGCTGATGCTTTTAATGAAAGGAAAGACTTCTTCAGAGCTATACTTTGCAAGCGTTTTTGCATCCGGGAAAACTTTGAAAAATTCCGGTGTTACAAGATTTACACGTTTATCAGTGCATTGTGCAGAAAGAATTACTGCTACCAGCAATTCATAGGGACTGGTATAAACGAGTTCAGTCTCGGCGAAAGGGCGATGCTTTTTAAAATAATCCAGTATAATTTCGTAACGCTCTTTCTTAGTCATCGAACCAAAGGTAAACAAAGAAGAACGTATCAGTTTCAAATCATTTACCATGCAGATCCAAACTTTCACCATGCTCAAATCTGATCATGCCTAAAAAGCTTGATAAAAGTAGCCCCTTTGTATAAATTGAATTCAAATTCAAACACTCAGGGCCTATGGTATAATAAAAGTCAATTTGGTTAGAGAGAACAAAAAAACAGCGGAACTGCGATTCGCTGTTTTTTTTTAATAGCAATATCCTCCCATGTCTTGCACAGAAGGATATCACAAATAAAATTTTAATCAGGCTTTTGCCAAAATGCGCTCAATGCATTCTTTTGACGGTTCTAATCGAACCTTGTCAAGAGTATTAATGATTTCCACCATTTCTTTGTACTCCTGTTCGATAAGTGGATCACCATCAATTAACCTTTGACTTTGGTCAGCCTCCAGGAGGCCAACCTCATTGTAGGCATAAAGTACTAATTTGTTTTGAGTAGAATTTGGAAGCATGCATTATAGGGTTTAGAATACCCTTAGATAACGCATGCTCCCGATTAATTATTGTGCCTGAATAAAAAAATCATCCTTTTATTGATACCTGATCTTTTCCCATCATTTCACGCATTTTAAGTAGGGCATAGTGCATCCTACCTAGTGCAGTATTGATGTTGATATCCAACATTTTGGAGATATCCTTAAAGGACATACCCCCATAATGTCTTAAAATCACCACCTCCCGTTGATCCGATGGAAGGCGATCTAATAAGGAATGAACGAGAGCTACTTTTTCATCCTGGATAATACGTTCTTCCGGATTGCGTTCATTATGCGGTAAAACATCAAATACACTAAACTCTTCAGAGTCCCTTTGAAGAGGCATCAATTTTTCCTTTCGGAAATGGTCTATCACCAGATTATGGGAAATCCTTAAAGCCCAGGGAAGAAATTTTCCCTGCTCGTTATAATGTCCCTTTCTTAAACTGGTGATAATTTTAATGAACGTCTCCTGAAATAAGTCTTCAGCCAATTCACGATCCTTGACCAAAAAGAAGATGGCCGTATAGATCCGGTGTTTGTAACGTTCAATGAGTTCGGTAATGGCGTTTTGGTCGCCGGTTTGATAAAGACTCACTAAGTCCTTATCATCCATCAGATGAGCTTTGTCCATATTGCTTCTAGCTTTAATTGAGTTTGTAAAAAATTAAAGTAGAAGTTTCTCTATGGGCCTCCTGATTTTAGGGTTTGAATGAATAACAAAATATTGCCTGGGCAATATCTTGTGGATTTGTCTTAGATCAAATATAGAACATCCGAATCAATTAGACAATAGCTCCCCCAATTAATTTTCAGCAATAACTCAACATTTCTTACACAATTCGGTTTTATTATCCAAATGGCCCCTTTTGCTATGTCCTTCTAAGCTTCAAAACTGCCCACATCTTTAAAAATAAGAAAGAGCCTATTTTCTTAACTTTGCAAATATCAAAATCTATGTCATCCTCATCAATACCCTTTGATCAATTAGATCCCAGAGAATTTATTATTATTAAAGGGGCCAGGGTTCACAACCTGAAAAATATCAACGTCGCCATTCCCCGGAATTTATTCGTTGTGATTACGGGGCTATCAGGTTCAGGAAAGTCTTCGCTGGCCTTCGACACTTTATATGCCGAAGGCCAAAGAAGATATGTAGAAAGCCTAAGCTCCTATGCAAGACAATTTATCGGCCGAATGGATAAACCTGATGTAGATTACATAAAAGGTATCTCCCCTGCTGTTGCAATCGAACAAAAAGTTAACACAAGAAATCCGCGTTCAACCGTCGGTACCTCTACGGAAATTTACGATTACCTTAAATTACTGTTTGCACGAATAGGTAAAACAATTTCACCAATATCCGGTAAGGAAGTAAAAAGACATAGCGTCGAAGATGTCATGAATTCCTTACTTGCATATCCGGAAGGAACCAAAGTAGTATTATCCTCTCCTTTGTTTTTACATGCCGGTAGAACCATTGTTGAAGAATTAAACGTTCTCCTCCAAAAAGGATTTGTCCGTGTAATTATATCTGATACCGTTTATAAAGTCGAAGAGCTCCTGGAAAAAGGTGAATCAAGCTTCCTAAAACAACTTGCAGAATCACTTGGATTACATTCCAAACCTGATAAGGCCGGCAAAAAGAAAAAGAAGGCGGAAGATCAAGTCGCAGAAGAGGACACAGGTAATGAAACGAAAGCTCAGAATCTTATAAAAGTTATTATTGATCGCTTTTCCATTATCAAGGATGACGAGGCTAATAATTCGAGAATTGCTGATTCCCTGCAGACGGCCTTCTTTGAAGGACATGGTGATTGCACGGCTGAAATTTTTCTTGAAGAAAAAAAATCTGATCAAATCAACTTTTCGACAAAGTTTGAACTCGATGGAATAAGTTTTGAAGAACCCAGCACACAGTTATTCAGTTTTAACAATCCCTATGGTGCATGCAAACGTTGTGAAGGATTCGGATCCATTATTGGCATTGATGAGGATCTGGTAATTCCTGATAAAAGCCTCTCTGTATATGACGGAGCCATCGTTTGTTGGAGAGGAGATAAAATGAAAGAATGGAATGAAAAGTTAATAAAGACCTCGTATAAATTCGATTTCCCGATTCACAGACCTATCTACAACCTAACCATTGAAGAGCGCAACCTCCTTTGGAAAGGAAATGAATATTTCGAAGGACTGAACGACTTTTTCAAATGGGTCGAAGCTCAGGCCTACAAGATTCAATATCGTGTAATGTTATCACGGTACAGAGGGCGTACGACCTGTCCTGATTGTCAGGGAACACGTTTACGAAGTGATGCGAATTATGTCAAGATAGCCGGAAAATCTATTACAGAAATTGTACTTCAGCCTGTAGAAGAAAATTTAGTTTTCTTTGAATCACTAAAACTTAACAAGTTTGAAGAGCAGGTTGCTAAAAGAGTTTTACTGGAAATAAAAAACCGACTTAACTTTTTATCAAACGTTGGTCTTGGATATTTAAGCCTGAATCGCCTGTCAAATACCTTGTCTGGAGGTGAATCACAACGCATCAATCTGGCAACATCACTGGGAAGTAGTTTGGTAGGATCCATGTATATCCTCGACGAGCCAAGCATTGGATTGCATCCAAGAGATACGCATAGATTAATTGGGGTGTTGAAATCATTACGTGATGCCGGAAATACACTAATTGTCGTAGAACACGATGAGGAAATCATGCAAGCCGCAGATCAGTTGATCGATATTGGTCCGGAAGCAGGTCGCAATGGTGGTGAACTGGTATTCCAGGGTGATTTTAATGAAATATTAAAAGATAAAAAGAGTCTCACCGGGAAATTTCTTAGTGGAAGGGAAAAAATTGCACTTCCTGAAAGCAGAAGAAAATCAAAAAGTTTTATTAGCATTGAAGGTGCCCGTGAGAATAACCTAAAAAATATTAGCGTTCGTTTTCCTCTCGGGATTCTGAATGTGGTTACCGGCGTCAGCGGTAGCGGAAAAACTTCCCTAGTTAAAAAAGTTCTTTACCCGGCACTAAAAAAAATCCATGGAGGCTTCGGAGAACAAAGTGGCTCTTTCGATAAATTAGGTGGAGATTATAACAAAATAACAGCAGTAGAATTTGTTGACCAGAATCCAATTGGAAAGTCCTCGCGATCAAACCCTGTAACCTATGTAAAGGCTTACGATGAAGTAAGAGCCTTGTATTCAGATTTACCTATGTCAAGAGGTAGAAAATACAAACCTTCACATTTTTCATTCAATGTGGAAGGAGGTCGATGTGAAGTTTGCGAGGGAGAAGGGGAAGTAAGAATTGAAATGCAATTCATGGCAGATATCCATCTTGTATGTGAAAACTGTAATGGGAAAAGATTCCGTGCCGAAATTCTTGACGTGGAGTACAAAGGAAAAAACATTGCGGACATTCTGGATCTTACCGTTGAAGAAGCCATAGAGTTTTTCAGCAATCCATCCAAATCTTCCGGTCATGACAATAAAATTGCGGCCAAACTTAAACCCCTTTCGGATGTAGGCTTGGGTTATGTTAAGCTGGGACAATCATCAAGCACCCTTTCCGGCGGTGAGGCGCAAAGAGTAAAGCTGGCTTCTTTCCTCGGAAAAGGTTCACAACATGATCATACCTATTTTATTTTCGATGAACCAACAACAGGTCTGCACTTTCAGGATATTCGAAAACTCCTAAAAGCATTTGATATGCTTATTGACCAAGGCAACAGTATTTTGGTGATAGAACACAATCCTGATGTAATCAAATGTGCCGATTGGGTAATTGATATCGGACCCGAGGGTGGGAGCCGTGGAGGAACTATTGTTTTTGAAGGAACACCTGATGATTTGGTGAACTGTGAGGCTTCTTACACGGCCTCTTTTCTTAAGGAAAAACTGGAGTTTCAAAGCTGAAAATCATCTCCATTCATTCAATAATGCAAGCTGAATTTTTATCATGAATCAGGCCTGCAAGGCTTATACATGATGAAGGCTTAGCTTAAGCCTTGATTATCAAGTATTCAAAATACAGTATTGGAATTTGCACTTCTGATTTATTTTCTATTTTTGTTGCATAACTCAACCAAAAAGCCACCGAATTTATGTCAGATAACAGCCATCAGCGCGAGGAAGTATTTTCAAAAGCAGTGAGAGCAGGAAAGAGGACTTACTTCTTCGATGTTAAGAGCACGAAAGCGAACGATTTTTATCTGACAATCACCGAGAGTAAAAAAAGGATCGGAGATGACGGAACAGCATTCTTCGAAAAGCATAAAATATTTTTATACCGAGAAGATTTTCAGAAATTCAGTGAAGGCTTGCAGGAGGCTATTCAGCATGTTGGAACGCTGAAACCGGAAGACCCAAATGGTGGCTCTTTTGAACACCGGGCTCCGAGACAAAGTCATGATACACCTTCAGAACCGAGCTCTACTCCATCATCTGCATCCCCTTTTAGTGATGTCAACTTTGACGATCTGGGAAAGTAAGGCTCCCTAATCATAAAAAGTCCAGATAGACCATATCAGCAAATTCCTGCTCATCTCGATTCATAGCCGATATTCGGTAATGGATTGATTGAAATCTCCTTCTTCTGCCGGGAAAATTTCTCCCTTTTTTTTGGAACCAGTCCGGAGTATTTTTTGTATTTTACTACCACTCCAGCACTTAGCCATCCAAAAAACTAATGAACAAATCTATGTTATAAAAAGCTACTGCTTTTCAACATCTATTTGACTGATGTTGGTAACTTTAGAGGCTTGCTGGCTTAAAACCCTTATTTTTGCATCAAGTATTTCTATGTTAATAACCTATTATGGCCATTCTTGCTTCCTAATCGAAGTTAATGGCAAAAAACTTCTTTTTGATCCATTCATCCGCCCAAATCCCAAAGCGGCCCATATTGACTTTGCTTCCATTAAGGCAGATTACATTTTGGTTTCACACGGACATGAAGATCACACAGCTGATCTGGTAGACCTTGCTCGTCAAACCAATGCTATGGTCATTTGCAACTGGGAGATTCATCAGTGGGTTCAAAATAAAGGGATCATCAAAACACATTCCATGAACATCGGTGGACATTGGATCTTTGACTTTGGAAAAGTGAAATGTGTCAATGCAGTTCACTCAAGCAGTTTGCCTGATGGTACTTATGGCGGAAACCCGATGGGTTTTTTAGTTGAAGCACCGGAGGGGAAATTTTATTATGCAGGAGATACTGCCCTGCACTACGACATGAAACTAATTGGAGACTATAAAAAAATGAATTTCTCTTTTCTCCCAATTGGAAATAATTATACGATGGGCGTCGACAATGCAGTAATTGCATCCGAATTTATTCGTTGTGATACAATCATTGGAATGCACTTCGATACTTTCGACCCGATTAAAATAGATCATAAAGAGGCGATGCAAAAGTTTGAGCAGGCAGGGAAAGAACTTCACTTAATGAAAATAGGTGAGACAATTGAATTATAAGAAACGTAAAATCGTTTCTAAACCAGGTGGTATTCTCAAAAAAGAAGAATTACACCTTTAACAGAAAGAAGAAATGGGAAAAATCATCGCCATTGCAAATCAAAAAGGCGGAGTAGGGAAAACCACAACGGCTATGAATTTAGCCGCCAGTCTGGCCGTCCTCGAGTATAAAACTCTGCTGATCGACAGTGATCCTCAGGCTAACGCGACTTCAGGCGTAGGCTATGATCCAAGGAATATCAAAACAAGCATTTACGAATGCATCATCAATGAAGCAAATCCCAAGGACATTGTGATGAAGACGGAAACTCCAAATTTGTTTCTCCTCCCCTCTCACATCGACCTTGTCGGAGCCGAAATTGAAATGATTCATCTTCCCAACAGGGAAAGGAAAATGAAAGAAGTCTTAGAGAAAATCAAAGATGACTATGACTTTATCATCATCGACTGTTCACCTTCACTGGGGCTTGTTACGATCAATGCCCTGACTGCTGCTGACTCCGTGATTATTCCCGTACAATGCGAATACTTTGCCCTTGAAGGTTTAGGAAAGCTATTGAACACAATTAAAATTGTTCAAAGCCGTTTGAATCCTGAACTCGAAATAGAAGGAATACTACTGACGATGTATGATTCCCGCCTGCGTTTATCTAACCAGGTTGTTGAAGAAGTTAAGACGCATTTCCAACAAATGGTCTTTGACACTATCATCCAACGAAACACAAAACTTGGTGAAGCACCGAGCTTTGGCCAGACGATTATCATGCATGATGCAAGCAGCAAAGGTTCTATCAATTACCTGAACCTTGCGCGCGAAATACTTCAGAAGAACAACCTCACAAAAATTAAAGAAGCAGATAAAAAAATCCCCGTAACCGATGAGCAATAAGAAAAGCGTACTGGGCAGAGGCCTTAGTGCATTACTGGAGAATGCGGATACGGATGTTACCCATCACACCAATCCCGAAACAAAGGACGCATTGGTTGGATCGGTAGCCCTGATCTCACTTGAACAAATAGAAACAAATCCATTTCAGCCCAGGACAGAGTTTGAGGCGGAGGCCTTAGCTGAATTGGCTGCTTCCATTCAAACACAAGGAATTATTCAACCCATTACCGTGAGGAAAATGGGTTATGATAAATATCAGATTATTTCCGGAGAGCGTCGATTCAGGGCTTCTCAAATGGCAGGGTTGAAAACGATTCCTGCCTATATCAGAATAGCTAATGATCAGGGAATGCTTGAAATGGCACTGGTCGAAAATATCCAGAGGCGTGATCTTAATGCGCTTGAAGTTGCCCTCAGCTACAAAAGATTGATCGATGAATGCAACCTCACTCAGGAAGAAATGAGTGAAAGAGTTGGCAAAAGCCGAAGCTCTGTAAGTAACTTTATTCGACTGCTCAAACTTCCACCTGTAATTCAGGCTGCAATTAAAGAAGATAAGCTCAGTATGGGTCATGCCCGTGCAATTCTGGGAATAGAAGACCCGGCAGGACAAATTCACCTGTTCAGAGAGATTATGGAGCAGGGCTTGAACGTTCGTGATGTAGAAAACCGCGCCAAGCTTTATGGAAAGAAATCCGGCAACCAGAATAAGAAAAGTGGAAGTAAAAAAGAACTTTCCTTTGAGTTCAATAAAATTCAAAATATACTTAGCAGTCACTTTGAGACAAAAGTAAATCTTCAAAGGACAGATAATGGAAAAGGTAAAATCACCATTCCATTTGAGAATGATGCTGATCTGAATAGAATTCTGGATCTCTTAAATTACTAAGTAAGATTAGAAATTCAATAATCAGATTCTTCGAATTCAATTCTTCGCCATGCAGAGTAAATCAAGTTCTTCCTTAAGGTTCTCTGTTCTCTTCGTATTACTTTCACTTTTTAAGACAATTAGCTGTATTGCTGCAGATGAACCTGATTCATCCGCTTTGGCTCAAAAAAAACAGGCAAACCGAATAGCCCTTCAATCTGCCATCTTACCCGGACTGGGACAAGTAAGCAACCATAAGTACTGGAAAGTTCCGATTATTTATGGAGGCTTTGCTGCCCTGGTTTATTTTATTGATTTCAATAATAAAAATTACCGGGATTATAAGACTGCCTTTCTTTACAGAAATGATAATGACTCCCTGACAGTTGATGCATTCCCTAATTTTACCGCCGATGATATAAAGGTGCGGAAAGATTATTATCGCCGAAACCGTGATCTGAGTTATATCCTTACTGCAGTACTTTACTCCCTCAACATTATTGATGCATACGTTGATGCCCAGCTAAGAAACTTCGACATCAGTGAAGACTTAAGCCTCCGAACTGATCCCTTTGTCGGACAAGTTCATCAGGGAATGCCCGTAGCCGGTCTTCGATTCACCTTTACACTTAAATAATTGTATCCATGAAAATCGCATTGATAGGTTATGGAAAAATGGGGAAAACCATTGAACAAATCGCCCTAAAAGATGGACATGAAATTGTTGCCCGAATTGATAAATCAACACATGATAACTGGGCCCCTGACCTTTTGCAATCCGCTGAAGTGGCTATTGAATTTTCTCAGCCTGAAAGTGCCCTTGAAAATATATTTAAATGTTTTGATGCAAATGTGCCGGTAGTATGTGGAACCACCGGTTGGCTGCAAAACATGCCGGAAATAACAAAAAGAGTGAATGACGAAGGCCACAGCTTCTTCTATGCATCCAATTACAGCATTGGTGTAAATGTCTTTTTTGAAATTAATAAACTCCTTGCAACATTGATGGACACTCATGAAGGTTATGATGAAGTGCTCATTCACGAAACACACCACCTTCAAAAACTGGACTCGCCCAGTGGAACCGCAATTACACTTGCCCAACAAATCATTGAACGGGTGGCCCGTCTCAAGACATGGACAAATTATTCCGGTGAAGAAAGTGTAAGTTCTCAAGGGACAGACACAGCAAGTGAAATACCAATCTTTTCCTCCCGTGCAGACGATGTAGCAGGAACACATATAGTAAAATATTTTTCAGATGAAGATGAAATTGAAATTATACACAAAGCATTCAATCGACTGGGTTTCGCAAAAGGCGCACTAACAGCAGCAATATGGCTTCAGGGAAGGAAAGGCTGTTTCGGAATGCAGGATTTATTAAGTTTGAACAGTTGAAAATTAACTCATCATTAACCAATAATTTCTCATCGGCAGCGTACCTTGGTACCCGAACACCGAACAATAACATGCAAGCAAAATAATATGGCAAAATTCAGAATAAACTGGGACTTGATTAAGGATATCATATTTGGAATATTTACTCTAGGTGTCTGGTTCCTCCTCAAAACTAAACCGGGTCAGCGAAAATCTGCTACCAGAGAATGGATTGACGCTATAATCTTTGCTGTTATAGCAGCTACTATCATCAGAACTTTTTTTATCGAAGCATATACTATTCCTACACCTTCTATGGAAAAGTCCCTTCTTGTTGGGGACTTCTTATTTGTATCCAAAGTATCCTATGGAGCAAGAATTCCTAACACACCGCTTTCATTTCCATTTGCTCATCATACCCTACCTATTGTAGGAGGAAAATCATACCTCGAATGGATAAAAATCGGATACCATCGCTTACCTGGATTTGGTGAAGTAAAAAAGGGTGATTGTGTTGTCTTTAACTGGCCCGCAGAAAATGAAGGACGTCCGGTAGATAAGAAAGAAAATTATATCAAGCGATGTGTTGGTGTGGCTGGCGATACAATTGAAGTGCGTGCACGCGAGGTTTACATTGATGGTGTGAAAATAGCCGGTCCTGTAAATTCACAAACTTCTTACCACGTGGTTACCGATGGCACAGGATTTAGTGAGCAGGCCATCCAGCGGGTCGGATTACGTGACGGTGAGATGATCTCCCCTCTTGAATACAATTTTAATCTCACTAAAGCTGCAGCCCAGGATCTCAGATCATTTTCAAATGTGAAAAACGTTGAAGAAAATTCTGTTCCGATGGGAGCTTATCAGGAATTTATTTTCCCATTCAACTCCCGATACAACTGGAATGTCGACAACTTTGGACCACTATGGATACCAAAGAAGGGAGCCTCTATCAAAATCACTGCAGACAACATTGCTTTGTACCGAAAAGTAATTGGAGAATATGAACAAAACAATCTCGAAGAACGCGACGGAAAAATTTTAGTCAATGGAAAAGAGATTGATTCTTATACTTTCAAAATGGATTATTATTTTATGATGGGTGACAACCGGCACAATTCAGCTGACTCCAGATTCTGGGGATTTGTCCCCGAGGATCACGTCGTAGGCAAGGCTGTATTTATCTGGATGAGCTGGGATTCGCAAGGAACCTTCCTGAACAAAATAAGATGGGGACGTTTATTCAATCTTGTGAAGAACAAGTAAAAACCGGACCTGAGAACTCAAATTTTGGTTGAACCTGATTTCTTCATAGACTTAATAAAAACTCCATGGTATCAATACCATCAGCATAATTTGCAAGCCCCGGCTCCTGGGTTTTTCCTTCTTTAATTACAATCGATTTCAATTTATCTGTTGCCTGAATTTTTTCGTTCGAACTTACGATACATTGAATATTCTCCTTTTGTTCGATCAATGTATTAAATAATTGCCCTTCATCAGAATAATATTCGTAATTCAATACAGCCACAGGAGATGGAATTGCCGGATTCTCCAGTAGAATTAAAAATCCATTTTGCAGAAAAGGAATTTGTTTGAGAAGCAATATGGCATTGTGGTGCTCAAAATTATTCATGTATTTATTATGCTGCATGACGAGGTTTCGGTCGTACACTGAACGAAAAAACAAATCAAAATTATATCCCACAGGTACGAATAACTTGGAAACATTCCTGCAGCCTAAACCAAAATAAATGAAGATGTCGTCTGCCAGAGACTTAAAAAATGCCTCGCTCTCTGATCCATCTAGAACTGCCACCCCATTTCTATTGTTACGAATGATGTGTGGATACTTTCCAAAGTAATAATTGAAATAACGGGAGGAATTATTGCTTCCTGTAGCAATAACAGCATCAAACTCTTTCAATCTTTCGGTGAATGTGATATAACTTATAAATTCCGGTTCGATTGAAATCAGTAATGACGCAACATAGGGCAAAAGTAATTTATCATCAGAAGCATTTTTTGCTACATAACTATTTCCGGATAATAGGATTGTCAAAAAATCATGGAAGCCAACCAATGGAATATTACCCGCATTGATAACTGCAACTTGTTTCGATCCGCCGATCTCAAGCTTTTTCTTATCATATACAGAAATCCACATTTCCAGCTTATCTCGGGTTAAAAGCTTGCTCCAGGCCTGAAATGAAAAAACAATATTTTCCTTGCTGAACCATGGATTCATCACTGTACTTTGTCTCTGAACGTCGATGACGGCAGATTCACTTTCAGAGAAGCCAAGTTCCCCTCTTTCAAGCACTTCAGCGGCAACTTTTAAGGCTTCCCCCAGGCGGCTGAGAGCAGATATTCTTTTCTCCAGATTAATTGACATCAGAAATTGGTGTTAATCAGAACAATAGCTATATTTGACATAAATCAAATAAGCTCATTCTCTATTTTGATTTGAATTTATTCTAATTAATTTTGTTGCGAAATTTAACCTCAAAAGTAGAAAGGAAAACCATATGGCCATTAAGATAACTGAAGAATGTATCAATTGCGGTGCTTGCGAACCCGAATGTCCTAACAACGCTATCTATGAGGGCGGTGCTGAATGGCGTTTTTCCGATGGCACGAGTGTCAAAGGAATGTTTAAAACACTGAGCGGTAACGAAGTGGATGCTGACGCTGCGCAAACACCTGTTTCCATGGACATTTATTATATTGTAACAGATAAATGCACTGAATGTGTGGGTTTTCATGATGAACCACAATGTGCCTCAGTTTGTCCGGTCGACTGTTGCGTAGACGATCCAGATTACCGAGAATCAAAAGAAGATCTTCTTTCCAAAAAAGATCGTTTACACGTCGCTTAATCTAACCGTGATAAAATTTATTTTACCGCAACCCGTTTACGAGTTGCGGTTTTTATTTTTGTAGCAATGAAGAAGCTGTTCCAAAGAAAAAATCTATTTTTCAATCGCGCGGAATTAATTCTGGTGATAGGATTTCTTTGCTCCTCGATGCCGGAAAGTCTTGCACAAATACCGACCGACAATGACTCAGAACAAGTAAGCTATATCGACTCTTTAATCAAGGTCATCCAAAAAGGTCCGGATGACAGTTCAAGAACCATTTCCAATTCCATTTTTATAACTCATATTGAGGAACTCCTGCATAAACCTGAATCTTTCCATCAAAAAATTGACAGCCTCAAAAATGTATCCATTCAATTAAGTCCTGATGAAAAAGTAAAACTATACACATGGGCTCTTCAAAGTAAGAATGAAGGCACATATACCTTTTTTGGTTATCTCCAGTATAAAACAAGAACAGGAGAAATTCTTACTGTTACTCTTCAGGATTCATCAAAAAATATCTCGAAACCGGAAGCAGAAAAGCTAAGACCTGACCGGTGGTACGGGTGTGCTTACTATGATATTATCCAAACCAAAAAATCAGGTAAAGTATATTACACTTTGCTGGGCTGGAAAGCCATCAATGATTATTCAACACAAAAGCTTCTTGATGTATTGTACTTTGATAAGGAACAGCCAAAGTTCGGCTTCCCTCTTTTCAAAACCGGAAGGGTGTTTCGAAATCGGGTAATCTTTAATTTCAAAGCGCAAATTACGATGACACTTCGCTATGAAGAAAGAAAAAAAATAATCGTATTTGATCACCTTACCAATGCATCAAATCCGCTCGGGCCCACTGATGCAGGTCCGGATGGAACCTACGATGCCTTTAAATTCAAATCCGGCCGTTGGTTTCTTTTAAAAGATATCGACATTCGATCAACATGGAAGCCTAAAAAGAATGTGCCTAAGCCGGTTGAGGCTCCGCTTTTAGAAAGGGAGAATTAATTCAGCTAATACATGTTTAAGACTTTCGCCAGTTCTAAGGCAATGATTACCTTTGCCGAAGAGAAAAGATGACCAACAAAAATGGACGCTAAAAAATTATTTATACCCGGACCGACTCAAGTTCATCCTGACGTATTGGCCAAAATGGCGACTCCGATGATTGGACATCGATCAAAAGATGCAAGTGCTCTTCAAAGAAGCATTACGGAAAAAATGCGTCAGCTTATGTTCACTGAGAATAAAATTGTTTTCAGCACTTCATCCGGTACAGGTCTGATGGAAGGAGCCATTAGAAGTGCTACGCAAAAAAAAGCCATCGTATTTTCTGTTGGCGCTTTTGGTAAACGTTGGTGGGAACTTGCACAATTGAATGGTATTCCGGCAGATTTACACGAAGAAACACCCGGCCAGCCTACACTACCGGAAACTGTTGAAAAATATCTTCAGACAGGAAAATATGATACCGTCGCACTCACCCATAACGAAACTTCAGTAGGAATTACCAATCCGATTGAATCCATCTCAGCTGTCATGAAAAGATATCCTGATATTGTATGGATGGTTGATGCAGT
This sequence comes from Bacteroidota bacterium, assembly GCA_004295015.1. Classification (GTDB taxonomy): domain Bacteria; phylum Bacteroidota; class Bacteroidia; order AKYH767-A; family 2013-40CM-41-45; genus QQVM01. The sequence continues at coordinate 6,361 of SHNE01000053.1, read as the reverse complement.
AAGTTCATTGGGCGGCATTAAAATTGAAGTAGACAGATTGGGTATAGACATTTGCATCAGTTCATCACAAAAGGCCCTTGCTCTTCCTCCGGGAATTTCACTTGCGTCTGTGTCACCTAAAGCAGAAGATCGCTTTAATAAAATTGGCGAGAGAGGGTATTATCTCGACTTCAAGACTATGATAAGATTTATTGATCAGAAAGATCATCAGTATCATTGCACACCCTCCCTACCTCATCTGTTTGCCCTCGATTTCCAAATGGATCGGATTTTAAAAGAAGGAATTGAAAATCGCTTTATACGTCACATTGAAACAGGTGAATTTACCATCAATTGGGCAAACCATTTCTTCCGAACATTCAGTGCACCCGGATTTGAGTCACTCACCGTCACATGCATCGATAACACGCGTAAAATTAATGTTGCAAATCTGAACAAAGAATTATCGGAAAGAGGGATGATCATTTCGAATGGTTATGGTGATCTTAAGGATAAAACTTTTCGCATTGCCCACATGGGAGAGCTCACTATTGATGATATGATGGAAGTGACAGGTACAATTGAGGATATTCTAAAACTGAGTTAATAAACATTACAAAATTCATTTACAAAACATGGCCATTATCAAAGCATTCAAAGGTATCCGTCCAAAGAAAGAGTTCGCAACGAAGATCGCTTCTAAGCCTTATGACGTATTGAATGAAAAAGAAGCTAAACTGGAAGCTGCAGGAAATCCTTATTCATTTTACCATGTTATTAAACCTGAAATAGATTTCCCGGAAGATTTTGATCACTACGCTCCTGAAATATACTTGAAGGGTAAAGAGAATTTTTCGAAGATGATGAAGGACGGTGTTTTCTTCCAGGATGATAAAGATTGCCTTTATATTTACGCTCAAACGATGGATGGTCGTCGTCAATACGGTATTGTAGCTGCTGCTGCTATTGAAGATTATTTCAATGATGTGATTAAAAAACACGAACTCACACGTCCCGATAAAGAAGAAGATCGTAAAAAGCATGTTCGTGTAAGTATGCTCAATTACGAACCTGTATTTTTTGCTTACCCTAAAGTAGATGCACTGGATAAAATCGTTCAGGAAGTAATAAAAGGACAACCGGAATATGACTTCGTTGCAGATGAAGGTATCGGTCATACCTTTTGGACCATTCGTGACGATAAAACTATTCAAGCAATTATTTCTGAATTTGCAAAATTGAATACGTATGTGGCCGACGGGCATCACAGAACTGCAGCTGCTGCTCTTGTCGGTAAAGATCTACGAAAAGAAAACCAAAATCATACCGGCAAAGAAGCTTACAACTATTTTCTCGCCGTTCATTTTCCCGATGACCAATTGGCAATAATGGATTATAACAGAGTTGTTAAAGATCTCAATGGATTAAGCAGTGAACAATTTCTTAAGAGTCTCGAGAATAAATTCGAGATAGAGAAAATCGGAACAAAGATTTTCAAGCCTTCCTGCTTGCATGAATTCGGAATGTATTTGGATGGTGTATGGTACAAACTTACTGCACACAAGGATGCTTACAATGACAATGATCCGATTTTAAGCCTGGATGTTACGGTGCTTTCAAAACACATTCTGGAGCCAATTTTAAACATCAAAGACCTAAGAACTGATAAAAGAATTGAGTTCGTTGGTGGACTCCGGGGTCTTTCTGAACTTGAAAAAAGAGTAGACTCAGGTGAAATGAAAGTGGCATTCGCACTTTATCCGGTGAGCATGAAACAACTGATCGATATCGCTGACAGCGGTGAAATTATGCCTCCAAAAACCACCTGGTTCGAGCCTAAGCTAAGAAGCGGATTGATTTTGCATTCACTGGATAACTAGTCTAATAAAATTAACTGCATCCTTCACTTCAGCAACGAAATGATTCGCTCATCAAACGGATCAGTCTTGGAAGGATAAAAGGCAAGTAATTGCCCCTTCTCATCAATAACATACTTGCAGAAATTCCAGCTTGGCTCCTGTTCATTCCAACCATTTTTGGATTTATCTGTGAGCCAGGAATACAATTCTGATTTGTCAGCACCTTTTACGTTCGATTTTTCAAACAAAGGAAATGTCACCCCGTAATTCTTCTGACAAAATGCTCCTATCTCTTCTGCCGTGCCCGGCTCCTGTCCTCCAAACTGGTTGCAAGGAAATCCAAGTACAACAATCTTATCGCCATACTCTTTATGTAACCTTTCAAGGTCAGCATACTGATGAGTATAACCACATTTGCTTGCGGTATTTACAATCAGCATTTTCTTGCCTTTATAAACTGACAAGTCTGTTATCCCTCCGTTAATATCAGTAAGCTTAATTGAGTAAATAGAAGAACTGGCTTTCGACACAGGAATTTCCAAAGGTCTTTCAGCCGGTCGTGCGCAGGCGCCCAATATGGCAGTAAATGATATACCTATATATTTAAAAATTTTCTTCATAAAAGGGCTTTGATACTGAACTTATCTCTTTGGCGGGTATAACAATAGATTCTTGAAAAAGTTCATTCAGATGCAGTCTGATGAGCATATAAACAGATTTTCAACTTTCTCGCTGAATAAGTATTACAAAATTAGTCATTTAGACTTGGGAAATTCAAATCATGGCAATATTTTGCAGGGTGAATCTTATTGAAGAAAAGTACACCCGAATTAAAAGCGAACTTTCTCCTTTGAAGGTGAAATTGGTTGCGGTAAGTAAATTGCAGTCCATTGAAAGCATCCAGGCACTTTACAATCTCGGCCATCGCGATTTTGGAGAAAACTACGTTCAGGAATGTTGTGAAAAACATGAAAAACTACCTAAAGATATTCATTGGCATTTTATTGGGCATCTTCAAAGTAACAAAGTCAAGTATATCAGTCCATTCATTCATTTGATTCATGGCGTCGACAGCTTGAAACTTCTCAAAGAAATTAATAAACAAGCAGCCAGGTGTGAACGGATTCAGTCTGTACTGCTTCAAATCCATATCGCATCTGAAGAAACAAAATTTGGCTTCTCCGTAAATGAAATTGATAGCTTCTTCATGTCAGCTGATCTGAGACAGATGAAGAATATTCAAATTGAAGGACTCATGGGGATGGCAACTTTTTCTGAAAATACGGAAATTATTCGAAAAGAGTTTAATGGTTTGAACCAACTTTTTGAAAGGATAAAAAAACAGTTCCCTGAACTCACAAATAACTTTAGATACCTAAGTATGGGAATGACTTCTGATTTTAAAATTGCCATTGAAGAAGGTAGCAATCTTGTTCGTATTGGCTCTGCATTGTTTGGTGAAAGAAAGAAAACAAGCACATGAGTTTCATCGGGATAAACTTTGCCCTTTTAGCTACCCTGTCCTGGTCCATTTGCATCTTTCCTTTTACGCAGGCGGCCCGCCGACTCGGATCTGAATCCTTAAACCATTTCCGTTTACTCCTGGCGCTCTTGATCGTTGGAATGGCGGCTTTTGTGATACAACATGAAGACTTTTTTCTACTCTTCGATTCCAAGTATGCCACTGCCTGGTTTTGGCTTGGACTGTCGGGAATTATTGGTCTCACCGTAGGAGATCATTTTGGATTTGCCATGTATGCCATCCTGGGCCCCAGAATAGGAAGCGTACTAACAACCTTTGCTCCTGCCTCTACTCTGCTCATCGGTTATTTTATAATCAGCGAAGAGTTATCATGGATAGGAATCCTTGGAATGTTTATTACCATTGTAGGGGTTATATGGATTAGTTTAAGTCGTGGAGAAAGAAAACTCATCCCGGATCATGGACACGGGAGTATTCGCAAAGGAATAATTTTCGGATTACTGGCAGCAATCTGTCAGGGAGCCGGTTTGGTTTTGGCAAAAAAAGGAATGCTCGCTGAACACTCATTACATGGCGATGTGAATCCACTACATGCTACTTTTATCAGATTATTTATTGGGACCGCTTCGCTCTATTTATTGTCGTTCCTTCAGGGCAGACTACGAACTATTCTAATACCAATATTTAATAATAAGGAAAGTGGATTACGTTTTGCTGTTGCCGGAACTTTCTTTGGACCTGTTCTTGGCGTTACCTTAAGTCTGTTTACTGTAACCTTTATAAAAGCATCTGTAGCACAAACAATATTCTCTCTTGTACCTGTATTTGCACTTATGCTTTCATATATTCTTTTAAAAGAACGAATCAGTCTCCGCTCTTTTGCCGGAGTAGTTGTGGCTATTGGCGGTGTTATAATTCTGATTTGGAGAGACCAATTGAAAATACTCATTAGTCAAATTCTGTAGGACATGAACAAAGCACTAAACAAAACAGATCTCCTCCTTGCAATACTCAGCTTTACATTTCCATTTGCCCTGTATATTGTTACCAGCGCCAATACCCTGATGTTTGATGATTCAGCTGAATTCGCAACTGTTATCAGCCTCGGTAGTATTGCTCATCCACCCGGAACTCCTGCCTACATTCTAATCGCAATGATGTGGGAAAGCTTGAGTTCCATGATAGGTGCCCCGGTAATCCTCTCTCTCACCTACTTTTCCGGTTTTTGCATTTCACTTGCTTCATTTCTTCTATTCCTTTCCTTCAGGAAAATTCTAGTTCTAAGCAATCCGAATGAAATGGAAGTTAACCGGGCCGGATGGGTAGCATTCTTTACTGCATTGGCTTTCGCAGTTGGGCCAACCACATGGGCATGGGCAAATAACATTGAAGTTTACGCTTTCCAATGTCTCGCCATGGCAATTACGCTGTTCGGCTTGGTTTACTATAACGATCAGCATGCCTTAAAGAATCTTTTTCTGGCAGGCTTTGGTATTGCATTAGGTTTTAGCAACCACCATGTCACCATGGTATTTTTTCTTCCTTTCGTTCCATTCTTTTTTATTCCGCAGCTTTTTGAAATAGCTAAAAAAGAAAATAGCCCAAAGAAAAAAACCAAAGAAGCTCGAAAAAGCTTTTTCATAGAATACCTCAATGTTCTGGGCAATAAAAAATTCTGGTTGATGGCCGGAATTGCGGGAGTATGTACACTTGCATTTTATGGATGGCTGTTCATTCGTGCCCAAAACGAATACTTATTTATGTTTAGTAAACCGGATACACTGGATGCATTATTTTTCCATGTGCGTGGCGGAGCCTATACTAAAAATCTGACTGACACATCCAAAGCAATCATTTCGGCGCGAGTACCATTCTTTCTAAAATTAACAATGATGCAGATAGGACTTCTCGTTCCTTTCCTGTTCCTGGGAATTTACTCTTTGATAAAAAGAAAACAAACCGCTTTATTGTTAGTCATACTCAGTTATTTTTTCATACTATTCATCTATCAAATTAATAACAATCAATGGGCAAGCACAGATGCCTATATGCTTTTACCCTTCATGGTATTAATGATTGCAGTATTATTTGGAATAAGAGAATTCTTCACAAAATGGAAATTGACTTTCATCATTCCTATCCTGTTGATTGTTTCTGTTGTCTTAAACTTCAGTTCACACAATCGCAAAACCTACCCTGTTGGAAAAGAATTAATGCAATTGCTGGATAAATCCTGTCCACAAAACAGTGTTGTTCTTATTTCTGACTGGACAACGGTAATGCTTTATAATTACTACAGACTCGTGGAAAATTTTCGGCCTGATTTAATCGTACTCAATTATGATATTAAATTCACGCATTATAGAATCCTGCCTCTGCAATATCCAAAGTTTTACAAAGCAATTGCTTCTGATTACGATGCATTCATTGATGAGCTGAGGAAAGAACATCCTTATCAGGTTATAACTACAGGATGCGACTTGAGTACGGTCAGACTTATGGACTTATTCAAAAAGCTTGTCGGACGAATTGAAACAGTTTCCAAAAATGAAAACCGGGCTTTTCTTACTGACCCTCGTGCACATGTTTTTTATATGAATCAAAAGATATACAATCCGAATCGTTACGTTTCCGGATGCTTTATGTCGACAGTTCCCGGTGACTCAAGCAGTTCAAATTATTTCCTGGATATGGATTTCAAATTTTTAAAATCGCCGCTCTTGTTTGAAGACGCAGGTGCATTAGACAAGCTTGTCGACTTTCAGGCAATGCTAGACCAGCACAGTGCATTTTATAAAGCCAATTCGGATATACAAAGACTTGCAAGGTCCGAATCAACTCATACCAGGATCATGAAACTGCAGAGGGAAATGAAGAAGAGTATGTCATTTGCATATAAGATAAAATGATAGGTTTAGTCATCTAATTCCAGATTACCATATCACACATGCCTCTACAAATCACAAACCCCTTCTCACTTTTTTCCTTGATGAAAAAAGTAAGCAAAAAAATCAAGACCAATTGACCCTGCCAGCCGCAC
>SHNE01000020.1 GCA_004295015.1 Bacteroidota bacterium | reverse complement strand
TATTTATATTCATTCTTTATATTCCGAAGTTCAACACCCGTCCGCCAGCCGGCGGATATGAATCCTGCGCTCTAACCATCTGAGCTACCTCGCCATTTTATTTATGTTCATTCTTTATATTCTAGAGTTTAACATCCGTCCGCCAGCCGGCGGATATGAATCCTGCGCTCTAAGCATCTGAGCTACCTCGCCGTATTTCGGGCTGCAAATATGAACATTGATTTCATTTCTGCCAAAGGAAATTTTAAGATCTTCCTTCTTCATTCAACATTTTTGTACTGTGCTTCAATGTTCGCAGAATTATTGTCACTAAAAGGGTAATCCCAAATAGATAAATTAAATTTTTTCCTACAGCAATAGTATTCCATTTGAACCAGCCTATCAGAAATTCAACGTATACAAATCCAAAAACTGTGGCTAAAATCCCTGAATATTCTCTTCTCAACACACTCTTCATCGAAAATTTTGTTTCACCGGGGTGAAACTGAGAAAATTTAGGAAAGAATGCGGGTACTTTTTTTGACCATTCTAAATAAACGTTACCGAATTTGCCTTCAAGAAATCGTTCTTCAGCAAACATAATGCGTTCATAATAGATCCAATAAAGGAGGCTTACAATGATCGCAAACTCAAAGTTTTGAGTGAACAGCACAATCCCAATCCACATGAGATAATTGCCAAGATATAGCGGGTGTCTAACCATAGAGTAAATCCCGCCGGTGTTCAGACTCTCAGCTACCTGTTGATCCGTGTTTCTTCCGGAAGTTCCTCTGGGAGTGGTACCAATGGTATAAGCCCTTACAATTGCCCCCAATATGCTTAAAATGGCCGCAGAATAGTTTACTATACTAATTCTAACAGGATCCAATTGGTCGTAGTTTACTACATAAACAGCCGGAATTGCCAGTAAAAACAGCAAGACAGGGATTTGTCCTCGTCGTTTAAATAACCAGTTGCCCTGGCTTTCGAGTGAATGAAGTAATGCCATATTCAGGGCGCCGAAGGTAGTTCAAAAATCAGAACTAAAAAAAGCCTCAATAAATTAAAGGGAAAATTCTAAAAATATAGCTATATTGACGCTCTGGCATGAGGGTGCCGTTTTAAAAATTCTAATCTATTTATATTACTGTGAAGACTGATTCAAAAACAAAAAGCAAAGTAAAATTCTCTTTGGAATTTGAGATTAAATCATCCCCAAAGATTCTTTACAACTATCTGAGCAATGCGAGCGGACTTGAAGAATGGTTTGCCGATAAAGTTAATATTCGGGAGGGTGATTTTATTTTTACATGGGAAGGCAGTGAACAGCGCGCCCGAATTGTAAGTAAAAAAGACAATCAGATCATACGGTACAAATGGATCGATGATGAGTCAGACGATAAAGATGATGATACTTATTTTCAGTTTGAAATCGTTCAGGATGAAATCACTTCTGATGTTGCCCTGATTGTTACCGACTTCTCCTACCCCGATGAAAAAGAAGAAGATATTTTATTATGGAATAGCCAAATCCATAGCCTGATGCATCATATTGGCTCCTGATCAGGAAATTAATTTCATTAAACTTGTTAAAGTTTTCTTTGCTACCGGGATAACTTCGGCGTATTCGGTAATATCAAGTCTTGAAGAGATTTTGATGAATATTTTTTGATGAAGCTCTTCCCTCCTGTTCTGATTTAAGAATTCATCAAGTAAAATATAATTGTTTTTCTCGAAGTGGTACTGCCATGGAGTATCATTGACACAAATATATAAGCCTTGATTTCTTAATGATTCCAGATTATTAATAATTTTCTTCTTTCGGCTTTCCCACGAATCACCTTGTAAATGGAGAGTGAAGGAAAATCCGTTCCCCCACCAAAGCATGCTGCGAAATGCGAAAACATTTTTAGTATTGAATAATTTCGGATAATCCAGGACGATATATGGGAGATTCAGGTAATTCTCTCCTCTGAATATTTTTCCTGTAGCAATATTTAAATCTTGCTCCGGTGCTAATGGACTTAGATGCAGCTCCTTCTTCAGTTCTGCCTCCAGCATTCCGAACAGGTCGATTATTTTCCGTGTTACTGACATTTTCACGCTGAAAAAATGACTGTTATTCAATACGCTTAATTCCTCATCTGTCAATTCCAATTTATTAACTTGCACCGTTTTCTTTTCTTACAAAGATAGTGTGAAGAAATTAACGATCCTCGTACTCCGCTCTTTTGCAGGCCCTCTGCTTCTGACCTTTCTTATTTCGCTGTTTGTGTTATTGATGCAGTTTCTTTGGAAATACATCGACGACCTGGTAGGTAAAGGACTGGATTGGATGATTATAGGGAAACTCATGGTATATGTTTCCATTACCATTGTTCCATTGGCCTTACCCTTGTCAATTCTTTTGTCTTCCATTATGACATTCGGCAACATGGCTGAACATTTTGAAATAACCGCTTGTAAGTCTGCAGGCATGTCGCTTCAGCGCATTATGCGGCCACTGATTGTAACTGCGATCCTGATATGTATTACAGCTTTTTATTTTTCCAATATTATCCTGCCTATGGCAAACCTGAAAATGAATGCGCTCCTTTATGATGTTCGGCAGCAGAAGCCTGCATTGTACATCAAAGAGGGTGTGTTCTATAATGGGATAGATGGCTATTCAATTAAAATTGGCAAGAAGGATTCTGATGGAAAAACCCTGCATAACATCATGATCTATGACCACCGTGAAAACCGGGGTAATACCAATCTGGTCATGGCTGAATCCGGCTCCATGGTAATGTCAGAGGATGAACGTTTCCTGATTCTGACTCTTTTAAACGGAACTAGTTATGAAGAAAGGCAAAGCAGTCCGGGAAAAAACAATAAACCTCTTATGCGATCGGAGTTTGAAGAGCAGGTTGTACGCTTTGACTTGAGTTCGTTTACTATGACCCGTACAAATGAACAGTTGTTCAAGGATAATTACCAAATGCTAAACCTAAAGCAACTTACACTTGCAGCTGACAGTATCGAGAAACGTTTGGATCAAAAAAAGGAAGATTTATTTCATCGTGCTAAAATAAATTATTCGATTCTTCCTGATTCGACAAACAAGACACTTACTCACCGGGAAGTGAAACTGCAGGAAACCGGTATTATTATGAATTTTCCTCAGGATAAAAGAGCGATGATTATCAATTCAGCTTTGTTGTCGGCAAGGAATATGAAAAGTATTACCGATGATATTATTACGGATCTCGATGGAAAATCGCGCGTGCTCGCTAAACACAGGATTGAATGGCATCGTAAGTTTACCTTGTCGTTTGCTTGTCTGATCTTGTTTTTTATCGGAGCTCCATTAGGTGCAATTATTCGCAAGGGAGGATTGGGTCTTCCTGTAGTTGTTTCTATTGTGCTTTTCGTTTGTTACCACGTTATTTCAATCAGTGCTGAAAAGTTTGCACGTGAGGGAGTAATTTCTCCTTTTGAAGGAATGTGGATGTCATCTTTTGTCCTTCTTCCGGTGGGTATATTTCTTACATATAAAGCCACTACCGATTCTGCATTATTTGATAAAGACGCATATACCCGTTTCTTTAAAAAGTTTAGCAGGAAACAGAAACCAATATAATTTCCCCTTGCTGATGAAACTTCTTCAGATTTGTCATAGAATTCCTTACCCACCGCTTGACGGAGGAAATATTGCCATGCTTAATCTGGCCAGTAGCCTTCAGCTGGCGGGATGCGAAATTCATATGTTCGCTTTAAACACAGCGAAACACCATGTTGACCCGATGAGTCTGCCAACATTTTTCAATTCAGATTTTCACTTTAGTTCTGAAGAGATTGACACCAAATTATCAATCCCGGGGATGATAAAAAATTTCTTTACGGATGGTTCGTATAATGTTGATCGCTTTTACAGTAAAGCTGTTGAGGAAAAATTAATTAAAATATTAAGTGCCAATAATTTTGATGTTGTACAACTTGAAACTTTATTTACTGCACCTTATATTGATGTTATTCGTAAGTTCAGCAAAGGTAAAATAGTACTGAGAGCACATAATAGCGAGCACATCATTTGGGAGCGATTATCTAAACTGGCTTCTTCACCCTTAAAAAAATGGTACCTCGCTTTTCTTGCAGGTCGCCTAAAGAAATATGAATTGGCAGTGTTGGATCGGGTTGATGCAATTGTTCCAATAACAAAAATCGATTCGGCAGTCTTTAAGTATTCCGGCTATAATGGCCCCATGTTAACCATACCTCTTGGCATTAATATGAATCATTATCCTCTCCAGGAATCAGGTTCAGAATTATCCTTGTTTCATCTGGGATCAATGGATTGGCTTCCTAATCAAGAGGCCATTCGATGGTTTCTCTTTTCGGTCTGGCCTGCAATTCACAAGAAGTTCCCTGCACTCAAATTGCATTTGGCAGGAAGAGGGTTTCCATCTGAACTACTTGCATTGAATTTAGCCGGAGTTAAAATGGAAGGTAAAGTTGACGATGCGAATAATTTCATGGAGGGAAAGCAAATCATGATAGTGCCTTTATTGTCGGGCAGCGGAATGCGGGTAAAAATAATTCAGGGACTGGCATTAGGAAAAACGATTATCTCCACTTCTATCGGAGCCGAAGGTATTGATGTTAAAGACGGACTGAATATTTTAATTGCCGATTCGCCGGCTGCCTTTCTTGAAAAAATAGAAATGTGTTTGAGCAATCCCGAGCGTTGCCTTAGCATAGGTTTGAATGGAAGAAAATTCGTTGCTGAAAATTATTCAAACCAGATTATTGGAAAAAAACTTTGTGCTTTCTATGAGCAACTGTGTTTTGAAAAAGTAGCTGAGGAAGCTTAAGCGCTCAGTCTTTGTCCATACGAATTGTATGACCAAGCTTGTCTCTTTTTGTCTGCAGGTATGCCTTATTATGTTGGTTGGATTCCATCTCAATTGGAACAACTTCTGTAATCTCAAGTCCGTAGCCAATTAAACCGGCTCTTTTCTTCGGATTGTTTGTCATCAGTTTCATCTTTGACACTCCCAAATCGCGCAATATCTGTGCTCCGACTCCATAATCTCGTTCATCGCTTTCAAAGCCAAGCTCAATATTTGCTTCTACTGTATCAAGTCCATTCTCCTGAAGTTTGTATGCCTTAAGTTTGTTCAGCAAACCAATACCTCTTCCTTCTTGATTCATGTAAACTATCACACCTTTTCCTGCTTTCTCAATCATCTCCATAGATGAATGTAATTGTGGTCCACAATCACACCTGCACGATCCAAAAATGTCACCTGTCAGGCAGGAAGAATGTACTCTTACCAGAACGGCTTCATCACTTTTCCATGTTCCCTTAACCAGAGCGAGATGCTCTTGTCCTGTGGTAATTTGTTTATATGCATGCAAGTCAAAATCACCCCAAACAGTTGGAAGTTTAACGCTCACCTCTTTTTCGATGAGACTTTCCTTCTTTAACCGATAAGCGATCAGATCTTCAATACTAATAATTTTCAGTTTGAATTTTTCGGCAATTTTAATCAAGTCCGGTAACCTGGCCATGGTTCCATCTTCGTTCATAATTTCAACCAAAGCACCGGCTGGTTTGAAACCGGCCAGTCTGCTCAGGTCGACAGTTGCTTCTGTATGCCCTGTCCGCCTTAGAACTCCGCCTTTTTTAGCTATGAGAGGAAAAATATGCCCCGGCCTACCTAGATGCTCTTTCTTTGTGGATGGATCAATCAATGCCCGCACGGTTTTAGATCTATCACTCGCTGAAATTCCGGTACTCGTTCCAAAACCAAGCAAGTCAACAGAAACAGTGAATTGTGTTTCGTGGCTTGACGTATTCTTCTGGACCATCAGATTAAGATCCAACTCCTGACATCTATCTTCTGTCAAGGCAACACATATTAAACCCCTTCCATGTGTAGCCATAAAATTTATTACTTCAGGACTTGCCATTTCAGCCGGGACGATGAAATCCCCTTCATTCTCTCTGTTGGCATCATCCACAACAATAATTACTTTGCCTTCTTGCAGGTCAGAGAGGGCTTCTTCAATTGTATTAAGCTTGAACATATTTGGAATTTGAAACTTTGCAAAGTTAACAAAGTTCCGGCTAACCAATATTTCAATTTTTTGAAGCAAATTGAACAGGAAAGTTTAAAATCTGTCAATTGAAATTTAAGTAATACTCGAATATTGTGCTTTTCTGAGCAAAAAACATCGTTAACCCGGACTCCTTCCTTCAATAATTGAGAAAACTTACAGCTGTGAGTTTATAGCCGTTTGTGAATACTATGTGGTTCAAACATGCTGTATCATTGTAATATAAACCTAGACAAAAGCGTATGGTTTACCGGTAACCCCGTAAGGTTACTCTCAAACGCTGCACAGCCCCGTAAGGCTCGGCAGCGTTTGTTTATTTCAGACCTTTTGGTTTATGCTTGAGAATGTGTTCCCGGGTACGGTGGTAAGAAAAATAATAAACTGTAAGATTCTCTGAAAAGTTATTTACCACAGCAAGCTGCACGTTGTATCATTGTATAACAAACACAAACAAAACTGAAACACGTATGGTTGAACACAAATGACAACCTAACAGGTTGATCAAAGAAAACCGAACCCCGTAAGGTTCGGTTTTTTTATTTTAAGCCGGACATGAATTTATATACACTCAAATAATTATTGCAAGTTTTTATTTTTTTCTCGATCCAGCAGTTTAAGTCTCCTTAGTAAATCAGGAATGTCATTAAATTCCTGACGGAAGAAAATACCAAAACCTTGTGTATATGGAGCAGAATAATTTAAAATGTTATCTGCGTTGGATCTGTTAAATCCTTTTAATCGAAAGCGGCCATCTTCACTGACCTTATATTCAGCATAGAAATCACCTACCAGATCGTTTGTGTTTTGAGTTTGATTGCTTGTATAACCCACATTACCTTCAACGAGTAATCGATCATTAAATAACGACTTTGCGAAGAGTAACTGAATTTCCTCATTGCTGTAGTTGTCCCTTGATCTGTAATTGATTCCAATATTTACATCTTTGCTGAGTCTTCCAAGCCAATTGCTAACCTGGTTACTTAACAACTCAGAGGCACTTGCTCCGGCTCCGGCTCCGGCATCGATTCGGGATGATGAAGCTGTCTGACTGGATGGAGGAGAAAATTGATTCAATAATAATAAACTAAACATTTGCTTGCTGACCTCCTGCTCAGAATTGAGTATGCTCTTAACTATACTCTCCCCGGTCGGATCAAGACCTCTGACACTAATTTCATAATTAATGGTAGGGTTCAAAAGCTTATTCGTCAAGAGAAGCCGGCATTCAACCGGTAAACGTCGCTTATAGGTTGAATCCTGAACAAGATTATAGAGTGAGGATGTATATAATACATAAACAGCCGACAGGTCAACATTCGCCTCGTATGGGTCTCCTGCCCAGGTTATTTTACTTCCTGAGTCGACTATAAATTTCTTGTTAATCAGGTTTTGCAAAGTGAAAAGATACTCACCTCTGGAAATTGTATAGGTTCCGTACATGCTGAACTCACCATTGGTATTAATATCAAGTCGGATACTTCCATCACCGGTACCTGAAATCACGTCACCAATCTTCTCGTCGAATATCAGATTAATGGTTGCGCTCGGGTTCATGTCAAGATTCATATTCAAACTTATTCCTGAATTTGTCACCAGAGAACGCGGTTTCTCATCATACTCGTAATTCTTTGTATGATCCACAAAAGTTATAAAATCACTCTGGGTAACTTCTGCGGAATTACTGAGTGGAATATTTATTAAGGTTCCTTTGCCGGGTGAAAGATTAATATCCATCGCAATCTGGTTCAAGGGTCCGTAAAAATGAGCATAGCCACTCACAACTGCATTTCCGTAGTAAAGTGAATTTTGAGCATAACTTGTATTAAGCATTTGAAAATTCTTAGGATATACCTCAACATCAAAAGCAAACTGATCAAAGAAATTATGTGTGATTTTTCCTTTGACTTTCGCTTCGTTATTATCTTTATCTATTATCGTTACTCCGGAGAGATCAAAAACGTTCTTACTTACTTTTACCGTATTTGTGAAACTATATTTTGTGTTCAGGTAATTTACAATACAAGTGGCTCTGGCAAAATCTACCGATCCTTCAAATACGGGTTCCTTCATAGTACCAGTGAGTTTTAAGTCGGCTGAAACCTTTCCACGAACCTCAGAAAGTATTTCATCAATGTATCTTTCAATTGTTCTAAGATAGAGGTTTGAGATATGAATGTCGAAATCCAGATTGTCCTCTTCCTTAGCAGCATAATAATTTCCTTTGATGTCTATTATTTTTGCAGTTCCTTTTGTTATTTCAATATTAGCAACCACAATTTTTTGTTCTCCATTAAACCTGGAAACAATTTTAGCATTTCCCAAGGTGTCATCGTTTAGGACCAGGTTTGAAATCATCAAATCAGTTTCTGCCTTGAGATTTGTCCTGGCTTCATTCAAAATCAGGTCTCCGTTGATACGACCACCAACCCGGCTGTTTCCAAGTTGTAGCAGTGGATCTAAATTGTTGAGGTTAAAATTGCTAAACTTAAGCCTTAAATTCTCTTCAATTGAGGTGCCAATAATTCCATCTACATCTACAGATTCGTTTTCACTACTAAAACTTAAACTGCTAAAGCGGATGCTGCTGCTATCAAATGCTACAATGTTTGATGAATTGATATTCCACAATTTATTTTTCAGGACGATTGATGATGTATCGAATTTAAGATCAAATCTGGTAGCGGAAAAAAATTCGACACCTGCTTTCAAATGCGCCCTGTTTGGAAAGCTGTCTGCATCGGCCAAATGAAGATCTGCCTTGATCACATTTCCTTTAGCTGACGAAATCAGTTCTACATTTGGGATGTAGGATTTCTCACTGAAATTAAACTGGCTTAGATGAGCCAACATTGACATTTCACTGTTGTTTGCATTTACTTTTAAATCAACCGAATGAAAAACCAGAGAGTTATATCGTATGCTAGGTGACTGTAAGAACATGTTGAATGACTGATCAACCGTATTTACTTTTCCGGTTAAAAAAGTCATTGGGTCAATAGTCCAAGATGGAAGAAAAATTTCAGTGATAAGATTGGTATTTCTCAGATGGATGTCGAAACTAAAATTTTGATTACCAGGATTTTTTTTGAGAGGAAGTACCACGGAAGGAAGATACCGGGGCAATATTTCCTTGAATGCATCCATGAGACTTGCAAGTTCAAACTGACCATTAATACTGGCATCCATAAAATCTGAATTTAACTTCAGACTTTTAAGTGAGGTGGATTCTTTCCTTGCTGTCAGTAATACATTGTTAATTCTGTACATGCGCTTTCCATTGCGAAGAAAGGTATTCGAAATTTCAACTGAACCTTCCAGATTATCCAGCCGGTTTCCTCTGAGAGAGCTGGTTACCGAAGTTTTTAATATATTTTCATTTGGAAGTTCAATGAGATGCAGAGAATCCAGGTTAGCATTGTCAATCATTGCAGTAAAATTGAACAGGGGTAGTGAATCCCTGAAATCAATAGCACCTTGAAAATCGAGATCCAGGTTTCTTTCATGGATAGTTAATGCTCCATTGAAAAGTTTTTTTGACAACTCCCCATCGACTTTTATATTCCGATAAGTATAGTTTTTAAATCCAAGTGCCTGTACAGTCCCTGTCATTCGTGCATCAATGTTATCGATACGCAGACCACTTCCTTTCACTTGAGCATTGAAGCTCACTAAGCCCAGATCATTTTTAGAAATTAATTTTCCGACATTGAAATTGGTTGCAGAAAGATGACCCTGATAGAAATAGTTTGATGTTTTGGCATCATGTTTCAGATTCAGATCGGATGAAATATACCCCAGGGCAGTGCTTATATTTCCATAGGCAACAAAGTCACTATAGAACCCGGTAAATTTCCCTTTGAATTTAACCTCCCCCAGCGTAGCCATATTATCAGGGAGTTTTAAAGTTTTGCCTTCAGTAAATGGATATAATGGAAAAACTTCCACGTCCTTTTTAGTGGTGCTCAACTCATCTGCCTGAACATCCATAAAGGTTTCTGCGAAATTTGGTAAGCCATACATTCCGACGTTCCCTTTGAAATAAGATTTTTCTCCCCAGCGGAGATCAACATTTTTTCCTTTGAACTTGTGCACGCTGCCTTTAAAATTTCCGGATAATGCGAGAACATTTTTTATTCCCCACAGATCGGGAGCGAAGTAGGCAATGTCTTCAAAGGATACATTCGTGTTTACAAAATCAGCTTTCCATTGAATTAGTCTTGTGAACCAAGTGAAATCGGCAAAGCTGTCATACTCAAATGTCAGGTTCCCGTTTATTTCAGTCTGAGGAGATTTGATGTGTAAGTCTGTAAAACGCATTTCATTAGAGGCAATCTTGGCTCTTGCTCTAAATTCATTTACCTTAAAACCACTTTTCTCCCGGAATGATAGCCTGTTAATGTCTACAAATAAGGAGTCCCCTTCAAAACGCAATTTTTCAAAGGAGCCATAGATTTTATCAATTGAAATGTCTGTGAAATTTATCCCAACCGGCGAGAGAGTATCTCCTTCAACCCAATGTTTGAAAGCAACATTGTCAAGGTCAATTTTTTCAAATCGTACATCCCATGCCTTTGAAGTGGAATCTACAGTTGAATCGCTACCTGTGAAGTAGTCGAGAAGAAAATATAGGTTGTCGTGCTCCTCACCTGCATATTGATTCAGGTGGAAACTTGCCTGAGACAAGCTAATTCTTTTAACCAGTAATTTCCGTTCTGAGGTACTTATGTCGCGTACTGTAAATCCAATCGACTTAGCAAATAGCAGGGTGTCTTCATGTTGATCTTCTAAATAGACCCCATCGAGCGTGAATCCGGAAAGAAAATTAATCTGAACTTTTTCAATTTGAATTTTTGTTTGAAGTTCCTTCGAAAGATACTTAGTCAAATGACCAGCAAGCCAGGTCTGGAAAAAGGAAAACTAAAAAAAAAAAAAAAAACTGCAAAGGATTAGTATAACTATCCCTGAAGTCCATAAAACAAGTCTTTTAATTTTTTTGATACTTTTGGGGATTAGAAAATCAGGAGAAAGATTATTATAATGCAACTATCATACCGTGTCTGATTCACCAGTTTATATTCTTGGAATTGAATCCTCTTGCGATGAGACTTCTGCCTCTGTTCTACGAGACAAGACGGAATTGTCTAATATCATTGCAAATCAGGATTTAATTCATCGTTTTTTTGGTGGTGTGGTGCCGGAATTGGCTTCCAGGGCACACCAACAAAAAATTGTTTTAGTTGTGGATGAAGCATTACGTGTTGCAAATATAACCAAAAACGAACTCCATGCGGTTTCTGTGACAATTGGTCCCGGCTTAATGGGTGCCTTGCATGTAGGTGTTTCCTTTGCCAAGGCCATGGCATTCGGATTGGATATACCATTAATAGGTATAAACCATATGCAAGGCCATGTCCTTGCTCATTTCATTAAGTCTGAGAAAATGGGTTTGGATAAAGAGCCTTCATTTCCATTTTTATGTATGACGGTTTCCGGTGGTCATACTCAGATTATTCGGGTTGATAGTTATCTCGACATGACTATCATTGGTGAAACTCAAGATGATGCCGCCGGAGAAGCTTTTGATAAGGCTGCAAAAATAGTAGGACTTCCTTATCCGGGAGGGCCATTGATTGATCGTTATGCCAAAAAAGGTAATCCTAATAGATTTTCATTTCCAAAGCCACAGGTTCCCGGCCTTGATTTTAGCTTTAGTGGATTGAAGACCGCCTTTCTTTATTTCATTCAGAAGGAAGTAGCAAAGGATGCTGATTTTATATCATCCAATATGGATGATATTTGTGCTTCAATCCAGCACTCTATTGTTCACATTCTTCTTGATAAACTCAAACTTGCAGCTTCGCAGACAGGTATTTCGGATATTGCAATTGCGGGTGGTGTCAGTGCCAACTCCTACCTGAGAACTTCCTTGAATGAGCTTGGGGAAAGAGAAGCATGGAGAGTCTTTATTCCTCCATTTGCTTATTGCACTGACAACGCAGCCATGATTGCCATGGCAGGCTATTTCCATTATATGGCAGGCCATAAATCCGCTCTGGATATTAGTCCGAAAGCACGCATGCCATTTTAAAATTTATTGGAAAAGATATGAGGAATAAAATTCATGTATTAAAGAGTATTATCCTGTTTACCTGTTTTCTCACTGTTGAATATTCTTGTACTGAACCCGGGAATCAGAATGCTAATGAATCAAAGGATTCGATCACAGACACGACCGAGATTATCAGAAGTTACATTTTTGGTTTGTGGAGCCTGTCTGAAGGCAACATGCTTAACAATGATGGGTATTATTTTCAGCCTGATGGTACAGTCAGACTTGTTGCCAGTGAGTATTCAGGCCAGTGGAATTTAATAGGCAGGGATTCGCTTAACACATCATTTCAGTTTTATAGCAGGGATGCTGAAATTTCAATGTTCAAAATCGATTCGTTGACAGTCGACAGGATGGTGTTAAGTTCAGCAGCAGGTACGGAAGTATACAGAAAGGTGCCCTTTGGAATTAATCCGGAAGGGACAGTACTACAAGGTTTTATGGGAAGTCTACAGCCTGATGAGATAAAAATTTATGATTTAGAAATTCCGGGAGCGAAGGAGATAAACATTATTCTTACATCAGAAAATGCAAATATCGTATTTCGTTTTTATGAGAAAGATATTCAATTGACATCAGTTGCAGTAAAAAGCTGGAAAGGTATACTTACTCATGGAGGGAACTATGAACTTCGAGTTATGGATACTATTTCTTCTAATCAAAATTCTGATCGCTCCTACTCCATCAAAGTTATTGCTTTTTGAAAATTTCTTTAAATTAGTTCATTGAAAAGCCCCACCATCAGGTGAGGCTTTTTCAACATATTCACAAACCAATCAATTATAATAATTCTCCTATAAAACTTTGTCTACGACTAACACATAGCCGTTACTTGCAGGAACTGTAGCGACAATAGTTGCATCATTAACCATTACCTTTCCGTCTTTCACACTCATCAGCACTTTCTTTCCGCCAAACAAGGTTATCTCCTGGCCATCTTTAAAATCTTCTGCCTTGTATGAACCTACTATCACATGATTGTATAATACATTTTCCAGGTCGCCCTTTTTCTCTTTTTTCATCAGATCATTCAATACACCTTCAGGCAGTGCAGCAAATGCAGCATCTGTAGGTGCGAAAACTGTGAATGGTCCGTTGTTCGATAAAGCATCAACTAATTCAGCAGCAACAACCGCTTTTACTAATGTTGTATGGTCCTTTGAACCAATAGCAATTTTTACTACGTTGGGTTGAGACACATCATCCTCAACTGTTGATTGCCCACCGGAAGCTTCCGTGCCGGTTTCGGTATTTTGTTCATCTGCATTTTCAGTCGAACTGTTTGAGCAAGCAACAAAAGTCAAGCTGAGAAGTGCAAACATGAAAGGGATTAGGTTCTTGGTTTTCATTATCATGGAATTTTAGTGAGTATTCAATTCCCGAAATTAATTCCTTGAACAAAACCTGAAAATGACAATAGTCATTTTAATTATGACATTGATCATACAAAGATGTACGATTTGTCAAAAAACACCTGTCTAATTAAGAAAAATCTAAGCCTCGATCTCAGTTAAAATCTACCAGATATTTACACGCAGACTGTCCGGTCGCCACATTGCATCTCCTTCTTTTATTCCGAATGCTTCATAGAATTCAGGAATGTTGGCAAAGGGGCCATTTACCCGTAGAAAATTAGGTGCATGAACATTTGTCATTACTTGCATAGCAAGAGAGGCATCACGGGAATGACCAAGCCATCCCATTGAATAGCCAAGAAAATATCTCTGCGTTGGAGTGAGGCCGTCAATTTTCTTTCCTTCTCTATATTGTTTGGTTTTTTTGAATGCTTCAAAACCAATCACAACACCACCTAAGTCTGCGATATTTTCACCCAGCGTAGCCTCTCCATTCACATGCATACTGTCCAGAACAATATAATTATTGAACTGATTGATCAGTAAGGATGCTTGCTGAGAGAACATGACAGAATCTTCCGTCGTCCACCAGTTTTTTAAATTTCCATCAGCATCAAATTGTCTTCCCTGATCATCAAAACCATGTGTCAGTTCATGACCTATTGTAGAAGCTGCAGCATATCCATAAATGATCGCATCGTCAGCAAGAGAATCTGCTAAGCCCGGGATGAGGAAGATGGCAGCAGGTAATACAATCTCATTATTCGAAGGATTGTAATATGCATTATAGGTTTGAGGAGTCATTTCCCATTCAGTTCGATCGACCGGCTCGTGCAATTTTTTAATGTAGTAGGCATATTGCCAACGTTTGCAATTCATCACATTTTCTGCAAATGATTCTCTTCCTATACTTAGTGAGGAATAATCTTTCCATTTATCCGGATAACAAACTTTCCTGCTGATCTTCGAAAGCTTGTAAAGTGCTTTCTCCTTTGTTTGATCACTCATCCATTTCAAACCTTGAATTCTGTCCTTGTAAGTGTCAAGCATGTTTTGAACCAATCCATCATAACGTTCGCGCATTGTAGGTGAAACATATTTCTCAACGTACAACTGGCCTAAAGCATCACCCAGATAATTTTCCTGAGAATCCAGAATCCTTTTCCAGCGAGGTCTTTGCTCTGTGACACCTGATAAAACTTTTCCGAAAAACTCAAAATTTTGTGAGTCAAATGCAGTGCTTAACTCACTTGCATAATTATTCAACAGATTCCATCTCAAATAAGTCTTCCAATCGTCAATAGAAATTGTCTTTAAACTCTTATTTACTTGTTGATAAAATTCAGGCTGTGCAATAATAATCGAATCCAGACCCTGCAAATCCAAGCGGGTCATCATGTCGTTCCAATTTAATTCAGGTACAGAAGCTGCAAATTCCCGGGTCGACATTTTAGTATAATTTGCATAAGGATCGCGCAGTTCTTCGAGCTTCCTTGATGCAGAAGCAAGACTCTTTTCTATAGAAAAAACTGTTGCGGCATGTTTTCTGGAATCTTTCTCTGCATAACCTAAAAGCATAAACATTTTCACAAGATGCTTATCGTATTCGTTCCTGATATTTATCGTTCTGCTGTCATTATTGAAATAGTAGTCGCGATCCGGTAAGCCGATTCCTCCCTGATAGAGATGGACGGCAAACTTATTGCTGTTCATTTCGTCCTGATAAATCGCGATATAAAATAAGGGATCGGAGCAAATCTTTTGCATATCAGCAATGGCATTCAGAACGCCTTGTTTATCTTTTATCGCTTCAATGCTGCTGAGCATCGGAGCAAGCGGCTTTATTCCATCCTGTTCAATTTTTAATGAATCCATTCCCATGGCCCAGAAGTCACCTATCTTCTGTGTATTGCTACCGTGGGCGGCATTAGTATTTTTTGCAGATTCTTCACATAAATTTAAAAGCTTATCGTAATTGTCATTGATCACGAGATTTGCAATTCCCCAGCGCTTTTCACTTTCCGGAATGGGATTGCTTTTCATCCAATTGCCGGTGGCAAAAGCAAAAAAATCATCTCCCGGATTACGGGTACTGTCAATCCATTGCCATAAAAAGTCATCTTGTTTTATATCGGCGGATTTTTTATTTGAAATTTGCGTGCATGCACTTAAAACTAAAGTGATGCAGGTCATTTGCATTAAGCAGAACTTGATCTTAGATTGATTCATTGGATTGTTAGATTGAGAAGCAATAATACATCATTTAAGTTGCTAAATTTATTAATTCAGATAAGACCCGAATATAATCATAACGGAATTAAGAATTAATTAACCTAATTCGATGAAATAAGCTTCATTTCTTCTTGCTTTATTGTGACAATCAGGAAATCAATTCTTATTTTATTCGCCCAAAGCTCTATTATGAAGAAGATTATCATTTCAGCCCTCGGTTTAACAGTTATTGTCGCTCTGGTTGTAACACTTCCAACAAAAAGTTCGGAGGCCCAACAAGGAACTTCAGATACAACCATACATTTTAAAGAGGAGAAGCATTTTAAGAATATTCGCCAATTAACTTTCGGAGGCGATAATGCAGAAGCTTATTATAGTTTTGACAGCCGGATGTTGGTATTTCAAGCTACCAACCCTGAATGGAATGTTGAATGTGATCAGATTTATTATTCCCCTATAGATTCCTTTGCTCCTGTAATGGTGAGTACCGGAAAGGGCCGAACAACCTGCTCCTATTTTTTAGGAGGCGATTCATTGATTTTATATGCCACAACACATATGGGTAGTGAAAAATGCCCACCTAAGCCTGCACCCAGACCGGATCATAAATATGTTTGGCCGCTCTATCCTTCCTTTGATATAGTTGTAGCTGATCTGAACGGAAAAATTGTGCGACAGCTGACTACTGAAGATGGATATGATGCTGAGGCAACTGTTAGTCCGGATGGTAAGCACATTGTGTTCACTTCAACAAGAAGTGGTGACCTTGAGTTATATACTATGGATGCCTATGGAAATGATGTGAAGCAAATCACGCATGAACTTGGATATGATGGTGGTGCGTTCTTTTCACCGGATGGCAAGAAACTGGTTTTCCGTGCATCCAGACCAAAGACTGAGGAAGCGATAAAAGAATACAAAGATCTCCTCAAGCAGGATCTGGTAATGCCGACCAACATGGAAATCTATACTTGTAATGTTGACGGGTCTGATCTGAAGAAAGTTACCAATTTAGGGGGAGCCAATTGGGCACCTTTCTTTACTCCTGATGGAAGCAAAATCATTTTTTCCAGTAACCATGTTTCCAGAGGATTTAACTTTAATCTATGGATGTGTAATTTAGAAGGCGGTGACCTTGAGCAAATTACCTTCGACAAGGCTTTTGCTGCTTTTCCTGTCTTTTCTCCTGATGGAAAGAAAATTGTATTTTCGAGCAACCGTAACAATGGCGGAAGCCATGCCACAAATCTTTTCATTGCAGACTGGCAGGATTAATTTTACGGAATATCAAACGAAATTCGTCTCTAACTGCATGAGCAGTTCTGGTCGTCACCTTATTTTTTATCATGAAGCCCGGAAGAATCCTTCTCATCCTCTCTATCCTATTTATCATTATAGTAATTTACCTGAACAAATGTAATTCACCTGATAAAGGGAGTTCATCAGTAGGCAAAACCGCAGGTTCCGGAAAAATGTCCGTGAACGGATACATTGTAAAAGCATCAAGCGTTTCAGAATCAATACATGTTACCGGAGCATTGCTTTCAAACAAAGAGGTAGAAATAAAAAATGAGATTGCCGGACGGCTCGTAAAAATATATTTTGATGAAGGATCAAGTGTAAATCAAGGAGAACTTCTCGCTAAAATTTTTGACGAGGACCTTCAGGCACAACTGAACAAACTGCAGGTAGAATTGCAATTGGCAAAAACCAAAGAAAGAAGATCAGCTGACCTTCTTAAAATTCAAGGAATCAGTCAGCAAGAATATGATGAGGCCATTAATACACTGCAAGGGATCGAAGCAGATATCGCCTTCATTAAAGTTCAGATTTCAAAAACAGAAATACGAGCTCCCTTTTCCGGTATTGTAGGACTTGAAATGATCAATGAAGGATCCATTCTCCCCTTAAACACTAAAATAGTTTCCATCCAGGATATCAATCCGGTAAAACTGGAGTTCTCGGTTCCTGAGAAATATAAATCTTTGCTGAGGCTAAATCAGACCGTAAGATTTTCCCTTTCCTCTCTTACCAAAAGTTACGAAGCGAAAATTTACGCGATGGAACCTAAAATAGATCCTCTAACGCATTCTGTTTTAATTCGTGCCTTGTGTCCGAATCCCGAGGGAATATTAACACCGGGGGCTTTTGCAAATGTAGAAGTTCCTTTAGCAGCCATTGATTCTGCACTGATGATCCCTTCTCAAGCTATTATTCCCGAATTAAAAGGCTATAAATTATTTGTTCAAAATCAAGGTAAGGCACAATCCCGTAAAGTTGAGATTGGGATCAGAAATGATAGTACCGTTCAAATTATTTCCGGCCTGAACGATGGCGACACAATTCTTACAAACGGTATCATGCAATTAAGACCTGATATGCCGGTATCAGTAATCATTAATTAATTTTCATTTAATTAAGTACTATGAGTCTCTCTTCCATCAGTCTGAAACGCCCCGTCTTTGCGATGGTGATGTCAATCATCATCTTGCTTTTTGGGCTGATCGGATTTGATTCTTTGGGAGTTCGCGAATATCCTTCCCTGGATCCACCTGTTATAACAGTACGAACCAATTATACGGGAGCAAATGCTGAAATTATCGAATCACAAATAACGGAACCTATTGAGAAGGCAATAAATGGAATTGCAGGAATACGTTCGATTTCATCTGCAAGCAATCAGGGATCCAGTGTTATCACCGTTGAATTTGGACTCGAAACAGATTTAGAGGCTTCAGCAAATGATGTGAGAGATAAGGTTTCTCAGGTGTTGCGACAATTGCCTCAGGATATTGATGCTCCACCTGTTGTTACTAAAGCTGATGCGAATAGCGATGCTGTAATATCAATGACGGTAGTAAGTAATTCACGGAGTCAGCTCGAAGTAAGTGATTACGCATCCAATATTATTCTTGAGCGATTGCAAACGATACCGGGTGTAAGTACGGTACAAATTTGGGGGGAAAAAAAATATGCCATGCGCATTTGGCTTGACCCACAGAAACTGAGTGCTTACAATCTTATTGCCTTAGATGTTGAAAACGCCATCAACAGAGAAAACATAGAATTACCTGCAGGAAAATTGGCAGGTAATACAACGGAGCTGACCGTGAAAACGATGGGAAGGATGAGTTCTGAAGCTGAATTTAATGATCTGATAATTGCCTCCACCGGAACACAAAATATCAGATTAAAGGATGTTGGATACGCCGCTCTTGGTACCGAAAATGAGGAAACTATATTAAAAGAAAGTGGCACACCAATGATCGGTATGGCCATTGTACCTCAACCCGGATCAAACTATATTGAAATAGCCGATGAGTTTTACAAACGGTATGAGCAGCTGAAAATTGATCTGCCTAAAGATTTTACACTCAATATTGCCTTAGATAAAACACTATTCATCAGGCAGTCGATCTGGGAAGTAGCTGAAACATTATTAATCGCTTTTATTCTTGTAGTGCTGATTATTTTTCTGTTTTTCAGAGACTGGTTAATTGCCTTAAGACCACTGATCGACATACCGGTTTCATTGATTGGTGCATTCTTCATTATGTACCTTGCCGGTTTCTCCATTAACATTCTCACCCTGCTTGCCATTGTATTAGCAACCGGCCTTGTTGTGGATGATGGAATTGTTGTAACGGAAAATATTTACAAGAAACTTGAATCCGGCATGCGTCCTATGGATGCAGCCAGAGAAGGTTCAAATGAAATATTTTTCGCAGTGGTATCAACCTCTATCACGCTGGCTGTTGTATTCCTTCCCATAATTTTTCTGGAAGGATTTGTAGGAAGATTGTTCCGGGAGTTCGGCATCGTTATGGCCGGAGCAATACTTATTTCTGCTTTTGTGTCCCTTACCTTAACACCAGTGCTGAATGTATTACTTGCACGAAAAGATAAAGGCCATTCAAAATTTTATATTAAAACGGAACCCTTCTTCCAAAGTTTGAACGACAGATACCAAAAGTCACTCAGTAATTTCATGAAGAGAAGAAAATGGGCGATTGTTTTAATCCTTGTTCCTGTCGCTATGATATTTGGCTTTGGCGCACTGCTCCAGAGTGAACTTGCTCCTCTGGAAGATAGAAACTGGGTCAGGCTGGCAGTGAGTGCACCTGAAGGAACTTCCTATGAATATATGGATGATTACATGGATAAGATCAGTCAAATGGTGACTGATTCCCTCCCCGAAAAAAGAGTGGTGTTAACGGTGACGGCACCTTCTTTTGCCGGTTCAGGTGCGGTCAATTCAGGTTTTTCCAGATTATCCCTTCTGGAGGCTAAAGACAGAGATCGTTCGCAACAGGAAATTGCTGATTACCTTTCAAAACAATTGAGAACATTTCCGGAAGGAAAAGCATTCGTTATTCAAGAACAAACGATAAGTGTGGGTGGTGTTGCCAGAGGTGGATTGCCAGTGCAATATGTTATACAAAATGCAACCTTTGATAAAATTAAAGAAAAGCTTCCTGATTTTCTTGATGCAGCATATAAAGACCCCACCTTTCAAGGTGTAGATGTTAATTTGAAATTTAATAAACCCGAATTATTCGTCAATATTGACAGAGATCGTGCACGTGCTGTTGGGGTGTCTGTAAATGATATTGCACAAACACTCCGGTTGGCATATAGCGGCAGCAGAATTTCGTATTTCAACATGAATGGTAAACAGTATCAGGTGATGGTGCAGGTTGATAGAAAGAACAGGGATGAGCCACTTGATTTAAAATCACTATACGTTCGTAATCAGGATGGCCAACTTATTCAAGTGGATAATGTAGTATCTCTGTCTGAAGAGAGTAATCCTCCACAGCTTTATCACCACGATAGATATAAGTCCGCCACCATTTCTGCAGGTCTTGCTCAGGGTAAAACCATCGGTGATGGCATTGACGCTATGAATAAAATTTCTGCTTCCGTGTTGGATCCGACATTTAATACTGATCTCACAGGACCTTCCAGGGATTTTGCTGAAAGCAGTTCCAATATATTATTCGCATTCATCCTTGCTTTGATATTAATATATCTAATTCTTGCTGCTCAGTTTGAGAGTTTTATTGACCCCATTATTATTATGCTTACTGTTCCATTGGCTTTGGGCGGAGCAGTTTTCACACTCTGGATGTTTAATCAGACACTGAATATATTTAGTCAGATTGGTATGATCATGCTTATCGGTTTGGTGACAAAAAATGGAATTTTGATTGTTGAATTTGCCAATAAGCAAAAGTTAGCGGGAAAGAGTATAAACGAAGCGGTAATAGAAGCAGCCACCTTACGATTACGTCCAATACTGATGACAAGTTTTGCTACCATCCTTGGTGCATTACCAATTGCAATTGGCCTGGGTAATGGTGCACAAAGCCGGATGCCTATGGGGATTGCAGTTGTTGGCGGCCTTGCATTTTCATTGGTGCTTACGCTCTATGTGATTCCGGCTATGTATACGTTTATTTCGAGAAAGAAATCAGGTTTGGGTACAGAGTCCTAATCTGTTTTAGAAATTTATCAAGATGACTATAATGCGATTATTTCCTTTTACTAAGATTGTTTGTTCGTTTTCCTTTTGTCTTTTTTTATTGGGTAACAATGCAAATGGACAGGATACGGTGTTGACTTTTGAGCAGGCAATAACAATCGCTTTGGAGAATAATTTTGACATCAGAATTGCCGGCAATGATTTAAGTAAACAAGAACTTTATAACCACGCAGGTGAAGCAGGAATGTTGCCTGATATCAACGTTGATGCTGCTTATAACCGGGCCAATAATTCCACAAACCAAAAATATTCAAATGGAGATCAGGTGGATAGAAATAATGCTCGATCTGAGAATTTGAATGCCAGTCTATCACTTGGCTGGACCATTTTTGACGGTACAAAAATGTTCAGCACTAAAAGACGTCTTAATGAATTGTCGACCCAATCAGCAATTTCTCTGAAGATTCAAATGGAAGATGTATATCTTGAAGTAATCAGAGCATATTTTGAAATAGCACGAGAGCAGCAATTATTAAAAAGTATTAAAGAAGAAATCCAACTGGGAAGAGAAAGAGTTAGCATTGCGGAGAGACGGTTATCCAATGGATCAGGATCCAAACTTGATGTCTTGCACGCAAAAACAGATTTAAATTCACGACTTTCAGCTGAGATGACGCAAATTTCTCTCATCAAATCCCTGAGTATTGACCTGAACAAATTAATGGCAAGATCACTGGAGACAAATTTCGTGGTTGAAGACTCCATTAAATTAGTTTTTAGTGGATCCATTGAGGAAATAAAAAATAAATCGAAAGAGTCAAATCACTTTCGTTCTTACTACAGAAAGCAATTACTCATTTCAAATTTAGCACTAAAAGAATCGATCGCAGATCGTTGGCCAAGAATACAATTAAATGGTAGCTACAATTTTTCGAATGCAGAAAACGAAGCAGGCTTTATCAGGACAAATAAAAATCAGGGCTTTAGTTATGGTATTACGGCCGGCTTACCTCTTTTTAATGGATTCAGAATATCCAAAAATGTAAAAGCAGCGCGCCTTGATGTCCTCAATGCACGACTTGAATTAGAGCAGGCAGAATTAGCTATTGATGCAGATATTATTAAAGCCTTTCAAGAGTATAAGGATCAACTTGCTATTCTGAAACTGGAAGAAGAAAATATTTTATCTGCCAGGGAAATACTGATTATATCTCAGGAAAGATTCAGAAGCGGACTAAGTGGCATAATTGAACTGAAAGAAGTGCAACGAAGCTATGAAGAGGCGATGACTCGCTTGGTGGATGCGAGATTCGAAGCAAAGCTGTCAGAAAGCAATTTAATGAGACTCAGTGGGCTTCTTATTCAATAACATGAATTTTAATTGCAATTCTTCAGATTCATTTTTTTTTAGGATCTTGCATAGAGTTTATTGTTTGAATTGATTTTATGGTAAGAAAAAGAATTTTAAGAACAGGGACATTATTTACAGAAGCTTTTACAGAGTTTATTCAGAATCAACGTGCGGTCGGTATTTTGCTGATTTTATGTACTGCTACTTCTTTGCTTCTAGCTAATTCTGTTTACTCAGATTCTTATGTGCACTTTTGGCATAAAGAAATTAGTTTGATTATCTCAGATTTTCAAATTCAAATGGGCCTGGGTCATTTTATAAATGACGCTCTGATGGCTGTCTTTTTTCTTCTGGTCGGTCTTGAAATTAAACGCGAGCTTTTGGAAGGGGAACTATCTTCTTTGAAACGAGCCACTCTTCCGCTCGCTGCTGCATTGGGTGGAATGTTGGTACCTGCGGGAATTTACATGTTGTTTAATGCAGGAACTGAAACACAATCAGGTTGGGGAATCCCAATGGCTACGGATATTGCATTTGCCATAGGTATACTTTCTTTATTAGGTAACAGAGTCCCGGTTTCGCTTAAAATTTTGTTGACTGCTTTGGCAGTCGTTGATGATTTAGGTGCAGTTTTAGTCATTGCACTTTTTTACACTAAGTCAATATCAACTTACTACTTAATGCTCGCAGCTGTGCCCCTGGTAATTTTGATCATCCTAAACCGTTTCAGGGTTAAATATATCACCCTTTACTTGTTGGTTGGAGTGGTCTTATGGTATTTCGTCTACAAGAGCGGAATCCATGCTACAATTGCCGGTGTACTGCTGGCATTAACCCTCCCACTCCGTGGCTTTGAGAAAAAAAGTCCATTGCTTAGCCTGGAACATGCTTTACATACTCCGGTGAATTTTCTTATCATGCCACTTTTCGCTCTTGCTAATACGGCAATTGTTTTGGGAAGTGGATTTATTGAAACTCTACAAACGAGTGAAAGCCTCGGTATTGCTTTTGGTTTGATTTTGGGAAAACCAATCGGAATATTTTCTTTCATTCTTATAGCACTATACACAAAAGTAAGTCGTCTGCCACATGGCACTAACCTAAAGCAATTATTAGGGGTGGGTTTTATAGCCGGTATTGGTTTCACCATGTCAATATTTATAGGGATGTTGGCTTTTGATAGCCCTGATCATATTTATAATGCGAAGCTTGCCATATTAAGTTCATCACTGGTTGCCGGGATCATCGGTTTTTTCCTGCTAAAATGTGCTACCAATGCAACCACTTGATGAAAGAGAAATGGCTGCTCAGCTCCGTAAGCCTCACGGAGAAAATGCAGTGCTTGTTAGTGAATTTATGCAAAAGGCAAATGAAAACTTATATAAAGAGTTTTCTAAAATATTTTCTCCTGCACCCGGCTCCTCCATTCTTGAAATAGGCCCTGCCAATGGTGCATTCATCGGAACTGTGCTTTCATGTGGACAAAATTTGAGATACACTTCCATTGACCTGTCAGAGGAGATGGTTGATGCATCAAAGAAGCTAAACGAAACTTTATTGCGTTCAGGTAAAATTGAAATTACACAAGGGAATTGCCGAAAGATGAATTTTGAGTCTTCTGCGTTTGACTACATCATTGGAATTAACACCGTTTATTTTTGGGACCCAATTGAGCTTTATCTCGAAGAAATTAAACGGGTATTAAAGCCATCAGCTAACCTTATCCTTGCTTACAGGACGAAGTCAGGTATGATGGAATTGCCTTTTTCACGCTATGGGTTTTCGCTGTATGAAGCGGAGGACCTGGAGCTCATACTCAGGAAATCCGGATTTGGCTCAGTCTACAGCAATTCGTTTCCGGAAGAAATATCAGGTCCGGATGGCCGGAAACTGCGATTGGACGCGGTTTTCACGCTTGCTTCATCTCTTTAAATTTTGTATTATTGATATAATTATATAAGCATAGGCCTTTATGATTCGATTTTTATTAATAGTAATGCTGCTATTCGTTTGTGGACAGAGTCAAGCTCAAACCGTTGCTAAATTGACTATCACAGACAATCTCGCTGCATCGAGTAAATTTGGTTATGGAAAACCAAAACCGGCTCCGGCAAAAGATCAGTTTGAAATGATTGAAGATAAGGGGACGCAAGTTTTGTTTTACGCAGACGTCACTCCTTCTGAAACTCTTCCGGATGCATACAGATTGCTTTTCACAGCCTATAAATTAAGCTCAGGAAAAAATGAATGGGTTGATGAACGAATGCTCGACCTGAAAAAAACGTCTACGTATGCACTTACAGCAGTGAATTTTTTTGATTCAGGTGATTATAAAATTGTTATTACATCCGGCGACAATAAAGATGTAGTTCTCGCTGAAGGAAATTTCAGCATTTATAAAAACTGATATTTAGGGGCCGTTTTTCCTGAGCTTAAGCTCACATGAAAGATTCCTGTTCAGCAAGCTCATTCCATTTATAACTTCTTCCTATCTTCGATACTTCATTAGCGCAAGGCGCATTGTTATACAATTCTTGTGGCTTTAAAATAAGGAATAAAATTAGTATGGAAGCAAAGCAAATTTCAAAACTGATTGAAAGCGAATTGGCAGAGCGAGACTCCTTTGATTGGCCAATGGGTTGGTCTGAACAAATTGAAGACTTGATCATTGAGCCTTTTGAAGGTAATTTTTTTGTCCCGGAAACAATGGAGTACGAAGATTTCTGGGTTGTTGCTGATCTTGAACCGGAAAAGGAAGAAAATGGCTTCCTTCTGATTTATGATGTTGACACGGATTTATTTGGTCTCGCAAGGAAGGCCGAATTATTTAATGAAGGATCGGGAGAATTAGTTGGTTTGTATGGAACAATAGGAATCGCTCTTGAGAATATGCCGGAGTGAACTGTTTAAATTATTGAAATTATTTATTAGATGATAAAAGCCGCATTAGCAAAATCATTGGAATTTAATCTGGAATATGCCGCTGAGTTAATTCGCGATATCCCTGAGTCAGTTCTTTTTGAAGATGCAGGTAAAGGATTGGAAAATCATGCAGGCTTTACTCTCGGGCATTTGGTTTCTGCACTTGGTTTAACAATAAAATACCTGGGACATCCTTATGAACTTTCTGAGGAGTGGGATCAGTTATTCAGGCGCAAGGGACTCGGTGATCCGACATTACCTTCTTTAGAACTTTCAAAATATCCGGGCTCAGAGGTGATTATGCAGGAATTACAAATTATGACAAAGAAACTTATTTCCCTCATCGATTCTTTGCAAGAGGCAGAATTCTCGAAAAAAGTTACATGGCGCTTTGGCTCGCATTTTCCAACCTTGCTTGATTTGTTATTATTTATGTGTATCGAACATTCTTCCATGCATCTTGGCCAGCTTGCAGCCTGGCGCCGGGCTAAAGGATATGGTTCAGCCCTGGAAAAACTTTAACATCGAATTTGTCGAGAAGACCGACCGAATGAATTGAGGATATGTTCCATGGTTAAATTTGCCCTAAAACAATATCAATTTCTGATTGTTTAAACACCGCCTTCAAAGGTTAATTTAACCCGCATAAACATGTTTAAGCCAAATTTGATTCATATAATTTTACTGCTCAGTTTTTCGTTAAGTGGCTGTGCTCAAAATAAAAATAATAAAGAAATAAATATGACTACGGAAAATACTATAATAGAATCCGGTACAGATACTGCAACATTTGGTGGCGGTTGTTTTTGGTGCACAGAAGCACAGTTTGAACTTTTAAACGGTGTCA
This sequence comes from Bacteroidota bacterium, assembly GCA_004295015.1. Taxonomy (GTDB): domain Bacteria; phylum Bacteroidota; class Bacteroidia; order AKYH767-A; family 2013-40CM-41-45; genus QQVM01. Next base: position 104,566 of record SHNE01000020.1, on the reverse strand, counting down.
TAAAGGTTGAATCCGGTTATTCCGGAGGTACGATTAAGAATCCGTCCTACAAAGAAGTTTGTAGCGGGAGAACGGGTCATGCTGAGGTAGTACAGGTGGTATATGATTCTTCCAAGCTGGATTATGAAGAGCTGCTTGAAGCATTCTGGCTCTCCCATGACCCGACTCAGTTGAACAGACAGGGAAATGATATAGGTACTCAGTACCGATCTGTGATCTTTTATCATTCGGAACATCAACAGCAGCTGGCTGAATCTTACAAACGAAAGCTGAATGATTCTAAAGCTTTCGATTCACCGGTGGTGACTGAAATTTCTCCATTCACAACTTTTTATAAAGCTGAAGAAGACCATCAAAATTATTTTAATGAAAATGGAAGTCAGCCTTACTGCCAATTCGTTGTTGCGCCTAAGGTGGAAAAATTTAAAAAGGTATTTAAAGATAAATTAAAAAAATAAAATTATTCCATGTGTGCACTATCCCATGTGTCAAACAGGGTTTTAAGAAATATATTCTCATCCTCGGTGATTTTGTCATCGGCTTTCACCAGATCAACGGCAAATTTTAAGAAGCGGGTTCTTTCATTCTCTTCTGAGTCTTGAAAAAAATCATTCATGCATTTTTGAAAATGCAGAATATAATCTTCCGGCTTTAGTCGGCTCAATGCTTCCATCGCACCGTCCATCTCCACACGAAAAGGATAATTTTCCACCAGATAATTCGTAATTACCAAATCTTCTTTTGGACCAAAATGTCCGTCAACTGCAGACAGTAATTGCAACATATGATATCCCGCCTCTGCCTTGTTAAATTTTTTATCCATAACTATTTTAATCAGCATTATATGTTTTACAAGATAAAGAAAATGGAGTAAATAATGGTAATTGAAACCCATATTTTCAGATAAACTCTATATCTTAAGCTTTACATAAAGATTGCATAACAGTCGGCAAGCCGTTCAATTGGCAAATGAAAGCTCTAAAGAATTGGATTGAACAGTTTAAATGATTCAAATTCAGAATATAAAAGCATACCAATTGATTAAGGGCCTTTTCATTGTTTGTGCTTATCTTTACGACCATTAGAATTTCTCAAAATGTCTGACATCATTCGACTTCTTCCGGATTCAGTTGCAAATCAAATTGCTGCAGGTGAAGTCATCCAGCGACCATCATCTGCTGTAAAAGAACTATTGGAGAATGCCGTCGATGCCGGCAGTAGTCATATTGAATTGTTTATCAAGGATTCAGGGCGCACTTTGATTCAAATAGTTGATAATGGATCCGGGATGAGTCCCACAGATGCAAGGTTATGCTTCTCCAGACACGCTACGTCTAAGATTCAAAATGCCGACGATTTATTTTCGATACGTACCAAAGGATTTAGAGGTGAAGCATTGGCCTCAATAGCATCCATTGCACAGGTTGAGTTGAAAACCAAAAGACATGACGATGAGTTGGGTACTTGTATTCAAATTGAAGGAGCTGAAATTACCGGTCAGACTTCAGTTGCCACCTCACCGGGAACTTCCATCAGCATCCGAAACTTATTTTTCAATGTTCCTGCCCGAAGAAATTTTCTGAAGTCAAATAACGTTGAAGCAAGGCATATTATCGAGGAATTTGAACGTGTTGCCCTGGCACATCCGGAGGTTGCGATGTCGTTGCATCAAAACGGGATTGAAATATTTCAATTGCCATTAGCTAACCATCGACAAAGAATTGTGAGTGTCTATGGAAGCCATTATAACGAGCGTTTGGTACCTGTCACAGAAGAGACTTCCCTCCTTTCCATTTCGGGTTTCATTGGTAAACCGGCATTCTCGAAGAAAAGCCGCGGCGAGCAATTTTTCTTTGTCAACAGACGTTTCATAAGAGACGGGTATTTGAACCATGCCGTGACAAATGCCTTTGAAGAGCTTCTTCCCAGAGACAGCTATCCAAGTTATTGGTTATTTATCGATATCGATCCTTCTCGTATTGACGTGAATATTCATCCTACCAAAACCGAAATAAAATTTGAGGACGAGCGCTCAGTTTATGCGATCGTCAGAGCAGCTGTTAAACGATCTTTAGGTCAGTACAGTATTGCACCGGCACTTGACTTTGAAAAGGAAAATTCATTCGAATTACCTCACTCTATGCGCTCTCAAACACCGGCTCAACCAACGGTTACCGTAAACACAAATTACAACCCATTCCGTTCTGATTTTAACAAAACTATTGCAAATGCCGGTTGGGAGAAGTTGTACACTTCTATCCAATCTGCCGACATCTCGCAACAAAATGTAAAACCGGTTATTCAGGTGGCCCCTGAATTTGAATTAAAAACTTCTGTTGAGAAGATCCCGGAGGAACATGGAACATTCTTTCAGCTCAACAATGAATTTATTATATGTACTATCAGTGGTGGCTTGCTTTGTGTTGATCAGCAGGCTGCTCATCAACGTATATTATTTGAAAAGTATATCAATCGGCTTCAAACTGACTCCTCCTATAGTCAGCAAGATCTCTTTCCTGAAACCCTCGATTTTTCCGCTTCTGATGTGGCCTTGCTGCAGGAATTAGTTGATGAGATCCGCAGCCTTGGCTTCGACATCCGTGAGTTTGGAGGCAATTCTTTCGTGTTGCATGGTTCACCACCCGAAGTGTTAAAAGGAACCGAAAAAAGCACCTTGGAAAGTATTCTTGATAAATATAAAAATGGGGAAAGCCCATCCCTGAAAAACAAAAGAGAGATACTTGCTGCTTCTATGGCAAAAAGTGTTTCTATTAAATCCGGACAAGAGCTGTCTACTGCACAGATGAAATCTCTTCTTGATGATCTCCTTGCTTGTGATAAGCCCGGACATGGAATCCACGGAAAACCGTGTATGACTTTGTTGAAAACCGAAGAAATCAGAGATCGATTCCTTTAAAATAATTAGCAACTTCATGCCTTGTAGCATCCGGAAATTACAAGCGGATAAGATCAAACATATATTCAATTAGAACAAATGAACTACGAGCAATACAGGCCTAGAAGTTTCAAAGTCCTTCCTGAAGTCGTAAAAAACCTGCTGATTATTAATGGAATCATGTACCTGGCTACAGTGGTTCTGAGTGCTCGCGGTATAGATCTAAATGACATACTCGGCTTGCACTATTTTGAGTCAGAGAAATTTCGTGTTTACCAGTTGGTGACATACATGTTTATGCATGGAAGTTTTATGCATATTTTATTCAACATGTTTGCCGTTTGGATGTTTGGAGCTGCTATTGAAAATGTCTGGGGTCCAAAACGCTTTCTTACTTTCTACCTTATTACAGGATTTGGAGCAGCAGTTGCTCACTACGGAATTGTGTATTTTGAAATCCAGCCTACTCTGGCTTATTTCGATACTTATCTTTCAAATCCGAGCATTGAAGGGCTGCATACTTTGCTTAGTTCTGATGCATTCAAGAACTTCTCTTCGACCGATATGATTGATCATTATAATGCGTTCACCAGGGAGTTTAACAGCCTGCAGGGAATGAATTCTTCTGAAGCTCTGCAATTAAGCGTTGACTACATGAAACAATTGCGTGTAGATGTCTTAAATGCGCCGGTGGTTGTTGGTGCTTCAGGAGCGGTGTTTGGATTGCTGCTTGCTTATGGAATGACATTTCCCAATAGCATTATCTACCTTTATTTTGCCATTCCAATCAAAGCAAAATACTTTGTAATTTTATACGGAGCGCTGGAACTTTTTTCCGGCATCGCAAATGTTCCGGGAGATAACATTGCTCACTTTGCCCATTTAGGTGGACTGGTGACCGGAATCATTCTAATTCTCTATTGGAAAAACAAGAACAAAAGAACAATGAATTTTTAATCCCATTAATCAGGTTCATTGTTTATTGCAGATGAAAATTGTGCTGCAAAATTGTAAGTGAAATGACAAATAAATAAGATGTCTGAATTTTCAAATTCTTTTCGTTCCGGATTTAAAATTGCTGATTCAGTTCAGCGATTACTAATCATTAATATAGGATTATTTCTTATAGCCCGATTGATTGCAGTATTTGCTACTCTTTTCATGGCAAATGGCATTAATTTTTCTTCAATTTCTTATTGGCTCGCCGTACCTGCCAGCCTTTCTCAGTTGCTTGCCAGGCCATGGACACTGATTACTTATATGTTTTATCATTGGGAATTTTTTCACCTTTTTTTTAATATGCTGTTGCTTTACTGGATGGGAACCATTTATCAGCAGTATTTAGGTTCTAAAAAACTTATCAGCACTTATATTCTTGGTGGGATCAGGGGTGCAGTGTTTTATATAGTTGCATATAATTTATTCCCTTTATTTTCAAGTAATCTCTCCAATTCATTTGCATTGGGCGCATCTGCCAGTGTTCTTGCAATCACCATTGCTTCCGCCACATTGCTTCCTGATTATCCGATCAGACTGTTACTCATTGGCGAGGTAAAATTAAAATGGATAGCAGTGATTATTGTGATTTCAGATTTAATAAGCATCGGAGGAAGCAATGCCGGTGGACATCTGGCTCATCTCGGTGGAGCGATGTATGGTTTCATTTATATTCGACAATTGAGACTCGGGAAAGATATTGCTTCGTGGTTTAATCAATTCCTTGATTATTTTTCAACTGGCAAGAAACCAAGAATGAAGGTTCACCGATCAGGGAAATCAATGTCTGATGCCGAATTTAACATGACTAAAAAAAGCCGACAAGAGGGACTCGATCAGATATTGGATAAAATATCCAAGTCCGGATATGGTAGCCTTACTCAGGAGGAGAAAGATTATTTGTTTCAGGCAAGCAAGGATAATTAATTAGCAACTTACTTATCCTTTTTACCAAAGTATGTATTATTGTATATGAGTAAAGCGCATAAATCTTCCTGGATAAATAAAGTGATGTGGTTTTTCAGTATCGTCGCAATGCTGGGACTATTATTTTCACTGCTTGCAGCCTATGTAAGCCCTTCCTCTATTTGGTGGCTTGCATTATTCGGCCTTGCATTTGGCCCCTTACTGCTCGTTAATTCTTTGTTTTTAATTTATTGGGCACTATTAAGAAATAAAAAGGGATTTATCATTTTAGTATTGGTATTAGTCGGTCTCACAAGAATTCCGGGTATGTTCAGGTTGCATTTTGGCAACAGTAAACAAGAAACAGAATCAGCCGATAGCAAAAGCATTAAGGTAATGTCATTCAATGTCAGACTCTTCAACCTCTATAATTGGTTTCATAATACAGAAACGAGAAATATGATTTTTGAATTCCTGAAAAAGGAGTCTCCGGATGTAGTTTGTTTTCAGGAGTTTTATTCATCGGACAGAAAAGATCCCGGTTATAGAAATGAAGACACACTTAGAAAATTATTGAAGGCATATTCACATATTGAGTATACCTTAAGCTTACGTAAGACAGACCATTGGGGAATTGCAACGTACAGTAAATATCCTATCATTAATAAACAGTCGGTACATTTTCAGGAACGAGGCGGAAATATTTTCATCTACACTGATATTGTTAAAGGAAAAGATACAATTCGTGTGTTCAATACCCATCTTGAAAGCGTTCGATTCAAATGGGAAGATTATAAATTCATAGAGAATCTTGGAAATGATGAAGTAAAGCAAGATGAATTTGAAGGTGGAATGAAAATTCTTCGCCGACTGAAACGAGCCTATGTAAAAAGGGCAAATCAAGTGAATGTTTTACACGACACCATTCATTCAAGTCCCTATCCTGTCTTACTCTGCGGTGATTTTAATGACACCCCTTCTTCCTTTGCCTACAGCATACTCGCCGATGACCTGAAAGATGCTTTCAAAGAAAGTGGCAGTGGGTTCGGAACAACTTATGCAGGACCCTTTCCTAGCTTTAGAATAGATTATATATTCCACGACAAGCGACTCAAGTCACGGAATTTTCAAACCCATAAAGCAGACTTATCGGATCACTATGCGATTAGTTGTGTAGTACAAGTACCTTGATGAACTGATTTACTGTTCCTTTTGAACAGTTTTTAACACCAAAAGATTCATCGCATTGTTGTTCAGTCCCCGAATACTATTCTGGCTTAGTCTTAATACTTTATCATAGTATAAAACAATTACCACTGCATCATCAGTCAACATTTGATCCATATTCTTGTAATAGCTTGCACGAATTGAATCATTCGTTTCCTGAGATGAGAGTTCATAAAGCTTATCAAATTCAGGATTGCTATAATGAGTATAATTTGGACCTGCAGGAGCAAAATTTTTCGAGTAAAATAAACTGAGGTAATTCTCGGCATCCGGATAATCGGCTATCCATGACCCTCTGAAAAAACTTAATTTTTGTTCGGCAACCATTTTACGATGAATGGCAGCCTGATTCACATCGATTTTTATTTTAAAACCCAAAGACTCCCATTCACTTTTGATGAACTCGCAAAGATCCAAATAGGTCGATGTTGTGCTCAGTATGATTTCAGGAATCCCTTTCGCATTTGGAAAGCCTGCTTCAATTAAAAGTTCAGTCGCTTTCTTTCGATCAAAATTGTAACCATGAACTGGATCTGTATCAAAATAGGGCATTCCCGGAGGAACAAATCCATAAATTCCCGGCGTGCCCATGTTATTTCTGAGGAAGCTGATCATTTTTGATTTATCAAAACCAAGACTTAAAGCTTGTCTGATTTTTTTCTCCTTCAAAGGCTGCAGCGCTTCGTTAGAATTTGAAAATTGCATCAGTACACCCAAATATTCAGTGTTCAGGTAAGGCAAGGTTTGCAACTGAAAACGATCCTTGTGACGTTCCTGCAATTTTCCATCTCTCGTGAGTAATTCATCCTTATAGCTCGCATCCAGTCCGGAAATAAAATCCAGATTGCCTTTCAGAAATTCGATGAATGCACTTTGTTTATCGTTAATAAATGAAATTTGTACTGCATCAAGAAAGGGCAACTGTTTATTCCCCAGCTTCTCAAAATAATTTTCATTTTTAAGAAATACCAAACTCAGTCCCTCTTTCCACATGGAAAATTTAAAAGGCCCGGTACCACATGGATGCTTTCGAAAATCTGCGCCATAATGATCTACTATTTCTTTAGGTAGCACAGAACAGTAAGGCATAGATAAAAGTGAAAGAAAGGCAGGAAAGGAATGCTTGAGCTGAATTCTAAGAGTCGAATCATTTAATGCCATGACGCCGCTTAATTTACCAAGAGCATCTGTTTCAACGGCATTCACTACCCAAGCACCCGGACTGGCTACTTGAGGATCAACCAGACGGTTTAAACTGTAAACGAAATCATCGGCGACAACTTTTCGGGTTTTTGAGGCATTTGATTTAGTGTATTTTTCAAAAAGATCATCATCATGGAAATAGACATCTGATTTTAAATGAAAAATATAGACTTTGCCTTGCTCAAGAATCTCCCAAGAATGTGCAATGGATGGCACCACCTTCAACGAGCTGTCAAGCTGTACAAGACCATTAAACAGCTGTGTGCAAGGCCAAATACTTGCCTGGTCTTTAGCAAATGCCGGATCTAAAGATGAAATTCCGGCAGCTTCATTATACCTGAAAACGGTTTTATCGCTATTCTGATTTTCTCTTGGGCTGCAAGAGTACATGAGAATGTGACAAGAAATTAATAAGCAGACTAAACGCATTTTACAAAGCTATTAGCAATGACTATTGATCTTCTAAGAAATGGCTTAAATTATTAACGTCACACTCTAATAACCTTATAAGCTCTGTGTATACGGATCAGGCTTTAGTCATTGAAATTTTACATTCCGCAAAAAACCGATTTGTTTAAGTCTTAGAAACGCTTTAAAGACATTGATATTCAGTTATATATAATAAGAATGCAATCTAATTGAAAAGGTACAAATTGCTCATATGGCTTGCTTTCTTAACTTTGTGCATCCAAATGCAAATCCAGCCCACCGTTTCCTTTTTTACTCTAGGATGCAAATTAAATTTTGCAGAAACTTCTACCATTGGCAGAACATTAATGGCTGCCGGTTTCCGAAAAAGCAACATGGATGATGGTGCTGATGTTGTTATAATTAATACCTGTTCTGTTACCGAGAATGCAAATAAGGAATGCAGATCAGTAGTTCGTAAAGCCTTGCAGGCTAACCCGAATTCCTTTATCGCTGTTATAGGTTGCTATGCTCAATTAAAACCTGAAGAGATCGCAGAAATGCCCGGCGTTGACCTTGTCTTAGGTGCCACAGAAAAATTCAATATTGTTGATTACCTGACGGATTTTAAGAAAAAGAATAATACAGAAATCCATTCATGTTCAGTAGAGGATGCTGATTTTTTTGTCAGTTCATATTCAATGGGTGACAGAACGCGTACATTTCTTAAAGTTCAGGATGGATGTGATTACACCTGCAGCTATTGCACCATTCCCCTTGCACGAGGTAAAAGTCGCAGTGATTCACTTTCAAATGTTGTGAGTAATGCCCGTGAAATTTCAGGCCGTGGCATAAAAGAAATTGTTCTGACCGGAGTAAATATTGGTGATTTTGGGACAAAACAAGGTGCAAAGAATACAATTAAGGATACCGATTTTCTGACTTTAATCAAATCTTTGGATGAGGTGGAAGGAATTGAACGGTTTAGGATTTCTTCGATAGAACCGAATCTTCTCACGAATGATATTATCGATTTCGTTGCTGCCTCAAAGAGATTTGTTCCACATTTTCATATTCCTCTTCAATCAGGATCGAATAAAATTCTCGGACTAATGCGTCGGCGATACAATCGCGATCTTTATTCTGATCGAATTAGTCAGATTAAAAAATTAATTCCGGATTCTTGTATTGGTGCAGATGTGATTGTGGGTTTTCCCGGAGAATCGGAAGAAGATTTTCTTGAGACATATAACTACCTCAACAGCCTGGAGATTTCTTACTTGCATGTATTTACCTACTCTGAGCGGGAGAATACTGATGCTGTGCTGATGAATCATATAGTTCCGTTACACATTCGCAAAGAACGAAACAAGATGCTCAGGATTCTATCTGAGAAAAAACTCAGAAAATTTTATACTAGCCAGCTAGGAAAGAACCATGAGGTGTTAATCGAAGCTGATCATAAAAGCAGTCGTATGCATGGTTTTACAAGGAATTATGTTAAAGTGAGTATTCCATATGATTCCTCTCTGATAAACAGTCTTCATTATGTTTCATTATTGAAATTAAGCAATGATGAGCTTGCAGTTGAATCAGAATTCGTTGAAGAACGAAATTTGGTTCAATGATTTTGTTTTTCTTTTTTATCTGTACCCCTGCATCTATATCGCCAATCTAACCAAATCATCCTAAGAATTTTTATACATGTACCCTGGTCTGTCTGACTTATTTAACGATCTTCTTGGAACAAGTTTCAAGGTATCCTTTCCGCCTATGTTCGGGACCATGGTGGCTCTTAGCTTTTTACTTGGAGCCTGGATAATGAAACTCGAACTGAAGCGTAAAGAAAAGCTTGGTTTGGTAAAGCCATTTACACGAAAAATTCTTGTCGGCAAAAAAGCTTCATTTTCTGAATTGGCATGGAATGGATTATTTGGATTTATAATTGGGTTTAAGCTTATTTATATTTTCTTAAATAGTGAACAATTTTTTGCAGACCCACCGGCATTTATCCTCTCTACGAAAGGTTCCTTATGGGCAGGTTTGCTTTTCGGAGCCATCTTTGTATTTCTGAAATACCGTGAGAAACAAAAGGCGGAACTTCAAAGTCCGAAGATTGTTGAGGAGACTGTTCATCCTTATCAAGCCGTACCCGAACTTACCATGGCAGCAGCTGTTGGAGGTTTATTGGGTGCAAAAATATTTCACATATTTGAATATTGGGGTGACTTCATGGCCGATCCGATAGGATTATTTTTTAGTGGCAGTGGACTTACAATGTATGGAGGCTTGATCATTGGTTCAATCACCACGATTTGGTATGCAAGAAGTATCGGGATTTCAGCACTCAATATGTGTGATACAGCAGCACCTGCACTCATGTTGAGTTATGGTACAGGAAGAATTGGTTGTCAACTTTCCGGTGATGGTGATTGGGGTATAGTAAACAATGCAGCGAAACCTGATTGGTTAAGTTTCCTGCCGGATTGGGCCTGGAGTTTCAACTATCCGCACAATGTCATCAGTGAAGGAGTTCCCATCCCCGGCTGTGAGGGCAGATACTGCTATCAGCTCGCTGAAGCTGTTTTCCCTACCCCTTTATATGAGAGTGTTGCATGTATACTTTTATTTTTTGTATTGTGGGCTGTACGAAAGAAGACTATCATTCCGGGTATACTATTTTCCCTGTACCTGATACTTAATGGCATTGAAAGATTTTTGATAGAAAGTATTCGCGTAAATTCAAAATACCATATTGGCGATTTTGCATTTACTCAGGCTCAACTGATCTCGACACTTCTTTTTACTATTGGTTTGATTGGGATAATTTATCTGCGTAGAGATGCCAGGATTAAACAACTTAATTTTTTAAAAAAATAATCTTGGATCATCAACGCATTTGTCTGAACGTTACAAAACTCACCGGAAAAGTTGCTGGGTTTATTCAGCATGAGGCCGGCCGGTTCAAGACCGGAGACATTGAAAAAAAAGGCCACAATGACCTGGTCTCCTATGTCGATAAAGAAGCAGAGATGCAGCTTGTTGTTGGTCTCAGAGAAATTCTTCCCGGATCAGGATTCATTACTGAAGAGAAAACATTAGGAGAAAAGCGGGAGAAATACACCTGGATAATTGATCCACTTGATGGAACTACAAATTTTATTCATGGATTGCCATGCTATTGCATCAGTATAGCCTTACTTGAAGACGACAAACTCCTTCTTGGAGTAGTTCATGAGTTAACAAGAAATGAATGTTTTTATGCCTGGCGGAATGGTGGTGCCTTTCTCAACAATCAAAAAATTTCTGTTTCGAAAGTCAATCATTTAAGCGACTCCTTGTTAGCCACAGGTTTTCCCTATCACAATTATGATCGCATGAAACCATACATGCAGGTTTTTGATCATTGTATGAGACACACACATGGATTAAGAAGGCTGGGATCTGCAGCGGCTGATCTGGCATATGTTGCCTGTGGTCGTTTCGAATCTTTTTATGAAAATGGCCTGAATGCCTGGGATGTTGCAGGTGGCGCAATCATTGTAATGGAAGCAGGTGGAATTGTTACCGATTTCGAGGGTGGGGATGACTATATTTTTGGAGCTGAAATCATCGCCAGCAATGCCGGTGTGGCCAATGAAATGCTGGAGCTTGTAAAAAGCAAGTTCAAGGACGAATAATTAGCTTCCTCTATTTGGAGTTGGAGGAAAGACCATAAACAAGATCGGACTCAAATGTTTTTTCAGAAACACGTAATCGGTCGGCACTAGCTTTTGAAATTTTAATAATCAAACCTTCATTATCGGAATTAGGAGATAAGATACCAACAACCTTTACAAAAACCGATTCGTTATTACTTTTATTAGTCACTTTGATTATCGTACCAATTGGAGCAGTCCGATGAAGGGCATAATATTTATTGGAATTAAGTTCATCATCCTCTATCCATGATGCGATACCTTCCTCCTTCACTTCTTGTCTTCCATTGGCGAAAGAGTACTTTTTTTCCTCTTTCTTTTCTTCAGCCTTCTTTTTATCAGGAGCAACAGTTTTAATCAAAACGGTAGATTCCTTCTTTTCTGATGATTCAGAATTTTCAACTGCCACTTCCGCTTTTTTTACTTCCGGCTCTGGCTTGACAACAGCGATCTTCTCCATTTGACGTTCTTTTTCAGGTGCTTTCTCGCTTTGAGGATTCACTTTATTAGTCAACGTGTTATCAATGCCAACGATTAATTCCTGACCAAGTTCTATAACATTATCTGAGAGTCCATTCCATTTTTTAATTTGATCAACAGTGATGGAATGTTGATTGGAAATACTAAACAAAGTCTCCCCTGATTTTACCTTATGTATAACTGATTTGGCCGAAGGTGGTCTTTTTTCAGATACGCTTTCATTCTTCGGTGTTATTGCATCTTTTGTTTTTTCGTCTGTAAAATTTTTCTGAAAACGAGGATCATTTATTTTCGCTTTAGCGGGAATCAACACAATTTGTCCAATGCTCAAATTGTCACCGCTATTTTTGTTTGCCATCCTTACTTCAGAATAACTTACGCCATATTTCCTTGCTATAGAATACCAGCCTTCACCGGATACAACTTTATGCCGGATAAATTGTGCTCCGGAAACTGTTTCTACTCCAATTGAATCTGCTACTTCCAAAGCGGAAGCCTCCATTGAAGTGAAAAAATAAAATCCTATGATGATCCCCTTTAAGATCATTTTTTTTCCTGCCATAATGCAAAAGTAATCAAAGCAATCTCATCAAATGTGAATTACACTTCAAAAAACACATTTTTTTTCAACAAGTGCCTTGTTTTTCATTGACAGAACAAAGAATTACCGTTCTGTTATTCATGGAAAATCAAAGAGCTTTGGGTTTTCTGATAAGATACAGACCAAAATACGTCAGCATCCCATTTAAAATAAGAAGCTCAAATCCAAACTTATAGCCATTCATCCAGGCTACCGAGTGATCGTTAATATAGTAGCAAAGTAAAGGAGAAAGAAGGCAAATCAAAGGCACCCATTTGTCTTTAACCTGAGTTTTGGAAATCAGGCCAAACGCATACAAGCCCAACAAGGGTCCATAAGTATAGCCCGCAACGGTGAAGAGTTTATTAATTACGGCATCATCATTAATCATTCTGAATATGACAATGACAGCGAGAAGCACAAAGGCAAATGATATATGCACAGCATACCGAACATTTCTTTGCTTTACTTCCGGCCAATTTTTCTTCTTAATGTTTAAAAAATCTATACAGAATGAAGATGTCAATGCAGTCAAAGCCCCATCAGCACTTGGATATGCAGCGGATATTAATCCTATAATAAAGAATACAGCCGAGAAACTTCCCAGGTAATTTAATGCGATTTCAGGGAAAAGATCATCTGTTGTACGACCATGAAATGAGATTCCTTTCGCTTCTGCAAAAAGATAAAGCAACACTCCCAAAGCAAGAAAAACAAAATTGATAAAGACAAGTACGATACTGAAACTGAACATGTTTTTTTGAGAATCTTTTACATTACTCACACTAATGTTCTTTTGCATCATTTCCTGGTCCAAACCGGTCATAGCAATAGCAATAAACATTCCGCCCAAAAACTGTTTCAACCAAAAAGATCGTTCCTGCCATTCGGTATTTACCAGTCGTGAATATTTTCCGTCAAATACCTCTGTCAAAATATTGCCGAACGAAAAGTTCAACTCCCGGGCAATCATAAAAACAGAAAGTACTACTGCAAACAACATGAATGTAGTTTGCAGTGTGTCAGTCCACACAATGGTTTTTACTCCACCTTTGTATGTATACAAAAGGATGAGTCCTATGAAACATGCAACCGTAAGCCAAAATGGAACTCCCCAGGCATCCAGGACAAAAGTTTGCAATACGTTTACGACAATATATAGTCTGAATGCCGCTCCTATGGTTCTTGAAAGAATAAAATAAAATGCCCCTGTTTTGTAACTTCGGGTTCCAAAGCGCTCATCCAGATAAGTATAAATGGATGTCAGGTTCATCCTGTAATACAATGGAAGCAAAATCATGGCTATTACCGCATAACCAAAAAAGTAGCCAAAGACTACCATCATATAGGAAAACTGTGTGGTTCCTACCCATCCGGGTACAGACATGAAGGTAACACCTGATAATGATGCACCAATCATTCCATAGGCTACGATATACCATTTGGAAGATTTATTTCCAATGAAAAAGGACTCATTATCCGCGTTCCTGCTGGTATACCAGACTACAACGAACAACAAAATGGAATAAGCGGCCACACAGGCCATAATCAGTGAAGGAGACATATAGAAGGCTTGTGTATACGCTTCGAAGTAACTAATTTCGCTGTCTGTCAGGAACAAACCCGTTGCTGATTTATCAACATATTAACTTGAGTAGTTTTCCGTCAAGAATTTTAGAAGAAACTATAGGGGAATTTGCCAAACTGCCCGGTATTGGCAAACGCTCTGCCCTGCGCCTTGCTCTTCATTTGTTAAAATCACCATCTGAAGATTCGAAAAGACTTGCTAATTTATTGTTAAGGCTCCGGGAAGAAGTGTTGTATTGTAAACAGTGTCATAACATCAGTGATAAAGAAATATGTCAGATTTGCTCTAACCCGAATCGGGATGCCACGCAGATCTATGTCGTGGAAGATATTCGTGATGTGATTGCTATTGAAAACACACAGCAGTATTCTGGACGATACCATGTTTTGGGGGGAATCATTTCACCAATGGAAGGTGTTGGTCCGGGAGATCTGAGCATTGATTCATTATTGGAAAGATTACAATTTCCGGAAACCAAAGAGGTGATTCTTGCCTTGAGTGCCACTATGGAAGGTGAAACTACATCATTTTATATCTTCAAACGAATACAGCAATTGCAAAAATCGGAGCTGAAATTTTCTGCAATAGCCAGAGGAGTCTCAGTGGGAGATGAACTGGAATATGCCGATGAGGTAACCCTCGGACGTTCTATTCTTAACAGGGTTCCTTATGACATAAGCATATCACGCTAATAGAAATTTAAACCTTAGCACCCTTCTTTTGCACTAACTATTTACCTCAAAACACATTCCGGGCTTGAAGCTATCCATCATCATAGTAAATTATAATGTCAAGTATTTCCTTGAGCAATGCCTTCATTCAGTCCAGAAGGCTTGTGTGGGATTGAAGACTGAGATTTTTGTGGTGGACAATAATTCGGTAGATGGTTCCAACCAGATGGTTCGGCAAAAATTCCCGGAAGTTCGTCTTATTGCGAACAGCATAAATACAGGCTTTGCAAAGGCAAATAATCAGGCTATCAGGGAATCAACAGGAGAATATGTCTTGCTTCTCAATCCTGATACTGTTGTTGAAGAAGATACTTTTCGAAAAGTGATTGCTTTTATGGACGAAAATCCGAAAGCAGGTGCCCTGGGGGTGAAAATGATTGACGGTCGTGGAAAATTTTTACCTGAATCGAAAAGAGGATTGCCTACACCTTGGGTTGCCTTTTATAAAATGTCAGGACTATCATCAATATTCCCAAAATCAAAAGTGTTCGGACGGTATCATTTAGGTTTCCTCGATGAAAATAAAATTTCTGAAGTAGATGTACTTGCAGGTGCCTTCATGCTCCTTCGAAAATCAGCTCTTGATAAAATAGGTCTGCTTGATGAAGACTTTTTCATGTATGGTGAAGACATAGATCTTTCGTACAGGATTACGAGGGGAGGCTATCAGAATTATTATTTTCCGGATACCAGAATTATTCATTACAAAGGTGAGTCAACAAAGAAAAGCAGCATTAATTATGTCTTTGTCTTTTATAATGCGATGATCATTTTTGCAAAGAAGCACTTCAGTCCGGGACACGCTTCTACTTTCTCCATACTTATCCGAATTGCGATTTATATACGTGCAGGTTTAGCCGTCATTTCTCAGTTTATAAAGAAGATGTTTCTACCCACAGTGGATTTCTTGCTGATCTATGTTGGTTTTTATTTTCTTAAGGAGTATTGGAGTGAGAATATGGCAATTCAATACCCTTCTCAATACATGTTGCTTACCGTTCCGGCGTATATTTTATTGTGGATTATTTCCATGTTTTTCAGCGGTGGATATGATCGGCCGGTACAGTTGCGAAAGGTGATCCGGGGAATTCTTTCGGGAACATTGATAATCCTTGTTGTTTATGCTCTCCTGCCTGAAGAGTACAGATTTTCAAGGGCATTAATTATTTTTGGTGCCGTGTGGGCAAGCATTGTTGCCACCTCCATTCGGTTTCTGGCAGGCGCTTTTTTTCCTAAGCACTTTGCGCTGGCAGGTGAAGCAAAAAAACGACTATTAATTGTTGCAAATGAAGAAGAAGGTTCAAGGGTATTATCGCTTCTGAAAATCTCTGATACTTCTCATAATTTCATTGGCTTTGTGAAACCTTTAAGCTCCGGGAATAATGGTGGACAACATGCAGTGGTGGATTTTTCGAAATACTTTCTTGGTTCAGAAGAGAACTTAAAAGACATCGTCGAGGTTTATTCAATCGATGAAATAATATTTTGTGGTAAAGACGTTAGTTCTATTCAGATAATGAATGGGATGTCAATGCAAACATCAAGGCATATTGAATATAAAATTGCGCCACCTGAAAGTTTATTTATTATCGGATCAAGTTCAGTAGATAATCCGGGTGAATTGTACGTGATTGATATCAACAGCATATTAAGACCGGTGAATAAAAGGAACAAGCGCTTGTTCGACATTTTACTTTCATTTTTCTTGTTGGCACTCTCTCCCATGCTCCTTTTTTTGGTGCGAAATCCGACCGGTCTCTTATCCAATATCGTGAATACACTTCTCGGTAAACGGTCTTGGGTTGGATATGCCCCTAATGAAAATTCTACAGCTAACCTGCCGCAAATACGTCAGGGCGTAATTTCACCGGCAGATGGACTTCGACAAGAATTGGATCAGGAAACGATCGGGAGGTTAAACTCTTTGTATGCAAAAGATTACAATGTTTATAAGGATCTTGATCTGATTCGAAAATCGTGGAGAAATTTGGGATCAATTAGGCAAGGATAACCGCATAAATTTGTAAATTTGTCGGGAGGCAATGCATCTTTTGTCCCGATAGTTTTATACAACCAAGAAAATTAATTCAAACTATGATCAACCTGATCATGCCTAAAATGGGCGAAAGTGTTGCTGAAGCAACCATTTTAAAATGGCTAAAGAAAGAAGGTGATTACATTGAAGCTGACGAAGCAGTTTTAGAAATTGCTACTGATAAAGTTGATTCTGAGGTTCCTTCTCCATCTGCCGGAATCCTCACTAAGCGATTATTTGAAGAAGGACAAGTTGTTAAAGTTGGTGAAATCATCGCCGTGCTGAGCTCTGATAAGGTGGAGAACAGCTCAAGCCCGGCCGTAGAAAAAGCGCCAGATACTAATGTTGGATCTTCGATTGCTAAAACTGAAATAGCAAAGCCTGTCTTGACTCAACTAGCTGAACCTGTTAAATCCTCTCCCGGCAGGTTTTACTCTCCGCTGGTAAAGAACATTGCCAAGCATGAAGGTCTTAGTATACAGGAATTGGATATGATCGCAGGTTCCGGTGCCAATAACAGAGTCACCAAGCAAGATTTGTTACATCATCTTGAAAGCAGACAAAAGTCCGAACCCACAACAAGCGCTCCTGCAGGCTCTGCTTCTATGCCTTCTTCAAATCCTGCTCCTCAGGTTGTAGGTTCCTCTTCTATGAATGGAGCTACAGAAATCATTGAGATGGATAGAATGCGCAAACTCATTTCCGAACACATGGTAATGTCGAAGCGTACTTCTGCTCATGTAACCTCCTATGTGGAGGCCGATGTTACTAATATTGTAAAATGGCGTGAGAACATCAAAGATTCCTTCCTCAAAAAAACAGGAGAGAAAATTACCTATACCCCTATCTTTATCGAAGCCGTCTGCAAGGCGATCAGGGATTTCCCGATGGTCAATATAAGCCTCGATGGTACGAACATCATAAAGAAGAACTACATTAATATTGGAATGGCTGCTGCTTTGCCAAGCGGAAATTTAATTGTACCGGTGATTAAAAATGCTGATCACCTGAATTTACTCGGCTTAACGAAGGCTGTGAATGATTTGGCAAACAGAGCAAGGGCCAATAAATTAAAGCCTGAAGAAATTCAGGATGGCACTTTCACGCTCACCAACGTCGGTACGTTCGGCAATGTTATGGGAACTCCCATTATTAACCAACCACAGGTTGCCATTTTAGCTGTTGGCGCCATTCGAAAAAGACCTGCCGTAATCGAAACACCGGAAGGTGATACATTGGGAATCCGTCAAATGATGTTTTTATCTCTTTCCTATGATCATCGCGTTGTTGACGGTTCTTTGGGAGGAAGTTTCCTTAAAAGAATTTCAGACTACCTCGAAGACTTTGACAGCTCAAGAACAATTTAAGCTTAATCCGGAATCGATATAAGTATTTTCAAATAAATGGATGGAACAAATGGAATTGCATACTTCGCCCCTTGCATTTTCCACTCCTTTTATTTTTAATTTCTATCAGCAAAAATGATCAGGAGATTCAAACACGGATTCGTTCCGATTTATATTTCAGCTTTTCTACTCACTTTTTGTCCTTTCTCAACAAGCGCTCAAAAGGCTAAACCGGCAAGGGTATTAACAACTGATGAAGCGAAACTCGTTAAGAAGGATGCAGCAACTCTTTTTGCAACCGGTGATTTCAAAGGTGCACTTACAGGGTATCAGGAGTTAATTAAAACGAACAGGGAGAATCCGGATTTCAATTATAAATTGGGTGTATGTCTTCTAATGACCAGCTTTGACAAATCTGCGGCACTTTCCTATTTGTTAGTGAATGCTAAATCGACTGATGCAAAGAAGGACATTGACTATTATCTCGGGATGGCCTATATGCATAACCTTCAATGGGATCTGGCGATAAATTCATTCATGGATTATAAAAATAAAAATGGTAAGCCTATAAAGGATCTTCCCTCGGTGAACAGGTTGATGGAAATGTGCGATAATGGAAAAGAAATTTGCAGGAATCCATTGAACGTGAGCTTTGAGAATATGGGAAAATTCATCAACACGAGTTATGATGAATACAATCCATACATCACCGCAGACGGGAAATACATTGCATTTACTTCGAGACGAAAGGGAAATATTGGTGGTTTTATTGATGACCTTGGTATATACACGGCAGATATCTATGGTTCACAATGGAAAGATACTATCTGGTCTAAAGCCAAAAGCTTTGGCGGTCTTGTCAATGGTGAATGGGATGAAGAATTAGTGAGCTTGAGTCATGCCGGTGATATGGCAATTCTTTATTTTGACAATTTTGAATTTTATGCAGATCTGGGATATACAACACTTAAAGGAAAGTCCTGGATAAAACCATCCATGTTTCCAACTTCTGTAAATGGTAAAACATATGAAGGTGCCGCATGCGTCTCACTTGACGGTTCAACGCTTTACTTTTCGAGTTCAATGAAAGATGGCATCGGAGGAATTGATATTTGGATGGCTAAGAAAGATCCCGATGGTCATTGGAGTTCTATTCAGAATCTCGGACCGGAGATTAACACAAAGGAGGATGACGATTTCCCATACCTCAGTCTTGACGGAAACACCCTTTACTTTGCTTCCAAAGGACATAACAGTATGGGCGATTATGATTTGTTCAGATCAAAAAAGGATCCACTGAGTGGAAATTGGCTTGAACCTACGAACGTCGGTTTTCCAATTAATACTGCCGACGATAACCATACAATCTCATTTACCGGAGATGGGCGATATGCACTAATTTCAGCAAGCATGAAAGATGGCCTCGGTAACCTGGATATTTGGAAAGTGGAATTCAAAGATACACTTGATCATTCATTCAAAACTGTTATCACCGGAAATGTTGTATCAGAAACCGGTACCCGCATTAATCTCAGTAAGGTTAGTCTTGAAAACCTGGAAAATCATCAGATACTTGATTATAAACCGGCATCTTCCGGAAGTTATTTTGTTCTGAATGCAGTACCCGGAAAGTATTCCTTGCTTGTTGAAGGAACAAATTTTGTTACGACAACAATTGAAATCACTATTGAAAATGTATTTCCGCCGGTCGAGGTTCATCATGAAATAACTGTTAAGTCATCAAAATAAAAATTATGCAATTAAAATTAAAACGCCCTTTGGTCTTTTTGGATTTGGAAACAACCGGCGTGAACATCGGAACTGACAGGATTGTCGAAATAGCTTTATTGAAATTGCATCCTGACGGAAGCAAGGAAGAAATCTGCATGCGACTCAATCCCACTATTCCTATCCCCGTTGAATCATCATTGATACACGGAATTTATGATGAAGACGTAAAAGACGCTCCCGAATTCGCAAGTGTTGCAAAGGACATTCATTCATTTATTCTTAACGCAGATTTGGCAGGATACAATTCGAATAAGTTTGATATTCCATTATTAATTGAAGAGTTCACCCGGGTAGAAATAGTGCTTGACATCACAAATGTTAAACTCATAGATGTACAGAATATTTTTCATAAGCTGGAGCAAAGAACTCTCAGTGCTGCCTACAAATTTTACTGCTCCAAAAGTCTCGAGAATGCTCATAGTGCTGCTGCTGATACTACTGCAACTTATGAAGTTCTTCTGGCACAGGTGGAGAAATACGATGTGTTGGAGAATGATGTTGACTTCCTGTCTAAATTCAGCTCCATTAATAAGAATGTCGATTTAGCCGGAAGAATTGTATTCAATGATAAAGGCGAAGAAGTCTTTAATTTTGGCAAGCATAAAGGCAGACCTGTCCGTGACATCTTCAAATTGGAATCCTCTTATTATGATTGGATGATGAAAGGTGATTTTGCAACAAACACGAAGAATGTAATCACGCAAATACGGCTAAAAGATTTCAACAAATAATATATAAGAGGTTTATGAAGATAATTTGTATAGGCCGAAATTATGTTGAGCACGCCCGTGAACTGAACAACGACGTTCCCTCTGAGCCGGTATTTTTTTTGAAACCTGATACCTGTCTCCTACCCAAAGGCCGGGCTTTCTATCTGCCTGAATTTTCCAAAGACATACATCATGAGATCGAAATGGTGTACAAAGTCTGCAAAGAAGGAAAACATATTGCCGAAGAATTCGCCATGCGATATGTTGACCAGATTAGCGTTGGCCTTGATTTCACTGCGAGAGATGTTCAACAAGGCCAAAAAGAAAAAGGTTTACCCTGGGAGCCTGCGAAGGCCTTTGATAACTCTTCACCTGTAGGTGAATTTATTCCTTTAAGTGCATTGAAAAATCCGAAAGAAATCAACTTTCGTTTAGATGTAAACTCAGTATCTACTCAGGTTGCTAGCAGTACATTAATGATTTTTCCTATAGAGAAAATTATAAGTCATGTATCTAAGTACATTACGCTGAAGAAGGGAGACCTGATCTATACAGGAACTCCAAGTGGAGTTGGTCAGGTAAAGCCTGGAGACATTCTGGATTGCTTTTTAGAAG
Organism: Bacteroidota bacterium; assembly: GCA_004295015.1. Taxonomy (GTDB): domain Bacteria; phylum Bacteroidota; class Bacteroidia; order AKYH767-A; family 2013-40CM-41-45; genus QQVM01. Next base: position 83,356 of record SHNE01000020.1, on the reverse strand, counting down.
AAGAAAAAAAGCTGAGTGTGGAAATAAAATAAATCTCGATTACCTGGATAATGTGTCAGTTTGAGTGGCGCCAATATCCATGGTACCGGTTTCGGAGTCGTTCATCGACTCTTTTGTCATGTTGACTTTCCACTTTCCCTCAATGCGCAGGAGATTCAAGGAAGTTTCTGATTCTTTTCCCTCTTCCTTATAAATTACAATTGCTTTTTCACCTTCAATCTTTTCATCTAATATGACAAAAGACACTTCATTCTTTGTGGAATCAGGAGCCATTTTTGCAAAACCACTCATCACATCCAGCAGTTTACCGGTATCTTCGGTACCATACTTCTTGGCACCATCAAAATCGTATTGACCAATTGCCTTCAAATACTGCTCAGCAACTGCTTTGGGGGAATCTCCTCCGGTGCATGAGAACAAAAGAAAGATACATGAAATCAGGAGCGATTTAGTTGTAAGAAGTTTCATGAATGGCTTTTTGTTTTTGTGGATGTTGATGGTATGAATAGGAATAAATCTCCTTTAATTCCGGCTGAAGAAATATATTATCGCATGCTACATAGCTTAGTCCGGCAACCTCAGTCAAAGGTATAAAATTTTCATCTTGCAAAGCCAGCTTAAATACATTGTAAATTAACTCTGTACAATACATCTTCCGGGAATCATGTAAGTCAAATTTAGTATCAAATTCCAGTCCGCTGTCAAAATAGCCACAGGCAATGGAATCAATTGCACGCATCTGTGAAATGTTGAGGCTTGGACGAAAAATGGCATATTCATTCACTTCTTTACCAGAGCAGAAAGACGATAGCTTTTCTTTACGCATTCTATTATCAGAACTGCCTTCACCGCCAATACAATGAAAGACAAAAACATCACCATTCTGAATATGAATGATTCCGGCATGTGAAAATCGCTGATCTTTTCTTCTGAATTGTTTGAAAGCCTGACTAATAAAACTTTTTCCGTCGCGAAAAATAATATCACCGGATCTGAGCATTTCCGATGCGGGGAGGATTACCGGAGGACTTACCTTCGTTTGCTTAGCTGAATTCCGAAACAAGCCGGTGGCTGAGAGCGAACAACACAAGATTGTTCCAAGTCCGATTACTACCAGTAAAATATCAGGAAATCTTTTCATATCGTTACATTCTTTCCGGCACAGCTATTCCCAGCAAACTCATCGACTGTTTTATAACTGCAGATGTTAGCTCACTTAGACGTAATCTAAAGGCAGAAGTTTCTTTTTCGTTCTCATCAACGATCACATGATCATGGTAGAAATGGTTAAAGGATTTTGCCACATCATAGGCGTAGTTTGCCATAAGAGCAGGACTCAGGTTTTCAGCAGCAGCCTGTAAAGTGTCAGGATAATTATAGATTAATTTAATAAGTGCTTTTTCTTCAGTTGACATCTTTCTATCTTGAAACTCCGGATTCTCCCCCAACACCTTTTTGCCTTTACTCAATACTGATTTGATTCTGGCATGTGTATACTGAATAAAGGGTCCTGTATTTCCATTCAGATCAATGCTTTCTGCCGGATTAAACAGCATTCTTTTTTTAGGGTCAACTTTTAATATAAAATATTTTAAGGCACCCATTCCCAAATCGTGGTACAATTTTCTGGCCTCTTCACTGTCATAATCATCAAGTTTGCCCATGGCTTTGGTAGTCATTTCGGCTTGTTCAACAATTTCAGCAATCAATTCATCTGCATCTACAACTGTACCTTCTCTGGATTTCATTTTCCCAGACGGAAGATCAACCATTCCATAGGAAAGATGATACAGACCATCAGCCCATGGTCTTCCCAGTTTCCTGAAAATCTCCTTTAATACCTTGAAGTGATAATCCTGCTCGTTTCCTACAACATAAATTAATTTTTCAAGACCGGGATTTTCATCAAAGCGTAACTGAGCAGTACCCATATCCTGAGTGATATAAACTGAAGTTCCATCGGCTCGCAAAACTACCTTATTATCGAGGCCTACATCTGTTAAGTCTATCCAGATGGAACCATCTTCTTTTTTATAAAATACGCCCTGCTCAAGGCTCTTAGCTGCAATCTCTTTCCCTAACAGATAAGTTTCTGACTCATAGTATATTTTGTCGAATTCCACTCCTAATGCTTTATAGGTTTCTTCAAAGCCGGCATATACCCATGAGTTCATTCTTTTCCACAATTCGATAGTTTCAGGATCACCCGCTTCCCATTTTCTCAGCATTTCCTGAACCTCATGCTGTAGCGGTGCCTGCTTATCTGCTTCCTCTTCCGACAAGCCCCGTTCCAACAGGGATGCAATTTGAGCCTTATACTTTTTATCGAAAAGAACATAGTATTTACCAACCAGGTGATCTCCTTTCATCTTTGCCGACTGAGGTGTTTCACCATTCCCGAATTTTTGCCAGGCCAGCATTGACTTACAAATATGTACGCCGCGATCATTAATTAAATTTACCATACTCACCTCATTCCCTGCTGCTCTTAGTATCCGTGAAACAGAATATCCTAAGAGGTTATTCCTTACATGACCAAGGTGCAAAGGTTTATTGGTATTTGGAGATGAGTACTCAACCATCAATTTCCCGGAACGCACTTTGTCAGAATATGCCTTAGCCGGATCGAAAAGTTCGGAACTGTCACTACTCACCTTCTTAAAATAGTCGAACCAAAGTTTGTCCTGAATTTCGAGATTTAAAAATCCTTTGACGACATTAAAACCTGATATAAGAGATTGCTTACCCACTAAGAATTTGCCGATAGCCTCTGCTGTCAACTCAGGGGATTTCTTACTTTGTTTGGTAAATGGGAAAACTACCAAGGTTAAATCCCCAACAAATTCCTTCTTGGTTTCCTGAAGGAGGATATCGCTTGAGGAGTATTCAATATCGTACAATGATTTTAGTGCTTCCGAGATTAGAATCCGGATTTCTTTTTCAAAACGCATAGCAATAAGTTCTAGATTCCGGAGATCAATTTGTCAATTGGTTGGCAACACGCTGAAGAATTTCAAATGTGTTTTCTGCCATTAGATTTTCTTTATCCATTGTAGGATTCACTTCTGCAATTTCAAAGCAACAGACTTTTTCATTTTGAACAAGACGAACCAGCAAACTGCCTGCTTCTTTTTCAGTGATTCCATTACGAACCGGAGTTCCCGTTCCTTTAGAAATTGATGAATCCATGGAATCCACATCAAACGAAATATAAATCAGGTGACAACGATTTAGATGAGCCAGGGTATCCCGGGCAATTTTTTCAACACCATTTCTTTTGACATCATTGGTGCTGAAAATTTTAACTTTATTTTTTTTCAGGAGATAAGATTCTTCCGGCTCCACGTCTCTAAGAGCAATGTAAACCAAATCGGACCATTCAAATTTTGGTGCGATGTTTCCTATTTTCTTAATCTTATTCCAAAGATCCTGCGTGTCTTTGTCGACCTTATTCATTTTATTCGTCATGTTATCTTCTGCCAATGCAGCTGCAAGTGGCATACCATGCATGTTACCCGAAGGCGTGGTCCAGGGCGAATGAAGATCAGCATGAGCGTCAATCCATATGACTCCGATCTTCTGTTTCGGGTATGCCATTTTGATCCCGGAAATGGTTCCGGCGGCAGTTGAATGGTCACCGGCAAGTACAATCGGAAATTCATTGTTCTTCAAAGTGTTCCTAACCTGGTTGGCGGTTTTCTCCAGCACACTCAGCATTCCCTTAATTCTTTTTGCGTAGGGACTTCCCGGAGATTCAAATAAAAGCTGGTTCTCGACAGGGACTTCAACTTTATCTACTTTTTTGAATAAGTTACTTCCATAGTCCAGTGCGGCAATTTTTATCGCATCAGGACCCATACTCGCCCCTCTTGTTCCCGCGCCGATCTCAGATTTTACTTCAATAATTCTTAGCTTCTTCATTTGAAATGATGATAATGTGGTAATTTAATTAGTGTATTTTTATTTATGATTATAAATCCAAGTTAGTTACATTAGCACCAAATAAACAATCCGAGTGACTTAGATTTCAGTCTGAGAGAGGATTATCTACATCTACCGAAACTATGAAGAACACCTACCGCGATCTGATCGAACAAACTTTCTACTTTCCACAAGAAGGATTCGAGGTTATTGATAATCAGCTTCACTTTAACGGAATTGATTTGATGGAAATCATCAAACAATATGGTACACCTTTGAAGATTTCTTACCTTCCGAAGATTGCTTCGCAAATTAAGAAAGCCAAGCGGATATTCAATGTTGCCATCGCCAAGGCCGACTACAAGGGAACCTATACTTATTGTTATTGTACGAAGAGTTCCCACTTTTCGTTCGTTTTAAACGAGGTTCTCCGCCACGATGTTCACCTTGAAACATCCTCAGCGTTTGATATCCCCCTCATCAAGTCGCTCTATGCCGACAAGAAGATTGACAAAGGTATTTATATCATCTGTAATGGCTATAAACGTCCTCAATACATAGATTATATAGCGGATCTGGTGAACAGCGGATTTGAGAATGTCATTCCTATTCTCGACAATATGAATGAGTTACCTAATTATGAAAAGAAAATAAAGGGGCGTAAGAAAATGAAGGTCGGGATCAGGATTGCCGCTGAAGAAGAGCCTAATTTTGAGTTTTATACATCACGTCTGGGAATACGGTATGATGAAATTAAGGACTATTACATTCGAAGCCTAAAGAAAAACAAGCGTTTTGAGCTTAAAATGCTGCATTTTTTCATAAATACCGGAATCAAAGACACGGCTTATTATTGGAGTGAACTTAATAAATGTGTAAACGTCTATTGTGAACTGAAGAAAATTTGCCCTACACTCGACTCGCTCGATATCGGAGGTGGATGGCCAATAAGAAAGACTTTAGGGTTTGAATATGATTATGAATACATGGCTGAGCAAATCATTAAGCAAATACAATCGACTTGCAGGGCTCAAGGTGTGCAGGAACCTAATATATTTACGGAATTCGGAAGCTTTACGGTGGCAGAAAGCGGTGCCACGCTCTATTCTGTGATTGACCAGAAGCAACAGAATGACAATGAATTATGGTACATGATTGACAGTTCTTTCATTACCACGCTGCCGGATACGTGGGGAATTAAACAGAAGTTCATCCTTCTGGCCATCAATAATTGGGATCAAGATCAGCTTCGGGTAAATATCGGAGGGATGACCTGCGATAGTGATGACTATTACAATACAGAATCACATGTAAACCAGGTTTACCTGCCTAAGTTGGATGAGGCCAAAGAGCAACTTTATATTGGATTTTTCCATACAGGTGCATACCAGGAAAGTCTGGGAGGCTTTGGCGGAATTCAACACTGCCTGATCCCGGCACCAAAGCATGTAATCATTGATCGTAATGAAGACGGAGAAGTCGTCACTAAACTATTTGCGAAAGAACAAAGTGCTAAAAGCATGCTTAAAATTCTGGGTTACTAAGCTCAATTTCTACCGATATTATATCCCGAGAATGCTAAATGTCAGAAACAAATTTCCTGTCAACTTAAAAATCTCCTTGGCTCTGTTATTTGCATCCCTTCAAACATCTGCAGCAATGGCACAAACACATGAATTGTCACAAGAAAGTCCGGTGAAAATAACAGGATTAGGTGGCGTTTTTTTGAAGTCGAAAGATCCAAAACAACAGGCTGCCTGGTATGAACAGAATTTGGGAATCGGCTTTGGGGCTAATTTATACTTTAGTTTTAAGTGGCGTGAAGCAAATGATTCAGCCGAAGTTTGCAGAACGGATTTTTGTTTCTTCAATGACAAGTCTGATTACTTTTCTCCATCCGAAAGAAGTATCATGCTTAATTTAAGGGTAAGGAATCTGGATGCCGCGCTTGATTATCTCCGAAAGAAAAATGTGAATGTGATTGACAAAACCGAAGAGCATGAATATGGCAAGTTTGGTTGGATTGTAGATCCTGAAGGAATTAAAATTGAACTATGGCAACCAATAGAAGCCGGATTTGGAGATCTCCATCTTGATTCCGATTTGAAAGGGGAAATCACCGGTTTGGGTGGTGTTTTTATCAAGTGCAAAAATCCGGCACAACAAAAGTCCTGGTACAAGGAGATGTTGGGTATCAGTTTCGACGATGGATCAAATGCACATATTTTTAATTGGAAAGAATATGACCTGGGGAAACCTGCCGGATTAACAGTATTTTCATTCTTCAAAGACAGTTCAAGTTATTTTGACCCGTCTAACTCTGAGTTCATGATTAATTTTCGTGTGAAAAATCTGGAGGCACTCTATAGACAGCTCCAAAAAAATGGAATCCAAACAATTGGAGAAATTGAGGTATATCCATACGGTAAGTTTGCCTGGATTCTTGATCCTGATGGCAGAAAAGTTGAGTTGTGGGAAGCAATCACTGAATCCGAAAAATAGTCTTGCTTTTTGTATAGTTGAATCCGGTTTCTCAGAGCTCTATTTCTGTTGCCCCGTAACCAAATTTTTCCGGTGGCGCCGAAGTCCATCTAACTCCCGGATACTTTTTCAGCTCCTCCTTGATTGCGTTTTTAAGAATACCTTCTCCAACACCATGTATAAAGGTAATTTTGTGTAACTTATGAATGATGGCCTGATCCATTTCATACATGAACTGATTCAGCTGATAGGATATAATTTGCGCATTGCTCATTCCTGATGAGTCTTTTAAAAGCTCCTCAATGTGCAAGTCAACCACTTTCTGTCTTGAAAGGATGACGTACTTTTCCTTCGAACCTTTTCCTTTATTTCCTGAACTTGAATCTATCTTACGCTTCTCACTTTCGAATTCCGAAATTTTATATTTTTCGATGAGGCTACTGATATCCGGTTCCGGCTCCTGATGAAGTTGATATAAGGGCATCAGGAGTATCTCCCCGGATCGGCCCTGTAAGCGGGTTTGATAATCAGGGTGTAAAAAATCATTGGAGGAAATATAGAAGTACTTTGTCACCGGAGCTCGTGGACGGTATTCACGATCGCCATAGAAAAGGAACTGAAATTCAAATCCATTGAATCGATGTAATTCATCCTGGGAAAAAATCCCTAAAAATTTTTCATTCCGGGGACCTATGCTTGCTGCCCCAATTCCATGTCTCAGATTTCCAAACTGCCTGGCAGCTGTAAAACTGAGAGAATAGGAAGTATTATTTACAATCAGCAAATCCAAATCGGTGGTTAGAAGAGCCATTTCATTGTGCAATCGGATGGCGGCATAAATTGTCTCGTCATTTTCCATCGAAGAAATAATACTCAATGGATTATTTGTAGTACGAATTGTGACGTGATCACCTGTATTTGTGATGGGCTTTGGTTCTGAAGAAAGAAATTCCTCTGCTTCCACCTGCGTTTTATCGATGCTGAATTCAATCCGCACTACGCTGCTATCAGCAACAATATGTGCAAATCCATCATCATCAGTCACCTCCAGCCGGCCATTGGGCATGATTTTAGTCACATTTCCTTCTACGGCATCATTCAGAAATCGGACCCTGTCTTGCTCTTTAAACTTCATTTAGTACTCAAATTTAGTATTCGATTAAAAACTGCCCTTTAGAGTAATTTAGGTTAAATGTACTAAGCTCCTTGAAATATTAACAAGGAGATATGAAAGAATTTATGCATTTTATTAAACAATTAGTCCTGCAGTTTTGTATATTTGTAGGATTAATCTGCGAGAAAAAGATTTAGATGCTTGAAATTTCTTTTGAATTTTCTAATTAAATAGATGGAGTACATTCAACAATTACTGGATTTCATCCTTCATATTGACGTACACTTACAAGAAATGGTACTAACGTATCATAATCTGACCTATCTTATTCTCGGTCTGATTATCTTTTGTGAGACTGGATTGGTGGTGACACCATTCCTACCCGGAGATTCATTGTTATTTGCAGCGGGCGCTCTTGCAGCTGCCGGGTCTTTGAATATCGGATTATTGATAGTCATATTGTTTGTAGCAGCATTTGCCGGTGATAATACCAACTATGCTATCGGAAATTTAATAGGACATAAAATATTAGCATCGAAACGAAAATTGATCAAACCTGAATACATAGAAAGAACGCATCAGTTCTATGAAAAGCATGGAGGGCAAACTGTAGTATTAGCCAGATTCATGCCTATCCTTCGGACCTTTGCGCCATTCGTTGCCGGGCTTGGTAGCATGACTTACAAAAGATTTGTCGCTTATAGCCTGCTGGGAAACACATTATGGATCGGAGGTATAACTCTCTTAGGTTATGCTTTTGGTTTGACACCAATTGTCAAGAATAATTTTTCCCTGGTCGTCTTAGCAATAATAATATTATCCTTATTACCCATGGTTTTCGCTTTTGTGCGAGCCAAACTATCAAATAATACTGCGAAATAATCAAACCCCTAAAAATTCATCTGCGATATGAAACATTTTGGTTTATTCGGTCACCCACTTGAACATTCTTACTCCAAGAAATTTTTTACCGAAAAATTTATGCGAGAAGGAAGAGAAGATTGTGTGTACGAAAATTACGAATCTACAGATATTTACGATCTTAAAAAAATCGTCCACGAGAATCCAAATCTTCTCGGTTTAAATGTCACTATACCCTTTAAGCAGGAAGTGATTCCACTGCTGGATAATCTTGATGACATTTCCCAAAAGATCGGAGCGGTCAACACCATCAGAGTACATCGTCAGGATCAGAATAAATTTGAACTGCATGGATTCAATACAGATGCATGGGGCTTTGAACTTGCCTTGAGACCCATCCTTAGACCCCACCACCGCCGTGGATTAATTCTAGGTACAGGAGGTTCGGCCAAAGCAATCAGCTATGTTTTCCGTAAATTAAACATTGAACACTTCTTTGTTACCAGAGAGGACTCTCGCTTTCATTATACCTATGCCGATCTGAATCAAAATACAATGAAAGCATTTCAGATCATTGTTAACACAACCCCTTTAGGTATGTTTCCAGATGTTGATACATTTCCAAACATCCCTTACGAATTCCTGACTCATAAAAATCTCTGTTTTGATTTGACTTATAATCCGGCTCAGACCCGCTTCCTTGAGAAGTCAAAAGAGTCCGGTGCATTTATCCACAACGGATTTAGAATGCTTCGCCTCCAGGCTGAGAAGTCTTGGGAGATTTGGAATACTCCAATTTATGTTTAAAAGGTAATTCACATATACAGGCCAGACGGATTTATTCTGTCTGGCTTTTTTTTTGCCGGATATCATTTTAGTGATGTCGAATTATATTTATTAATTTTCAAAACCCATTCTTCTTCACATGCCTTTTAAAATTGTATCACCATTTAAGCCTACCGGAGATCAACCTGAAGCCATACATCAATTGGTAGAAGGACTTCAACGCGGTGACAGAGCACAAACTTTACTGGGCGTTACCGGTTCCGGTAAAACATTCACGGTTGCCAATGTGATTGAGCAGATTCAAAAACCTACCCTGATTCTGAGTCATAACAAAACGCTTGCGGCCCAATTGTACGGAGAATTCAAGCAGTTTTTTCCAAAGAATAAGGTGGAATATTTTGTGTCCTATTATGATTATTACCAACCGGAAGCTTTTATTCCTACTACCAATACATACATAGAAAAGGATCTGGCAATAAATGATGAAATAGAAAAACTTCGACTCAGTACAACCACTTCACTCCTTTCGGGGCAGCAGGATGTGCTGGTAGTAAGTTCTGTTTCCTGTATATATGGAATTGGCAACCCTTCAGATCTGAAAAGTAACACCATACTTGTAAAAGCCGGACAAAAGATTGGCAGAAATGCTTTTCTGCATAAACTGGTTACCTCATTGTATTCGCGTTCAGATATTGATTTTTCAAGAGGGAAATTTAGGGTTAAAGGAGAGACAGTAGATATATTTATTGCTTATGGTGACGTAGCATACCGTATTAATTTTTTTGGCGATGAGATTGAAGAAATTACATCGATTGATCCGGTCTCGGCCAAAACTCTTGAAAAGCATGAAGCCGTAACAATATACCCTGCAAACATTTTCGTAACCAGTCCCGAAAAGCAACTTGACGCAGTATGGCAAATTGGAGAGGATATGGTTAAGCAAGTTGAATACCTGAAATCTCTCGGAATGCATTTGGAAGCGAAACGCCTTGAAGATCGGGTGACTTATGATTTGGAAATGATACGGGAGTTAGGATATTGTTCGGGGATTGAGAATTATTCCAGGTACTTTGATGGTCGGGAACCGGGCTACAGACCTTACTGTTTAATGGATTATTTTCCGGAAGATTTTTTAATGGTAATCGATGAAAGCCATGTTACCATACCACAGATCAGAGCGATGTATGCCGGAGATCGTTCCCGGAAACTGAACCTTGTTGAATACGGATTCAGGCTTCCGGCAGCTTTAGATAATCGTCCATTGAAATTCGAGGAGTTTGAATCAATCCAAAAACAACTCATCTATGTAAGTGCTACACCGGCAGATTATGAGTTACAGGCAAGTGAAGGAATTCTGGTTGAGCAGGTGATAAGACCTACAGGGCTTCTTGATCCTGTTATTGAAGTAAAACCAAGTATAAATCAGGTTGATGACTTGCTGGAGGAAATCAATAAAACTGTTTTGGCAAACGAACGTGTACTGGTAACCACACTCACTAAGAGAATGGCTGAGGAATTGACAAAATACCTGACAAATCTGAATGTCAACTGCCGTTATATTCACTCGGAAGTAGATACACTCGAAAGGGTTGAAATACTTCGCGATTTACGTTTAGGAAATTTTGATGTACTAATTGGTATTAACTTGTTAAGAGAAGGCCTGGACTTACCTGAAGTTTCATTGGTAGCAGTATTAGACGCTGATAAAGAAGGATTCTTACGAAGCAATCGTTCGCTGACTCAAACTGCGGGCAGGGCTGCCCGGAACATCAATGGTCGTGTTATTTTTTATGCTGACAAGGTTACAGCAAGCATGCAGCAGACTATAGACGAAACGAACAGGCGTCGTGAAAAGCAGATGCTGTATAATGAAAAACACGGCATCACTCCTACCCAGATTCATAAATCCAAAGAAAGTATTATGGGTCAGACAAAAGTGGCTGATTCACGGACTCTCGAGGAACATGCCTATGTTGAACAAAATAATCTGAGTGTTGCTGCAGACCCCGTAGTTCAGTATATGGCGACTGAAGATTTGAAAAAACTGATTTCGCAAACTAAGCGATCGATGGAAAAAGCTGCGAAAGAATTAAATTTCATTGAAGCGGCACGTTTACGTGATGAAATGTATGATTTGGAAAAACTGCTTGAAAAAAAGAACCGCTAATCATTCTCTTAATACTTTTTCCATCTTGAAAGTTGTTCTTCCGAATAAAGGATGCGTCTCCTCCCCGCTTGTTTGAACAAAGCCTTCTTTTTGATAAAGTGAAATTGCTGCAACAAGAGGCTTTGCAGTTTCAAGAATAATTTTTTTCGCTCCCAGATTTTTTGCCTCCTTAATTATGGCTTGTAACAATGCCTTCCCAATTCCCATTCCTTTCATTTTAGAACTCACCCCCATTTTAATCAGCTCGAAAGTTTCAACATCTATTTTAACTAATGCAGCAGTTCCAAAAATACTTTCATTAACACGGGCAAATAAAATAATACCGCCCGAATTGATAATACGTTGTGGATTCCGGAGGATTTCAAGATCTTGAGGTGTAACGTGGAAATACTCATTTAACCACTCAACATTAATTGACTCAAACAGGGAAGCTAAGGCGGGAGCATAGTGAATTATTTCTATTTCGGGGAAATCAGCTCCTTCTCTCCATGTTTTTGTATCGACCATTCCATGTAATTTATATATCAATAATGGTAAATATTCTGCAAAAAATCAATACAATTCTGAATTCTGTTTTTTTAGCAGTTGAATTACCGGCCAATTGAAATTTTGTTTAATTTGGAATTAGAATTTATATCCTGCTCTTCCTTTTTTTGATGCTTCATCAGGATAAAAATACGGTATTAATATTTTTAACATTAAAATTTACTGATCATGAAACGCAAATCTGCCCTTCTCTTTTTGACCGGAATTATGTTTCAGCACATGATTTATGCTCAAAAAACCTTTACCTCTACCTATGAGGCTCCTGATGGAATGAGCATACAAAGTTCCGTCATTGCACCCGGAAACTACATTTACTCCGGAGGAAGCACCACTAGCTTTGGCGCCATTGGAACTGATATTATTTTGGTGAAGACTGACATTGACGGCAATTTGCATTGGTCTAAAACGATCGGATCGGCTCGAGACGAAGGAATTGTTACTATGATTTATACTACAACAAATAAATTAGCCTTGATATCAGACGACGCAAGTTTCAATCCTCAGATTCACACTTTCATGATTTTAGATACAAGTAGGACTGTATTAAGCAGTCGTTCCTTTTCAATGGATGGAATTCCATATCACCAGGGTTCTGTTCTTATGGAATTATCATCAGGAGATTTTCTCCTGTGCTCTTCAACAAACGACGGTGTAGTGTTGGTATGTTTAGATAATGCCGGCAATACAAATTGGACAAGATCATATAGCTCAGCTATTAGCCCTAGCCCATTCTTTCATTCTGTCAGTCCTGTTCAATTGGCAAATGGAAACATCGCTATAGCATGTACGGGCGCGGGTGGATCGGCTCTGCTTGACCAGATCATTCTTTTGATTACAGATAATTCAGGAAATTACATTTCAGCACAACACTATATCAGCACGGTTGGAATCGCAGCAACAAAATTATATTATTCTCCTGCTTCAGATAAAATATATCTGGGAGGAACTGCAAACGATAGTCGGTTCTTTGCCATGAAATTGGACCCAAGCGGATCCATTGTTTGGAGCATAGCCTATCTATCTACCTTTATGTCGTTTGTCCAATCTTATGATATTGCTTTCAATCCTTTGGTTGACGAGCTTTCATTTGTTGGAAGTCCTTCCGGTGGCGGCTTTGAAATCGCTAAATTAGATAGCGCCGGAAACTATTTATGGAGCCAGGGAAGTAGCGGGTTTACAGAGATTCCAAGTTCAATCAGCTATGAACCTTCCGGAAGTCTGATCATCACCGGTATGGCTCCTTCAACATTAACGACAAATTTAAATCTGTTCCACTGCCGGCTCCTTGCCGATGGAACCCGTTGTACAGCGACATCCAATCTTAGTGGTTTTAATTCCGGATATTCGGCAACTGAGGCAAACACATCTTACACATTAAACCCGGCATTCTCTCTCCTTGACAGTGCTATTACATTTACAACTCAAAACAATGTTCTGGGCCGGGTTACATAATGCAGCTTCCAGGTCGGAATAGATCAGGTACAGAGTAATTCACCTGGAAACATCAGCATAAAATTGATTTCTGATGTTTTGTTCATTCAGGTTGATGATAATTTTAACGGAACAGAGCTCGTCAAAATCTACGATATAAATGGTAAGTGTATCTTGGAGTATAAAGCGCATCCAGGAATAAATTATTGCGAACTGAATGTTTCCACACTCGCTAAGGGCAACTATTTTCTAAGTATTGATTCAGAAAACCGATTGAGGAACAAGCGATTTGTAAAGAACTGAATTTCTTATTCCGGTTGAAGCAAAATGATTATCTTACAGGGATTAAATCAAACTAATACTATGAAAGAAATAACAGTAGAAGAATTCAAAACAAAATTAGATAATCAGGAGGACTTCCAGTTAATCGACGTCCGTGAAGAATTTGAATATGAAATTTGTAATCTCAATGGAGAATTAATTCCAATGGGATCGATCTTTGATTCGGTTGAAAAGATTTCAAGGGATAAACCTGTTATAATTCATTGTAAATCCGGTGGCCGCAGCGGAGTTGTTATTGCTGAACTTGAGAAGCGCCACGGTCTCAGCAACCTGTATAATTTAAAGGGTGGAATTCTTGCTTATGCCAAGCAAATTGATACCGGAATGGCAACTTATTAAAAGTAAAGTAAGTGCCATGCAGGTTTTCGCCCTTTACTCAATTCAATGGCAGGCGCAGGCAAATGAATGATGTTGATTATCTTAAAAAATGAGTTCAGGAATTCTGACTTAAATTTAACTCTCGAAAAATCGAGATCAACACTAAGATAGTATTGAGTATACCTTTCAAAAGCCGGGATGTCTTTACCGTCTACTTGTTTGGGATTTTCTGTACCTCCTGTCATTCCTTCTGCACCAAAACCGAAACCAATGCTTAGCCATTTTGGAAAGCGACTTTCTTCATTCATCCATGAATGTGGATTTACATTTAACCAATAGGTTAGTCCATTATAATCCTTAAGAATGTTTTCTGGCAAAGAACTACCCAATTGATCCGGTCGGTATTTGGCATATTTTGTCTGATGGAAAGAATATTTCAAGACAATTCTTTGTTCTTCCCAGGTTAATTGTTGTAAGGCGAAAGTCGCAACTCCAAGGGTGTTGGCCACAACATCTCCGCCGGAAAATCCCCATTCAGAAGAAAACCCGTCAAAAACTTCTACGGTCGTCTGGTAAAGAAATGAAATTCCACTCGCATAAAGTGTTGATCGCTTGTTATCAAGCCCTGCCCAGCGAAATGAATGACTCAGTGGTTTAGCAATGGAATATGCATCCCACAAATGACCATACTTGTCCATTTTTTCCCATTCATTATTATCATTGAAAAAGTGAAAACTACTTTGAGGATAGTCCCGATACCATTGTGTGTATAACCAGTACATACTGATCGGATATAATCCAAGAACAGTTCCGGTCAGAATACCAATCCTGGTTTTGTCAGGCTCAGGGGAATTGCGAAAAAAACCAAGCTTTGGAGATTGATCAGTTGAAAGTGAATCACCGGTTTGATTTAGGGATGTATCCGGTTCCACGGCATGCGAATAACTGCCGAGAAAAAGTAGAAAGCAGGATAAAAAGTATTTTAAAAATTTCATGTCCATCTTCCGCTTTAACGAATTAAAGAAATTTTCCCGAGCTTTTCTTTGATTTCACCGGAGCGAATTGAGTACTTCGTCTTGTAAGTATAAATACCAATTTCCTGAGGAGTCCCATTTATCTTTCCATCCCAACCTTGAGCTAAATGATCAGAAGAAAAAATTAACTGACCCCAACGATTATAAATGTTCATCTCGAAATCAGTAACAAGATTTCCTGTTCCCAGAAAGTAATCATTCATTCCATCATCGTTAGGACTGAAAGCATTTGGGAAGAGAATATCACCCAGGCAATCTTCCTCAACATTTAATGTATCAGTAGCTTCACAGCCCATTGAATTACTGATTAGAACAGCTATGAGGCCTCCATCATAAGCTACAAATGCAGAGTCTGTAGATCCATCCTGCCAGCTATAAGAAGCGTACTTCCCGGCAGAAATTGTTAAGGGAATACCCGGACAAATTACTGTATCCTCACCAAGAGATACTGATGGAAAAGCATCCGGACCATATCCCACCTGTACATCAATTTGCTGCGCGCAAGTGCCCGGGCTTGAAATCAACACAGAATAATTTCCGGCCCTTAATAGATCAATTGAAGGAGTAAATTGAGTCGGGATCGTATTCCATTCATAAGAAATTCCTGTAGGCGGATTGATAATTGACAAATTTATGGCACCGTCTGACCCTGCATTACATGTTACGGGAATTACCTCTGTATCGACAGTCAATATTTCAATAGTTGTTGTTGCTTGTGAAGAAGGAATGCAAACACTGCCTGCATCTAAGGTGATGGTATATATTCCTGCCGAATGAAAGCTGTGAACAGGCCTCATATCAGTGCCGGTATTTGAAGCAGAAGAAGTATCCCCAAAGTTCCATAGCCAGTAATCATGGCAATCCGGATTGTCATCATTAAACTGAATCTGATTTAAACCTAAACAAGTGTAGGAAATTGTATTTGGAAGAGGACTCATTTCGTAGATGCTAAAGTTGTCAAACGCAAGTCCATCATAATCATTACAAGTGGTGCCTGAGCCCATCGTTATTCGAAAAATCACTGAAGGCATGCCACTCAAAACATTCGCACAGTGCACAGCGTCCTTCCATTGACCAATTCCATTTCCGCCTCTGCAAGAACCATTACTTGATTGTATTGTGCCTGACCAGCCTGCATTAGGAGAAGTAAAGTTGGATAGATTAGTAACATTTCTGATAGTATACCAATTTTGGTTAACACAATTATCAGGTTCATTGGAACTGCCCAATGTTTGCCAACTATTACCTCCATTTGTAGAGTACTGTAAATTTCCTCCATCATATTGATTCTCCAGTTCCCAGAATATCTTAAAACTCAGTACAGGAAAATTCAGGTTGCTGAAATCAAAACACGGACTTTGGACCCAGGATCTTTCTCCATAGTTATAAAACGAAGTGGTTAAGCCACCGGAAATCCATGAAACTGATCCGCTGCCCGCAGAATTAATGGTTGGTTTTTGTGGATTGCCTAAGGCCCAGTCGTTATTTTGTCCGCCCGAAAACCAGCCACCCGCGCCTGCCTCAAAGTCTTCCGTATAAGGAAAAGTTGAAATCAGGGAACTGCATTGAGCATTCGCTCCTATCGATAGAGCGAAAAGAAGAGCAAATAAAAGCAGATGGGGAAAGCAAATTTTCCTTGAGAGCACCGGATTCCTTGATTGGTATAGAACAGCAAGGTAAAAATTCAATTGCAATTATTCATGCAAATACGGTCATTTGGAATTGACTACAAAAACTGTTCTTCTGTTCTTTGCCCTACCTTCTTCGGTAGAATTGGAAGCAATCGGCTTTGTTTCTCCATAACCTTTGTAGCTTAAGCGCTCTTTTTTGATGCCCTGATCCACTAAAAAATTGAATACAGTGCGGGCTCGGTTTTCCGACAAGAGAGCATTATCTGTTGGATTTCCTACATTATCTGTATGCCCATGAATTGCCACGTCGAGCTTAGGACTCATCTTGAGGTAATCAGAAAATTCTGCTAAGACAGATTTAATCGTGTCATTTATTTCATAAGAATTGGTCGAAAAGAAAATATCATTGATTGTATACTGACCTCCAACCTCCAGTTTTGTCAGTTTAATATCCTCGCTCACAGGTTTCTCGTTGGCTGAATCTTTTGAAGAAATATACTGCGATTCAAAAGCGTATCCATCTTTCTTAACAGATAAAATTAAATCATGACTAAAGTCGACTACAAATGCAAACTCACCACTTACGGAATCAACGTCAATTTTAGTTACTTTCTTGGTAACGGCATCCCGAATTTCTATGGTGGTATTCAATGTGTCTTCAATTGATCTGCCATTGATATCACCTTTCTGGAAATACACTTTATTAGGTCTTACATCAGGATGAAGGTTGAAAGAATATATATCATATCCTCCCATAGCACCGTTTAATTTGTTTGAAGCAAAATAGCCAGTCTTACCATCAGTGCTTACAAAAAATCCGACTTCATCAGATTCTGTATTTATAGGATAGCCGATGTTTACAGGTTTGCCCCATTTACCGCCTGCATCCATTTTGGACATGAATATATCATAGCCACCAAGACCTGGTAAACCATCAGATGAAAAGTAGAGAGTTCTGCTATCGCTATGAAGGAAGGGTGATTTTTCATTGGCATCCGAATTAATTTCCGGACCAAGTTTCCTTGCTTTTTTCCAATTACCACTTTCATCTTTTGTAGTATAGTAAATATCAATTCCCGAAACTGAGTCACGCGCAGAAGCAAAATACAAAGTGTTTCCGTCGGAGGAGATAGAAGGTTGTGAATCCCATTGCATAGGATCATTAACATTCGGCCCCATGTTTTTAATCTCCCCCCACCTTCCATCCTTGAAATCAGAATAACAAATATCGAAATTCCCTTTTTCATTAACGGTAAAAAACAAATGCTTGTTATCGATTGTGATGCTGGCGCCTCCTTCATTGTTACTGGAGCCCAAATTAAAGGGATACTCCATCGGTGAGCCCTGATCGTAAGTTCCATCGGCCTGCTGTCTGGCCAACATAAACTTTTCGACACTTTGAGGTGTGAGCATATTCTTATCCTTCATGTCAAAGCGTCTGGTGAAAAAGGCCAGTTCATTATCAGGAGAAATATATGGAAGGTATTCCGGATCGCGGGTTGAAAGATTGAGAACCGGCTTCGGATCAAATGGAACAGGATTCGAATACAAACCGGATCTTATCAGCATCGATTCTGCTTTTAAGGCATGTTCTTCATTGATCTTATCGTAACTTAAAAACTTTTGAAGGTATTTCTCCGCTTCCTTGTACTTTCTTGTATCAAAGCTATACCATCCAAGTTGAAAGTGCACATCGGGATCAAGTTCAGGGCACAGTTCCAGTACCTTTAAAAAACTTTGCTCGAAAGTTTTATCATCCTTCTTTTTAAGTGCTATCGTTCCCTGAAGATAATATGCCAGGGCAAATTCCGGATCTTCATCGATTGCCTTGGAAATTGTTTGACGTGCCTCTTCATATTTCCTGGATTTATATAAAGAGGCAGCATCCTCATATAATTTCATTGCTTTCTTGTTTGATGATTTTTCACAGGAAATTTCCTGAGCATAAGATTGCACAGAAATAATCACGCAAATAAAAACAAGAATTAACCGAACAAAATTTGAATTAACTGACACGCCTGAACTTTATTTTACCTGTGTTATTTTTTAAAAGGATTATTCTTCTTCAATAAATCCTTTGCTTGCTTTTTTGCCTCCTCTTCAGCAGCCTTCTTCAGACTATCGGCTTTGGCTTTGGCTTTTGCCTCTGCTTCCTTTTTAATTCTTTCCGCTTCGGCAGATACTTTTGCTTTTTCAGCTTCAATTTTAGACGCCGCTTCTGATTTTAATCTATCGGCTTCTTCCCTTGCCTTAGCTTCCAGCTCTTCTTTTTTCTTGTCGAACTCTTCTTTGGCTTTAGCTTTCAGGTCTGCCATTACGTTAGCACCTTGTTTTGCCAAATCCGTAGAAACTTTTGGATCTGTAACCGTACCTCCAATTAATAAATTCACAGGTACCACATCTCCTAAACTCACATTAGCCCCTTTTGAATTGGCTTGCGATACGAGGTTGTTTAAGACTGAATTTGCTGCACCACCAAACATAGCTCTGGGTATTTCCATAGCCATTGTGTAATCGATGCTCTGATCAAATCCATTACTGCCGGCTACCGTTCCTTTCATTCCATTAATTTTAAGTTCGGTTGGATCTACATAGACACGGCCATTGACAATTTTAAAAGAAGGATTGACTGTCGGAATGTTCAATGATTTCCAGGAAGGCATTTTCAGTACATCCGCAACTTTTGAGAATGCCGGAAAATTCTGGATGGTGATTGTTGAAGTATTTAATTTCCCTCCTCCGTTTAGTGTACTAAGCACAGGACTCATAGTCTTATCGAGATCTCCATTCACCTGCATGACGACAGAATATTTTCCTGTACAAGATTTTGCAAGAGGGGCCAATTTCCCAACTGTAGGTAATGTGTTCACGGTTTTGGTAATATCAAAATCACGAATTGCAAGGTCCAATGCAAACAGTGGTTTATCTAAATTAGCACTCGAGTATTTACCTGTGATGTTCATACTTCCATCCAATAACTGCATAGTCAGATTTTGCATGATAATCTCTTTATCTTTTATCTGGACACTTCCTTTTACATTAAAAATATTCATATCATCATAGATTAATGTACCTATTGATGTGTTAAAAATAAATTCGATATTGGCAGGAATGTCAAGAACAGTCATACTTGCCGTATCAGTCGATGAAGTAGAAGAAGGACTGTCCGACATCCAGTCATTCATATCGATCTTGGATGATTCGAGAGATACCTTTCCTTTAATAGTCTCACCTTTCAACGCATAAGCTATAAAATTCTCCATTGTTCCTGTGGCCTTAAAATCGCTCTTACCGGATTTGGCCTGAAATGCATTCAGGTTAACATTTTTTGGATTAAATGTTAAATCCAATATACTCATGGAAAATGGAGATTTCATTTCAGAAGAAGAGTACTCAAGACCTTTCACAACAAGCCCGCCGGAAGCACTGAACTGATCAAAGTTTTGTTTTTCAATAGCCGACATCCTTCCTTTTGCACTCAGGTCAGCAGTGATTATACCCGTTAATTTTGTACCCGCATCCAAGGGGACAAATTTTTGCACCGCAGTCAAGTCAATTGTTCCTTTCACAAAAGCATCCAGATCAGGATCACTTACAGGAGTTTTTAGTAATAGTTTAGCATCAAATGGAGCTCCGGCCATTTCAACGTGCATTTTTTTAAGGTCGATAACCGTATGATCAGGAACACCGTCCGGGTTAAGTATATTCAGATCTACAAACACATTGTTCACGGAAGATGGTAATGAAGGATATTGAAACATTCCATTATCAATTTTTAATGTCAGTCCAAAACCAGGCATTGATAAGGCATTATAACGACCTTTGATAAATCCGGAAAGCGCCATAGTTCCGGAAGATTTTAAACTCTCAAAGTCCTTGCTGTAGAGTGTAGGGATCATAGAGATAAAATTCTTGAAATCTGACTTCGCAGCTGAGAAGTCCAACTCCATATCTATATTCGTATCAGGCATGGCAACCCAACCATTCAAACCGAGTTCAAGGGCGTTCAGATTAATCTTGTTTTCCAGGAATGTGAATTTGAAATTTTTCATGTCCATATTGAGCTTTGCTTCTATGCTTGCCTTCGCAGAGCTGATATATGGTATTTTTTCATACGTCATGTTGGTTGATTTCACTTCAGTTTGAGTATTCAACTCAAATAAATCCTGAGTAAAATCGCCTTTGCCGCTGTGATCAACTCCATTCATAGCTAAATAAAAATCCAAAGACTCATCATGGTAAATAATTCTTCCATTCTCCACGGAATATCGTTTTAGCTTAGCTTTAAAGGATGATTCCGAAGCAGCAGATTCTGCTCCCGGTTCTGATTTTGCAATATCCCAGTTTGTTCTCCCATCCTTTTTTACAAGAAAATTCATTACCGGCTCAATGAGTTCCACAGAACGAATACTTATTTCATCACCCTTAATTACACTCATCAAGTCAACCGTGAGATTTAACTTTTTTGAGTAAATCAATGTATCTCCTGAGAATGGTTCAAGATTGATGATACTCAGGTTCTCGATGCTCAATGAGAAATTTGGGAAACTTCTTATTAAAGAAAGATCGAATTTCCCAAAGTCAAGTTTGGCATTCAGGCTTTTGTTTGCTTCTTCCTTTACTTTGCTGACAATTTTATCTTTGAAAATAAAAGGAGCTGCAAGCAGCAGAATAAAGAGAAGAAGAAATGATATGCCTGTCCACTTAAGAATTTTTTTCATGGTATTGCTAAATGAGTAATATTGATTGTAATTAGATTTTACTTGTTTTGTTACGTAAATAATGATCAGCAATCACCAGCGCTGCCATTGCTTCAACAATAGGCACTGCGCGAGGAACTACGCAAGGATCATGACGACCACCGGGGTTGATACTAACAGTGTTTCCGGAGCTGTCTATAGTTGATTGCTCCATTTTAATCGTTGAGACAGGCTTGAAAGCTACCCGAAAATAAATATCCATTCCATTTGATATTCCGCCTTGAATTCCACCTGAATTATTTGAGGTGGTACGAATTTTTCCCTCGGCATCCGAAATAAACGGATCATTATGTTCAGAACCTTTCATTGCAGCACCGGCAAAACCACTTCCATATTCGAAACCGTGTGCAGCATTGATACCCATGCATGCAGAAGCTAAGTCAGCCTGCAACTTTGAATAGACAGGTTCTCCTAAACCAACAGGAACATTTTGAATTACACAGGTAATTACGCCGCCGGTCGTGTCACCGGCTGCTTTCAGCTTTTCAAGCAGTGAAATCATTTCGCGGGCAATCCTCTCATCAGGACAACGTACCACGTTCGATTCTATTCTGTTGATGTCAATATCTTCATATGCCAAACCGGAAGAAATTGCCCCTATTTGCGATACAAAGGCAAATATTTTTATTTGAATACCGGAAAGCAGTTGCTTCGCTACAGAACCTGCAAATACCCTTACAGCAGTTTCTCTGGCCGATGATCTCCCGCCACCACGATAATCGCGAATTCCATACTTTTCCTGGTATGTAAAATCAGCGTGTGATGGCCTGTAAGCTTTTTTTAATGAATCATAATCGGATGATTGACTGTCTTTGTTACGAATGATGAATGCAAGCGGGCTTCCAAGAGTTTTGTTGTCTTTGTAGCCGGATAATATTTCAAACTCTTCGTCCTCTCTCCTTTCAGAACTTATAAATGATTGTCCGGGCTTTCGTCTTGCCAGATCATTTCTGATCAGATCCAGATCAATCAATAAACCGGCAGGACAACCATCAATCACGCCTCCAATGGCCGCGCCATGCGATTCTCCAAAACTGGTTAGTTGAAAAATAGTCCCAAAAGTGTTAGCCGACATAGTCTGTAAAGTTAGTTAAAAGCAATTGAAGGCGATGCTTTTTCGATGGAGTATTCAACGAACTTTTGTTAATCAAAAATGTAGTCAATGTGTTATTATCAAAGTCTTTTTCCAAACCAATTTTTCAATCCCGGAAAGGCAATAGCCAGATTGACGAGCATATTGATTAGCCAGGTTCGGTTAAAAGCTTTTTGCATGCATAATTTTAATTTAAGTTCTTTCCCAAGTTTAGAATAAACCGACTTGTCATAAGCTGACATAAAAATTCCGGAGAAATTATTTTGATTGAAGCACCTTTCTGCCTGCCTGGCAGCCAGGTAACCGCTCCACATGGCATTCCCGATTCCTTCACCATTTAATGGATCAATTAAAGATGCCGCATCACCACACAGCATATAGCCTTCGCCGGAAATGCTTCTCTCTATTCCACCTAATGGAAGTCCGAAGCCTTCAAGGGGACTAATAGCTTCAGCATGTCGGAAACGTGATGCCAGGCTTGGTGAGTTACGTATGATATCTTTCAGACTTAACTTGAGATCAATTCTCCTTTTGCGGATATCATCTGAAAGCATTCCGAAGCCAACATTACAGGTATTATCATTCAAAGGGAATATCCAAAAGTAGCCGGGAAGAAAATCCTTAAGCAAATGAATCTCCAGGCACTGTGAATTTTGAACCCCGGCGACATTCTTATAGTATGCACGAACAGCTCCGGAATAATTCTTCAAGTCAACTTTGAAGTAAGACAATTTTTTTGCCACGATAGAATGTGCTCCATCGCAAGCTATAAGTAATCTGGCACTTAATTCTTCATACCTGTCATTTTTTAAAACCTTTAATTCAGCTCTCTCAGTAATACTTTCAACTTTAAAATTACTCAGCACATCAATCTCCGCTTTTTCTTTAACCAAATCCAGGAGGAACTTATCAAAATCTATTCTTTTTGATACATATCCTGGATTAACAAAATGAAGCTCAACCGATTTACCATTAGGTGCATGTAAACTCCATGAAGTTGAGATATTTGTATGAGGAAAGGCAGACAAACGATTCAAATATGCAGGATCGATTTGATTTAGAACATGTTTAACCCGTCCTCCTATGGCATCCCCACAGACCTTATCCCTCGGAAAATCGGCTTTATCGACGAGCGCAACCTTTAAGTTGTTTTTTTGAAATGCGAGCGCGCAGGCAGTCCCGGCCGGGCCTGCACCGAGGATGATAACATCGTAATATGTGTTGGAGGAGTTAATAGTTTAATTGTTAATTTCAACGCGAATTTATCACAATTTCCTTGAGCACTCTCATTTACAATATCAATACACTGGTTCACACCGAACAAAGTCCAAAATCACGATACCTTGGAAAGGAGATGGCAAATTTGGTCTGTGTTAATGATGCCTTCCTTTATATCGTTGATGGAAAAATATCCGATTTCGGCAAAAGTAATCCTGAGCTGATTAAAAGTATCAAGGAAAAGGATCCATCACTTATAATGCATGATGCCGAGAATGGTCACGTTTTCCCATCCTGGGTCGACGCACATACGCATATTGTCTTTGCAGGGAACCGGGAGCTTGAATTTGAAAACCGGATAAAAGGATTAAGCTATGAAGAGATTGCACTTCGTGGAGGTGGAATTCTTAATTCTGCAAAAGCCTTGAAAGATTCTTCCGAAGATGATTTAGTTGCAAGTGCAAGCAGGAGACTGAATGAAATGAAAAGTCTGGGAACAGGTGCGGTTGAAATTAAAAGTGGCTATGGCTTATCCGTCGAGAGTGAGTTGAAAATGTTACGCGTTATCAAGCGCTTAAAAAAAGAATCTCCACTGATCATAAAAGCTACATTTCTTGGTGCTCATGCTATCCCTGAAGAATTCAAAGGCCGGAAAAAAGACTATTTGCAATTACTGATCAAGGAGGTGATGCCGGTCATTCAGCAGGAAGGGCTGGCGGAATTTTGCGATATTTTTTGCGAGAAAAATTATTTCAGCTCTGATGATACGCTGGAACTGATGGAAGCTGCAAAAAATTACGGAATGACAGCAAAGGTTCATGCCGAACAGTTAAGTCATTCAGGCGGAATAGCTGCGGGAATAAAATCGGGTGCCATCAGTGTGGATCATTTGGAATTTGCATCAGACGAAGATATTCTAGAACTTAGAAACTCAGAAACAATGCCTGTACTATTACCCGGTGCACAGTTATTCCTTGGCTTGCAAAATCCACCTGCACGTAAAATGATTGACTCAGGATGTTCTGTGGCGCTGTCAACAGATTTTAATCCGGGCAGTTGTCCTAGCGGAAACATGAATCAAATGGTCTCCCTGGCATGCATACTTTATAAAATGACACCTGCGGAAGTCATCATTGCTGCAACAAGTAATTCTGCATATGCCATGGAACTGGAAAACGTAGTGGGAAGTATTTGCAGAGGTAAAATAGCGAATCTATTTATCACTCCGGAAATTTCTTCCTATGCCTTTCTTCCTTATTCCTTTGGAAGCAACCTCGTAAAAAAAGTGTTTCTTAAAGGAGTGATGCAATAAATTTTAACACAAAAGAAATTAGCATTTGCCAATAGACATGCGAATTATGAAAAACTCATTATTGTTTTCAGGATTAGTGTATGGAATCCTACTAATGGCTTCCTGTACAGGAAAGACAAAGCAAAACAATGCTGCGGAATCACCGGAAAAGGTGGAGAAATCAACTGAAGCTTCAGCACTAAAGCCCTTCGAATGGTTGCTTGGAAATTGGTCCAATGAAATGAAAGGCCAGATGATAGCAGAATACTGGACCAAGACAAACGACTCCTTGTTTCAGGGAATTGGTTTTGGGCTTAAGGGCCAGGATACTATTTTCAAAGAAATGCTGCAGATTATACAGATTGATGGTGAGATTTATTATGTGCCGACTGTTTCCGGACAAAATGATAACCAACCGGTTTTATTCAAGATGATTGAGGTTGGAGAAAATTATTTTGTGAGTGAAAACAAAGAGCACGACTTCCCTCAGATCATTCGTTATAAACTCGAATCCCCTGAGGTACTTTTTGCAGTAATTGAAGGAACGAATCAAGGAAAAGAAACAAAAAGAGAATTCCGGTTCAGGAAAGCAAGGCTAAGGTTGATGCCTTGAGATTAACTAATGTAAGACAAAAAGCTAAGACAATCCAGAAGTATGAAACAACTGATAGAGTGTGTACCAAATTTTAGTGAAGGAAGAGACTTAAACATCATCCGACAAATTACAGATGCGATAGAAAGTGTCGATGGAATTAAATTACTCAATGTTGATCCGGGAAAAGCGACAAACAGAACGGTGGTTACATTGGTTGGAGAACCGGGCGCAGTGATTGAAGCAGCTTTCCGTGGTATTAAGAAGGCCTCAGAGATTATCGACATGAGCAAGCATTCTGGAGAACATCCCAGAATGGGTGCAACTGATGTGTGTCCACTCATCCCCATAAGTGGCATCAGCATGGAAGAAACAATTCCTTATGCGCATAAATTGGCAGAAAGAGTCGGTAAGGAATTGAGTATACCGGTATATCTGTATGAGGCAGCTCAAAAAGATCCGAAGAGGAAAAATCTTTCGGTAATTCGTGCCGGTGAGTATGAAGGTTTTTTCAAAAAGATCAAAGAGCCGGAATGGAAACCAGACTTTGGGCCAGATGTATTCTCCCCCAAAGCGGGAGCGACTGTTATTGGTGCACGCGACTTTCTGGTTGCATACAATGTAAATCTAAACACGACCTCTGTTCGAAGAGCAAACTCGGTTGCCTTTGATGTGCGTGAGAATGGTCGCAAAGTAAAGAATGAAAAAGGCGAAGAGATTATTCAACCGGGTACATGCAAATCGGTAAAGGCTATAGGATGGTTTATAGAGGAGTACGGAGTTGCACAAGTAAGCATGAACCTGACAAATATATCGATCACTCCCGTTCATATTGCATTTGATGAATGTGTGAACAGTGCGCACAAAAGAGGAATGCGTGTCACAGGATCGGAATTAGTTGGATTGATGCCGCTCAAAGCATTGACAGATGCCGGCAAATATTTTCTTGAAAAACAAAATCGGTCTTCAGGAGTATCTGAAGCGGAGTTGATACGAATAGCAGTCAAGTCCATGGGGCTGGATGAATTGGGGCCTTTTAAACCAGAGGAGCGTGTAATCGAATACCTGCTTCAAAATTCTTCCAACTCCCGTTTGGTGAATATGAGCCTGAAAGCCTTTGCTGATGAGACTGCATCAGAATCACCTGCACCCGGTGGTGGCAGTATCGCTGCCTATCTCGGCGCTCTGGGCGTATCCCTGGCAACGATGGTGGCAAATCTATCCTCACATAAAAAAGGATGGGACGAACGCTGGGAAGAATTTTCTGTATGGGCTGAGAAAGGTCAGAAATTGAAAGCTGAATTAGTTGCCTTGGTGGATGAAGATACCCTTGCCTTCAATGGAATCATGGATGCATTTGGATTACCTAAAGGATCCGAGGAAGAGAAAGCAGCCAGAAACCGGGCAATACAAGAGGCCACTAAAAATGCAATAAATGTTCCTTTAAAAGTTATGAATGCAGCCTTTGCTTCCTTCGAAATTATTAAAGCTATGGCCGTTGATGGAAATCCAAATTCTGTATCTGATGCAGGTGTTGGTGCCTTATGTGCCCGTTCTGCTGTAATTGGAGCCTTTTTAAATGTTAAAATCAATGCATCAGGCTTGAATGATAAGGAGTACATTGATGAAGTGATGAAGAAGGGAGAAAAAATAATGGCTGAAAGTATTAAAATGGAAGCTGCTATTATTGAGATTGTGAATGAAAAGATCAAATAAAGCTCCACAACTTTAGGGAGAAAAATTCGTATTAGTATAGATTGTGCCTATGCCGGCAAAAAATTATTCTGCAAAATTATCATTGAGTTAGGCTATGTTTAAAAGTAAGGCTTATACCCGTTTTTTTTATTCCTTCCCGATTCAGCTGGTAATTGTTCTTATCAAGAAGAATCAAATCTTGCTCTTCTATTGGCTCTTTCTTTTCGGATGGGTCACGAATAATTTTTCGAAGACATTTGGCATCCCCTACCTCTTCCTTGATCCGGAATACATGGGGACGGTTGGCTTTACATCTTTTTTCATTATGGGCTTCACGACAGGAAGCTTTGTGATGGTCTATAATATTTCCAGTTATATTGTCAATGGATTCCGATTTCCATTTATTGCTACGCTGTCTAAACCATTCCTGAAATACACAATGAATAATTTCATTGTGCCGGTGATATTCGTTCTCACTTATTTATACTTCCTTATTTCATTTCAGTTGAATAATGAGTACCGAAGTATTTGGACAGTTTTCACTCAGGTGATGGGTTTTTTATCGGGCTTCACACTTATTATTCTGTTTACACTGACCTATTTTTTCCGTACCAATAAGGATATCGTTCATATGTTTGGTGTTGAAACTTCTGATTCAGACCCTAACGCTCCGATTGCCCGACATCTTACGGAGAAAAAAGCTCCTAAAAAAAAGCGAACAGGATTCTTTGCAAGAAGAAGAAGTCAGGATAAGGCATGGAGAGTAGATACCTACCTTAGTTCCTTTTCAAAAGTTAAACTGGTAAGACAAACAGAACACTATACCCGGGAAATGGTTGAATCTGTTTTTCGTCAAAATCACCTTAATGCAGCGATCATTGAAATTATAGTTTTTGTTTCATTTATAGTGATGGGCTTGTTTAAGGATTACAGCATTTTTAAACTCCCTGCAGGTTCATCCGTCATTCTGATTTTCTCCATGTTTATCATGCTTAGCAGCGCATTTCGCTTCTGGCTGAAAGCATGGGCTACATCCGTTTTGATTGGAGCCTTTCTACTGATAAACTTTATTTCTAAGTATGGAGTGTTCTATTCTGAGAACAAGGCATACGGAATGAATTATGAATCCACACCTGCAACCTATAGCATAGCCCGCTTTCAGGGACTCGATGATCCGCATTTGGTAAAAGCAGATTATGACAGCACCATTCGAATCTTGAACCGATGGAAAGAAAAATTCTATGGAGAGGCCGGCAAACCTAAAATGGTTTTTGTTAATTGTTCGGGTGGTGGATTGCGGGCATCCATCTGGGCATTCAGAATTATGCAGGTAGCAGATAGCTTGAGTGACAACAGATTTTCGAAATCTACTCAGCTGATATCAGGAGCATCCGGAGGTATGATTGGCGCAGCATACTATAGAGAACTTTTTCTGCAACAAAGATTGGGATTATTGAAATCCATCAATTCTGATAAAGGGATAAATAATATTGGCAAAGATCTTCTTAATCCGGTTGCATTTTCTGTTACCGTGAGTGACTTGTTTTTTAATATTCAGAAATTTAAGGATGGTAATACTTCTCATAACAAAGACAGAGCTTATGCTTTTGAAAAGCAGTTGAATGAAAATACAGGCTCTGTTCTGTCGAAAAGATTATCAGCCTATCGTGATCCGGAAGCGAATGCGCTCATACCGATGATGATCTTCTCTCCTACCGTTGTTAATGATGGAAGACGGCTGATGATATCACCTCAACCGGTGGGATATTTGGCGAGTCATGTTCGTGATAGTTCCTTTAAGTTTGACTGGACGATCGACGAAATTGAATTCAGAAAAATTTTCAGGGATCAGGATGCTGACAATATCAAATTTACGTCTGTGTTAAGAATGAATGCCACATTCCCATATATTCTACCTGCGGTCACACTTCCCAGTCAGCCGATGATAAATGTAATGGATGCCGGTATCCGTGATAATACCGGACTAAAAACATCTTTAAAATTCCTCTACATATTCAGGCAATGGATCGAAGAAAATACAAGTGGTGTAATTTTCGTTGACATTCGAGATTCTCATAAATCAAGGCCTGTTGAAGAAAAACCGAGGATGTCATTTTTAGAAAACTTCATTACTCCTTTAGGAAATATTTATGGTAACCTTCTCACCATTCAGGATTATAACCAGGATGAATCCTATGAATATGCCAAATCATGGTTTACAGCTCCTTTCGACTTTGTGATTTTCGAACTTCCGACGAAGGAGCAGGACATATCTCTAAGCTGGCATCTTACGACCAGAGAAAAACGGTCTGTCTATAATTCCATAAATCTGCCTGCCAATAAAAAAGCTGTCGGACAATTGTTAGAATTATTAGAACCTGAAAAAGCTCAGCGAACCAGACATCTCGAATCTGCCGGACGCCCGACTGAAAAGAAGGATGTACCTGCGAGCGGCAACTAATAATTTTCTTTTTTAGCGAGGTAGGTTTTTCAATAAGCCAGTATTCTATCCATTGCATCCGCCAAACGTGATTTGGCAAGGAAATTTTCTTCCAGAGCCACATTCATTGGAATTGGCGTTTCAAGGCTTGCACAACGAATAATCGGAGCATCGAGTGCATCAAAACAATTCTCTGCAATATAAGCTGCAATCTCCGCACCGAAACCACCAACCATAGTGTCTTCATGAAAAATCAATACGCGACCTGTCTTGCTTAATGATTTAACCACGGCTTCTTTATCCCATGGAATCAAGGTACGAAGATCGAGCAAGTCGGCAGAAATTTCAGGATGGAGTTTCAAATAATCCATAGCCCAATGTACAGCAAGTCCATAGGCAATAATGCTAACATCTGTACCTTCCTGAACAAGCCTTGCTTTACCAAACTCCAGGGAAAAATAAGCATCAGGTACAGAACCTGTGATTGTCCTGTACAAACCTTTATGCTCAAAATACATCACCGGGTTCGGGTCTTCTATGGCCGACAGTAAAAGTCCTTTGGCATCATCCGGAAAAGCAGGATAAACAACTTTCAAACCGGGAGTATGTGTGAACCATGCCTCGTTCGACTGTGAATGAAAGGGACCGGCAGCAACTCCGGCGCCTGTAGGCATTCGAACGACGACATCCACATTCTGTCCCCAACGATAATGTGTCTTGGCAAGATTGTTAATGATCTGATTAAAACCACATGTAACGAAATCGGCAAACTGCATTTCAACAATTGATTTCATTCCTTGAATGGACAGCCCTAAACCTGCTCCAATGATCGCTGATTCACAAATAGGTGTATTCCTTATCCTTGATTTTCCAAACTCTTCTACAAAGCCTGCCGTGGCTTTAAACACCCCACCATATTCAGCAATGTCCTGTCCCATGATTACAAGCTCAGGATACTTTTGCATGCCTTGCCTCATAGCCTGAGTAATAGCATCCAGGAATCGCATCTCACTTTGTGGTCCTGACGGCATCGTGAATCCCAATTCGCGTTCTTTGAACACGTCATTAAGTTCAGTGTCCGTAACAGCCAGTGGTTTCTCTTCCGCAAAACTAATTTCAAGATTTTTTTCGATGTCCTGCTTTATGTTCTTACGTATCAAAACAATATCAGCCTCCGATAATACTTTCTCTTTAAGTAAAAAATTTTCAAAATTATTGATCGGATCCTTTTTAGCCCATTCTTCCATCAATGCAGGTGGTACGTATTTTGTCCCTGAAGCTTCTTCGTGTCCACGCATCCTGAAGGTCATGCATTCGAGCAATACCGGCCTGGGTTTCTCTCTGATGCTTTGGGCTATTTCCTGAAAGGCAGAAAGTGTTTCGAGGATGTTATTCCCATCAACTTGCACGGCATCTATTCCATATCCAATTCCTTTGTCTATGAATTGCTTCATTCTGAATTGCTCTCTTGAAGGCGTAGATAATCCGTAGCCATTATTCTCTACAATGAAAATAACCGGCAAATCCCAGACAGCAGCTACATTAATACTTTCATGAAAGTCGCCCTCACTCGCGCCGCCGTCGCCGGTGAAAACAGCGGTTACGGCTTGCTCTTTTTTTAACAAGTGTCCAAGTGCTATACCGTCTGCCACACCCATTTGAGGACCGAGGTGCGAAATCATTCCAATGATTTTAAACTCCTGTGTACCGAAATGAAAAGAGCGATCTCTTCCTCTGGTAAAACCTCCATCTTTGCCTTGCCACTGCGAAAACAATCGGTTCAACGGAATTTTTCTGGTAGTAAATACTCCCAGGTTTCTGTGCATAGGAAGGATATACTCTTCGGGTTTGAGCGCTAAGCCACAAGCAACGGAGATTGCTTCTTGGCCTATACCTGAAAACCATTTGGCGATTTTGCCTTGTCTGAGCAATACCAACATTTTCTCCTCAATAAGACGTGGCTTAATGAGTTCCGTATAAATAGATTTTAATTGATCATCCGAATAAGCGGATCTGTCATACAACATAAATGGGAAGAAATTATGTGCAAACTTATTTAAAATAGGCCGTATCTTTGTAATACAATTCCTGTGATATGGACATCCAATTGTTAACGGTCATTTTACTTTTTGCGGTAGCGCTGCTTTTCATCGGTAGGAAAATTTTTGGCCGGATAAAGCATAAAGCAACCGGCGATTGTACCGGCTGTGGAAAAGCTGAGCCGGGAGCCATTCAAAACCCCAAAAAACAGGCATAAAAAAAAGGAGCTCTATTCGAACTCCTTTTTTTTTGCATTTTTTATGGCAAATTACTTAGCCATAGCTGTGTCAGCAGTAGCTTCCATAGCGTTCATTACTGAATCTTGCATAACAGCTTGCTCTGCAGCAGCTTGTTGCGCCTGCTCAGCAGCAGCGATAGAATCTTGAGTTGCTTTTTCAGCAGCAGCTTTTTGTTCAGCGCTTGGTCCGCAAGCAACGATAGCAAACATAGAAGCTACTAATAAGGTAGAGAATACTTTTTTCATTTTGTTGATAGGTTTGTTTTAGTGGGCGCAAAAGTAGTCACTAATAGTGGATTAACAAGTCTTTAAACGAAAAATATTAACAATAAATTGCTCATAAGCCCAATGGGCCAAAGATCTTCATTTAAACAACAAAAAAAGGGGATAATCTGATGATTTCCCCTTTTCTTTCGAATTTTGTTTAGCCTCTTCCTGAAGTGACCTTCTTAGTCTCTTCAATTTTCTTTTCTTCCTTGCTCTTAGGCTTTGGCTTAGTGCCTTTCTTACTTGCAGCTGCTGCTTCTGCTGCTGCGATTGAATCTGCTACCATCTTTTGTGCAGCTGCTGCTGCTTCCTGGGCAGCCATTTCAACAGCAGCAATTGAGTCTGCACGCATTTGTTCAACATTGGCAATAGAGTCTTGAATTGCTTTTTCAGCAGCAGCCTTTTCTTCTGCGCTAGGTCCGCAAGCCACAATAGAAGCCATACCGGCAACTAAAAGAAGTGATAATACTTTTTTCATTTTCTAAATAGATTGGATTGTTTGGTTGTGCAAAGATATTACTTTATTTGTACGATTTTGTTGCATTATTTTATTAATTTCGCAAAATAAATTTAAGATCCCTAAAAAACCAAAAACCATACCCAATGAGAAAAATTATCCTTTCACTTTCTGTCGTCGCTATGTCTTTTAGCGTAGTATTTCTAAATTCTTGTTCAAAAGACGACACAACCCCACCTTCTATCAGTCTTGCAGGTGATGCGTCCCTAGAACTTTCATTGAACACAGCAAGCTGGGCTGACCCGGGTGCTACTGCCACTGATGATGAAGATGGAACCGTGAGTGTTACTTCTGATTATAGTTCGACCAATCCGAATTTGAACATGACCGGAACTTATACCATCACATATAGCGCAACTGATGCTGCAGGCAATGTTGGAACAGCAGTTAGAACTGTCAGAGTAAAGAATGATGCAGAGATTTTTGCCGGTACATACTCAGTTCACGATACTTGCCCTGGCCTTGTCTTTAACTACACTCAAATAATCACCGTGGATGAAACATTAAATAATCGCGTTCACTTTAATAAGTTTGCTGATTATGCTAACAATACCGGAATTTATGCCAATAGACTTGCAAACGGTACTCTTGAAATGCCTGCTCAAACTGCCAATGCTATTGGAAGCGGATCAGGTACATGTGCAATTGAAGATCATAGATTCACCGGAGTTTCTTTCACATCCAACTCAACAGGATTTGTCCTTGTTTATACTGATGAGTTATTAGGTTCTGCCCCATGCACAGGCACTACTCAATGTACTGCTACCTTTACTTTACAATAATCAGCTTGATATTTTAAAAAAAGCCGCCCATAAGGCGGCTTTTTTTATTTCCACCCTTCCCTTACTTTCGCAATGTGCAGTTGACAAGCAATCTTAAATTATTAGTACAAAGGATTTCGATCCTTGTCCTTCTTATGAGCCTCTGCAGGTTGTTGTTCCTGCTTTTCAATTATTCCTATTTCAATGAATACAGTTTTACCCGTATTCTTTCCTCTTTTTATTTTGGTTTACGCTTTGACCTGACGGCTATAAGCATCCTCACGCTGCCCTTTTCAGTTTTACATCTTGTTCCTTTTGCACTCTTCTATAATCGAGCGTATCAATTTCTATTGAAATTCCTCTTTTTTACAGCCGGAATTTTTATGCTTCTGCTGAATTGTATCGACATCGGCTTATTCAGATTTGCAGGAAAGAGAGCCACAGCCGATCTGCTGAGCATTATGTCATTTGGTGAAGATTTTACAAATACGGTTCCCGGCATGCTGCGAGATTTTTGGTATCTCTCCCTCCTGCTGCTTCTATTAATTTTCCTGCTTGTCTGTTTATACCATCGAATTAGCATTCAGAAAAACCCCGTTAAGCATGTTTCTGCAGGTTCTTCAAATAAATTTTTTCTGCTTTTTAGTCATCTTTTTTTTCTTGCCTTGATTTTTATTGGCTTCCGTGGCGGGATCCAATACAAACCGATTAATATTTTAAGTGCTGCAAAATATGGTACAGGACAATATTCTTCTCTTGTTTTAAACAGTCCATTCACTTTTATAAAAACCTTAGGAAAAAAGTCACTCCAGGAAGCGAGCTATTTTGAGCAAGGTGAATTGGAAAAAATTTATCCCACCCTTAAAACTGCCAAAGACAGTTCTTCCTTCCGGGCTGAGAATGTTGTAATTATAATTTTAGAAAGCATAGGTACAGAGTATATCGGTAAGTTCAACCGGGAAAAAGGCTATACACCTTTCCTAGATTCCCTCATTGATCATAGCCTGGTGTTTCCTCACACGTTCGCAAATGGGAAAAGATCTATTGAAGGAATCCCGGCCATCGTCTCTGGTATACCGGCCTTGATGCCTGAACCTTTTATCACCTCTGTTTACGCCGGTAATAGCTTTGAAAGTATTGCATCCTTGCTTAAGAAAAAAGGCTATTCAGCCTTCTTCTACCATGGTGGCACAAATGGAACAATGGGCTTTGACAATTTTTGTCGCTCTGCCGGTTTTGACCTTTATTATGGTAGAAAAGAATACGGGCAGGATAAAGATTTTGACGGAACCTGGGGAATATATGATGAACCATTTCTCTTGCGAATGGCTCAGAATCTTGACAAAGTCGATCAGCCCTTTCTCTCGGTTTTATTTACCTTATCGTCGCACCATCCATACAGCATCCCTCAGCAATTAGAGGGTAAATTTCGAGCCGGAACTCTTCCTATTCACAAAAGTGTTCAATACACAGACTATTCCCTCAGATCATTTTTCAATGTAGCCTCTAAGAAGGCATGGTATCCCAATACATTATTCGTAATCACCACAGATCATACAGCGCTTTCCGAGAAATCATTTTACCAGAATCGTATTGGGATGTATTCGATTCCTCAACTATACTTTAAGCCGGATGGTTCATTGAAAGGCCGAAATGAAAAAGTATCGCAGCAGATCGATATTCTTCCCAGCATTATGGATTATCTGAATTATGACAAGGATTATTTTGCTTTTGGAAATAGTGTATTTAATACCGATCAAGCCGGCTTCTCAGTTAACTACATCAATGATACCTATCAGTACATTGAAGGAAACTACTCATTGATCATGGATACGCTTCAAGGAAATTCGATGTATAATTATTCGAAAGACAGACTTTTAAGAACTGACTTAATCTCAACTGATTCGCTAAAAGCGAAGCTGATGGAAACCAAGCTTAAGGCAATCATTCAGAAGTACAATTCTTCCTTGATCAATAACCGAATGATCTATTGAAAGGCATGCAGAAAAAAATTCGATTTATTATTAATCCGAATTCCGGATCCGGTAATAAGCAACATTTCGCTGAATGGATAAATGCGCAAATCGATAAAAACAAGTTTGCGATTGAAATTTGCTATACCGATGCTCCCGGCCATGCTACCACACTTAGCCTTGAAGCAAAGCAACTATCCTATTATGCTGTTGTTGCCGTAGGTGGTGATGGTTCCGTGAATGAAACAGCAAAGGGTTTGGTCGGATCCGAGACGGCATTGGGTATAATCCCTACAGGCTCCGGAAACGGGATGGCAAGGCATTTAAAAATCCCGGTTGATTTTAAAAAGTCAGTTAGCCTTTTAAACTATTCTCAAATTGAAAAAATAGATACGCTTTCAATCGACAGTCATTTTTGTGCAGGCACATTTGGAATTGGTTTTGATGCGCATATTGCACATTTGTTTTCGAAGGCCGGAAGCCGAGGCTATTCGACCTATGTAAAGCTGGTATTGCGTGAATTCTACAAGTATCCAACTCACCAATATAATCTGGTCGTTGACGGAAAAAATATTTTCATAGAATCCTTCTTGCTTACTTTTGCCAACTCATCACAATTCGGGAATAACGCTGTTATTGCTCCTTTCGCAGATGTCAAAGATGGAAAAATCGATATAGCCGTGGTGAAAAAATTTAAGGCAATTTTTGCACCACACCTAATTTACCGGATGATGAATAATCAATTACAAGGCTCAAGATTCTTTGAAACTATGCAGGCACAACAAATTTTAGTTCAGAACAAGGGCCTGCTCAAAGGACATATTGACGGCGAGCCGGTGGTATTTGAAGAAGATGTAAAAGTAACTATCAATCCCTTATCTCTGCGTGTTTTGGTAGCCGGTTAATTTCTATTTGCTGAATTTTTATGAGTAATTATATCAAACGTACATTAAAAAGCATTTCCTGGGCTCTCTCAGGAATTTCATTTGCCTTTCGCACCCAATTCAATTTTCGTTTTCATATAATAAGTGCAGTGATTGTTTTACTCTTATCGATTCTCCTTAAGCTGTCAGCTCTGGAATGGTGCATCGTTCTCTTTTGTATTGCATCCGTGATTACGGCTGAATTACTCAATACTGCTCACGAAGTAAATACCGATTTGCTTTCTCCGGACATTAATGATACAGCGAAACACGTGAAAGATCTGGCCGCAGCCGCGGTGCTTGTTGTTGCAATCGTTTCTGCCATCATTGGCTGTATAATTTTTCTTCCCAAGATTTTCGAAATCATCTTTGACTCATATTGATTTCCCTTCATAGTACTCTCCAATTTTTCAGAATAATTTTTCATTTATATTCTGACAGATAATTTTTTGTATTTTTATCCTTATGTCTAAAAAAAGCAAAGAAAAGGACGGCGTAGTTTATTCTACGAACCCCGATTTTACATATCAAAACAAACCCTTACAAGGAACCGTTACCTTATCTCCTGCTCAACAGGATCTTCGCGTGGGCCTGGATAAGAAAAATCGTGGAGGAAAAGTCGTAACCATAGTAACAGGTTTTTTAGGAAAGGACGCTGACATAGAGAAGCTTGGCAAGGAACTAAAATCTAAATGTGGTGTCGGTGGTGCAGTGAAAGACGGAGATATTCTGGTCCAGGGTGATCACCGGGACAGAGTTTTAAAAATACTACTTGAAAGCGGATACAGGGCGAAGAAAAGCGGTGCTTGATAATATGAATCAGTCTATTCTTCTTTCTCACGGATTTTTTTGTAAATTTTTATTGCGACCAGCATCAATACTGAAAATAAAATTAATCCGCCAAGTCCAACCAGCCAGTTTCCTTGTCCTTTTAAAACCACGATAAATATTATTGCTACAAGAAATACTGAGGCTACTTCATTCCAAATTCTCAATTTAAATCCGGAATATTTTATCTGATTTTTTTGTAGTTGCTTGTAGATACTTCCGCAGAGTAAGTGATATAGTGTTAAGCCGGCAACAAAAAATAACTTTAGAAACATCCATCCGGGAAAGTTCCAACCATAGGTAAGAGCCAATAACCAGATACCGAAAATGTAAGTTCCAATTGCAGAAGGCCAGGTAATTCCCAGCCACAATCTTTTCTCTGCCAGTTTAAAATGCGATTGTAAAATGCTACGTTCAGGTTCCGCCTTTTGACCGGCCTCGGTATGGTAAATAAATAATCGAACGATATAAAACAAACCGGCGAACCATGTCACTATAAAAATAAGATGCAGCGCTTTTATGTATAAAATATCCATACTTATGAAAGTGCAAGTTTAGATTCCTTAGATTCTTTCAGCACTCTTTCATACAGATTTTCGTAGACAGGCAGAATTTTCTGAATATCAAAAGTCATTGCATGTTCCAGGGCATTCCTTTTAAACTCTTTCAAGCGCTCAGGTTTTTCAAGAATATAAATTGCATTTCGGGCCATATCATCAATATCGCCTACATTGCTCATGAATCCGGTTTTTCCATGGACATTTAATTCAGGTATACCTCCCGAGTTTGAAGAAATGACGGGTACCTGACAAGCCATGGCTTCAAGTGCAGCGAGTCCAAAACTTTCTGTTTCCGATGGAAGAACAAATAAATCACTGATAGAAAGTATTTCTTCAACGGCCTCCATCTTTCCAAGAAATCGGATGTGATCACATGCAGAGCATTCCCTGCATTCTTTCTCGATCATATTTCTGTCGGGACCATCGCCAATGAGCAGTAATTTTGCCGGCATTTTATTGAGGATCTTGAAGAATACACTCACAACATCTCTTACTCTTTTTACGGGTCGAAAATTTGAAGCATGCACTATCAAATGTTCTCCATTGGGAGCAATGGCTCTTTTAAAGTGATCCTTGTACTGTTTGGAAAATCGTCGCAGGTCAATAAAATTCGGGATGACCTGTATCTCATTCTTAATTTCGAAATTTTTATAGGTGTCTTCCTTGAGGTTAGCTGAAACAGAAGTTACCGCATCGCTGTGATTAATCGCAAAAGTGACTACGGGATTATAACTTGCATTTTTTCCGACAAGTGTTATATCAGTACCATGTAAAGTGGTTATGAAGGGTAATTTCAAACCAAAGGTTTCAAGAATTTTTTTTGCCATGTAAGCAACCGAGGCATGCGGGATAGCATAATGCACATGCACCAGATCAAGTTTTTCAAAACGTGCCACGTCCACCAGCTTGCTGGTTAAGGCTGTTTCGTAGGGAGCATAATCAAAGAGAGGATAATCTGCGACACCAACTTCGTGATAAAAAACATTTTCAGAAAAATGTTCAAGCCTTACCGGCTGACTATAGGTTATGAAGTGTATTTGATGCCCTTTCTCAGCAAGCGCTTTCCCCAGTTCAGTAGCTACTACTCCACTTCCTCCGAATGTTGGGTAACACAATATTCCGATCTTCATAATACTCAAAATTATAGAATGACTGATGAAAACAAAGGTATGAAAAGAGCTCTGATAAATTCAGAATATAACTATTCGGCCAAAATAGCATCGTATATAACTTGCTGAATATCCGTGCGGACATTCATTTTGGACAATTTATTATTCGAAACGTCCGGATTTATCCTGTTGGAAAGAAATATGTAGATAAGATTATATTCCGGATCAACCCATACACAGGTTCCTGTAAAACCCTGATGACCGTAAGCTTTTTTTGAGGCACTTGAACAAGCCGGACTTGATTTGTCTGAATCGGGTTCAGGTTTATCGAACAAAAGCCCTCTCCTGTTGACAGTGCCGGGAAACTGTTGTCGCGTGAACTCCTTGATTGTTTCGGCTTCTAAGTATTTTCTTCCTCCATAATATCCTTCATTCAACAACATCTGCATGATGACTGCCAGATCATTTGCATTGCTAAACAAGCCCGCATTTCCACTCAGACCTCCTAACATAGCTGCAGCAGGATCGTGTACATAACCTTGAATAAGCTGATGCCTGAATTCCTTATCAAACTCAGTAGGAATTATTCTGGACAGAGGAAATTTTTGACGTGGAAGAAATCCCGAACAGGAAAGTTGCAATCCTGAATAGAAGTTTGCTTCCAGGTAATCTGAAAAACGCTCATCGGATTCTTTTTCTACCAGATCATGAATTAAGATTGGCCCAAAATCACTGTAAACATATTTTCCTTTTTCAGATAAAGGAGAAGAATATATCCATTGCATGACACTATCCACATAGTCATTACGTATGTAAATGCTATCTGCGACAGCTGAAAAATAGTCTTCAGAGGACGAGGTACGGTAGATTTCAGGATCCGGTTTATTGTCGAGCATAGTCTTTTTCCAGAACGGACTCCATGCTTGTAAACCGGCCTGATGTGTCATTATATCCCGAAGTATCAATCCTTTTTTATTTCCCGACTTCAGTTTAGGAAGATACTGGGATAGGGGTTTGTCCAGATTAATCTTTTCATCTTCATAAATTTTCATCATTGCCAATGCAGTCGATGCTATTTTTGTCACCGATGCTACATCGTAAATGTCAGATGTTAAAACTTGCTGGGAGGAATCGTAAGAATGTTTTCCAAATGCCTTATTGTAAATTACTTTTTGATCCTTCACAACCATAATCTGACAACCCGGCATGGCTCCAAGACTGATAGCATTGTTCGCCAGACTATCAATTCTGTTCAACCTTTTAGAAGCAATGCCGGCATCTTCAGGTACCGAATACTTAAGCCGAAAAGGACTTCCGGTTTCCAAGCCACTATTTCTTTTAAATAGCTTCGTACTTTCAACAGGAATGGTTCCACTCATACTTAATCCTCCCATAATAGCCTGTGCCATTAGTTCATGGGTTAATGGGAAGTCTTCATAGCCTAAGAGCACGGCTTTAGCTGAAGAAAGATTTTTAATTTGATTTAATGTGTATGCATTTCCAAAATCAACAAATATGGTGTTATAGGATTTAATAATGGTATCCATAAAATTTCTCGCAGCTTCCGGAATGCCGAAGTTTGTTGCGGCTTTCATTGTTGTTCCATGAAGACTCAGAATAATGAGGTCGTAATTAGCCATGAAACCTGCCATTGCTTCAAACATGGAGACAGGTGCATCTTTATCTTCAGAAAACATGTCTATCTGAGCATAGGATGCCAATTGCTCCTGAAAAGTATTGTTCTTCTGATCTCCTACCACGATGGAAGCAATTCGCAGGGAATCAAGCCCGCGTAAAGGGATTATTGAAGATTTGTTAGAAAGTATTGTCAATGACTTTTCATACATATTCCTTTGCAGAAAAACAGCTTCAGGAGGATTAAGGTCAGCAATAAGATTTGTTGTATCGATTGTTGGACTTGTACTGAGTCCGGCCCAGTATTTCGTGAGTAATACTTTCTTAACTCTTTCATTTAATTCTTCGTCGGTGAATTCACAATTCTCAATAGCCAGATGAATTTCTGAAACCGCTTTTCTTACGTCTTCAGAATATAGTAAGACATCATTTCCTGCAATCAGTGCAAGCTTATCTAAAACTCCCGGCTTATAGCATGAACTTACAGCTTTCATGTTCAGAGCGTCAGTAAAAATGAGTCCCTTAAATCCCATTTGCTGTTTTAAAATTCCGGTGACTATATAGGGCGATAAAGTGGATGGGAGATTCGGTGTTGAATCCAATGCAGGAACAGAAAGATGAGCAACCATAATAGAACCCAATCCTTCGTCGATTAATTTTTGAAATGGATACAGCTCTACCGAATCAAGGGCAGCCTTGGATTGAAATATTGTTGGAAGTGTATAGTGTGAATCGCTGTCGGCATTACCATGGCCGGGAAAATGTTTTCCATTAGCGAGCACACCCATATCTTGCATTCCTTTCATATACAAGAGTGCCTTCTTATATACAGCGTTTCTGTCATCCCCGAAAGATCTGCTACCAATCACCGGATTCATGACATTTGTATTAATGTCAATATCAGGTGCAAAATTTACATGAATCCCAATACGTTTACACTGACGCCCTATTTCTCTACCCATGGCATAGATTAAAGTATCATCCTGCATAGCTGCCATGGTCATTTGCCTCGGAAATCGAACGGTGCTATCGAGACGCATTGAAAGTCCCCACTCACCATCAAATCCAATCAACAAAGGAATTCTTGAGAGTTTTTGGTAATCGTTGCAAAGGTTTGCCTGTCGGACAGGACCACCTTGAAAAAAAATCAAGCCGCCTATCCCCCAATCCATTATAAGTTTACGAATCTCTGCGATGTGAGCGGCATCTTTATTACTCCATGCCGCAACCATGATCAGCTGTGCAATTCTTTGTTCGCGTGAAAGTGTGCTCATCACAGAATCTGCCCATACATTAGCTTCATCTGTATAGAAAGGCGGGGCTATACGGGCATCTGCTGAAGGCAAATTCAACAAAAGCAATAAAGCACTAATGAAAATACGTTTGAATGGCATCAAAGGAATCAGTAGAATAAATCGAATGGCATTATGCACAAAAATACTATATGATCTCTTTCACATCCGAAAGTAAAATTGATCTTCTTAACAATGAAGAATGGAAAACTGTCCAATAGTCTGAAGGAATTGCATCAGTATAAAAACAATCTTAACTTGGCCCTTATGTCCGAACGGAGAAAAAACTTCTTTTTATTCCTGCCATTATTGGTCTTTTCGATCGGATTAATACTGAGAAAAGCCGGCGCAACTTTTGGACCGGGGCTCATTCTTGTAAGTGGACTCTGGCTGAGCTTTTCTTGCTTTCTGACAGGGATTAAACGCATCAAGTCCATTGAACGAGGTTACGGCAGGCTTCCGGTTCCGGTGGAAATGCTTTTAGGCCTTTGCCTCCTGTTGATCCTCTTTCAACAACAGTATTGGTTTCATGGACCGGCTTTCAGTTGGATTTCTGCGTTGATTTTTCTTGTCGTTCTTCTCTACCGCATGCTGAATGGAGAAAAATATATCCAAGCAATTATTATTTTGCGTAATTCATGGCCACTATGGATTAGTGCCTCTTTATATTCCTTGATCTGCTTCTTGCTGATCACCGGAATTGCAATGAATCCAAGACAATTCCACAATTTTTACCGATCAACTACCTATGAAGAATATCTTCGCCGACAATATCCCACGCTGAGCACAGAAAATGCAAATCACTTGATTGATAAGTACCGAGATAGGTCAGCGACTGCGCTTGCTAAATCTGATTCATTCTATGAGCTGGCACGAAGAAGTGAATCAGAGAAAAAGAATCAGGATGCATTAAGACAATATAATCTTGCCATTGACCTTAATCCTGACAATGCAGATGCTTATTTTCATAGGGGATTTTTCAAGCTCCATCACCTGGAACTGAATAATGGACTTGCTTTTTCTGCCCTGGCTGATTTTTCAGAATCTATCCGTTTAATACCGGATCATGCTTTGTCTTATTTTCAAAGGGGAGTAACTTTAGCGTATCTGGATAAAAAGAAAAGAGTTTGTGAAGATATGCATCGGGCATACAGCCTTGACTCAACGCTCGATATTGAATTGTATATCCGGAAATATTGTCCTGCTGACTCAGCGGGATTTTGACCATTTAATTCGGGATTCTTCCTTGCTGAGAATACGCTCAATGTTGCGTTGATGCGTAACAAGAATAATGACAGCCACTGCCAGTGAAAATATATTTATACTCGAATTAGTGGAATAAAATACCATGATGACAACAGGAAAAGTAATCCCTGCCATCATACTGCTCAAAGAAATGTAACCACTCAATATCAGGGTAATGATAAAAACAATCGCACAAATCAAGGCCGCCTGAGGATGAACTCCGATCAATATTCCCAGCATGGTGGCAATACC
The DNA here is from genome assembly GCA_004295015.1 of Bacteroidota bacterium. GTDB lineage: Bacteria > Bacteroidota > Bacteroidia > AKYH767-A > 2013-40CM-41-45 > QQVM01. The sequence goes on along the minus strand of SHNE01000020.1, from coordinate 39,995 downwards.
TTTACCCCCACGAAATCCTACATATACCGGAAAAATATGGCCCATTAGTCCACAAACGGCAAGCGCCAGTTCAAAGTCAATAAACTCAGGGGAGTCGGAACTGTAGTCACCAACAATATAAGCCAGCTTTACCGCAAGGAAACCTTTCAGTACGTCCATGATAAGGACGGCAATTCCGGGTTTTTTACCCAGTACTCTGAAAGTGTTAGTAGCACCCGCATTTCCACTGCCGAATTCTCTGACATCTATTCCGTAAAACTGCCTTCCCACCCAGACTGCTGAAGGTATAGAACCGACAAGATACGCGAGTATTAGGCCGATTATATTTGGTAGCGTTAACAAATCTCAGGTCTTTTATCTATCATTTGAATCTTTTTCAAATACTTGAACTGCATTCAGTAAAATTAAATTAAAGATTTTAGCTGAAATAAAGTGAAATCAGATTCTGATCAGAGTACAATCATAACCAAACATTCCTAAATAGTCAAGAAAACTCATTTATCGCCTTCGGGTTCCGGTGGTTGCATTCTTTTCAGAAAATTCCGAACGGCCCTGTCAGTAGACAAAATGTACTCAAAATCAGGTTTGTCCTTTGCCTTATTGACTCGTTTTTCCGGCTTCAGCTTTTCAATTGCTTCATTAAAAGCACTATATGAACTTATACTTTGCATTAATCCGCGTGTATAACTGAAATAATACCAAGTACCCTTTTCAGGCTCCAAATAAAAGTTAAATACATCTCCACTCCTTTTATGAACGATTTCGACATAGCCGGGTACTCTCCTGTTAATGCTGGTTTTATCAATATTACTTATGCCGATAGTTCCGGTAGAACGATAAGTCCGGGTATCGTTATTCCAGGCCATTTTTAATTCGGTGATAAAGAAAGTATGTCTTAATTCTTCCGGAATCTTTTTGAACGATCCATAGAGGTTTAATTCTGTAAGCATTTTATCTGCTTTTTCTTTTCCGGCAATCTCTGCAAGTCCTTTTTCAAATGTTGGTCTGCCTACATCCTGAGTAGCCTGCAAGGAGGCATTCATGGAAATATTATCACTCATCAGTTTCAATGCATCCTCATTGAAGAAGAAATTCAGGGTCATGAGTAAATCAAACTCCGTATGATCATTGTTTAAATTATTAATCACATTTCCTGCAGTTGTAATTGCTACTTGTCCGAATTCGGTTCCAAAATGAATAATTCCTTCACCATAAACCAAACATTTCGAATCATCAAGACTTAGGAAATTTCCTGCCACTCCGGGTTTGGCAAGCTTTTCCTTGGTTGTAATTCTGTATTGATTCGTTGGTTTGTCAAAATATAAAACGCCTTCAGCATTTATAATCTCCAGATCCCCCGGCTTTTGCTTTGGCATGAGGAAAGCTGCATAAATACCCGTACTGTCACTGGTTTGTGCCACGGCAGCCGACAAGGTGACGCCGGCATCAGTAACAGGCGAGGATATAGGAATCGAGACATTTGCCGGATTGATCTCTCCACTGAAACGAATCCAGTTTTTTCCGATCATTTCACACTGAATGTTCGGCTTTGTATATCCTGTAAAAATCAAATGTTCCTTAGATGCTATGAGATGGACACTTCCTTTGAATAAAAACTGAGGACTAAGAGGGAATCCGTCATTATTGTTTAACTCACCATCGGCAATTGTCTGAAAGGCTGTATCAACAGTAATTTTATCAAAATGCAGATGATGTTTGATATTATTCTGATCAACATAATCGTAGTCACCGGTTGCTTCGTATTTCTTGCGCCCAAGGATGTCTACTTTAGCATTGTAGATTGTATGATATTTTGTGATATTATTAGCAACAATTCGAGCATCGTTTAATGTTTGCATTTTTGCATAGCGTTCGACGATAACTTTTCCACTATCCGGAATTACAGATGCATCCGCAGTTTGAATAAGTGCTACCTTCTCGGCTTTGATCAGATAATCCTTGAGAGAATACCTTGCAAACGGTGCTTTGAAGCGAAGAGAATCCTGACGTGGTTCAACACTGATAAAGTCCGAACCTGTGAGACTCAACCCGGTATTCAAGGAATCTTCCACAACGGCAGCTGTTGATGATGAACTCAATTCAATCTCCTTCTGATCCATGAACCATTTAAACTGATCAATATAACAGATGTATTGATTCAATGGGAAACTAACATAAGATCCACCACCATTGGATTTGAATTCTCCTACCCTTTCAATAAAATCGATATGTGAGTTAACGTTCTTGGTGGAAAAGGCCAAGGCAGCCGTGTTGTCTGAAGTTAGACGGAAGTCAGATGTGTCTGCATCAAAAATATCTGATTTGTACTTGATAAGCCGGGCTTCCAATTCACTTTCTGCAAAAGTCATAATTCCGTCTCCTACAAGTCCTGAAGGTCTCAATTGCAAATTTCCATTCATCATGGCCTGACCCTCGTACATGTTCATGTATACGTCCTTCTTATTCACGAACATGACATCATTTTTGGGTTCCCAATGTACATAGACATTAGCTGCATCAACTGCAGGAAACTGAACGCCATTCAAAGTCTCTTTCCGATTTGTCCAGAGTTTCATACTTGAATTCATTGAATCGGGAAGAAAAAGAAAATCATTAGACATACTTACTGAAGTCAGATAGTCTACCTTTCCATCGCCATGCAATCCTTCATTACTCAATTTGACGGTCTGTGTGAATGTCCCTTTGCCTCCATAGGCAGGCCAACCGGCATCCCCTGTTTCTCTGACTAATCCCAAACTCAGGTCGGGTTGTAATTTTAACGTGTCACGGAAATCAGGAAAAATACCTGCACTCACAAATTCACCGTCGAAGCGCAAACCGGCACTGCTGAAATTATCCAGTGAGTCGATAGTATAAGGATCCAAATGGAAATAAAAATCATCCCTGAGGTAAACACCTTGTTGAATATATGACTTATCATAATACACATAGGAATCCTTCTTCGAATTGAAAATCGGATATTCCGGATAATTGTGCAAACCGGACTTATTACCCTGATTATCGATGATCAAATCACCATTGACATTCTCCAGTACAGACCGCACGGCAACCATTCTTCTGTTCCCGTAATTATCGACATCGTTCGGATCAGGGCTTTCAACTTTCAAACGCAATGAGTCCACATTATCGAGATTGATTTTAAAATTTTGATAGTCGAAGCTGAACTCCTTCCCGAAGAAATCGAATCTACCGGCCTTTACTCTTCCGGCAAAAAAGAATTCTCTGTTTTTTTGCAATTTTATTTCCTGATTTGCTGGGTAGATTACAACATTCTGAGAATCACTCAGTACAATTGGGGCGAGCCCACGTAGTGTTAATTCAAAATTCAATAAGTTGATGCTTGCATTCGGCTTGGCATTGATGACAGATTCAAACTGAATTACATCATAATCGATTTTTCCAACATTTGCCAGGAGATAATAATTCAATCGATCTTTAATAACAGCCCTATCCTCAGTAGCATCATAACTTACAAAACCCTGATTGGAAAAATCTATCAGCATTGTTCTTACTTCATTGACAGGAAGCCTCATGTCTTTTGCAAGCTCATCAGTATAAATCACAGAAGAACCACTCTTCTCAGCAAATTTTTTAATTGTATAAAGAGGATGAAACTCACTCAGACTTTGCAATTTGAGAAAACGTTGTTTGCGAAAATAATTACTTGATTCGAAAGTTGCTTTACTCTCACCAACACCGCTTATCATTTTCAAATCGATGATCGGGTCATCGATCTTCCAGTATAAACCATCGAAATACATGTCTATCTGGTGGAAAGAATCAAAGTATGGACTTCTTGATTTTCCATCTTCTCCCCGAATGAGGGCAAGCTCCCTGTCTCGTACAATATACTTCAGCGAGAGGCCCGGATGAAAAATTGAATCCCCTTCAAAAAGTATGTTTATCGCAGCATTATCCGAAGTGATTTTATCTTTGCGGATAACGAAGCCTTGCGAAGATGCAATCAGAAAGGGCTTAGCATTACGCTTGAAGAATAATTGTGCATCATCTTCCTTAGTTCCGGACCCAATCATTTTATTTCCGTTCATCGAGAAACCACCTCTGTAGTCGATATCAGGAACAATATTTTTTATTTCTAATCCACTTGTATAGGATTCAAAACGGGGGTAGCTGGCATTTTCAGTAGTTACATTTGCGAGAATTTTATCCCGGAATCTGCCTGACAAGGGCTTTTGAAAATATACAGTATTAGTAAATTGCACTGAATCGGCTGAGTACTCGCTTCCTGTTACATCAATTTTATAATTATTCAACACGGCAAAAATGCTGTTCTCTTCAAAACCGGCGCGAAGCCAGTTTACTTTACCGCCCTTTCCAATGAAAGTTTCGCTTGTAGGATACAAAGCTCCTTCCGTACCATAGATTGTAGATGAATCTCCTTTGGATACACATATCAAATCCATTTTTGAAAAAACAATTTTCGGGACTGAGTCAAACTCAAATATGTAATTCTTACTCAGAGTATACCATCGTGTAGAGCTTGATTCATACAATGCATTATTTCTGAAAAGGTCATTGCAACTGCTGATATAATTAGCAAAGTGTTTTGATGGCATTTGTAAGAGTCGATCCTGGCTTGCTTGCCAGGCAGTAAAACTTTGAGCAGATTGGCCTGTGCCGATGAAATTTATCAAAGCATTAAGGTAATTTTTAAAATCAGGAAATGCCTTCATTCTTTTTTTTAGCATGGCATTGCTTGTTCTAATGATTGACTTTTGCTGTTCAGCATTAAAACTGCCACCATTCCATATCAAGGAAAATGCTTCGTGAATTTTTTCTCCTTCCTTTTTATCGGTTTCCACGAGGAAACTTTTCATTTCGGAGAGAAAGGCAGCCGGTTCAGCCGAAAAATTTTTAAGTCCCTGACCGGTAACAGCACTGGACAGAAAAAAAAGAAATCCGAAAATGATAATCTTAGGTGCAATATTCATTTTTATTTTTAAGCTTAAAATTCTAAAGAAATGAATTTTACATTAGTCGATTCATTCCTTGACAAATTGCATGGCCATCCAGTTTAACCTGGACAATTCTTTCTGAAATCTTAGCCCGGATTCAGCTGCTTTATCCAAAATCATCTTCCTGTCTTCCGACAAGAATCCGCTTAGCAAGAGAAGTCCACCCTTGTTAAGGGATTTGGTATAAAGTGGAATGTCTGCGAGCAGAACATTTCGGTTTATATTGGCGAGGATAATGTCAAAACTCAAATTTTCAAGAACTTCCGATTCACCTTTAATGATTTTCAGGTCAGGCGTATTGTTCCTAATCGAATTTTCCAGGCAGTTTTCAATTGCCCAATCATCATTATCAACAGCCAGAATATTAATTGCCTTAAACTTTGCTGCGAGGATTGCTAAGATCCCGCTCCCACATCCCATATCAAGCACACTTTTCCCATCCATTGATAAGGAAAGCATTAACTCAGCCATCATTGATGTTGTGGCATGATGTCCGGTGCCGAATGACATTTTAGGTTCAATGACCAGTTCGGTTTCAAAATTCTGTGAGGGGTGAAATGGCGCTCTTATGTGAACCCTGCCCTCTATGGTAACAGGTTCAAAATTACTTTCCCATTGACTGTTCCAATTCTGATCCTTTATCAACGTTTGATCGAATGAAATATTTTCAGCCTCAGGAATCTGAGCCAACACTTCCTTGAAATTTTTTTGGTCGAACTCCATCGATGGAATATAGGCTTTCAATCCATCTTCAATTTCCTCAAACATATCGAAACCGGCATTTCCGAGCCATGCAATCAATATCTCGTTCATTGCCGGTTTGCAATAAAATCGGATCTCGAGGTATTCCATAATTAAACCATTCGCGAGCTAAGCATTTTTTCCATCATTTTCAGGATCAAGGTGAAGTCAGCAGCCTTCAACGAAGCACCACCGATAAGTGCACCGTCAACATCGGGAGCAGAAAAAATTTCTTCAGCGTTTGAAACAGAAACACTTCCACCATAAATGATAGAAATATTCTCTCCAATATTATTCTTATAGTGATGGTTGATTTGTTTTCTGATAAGAGAATGCATTTCCTGAATCTGATCAATGCTTGCATTCTTTCCGGTGCCTATAGCCCATACAGGTTCATAGGCAATTACGCAACTCAGCAATTGTGCCTCATTCAGATGAAATAAACTTTGTTCCAACTGTCTATTGATAATCTCAGAATGACTACCATTTTTACGCTCTTCGGCAGTTTCACCACAACAGAAAACAGGAATTAAGAATTGCTCCAGAATTCTGTCAATCTTAAGCTTAAGAATTTCATTGCTTTCGTTTTGTTCTGCTCTGCGTTCTGAGTGACCAACAATCACACATTCAACTCCAACCGAGCTAAGCATGGAAGAAGACACCTCTCCTGTATGGGCTCCATTTTTGAATTGAGAACAATTCTGTGCCGCAATCGATAAACGGGTTGATCCTTGAACGCGGGAAACTATATCCCTCAGATAGATGAAAGGAGGTGCCAAAACCACCTCAGCCAAGCCGTCATCTTCCATTTGGTCAACGATAGTGTCAACCAAAGAAAGAGCTTCAGCATAATTCAAATTCATTTTCCAGTTTCCGGCAATGATCTTTTTTCTCATGATCTGTATAGAATAACATTATAAATTAACGAATCTTTGGTGGTTCTGACAAGTGATTGTTAAATCAGCTTTCAAAAGCACGAATCCTGGGATCTAAGGCTCCATTTAGTAAGTCAGCTAAAATATTTAAAATGATAAATACCAATGAAATAAACAAGACGATTCCCATAATCACCGGAAGGTCATAATTTTCAAGTGCTGTCACGGTTAATTTTCCTATTCCATTCCATCCGAAGATATACTCCACAAATACTGCACCGGCCAATAGAGAACCGAGCCAACCACTAATCGCTGTGACAACCGGATTCATAGCATTTCTCAGTGCATGTTTGCGAATTAAAATTCCTTTGCTGAGACCTTTTGCCTTCCCTGTGCGAATATAATCCTGGGACAAAACTTCCAGCATCGAACTGCGCGTAAGTTGAACGATGATGGCAAGCGGTCTGAAGCCAAGCACCAAGGAAGGTAAGATCAGGTTTTTCAAGGCTAAGTATTCTCCCTTGAAGGGATCAACTTCTGTCAGCCCACCGGTCATATTTAACCCTGTATAAGACGAAAGTAAAAACCCGAAAAGCCATGCAAAGATAATGGAAGCAAAAAACGAAGGCAAGGAGACACCGGAAATTGAAATAATTAATGCCAATCTATCAATCCAGGTATCTTTTTTTAATGCTGAAATAATTCCGAGTGAAATGCCAATGATTGAAGCAAGTAAAATCGCCGCAAAGGCAAGTATGGCAGTGTCCGGAATTCTCTCGATCAGTATAGTGCTGACTTCAGATTTGTTTTGATACGACCTTCTCAAGTAGGGTGCCTTAATTACAAGTACTTTGTCTGCACTAAGCTGAAAAAGTTTTTTTGCTGAAGAATATTTTGCAGGGTTCAGGAACAGATGGCTGCCCGGGCTTAATGAATGGATAGAAAGCGGACTTAAATCATTCAGGTAAATTAAAAATCGAATGTGTATTGGCTGATCTAAACCAAGATCCCGATTGATGATCGATACTGAAGCACTATCGGCTCTTTGCCCGAGCATCATACGGGCAGGATCTGCAGGCAAAACATTAAAGAGAGAAAATATTATTACAATGACGCCAAGCATCACCAGGCCACCATTTACTATTCTCCTGAATGTGAATCGAATCATTCGAAACTGCTTTTTAATTCGCTCTGGTTTTCAAAGTACATAATTAACCATTTTCACAAAGCTAATCGGCCGGAATATGTCCCAATTCAAAATAATTACGCACAATTAGATCTTGATAGCTTCTGATTTCAAGACTATCAGAGCCTGTCATAATTGATCTTGAAAATTACCACGGAATGAAATCGATTTACCTTGATCAAATTTGTGAATTCTTCAATAATATGTATTTTTCCGCATCAAAGCTCTAAGAGCTACCTGCCTGTGAATGAGGCTTGTTAAATAAAGGAATATGTCTATTTCAGCCTTTATTATTGTATTTTTTATTTTACATTTGAAACATCTTGACAACCGACTATTTAGAATTTACCCAATCTTATTCATGAAGAACCTATTTCTCAAATTAGGTCTGGCATTGATTGTTTTAATCATCACCGGACACAACGCTTTTGCACAACCAAATGCTTCCTTTACGTCTGATGTGACTTCCGGATGTTCACCTGTTTTGGTGACATTCTCCAATACTTCAACAGGAAGTCCGACCAGTTATAGTTGGGATTTTGGCGATAACGGAACATCAGTATTACAGAATCCTTCATACAGCTATTCTGTACCGGGTGTGTATACCGTAACATTAACCGTTTCCAATGGATCAGGAAGTGATACAGAAGTTAAGGTTGCCTACATCAGGGTTTTTAACAATCCTGTAGCGTCTTACAATGCAAGTCAGGACACGACTTGTGCAAATACTGCGGTCACATTTGTGAGCACATCTACCCCGGGTGATGCACCAATCGATCAGTACAGTTGGTCGTTCAACGACGGAACACCGCCGGTAACATCCGTGAGTACCGTAGTGCACAATTTTATTTTCTCCGGATCTGTCCCGGTCACTTACAATCCGAATTTGATTATCGTTGACACAAACGGATGTAACAGCAGTATTCAAAGCAGTGTTACGATATTCCCTGTGCCTATAGCAAGTTTTACTGCCGGTCCTTCCGGAGCCTGTTCAGCGCCTGCAACAATTTCTTTCACCAACAATTCTCAAAATACCAACACATACTCATGGAATTTCGGAGATACTGCGAGCGGGTCAAACAATACTTCGATCCTGACAGATCCAAGTCATACCTATAATGCGATTGGAACATATCCTGTTACGCTTACTGCAGGTGTTTCCGGATGCAGTGCTTCCCAGACAATCAATATAACGGTAGCACAGCCTGTCGCCAATTTCAGTCTTTCAAGTTCGGCAATCTGTCCGGGAGATACTATTTCATTTACAAATACCGGATCTACCGGAACATTTTTTTGGAATTTTGGAGACGTAGCCAGCGGTACTAATAACACAAGCTTCCTTCAGGATCCGGATCATATTTATAATTTCCCCGGCTCATACTCTGTCCGTCTAATACTTCAAGCCGGAACCTGCAGTGATACTCTTATTCAGAATATTACCGTACATCCATTCCCGATTACATCTATCTCTGCTCCTGTAACGCAAGCATGTGACACTCCATTTACGGTGTCATTTAGCGACACCTCATCAAGCAATACTTCATGGTCCTGGGATTTTGGAGACCCTGCCAGCGGTACGGCTAACACTTCTACACAACAAAATCCAAGTCACACGTTTAATGCTTTTGGATCCTATACTATTACACATACAGTAACAAGCAATTTTGGTTGCACTCTCACAAGAACCTATCCATCATACGTTCAAATAGTAAAACCAATTGTAGATTTTACTCAGCAGGATAGCGGTTGCGTTAACACACCCTTTACATTAAATGCAACAGTGTTCTCACCCGCAGATCCAATAATCACAGATTATTCCTGGAATTTTCAGGACGGCACAGGAACAACAAGTACCGGGACAACTCCATCGATAGTTCATTCTTTCACAGCTCCCGGACAATACGATGTGACTCTGTATGTAACTACATCGACCGGATGCAGAGGTGTTGTTTCAAAACCTGATTATATCCTGGTCGGCACCAAGCCAACTGCAAACTTTTCAGCAACGCCACTAGTCATTTGCTTCGATGAAAACGTTGATTTCACCGACTTGACACCTTCACCGGTTACAGGTTGGATGTGGGATTTCGGAGATGGCGGAGGCTCAACAGCCCAAAACCCTAATCATCAATACAAACTTGATACATCGGGTACTGCAGATCCATTCGATGTGATGCTCATTTCATTTTACAATGGATGTCCCGATACAATTGTTTTAGCAGATTTGATAACAGTCAAAGGACCCATTCCGAATTTCAGCATCCAATACAATTGTAGCAATCCCTATTCCGTTGGATTCACCAATCTTTCCGGAGGTGCAACAAGTTATGTTTGGGATTTTGGTGATACTACGGCCACTTCAAATGCGACAGACCCAACTCATGTTTACAATTACAGAGGTAATTATACCGTCGAATTAACAGCCACCAGTACAGTGAGCGGATGCACAATCGACACTGTTTACACAGCATTGATCAGGGATCCTGTTGCAGTGATTGCAACGGATACTAATGTAGTTTGCCGACCGGGTACAATCAATTTTAGTGGAAGTGGATCCATAGACGCCTCCAGTCAGGTATGGTATTTTGGAGAAGGAATTCCTTGGGTAAGAGACACTTCTTTTTCCCGGGACACATTGCATTTGTACACAGGTACCGGTTTCTACGATGTCAAGTATGTGATTACGGATATTCATGGATGCCAGGACAGCACTACCAAACAAGTGCATATTCTTGGGCCAACAGCAGGATTCACTGCCTCACCATTTACTGCCTGCGCTCCAATGACAGTCACATTTACAGATACAAGTAAAACAGAAGGTGGAGCCATTTCGCAGTGGATTTGGAATTATGGCAGCACAACCAGAACCATCACTACCCCACCGGGCACAGATACATTAACCTATAGCGTTCCGGGAAACTATACTGTTACCTTGACAGTGATTGATGTAAATGGATGTTCTCATTCACGTACAGCAACAAATTATATCCAGCCAACAAGACCGCAACCATCTATAAATCTACCTCCTCCGGGTTGTAAAGACGCGCAGCAAACCTTTGTAGCTAACCCCGGTCCATTTGTGGCAACCCCTTTGAATTATGCATGGGATTTCGGGGATGGAAATGTCAGTTCCGGTGCAAATGCTTCCACAAATCATGTTTACCCAAGCAATGGAAATTATACAATCAGGCTTGTGGTGACCGATGGAAATGGATGTATTGATTCAACATCAAATAACTTTTTGGTCTATACTACTCCTGCAACATTTAGTACCACCACGTTCAATGATACTTGTGTAAATCAAGGTGCAATCAAGCAAGCCCAGATACAAACTACCTTTACTGTTGATGATACAAGTTATATGTCTAACGGCGGAAATTATTTTTGGGATTTTACCGAATCAACGGCAAGCGATCCAAGTTTAAGTTCGGCTTCTCACAATTTTTATTCAGCAGGTAATTTTGGAGTTGGCTTAATCGTGGTAAATGATTTTGGATGTCGAGATACAGTTTACAAACCTGATCTTGTCGTATTAAACGGGCCAACAGGCACACTTACTTTATTACCGGATTCCGGTTGCCGACCGCTTACCGTTAATTTCCAGGGAAGCGGTAATAATGTAAATTATTACGCATGGGATTTTGGAGATGGAAATGTAATTCCAAACACCCAGGATTCTACTTTAGTACATACATATACAAATACCGGAGTCTTCTATCCAAAACTTTATATTGCCTACCTCTTCGACACACTTAACAATGAAATTTGTCTCATCAGAGTTGCCAATAATGATTCTGTGATTGTTACTTCACTCGTTGGGGTCGACATCCTTGAAGATTCGATTATTGTAGAAGAGGGACAACGTGACACCTTACACGTATTCACGGCAAACCCATCAGGCCTACCACTAATTTATAACTGGACTCCTGCCGAATTTGTTGAACAGGATCCTGCTATCCTCAATACTTTCTATGCAGGCACGAACGGATCTACCGGTTACTACTATGTTGAAGTAGCCTATGGTACCACCGGTTGTTCCGGAATTGATTCAGTGCTTGTTATTTATATTCCTTGTGAAGGCCTGGTTGAAATCCCCAATGTATTCACCCCCAACGATGATTCGAAAAATGACACCTATCATATTGATGAGCTCTGCGATTTCGAAGACTTCAGATTTGTAATCTATAACCGCTGGGGAAAAATAATTTATGAATCAACGGATATTAACTTCCACTGGGACGGAAAAACGACCGGAGGAACTGAAGCATCTGAGGGCGTGTACTATTATGTTCTCCACGCAAAAACACAGGATTATAAAGGATATATTCAGTTAATCAGAGAATAAGTTAATTAATTTGCAATGAAAAAAGCCGAATGATACAGATCATTCGGCTTTTTTGTTGGTTATAATTGAAGCGGATAAAAAATTACATAGGATCAACATCAATGTGTAATTGAACCCGTTGATAGATCCTTTCTGAATAAAAGTCAGCTATAGATTCATTAATTAATTTCTTTGCTGCAGACGCTGAGCCTTCTTTTTCTATTTTAATTAAAATGACTTTTATATATTGATTTTTGATTCGTGAAACCAGTGGAACATGCGGACCATAAACTCTTTTTCCCAGTTTCCTTACAAGAGAATTTGTAAAAACTCCTGCAGCATCATCAAGTAATTCGCGATCGCTGTGCCTCACAACGATTTCAATTAAGCGTGAATGTGGCGGGTAATTAAATTTTCTTCTTTCTTCAAGATCACGATTGTAAAAAGCTTCGTAATCATTTCTCACAACATCACCTATCACCCAATGCTCCGGTTGGGATGTTTGTATCACTACATTTCCCTGCTTCTGCTTCCTGCCGGAACGACCACTCACCTGCGCCATCAACTGATAGCTTCTCTCAAATGCCCTAAAGTCCGGGAAGTTTAGGAGTTGATCGGCGTTAATGATTCCGATGGTGCTTACATTATCGAAATCCAATCCCTTTGTGACCATTTGTGTGCCGACAAGAATGTCAATTTTCCGTTCTTCAAAATCAGCGATAATGCGTTGAAATGCATTTTTTGTACGAGTGGCATCCAAATCCATTCTGGCCACTTTGGCATCAGGAAATAATATTGAAATTTCCTCCTCAATTTTCTCCGTCCCAAAACCCCTAACCTCAATCTGATGATCACCACATTGCAAACAAGCAGAAGGTACCTGCTGCGTAAATCCACAATAGTGACATTTTAATTGATGCCCTGCCTTATGATAAGTTAATGTTACCGAACAGTTTTTACAATGTGGGATCCAGGCGCAACGATTACACTCAAGATAGGGTGAAAATCCCCTTCTGTTTTGGAAGAGAATGACCTGTTCCTTTATAGCCAGTGCACCTGAAATTGTTTTCATCAATTCCGGCGTGAAATGTGATTTCATTATTTTCTTCCTCTTAGCTTCACGAATATCTGCCACAGTAATCGATGGCATTTGTATTCCACCGAAGCGCTCTGTCATTTTTACAAGGCAGTATCTTCCCTGCATGGCATTGTAATAACTCTCGAGTGAAGGCGTCGCACTTCCAAGAATGACTTTCCCACCATGAATTTTAGCAAGCACCATGGCAGAATCTCTTGCATGATAGCGTGGAGCCGGATCAGCTTGCTTGTAAGATGTGTCATGTTCTTCGTCAACCACGATCAGCCCAAGATTACTGAAAGGCAGCATCAATGCAGATCTTGCACCTAAAACAAGCTGTGCCTTTGACCCGTAAGTTCCATTGGTTTCAAAATCCAACACATTATTCCAAATTTCCACCCTTTCGTTATTGCTATATCTCGAATGATACACCCCTACAGAATTTCCAAAATGCTTGCGTAGTCTGGTTATTATCTGGGTTGTCAAAGCGATTTCCGGTAATAAATATAAAACCTGTTTGCCTTTTCTTAATACCTCATCAATCAGATGAATGTACACTTCAGTTTTACCACTGGATGTAACACCATGAATATATACGACATCTTTGGTTTTGAACGCTGAATTCACTTCCTTCAAGGCTTGCTCCTGCGTAGCATTTAACTTCTGCGGTGCCAGCTTCTCTGTATCTTCAATATTTATTCTGTCAATCCTTACCTCATACTCTTCCAGAATTCCATTTTTTATTAATGTCAGCAGAGAAGAATCCGAAAAATTCGGATCGGCCTTTAAATCAGTTTTCCTTACATAATCTGTCGCTTTATCGGCATATGAATACTTGAGAAAAACCATCAGTGATTCAAGCTGCTTAAGTTTACGTTTGTCCTGCTCCAGTTCAAGAAATAAATTCTCTAGTGCCTTATCTGTTTTGTATTTTTCACTGAGAACAATACGAGCTTCCATTTTAGGTCTATAGCTCTCTTCTATCTCTTCCGATAAAAAAAGAGCACCCTTCTGCAACATTGTATTCAGAAGTTGATGAACATTTTTCTTTCCAAGGATACGCGCTACTTCATCAACTGAAAGTTCATGCTTTGACAAGAGTACTTCATAAATTAAATACTCATCATTTGAAAGATGAGTTGCTTCAGGATCAAAATCAGCGTTAATAATGATGCTTGTTTCGCTCTGCAATTTTAAAGCAGATGGAAGGGCTGCATTCATAACCTCTCCCGGATGACACATGTAATATTTACTGATCCAATCCCAAAATTCAAATTGCTTTGGATTGACAAGAGCAGAGGAATCAAGCACAGACTGAATTTCTTTAATATTGTCGGTCTTTGGTTCATGATGCAAATGTCTCACAAGCGCAGAATGAATTTTGTGCTTGCCAAATGGTACGATAACACGTTTACCGGGGGCAACTTCCTGAGTTAAATTCTCAGGAACCCTATAGGTAAATAAATGCGGAACCGGAATGGGAATGATAACATCCACATACAAGGGCTTAATGAGTTCCTTAGTAGTTACCGGCATTTTATAATCAGCGTCTTTTAATTGTAAGCTAAATTTAATTGTCCTGGCTAAATCACCTCTATATCAAGAACTTGAATAAAATAAACAGAGAAAGTCGTGAATAAGCTGGCCCATTAAAACCACATCACAATATTAATCATTTTTCGCTGTCTGGAATTGGCATCAAGCTCAGATTCCTTTCTTATGTTTGCATTTCTATGGGACGAGGTATTTTTTGTTTTGTATTATTTCTGTGTCTTAGTCTGTATTTCTCCGGTCAAAAATCGTTTGCTCAATCAGGCAAGCGAATTGAATTATTGAATGCGGATGTAAGCGAATTCGATGAATCCATCAATGCAAGAGCTACCCGCCTTTTGGGAAATGTAAAGTTCAAGCATGAAAATGTGCTCATGTCATGCGACAGTGCCTATCTCTACAGAGATGATAATAAGCTGGAAGCATTTAATAATATCAGGATCACTCAAGGTGATACCATCACACTAAGCGGTAAACGCCTGCTGTACGATGGAAACACAAGTATGGCAAACGTCTACGAAGATGTTGTGCTTCAGGATCGTAAAATGACATTGCGTACCACCCAGTTAGATTATGATATGAATACTAACCTTGCCTCTTATCACGAAGGGGCAAGTATCGTGGATGGAGAAAATACACTTACAAGTGTCTTAGGATATTATTATTCTAAAGTCCATGATTTTTATTTTCGGAAAGAAGTATTACTTGTCAACCCAAAGTATACTATGACAGGAGATACACTTCGGTATAATTCGATCAGCAAGATTGCCTATTTTCTTGGACCAACATGGATACGATCCGCAGAGAATACGATATACTGTGAAAACGGATGGTATAACACAACCGATCAAACTTCATTCTTTCAAAAGAATTCATTCCTTCAAAGCAAGGGTCAGTTATTAAAAGGCGATTCTGTTTTGTATAACCGTGTCAGTGGTATTGGAAAAGTTTTCGGGAATGTTTCAATCTACGACTCCACCAACAAGGTGCTGATTAGCGGTGATTACGGCGAGCATCATGAGCTGAGTGACAGTTCATGGGTAACAGGTAAAGCTTTGCTCGATCAATTTTATGAAAACGACACTCTATCCTTGCATGCTGATACCCTCCTGGCCATTGCGGTAAAAAACCCGACAGACAGCTTGAAAAAAGATCGTAATATTTTTGCTTTTCATAAGGTAAAATTATTCAAGCCCGATCTACAAGCCACCTGTGATTCACTGGTTTATTCAAGGCCGGATTCGACTATACGCCTCTTCAGCAACCCTATTCTATGGTCAGGGGCAAACCAATTAATTGCCGATTCAGTTACGATTCAGACGGCCGATGACGAGATATCAAAAATGTATATGGTGAATAATGCTTTCATCGTTTCTAAAGTTGACAGCAACAGTCAGGCAAATACAGACTCCTTGCGTTTCAATCAAATTAGAGGTAAAAAGATGACAGGCCATTTTCGGGACAATAAGATGCACAGGATAGATGTTGAGGGAAACGGACAAACAATTTATTATGCAAAAGATAAAAACGACAAAAGTTTCTCCGTCAACAAAGCCGATTGCAGTGACATGGTGATTCTTGTGGATTCGAATAAAGTAAAAAGCATTACGCTGTTAAATGCACCTGACGGAACCTTGTTTCCCATTAAAGAACTCCCGGCTATAGAGCTACGACTTAAAGGATTTAGCTGGAAAGAAGAAAAACGTCCGGCAACAAAGGCCGATATTTTCAAAGAAGAATAATTTCCTCATACTAATTAAGCATCCACATATTCCTCCTGAAAGATTCTTAGGAGAATGATGAAGTATGAGATGAGCAAGGGTCCGAAAATAATTCCCGATACTCCGAACAATTGTAAGCCGACTATCACTCCGATGATTGTGACCAATGGATGTACGTCAGCAAATTTTTTCTGAAAAACAAATCGGAAAATATTGTCAACAGCAGATATAATCAGCACTCCAAAAAGTAATATTGCGATTCCTTGCCAGGTTGCTCCGGCGGAAATTTGAAAAATGGCAGCAGGTAACCATATCAACATTGATCCGACAACAGGTACGAATGAAAACAAGCCGGTCATTGCTCCCCAAAAGATAGGTTGAGGTACCCCAAAAATCCAATAGCCAAGGATGGCCACAATTGCCTGCACAAGCGCCAATAATGGAGCTCCCAATGCGTTTGAAAATGTCTGTGATTCAAGTTCCTTTGAAAACACGGCAATTTTATCTTTTGAAAATGGAAGATGCCTTTCAAAAAAGTCTTCTACCTTCCCTACATTAATCAGAAAATAAAAAAGAAACAGATACATCAGTGCGATTTCTGTGAGAATGATCATGGTCTCACCCAGAAAACCGGTGATATATCCTCCCGCCTGATCTCTCAAGGTTTGTATAGTTTCAGGAGTAATCAAAGTGTATCCGGTAAGATTTGTGATCTGCCGGTCAAGATCCGCAAGCACCTGCATTGTAACAGATCCCTCCTTAAAAAATATGCTAATCTTCGGAATGATCATGAAACTTGTAAGCAAAATAGGCGTCATTACAACGAGGAAGGTGAGCAAACAAATACCTACAGCAACAAGTGATTTATTCCACTTCTTTTTCTCGCATATTCGCCTCATGAGTGGTCTGAAAAGGACGTACAAGATCACGGCACCAAGGAATGAACTAATAAAAATTCTCATCGAATAAAAGATCATTACTCCAACCAGTAATAATGAAATCAACAAAAACTGTTGTGCAAATCTTTTATTATGTTGTTTCTCCTGCATAGTATTTTTTTAAAACTTTACGAAGATAAGCAATGCAGCAGAACCTCCATTTATTTTAGCATGAAGAGTGAATCTGAAAGTGAAAGAGTGAGAATTGACAAATGGATGTGGGCTGTAAGACTTTACAAGACTCGCTCACAAGCAACCTTGGCATGTGAACAAGGGAAAATCACAGTCAATAATACCCCTGCCAAAGCCTCCAGAATTGTTAATCTGAACGACATTGTTAGTATTAAACGGACCGGTATTATCCGCATTTATAAAGTATTGAAGGTCATTCAAAACAGGATCGGTGCAAAACTCCTTTCCGAACATATTGAAGACTTAACTCCTCCTGAAGAATTACAAGCCTACCTCAACAGAGCCAAAGGACCGGGTATTTTCAGAGATCCAGGAAGCGGAAGACCGACAAAAAGAGAACGCAGAGATCTGGATGACTTCCTGGAAGATATTTGAAGATTTAGCTTTATTGGCTCATTTCAAATGTAATCGTTCCTCCTGCGTTATTGAATTTGTTCATATTTCATGGATAATTTACCATGGACAGGAGGAAATAAGCTTCTGCAAAAAGGCTATTTTTGCTATCTCAAAATAAACTACAAGATGATGAATATCGAGGAACTGAAACGAATCGCTTCTCAAGTACGTCGTGATATTATTAGGCAAACCAATGGCTCCAAATCAGGCCACCCGGGAGGCTCCCTGGGTTGTGCCGACTTCTTAGTAGCATTGTATTTTGGTGTTCTCCGACATAAAAGTGCTGAATTTTCAATGACCGGAAAAGGTGAAGATGTTTTCTACCTGAGTAATGGTCATATCTCTCCACTGTGGTATAGTGTCCTGGCACGGAGCGGGTATTTTGATATTAAAGAACTGGCTACTTTTCGGAAGATAGATTCAAGATTGCAGGGACATCCGGCAACGCATGAAGGATTACCGGGAATTCGGGTAGCAAGTGGATCTCTTGGTCAGGGTATGAGTGTTGCTATTGGTACCGCATTGTCTAAGAAGCTTGATAAAGATGATCACCTTGTTTATTGTTTGTGCGGTGACGGGGAAATGGAAGAAGGTCAGGTATGGGAGGCAGTCATGTATGCGGGTGCAAAAAAAGTGGACAATATCATTGTTACGATCGATGTGAATCACCAGCAAATAGATGGATCAATAGAAGATGTTATGCCCTATGGAGACCTGAAACCAAAATTTGAAAGTTTTGGTTGGAAGGTTTTGCATGCAGATGGAAATAAGATGGAAGATATAAGTGCAACTCTGCAAAAGGCAGCCGGCTTATGCGGAAAACAACAGCCTGTCGTGATTCTCATGAATACAGTCATGGGACAAGGCGTTGACTTTATGATGCATACACACAAATGGCATGGCGTGGCACCGAATGACGAACAAATGAAAACCGCTTTATCTCAACTCGAAGAAACGCTGGGAGATTATTAATTGATTAGTCCTGTCAAATATTTTTCTGTGAATCGTATTATCTCCGGAATTTTCCAAAAGAAAGTTCGGGTATATTATGCTGCAATATTTTTTTGTCTTTGTTGCCTCGAATCACATGTATCATTCGCTCAGCTCACTTCAAAAAACAAGGCTCCTACCCTGACCCGCATAGAGTTTCTCTTTGATGGCTCGCAAAGCATGTACGGTCGCTGGCAAAGCGGGGCTAAAATAGACGTAGCCAAAAACCTGATGTTCCAGCTGCTCGACAGCTTGCGGTATCTTCCAAATATTGAACTGGCTTTGCGCGTGTATGGTCATCAGAAGCAGTTTCCACCGCAGGATTGTGACGATAGCAAACTCGAAGTTCCTTTCAGCAAAGGAAATATTCCACGTATGAAACAAGTGCTCAAAGACCTTGTCCCAAAAGGAACTACTCCTATTGCCAGGTCATTGGAACTTTGCGGCAATGATTTTCCCGATACAGAATCAAGGAACATATTAATCCTTATCACCGATGGAATCGAAGAATGCGGTGGTGACCCATGTGCAGTTTCATTGGCTCTTCAAAAGAAAGGGATATTTCTAAAACCTTTTGTAATCGGTATGGGAATCGATGATTCCTGGAAAAAAACCTTTGACTGTGTAGGAAAATATTTTGATGCCACCAATGAGGTAAATTTTAAAATGGCACTGGATGTGGTAATCTCCCAAGCGCTCAATTCTACTACCATGCAGGTTAATCTGCTGGATATACACAACAGGGCCACGGAGACTAATGTGAACATGACTTTTTATGATCAGTACTCGGGTGAAATGAAATATAACTTCATTCACACCTTAAATACTAAAGGAAATCCGGACACCCTGGTTATAGATCCATTGCCTGTGTATAAAATAGTAGTTCATACCATTCCACCCGTCTCTAAAGATTCTATCATCTTTACTCCCGGAAAACATACTACGGTAGGAATAGATGCGCCGCAGGGATATTTGTTTTTAAAATTTGATAACCCGGCAGAGTTTAAAAAACCTTTGGCCATTATCCGCAAGCGGGGTGAAATGAAAACTTTGGATGTTCAGGAATTTCATTCTACCGAAAAATACCTCGTAGGAAAGTATGACATAGAAGTTCTGACTCTCCCAAGAATTAATCTGGAAAATATTGATATATCACAAAGTAAAACCACCACGCTTCAGATTCCCCGACCCGGATTGGTTACTCTAATGACCAATAATCAAGGCTACGGTAGTTTGTATACTGAAGAAAATGGAAAATTGAAGTGGATTTATAATATGGATGATAGTTTGAGCAAGGAAACAATCGTGCTCCAACCGGGAAGATACCATGTTGTATACCGCCCTAAAAACTCTAAAGAATCACTTTATACCGTTGAAAAAGATTTCTCCGTAGTATCCGGCGAATCCAACATCGTTTTACTATATTGAAAAATAATTACCCTGAAAATATAAGCCATGAGTCTTCTTAACTACACTGAAAAAAAGGATACACGCTCGGGATTTGGAGCCGGACTATCAGAACTTGGTCGCTCAAACCCTAACGTTGTTGCACTATGTGCAGATCTTACCGGATCTCTCAAAATGGATGCATTTGAAAAAGAATTTCCTGAACGTTTTTTTCAAATTGGGATAGCTGAAGCCAATATGATGGGTATAGCTGCAGGTTTGGCCATAGGAGGAAAAATTCCATTCACAGGAACATTTGCCAACTTCAGCACAGGACGTGTTTATGATCAGATACGCCAATCAATAGCCTATTCAGACAAGAACGTAAAAATTTGTGCTTCTCATGCAGGAATAACTTTGGGTGAAGATGGTGCAACTCATCAGATTCTGGAAGACATCGGAATGATGCGTATGCTTCCCGGTATGGTGGTTATCAATCCTTGCGATTACAATCAAACCAAGGCAGCAACCATTGCCATTGCAGCGCACCATGGTCCTGTGTACTTACGCTTTGGACGACCGGTTGTACCTGTTTTCACTCCTGCTGATCAGAAATTTGTCATTGGCAAAGCGATCACGTTCAGAGAAGGTTCTGATGTAAGTATTTTTGCCACCGGACATTTGCTCTGGAAATCTTTAGAAGCTGCTGAAATTCTCGCACAAAAAGGTATTCAGGCTGAAATAATAAATATTCATACTATTAAACCTTTAGATCAGGAGGCTGTCCTACGTTCTGTGCGAAAGACCGGATGCGCCGTGAGTGCTGAAGAACATCAGGTATTTGGCGGATTAGGCGATGCAATTGCACAAACAATCATCAGAAATTATCCTTCCCCTCAGGAATACGTCGGCATCAACGATTCATTCGGGGAAAGTGGTACTCCGGAGCAACTGATGAAAAAGTACGGACTCGAAGCAGAAAATATTGTTATGGCTGCTGAGAAAGTTCTACTCAGAAAAAAAGCGGAGATGTCAACTTCCTGAGAATGGAAATTCTCCGTAGCGAATATTTTTATGACAGAATTCACAGACATTGAATTACTCGAACAGTTTCGCAAGGAGGAAACAAAACATTATGCTTTCAATTTGCTCGTGCAACAATATCAGCAAAAAGTGTATTGGCATATACGACGAATTCTCATTGATCATGACGACACCAACGATGTTGTACAAAATGTTTTTATTAAAATCTGGAAGTCATTAGATAATTTCAGAGAGGACTCTAAATTATTCACATGGATTTACCGTATTGCAACCAATGAAGCAATCACTTTTCTAAACCAAAAGAAAAAAAGATTTTTTATTCCTCTGGTCAATGTTGAACATGAATTAGCAAATTCATTAAACAGTGACCCTTTATTTACGGGAGATGACATTGAACGACTGCTTCAAAAAGCCATTTTGAAACTTCCTACCCAACAGAGAATCGTATTCAACATGAAATACTATGAAGGTTTGAAATATGAACAGATCTCCGAAGTATTGGGCGTAACGGTAGGCGCCCTCAAAGCCTCTTACCACCATGCAGTGAAGAAAATTGAGAAATTTGTTACACAGCATTAAACCATTGCTCTTACAATCTATCTTAATTTTGTTGAAAGAACTGAAATGAAAAAGGCCTATTCTGACATAAAAAAAGACTTCAAACTGCCTGAGCAGGCTGATGCCACCCCGGAAAAACAGCCTTTCTCCGTCCCCGATTACTATTTTGAAGATTTATCAAAGCAAATCACATCTAAAATTGAGCTAATCTCTGGGCTCGATACCGGAACCATTGATTCGACATTTTCGGTTCCGGAAAATTACTTTGAAAATTTACCGCATCAGATCAATCAAGGTATCCGTTCAAGCGGAAGAAGAAATTTATGGAAGGAGTGGCTGTCTGTTATTCTGAAACCGGAGCTTAGCCTGGCCTTGGTTTCTCTTCTGGTTTTGATTTGGTTTACGTTTAAAAGCAGGGAAGCACAATATGTTGTGATTCCTCAATCCAATTTCAGTATCGAAGAGTTTAATGCTTCTGACTATATCCAATACCTTGATGAATACAGCATCATTGAAGTACTCGCTTCACAGGAAGAGATTGCCGGCTCTAATAACGGTACAGACGCTTACATTCAATACCTCATTGATAACAATATTGATATCTCACAATTAGAATATACCCTATGAAAAAGTCACTCTCTGCGATCATTATTCTTCTCTTTGCTAGTAGTATTTTCGTGCAGGGACAAAACAAGCGTCCCATCCGCGAAAATGTCGAAGCAATGAAAATCGGTTTCCTCACCGACAAACTACAACTGAGTCCCGAAGAAGCTCAAAAATTCTGGCCCGTATACAATCAATACAATGAAGAACTGGATAAATTAAGAGCCTCTCGTCGACAGCATATGAAGGATGCGAAAGAAAACATGGAAGAGATGACCGATAAGGAAGCTGAACAGTTTGTAGATAATGAATTAGTCTTGCGTCAGGATGAATTAGACATTCAGAAAAAATACCATCCTAAATTCAAAGCAGTTCTGTCTGCTAAAAAAGTTGCTAAACTTTACAGGGCTGAAGAAGACTTTAAACGCAAGTTGCTTGAGATGATTCAAAACAAGCAAGATGGAAAGCGCCCCGGTCAAGATCGAAGAAGGCCCTAATCAATATTAATTGTAAGACATTTTTTTGCCACGATTTCACGAATAGAAAAAATTCGTGCATTCGTGGCAAATTCTTTTGTTTCTATGTATAAAGAAATATCTACTCAGTCTCAGCTCACCTTCACTGCATAAAGCTCTTTCAGCTTTTCAACAACGACATCAATCTCCTGCTTCGTATTGTATTTGCTAAAAGAAAATCTCACTGAAGGACGATCGACTTCACCATACACGGCTTTGAGCACATGAGAACCTGTATTGCTGCCTGAAGAACAAGCACTACCACCGGAACAGGCAATGCCGGAAATATCGAGATTAAATAAAAGCATTTCAGAATTCTCAGAAGGAGGAAAAGCTACATTGAGAACAGTGTAAAGACTCTCACCTTCCGGATCACCGTTAAATTCAATACCGGGTATGTTTTGTTTCAGGTTTTCGATCATGTACATCTTCAAACCAAGAATATGTTTTTGGTGCTCTTCCATGTGTTCAGAAGCAATCTCAAGGGCTTTCGCTAATCCCACAATTCCGTATACATTCTCTGTACCGCCTCGCATATTTCTTTCCTGAGCACCACCATGAATAAAGGGATGAATTTTTACCTTATGATTGATGTATAAGAATCCAATTCCTTTTGGTCCATGAAATTTGTGGGCAGCACAGGTTACAAAATGAACCGGGCTTTCCTGTAAATCCATTTTATAATGTGCCATGGTTTGTACGGTATCACTATGAAATAATGCCTCGTATTTCTGACACAATTCTCCGACTTTCTTAAGAGGAATCAGGTTTCCAATCTCATTGTTTGCGTGCATGAGCGAAACCATGCTTTTATGATTTGCCTTCAACAAATTCTCAAGGTCGTTCAAATCTATTCTGCCTTTTGAATCCACTTTGAGCAGACTTAACTTGATCTTTCTTTCCTTCTCTAAACCCTGTAATGTGTGCAAAACTGCATGATGCTCAAGAGCCGAAGAGATAACATGTTTTATTCCAAGATCCCTTACGCTGCAGAAGATGGCCGTATTATTGGCTTCAGTCCCACCGGATGTAAAGAATATTTCAGCCGGAGAAACATTTAAAAAACGAGCAACACTTTTTCTGGCTTGTTCGATTGCGCTCCGAACTTCACGCCCATAAGCATGGATGCTGGATGGATTACCAAACTGATTTTTTAGAACAGGTATCATTGCCTCTACGACTTCCGGATCGATTGGAGTAGTGGCAGCATTGTCCAGGTATATTTTCATGCCTAATTTTGTTGCTTTTGAAGTATTGGAGTTAAGATAGCTCAGATAAACAATTAGAATTAATCACTTTTTCGTAAGTCAGCTAACATCCATGGATTGATAATCTTGTTTTGCTTCTGTATGGCAATATTTAATTTGAATTTTTTATTGGAATACCGTATTTCGATGGGCGCGTTGGCCCGACCAATTGCCGGGAAGCGTCAGCATGTGCGGCTGGCAGGGTCAATTGGTCTTGATTTTTTTGCTTACTTTTTTCATCAAGGAAAAAAGTGAGAAGGGGTTTGTGAACTGTAGAGGCATGTGTGATATGGTAATCTGGCATTAGATGACTAAACTGATAAACAATTTTGAATTAAAGAAGAGTCTGTATGCAGCGAAGAACTAATCTATCGCCTTAACACTAATCATATCTTTAATATCCCGAATTATTTTCTCCGCCAGATTATCGGCTGTTGTTCTTGACTGGCTTTCTGAATATATTCTGATGATTGGTTCGGTATTACTTTTTCTCAAGTGAACCCATTCCTTATCAAATTCTATTTTTACACCATCAATAGTGTTTACAGGCTGTTTGCTGTATTTTTCTTTGATACCCTCAAGGATGGCATCAACATCGATTTCAGGGGTAAGCTCTATCTTATTCTTTGAAATATAATAATTTGGATAGGATGCGCGCAACAAAGAAGTGCTCTTGCCAAATTTTGCAAGGTGTGTTAAAAACAGGGCGATACCCACAAGAGCATCTCTTCCATAATGTAACTCGGGATAAATTATACCACCATTTCCTTCACCGCCAATAATGGCATCATTCAATTTCATCGCTTCCACTACATTCACTTCCCCTACTGCTGCTGCAAAATAATTAGCTCCGGCTTTTTCGGTTACATCACGAAGCGCACGGGTTGAAGAAAGGTTAGAAACTGTATTGCCCTTTTTGTTTTTCAGAATATAATCCGCTACCGCGACAAGGGTATATTCTTCACCAAACATTTCTCCATCTTCGCAAACCAATGCTAAACGATCCACATCAGGATCAACTACAATACCCACATGAGCATTTCGCTTTTTTACCTCCTGTGAAATATCACGCAGATGCTCGGGCAAGGGTTCAGGGTTATGCGGAAAATGACCGTTCGGCTCACAGAATAATTCTATTACCTCGTCTACTCCCAATGCCTTGAGCAATGGAGGAAGTACTATTCCTCCTGTAGAATTTACGCAATCAATCACAACTCTGAACTTTCTGGACTTTATTGCTTCAACATCAACTAATGGCAAGGCAAGAATTCGTTCAATATGTTTCAGGTGAAAATTGGGAACGGATGTAAAACGACCCAGCTTGTTAACTTCTGCAAAATTGAAAGCATTATCTTCAGCAATCTGAAGAACCTGCTCTCCATCTGCTGCAGAAATAAATTCTCCTTTACCATTCAATAGCTTTAAGGCATTCCATTGTTTTGGATTGTGACTGGCAGTGATGATAATTCCTCCGTCAGCATTCAGTTCGGTAACTGCCATTTCAACGGTAGGTGTTGTTGACAGACCGAGATAGATCACATCCAAACCCAGGCCCTTTAATGTTCCGGCAACCAGATTTTGTACCATCTCACCGGAGATACGAGCATCCCTCCCAATAACAATTACAGGTTTCTTGCTGTTAAGGGGAAAACCCTTCATCAACCAGGTTCCATAAGCTGCTGTAAAGCGAACAATATCAGGAGGCGTTAAGCCTTCTCCCGGCTTTCCACCGATTGTTCCTCTGATACCTGAAATAGATTTTATAAGTGCCACAAGTCTTAGTCTTTAGTGAAAAATCAGGATACAAAGATAAATTCTTTTAAGTGTTTTCCCTGTGTTTATAGGTGCTTTGAGAGGAATTTATTAACGGCTTGAAGACTATAAAAAGGAGTTTATGCTTCAAATTATTTACAAAAACCCAGTGGAAATGCTTGAATTTAAAGAGGAGCACCAATTCTTACTTATTGCTAAAAAAGATGAAAATTTATATAAAATATCAAGGCAGTTAATCTTGCTTTCTTTCACATTCAAAACAGGGTCGGGAATAAAGAATTCCGAAATCTCAGTTTTCATAAATGCAAAAAGCTTACAGAAATCTTCTATAAGCCTTTGATTATCAAGTGAACCCGGAGGGAGTCGAACCCCCAACCTTCTGATCCATAGTCAGAATATAGATATTTTATTTAGTATGTTATTTCTTATTAATATATTGATATACAAGTATTTATGCAACATTAAATTAATACTTGTTTATTCTTTCTTATACATAATTTGCATAAATTTGTGCAAATCTTGTGCAAATGGGAAAAACATGTTCGGTTTCATATTACTTAGATACTAGGAGAAGAAAGGGAAATGGCTTATTCCCAGTAAAACTAAGAGTTTATTCGCCATTACATAATAAGGCAAAACAATTTTCAACTCGGTTTGAATTTAATCAAAAAGAGTTTCAGAGTGTTTGGGAAAGTAAAAAACCCAGGACTGAGCATAAGGAATTGCGAAAAAAAATGAATGCATTATTGCATAAGGCTGTTGATT
This sequence comes from Bacteroidota bacterium, assembly GCA_004295015.1. Classification (GTDB taxonomy): domain Bacteria; phylum Bacteroidota; class Bacteroidia; order AKYH767-A; family 2013-40CM-41-45; genus QQVM01. The sequence goes on along the minus strand of SHNE01000020.1, from coordinate 13,115 downwards.
CAGCGGATAAGCTAAAAGCCTTTAGTTTTAGAGAATTTGAGAAAGTGTTTTTACGTAAAAACGGAGATGATTCTAGCGTTATATTCCATTATCAAACTGTAATTGAAAATCTAAAGCTAAATAATCGTTTCGGTTCTGCCAGTTCGTATCAGTTAAGCCTCCGCTCCTTGCTTGACTTTATATATTATAAAAATCTAAAATCCGAAACAAGTCTATTTTTTGAGGATATTTCTCCAGATTGGTTAAATCAATACGAACAGTATATGCTGCATGTTAAACAGCGATCTAAAACAACTATTGGAATTTACCTAAGATCTCTCAGAGCAGTTTTTAACAGTGCTATCCAAGAAGGGGTTATTGAACTGAGTCTTTATCCATTTGGAAAGAAAAAATACCAAATACCTGCTGGCAGAAATATTAAAAAAGCTTTAACGCAATCTGAACTAAAAATTTTATTTAATGCTCAAGCTAATACTCCTGAACAAGCACGTGCAAGAGCATTCTGGTTTTTTTCCTTTGCATGTAATGGGATGAATATGAAGGATATTGCTTTGCTACGATTTGAAAATATTCAAAATGAAAGGATAGTTTTTTACCGTGCAAAAACTATAAATACGACTAAAACAGACCTCACTCCTATTGTGACCTTTATCACACCTTTTGTTCAAGGCGTAATTGATATGTATGGTAACAAGCAAGATTCACCCAAACAGTTTGTCTTTCCCATTCTTCACGACTCACAAAATTTCAAAGAGCAATTTCTAAAAGTGAAACACTTTACCAAATTCGTAAATCAGAATATAAAAAAGTTAGCTCAACTGAATGATCTATCAAACGAAATATCTACTACGTGGGCACGTCATAGTTTCGCAACAGCTGCAATTCGAGATGGAAAAAGTACTGAGTTTGTAAGCGAAGCACTCAATCATAAAAATCTAACTACCACAAAAAATTACATTGCAGGATTTGAAGATGGTGTTAAAAGACAGTTTGCTGAAAAAATGATGAGTTTTTAAAAAAAAATAAATTATGAAAGATTTTGAAGTTGATGAGTATATTGATACTGAATTTCGTAATGAGTTAACCCAGATTACTGATGGAACCAGATTCCTGTTTTTCAAAAGTCAGGAAGATCCCTCAAGTTTTGACAAATCAAGCTATCTACGAGAAGGTCGAATTATGCTTGATTTGCTTTTTGAAAAGGTACGCTCTTATTCCCTTTCATTAACGAGAACTGAACGGATTTACTTAATTTACAAATTAAAACGTGTTGTTATAGTCGAGATTAGCTCAATCACGCCGGATAATTTCGAAACAGTTTATATTGTTGTATTTGAAAATCCCTCCAGATTAATTGAACTTAGAAAAAGGATAATAGATGACTGGTATAACTGTCATCCTGATTACGAGGACAAGAGTCTGTTGTATGAAAAAAGACTCGGCAGACTCAATGATATCACTTTTAAACGCCTTGGAGCTTATTTAGAAAAGGTTGGGGGGACTGCTGCACAAAGGGAACTTCTTGACTTTTTAAGAAGTGAATGGAATTTATTGATTGAAGAATTATCAAACATTACAAAAAACAACGTCGAGACTGACGATGTAGCAATAATACTAGGGGAAATTGGAGTGTCAGAAAACAAATTTTGGAGAGGGCTCCCAATGGCATTTGTTATTAGACATTTCGAAATACTAACTCAAAAAATGAATAAAAAAGGCGAGCATTTCCTGACCACAGCACAGCTTATTTCATTTATAAAAAGAGGGTTTTTAGAAGATTTAAGTGAAAGTAAACAGAAAATAAGATGTTCAATTGGCGAGAAAGGACTAGTACTTAAAAGATTTTACGAATTTTATGATTTGGCTAGTTCTCAATTCGCTTGTCCATATAAGAAGGAAAAATTTATTGAATTGTTCGATCATTGTTTTGATAACTGGTCAAAAAGTTCAATTGAGCCATTCTTTAAACCAAACAAAACAAAAGAAATCTGGTAAATCTTTTGCCTTCTTTGCCCAATTCTTTGTCCAGTTTGTCCGAATAAGTAGTAGAACTCGATAAGATACTACCATTGCATAATAACAAATTATTATTGCTATGGAATATACTTATAATGACCTACCTAAAGCAATTTCACTTTTAGTACATGAAGTATCTCAACTGAAACAGCTACTCCAAGAGAAGAGTTCTCTGAAAAGTACCTCAAGCCAACAGTGGTTAGATCTGAATGAATTATGTCGTTACCTCCCGGACAAACCTGCAAAAGCCACGGTATATGCTTGGGTATCTAAAAGCCTAATCCCCTATCACAAAGGGGGGAAAAGACTGCGATTCTCAAAAGTAGAAATAGATACATGGCTCAATGGTGGCGGTAGCAAAACTGATCAAGAATTGGATTCAGAAGCACATTTGTATTTAGCCAAAACCAGAAAATGAGGACAGTATTTATTCCTCAAAATTTAGATTTAGATAGACTAACGCAAGAGGTTCCTCCGCCCTTTAACTACTACGTTGATAATTTTAAGTACATAGTGAGCCTCATTACTGAAATTCCAGTTTATAATAAGAGCGTACTTAATACGATGAATTTTGTCCCAATCAATGCACAAAAATTAAAATCAGAGATTCACAATTATTTAAGGTATTTGGAATACTTGATAAAAAATGATGTGATCGAATCTGATAATCATTATATAAAAGATAAAAAATCTAAGGGTTATCGCTTTACACAGCAATACAGGACCGAGGTAAAACCCGGGCTAATTCATAAGCGTACTTTACTTAAAAAACTGAATAAAAAGTCAAGGCAGGACCCTAAGACAAAAAGAAAATATCATTATCTAACCAAGTGGTTTGATAGTGGTTTGCAGATTGATTTTCCGGCTACTCAAGAATATCTGCTTGAGGAACTGAATACAAATCAAAGTATTGGTATTGAGAATGCCTTACTTAAATTCAATTCCAGATACTTGAGTGCTTATTGGTTGAATGAGAAAAATTTCTTCTATGTGGTTGATTCAAATGTTGGCCGATTCCATTCAATTCTGACTTGTCTTAAATCTGAATTAAGAAATTTTATTACCTATAGGGGTCAGTCTTTGGTTTCGGTGGACATAGTCAATAGTCAACCCTGCTTGAGTGTAGCTCTCCTTGATCCAAATTTTTATTCCATTACTTCGAATCATACTGACCAGTCAAATCTCTTTAACATTCATAATATTTCAACATCTTCTACCAATAAACACAACCACTTCCTTTCTCCTTCTTCATTATATAATATTACTTCTTACATTATGTTGTCAAAAAGCCACTATACCTCTAAAAGTCAGCCGTTTATGCAATACAAAACTCTAGTGTCAAATGGTAGGTTATATGAATATATTGAAGAAAAATATTGGCAAAATACCGGAATAAAAGTACCAAGTAGAAAAGACTTAAAGTCCATTGTTTTCACTGTCCTGTTTACAGACAATAGGTTTTACGGGCAGAAAGAGGCTGCACCGAAACGAATCTTTAGAAGTATATTCCCACAAGTATATGAAGTGTTTTCTCAGATAAAAAAAAAGGACAGCACTGCGTTGCCACGCCTATTGCAAACTATTGAAAGCAAGTTAATGCTTGATTTAGTGGCTAAACGAATTGCAACCGAGAGGCCAAATATGCCTATATTTACGATTCATGATAGTATCGTTTGTCCTGACGGAAATGAGATTTATGTAGCAGAGGTAATAAAAGAAGAAATGGAAAAGGCAATTGGTGTCACGCCATGTTTAAAGTTTGAATATTGGAAACCGGAGAACCTGAAAAATTCCATAAATGCATCAGGTAAAATTCCTGCTTTCAATGAATCCTCAAGTACAGCGGATACCGACAACGAAAATCAATAAACAACATTTTATGATTCATTCATTTATTAATCAACATGGTGTGTATGTTTTTCTAAACTCATTGGGAGTTCTACTTTCCTATTCTATAGACGGGAAGGAACAAATTGAACTTGATTTCTCAACCTTGGAACTACTTAAAGAGCGACTGCAAGTTCAATCCTTAGAAGCCATCACAGGCCATTCAATCCTTAGTAACAAACTGAATGAATCGTTTAAATCACAGAATCAAGCTGCTACTGCTAAACCAAAATCTTCGGATTACTTCTATCTGTAAATATTTCCTTTGCTCCCAAAGGTTATTATTGTATAATGAACTTACCTGACGTGGCACTGATACCATCCTTAACTACATATATGTAGGTGCCTTTCGAAAAATCCTTACTATTTAGAACTAACTTACTTGACAAATTGTCCAAACTAAAAGTTCGAATCAATCTGCCATCTATTGTTAGAATGTCAATTGAACCTACCGAAGCACTTGTCAGAAAATAGTCTATGGTAATAAGACCCGAAGAAGGGTTAGGATAAATCCTTGAATAGGTCTCTACGCTATTAGGGCTATTTATGCTGATACCATTGATTAGACCACATGATTCACATGGCACAGACCCTGGTAATGAATAGACATCAATAGAGCTGTAGGTATTGCTAATGGTATCGCGAACCCAAGCAAGCATTTTATATGATCCACCGATATTAAGTATTTTCGGAATAGTGGTAGACGATTGTGAAAAAAGGACATTACCATTTTCATTGATCACATAAGCGGTATATACATTAATATTCAGAGTATCTTGAACACCATAGGTCACTTCAATTAAAGTATCAACGTTAAACAAAGCGTCAGATATTGGTGCTTGCTGTTGGATAAAGTACCTACTCCCTTGTTGCACAGGTAAAGTAATAGTTTTATAGATAGAGTGATCAAGGTTATAAATTTTGTATTCATTATTGACCAGTTCCCAATACTTATATCCTGCATTAGTTAAATTGACAATTCCAAAATTAGCGGAAAACGCGTAAGAATTTTCAAATACAATTTGACCTAAGCTTTGGAAAGTTAAAAAGACTGTAAGTAATAGAAGGCTTATTTTTTTCATTGCGATTGTTTTTATAAAATGATTTAAATATTTGTAATAAAACTGAAACTACATAGCAAAAGGGGATTTCAAATAACAATTCAGTTACACAGTTCTCTTATTGCTTCATAAGCTTTTTCATAACCAAGTTCACCAGATTTGCTAAAATCAATACACGCCTTATTTTTGTTTCCTAATCTAATATAGGTTAATCCTCTATTAAAGTAATTCTCAGCATCGGGTTTAAGTTCAATGCAACGATTAAAATCCTTGAGTGCACCTTCGTAATTCTTCAACTTAATTTTAGCAATCCCTCTATACTGAAAAGCCTCATTTAAATAATGAATGCCAGTAAATAATCTGTATTCTTCGTACGATTTAAAAGCTTCAGGTTGCTCTTTTGGAATTGATATTGCCCTGTTCAAATCAGCTATTGCCCCATTAAAATCTTCTTTGGTAATTTTAACTTTTCCAAGAAAGCAATAATATGAACCAGTTTTTAATATAGAATTGCTTATTTTAATCGCCTTTTCCACATCTTCGATTGATCCATAGTAATCTTGCAACTTGTATTTTAATTGCCCACGTCCAAAGTATGCTTCATGGTTTTGTTCCGAATCATCTCGAATTGCATTATTATAGGCAATCATTGCACCACTATAGTCATCTAATTCAACCTTACATTCTGCAATCCATATATAATAATTATGACCAGTATTTTTCATTGCCAGTTCATACAGTTCAATTGCCATTCTAAAATCACCAACTTTTTGTTTTTCATATCCCTCTAAAAAATATGAATCCCTTTCCTGTGCGAGGCACAATTTAATGCAAAATAAAAATAAAATGCCAATTTTACGAGTCAGTTTCATAATGATTGATGTCTATATTGTATCAATGTTTTACCTGAAATTTAAGGAGTATAAATAACGCAATTTCTATCTTGTACTTAAAAAATACTTCATCAATGTCAGAAGGAAAAAACATTACGCCTCCAGCTAGAATTTACACTTTAATAGCTAATTTACTCTATTTACTATTCATAAAATACTCTAAATAAAACTTGTCAGCAGAGATTTCACTAAACTCGTAGAAAGGAGTCTGCAAATTAGTACCACATTCCGATTTGTACACCTTGTGTACAACCATGGAGGGAGGGTAATTAGTCACCTCCACCACATAAAAACTATTATCCATCCGGTAGTCTGTTCCTTTGGCTGTATAAGTTATTAAATTTTGAAACTTGAATGGAGAATTTGATTTATCAAAGGAAATCGTTTTCACCTTATTTCTTGTAGGGAATTTCTTTAGGTCGCAATTAATATACCTTGATTCAACAATTTCAAATTCTGAAATCTGAACAGACACTCCCAGAGGAACTATCCGCTGTTCCTTTTCATTATAGGATGTTGAGGAGCTAAAAGAGGTTCCTCTGGCAACATTAGAACCAACCGAGTAATAAGGTGAAGCTACGGACACCCCGCTGCTGGATGAAGTGGAATAGACCCTGTCTTGAAAATAATCAAATGTGAACCCATTCAAAACAAAAAAAGTCCTCGATAAATCAATGGTTAAATCTTCGTCTGTCTTGTTGTAAAACGAAAACCCTACATTTCCTCCCGGTGACCACAAATTATATGACACACGACAATATTCGTCCTCAAAGACAATTTCTTTACCTGTAGTCTTCCCTCCTTCTGCTTTAGCTTTGTAGACCTGATAGAAATTTGTCGTTCCGCACGATGCGAGAAAGATTAAAAATAATGGTAGTAGACTTTTTTTCATGGTAATCGTTCAAAAGTTTAGAATTAATAAATTCGGAGCAAATATATTTGTCACACTAAAACTTCAATTGATTGGTATTTCATTTTTCTTAAAAATTTTGAAGACAGACTACAAGGTGTTTCTTTGAAGGTGTTTAAAACAGACTTAATGAAAATTAAGTCTTGTCTTGCCCTTTATTTATTGTACTACAAACCTTGTCATTTTCTTCTCCCCACCAACTGTCCCCAACACCGTAAAATATACTCCTTTTGAAATGCTACTAAGATCAATCTCAAATGAGTTTGAACCTTCTGATGCGTTTATTTCAGAATTGAAAACAATCTTCCCAAGAACATCCAAGACTTGTATCATACAATGTCCTTTTTTACTCCGATCAAATTCCAAATAAAACTTTCCTCTTGTTGGATTCGGAAAGATGTTGATTGAATTGTCCTGACTGATTGGATGCTCATTAGAAATTTTGCAACCTAAATTAACAGCAACTGTCTTTTTTCCAGGCTGGCTATATCCACATGAATTTACTGCATTCAAAGTTATAATTGCTGTGGATTGGCTTGCAGAGTTATAGTTAACTGAGGCTGATGTTCCAGCATTAATGATAGCTGCGCCACCGGAAATAGACCATAGATAACTATTGGCACCTGGAACTGATGGAATTGTGTATAATTCAGAAGAAGCAGACTTGCATACTGAACCATTTCCTGTTGGAGTAACAGGAGGAGCCGGGACTGCCGTTACTGAAAAACAACGTGAAACACTGTTCCCGCACGTATTAATAGCTGACACACAAATATTCCCCGTTCCTGTGAAGGATGGTGTGAAATCAAGGGTGATAGATTGATCGCCATTTGGAGCGGTCATATTCACTCCTGAAGGTACAGACCAATTGTAACTAGTAGCGGTCGGAATTGCTGCAATACTATAAGTTACTCCTACTTGTCCACACAGATTTTTTGACGGTCCAGCAATTGAACCCGGTTGAAATGGAGTTGAACGAATGGAATAATTTCTGGTAAATATACCGCATGCACTTGCGGTGGAAACTGAAATCGTACCAGTGGTGAATGACTGTCCAAAATCAATGATCGAAGAAGGACTTCCTTGCGGACTTGTAAGTGACAAATCACCGCTTACAAACCAAGTATAGGATGAGTTTGCTCCAATTACATCACTGATAGAATAAGCGACACCAGCTGTAGAAGGACAGACATAACCCGGACCTGTTAATGGACTGCTGTGTGTTGGGATACCGGTTAATGTAGTCGTTCTTTTTGAAGTCACTCCAATGCAATTTGAAGCATAAACACCTATTACACATTGACCAAATGTGGCAGGAAAACTCACTTGAACAGAATTGGTTCCCTGACCACTTAAAATTGAAACACCAGATCCGGTTACAGACCATACATAATTCGATGCATTAGCACTTGGCGGAATTGAGTAGGTGTATATACCCGGTCCGCAAGGATTGGGGTTGCCTGCAATAAAACCAGGTTGTGCCGGTCTTATCGTTACAATGGGAATATTAACACAAGATTCGTCCCCATTACCACATGTGTTCTCCGGTGTCACGCAAAGAAAGCCTCCGCTATAAGTATTGTCAAAACAGAGTGTAATGCTATTGCTGGTTGATGAACCCGTTGCCCCTTGAGGAAGCGTCCAACTATATGATGTGGCTCCAGATACCGGAGGTACAGTAAATACCAAGCCACAACTATTTAGGCAAATTCCCGGTGCTCCGCTGATCGAACCTGCAGGATCGGGCTGTGCACCTACTCCAGTTACTGTTGCAGAAGCAGTTCCTGTGCATCCATTGCCATCAGTAATTGTAACAGAATAGATCCCTGTACCGAGACCTGAAGCAGTAGATGTTGTTTGATTGTCGGACCAGAGATATGTATATGTACCATCACCTCCGCTTGGAATTACAGAAGCTGAGCCATCGAGTCCACCACAATTAGTCGATACGGCCGATGTGACTCCTTCAACCTTTGCAGGTTCCAAAAGGGTTAGTGTTGCTGAACCTGAACAACCATTATTGTCTGTAACAGAATATACAACTGTGCCTGCTGTTTGATTAAACAAACCAGTTCCTACATAAGGCGTTGAGCCCCCGCTGGCCAAAACACTCACTTCAACCATCTCACCGAAACAATTGATAGAGCCAGTTGCAGTTGCCGTGACATTGATGTCTTGTATTGTTAGAATCAACGTCGCAACTGAATCACATCCGTTTGAATTGGTTGTAATATAGGTATAGGTTCCTGATTGGGTGTAGATTTGGTTGTTCCAGCTATAGCTGTGGCACGTTGTAATGTTAGATATAGAATTTGTAGGATTATTTATTATCACGGTAACACTATCCGTACAGGCAGAGGTGCCATCACTTAATGTTACATTATATGTTTCCGTTTGTGCCGGATTAACAGTTATCGAAACTGATGTATCTCCGGTTGACCATAGGTAGTTATACCCGGATTGTGCGGAGAGAGAGACGCTTCCTCCAAGACAAATCTCCAATGGACCCGAACTCGTGATTGATACACAGGGCAACATTCTTCCAAGAGAATCTGTTTTTAGAACATATGCGTCATTTGCCAATGATCCAACTACAACAAAGCCATGATCAGCACATTGTTGAAATCGATAACCACGCCCAGAAGTGGGGCGATTATGAAATTGTGTCCATAAAGAATCACCAGATGAATTGAATTTCATTAGTGCAAGCCCATTCGCTGTAGATAATAGAAAAGCTATACAACTATCGGAAGTAGGTGTAATAGCAACAGGATCTATTGTGTATCCCCAATCAAAATATTTTTCCCAAACAATATTTAAAGAACTGTCCAATTTTGCCAAGTAGAATGTTCTGTCATTCTGGTTCTGCCCTGCTAATTGAAAAGTTATACCAAACATGTAATTTCCACCTGGTAAAGAGGTTGTTGCAGGAACTGACAAGACTGGACAACAGATGGTTGAAGTATCTAAAATATTAAAAGAATGTAAAAGATTTCCTAAAGTATCATACAAGGATATACCAGAAGATTCAGGTGTATTCGGCCTGAAATTTGACACTAATAATTTCCTTGGCTCCTCTGGAGTCAAATCGTTGAAATACTTATTTTGAAACAAGACTGACCAAGAATTTGTGGAAGGATAAGTGATCTTCTGTGCACGATTGGTATATGAACCTGTTCCTTCGTATGTATATACACCAAGTAAAAAATCATTATTTCCTGTTCTTAAAATCTTGACCCCAGTTGGCCCATTAATCACACCTCCAGTATAAAAAAGACTGTCTGTATTCTGCATTAGTGAGTCTATCAATAAAAAATATCCGGAATCATTGTAATTTTGATCGGCTCCACAAATTGCATATCCGCCTGTTACAGGGTTGCGAGTAATATCATATACACTCACATTATTGTTTCTTAGGATAGGCATAAAGGTTGAAGTCAAATTTCCGTATCGATCAAGCTTATAGATTAGACCAGATTGATAAGAGGTCGCACACCCAAAAAATGATCCATCAGGAGCTTCTTCAATTTTCTGGGCACCCTCGAACGAATAAGTTCTTTCAAAGGTAATCTGGCCTCTTAGGCTAAAAGAGGTGCAAATGAGGATGAGCAAAACAGCGGTTCGCATAATTTTAAATTAAAAGGATTAAATGAACTAATTGAGCCAACCAATATATGCAATATTCATATATGCCATTATGTTATATTTCGTCGAAGAGCTGGGCCCATGGCCGAAATCATCCTAATTCTTCTCCTATCCCCAAATATTTAACAAAAGGAATCTAAGATGCTTGGGTCATCCTTTGATGATAATTGGGCCTAATTCACTTTCTTTGGATTTTACTATTCCCAATTGATAATATATGACACTTGACGAGTACATCAAAACCATAGGAACCAGATACAAGACCGGAATATCCACTGAGCACTCCTACAGGGGCGATTTGCAGAGTTTATTGGAATCAATACTGCCCGGAGTCTTAGTGACCAACGAGCCTTCTAGGGTAGCTTGTGGGGCTCCTGACTATATCCTAACTAAAAAAAATATACCTCTGGGGTATATAGAAGCCAAGGACCTTGGGGCCGATCTTGATAATAAATCCTACAAAGAACAATTCAATCGATACAAAGCCTCCCTCAGCAATATTGTCTTTACCAATTACCTTGATTTTCACTTTTACAGGGACGGAGAACTGCTTTTTAAAATTGAGCTTGCTTCGATTGATGGAAAAAAGGTGAACCCCTCTCCTCAAAACTTTGAATCCTTTACAGATCATATTAAAAGCTTTGCCACCCAGACAGGACAGACAATAAAGTCACCGAAAAAGTTGGCAGAGATGATGGCTGCAAAGGCTAAACTACTTGCGGAAGTCATTGAGAAGTCATTAACGAAGCCAATAGACCCGGAACACCCCGAAGCTCAGGAGCCGGGTGATAATACGCTCCAAGACCAGCTAAAAGCATTTCAACAGATTCTAATACACGATATAGACGCCAAGGAATTTGCCGACATATATGCTCAGACTCTCGCCTACGGAATGTTTGCCGCTCGATTGCATGACCCAAACCTTGACACCTTTTCAAGGCAAGAAGCTGCAGAACTAATCCCAAAATCAAATCCTTTCCTCCGCAAGCTATTTCAATATATTGCAGGTTACGACTTAGACAATCGGATCAAATGGATAGTGGATGACTTAGCAGATATTTTCAGGGCAACAGATGTAAATGCCTTGCTACACGATTTTGGAAAATCCACACTACAAACTGATCCAATCATTCATTTCTATGAAACCTTTCTGGCTGCATACGACCCAAAACTTAGAAAAGCTCGTGGTGTCTGGTATCCGCCTGAACCAGTAGTAAATTTCATTGTCAGGGCAGTAGATGACATTTTAAAATCTGAATTTGATTTGAAGGATGGCTTAGCAGATACAAGTAAAACAAAAATTAAAGTTTTAGTAAACGGAAAGAAAGTTGAGAAGGAAGTTCACAAAGTTCAAATCCTTGATCCTGCCACCGGAACCGGAACATTTTTAGCGGAGGTTATCAAACAAGTTCATTTGAAGTTTGAAGGACAAAAGGGAATCTGGAATAACTACGTAGAAGATCATTTGATTCCCCGGCTGAATGGGTTTGAAATTTTGATGGCCTCATACGCAATGGCTCATTTGAAATTGGATCTCCTTTTAACTGAAACAGGATTCAAGGCGAAAAAAGATCAACGCCTCCGCGTTTATCTTACAAACTCACTTGAAGAACATCATCCAGAAACGGGAACTCTATTTGCTTCATGGCTTAGTAATGAAGCGAATGAAGCAAATCATATAAAAAGGGATACTCCCGTGATGGTAGTCTTAGGTAATACACCATATAGTGGTGAGAGTTCTAATAAAGGTGATTGGATTATGAAACTAATGGAAGATTACAAGAAAGAGCCAGGTGGAAAAGAAAAATTAAAGGAAAGAAATCCGAAGTGGCTTAATGATGATTATGTGAAATTTTTAAGGTATGGACAACACTTTATTGAGAAAAATGGTTCTGGCATTTTAGCATTTATTAATCCTCATGGTTATTTAGATAATCCCACTTTTCGTGGTTTGCGCTGGAACTTGTTAAAGACCTACAACAAAATCTACACAATTGATCTACATGGGAACAGCAAAAAAAAGGAAACTACACCTGACGGGAGTTCAGATGAAAATATATTTGACATCATGCAAGGTGTTTCTATTAATGTCTTCGTAAAAACAAATAAAAAAAAGAAAAATGAACTGGGAATAGTCTATCATTTTGATTTATTTGGAAAACGTGAAATGAAGTATGATTTTTTGCTTAAAGAATCGACCGAAACCATTAACTTTAAAGAGGTGACTAACATTTCACCTAATTACTTCTTTTCCGGAAAGGATTTAAAAGGTCAAAATAAATATAATGAAGGATTTTCAATTAATGAATTGTTTACAATAAACTCAGCTGGGATAGTTACCGCTAGAGATGAATTTACAATTCACTTTTCAAAAGACGCGGCTCAGAATAAAATTGAAGAATTTATTGAATTAGACGACGAGACTGCAAGAAGGCGGAATACTCTAGGAAAGGATGTCCGAGATTGGTCTGTGGCTAGTGCAAGAAAAGATTTAATAAATTCAGGACTTGATTATTCAAATATCGTAAAAATCACTTATCGCCCGTTCGAAGAAAGATACACCTATTATACTGGAACTGTAAGCTCCCCCAAAATTCGGCCAATTAAAAGTAGGGAAATTTAAAACAAATCTCTAAATTTAATGAGCCATGAAAAAATCAAGATTTACCGAAACACAGATTGTCAACATACTGCAGCAGTATG
>SHNE01000055.1 GCA_004295015.1 Bacteroidota bacterium | reverse complement strand
TGTGCTCGCAGTGATGGTGAGGACTAACTCTTCAGTATGACATCCTACTACATCCGTATAAGTTCCTGATGCGGCATAAGTCATTCCGTTTTGTGACCATGTATAAGAATCACAGGCAGAGGCTGTCGTTGAATTGCTTGTTGAAGCTGTGATAGTAAGAACCAGCTCTTCAGTATGACATCCTACTACATCCGTATAAGTTCCTGAGGCGGTATAAGTCATTCCGTTTTGTGACCATGTATAGGAATCACAGGCAGAAGCTGTACTTGAGTTTGATGTGCTTGCAGTAACAGTCAATACCAATGTTTCAGTATGACATCCTACTACGTCTGTATAGGTTCCTGATGCGGTATAAGTCATTCCGTTCTGTGACCATGTATAGGAATCACAGGCAGAGGCTGTAGTTGAATTGCTCGTTGAAGCTGTGATAGTAAGAACCAGCTCTTCAGTATGACACCCTACTACATCCATATAAGTTCCTGATGCAGTATAAGTCATTCCGTTTTGTGACCATGTATAGGAATCACAAGCAGAAGCTGTAGTTGAATTCGAGGTACTCGTTGTGATTGTGAGCACTAACTCTTCAGTATGACATCCTACTACATCCGTATAAGTTCCTGAGGCGGTATATGTCTGACCATTTACAGACCATACATAGCTGTCACAAGCTGAAACTGTTGTGCTGTTGCTTGTCGAGGGAGTGATGGTAAGATTTAACGTGTATGTATGTGGGCATCCCGCTACTGTTCCTGAGGCAGTATAGGTACCGCTGGCAGTATAGGTCATTCCATCTTGTGCCCACGTATATGAGTCACAGGCTGAAGCTGACTCCGAAGATGTGCTTGGTCCGGTAGGTCCACCAATAGTAAAGGCTTGTGGAGTTGTTGTACATGGAGTAAGCATTTCTATATTATGTGCACCGGCAGTGAGACCACTCACGGTAAAAGGGTTGGTATTATATGCTGTTGCCGGTCCGCCATCGAGTGAATAGGTTCCCGGTGCTGCTGCACCGGTACCCGAAATGGTTACCTCAACTGCTCCGTCATTGCCACCAAAGCAAGTAACCGGAGTTGTTGATGTGGCTAGTGTAATTGCACAGGTGGCTGCCGGATTTAAAACAATGTTCTGAATACATGTTCCGGGAGATTGATACGTCAAGTGGCTTGTTGCCTGAACTCCTGTTGAGATATTTGTATTTGTGGTTCCTACATAAGCACTCACCTGCGTATTGGTTCTTTGAGAACCAACTGCGGAAGACCATGTATGTTTCATTGATGAATTTCCGGAAAATGGTACTGTGTTCGTTACCCTGTAGCGGGAAACACGCACACCCGGCGCAGAACAACCGGCCGATACATCAGGAACTAAAAAGCCATTGCCCGGGCCTCCTGCCGGCAATCCACCGGCTGCACTATTTATATAGCGGCAGACAACTCCGCCAATAGTGTAATTAACTCCTCCCATTTGCATGCTGCCACTGGTATAGTTTGGAGGCAGATCAGAGGTTCCGGGAAGTTTCTGAACAGAAAGTGTTCCTCCATTAATAATAGACGTATCGTATGCCAGTCCAAACTGGAACAAAGAAAGCTCTAATGGCTCTGTACCGGTACGTAATAGATAGATGTCGAACTCATACTCGTTCGGTGAAACTTGTGCCTCATTGGTGAGGTACAACTGATAAGTAGGCACGGCTTTCGACGTCATTCCTATCGCAAGAAGTGCGAAGATGAGCCAAAAGCGGCGACATGCAGATAGTAGTGTTTTCATTGTCGTTGTTTTATGGGGGTTTTGTTTAATTAATTTTTTCAAGGATGAATTATTGATGACCTGATTAAAGATTTTCAGCAGGGAATCCCGAACCGGGAAACCCTGCTGAACTTCTTTTAATATGGTCGTGCATAGAATAAGAACAGATTCTTATTGTTATCCACGATGATGATATCGTTGGAATCAGTTGCTCCGTCACCTGTACAATCTGTGACGTTATAACCGAAGGCAAAGATGTTGTTATCATTATCGATATCAGTCAGGTCAGATCCGTCAACGGTTCCATCCTGATTAGCGTCACCACCATAGAATGCATATACTCCTGATCCCATGTTTTGCATTGGAGCATTGAAGCCATCATCATAAGCCTGGCTTAATGCTGTGCTGAAGTTATAGGTGGTTACACCTGAGGCCATAGCTACTGTATTCAAACTCCAGGTTTCAATCGAGTTGCGGTGTTTTACAGCTATATAATAACTGCCCGCCACTGCTGTAGGGAAGTTTACAGAAGCCGATCCATCATTATGTAGAATGGTTCTCTCTGAATAGTCAGGTGTAGGGTTAGACAGACTTCCTGCCGACCAAAGATTTACTTCGATGGTATCAGTTTCTGTCGGATCAGTACTATAGCCTAAATCATAGAGAGTGCTCCACATAGTGCCTCCACCTAAGTAGAAGCCTTCGAGGAATGCTGTCAGGTCAAGATCAAGTCCCGATGCACATGGGTCAATGTCAACCACCACAGAGGCGGTAGCTACACAACCATAGCTATTTGTTACAGTGATAGTGAAGGTATTTACACTATATCCATAATCAGCAGCATACACATCAATTGCCGGATCAGTACTCAGGAAGATGTCATCCCATCCGATTGTAGCTCCTGCTCCTGCTCCGCTTGTATCAGCAGTAAGTGTAACCAGCGTGGTTCCATTCACTCCATCCCAACATAAAGTCTCAGGACCTGCCGGTGTAATAGCCGGTGTCGGAGGCGAAGGATTAGAAACTACTGTATAGGTTCCTGTCTGAGTACATCCATTTCCATCTTCAGCCGTCACGGTGTAGGTGGTAGTAGATGCAGGAGACACAGTGATCGCCTGTGTGGTTTCTCCTCCCGGACTCCACAAGTAGTTTGTATATCCTGCATCTGCAGTCAGTGTCACATTTCCCACTCCACCGCAAATTGGTGTTGTAGAGGAAGGACTGACATTAATAGCAACATCAGGATAGATGGTTACTTCAATTGTTTCGGATACTGAACATGCGCCACTATCAACAGTTGCTGTATAAGTAGTGCTGGCTGTTGGACTCACAGTGATCATTTGAGTTGTACCGATTACAGAGGTTCCATCAGACCATGAGTAGGTATCATAACCTGCTCCGGCATCCAGATTAACTGTACCGCTTCCACAGAATGTTGTAGGACCGGACGGTGTGATTACCAAATTGATTGGTTGGTATGTTACAGTTACCGGATCGCTTACCTGAGTACATCCTCCACTTGTCGTAGCGGTTACAGAGTAGGTAGTCGTTGCAGTAGGAATTGCTGTGAAAGAAACGCCTGTTGCTCCACCCGGATTCCAGGTATAATCAACCTGTGCACCAACCTGAATCTGCCAGTCATAGAAATAATAATAAGAAGTACTCGATGAAGCAGGGCAACAACGTCCACTTGTTATAGACATAACTCCCGGTACATCGAATGGGAATGAGCCAACAATTGCTGCCGAACCATCACGAGCAAGAGAAGCTATAGATCCTGTTCTAGCCAACATATTCAGACTATAACCGGTTCCTGCTACAGGTACATCAAAATTAATTGGGACATACGTCTTAATACCCGGTGCAGCCGTACCTGTTCCGCTGAATGTGTAGGTAGCGATGATATTGGTAGCAGGGTCTCTCAAAATGATGTCTACTGTACCGGCACCGGTTCCTATTGGATAGATGTACACGCCATTGATTGTGAATGGTGTCACGGCATCGAAGAGCAATCCTGCCTCCAATGTGTATGAACCTCCACCACCTTCATTCGGCGCTCCGACTGTATAAGTCACCAGACTGGTATCAGGATTTGATACCGTAAGCACAACTGAATCGCCTGCCAAACAAATTACAGCAGAGGATGGAGTGATTACCGGCTTGACGGTTGTATCGTTAACAGTTATAGTAACAGGACCATCAACAGCACCACACAGGTCATTTGCACCACCAGAACTGTCTGCGGCATAAACATAGTATGATGTAGTCGAATCCGGTACAAAGACATATGGATTACCGGTATAGATAATGGTAGATCCGTCAGTCGACCAGTAATAAGTATAACCTGTATTAGAACTGCTTGCAGTAAGAGTAACTGATGTTCCCTGACAAACTGTTGTAGCAGATGCAGTGAATCCAACCGGAGGCGAAGCGTTAACTGTAACAGTTACCGGAACACGTCCGCCGGTATTTACACATGCACCGATTGTGGCTTCAACCCAATAGGTGGTGGTTGCCGACAAGAATGGTTCGTATGGGTTTCCGGTAAACAATGCTCCGCCACCACTAGCCCCCAGGTACCAGCCGAAATCTCCGTTTCCTGTTGCTGTCAATGTTACAACTCCTGCTCCACAACGTGAAGTTCCTGTGGCAGCTACTGTCGGTGCAGCAACTACAACTTCCTTGACCATTGAAGTGTCCGTTCCTCCGCAGCTTGCGTAGAGACGATAGTAAGTAGTCGAGGTAAGTGTACCGGTAGTATAAGTGAATCCATTAGCTCCACTGATATCTGTCCAGGTATCAATTAACCCCGTAGGAGAACTTTGCCATTGAATAGATGCACCGGTAGCTATACCAGTTGCTTCAAGTTCAGCAATTCCGGAATGACAAATGGTGTCAGGTGTAGATGTAATTACGGCTACTCCCGGAGAAGAGGCTACAGTTACAAGAACTGTGTCAGACGCAGAACAACCAAATGAACTGGTCAGGGTAGCAATATATTCGGTTGAAACGAATACAGCTCCGGAATTAACCTGCGCCGTGCTTCCACTAAATCCGGCCGGGATAGAACTCCATGTTACGTTTCCGGATGGAGCAAGATTAACATTTACACCCGGGTTCAATGTTCCATATGAAGACATAGGACCTGATGAACTGGTAACAGCCCAACTTGTGTTTGTATTATTATCATCTGAAATCAATACAGATCCGTTTTGACCACTGTTGCTAGGGATGTTACCACTCCAGTCAGAAGCTGTTACTCCTGAAGCTGCAGGGAAGGTCATTCCATTAACCGCAACGGCATCAATGATCAGTCCATTCTTTCTGATGATATAACCACCTGCAGTACCTGAACCAATATTGAAGTTCACAGTACCAAATCGATATGCATTATTTGCAGGGTCGTCAGTTGGATTAGAGGAATTCGCAGTAAGAATCAAGGAACCTCCGGAAGGGATAAGCGTTGCTCCACCCGGAATAGTGACTTCATGTGCAGGTGCAGTTCCTCCTGCAACCCAATGTTCGAAAGTAACACCGGATGGATCAACCGGACCCGTTCCAAGATTTGTAACTTCCCAGATATCTTCAGTAGTTCCGGATGGAACTGTGATATATGAAGGAGTAAATCCACTATAACCTGAAGTTATCCAACCTTGTACCATTAACTCAGTCCAACGAAGTGACGGAATGAAGCTAGGTGAATTTGCGGTCAGCGTTACAGAAGAACCTGAGCAAACTGAGAGGTCAGGTCCGACATCAACAGTAGGTATAGGAGCAACTACAAGTGTCACAGAGCTTGGAATGGCATTACATGCTCCATCCTGTGAATTCACTGTATAGATATATGTTCCTTCCGCTGTCGGTGTTATTACAACCGGTGATCCGGTAGCTGAACCGCTGATTCCGCTTGCTGATGTGTCAGGTGAAGCAGTCCATGTGAAATTATACACATTACCGTTTGATCCGCTTTGAATCAAGTCAAGTGTGGCTGATGTTCCCAGACAAATGGTATCCGGAGTCACGCTTGCAGCAATGCTATCGTATGGAGTAACTTCTGCAATCACCATTACTCGCTCGCTATAACATAAGCCATCAGTCTCGGATACATAGAAGGTATCAGTCTCATAAATTGGATAATTAACAAGACTGGTTCCACTCTGACCCGGGATGACAGTAGTTGTTGTGGAATCTTCATACCAGTAGAATGTTCCTGTACCACCCGATACGGATGCTGTTGGAGTTCCATAACCACATTGTGTGGAATTAGTCGCTGTAGGAGTTGCCGGTAATGGATTAACAGTAACTGTTACTGTTGTATCATCAGAGCATGCTCCAATTGTCGCAGTCACAGTATACGTTGTGGTGCTCGTTGGATTCACAGTAACATTATTTCCACTGAGGTTTCCCGGATTCCAAACCCAAGATAAACTAGAGGTCAGATTTGTGGTATTAACCAGTCCGCCCAAGTACAGATTAGGACGAATAGTAGAGGAGTTACTGAATGTTCCTGCAGCCGGATTAGAACAGTGATCCGGTGTGTTATCGATATAACGCTTAACCGTTGCTGAGAAGCCCGGGTTTGAGTAACGAACAGTAGAGCTTGAGGCTCCTGCATCGTTATTCTCAAAACAATACTCGACGATAAGATTCGAAGTTCCATTCCAATAGAATGGTGTTATCGGATGAGCATTCACCCCAAGTACAGGTGTTACTGTATCAATTGTGGCAACTTGAGTCATACCTGATTCGAAAGTACTTGCAGTAAGTGCAGTCGTTGCAGTATTCTTCATAAAGATCCGCACGTTAGGCATCGCAGGGGTAGTTCCAACTGAGGACACATCAAAACCTACTGATGTGATATTTCCGGGTAATAATCCTGCAGCAGTTAATTCGCTTGCCAAATAGAGCATTTGTGTTTTAGAAGAACCATATAAACGATAGTACGGATAAGTACTGGTCGTAGTCGTTGCTGTTCCAATCTGTGCAGTTCCTGCTCCTATACCAAAGCTTTCTGCGTTGAGGTCTACGCTCGCCCCTGCACAAATCGTAGTAGGACTTGCACTAACATTGGTAACTTCAGGATATTCATTGACTTCAATAATCTGATTGACGATCAAAGCACATTCTGCTCCGGCATCAACAGCACTAACTGTATATGTATAGGTTCCTGCCGCTGTAGGGGTTGCAGTCACATTAGCACCTGAAGTACCGCTGAGACCTGCTGTTCCCGATGGAACGGCTGACCATGTATAAACATAATTACTTGTAGAGCCTGTTTGTACTGCATCCAATGTAATTGGTGTAGTAACAGGCAAACAAACGCTTGTATCAGAAGCAGCGATCTCAACAAGATCCGGAAGGTTCACCGTTACAGTTACTGCTGTACGTGGCCCTTCACAATATCCATTGTATTCAGATACATAGAATGTTGTCGTGGCGCTAATTATTTCAGCAGTCAGAACTGAATCTGTCTCACCTGCAATGGCTGTCCCGCCGGTCGGAACAGTGTACCACTTAAACGTATTTGATGGATCACCTGAACGTGTTACACTGATGGCAGGAACTCCACTACCACACTGTGTAAGACTTACAGGGTTGGTTGGAGCCAATGGCTCAGGGTGAACAAATACAGTATGATATGCTTCATTATAACACATAGGAGGGTTCGGATCTGCAGCAGTAACCGTATAAGTTGTTGTAACAGCCGGTGTAACTACCACAGAGTTTCCTGATAAACTTCCGGGATTCCATGACCAGTTAACCGTTCCTGCTCCATTAACAACCGCCTGACCACCAAATATGAATTGTGGACGAACTGAATATGTCAACAAATTCGTAGCTGTATTCGAACACTGAACTGCGGCTGATGTGGCAGCAGATGTGTGTGTCTTGCGGGTTGAAACATAAGCCGTATTATCCATTCTTACGGTACGACTCATGGTTGCTGAGCTTGATGAGTTACCATGACACATTTCAATAACAATGTTTGAAGTTCCGTCCCAGTTAAACGGAGTACTAAATGTCATTGTATTGATACCTGTTACCGGCATCAAAGAAGCATTTGAATAAACCGTCGTAAAGCTTGGCGTCAGGAAGGCTGCACTTAAATCTGTTGCAGTTGTGTGCGCCATGCTTAAGGAGAAATCAATCATTGGTAATGTTCCGGCCGATGTTACATCAAGAGCCAGACTGGTTATATTTCCGGCATACAGTCCTGCTGCCGATAACTCGGATGCAGGGATAATATATTGTATGTGCAGATTAGACCATAGGCTGTAGAAGCCTGCAGAGTATGTGCTGCTTGTTGTAGCTCCGGCGCCAACAGTTACGTTTCCTGCGCTTACAATTGGTGTCAGCGCTGTAAGAGTTACGTTTGTGCCGGGACAAATTGAATCCACGTCTGCCGTTACACTGGATATGATCGGAGGTGCAAGAACAAAGATGGTATCAAATGCCTCTGCGACACATGTTCCATCACTTGCTGTTACTTTCCAGATAAGCTGCCCGGGGTTATTTGGAGCAGCCGTTGTTGTATTTTGACCGCTCGCCGTTCCACCGGCAGGAATGCTTGTCCACTCATAAGACGTATAAGTAGTTACTGAACCTTGTGTTGCAGCCAGAGTTACCGTTCCGAAAGGACAAATAGTATCATTTGGTACAGTAGCCGTTGCAGTGATGGCTTCGGCAATTGTGATATTTTCAACTACCATTACACGAGGTCCTTCACAAGGACCGGTGGCATAAACCTCCGCAACATAGAATGTATCCTGTTGGTTTCTTGGATAGGCAATAAGTATGCTATCATTCTGGCCTGCTATTGGGCTTCCACCAAGGGCATCGAAATACCAGTTGAATGTTGATCCCGCCACAGAACGCTCTACATAACATGTCGGAGTTTGGTTTCCACAGTGACCGCCGTCAAAAGCAATCGGTGCAGGAGGCGTAGGGTTTACTATCACATTTACAGTTGCAGAATTGCTACAACTTGTTGCAGGATCTGTAGCTGTAACGGTATAGTTAGTTGTAGAAGCAGGATTAACAGTCACTTCGTTGCCTGATACTGCACCAGGATTCCAGGTCCAATTATAAGTACCCGAGGCAAATCCATTCACCGTTCCGTTCAGGTAAAGATTAGGACGAATAGTTGATGAGTTACTGTAAGTACCTGCAGAAGGATTAGCACAATAGTTTGCATCATTATCAACATAACGCTTTACAGTTGCAGCAAATCCGGGGTTCGTATATCTAACCGATGATGAAGAGTTTCCACCGTCATTATTGGCAAAACAATATTCAACCAGAAGGTTAGAAGTACCATTCCAATAGAAAGGAGATACTGCATGCATATTAACACCAAGTACCGGTGTAACAGTATCAATGGTTGCTACAAGAGTCAATCCTGTTTCAAAAGTACTCGCAGTCATAGCAGAGATTGACGTATTTGCAAGGCTGATGCTCACGTTCGGCATCTCAGGCGTTGTTCCTACTGATGACACATCAAATCCAATTGAAGTGATATTTCCCTGCACCATTCCGGCTGCAGTTAATTCACTTGCCAAATAAAGCATCTGGGTCTTGGATGAACCGTACAATCTGTAGTAAGGATAAGTACTTGTTGTACTGGTTCCTGTTCCGATTTGTGCTTGTCCGGCCGTTGTATCCGGAGTCAAAGCAGTAAGTACAACAGGAGAACCTGCGCAAACTGTGTCAGGCTCTGCAGCTACCGATGTAATCGTTGGTACATTATTAACCGTTACGTAAACAGAATCCTGAATCACGCACATGTTCGGTCCGTCAACAGCCGTTACAATGTAATTGTATGTACCGGGTACTGTTGGCGTAACTGTAACAGGACTACCAACTATAGAACCGGAAATTCCACTACCGCCTGAAGGTTGTGCAGTCCAGGTATAGTCATAGGTGTTTGTTGATCCGGTTTGGATAACACTCAGGTCAAAAGATTGACCCGGACAAACAGCCGCGAAGGTCGATTGGGCATCAATCGGATCCGGATCAACAACTGTTGCAGTTACCATAACCCGGTCACCCGGACATCCATTGGTTCCAACTTCGGCTACATAGAAAATCGTAGTAGCATTTATGGAAGTCAGATAAGTTGTATCTAAACCACTTTGCAATAAAGTACCGAATGTTGGAGCGTCATACCAGTTGTATGTTGCGCCTACTGTTCCCTGCACAGATGCTTCAGGAACAGCATTACCACACTGAGTTGAGTTCTGTGCACTTGGCGCCGCAGGAACCGGTAAAACTTCAACCAGAACCGGAGACGAAGAAACTGAACATCCATTAGCATCGGTAACATTTGCAGTATAAGATAAAGTGCTCGTTGGAATAATCGTCAGGGAAGGACCAGAGCCTACCGAAGACGTTCCGTCACTCCAGTCTACAGAAGCAAAGCTGGAAATTTGATTGCTGGTAAAGGTCATTACCGGGCGTACAGAATAAGAACCTGTTCTGCTGGTAGCTCCACATATTGTTGCTGCGTCTACATTGTCTGCACGATAATAATTTGTCGCTGTGTACGATGTTGCGTCATATTTTACAGAAGCACTCGTTCCGCCGCCATTATTATTACTCCAGCATGTTTGCATTACGACATTTGAAACTCCGTCCCAGTTGAATGGAGCGATAAAGTTAAATGTCAATACTCCCGGAGCTGAAATGGTAACAAGAGCAGAAGTGTACACTGTTGTTAAACCCGTTTCAAATGTAGTGCCCAATGCAGTTGCTGCAGTAGTACCAATTTTCAGATCGAAGTCTGCATATGATCCACCTGCAGAACCCATTTCGATTCCTAAGGCAGTAATATCGCCTGCATATACTCCTGCAGCATTTAATTCAGCCGGAGTGATAAGGAATTCATTTTTGTGTCCTCCATATAAATGATAGAATGGACTCTGATAACTCGTAGAAGTTGAAACACCACTACCGCTTACAAAGTCTCCCCCTATAAATGCACTTAGTACAGTACTGTCACCCTGACAAATCGGACCGACAGGTGATGCAGAAGCAGAAACAACTGTTCCTGTGAGATATTCATCCTGATAAGTTGTTCCAGGTACTGTTGTGGATAATGGAACATCATTGTAAGCAGTAACTGTCCAAGAAACAACCGCATTAGCAGGTGTGGCTGCCGGGATAGTAAATGAATAGGTAGATCCCGATGTTGGGGCATAAAGTTCAAGTGTATCTACTGCGATGCCATCAAAACTATAGATGACAAGCACTGAGTCTATCACACCAATTCCGGTTGTAACATCTGCTGTAACCGTATGGCTTCCCGCAGTACATTGGCTTCCCGGTGTCAAAGTAAGATTGGTTACATCAGGTGTAGAAGAAATTCCATCGAATTCGTCAGCACCAATATCTGGTGCTGTTCCTGTTCCTGCATAACCTATGCTTCCCTGACGGATATCGCCATCAAAGTCATCGTCGACTCCTGCTATTGCAGTACCTCCACTTTCAATTACGTTGGCAGTTGCATTATCTATGTGTAAGAATGTTGGACTCGTACCAACTATACTTAGAATAGAGGATGATACATTCTGACTTCTTGATCCAACTTCCGCCGGACTAACCCGTGCTTTGAATGCAGCAAGAGTTTGGTCAGAATTTGTTCCGTCATAGTATAAAAGACGGGATCCTGATGGTGTTCCTGAATACCACAAGTTGTTGCTTGATGCAGGGTCGTAACTACTAAGCGATGTTGAAGTTCGTCTCAGACCAATGGCAGAAGCCGCTGCTGTTGCTCCACCCGGTATAGCAAAATTCAACACCAGGTTATTATTCAGTTTAAATACAGGAGTCGTTGAACTTACATAGATTCCAATTGCACCGAAAGCTGTACCGCTTCCACCACCCGCCAGTCGGATCGTGTTGTTGTATAGTTTCACACTTGTTCCGCCACTTATATGAACGCCTGATAAGGCATCATTGGCTGTCATGACCGGAGTAGACGAAGTCAGATCAATGCTGATTAGGTTATTTGTAATGGTGACATTGGTACCACTTGTGTTATAGATACCCTTAATAGTAGATGTTCCACTATTTTGTCCTGCATATAGATCAAAGATTTTGTTCTTCGAAATGTTGACTTCTCCTCCGAGAAGTGAGTAGATACCCACAACATTTGCACTTTCACCTATGGATGAATATAAGCTGTCAATAACATTATTCGTTACGTTACGGAACAGGCCTGAAGATGTCGTGTTATGATACATACCACGCACATTAATAGCAGATGATGTAGACGTCCCCTTCACATATAATCTGCGTATGATGTTATTGCTAACAGTCTCTTCAGTCGGACTACCGGCGTTATACAATCCATAAACAGTCGCTCCGCTGGAGCCGGACATGCTCTCCACACCATTATTTTCAATTGTATTATTTGTGAAGATGTACTTAGAAGTACCTATGTATGCACTATACAGGGTAGATGTTGCAGAACCTCCGCCCATATAATTGTCCTTAACTGTATTTCCACTGCTTAATAAAGTATCAGGAGCAGAATTGTACATGAGGTACATGGTTCCTGTCGTACTCATACTGTTTCCGCTAACCATACTACCGGTTCTGACTTCATTATCAGGTCCCGATGAATACAATCCGTAGAAAGTTCCCGTACCATTTTTAGCATTTCCGGAAACTGTATTCCCAATCATTTCAAGGTTCGCAGATGTTCCTGTAACATACATAGTGTACATTGTTCCGGTTCCGTTCTTAGCGTTATTCGAAGCAGTGTTGCCGTTGAACTGAAGCTGAGAAGAAACAGCGCTGGTTGGATACATACCATACCATGATCCGGTTCCGGCAACAATATTTCCGTCTAATAAATTATTACTAAAGGAAGATGGATCGCTTGGGGAGGCTGTACAATACATTCCATAGAATAATGCAGATGTTGCACCGGTCATGGATATGCCCGAAACTTCATTATTATCGAAACTGAATGACAATGGACTTGAACCGGTAACGGCTTCGATTCCTCTAAACTGACCTGTAGTAGCTGTATTACGGGTAATGTTAGAAACCGTATTTCCAACGACAGAAAGAACGCTGTTTGCCCACGTTGTAACTGATATACCTGTATGAGTACCGGTAGTTACAGCAGTCATTGTTGCATTTCCGACCTCGTTATTATCTACGTTAACTGTAGTTCCTGCCTGTGGACTTGCTCCACCATACGTTTCAAGAGCAATACCATCAAAAACTGCAGTTGTGGCAGTGGTGACATTACCACTCATTACGTTTCCTGATACATTAAACTTAGGAGAGTAATCTAAAGAACCACTACTAATACTGTTGAATCCGGTAACGATCATACGCATTGCGTGACCATTGTCTCCATTCATCTGATTTCCTGTGAAGGTATTATTTGAAATACTCACAGAATCTCCTACTGCTTGTGCAATGATTCCGAACATGGTACCTGTTGCATTCGTAGATGAACTTGTATTATTCAGGAATTGGTTTCCTGTAATGTTTAAGTTATAAGCTGTAAGCGTGTCGCCACTTGATCTTCCGGCGAACATTAGCCACAGGTCGCTGGAACCGGTATAA
Organism: Bacteroidota bacterium; assembly: GCA_004295015.1. GTDB lineage: Bacteria > Bacteroidota > Bacteroidia > AKYH767-A > 2013-40CM-41-45 > QQVM01. The sequence goes on along the minus strand of SHNE01000055.1, from coordinate 128,312 downwards.
GTACTATTCTGAATAATATTGTTCGTGATGTTTACAAAATTATTCACAGAATTTGAAGTCGGGCGACCAAGTCTTGAACCGGCGCTACTGCGGATAGCGATGCACTGCGTAGTGCTTGCAGCACTCGTGTTGATAGTCACTGTATTTCCTGTAACTGTAGAATTTGCGTCTCGGGCATCACCTAAGCGAATACCATTTATTAATCCTGTTCCGCCATTAGCTCCCGTGTTTACTGTATTATCAGCAACACTTAAGTTATTCTGATATTCAGCAAAGATTCCATAGACAGCAGCAGAGCCTCCACCAATATTCGTAATGATATTTCCACTTCCGCCAATCTCATTGTTCTGATCATAGAATGCGAAAGGTGATGCATCATTAAATCCACCAATCACAATACCGTTGTAAACATTTGAAATTGTATTTGTGAAGAATTTATTATCTGAATGTGTTCCGCTTGCCGCAGTTACTGTTACTGTTGCATAGCTCGCATCCAGGTTTGGAGCGTAAATACCAACAGTAGTATTAAGGTTTGCTTTGTTAAGTGTAATAGTACAATTCTGTATAGTATCGTGCTGCGCACCGTCGGTTCCTGAACATTTCAAAAGAACATAACCCGCTTCAGCCTGCATGGCAGAATCTGTATTGTTTGCGTTTTCCTGCAAATCTATTCCGTCAAAAGTCAGATAGTCAACACCGACAATCTTTACTATTGCGTCGGTGATTCCTGTTCCTGTACCTGCAGTGATAATCGGATTCGCTCCGACACCTGCTTTACGGAAGGTTAATGTTTGTGATGCATTTGGTGCATTTGCACCCAGTGCGCACATGTCTAAGGTAAGATTTGCTGTATCGGATTGTCCGGCAGCAACCTCAAAGACCACATTTCCACCTACTCCAAATGAATTCAGATCACTGAATGCAGCGGCAAATGAAAGATAGTTGTTACAAGTCGCAGCTTGAGTATTATCTATTGTGTAGGTTCCAACCAATGGTCCGGCGCCGCTCAATATATGGGCGGCTGAAGTAACAGAACATCCATTTGAATTTGTTACGACTACTGTATACGATCCTGCAGTGGTTGCTTCATAGGTATCCTGATCAAGGCCCACGTTTGTAGATCCGTCAAGTACCCACTGATAAGAAGAAATTGTACCTGATCCTGCTGTTACCGAAGCTGTTAATGTCTCCGGAATTCCTGTACATATAGATGTGTTTCCGGAAATACTTGCTGTCGGTGAAGCATAAGTTGTGATACTTACAGGATCACTTGTATATGAACAACCATTACTGTTTGTAACAGTAACTGTATATGAACCTACAGCTGATGCTGCCTCAGTATCTGATGTTCCTAAACTGGTGGATCCGTCAAGAACCCATTGGTATCCTGTAATTGTTCCGCTTCCTGCAGTTGCATTTGAAGAGAGAACAGTATTTCCTTCAGGACAAAATTCGAGGGATCCTGATATTGCCGCTGTTGGAGAAACATGGAACGAAAGCGTCATGTTTGACACAGCAGCTAAGCAAGAACCTGCTCCATCAGGATCGTCTGTTGTTAATGTAAGAACAACAGAACCCGCAGCACTGTCTGCTGACGATGGTGTGTAAGAAGTAGCCGTTGCGAAGTCTGTATTAGGACTGAACGAACCACTGCCACTTGATGACCATGTTCCGCTTGTAGCGGCTCCACCAATTGATCCGGCAAGTGTATGGCTTCCTTCCGGACAAATAGTCGCAGCAACACCTGCATCTGCTGTTGCCGGTGTAGCACATGCTCCTGCATTAAATGTTGCAGAAATTGTGTGGTTTGCCATCACGTTGGTAAATGTGTAAGACGTTGGCGTTCCAACAGAAACGGCGTCAACCAAAACATCATCAATGAAGCGGGCTGCATCCGGTGTAATAGTAAACGTTTGGTTTGTTCCACAATCAACAGAAACAGCACCTAAAGGACTGATTGTTCCATCAGGTCCTGTGCTTGAAGTTATAGTGTATTGTAATATGCTAATGGCAACAGGTGCTGAAGTGGCAGTACAACCTAAATCAGAAGTAACTGTAACTGTATATGAACCTACTGCTGATGCATCATAAGTATTTTGATCCAGACCTACCGGCGAGCCATCAGACCATGCATAAGAAGCGATAGTACCTGTTGTGTTTGCAGTTAGCGTAGTTGAACCTCCCGTACAAATTGTATTGGTTCCTGTGATGTTTACTGTTGGTGTAGGATTAACCGTAACAACTGCGCTGCCTGAAATATCTCCTGCATCTACTGTACATAATGCATCTGATGCAGACACTATAGTATAGGTAGTTGTTGTTGCAGGCGAAACTGAAATAGTATGAGGACTTGAAGCAATTCCACTTTCCGTAAAGTTGCTCGTTCCATCATTGTAAGTTACCGACCAAGGAGCATCTCCTGTCAGCGTAAATATCAGATCTGTGGATTGGCCATCACAAATAGTTGCAGTTCCGCTGATATCAGCAGTTGGAATGTCAACTATTACGCTTGCCGTAGCACTAATTGTACAACCACCGGCACCAGTTGCCGTGGCTGTGTATGTCGTGGTCACAGATGGGCTGGCTATTACATCTAAGCCTGTATAAACATCAAGGCCTGAAGCTGCGGGTGTCCATGCGATAGGATACTGAACGTTTTCACTCGTATAATATTCAAAAGTTGCAGTTGCAGGGAATGTTGCATCCGGTCCACTTGTATTATCGTTGTATGATTCGCTATAATAAATATCTACCGTACCTCCTGCCGGATCAAACAAGGCAGCAAAGGTAGCGGTATCTCCGGAATTGGAATTTCCAATAGCCCAATCCATCGGATTCGGACTGCTAGTGCTTGTTGCTCCTTGGAAACAAGGAGATGATCCCGAAATTCCTGATCCTGAAAATGCTAAACGAATTTCAGATCCATAAGAACCTCCATTCAAACTAACCCCGGTGATTGTCAGATGGGCACCGACCATCGTTCCTGAAAATGCCGGAACGGTAAAACTTCCAATCAGGTTGTTACCAGGACAAATGTACCCGCTAGTCCCTGAAGAGCCATTGTCTTCATCTGTCGAAGGATTCGACAAGCTAACACTAATCGAGTTATAATTGACTTGAGTAACGTTTGCTCCGGAAGCTGTTAGTGCCTGACTACCACCTGCACAAATTGTCGAAGTCATCGGACTTATCGAAACTGATGGTGGTGGTGGGTTAACCGTTACCACCTTTGTTGCAACGGCTGCACAACCGGCATTAGGTCCGGCTGAGTTATCAAGTGCATCAACCGTATAGGTGGTAGTTACACTTGGGCTTACAGTGACTGATGCGGTAGTACCTGCACTATGAGACCATGTATAATCATAGTTCGGATCATTGGTACTGCTGGCTGTAAGAATTGTGCTTTCTCCAAAACAAATGGTACTTGTTCCGGCAATAGAAACAGCAGGAGCTGAAGTAACAGAAGCCGTGACTGCTGTCCTTGCACTCACACAAACACCTGTTCCGCTAAAAGTCATTTTCGGACGAAGGCTGGATGTGGAAGTAGCTGTGGTAGCAGCACATAATGAAGCCGCTGATTCGTTGTCGGCCCGGTAATATGCGTGCGAAACAAAAGTCGTCGCATCTCTCTTTACGCTCGATGAAGTTCCTCCTCCGTTCACATTACTCCAGCAAACTTCTATCAGAAGATTTGAAGTTCCATCCCAATTTACCGGACTGCTGAACGGGTATACATTAAACCCAACAGTTGGTGAAACGCTTGCGGAAGAGTAGACTGAAGTCAGACCTGTTTCCAGCGTGGATGTCATGACAGATGAAGTGGTCAACTTTGCGCTGATGCCAAAATCACTCAGACTCACCCCTGCTGACACAACTTCAAAAGCAACCGAAGTAATATCCCCGGCAATAAATCCAGCTGCAGAAAGTTCAGATGCAAGAATAAGGTATTGGCTTTTCTTTCCACCATATAAATGATAGTATGGACTTTCGTAACTGCTGCTTGTTGCAGCTCCAATTCCTACTGTTAATTCGGAACCCGGAACCGGATTAGAAGCGGCAACATAAAAATCTGTATTTGAACTGATGACAGGAGTTGCAAACGGACTACCTGTTCCCAACAGATTTCCTCCGAGTGATGCATCATACCATGTCATATCGGATCCGGCCGATGCTGTTGCTTCCAGAGAAACAGATCCTGTTCCGCAACGCGATCCGGCAGTTGTTCCTGTAATTGTAGGTGTAAAGACCTCAACTGTCGCTGAAGTTGTTGTTACACCTCCACAGGCATCCGATACAGTTACAGTATAAGAACTCGTTGAAGTTATCACTCCTGTTACAATGGAAGTAGTGGTTTCTCCACCCGGCGACCAGCTATAAGTATAAGGTGCCGTACCATCCGTAGCTGTAACGCTCACTGATGCTGCCCCGGTATTGCAAAGTGATGCAGGAGTAGCACTTGCAGTTGCTGCAAGAGCGGATGCAGTTATTGTATAGTTGTCAATTGTTCCTCCTATTGGGAACGCGCTGCCTGTTAAGGCAACACTTGAAGGTGCAGCTGCAAATGTTCCGCTGCTATTGCCTACATTAGGTGTTGCTACAAGATCTTGAGCAACTATAAAATATTCTATTATATCTCCGGCAGTTATTCCCCCAAAAATCAGAACAGGGTCAATCACAAGACTAAAAGGAGTGCTTCCGCTTGCTGTTTCTGCATACTTCCAGCCATCTGTTGTGTTATCATTGGTTCCTCCTAATGCATTTGCATTTGTAGATTTTCTGAAATAAACTCTTGGATTTGTTCCACCGCTAGTATTCACTCCGCTCACATCATTGATGTCTGCTGAAATCGTACGCGAAGTGGTGCAATTACCATCAGTTAAAGCTGCAAAAGAAATTGACGGAGCAGTTATGTCTGCAAGGATTCCTGTAAACTCATCGGCACCGATATCAGGAGTACTTACATTTCTTGTGTCTCCATCATAGTCATCTGTAATCCCGGAAACGGTTAATCCGCCACTTTCAACCTGAGTAGCAACACCCGTATTTATATGTAGAAAATCTACACTTGATCCTGTTGTACTCGTAAAACTTGGATTTTCAGTCACAGCAGCCTGGTCTCGGGTCGACATGTATGCTTTATAACCGGCTAATGAACTTTGATCGTTTGTATATGTGGAAGTTCCTTCAACATAAAGAAGGTTTGCGGCACCGGGCGTGCCTGCATACAATAAATTATTGTCTGATGAAGAACTATAGGAAGTTAAAGTACTGCTACTTCTTCTGAAAGCAGCAGTATTTCCTGTTCCATTTGGAGTAGACGTATTAACTATCAGATTACTTCTTAAGGTAAGAGTGGGAGTCGTAGACGCATAAATTCCGGCAGACCCAAAGGTGGCACCGGAACTACTTGCATTAATATAAATTGAATTGAAGTCTGCGTTTACCGTTGTCCCGCCTCCCACATATATTCCTGTAAGATTATTTGTGGCACTTACCGCCGGAGCGGAAAGATTTCCAATGATGTTATTTCGCGCATCAATTGTAGTTCCACTACTAATATATATTCCGTGGACATTTGATGATGCCCCGTCAGCACTCAATCCGTATATTTTATTTTTCGAAATAAGAACCGTTGAACCTAAACTCTGATAGATTCCTCTTACCGTAGCCGCACCACTGGAAGAATTTGTGAATGTGAGTGTGTGAATTAAATTTCCGCTCAGGTCCTTTACAGATGAGGAGGAAGTGGAAAGATAAATTCCCTGCAAGTTCGAAGAGGTTGAACTGGATGCAGTAGTAATGGTATTGTTCGTAATGGTATTATTGGTTAGAGTCTCCATAGTTGGAGAAGACCCGTCATACAGTCCATACAATGAAGTAGCCAAGGTTCCACCACCTCCGGAAAATGAATTGCCGCTTATTGTATTTCCATCTGCTGTCCAAAGTGATGTGCTGGCACGTATGCCGTACATTGTACCACCATTATTATTAATTGTGTTATTGCTGATCGTATTTGAGTTCGTATTCAATGTTGGTACAGATGCTGAAGAATAGATTCCGTAAAAAGTACAAGAACTGTTCGTTGCTGCCGTACCATGACTGTTTCCGCTCACAGTATTAGCATTCATATTAACCGTTGCTGCTGTGGCTGTATTGTATATTGCATAAAAAGTCGCTGAAGTAGCTGTGGCATAAGCACTATTCTGAACGGTGTTGTTATTGATGTTTACAGTATTTGATGCAGCAGTTGATCCTGTGGCATTTTCAATACCTGAAACCTGACTTGTTGTACCTCCACCGTTTACGGTAATGACGTTGTTCGTAATGTCGATATTTGCACTCGTACCTGATTGAGCATAAATTCCGCGAAGCGTTGTAGCGTGATTAACACCCCCTCCATCATTATTGTTAATGGTGTTATAAGAGATGTTGGCATTCCATTGATTCACCGTACGAATAGCTGCTGCAGGGTTTGTTGTTCCTCCACCTCCATAATTGGTGATAATATTCCCCTGTCCTGATGACGATCCACCGATATCATTTCCGGTATCCCCGGCTGTGAAAGGAGAGGATGCTGCATAACCATATAATACGATGCCGGCATTTCCACCATTGATCGTATTTGTATAAAACTTATTGTAAGAATTCGTTCCGCCAAAAGCTGTAGGTGTTAAAGCAGTTGTTGCCGCACTTGAAGTGGAGTTTACCGTCCTGATGGCAACAGATCCTTCAACCATTGTCCCGGAACCGGAAGCATTATGTAGGCGCTGCATGTTGAACACACAATTCCGAATTGTGTTGTATTGTGCTCCATCACTCAAATTCAACTTGAACAAAGCAATCCCGAATTCCATTGCTTCGGTAGCATTGGTAGCGTTTCCATCTGTAAATGTGATACCATCGATAGTTACATAGTCAGATCCTTCGATTCTGAACATCCCATCGGGTGTCGCATTGTTAGGAGAGGACGCTGTTCCAACCGCTGCATTGATCGTTACAGTCCCACTGTTGACCAGCGTAAGTGTATTTGTTACACTAAGTGCAGGATTCAAAGTTGCGCTTCCCAGGCTAAATCCTTTGATAGGTGCAGTCTCACTGCCGGAAAGGGTCAGAGTCACCGGTCCCGACATTGCCGTGACAGCATTTACTGCTGCTAAGGCACTTGCCAAATCCGTATAGCTGGCTGCAAGATTAGGGCTAGTGTTCGTCGGAACATCTACTGTTACCGCGATCTGCGCGTTCAGGTCGGTTGCAAACAAAGAAATTATTGCAATTCCGGCAAATAACATCCAACGCTTAAAACTCGTTGTTGCTGTGTTCGGGTAGTTGTCTTGTTTCATGTTGTTGATTATTTATTTGTGTTTTGTTTTATATGTTGGATTCCCGGACATAAAAAATGCATTGTGATAATGAACACAATGCACCGATTTCAGGGAAGTTTATGACACTACAATAAGTGGGTGCGTAAAATTTGATCATTTAGGGCTTTCTAGTCTTTTAGATTAACTTATGGGCTTACTCTTTGGATGATTTCAAGAATCTCTGCGAATGCAGCACAAAAAAATCACTTAAAACAATCTTGGATTTTCTAATAACACGCAGTCGGTATTAGTTAAATCCTGTACTATTTATGGTCAACCTTTCCATAATTTCAATACTAAAGTAGTAAAATCACATTGCGACTCAAAGGAAAAGTCCAATTATTTTAAATATTAATGGCCGAAGGCTATAAATCCTTGGTGAATGTCTTTTATAATAATGTGAAATAAGTAAAATAAGCGGCTTTTTGCTTTAATTTAGAAAATTATAAAGAAGGCCGGAGCTTATTAACAATTTTGTCGGAATTTATTCAAAAAATAATCCAAGTATGAATATAACTTCAATTTTTATCGAAAAATTTCTGACTGTTATTTGAGTCTTGTTATAGTACAAGCTATAGAATTTTCGCCTCTATTGGCTTAATATACGATAATTAATTGGACTTTTCAAATAATTGACAGGATTTGCCATGCAAGGGGCTCCGGCTGTTCCTGATTCGTCTATTCATTAAAATGATTAAGGGATCATGCTCAAGGCTGCAGGAGCATAGGTAAATCCATTGAACCTAATTAGGAGAATCAATAACAAGGGTTCGCCTATAAATTTTTTCTAGTTGCCTAAGTCAAGGCTTATTCAATTATTGCCTCGTTTATCTATCCAATAATTTTCTCACAAGAGTAAATCGAAAAGCCTCCTGTGTGTCTTTTACTCGTCTCAAGAGCCTTTCACCGATCAATCGGCTAAGTCCCTGTTTCATTCTTTTCTCCTCCTTGACACCTGCCAATTTACTTCCATCAAATAGTCCAATAAGCAGCTTGTGCAGCTTTTCAGTGCCCTCCTCAGACTGAAGTTATCCTTTGTAAGTGCCGGCTTGTACATTTAATCCGCTTATCCTCTGCATAACACTGCCTCTGACCCCTATAAAAAAAAGAAGTCCTCCCGTTTAAGGAAGGACTTCTTTTCATTGTATGCTATTGTATTGTACCCTTACTCCGGCACGATTACTCTACCACTACGCGTAGTGTTTGAGCTGTCGTTCCTTCTGTCTCGATACTTAACAGGTACATGCCCTTAGCTACATGGCTCAGGTTCACTTCCTGCATATTTGATCCTTCTGTTGCACTGATCACTTCGCTGATCACTACATTACCTAACAGGTCTACTACCTTAACTATATACTTGGCTGATTTCTCCGCCTGGAAGCTTACGTTTAGTAGTCCTGATGTTGGGTTCGGATAAGCGCTGAAGTCTACCGTTGAACTCATATCGCCTGCATTACGGCATCCTAAGTTCACTGCGATAGTCTTCTTACCAGGCTGGCTATAGCCACATGCATTCACCGCGTTTACTGTGATTACTGCCGCGCTTGATGTTGCCGTGTTAAAGTTCACTGTTGCCGATGTTCCTGATGGTGCTATTGATGCGCCTCCGGAGATTGACCACAGGTAACTGCTTGCGCCGGCTACTGGAGCGATCGTGTAAACTACACCCGATGCTGTCTTACATACTGATGAGGATCCTGATGGTGTTCCAGATGAAGCTGTCAACGCTGTTACTGAATAACAACGTGCTATGCTGCTTCCACATGCACTAACAGCAGATACACAGATATTACCCGTTCCGGTAAAGGACGGAGTAAAGTCTACTGTAATAGAAGTACCTCCGTTTGGTGATACCATCGTTACTCCTGCCGGTACTGTCCATACATAGCTGGTTGCTGTTGCTACCGCTGCGATGCTGTAAGTAACACCGGTCTGTCCGCAAAGATTGCTCGATGGTCCTGCAATAGATCCAGGCTGGCCCGGTGTTGAACGAATCGTGAAGCTACGGGTGAAAGATCCGCATGAGCTCGATGTTGTCACGTTGATTGTTCCCGTTGTGAAAGTGGCTCCAAAGTTGAAGGTCTGCGAAGTTGATCCCTGCGCTCCGGCTACTGTAATATCGCCGGTCGTTGACCATACATACGATGAACCCGCTCCGATAGCGGCACTGATAGAATAAGCTACTCCTGTTGTTCCGGCACATACATAACCCGGTCCTGTTAATGGACTAGAGTGTGTTGGTATTCCTGTAAGTGTTGTTGAACGTGTTGAAGTTACTCCGATACAGTTGCTTGCGTAAACTCCGATTACTGCCTGACCAAAGCCGGCTGGGAAGCTTACCTGAACACTGTTGGTTCCCTGACCACTCAAGATAGCTACGCCGGCTCCGGTCACTGACCAGGTATAACTCAACGCATTAGCACTTGGTGGGATAGAATAGGTCTGAACAATCGGTCCACATGGGTTTGGATTGCCCACGATGAAGCCCGGCTGTGCCGGCTTAACTGTTATTACAGGAATGTTGATACATGACTGTGTTCCTGTTCCGCAAGTATTGCTTGGAGTTACGCAAAGGAATCCGCCTGCATAGGTATTGTCAAAACATACCGTGATGCTGTTAGTGCTAGATGTGCCGGTTGCTCCAGCAGGAAGTGTCCATGTATATGAAGTTGCTCCGGATACCGGTGGTACTGTATAAGTAACACATGTATTACGGCATGCTCCTGCCGGACCTGCAATAGGTCCTGCCGGATCTGGCTGTCCACCTACTCCGGTGATTGTCGCTGATGCTGTTCCTGTACATCCGTTTGCATCGCTAATAGTTACCGTATATGTTCCTGTTCCCAGGCCGGTCGCTGTAGCTGTTGTTTGTGAGGCGCCATCTGACCACAGGTAAGTATAACCTCCTGCTCCACCACTAGCCGTTACGGTAGCTGTTCCATTGAACGATCCGCAATTGGCAGGGGTTGTACTGGTTGTTCCTTCTACTTTTGTAGGCTCAGAAAGTGTTACTGTTGCTGAACCGGTGCAACCTGCATCGTCTGTTACTGTATATGTAACCGTTCCTGCTGCCTGCATCATGCCACCTGTTCCGGTGTATGGAGCTGTTCCGCCTGTTGCCGATACGTTAACCATAACCATTCCTCCAAAGCACTGGATAGCTCCTGCTGGTGTTGCTGTTACTACCACGTTGTTGATGGTAAGAACGATAGTCTCTGTATGACAGCCTGAGGTGTTACTGTATGTTCCACTTGTAGTATAAGTCATACCATTTACCGACCAGGTATAGCTTCCACATCCTGTTACGTTGGTAGAATTGCTGGTAGAAGCTGTTACTGTCAGGTTCAGGGTCTCAGTATGACATCCTGTTACTGAAGTATATGTTCCTGATGCAGTGTAAGTCTGTCCGTTTACTGACCATGTGTATGAATCACAAGCTGACGCTGTTGTGCTGTTGCTTGTTGATGCAGTGATAGTCAGGTTTAAGGTCTCAGTATGGCAGCCTGTTACTGAAGTGTATGTTCCCCTTGCAGTATAAGTCTGTCCGTTTACTGACCATGTGTATGAATCACAAGCTGATGCTGTTGAGCTGTTGCTTGTTGATGCAGTTACGGTAAGGTTCAGCGTCTCTGTATGACAGCCTGTTACTGAAGTGTATGTTCCACTTGCAGTGTAAGTCTGTCCGTTTGCTGACCATGTATAAGAATCACAAGCCGATACAGTAGAGCTGTTGCTTGTTGATGCAGTGATGGTCAGATTCAGAATCTCAGTATGACAACCTACTACGTCAGTATATGTTCCTGATGCAGTGTAAGTCTGTCCGTTTACTGACCATGTGTATGAATCACAAGCTGATGCTGTTGAGCTGTTGCTTGTCGATGCAGTGATAGTCAGGTTCAAGGTCTCAGTATGACAGCCTGTTACTGAAGTGTATGTTCCACTTGCAGTGTAAGTCTGTCCGTTTACTGACCATGTATAAGAATCACAAGCCGATGCTGTTGAGCTGTTGCTTGTTGATGGAGTTACTGTCAGGTTCAGCGTCTCTGTATGACATCCTACTACGTCAGTATATGTTCCTGATGCAGTGTAAGTCTGTCCGTTTACTGACCATGTGTATGAATCACAAGCTGATGCTGTTGTGCTGTTGCTTGTTGATGCAGTGATAGTCAGGTTCAAGGTCTCAGTATGACATCCTGTTACTGAAGTATAAGTTCCACTTGCAGTGTAAGTCTGTCCGTTTACTGACCATGTATAAGAATCACAAGCTGATGCTGTTGAGCTGTTGCTTGTTGATGCAGTTACGGTAAGGTTCAGCGTCTCTGTATGACAGCCTGTTACTGAAGTATATGTTCCACTTGCAGTGTAAGTCTGTCCGTTTGCTGACCATGTATAAGAATCACAAGCCGATACAGTAGAGCTGTTGCTTGTTGATGCAGTGATAGTCAGATTCAGAATCTCAGTATGGCAGCCTACTACGTCAGTATATGTTCCTGATGCAGTGTAAGTCTGTCCGTTTACTGACCATGTGTATGAATCACAAGCTGATGCTGTTGTGCTGTTGCTTGTTGATGCAGTGATAGTCAGGTTTAAGGTCTCAGTATGACAGCCTGTTACTGAAGTGTATGTTCCACTTGCAGTGTAAGTCTGTCCGTTTACTGACCATGTATAAGAATCACAAGCCGATGCTGTTGAGCTGTTGCTTGTTGATGCAGTGATAGTCAGGTTCAAAGTCTCTGTATGACAGCCTGTTACTGAAGTGTATGTTCCTGATGCAGTGTAGCTCTGTCCGTTTGCTGACCATGTATAAGAATCACAAGCCGATACAGTTGAGCTATTGCTTGTTGATGCAGTGATAGTCAGGTTCAGAATCTCTGTATGACAGCCTACTACGTCAGTATATGTTCCCGATGCAGTGTAAGTCTGTCCGTTTACTGACCATGTATAAGAATCACAAGCCGATGCTGTTGTGCTGTTGCTTGTAGATGCGATGATAGTCAGGTTTAAGGTCTCAGTATGACAGCCTGTTACTGAAGTGTAAGTGCCACTTGCAGTGTAAGTCTGTCCGTTTGCTGACCATGTATAAGAATCACAAGCCGATGCTGTTGTGCTGTTGCTTGTTGATGCAGTTACTGTAAGGTTCAGCGTCTCAGTATGACATCCTGTTACTGAAGTGTAAGTGCCACTTGCAGTGTAGGTCTGTCCGTTTGCTGACCATGTATAAGAATCACAAGCCGATGCTGTTGTGCTGTTGCTTGTCGATGCAGTGATGGTCAGGTTTAAGGTCTCAGTATGACAGCCTACTACGTCAGTATATGTTCCTGATGCAGTGTAAGTCTGTCCGTTTACTGACCATGTGTATGAATCACAAGCCGATGCTGTTGTGCTGTTGCTTGTTGATGGGGTGATGGTCAGGTTTAAAGTATAAGCGTGTGGACATCCTGCTACTGTTCCTGATGTAGTGTATGTACCGCTGGTAGTATAGGTTAGTCCGTCCTGTGCCCATGTATAGCTATCACAGGCTGAAACGGTCTCTGATGAGGCGCTTGGTCCTGTTGGTCCACCGATTGTCACGTTTGCAGTAGCAGGACATGGTGTGCTGGTTGTAATTGAAATAGCATGGGATCCGGCTGTAAGGCCGTTTACTGTAAATGGATTGCTGTTGTAGTTCTGTACCGGTCCTCCGTCAACTGTGTAGCTTCCGCTTGCTGTTGCGCCGGTTCCTGATAAAGTAACTGTTGCTGATCCGTCGCTACCGCCAAAGCAGCTAACTGCTGTTGTGGATGTGGCTGCTGATACGGCGCAGGTAGCTGCAGGGTTTAAAGTAATGTTCTGAATACAGGTTCCCGGATCGGTATAGGTCAAATGACTTGTTGTCTGAACTCCTGCAGAAATGTTCGTATTGGTAGTTCCAACATAGGCACTCACCTGAGTGTTGGTACGCTGTGATCCTACGGCTGCTGCCCAGGTATGCTTCAACGTTGAGTTTGTCTTAAAAGGTACGGTGTTAGTCAGACGGTAACGCGATACACGAACCCCCGGAGAAGAACATCCGCCTGTTACATCTGGAACTAAAAATCCATTGCCCGGACCTCCTGACGGCAATCCACCGGCTGCACTATTTATATAGCGGCAGACAACTCCGCCAATAGTGTAATTAACTCCTCCCATTAGCATACTACCGCTGGTGTAGTTAGCAGGCAATTGGGAGGTTCCGGCTAATTTCTGGATTGATAACGCCCCGCCATTAGTAATAGAGGTGTCATAAGCCAGTCCGAACTGGAACAAAGACAGTTCCAACTGTTCTACACTGGTGCGCAATAAATAAAGGTCAAATTCATACTCAGTTGGCGATACCTGTACCTCATTGGTCAGGTAAAGCTTGTAGGTGGGCACGGCTTGTGACGTCATCCCTATCGCTAAGAAAGCGAAGATGAGCCATAACCGGCGACATGCAGATAGTTGTGTTTTCATTGTCATTGTTTTATGGAGTTAAGTTATTTGTTTGTTTGTTATTTCCTTTGTTTGTTGGTGCTATTATAGTGACCTGATGTGATTTACATATTAACCAATCATCATTAAATTAATCAGCAGGATGCCCTTTAATCCGGACACCCTGCTGATAATTATTTAGTATGGTCGTGCATAGAATAAGAACAGTTTCTTATTGTTATCCACGATGATGATATCATTCGAGTCAGTCGCTCCGTCACCGGTACAATCTGTGACGTTATAACCGAAGGCGAAGATGTTGTTATCGTTATCGATATCGGTCAGGTCGGTTCCATCAACGGTTCCATCCTGGTTCACGTCACCACTGTAGATGGCATAAACTCCACCCATACTCTGCATTGGCGGATTGAAGCCATCATCATAAGCCTGACTCAACGCTGTGCTGAAGTTATAGATTGTTACTCCAGAAGCCATCGCTACAGTATTCAAACTCCATGTCTCTATTGAGTTACGGTGCTTTACTGCGATGTAATAGCTTCCTGCTACAGCTGTCGGGAAGTTCACTGAAGCTGTTCCGTCGTTATGAACAATCACCTTCTCTGAATAATCAGGGGTAGGATTTGAAAGACTGCCCGCTGACCACAGATTTACTTCAATCGTGTCTGTCTCGCTTGGGTCAACACTATAACCTAAGTCATAAAGTGTGCTCCACATCGTGCTTGGTCCGATATAGTATCCTTCGATAAACACTGTCAGATCAAGATCAAGTCCTGCTGCACATGGATCAATGTTCACTACAACAGAAGCTGTAGATACACAACCATAGCTATTGGTAACCGTGATGGTGAAGGTATTGGACGTACTCTGTCCATAGTCCGCTGCATACACATCGATGAAGTCATCGGTAGACAGGAAGATATCATCCCATCCTATGCTGGCACCTGCACCTGCACCTGTGGTATCGGCCGTGAGGTTAACAAACGTTGTTCCACTTACTCCATCCCAACACAAGGTCACAGGACCTGCCGGTGTAATAACCGGTGTCGGTGGTGCCGGATTAGAAACCACTGTATAGGTTCCTGTCTGCGTACATCCATTGCCATCTACTCCAGTTACCGTATAGGTCGTTGTAGAAGCAGGAGACACCGTGATGGCCTGTGTAGTCTCTGATCCAGGATTCCATGAGTAATTTGTATATCCTGCATCTGCTGTCAGCGTTACATTTCCTACCCCACCGCAAATTGGGATTGTTGTAGAAGGTGTAATATTGATCGCTGTAGCAGGATAAACCGTTACATCAATCGTTTCAGATACTGTACATGCTCCACTATCCACCGTTGCTGTATAGCTTGTAGTAGCAGTAGGACTTACTGTGATCATTTGAGTGGTACCGATAACTGAAGTACCATCAGACCATGAGTAAGCAGCATAACCTGCACCTGCATCAAGAGTAACCGTTCCTGATCCACAGAATGTTGTAGGACCTGATGGTGTGATCACCAGATTGATCGGAGTATAGTCTACCTGAACAGTAGCAGAGGCCGAGCATATTCCAAGACTTGCTGTTACAGTATACAAGGTGGAAGCAGTTGGTGTAACATACACGCTTGCTCCTGTCTGACCGCCCGGATTCCATGTGTACAGAATTGATGATCCAACCTGTGCACCGAAACGCATGTTCGGAAGAGTTGAGTTCGTTGTGGAAGCAATGGTTTGTGTCTCTGGGCTGCAACCTGAACCATCAGAATAGAAGTAACTATGACTCACATAAGAGGTAGTTGTATTGTTCGTGATGGCATTTTCATCATAAGTTATACCAGAACCGACGCCGGTACATGTTACTCCGGAGCAAGTGGCTGTGCCAACACAGTTACTGAAATATGTTTCCACTAACAAGTTAGACGAACCATCCCAAACAAACGCGCTGGAGAAAGTATGCTGATTCCAGCCGGCTACAGGATTAAAGGTAGCCTGGTTCCATACAGTTGCTGCAGGTGCCGGTTCGAATGTTGTACTGAGACTTGTAGCTGCTGTATGTCCTATTTTAACGGTGAAGTTATTATACGACAACAGACTGCCATTGCTCACTACATCGAAGGCCACAGAAGTAAGTGGGCCCGGTGCTACACCTTGCGCGATAAGATCAGAAGCAAGAATCAACATCTGGTCACGTTTGCCTGTATAGTAATTACCATAAGGAGGCATATCTGTAGTAGTAGTGATAGCATTCTGAACCGTTCCTGTGCCGCTATAAGCAAACCCTGAAGAAACCGTAGGAGCATTAGTCACTGTCAACAGAACTGAATCACCAACAGCACAAACTGTCGTTGAAGAAGGACTGACAACAGGAACAATAGGTTGCTCATTCCAGGTAATTGTTACAGGACCATCAAAGGCACCGCAAAGGTTATTTGCTCCGCCTGAACTATCCACAGCTAACAAATAGTATGAATTGGTAGCAGTAGGCGTAAAGATGTATGGATTACCTGTATAGACAATAGCAGAGCCATTTGTTGACCAGTAATAAGTGTATCCACTATTTGGACTACTTGCTGTGAGAGTCACTGACTGACCATCACAAACAGAAGTTGAACTTGCATTAAAGCTAACCGGAGGTGCGGGATTAAGTGTAGCCGTAATTGGAACACGGCCGCCGGTATTGATACAGGTACCAATGGATGCCTCTAACCAATAAGTAGTTGTCGCAATTAATGTTGTATCAAATGGGTTACCTACATACAAGGCTGATCCGCCTGAAGAACCTGCATACCACGATACTGTACCATTGCTGGTAGCTGTCAGAGTAATTTGTCCGATTCCACAACGTGAGTTGTTCGTTGCAGTAACAGTCGGAACAACTACCATTACCTCTTTCACATTAGATGTGTCAGTTGTAGTACAAGTTGCGTACGCACGGAAATATGTAGTCGACGTCAATGTACCCGTATTGTAGGCAACTGAATCTATTCCAACATTTGTCCAGGTATTAATCAAACCACTAGGTGAGCTCTGCCACTGAATTGTAGCACCGGAAGCAACACCTGTTAAAGTAAGAGATGCAGAACCTGAGTTACAAATAGTATCAGGCGTAGATACAATTGTACCCACTCCACCTGCTGTTGTCGGAGTCACCAATACAGTATCGCTGCTTTCACATCCGAAGATGTTAGACATCGTAGCAATATATTGAGTAGCAGCGGTAACAGGGCCAACCGTAACTTGTGCAGTATTACCACTGAAGCCCGATGGAATTGAAGACCATGCAACAACTCCCGTTGGAGGTAAAGTTACTGTCACACCCGGGTTTAAGGTTCCGTATGACGATTTATAACCCGCAGTACTGGTAACAGCCCAAGCTCCGCTGGAATCTATATCATTTTTAATCAATACAGACCCGTTCTGACCACTATTGCTTGGAATGCTTCCAACCCAATCAGAGGCTGAGAGTCCGGCTGCTGCAGGGAATGTCATTCCGTTGACAGCAACCGCATCTATGATAACACCATTCTTTTTGATGATGTAACCACCCGCCGTACCTGAACCAATATTAAAGTTCACGCCACCAAAATGATAAACGTTATTTACAAGGTCAGCTATTGCATTAACAGAGTTTGCATGAAGCAATATTGATCCTCCTGGAGGAACCATAGCAGCTCCGCTTGGAATAGTAACTGTATGTGCAACCGTTGATGCAGTTGTCCAATGCTCGAAGGTTACTCCTGAAGGATCTACCGGAGCAGTTCCAAGGTTAGTTACCTCCCAGATATCTTCAGTTGTTCCTGTAGGTACAACGAAGTATGGAGGAGTGAATCCGCTATAACCGGAAGCTATCCATCCCTGAACCATCAACTCTGTCCAACGAAGCGTTGGAATAAAGCTTGGAGAATTTGCAGTTAACAATACACTGCCACCGTCACAAACAGTAAGGTCAGCATTAACAGTGATACTCGGAATAGGAGCAACTACCAGACTAATGCTTGAAGGCACCGCAACACATGCAGCATCAACTGAATTCACGGTGTATACAAATGTACCGGCTCCGGTTGGAGTGATAACAAGTGGTGATCCCGAGGCTGATCCTGTGATACCACTTATTGAAGTATCAGGAGAAACAGTCCATGTGAATGCGTATGTATTACCGTTTCCGCCCGCTTGAAGAATACCAAGCGTAGTCGAAGAACCTAAACAGATAGTGTCTGTAGTAAGGGTCGCAGTGACCGTATCAACCGGAGTAACCTCGGCAATTACCTGAGCCCGTGAGCTCCAACATGTTCCATTGAATTCTGAAACATAGAATGTATCCGTCTCAGAAATTGGATAAGATACCAAAGATGTTCCGCTTTGTCCCGCAAGGGCTGTTCCGCCTGTTGGGCTAAGATACCATGCAAACGGACCTGCGCCACCGCTAACTGAACAAGTAGGGGTTCCATAACCGCACTGTAAAGAATTCGTTGCAGTTGGAGTAGCAGGTAATGGAATTACCGTAACAGTAACTGTTGTGTCATCTGTACAAGCGCCGGCAGCAGCCGTAACCGTATAGGTGGTCGTAACAGTAGGGTAAGCCGCAACAGTACTACCGCTAAGGCTTCCCGGATTCCATGACCAACTAAGTGTATTATTCAGATTAGCATTAGCCACCGTACCTCCGATATAAAGGTTAGGACGAATGGTTGATGAATTGCTGAATGTACCCGATGAAGGGTTTGAACAATAAGTAGGAGCATTATCAAGATATCTCTTAACTGTTGCAGAGAAACCAGGGTTTGAATAACGAACCGTGCTGCTGGTAGCACCGCCATCATTATTCTCGAAACAATACTCAACAAGTATATTCGATGTTCCATTCCAATAGAACGGAGTGATCGGATGAGCATTTACACCCAGAACAGGGAACACTGTGTCAATACTAGCTACCTGTGTCAAACCGGACTCAAATGTACTTGCTACAAGTACTGTAGAAGCAGTATTCTTCAAGCTGATTCTAACGTTAGGCATATATGTACCCACTGTGCTGATATCAAATCCGATTGAAGTGATATTACCGGCAACTAAACCTGCGGCTGTTAACTCAGTAGCTTTATATAACATTTGTGTTTTAGAAGAACCGTACAATCTGTAATAAGGATATGTACTGGTGGTTGTTGTTGCTACACCGATTTGTGCCGTTCCTGCACCCACGCCAATACTATTCGCAGAAAGATTCACTGAATCTCCTGCACAAGTAGTAGAAGGGCTGGCAGTAACGTTGGTGATTGTAGGATAATTATTTACCGCTACGATATGATCAACAACCAAGGCACACTGTGCACCCGCATCTACAGCACTAACTGTATAAGTATAAGTACCAAGAGCAGTAGGCGTTGCGCTTACAGAAGCTCCTGATGTGCCACTTAATCCTGCAGTACCGCTTGGGTTAGCTGACCATGTGTACACATAGTTAGAGGTCGATCCTGTTTGAATCGCATCCAATGTAAATGTAGTTGAAGGTAAACAAACACCTGAGACAGCATTGATCGTAACCAGATCCGGTAAGTTAACCGTCACCGTCACAGGAACACGTGGACCTTCACAGAAACCATTGTATTCAGCAATGTAGTAAGTGGTTGTAGCGCTCACGATTAACGATGTAAGCACCGAATCGTTTTCGCCTACCAAGGCCGTACCACCTGTTGGCGCATCATACCACAAGAATGTATCTGTGGCAGGACCTGAACGAGTTACACCAATTGTTGGTATACCGCTTCCACACTGTACATCGCTCACCGGATTTAGTGGGGCCAATGGCTCAGGGTGTACGAACACCGTAATTGTCTCTTCATTATAACATGATGGAGGATTAGGGTCTCCGGCAGTAACAGTGTATGTTGTTGTTACAGCTGGTGTAACCACCACAGAGTTTCCTGTTAAACTACCTGGATTCCATGTCCAATTTAGAGAACCGGCACCAACGGCATTAACCTGTCCGCCAAACATCATAACCATTCGGTTCGAAGCCAATGTTCCGGTAACTGTAGCACACGATAATGCATTATTAGAATAAATCATCTTTCCTGTTCCTGCAGCATCCATAGCAGCATTCAATGAAGAACCAATTGGGTTAATCGGGTCATTACATATCTGAATCAGGATATTTGAAGTCCCATTCCAAATAAATGGAGTAATTGGAATATAATGATTTCCGGCAACTGTTGGAGATGCATAATTTGTTGGACCAAATACAATACTTGCAGGATCCGACTCATATGTTGAAGTAAGAGTTGATACTCCCGTATGTCCCATTCTTATTGTAAAGTTCGGGCTATTGTAAGTCGTAGAACTTGAAGTAAGAATAAACCCAATACTATCAATTGATCCGGCATACAATCCGGCAGCGGTTAACTCAGCTGCTGTAAATAAGTACTGAACTTTGTTACCCACAGTAGTTCCGGCTCCACCACGAAGTGGGCTACCGGAAATAGATGTGGTGGTTTGTACACCAACGGTTGCCAAGCCTCCGCTTACTACATCAGTCAATGCTGTCAAAGTAACACTCGTTCCGGGACATATTGAATCTGTAGATTGAGTAACGCTAGATATAACTGGAGGCGCGATAACAAAAATTGTATCCTGTGCATTTGTTACACAAGAACCATCGCTGGCTGTTACATACCAGATTAACTGACCGGCATTGTTTGGAACCACTGCAGTCGTATTCTGACCTGTAGCTGATCCACCTGCTGGAATAGTTGTCCAAGTATAAGTAGTATAAGTATTCGTTGTTCCTTGAGTTGCGCTCAACGTAACTGTACCGAAAGGACAAATTGTGTCGTTTGGAACAGTTGCAGTTGCGGTGATCGCGTCAGCGGCTGTATTTGTTTCGATCAACATCACCCTTGGGCCTTCACATGGTCCTGTTGCATAGATTTCGGAAACATAGAAAGTGTCCACCTGATTGCGTGGGTAGCTGATAAGTATGCTGTCATTTTGCCCTGCAATTGCAGTTCCTCCGGTAGGCTGGAAGTACCAGTTGAAAGTAGTACCCGCTACCGAACGTGTTACGTAGGCAGTAGGTGTCTGATTACCGCAATGGCCTCCGTTAAACGCTGTTGGAGCAGGAGGTGTAGCATTCACAACAACATTTACAGTAGCAGTGTTTGTACACATGGTTGTTCCATCTGTAGCAGTTACTGTGTAATTCGTTGAAGTTGTTGGATTAACAGTGACCTGGTTGGCGGTTCCACCACCCGGGTTCCATGACCAGCTATATGTTCCGCTTCCAAATCCGTTAACTACCCCGCCAATATAAAGGTTAGGGCGAGTTGAGCTTGAAGCGCTTGTTGTTCCTGTAGGTGTAGAGCAATGAGAAGGAGTAAGATCTGAATACTGCTTGAAAACAGATGCGAATCCCGGATTCGTGTAGCTTACACTTGTGCTTGATCCACCAGCATCATTATTCTCAAAACAGAATTCAACCAAGAGGTTTGATGTTCCGTTCCAATAGAATGGAGTAACAGGGTGATTACTTACGCCCACTACAGGGATATAATCAGCTTCTGTTGCAACTTGAGTCATGCCTGTTTCAAATGCGGAAATAGTAGTCGATGCGGTATTCTTTAAGCTGATCTTAACATTCGGCATATTGGTTGAAGCAGTAGTTACATTAAAACCAATCGAAGTAATATTACCTGCAATCAAACCAGCAGCAGAAAGTTCGCTCGCCAGATATAACATCTGTGTCTTGGACGAACCATATAATCTGTAGTAAGGATATGTTGATGTTGTTAAGGTACCTGTTCCAATTTGAGCAGTTCCCGGTGCAGGTGCAGGTGTAAGTGCCGTAAGGATTACAGGGCTTCCTGCACAAGCTGTATCCGGATTAGCGTCTATAGATGTAATGGTCGGTATATTGTAAACCAATACAGACACTGAATCCTGAATAACACAGTTATTCGGAATGTCAACTGCAGTAACAACATAGTTGTAAGTTCCCGGAATCACAGGAGTTGCGCTTACCGGATTTCCAATCAGACTACCCGAAATTCCACTGCCCGCTGCAGGTTGTGCAATCCAGGTATAATTGTAGGTATTCGTGCTTCCTGTTTGAACAACGCTCAAGTCGATTGATGTTCCCGGGCATACTGCCGCGAATGTAGACTGTGCATCAATTGGATCAGGCGAAGTAACCGTTTCCGTAACAGCTACACGAAGTCCAGGGCAGCCATTAGTGCCAAGTTCTGCAACATAGAATGTTGTAGTAGCATTAATAGAAGTAGTATATGTTGTATCTGTGCTGCTCTGCAAAAGATTGCCACCAACAGCAGCGTCATACCAATTTAAGGTAGCCCCCGGAGTTCCTTGTACATAAGCAAATGGAGCACCATTACCACACTGTATGGAATCTGTTGCATTAGGTGCAGCAGGGATTGGAAGAACTTCAACTGTATCTGTTACAGCTGTTACCGAACACAAACCATCACCTGCAGTAAGTGTATAAGTATATGTTCCCGCAGTTGTCGGTATCGCTGTTGCAGGGTTTCCGGTATAAGTATTGGTACCATCAAACCAGCTGTAGGATGTAAAGATTGGACTAACAATAACATTTGTCGCTCCCGTGATGGTTACGTCATAATCTTCTGTTTCGCCAAAACCACTAGATGATGCACCGCAAGCCTGAGTGGCTAGTACCGGAGAATCATTTCCTCCCACAATACGCATATGAGTCAGACCATTGTAGGCTGTTGAAGGGATGCTGAAAGAAACAGCTATTGTTCCGCTGGCTCCGGCATTTCCTGAGGCTCCCAGGAATTCAGATGCCTCATAAACACCATTATGGTTGTAATCGATCCAGGCACCAAAATATTGGTTACCATCTGTATCAAATGTGACCGCAACTGAATGAGGGTTGTTACCATAAGCAAGAGTCGTAGTAGCTGAACCACCCAATCCACTGAAGTCGGAATAATAAGGAGAACCCGGACAAACAGAAGGATTGTTCAATGTATTCATTACTACAAGGAGCATCCCGTCTGTTGAACATCCTGAAGCGTGAGTAGATGCACAATAACTGGCTGCAGAAGGTGCGGCCGGCGGAAGGGCGCCTGCTAAAAGAGTAATGCTATCGCCAAGACAAATGGTACTAGGACTGGCTGTGACCAGCGGAGATACCATGTATTCGTCTTGATAAGAAGTGCCTGAATAAAAGTAATTCAAGAGTGCAGAATTCCACCCGTTTAAAGACCAGGTTACAATTGCATTACTTGGTGTTGCAGCCGGAATCGTAAACGTATATGTATTACCGGAAGTAGGAACAGTCATCAGAATATATGGCTGAGGAACTCCGTTGAAGCTATAGCTTAGACTTACTGAATCTATAACTCCTACTGCAGTAGTAACGTCAGCAGATATAGAATGACTAGCAGCAACACATGTGCTACCCGGTGTCACAATTACATTTGTGATATAAGGAGCAGCAGAAATTCCATTGAATTCATCGGCCCCAACATCAGGCGATGTTCCTGTTCCAGGATACCCAACACTACCTTGACGAATATCTCCATCAAAATCAGTATCGATTCCGGTGATAGCAACACCTCCACTTTCCGCGAGAGTAGCAATAGAAGCATCAACATGCAAGTATTGAGCACTTGCCCCTACTGTACTGAGCAAAGTAACGTTTTCGCTTTGTGACCCTGCTTCAGCAGGACTAACACGAGTCTTGAATGCACCTAGAGTCTGGTCGCTATTCGTTCCATCAAAATAAATCAAATGTGAGCTTGATGGAGTTCCGGCATACCAGATATTCTTATTTGAAGCTGATGAATAACCTGTTAATGCTGCTGCAGAACGGCGAAGAGCAACGGCTGACGCTGCAGCAGTACCTCCACCGGCTCCGGCAAGATTCAATACAAGGTTATTGTTTAATGTAACGGTTGGAGTAGTAGAGGTAATTGAAATACCGCTAGATCCAAATGTTGTTCCACTGCCATTACCCGCAAGGCGAATAGTGTTGTAACGAACATTCTGTGTTGTTCCGCCACTAATCTCGACTCCAACCAAACCTGCTACGTTAGTTAATACAGCAGGGGCAGCAGAAACATCCAGTCCAACTAAGTTGTTTTCAATAGACACGGTCGTTCCGCTGGAAACCTGAATTCCCTTTGCTGTAGATGTACCCGTGCTTTGTCCTGGATATAAACCGAAGATTTTGTTTTTAGAAATTGTAATTGCATTACCGGTTGCAGACCAGATACCAACTACGTTTTCACTAAGTCCGACACTTGTGTATAGGCTATCAATTACGTTATTACGATATGTACGGAAAGCACCAGCAGCTGATGTAGTACTGTGATACATACCACGAATAGTACTTGAACCGGTAGATGTTCCCTTTACGAATAGATTGCGAATAACGTTGTTCGTAATTGTCTCTTCAAGAGGCGATCCAAGGTTATAGTATCCATAAACCGTCGCGGTACTTGTACCAGTCATATTGTCAACACCAATATTTTCAGCAGTATTGTTATTGAACAAATACTTAGACGTGCTACCAGCGAAACCATACATTGTACAAGTCGCAGATGCTCCTGTAATTTTATTACCCGTAGCTACGTTATTTGTGAATGTCAGATTGAGAGGACTGGAGAAGAACACCCCATACATAGTTCCTGTCTGAGATTTTCTATTGTCTCTTACAATATTTCCTGTCATGGTTAAGCTGTCAGGAGATCCTGTCTGATAAACCCCATACCATGTTCCGGTACCGTGAATGATATTATTCATTACAAGGTTGTTGCTGATGGAAGAAGGAGCAGATGTAGGAGAAATCAAAGTGTATACTCCATAAAATATAGAAGTAGTAGCCGTAGGTGCTGTTATTCCACTTACTGTATCATTATCAATAGTCATGCTCACCGGAATTCCGCTATTCGTTGCAGTAATTCCAGTGAATGTACCGGTAGTATTTGCCGAGCGGACTACATTATAAACCTTGTTACCGCTTAATGAATAAACAGTATTACCCCATGCACTGGAGCTGATACCCGTATAAGCACCTGTTGTAGATGCAACAGTAGTAGCACCAACACGGTTATTATTTACGTTTGATGTAGAACCAAGAGCTGGAGCAGCTCCTGTGTACAACTCAACAGAGATACCTGTTGTTTGCCCTGTTGTAGCTGTTGATGTATTTCCCTCTACAACGTTATTAGACACATTAAACTGTGTAACATAAATCAAAGTTCCGCTACCCAAGCTGTTCGCTCCGGTAACGATGCTTCTCATTTGATGACCAACTGCTCCATTCATCACGTTTCCGGTAATTGTATTACCAGTGATGTTCACAGTATCGGCCATGTTCTGAGAAATGATTCCGAAGTAGGTGCCGGTTGCATTTGTCGAAGTACTTGTGTTGTTCAACAACTGGTTGCCGGTGATATTTAAACTGCGTGCAGATAATGTATCTGTTGCAGCTCTTCCCTGGAACATTAACCAAAGATCACTAGACCCTGTATATGTACAGTTCTGGATAATGTTATTTGTGATGTTTACCGTATTCAATACTCCGTCAGATTCAGGACGTCCAATACGAGAACCGGCGCTACTTCTGATAGCAATACATTGTGTAGTTGAAGCGGCGCTGGAGTTAATAGTAACCGTGTTTCCGTTAACATTTGCATTAGCATTCTTCATGTCACCCAAACGAATACCGTTAATGAGTCCGGTTCCTGCGGAAGCGCCACTGTTTACAGTGTTGCTTACAAGGTTAAATCCATTTTGATAATCAGCATAGATACCATAAGTAGCAGCAGTGCCACCACCAAAATTAGTAACAGTATTTCCTAAGCCTGCTGCTCCGATTTCGTTATTCTGATCGTATAAAGCATAAGGCGTTACATCATTCATTCCTCCAAGCACTATACCTGAATAAGAATTTGTAACAGTGTTGCTGAAATACTTGTTGTTTGAATGAGAGCCCGATGCCGCTGTAACGGTTACTGCAGCAAGGCTTGCGTCTAAGTTCGGAGCATATATACCAACAGTTGTGTTTGTATTTGCTTTGTTTAAAGTGACAGTACAGTTTTTAATAGTATCATTTTGTGCTCCGTCCGTTCCTGAACACTTTAATAATGCATAACCAACTTCTGATTGCGTAATTGAAGTCACATTATTTGCATTGGCTCTCAAATCAATTCCATCAAAAGTCAGGTAGTCAACTCCAACGATCTTAACAATCACATCTGCTGTCCCAACTCCGGTACCTGCAGTGATGATTGGATTTGCACCTGCTCCGGTTTTACGGAAGGCCAGTTTTTGTGATGCATTTGGAGCATTCGCGCCTAATGCACACATATCTAAGGTAAGATTCGCTGTGTCGATTTGACCGGCAGCAACTTCGAAAGTTACATCTGCGCTAATTCCGACTGTGTTCAAGTCGCTAAAAGCAGCAGCGAATGATAGATAATTAGTACAAGAAGCTGCTTGGTTTTGGTCGATAGTATATGTTCCTGCAAGAGCACCGGTTCCGGAAAGCACATGTGCGGCAGACGTAACAGAGCATCCATTCGAATTTGTTACAATTACCGTATATGATCCGGCAGTTGCTGCTGCATATGTATTTTGATTCGTTCCAACATTCGTAGAACCATTTAATACCCATTGGTATGAAGTGATTGTTCCAGATCCCGCATTGGCCGTCGCTGTTAATGTTTCAGGAACTCCTGTGCAATAGCTGGAGTTTCCGGATATACTTGCTGTAGGGTTAGCATTTTCAACAACCGTAACCATATCTGTAGCCGTACAACCATTTGCATCAGTTGTTTGAACCGAATATGATCCGCCTGCAGTTACGCTAATAGTATTAGTTGTTTCTGAACCCGGTGACCATAAGTAAGCAGTTGCTGCTGGTGTCGCTGTAGCAGTCAACACATTTGTACCACCGGTACAAAGTGCCAATGATCCGCTAATTACAGCTGATGCAGCATTTACTGTCACCACTTCAGCTGCCGATGTTGCTGAGCAACCATTTCCATCAGTATAAGTAACCGTATATGATCCTGAGGCTGAAACAGAAATTGCATCTGTTGTTTCAGTTGTGCTCCAAACATTTCCACCTGTATAAGAACTGGTCAATGTAACTGAACCCGGAGCACAGAATGTTGTTGCTCCACCAGGAGTGATAGTAGGTGCTGATGGAATCGTATAAATTACCATGATAACATCTGTAGATGTAGCCGGACTTCCTGTTGCACAATTGAAACTGGATGTCATCACCACACGAATAGTGTCATCATTAGCAGGAGAATAAGAATAGGTATTTGATAAGCCATTCTGAACAGAAACGCTGTTCACATAGAAATCGAAGTTTGGAGCTCCACCGCCTGCAGTCGCAACCGCAGTGAATGTTACTGACGCTGTACCACAAAGATTATTTGCGGAAGGTGTTACGGTAACACCGGCTGCAACGGCTCCTGATACAGATACAACAAGTGTATCTGAACTTGCAGGGTTTCCGCTGGTACAAGTAATGTCTGATGTCATAAACACATGTACTGCATCCTGATCAATTGGATTGAACGCGTATGTGTTTGATGCGCTTGCTGCTCCTGTAGAAACATTGTTTACAAAGAACTCATACAATGGAGTTGTTCCGCCATTGGTTGGAGTTGCCGTGTATGTTACCTGGTCACCGGTACAAACGCTCAAACTCGGCGTCGCCGCAAGGCTAACCGAAACCGGAGTGTTTGCCGTTACAACAACAGTTGTGCTTGACGAACCGGTACAACCGATACCATCAGTAGCAACTACTGTATATACACCTGCATCAGCTAAGGCAATATTGAAAGCCTGAGCAGCACCTGAGGCCGAATATGAATTCGGACCGGTCCATGCATAACTCACATAAGCACCGGTAGCGCTCAAGTTAACAGTTGCTCCATCGCAGACCGGGCCATCATTGCTGGCTACGGTTACTACAGCGGCCGGCTCATTCAAGCTCGTGACGGCTGACTTCGAACAACCATTAGAATTTGTAACAACTATCGTATAAGAACCTGCGCTCAAACCGGTAAACGTTGCAGAAGCCTGTGGCGTACCTCCATTCAGAGAATACATTAGTCCACCCGCTGTGCTTGTAACGTTTACGGTAATTGCTCCATCACCGGAAGCATTACAAGTAAGGTCTGTATTGCTTGTTCCTAGTATAGTTAAATCATCAACAGTTACCAATACCGTTGCTTCACTTGTACAACCACCCGCTATTGTTGCAGTAACTGTATAAGTTGTATTCACCGTCGGTGATTGACTCAAGCTGATTCCGGAGCCAACCGTACTTGTACCATCAGACCAAGAATAGGTCAATGATGGAGTTATGGTTCCTCCGATTTTGAGCTGAGCCCTTCCAAGCGAACGAGTAAAGGAGTTGGTTCCTAAACCTGTTGCTCCGGTGAAGGCGCAAAGATTAGCATCTGTCTCATTATCCTGTCTGTAACTCTGACTCTTGTAATCAGACGTTACATCATATTTAACAGTTGATGAGGTGTTGCTTGCATTGTTATTGCTCCAGCAAATAGAAACGATCACATTCGATGTACCGTTCCAGCTAAATGGAGTATTTAATGTAAATGTATTGATTCCCGCAACCGGGGTGAACGTAGCAGTTGAATAAACACTTGTTAGTCCGCCAACAATGGAAACAGGAGTCGGAAACTCGGTCAAAGCTGTGTGACCCATGCTGATACCCAATCCTGTAAGCGCAGCACCGGCAGATGTGATATCAAATCCTATTGATGTGATGTTTCCTGCTGCCAGACCCAAGCCTTGCAACTCGGCAGCAGTCATAATGATTTGAGTTTTAGCTCCGCCATACGTTCCATTGAATGGAGAGAAGGCAGTGGATGAAGAGGTAAGGGCGCCAGCTCCTAATGTAGCTACGCCTGGTCCATTAAACACAGCTGCTAATGTAGTAGAGCCTACTCCACAAATTACAGGAGGTGTTGCAGTTGCGCTTGCGCTGATTCCTGTAAATGGAGCATCTTGATAACCCGTTCCAGTATAAGTAATGCTATATGGAATTGAGTTTGTTGCAACAATTGACCATACAACTACTGCATTGGCAGGTGATGCCGCAGGAATTGTTCCATCCCAAATGTTTCCACTTGTATTCACCATGGATATTGCAGATTGTGCAACTCCATTCAATGAATAATTAATCACAACACCTGTAATAGTTCCACTTGGTGTAGTTACTGTACAAGATACAGCACGTGACGAAGCGGTACACTGATTTCCTGTTGGTGTAATTGAAACACCCGTAATACTAGGCGCAGGATTGTTTCCTTCAAACTCATCAGCACCAATATCAGGTGCGGTTCCTGCACCTGCATAACCGCCATTTCCCTGACGCACATTTCCGTCAAAGTCATCGGTAACACCGGAAACATTCGAGCCTCCGCTTTCAGCAAGTGTATTTGTTGCTGCTGCAAAATGCAAGAAGTCTGCGCTTGAACCTGTGGTACTGGTAAATGTAGGGTTTTCCGTAACCGAAGCCTGATCTCTTGTGCTCATGAAACTTTGATACGCCGCAATAGTACTTTGTGGGCTGGTAAATGTTGATGTTCCTTCAACATAAATCAAATTAGCAGCACCTGGTGTACCTGCATAGAACAAGTTGTTATTTGATGAAGCGCTATAACTGCTAAGAGTGCTGCTACTTCTGCGATACGCTGCCGTGTTGCCGGTTCCTGTTGGAGTAGACAAGTTAACCACCAAGTTGTTTCTCAGTGTGAGTGCCGGTGTCGTAGAAGCATAAATTCCGGACGAACCAAAATTGGTGCCGGAGCTTGTTGCATTCAAATAAATAGAATTGTAATGGGCGTTGACGGTTGTGCCGCTGCTTATATATAATCCGGATAAGTTTCCCGAGTTAGCCTGTGTAGGACTAGTCAGGTTTCCTATGATATTATTGTAAATATTATACGTTGTTCCTGATGCTGTATAAATTCCATGAACGTTAGCACTTGATCCATCAGCACTCAGGCCATATACCTTATTGTTGTACATATTGATGGTAGCTCCCAAACTCTGATAAATACCCCTTACTGTAGCATAGCCCGTAGAAGAGTTTGTATAAGTGAGGGTATGAATTAAGTTTCCACTGATCGTCTTGTTCGAAGATGAGGAGGTACTTAAGTAAATTCCACCAAGGTTAGACGAGGTGGAAGTTGAGGAAGATGTAATTGTGTTCGTGTGTATAGTATTGTTATTGATCGTCTCGGAAGTTGGAGAAGAAGCATTATATAAACAATAAAGAGTAGCACTTAAGGTACCCGAATTGTTTGGAATGGTATTGCCGGTGATTGTATTACTATTCGCGGTCCAAAGAGATGTACTTGCGCGAACTCCATAAAACGATCCACCACCATTAAGGATGGAGTTATTGGTAACCGTATTAGAGCTTGTCGCGCAAGTTGTCACAGTCGCTGAAGAATAAACACCATAGAAAGTACACGAAGTTGCCGTAGCCGAAGCGCCCATAGTATTTCCGGTAACCGTGTTCCCGTTCATATTTACCGTAGCCGCACTTGCAGTATTGTACACAGCATAGAAAGTTGCAGAAGTTGCTGTAGTATAATCACTGTTCTGTACGGTGTTGTTGTTAATATTCACAGTGTTAGAAGCGGCCGTAGAACCAATCGTGTTTTCAATTGCCGAAACCTGACTTGTAGTTGCACCACCGTGCATAGTAACAGTGTTGTTATTAATATCAGCGCTTGCACTTGTACCGGACTGAGCATAAATACCACGAAGGGTAGTAGCATGATTCACCCCACTACCATTATTATTATTGATGGTATTGTAAGAGATGTTTATTCCCCACTGGTTTATCGCACGAATACCTGAAGCAGGGTTCGTAGCAGCTCCACCGCCAAAGTTGGTGATTATGTTTCCTTGTCCAGAAGACGTTCCTCCAATATCATTTCCGGTATCACCTGCTGTAAATGGGGTCGTCGCGGCAAATCCACTTAGAACAATTCCGGCGTTTCCGCCGTCTATCGTATTGGTATAAAATTTATTGTAAGAATGCGTTCCACCTGCAGATGTAATTGTCATCGCAGTTGTTGGTGTTGCAAAAGCAGCATTTACTGTTCTGATTGCAATTGATCCCTCAACCATGGGCCCCGAACCTGTAGCGTTGTTTATGCGCTGCATGTTGAAGGTACAATTTTGAATCGTGTTAAACCGACAACCATCCGTTACACTCAACTTATAAAAAGCAACTCCACTTTCCATTGCGACTGTTGCACTGGCGCTGTTGCCATCGGTAAACACAATGCCGTCCAGGGTGACATAGTCACAACCTAAAATGTTGAACATGGCATCCGGCGTCGTGCTGTTCGGAGAAGCGGCCGTACCCACCCCTGCATTAATGGTGGCTGTACCGCCGCCATTAATTGTCAAAGTGTTGGTAACATTCATAGACCCGCTCAAACCGGTTGTCCCTAAAACATAACCCTTTATTGGTGCGGTTTCAGTGCCACTGAGCGTAAGGGTTACCGGCCCTGTCATAACCACTCCGTTTAGTGCTGTGATAGCAGTAGCCAGATCCGTATAACTCGCTGCCAGATTTGGCGTCGTGTTAGTGGGGTTAGTAACCGTCACTGCGATCTGCGCGTTCGTGTTCGTTGCAAACAAGGATAGCATAGCAATCCCGGCAAATAACATCCAACGATTAAATTTCGTTGTGTGCGTGTTTGTGTAGTTGTTTTGTTTCATGTTGTTGATTATAAATTGTGTTTGTTTTTTTTGTTTTATATGTCGAGTCCCGGGCATAAAAAATGCATCACGTATCAAACGCAATGCAATGTATAGAGCATAGGGGGGTGTGAATTTACAGGGGTAAAAAAACTAGAGTAATTCATACGTGTGTTTCAGTTTCTTTTTGTGACCCGAAGTGTTCTCTGTTAATCGCAGCTTCCTTCTAAATCACAGGCAATTTTGACTCAATGTTTCACGCTACTAAACTTGTATTAAGTTTTGCACTCCACGCTACTAAATTTTTCAAGCCATTCTTCGCGTCGATCTTTTTAACTTAGTATCAGATCAGACTGTTGTTTGTTTGAAAAATCCGGGGAAAAGTCTCCGGCCTTTTTACTCTTTAATGGGGTTTGTTTTGTGGCTTTCGATGGAGCAACTTCTGCTATGCACCTACAATCACTCGACTTTTAATCTTTCACGCTACTTAACCTTTTTAAGCTTGTATTCCACGCTACTAAATTTTTCAAGCCATTCTTCGCGTCGGCACTTCAAAGACTGTATAGTATCGACTGATGTTTGTTTGAAAAATCTGGTGATAGTTGCAGTCACCAGCCTTATATATGATAGATGAGATCTTGGTTTAATCCTTGATTTCGTTGCACTAAGATAAGTAGCGTTTCCAGTATTTCAAACAAAAAATTGCTTCTCCTTGATAATTAATGGCCAATAGTCAATATTCCTTGGCGAACACTCTTTTGCGCTTTGTAAAAGGCCCTAACAATCATATAGATAGCTTATTAATCTGTTTTTTTTTGTCTCTTAAGAATTATTAACATTTTTTCGGCAACCCCTGTAAAGGCCCTCGGGTAGGCGCCGGGAGCCCGATCCGAATCATCCAAACGGGCATTGTCGCCAAAATAACACCGGCTGAAAAGCTCCATTGGGTTCCGAAGATTTGAAAAAATCTGGCGCATCAATTCGTAAAAGAGGCGTGCTCAAGCAAAAAAAAATTGCTCTTATTATTTTTACTTTGTAAAAAAATATTGCAAATAAAAAATGGTTTCTCCTATGAGAAAATGGTTTTTTATTTTTTACTTTTTTTATGAATATTTTTTTTGTCAAGAAAAACAAAGTCAATGTTGCACACTTATCGTTGTACTCAGTTACACAGAAACTTAAAATGGTGCAGCTTATTCTTGGTCATTCAACACCTGCCATGTACCTTGCGCCTCATCGCAAAACAAAAATGACTGCCTCTCTGTCCAGACAACATGATCTTGACCTGATCCGGAACTTCCGGGATGGGGACAAGGCCTGTCTCGGAGAGCTTTTTCGACGCTACTTGCCACAGGCTTTTGGTGTTGCACTCAAATACCTTCGTGACCCCATGGAAAGCGAAGATGCCGTTATGCAGGTTTTTGAAAAGCTTCATAAAGATTTATTGCTGCACGACATCCATAACTTTAAGTCCTGGCTCCATACCGTGGTCAGAAATCATTGTTTAATGGAATTGCGCAAGAAAAAAGGACTCTTTGCTGTACCTTTAGACCAGGCCGAAACCAAAACCTCCTTTGTGGAAAGCGCGCCTTACGGGCATCCAAACGAAGGTGAAGAAAAAGAAAAACGCCTGCTTGAAATGGAAGAAGGAATTCTTCACCTCAATACTGAACAACGAACCTGTATCGATCTGTTCTATATTAAGGAAATGAGCTATAAAGACATTTCCGCCAAAACCGGTTTTACACTCTTACAGATCAAAAGCCATATTCAGAATGGGAAGCGAAACCTGAAGATTTACCTAGATAAAAAAGCATGACCAACAAGTTAGAAAACCTCTTTGAAGAAAGTGTTTGCCCGGACAGGCGTACGCTCTTTTCCTATGTTGCCGGGACACTCAATCCCGCAAGAGAGCACCTTGTTGAAAGGCACCTGACCGATTGTGACTTTTGTTCCGAAGCTGTGGAGGCGTATAGGCAAGAAAAGGATCTGCCAATGATCAACGAACAGCTGATTGAGCTGGAAGAGAAAATTATTCGTGGCCAAACCGGAAGAAGGGCCGGTGGTTTTTTCAACGCCGGAAATTATTTAAAATATGCCGCCGTTCTGGCTCTGGTCCTGCTTTCAATGACCGGACTTTATTTTCTTTTGTCGGACCGGACTAATCAGGACTTAGTCATGGAAGCTCCCGTTTCAAGACAAGCCCCCTCTGTTCAAAAGGAAGATCGACGAAACCCAAGCTCCCCTGAACCGGCAAAAGCTGTGAAAATGAATTCCGGAAAAGGAGCTGCTAAAAACAGTGCTGCCGAAAATGAAATCGGCTATTCCGACGGCTCTCATTCAGAAAGCCTGGATTTAGACGAGCCCTCCTCCACTTTGTCTGCATCAACTTCAACTGAGTCGCTAAAAGACAAAAACGCAAAAGTAAAAACCGAGCTCGCAGCCGTAAACAAGAAAAAGCCAAAACCCGTTAAAGACGAAAACCTTGTCTCAACAGCTAAAGAAGAGTCTCAAATGGGGGACGATTCTTACCGGCTGGCAACTCAAGGTGATACGGATACCAAGTCTTTAGAAGGTCGTGAAACTTCAGTGACCTCTCTTGAAAATACACCATCAGATGCGGTGGCGAAAAAAAACAAATCCCTGCTCGACAGCGCAGTCAACGAATACGAAAAGGGATATTACATCAATACAATCAATATTCTCTTGGCCTTTTCAAGTAAAGAACGCAAAGAGTCAGCTAAGGCTGAGTGGTATTTGGCCAGCGCTTATGTGCAAACCAGGGAATATGAAAAAGCTAAACCGCTGTTGGAAAAATTGAAAAACGAAGGAGCATCCTACTCCCGTAAAGCACGAAAACTACTGGAGAAAATTCAGTAAAGGGTATACGCTAAACCCTAAACTCACAAAGGCCAGAAATAAGGGATCATCAGAAGCAAAACCGCCATCAATATGATCGTTAGAAAAAAGCCGGCGCGAAAAAAATCCTTGAACTTGTATTTACCCGGCCCCCATACCATAATACACGATGGTTCAAAAGGGGTAATCAGCGAAACCGATGCCGACAGCATTACCGCTACGGCAAAAGGCTTGGGGTCCACACCAAGTGTGTTCGCCGTGAGTATGGCGATAGGCAATACCACAAGTGCCGCTGCAGCATTAGACATTGGCTGGGTAAGAAAAACCGTGAGAATAATAAAACCTGCCATGATGGCAATGGGCCCAAGCGGCTCCATATAGTGGATAATAATATTTGATAACCACTCAGCTGCCCCCGTCTTGCTCATGGCCGTACCGAACGCTGCCATACCCCCGATTAGTATAAGCAACCTCCAGTCAATCGCCTCGTGTGCTTTCTCTAGAGGCAGTGCTTTAAATATTACCACAAGTAGTGCCGCCAGCAACAAAGAGGCCGACAACGGCATCCACCCCAGGGATCCGACAATGATGGCCGACACAAATAAACAGAGGGTAAGGACACCCTTTCTTCTCTTATATAAGAGTGGCCGAAAATCGTCCATAATAATGACGTCTCTGCTTGCTTTCAAATAGTTGATTTTCTCTGCGGCCCCCTGGACCAACAGGGTGTCTCCTGTCCTTAGTATGATGCTTCCCAGCTTTTCTCTAAAGGTGTGTCCGGTGCGGTTGACAGCTAAAACGACCAAACCGTACTTCTGCCGGAAGCTTGCATTCTTTAGGCTGGTATTAACAAAGTCCGACTGGGGTGTTACCAGAACCTCTGCAAGCCTGATCCCTTCCGCCTGTAGCGCCTTGTCAATAAGGATGTCGGCCCTGATTTCTATCCCTGAGGTTTCCTTTACCTGCAAGAGGTCTTCAAGTTGTCCTTCTATGATTAATATGTCGTTTTCCTTAATAACAGTATAATCTCCGGGTAGAAAATTGTGTCCGTCCCGGATAACGTTCAGGATTCGAAACCCCATCTTACTTAAGTTGGAACGGAAAATTTGTTGCCCGATCAAAGGTGACTCGGGTGTGATTACTACCTCACTCACAAATTCTTTGAGATGAAACTCTTCCGCCAGGCTCTCTTCTTTATGGTCCGGCAAAAGCCTCTTGCTGAACAAGGCCATATAGATCAGGCTGATGATAAAAAGAACAATCCCTACCGGAAGGATTTCAAAAAAACCCAGTGCTCCCAGGCCCGCCTTGTCAATGTATCCGTTAACCGCAATGTTTGTTGAGGTTCCAACAATCGTACATGTCCCACCAACAATAGATGCATAGGCAACAGGCATCAATAGTTTTGACGGACTCATATTTAAACGACGGGCAACGGCAATTACCGGCGCAATAAATATGGCCGTCACTGTTGTGTTGTTCATAAAGGCGGAGGTGAATCCAACACCGACCATTATATAAGTAATCAAAAAGGCCGGATGCATCCTGGCCATTTTCAAAAGCCTTGAGCCAAGCAAGTCCAAAATTCCGGTTTCCTGTAAAGCGGCACTTATTATAAATATGGAAGCCAGCAATACAATAAAGTCAGAACCAAAACCGGCAAAAGCCTCTGATGGACTTAAAATCCCAAAAGAGATAAGAGCGACCAATAAAAATAAAGTAACTACATCAACCCC
Source organism: Bacteroidota bacterium (assembly GCA_004295015.1). Taxonomy (GTDB): domain Bacteria; phylum Bacteroidota; class Bacteroidia; order AKYH767-A; family 2013-40CM-41-45; genus QQVM01. The sequence goes on along the minus strand of SHNE01000055.1, from coordinate 92,179 downwards.
TATTTTTTCCCATGAAAAAAGAAAAATAGCTACGACTAATAAGGCTAATACCAGTGCGATCTCCATCCTGACTTTAGGGCTGACAATTTAAATGAAATGACCGGGGTCCTGAAAGTAACGAATGTACAAATATCCGGACGACATCAAAGAATATCTCAGCCTTCTTCCAATCTATGCCTGCAGACAATTATCCGGTAAACGAAATGTCTTGCCAAAGATCAATTGTGATTAATTATAACGACTTTAAAGGTCGACTGCGAACTAGTTGCTGAAAGTCGTAGATAATACACACCATCACTTAATAAGGAAACATCAAGGTCAATCCTATCCGGACCTTGCGGAACAAACCGGCTTCGCTTCACAAGCATTTGCTTAGCGTCATAAAAAGAAACATCAACTATATCTGTATTCAATAAAGCAGATTGCAGGTGTATGAGGGAGCCGGCCGGGTTGGGCCATAATTTAAACTCTTCTGGGGGATCGATTGATTCAATTCCAACTGTGACTACTAAATAGGCTGCTGATGTAGCGCTACAGCCACTCAGGTTTGTGTGAGTAACCGTATAGCTACCATTTTGTGTGGGATTATAGGTGGTGGAATTCGCTCCTGAAATGGGGCTGCCACCAAGATTCCATTGGATCTGGGGGCCCAATCCTGTGATGAGAGTTGTGCCGTTAAAGTTTATCGAGGGACTTGGTGGTACTTCATTAAAGGGAACATCACTTGACCAGGTGCAGTTTAGGTGTGTTCCATTGTTGGCCCCATTGCCAAGATCGGCTATGCTTGATCCTGTGCCTTCGTTTAACCTCCAATATCCCACAAGACCAACGGAGCTCAATGGATCAATGTGTTTTGCCGAAGAGGCCAAAAGTTCTGAAGAACTAAGTGCCCGATTCCAAACTCGCACCTCATCAATATTTCCACTCCAAAATCGACCCGGCGACTGGCTGGCATCTGCAAGCTTTCCTATGTTGGCACCATAGCCGGACTGCACAATGCTTCCAACAAAACCGGTGCTGGCTACTTCCAGACCATTGATAAAAAGTTTTAGTTCGGTGCCCGAATATGTACCGGCAACATGTGTCCACGTGTTAAGCTGGAGACTGTTGGCCGGACTTATCACTTCCTTCCAGCTCACCGGTACTAAGTTAGAATCCAGACCTGCAATATTAAAGGATAGCTCACCGGATCCTCCCGCCCTCAAAGACATTCCCTGTTCGCCTGATGTCCAGCCATGGGTACAAAATATTGTGTTTTGTGCAGAAGAGAAGCCCCAGGATGTTGAATATACCCAGGCCTCTACGCTGACCGGGCCGCTTAATATATCAAGCGAAGTAGCTGCGCCCAAATTCACATAAGCACTTGTACCATCAAAGCCAAGTGAATTGCTATTAGGCTGACAGTTCTGCGCATGTGAAAAATTAAATAGGCAGATAAATAAAAGGCCGAGTATCAATTTCATGGGCTTGTTTTTTATATTCAAATCTAATATTTTTTTCGATGTCGTCACAGCCTAAGAATAACCGATGCGCCTATTCTTTCTGTTGGCAATAAAAAACTCAAAAGAGGGGTTTGACAAATTTTACTTGTTCAATATGATAAAGAGCGAAGAGAGTAAGATCACCAGCCACAAAACAACTCCCTGAATCAAGGGTCGTGCCCCCACTTTTTTAATAGTGCTCAGGGAAATTCCTGCACCAATGAGAAAAAGTGTAACGCTGAAAGCTGCTTTTGATGCTTTTAAAATGAATCCTCCAAGCTGCTCCGGAATAAAAAAATAGGTGTTGAACAAGGACGCAAGAACAAAAAATAAAATAAACCACGGGAAGGAAGCCGCTGAGCTTTGCTTTTTAAAAACAAGTGAGGTAAGTAGTGCCAATGGGATTATCCATAATGCCCGGGCCAGCTTCACTGTTGTAGCCACCATAAGTGATTCGTTTCCGTAATGAGAAGCTGCGCCCACCACAGAACTTGTGTCGTGAATTGCAATTGCTGCCCAAATACCAAATTGCTCCTGGCTCATCCCAAACCATTCTCCAATAGGAGGAAAAATAAAAAGCGCGACTGCATTCAAAATAAAGACAGTCCCTATGGAAACCGAAATCACTTTGTCGTCTGCACGGATAACCTGACTCACGGCTGCAATGGCACTTCCTCCACAAATAGCAGTTCCAACAGAAATTAAATAAGAAATGCTTTTTTCAACTTTTAGCCATCTACCTAAAACATATCCCAATCCCATCGCAGCCCCTATCGTCATAAGCGTAAAAACAAATCCCTCCTGACCGGCCTCCACGACTTTAGTAAAGTTCATACCGAACCCGAGGCCTATTATGGCTCCCTGTAAAAGGTATTTGGTGACCGGCTTACTTTGTTTTGGAAAAGGATTAGAAAAGACCATCCCTATCAACAAGCCAAGAAAAAGTGAAAAACTGGGAGAAAGAAAGAAGAAGAGGATGCAAAAGAGGAAAACGAAAAACACAATTCGCCCAACCACTGTTGAATTTATAAAATTGTTGGTAGACTTTTCCATAATAAACAGCGGCAAGATCGTAAAAATTGCGCTGATGATTGGCTTGAACCATTACTCTTAAAAACACATTCCTCAACAGAATAATACAGCAAATCGCCTTATTCGTATCAGTTAACCGGTCAGAAATCAACTCTCAGGTTGTATTTCCCGACAACTGCCTTTCCTTTTTTAGGCTTTAGATCCTTATCTTTGTTAAAATACTTATTATGTATGTAGAACAACTTTATACGAATTGTCTAGCCGAGGCGGCATATTATATAGAATCCGATGGAGAGGCGGCAATCATTGATCCTATTCGCGAAACAGGTGTCTATTTAGATCTGGCCAAAAAGAGGGGGGCGAAAATTAAATATGTATTTGAAACCCACTTTCATGCTGACTTTATCTCCGGACATATTGACCTGGCTAAACAAACCGGTGCGCAAATTATTTTTGGTCCGGGCGCCGAAACGGAATACGACATTTATAACGCAAAAGACAAGGAGGTCTTTAGGCTTGGAAACATTAGCTTAAAGGCATTGCACACGCCCGGACACACGCCTGAATCTACATGTTACCTATTGTTCGATGAAAGCAATCAGGAACAATGTCTTTTTGCCGGCGACACTCTGTTTGTTGGCGATGTTGGCCGCCCGGACCTTCTGGATGGGAAAATGACTAAAGAGGAACTGGCCGGAATGATGTATGACTCTTTGAATAATAAAATTAAAGTCCTCCCCGATGAGGTTATCGTATACCCCGCTCACGGTCCCGGATCTTCCTGTGGAAAGAACCTGGGAAAAGAAACCTGGAGCACAATCGGTCATCAGAAAAAAACGAATTACGCATTGCGTGAAATGAGTCGTGAGGAGTTTATACATGAGGTAACAGAGGGGCTTGTTGCGCCGCCCGCCTATTTTTTTAGCGACGCACGAATCAATAAACAGGGTTACGAGTCTTTGGATTCTGTGCTGAAAAAAAACTTAAAAGCCTTGCAGCCAAATGAAGTGCAACTTGAAATTTCATCCGGCGCCTTGGTATTAGACACCCGTGATCCTGATGATTTTGAAAAGGGCTTCATTCCCGGTTCAATAAACATAGGTCTTAATGGGATGTTTGCCATCTGGGCGGGTACTATACTGGATATTAATATGCCAATGATTGTCGTTTGCGATCAAGGGAAAGAAGAGGAAACGATTACCCGGCTGGCTAGAGTTGGCTACGAAAAAATTCGCGGATATCTCGCCGGTGGAATTGCATCCTGGGAAAAGGCCGGATTCGAAATGGGTAGGGTTCACTCTGTCAATGCAAGCGACTTTGCTAAAAAAGTAAAATCCGGTGTATCTGTTCTTGATGTGAGAAAATATTCTGAGGCAGAAGGTGGTCATGTAACAAACGCAACAATAATTCCTCTTGCTGATCTGTCTGCAAACCTTACATCCATCCGGCCTGGTGAGCCTATATATATTCATTGTGCCGGCGGCTACCGCTCTATGATCGCGGCCTCAATGTTGAAGAAAGGCGGGCTGGATAATGTTATCAATGTTTACAAGGGCTGGTCTGAAATAAAAAACACGGATGTCCCTGTTTCTAAAGCTTTGCCGGTCGTTTGAGATGATGGAAGATTTATGTATTGACCCTTGTCGCCTGAATTTTTTAATCCTTTATTATCATGGATAACGTTGAATTGGCTTCTCTTTTAAACGAACACAAACTGCTCCTCCTGGAGTTTCAGGCTTCGTGGTGTGAACCCTGCAAATGGGCCGAACCGGTTGTGAAGGATGTATTGCAGCACTTTAATGGAACCATGCACCTTCAGCAATTTGATATCGATGAACATCCCGCTTTGTCAAAAGACTTTAGCGTTTTAAGTGTGCCCACATTCGTACTCATGAAAGAAGGTGTTGAAGTATGGAGAATGCGGGGCTTTGACATCAGTCCTGTTATGATCCGCGCCCTGCAAGCATTCGTTTCATGAACCGATAAAAAGAACAATAAAAAAGGGTGGCTAATATTAAATTGGCCACCCTTTTTTATTTAACTCCCTTCTTAATCTACGTTAAGAGAATTCCATTCTTAGCGCAATGTATAAGACCCGGCTCCACTTAAGTTACCGTCTACATACACTTCTATAAGGTATGTTCCCGCCGGGAATTTTTTGTCTTCTTGTTCCTCATAACTCATGCAAACATTTTGCTTTGCTCCGGTGTAGTTTACAGTTGCGGTTGCAGCATACATTACCTCTTCCCCGCTCGCTGTACGGAAGGTACTTGAACCGGTGCTCCGGTTTCCAATCGGTTTCCCGCCCGGCTCTGTGATTTTCATATATACCGTCTTTTCTCCTGTCTTGGAAATCTTATTGTCCAACACATCAAAGCAGACATCAAGTTTGTGGGTTCGCTTAGCCATGGCGGTCTCTACATACTTTCCGCTACCACGACGCTTCAGTGATTTTACTTTAATGTATTCAGATTTTAATACCGAAGCGGTCGCAACCGTTGTCTCAAGGTTTTTAGAAAGTGACTCAACATTGCTTGTCAACTGCTCTTTCTCTCCCTGTAACTGTTTGTTGGCCATCAATAGTGAATCTATACGACCGAGATACTCGTCTCTTAGCCCCTGAAGGTCTTTCAGCTGCTCTTGTAATTTTTTATTAAGGGCCAGCGTGTTTCTTTCAGAACGGGTGATGTTCTTAAGTTTTGCTGCTTGCGCATCCAGCTGTGCTGTAGCCTCATTAAGCAAACTGTCAAGGTTTGCAGAAATACCACGATACTTTTCAAGTTCCGCTTTGGTATCGGCAAGCTCCTTTTCAACATTCACGCGTTCAACAACCAGCGTATCAACACGCTGCTCATAATTATTGATCATAGTGGTGTGGTTACGCCACTGGTAAATGTTCATAACAGCTGATAACAAGAATAACACTATCCATAGTGTTCCTTTATTACTTTTTTTCTGTTCGGTGTTTTTGGTTTCCATTTTTTTCCTCTTTGGGGTTTATAATCTTAAATCTTTATTTAGTCAAAAGTAACGTGAGCCCGGTTCGCATATTGTTGAGTCAACAAAAGTTATGAAAAAGGTTTTTCACACACTATGTCCTTTATCAACTCGCTATCCTTCATAATTAATGCTTTTACCGCACCCGACACTATTTTGTTTCCATATCTTACACTTAAATTATTTCATCTAAGCAACAGAATTCATTTTGCAATCACCAAGCCCCGGGATTTATATTATATCATGAGTAAGAAAAAAAGAATAAAGGAAAATCCTTTTGATGAGCTGGTGCTCACAGAAGTTTTTAGGGTTTTCAACCTTAACCCCTACAAAAACTTCAACTACAAACAAATTTTTAAATTGATCCGCCCGGGGCTGGTACAAAAGGCAAGAGAAAATCTTGGGGAAGACCTTGATCTTGACACATTAAATGCTGACTTAAAAAAATCAGTTATTTCTGTTCTTAATGGTCTTCTTGCTAAAGATGAATTAATAGAGGTTGGCGATGGAAAATATAAGCTCAAACCCAAACATGCACACATGGAGGGTAAGATTGATATTACCTCAAGCGGTGCTGCATATCTGTTAAGCGAAAACGAAGACGATGATGTTTATATCGCTCCTCGTAATGTGAAAAACGCTTTGCATGGTGATAAGGTGCGTATATATCTGTATGCCCGTCACAAAAATCAACGTCTTGAGGGCTCTGTTGTAGAAGTACTGGAACGGGCAAGAACAGAATTTGCAGGAAAAATTCAAATCACCGGAAAAGCCGCTTTCGTTCTCCCCGATAGCAATAAAATGCTCGTTGATATATTCATTCCACACCATTTAATAGGCGAAGCCCAAAATGGTCAAAAGGTCGTCGCGGAAATTGTCGACTGGCCAAGCGATGCAAAAAACCCGATAGGAAAAATTACCGCCTTGTTAGGCTGGCCGGGAGAAAACGATGTGGAGATGAATTCCATTCTGTCAGAGTATGGATTCCCCCTTGCCTTTCCCGACCGTGTCGAAACCGAAGCAGAACAAATCAACACCGGTATCCCGAAGGAAGAGGTATCGAAACGAAAAGATTTCAGATCGGTTACAACCTTTACCATCGACCCACATGATGCGAAGGATTTTGACGATGCACTCTCCATTCGCGAGCTTGCCGAAAACCGATGGGAGATCGGTGTACATATAGCCGATGTAAGTCATTACGTACGACCAACAACACAATTAGACAAGGAAGCCTACTTCCGTGCAACCTCAGTATACCTCGTTGACAGAGTAATTCCTATGCTCCCGGAAAAGCTTTCCAATGGCGTGTGTTCGCTTCGGCCACACGAGGACAAGCTTTGCTTTTCCGCAGTCTTTGAAATTGACAGCCATGCCAAGGTTCACAGCCGCTGGTTTGGAAAAACAATTATCCATTCCGACCATCGTTTCGCTTATGAAGACGCACAGAAGGTCATTGAGACCGGGGATGGTCCTTTGAAAAAAGAAATCCTTCTTCTTCACGACCTGGCACAAAAATTACGGAAAGAACGCTTTAAGCATGGGGCTGTGGCATTTGAAAAAATGGAAGTAAAGTTTAAGCTGGACGAAAAAGGTAAACCGGTCGGGGTGTATCTGAAAGAAAGCAAAGAGGCCAATAAGCTCATCGAAGAGTTCATGCTGCTTGCCAATCGTTCGGTTGCTGAATATGTAGGAAAAATACACCTCCTTGGAAAAGGAGAAAAGAAAAGGTCGGCGGAAACACTTAATGCTGTCAAACGGCCCTTCGTTTATAGAGTGCATGATGGCCCCGTACAAGACAGAATTCAGAACTTTACAAAATTTGCAAATCGTTTTGGTTACAAACTGAACATCGATACAGACAGAGAAATTGCTCACTCTCTGAATGACCTGATGAAAAACCTGCAGGGCAAAAAAGAACAAAATGTTCTGGAACAACTTGCCATCAGAACCATGTCAAAGGCCATTTACACAACAGAAAATATCGGTCACTATGGATTGGCCTTCGAGTACTACACACACTTCACATCTCCCATCCGTCGTTACCCCGATGTGTTGGTACACCGCTTGCTTCAGGCATATCTTGAAGGACACAGTGGAGCGGTAAAAGAGTTGCTCGAAGAACAATGCAAGCACAGCACACAAATGGAGATTAAAGCTTCCGAGGCTGAGCGCGCTTCTATTAAATATAAGCAGGTTGAGTTTTTACAGGATAAAGTCGGCGAAGTATTTGAAGGCTTGATTTCCGGCGTAACCGAATGGGGCCTGTATGTTGAAATCGTCGAGAATAAATGTGAGGGGATGATCCGCTTACGCGATCTAGATGATGATTTTTATGAATTCGACGATACAAACTACTGTGTTATCGGATCGCGAACCGGAAGAAAGTATACACTGGGAGATAATGTAAAGGTTCAAATTATTCGCTGCGACCTTATCCGTAAACAAATTGATATGCGCATGGTTAATGGTGATGGCCAGGTTATAGTCAGCCAATCCGGAATGCCCCGAAAGAAGGCTTCAACAAAGGGCTCACCGAAAAAAAACACAACAAAAGAATTTGGACAAAAGAAAAACAGAAAACGCGGAGGAAGAAATCGAAATAAATAATTTAACTTCGTTTGTAATTGCATAGTCTGACAGTTTAATGGGTTTAACTTATTTGTTCGTAACTCTAAGTTAACCCAACTGTCAGATTAAGTCAAAACTACTTCACTTAATTAGGCGCCAACTCTCCCTCCGGAACATCAATATTGTCAAGCTTTTTCTCCACACCGCTACGGTAATTTACCTGTAAAATAAGAGCGCCTCCTGAATCATAGTATTTCCAAATACCATCTCTTTCTCCCAATCGGTAATTGCGCTCCTCCCGGGTTTTTCCATTTGGCCAGTAATATTTGTGCAGCCCTGTCGGCAAACCTTCCAGGTACTCTCCTTCAAAAGCCAGCTGTCCGTCCGTATAATGTTGAATCCACTTTCCATCCTCTTTTCCCTCAACAAAATTTCCCTCCGCTATGTATTCTGCAATTCTATATACCCAGGGCCCTTCTTGTTTTCCATCTATATAATTGCCTTCTGCCATAACCGTTCCGGAGTCGCTGTATTCTTTCATGTAGCCATTCTCGTTTCCATTGAGATAAACTTCTTCTCTCCATAATTGGCCATTAGAATAAAACCACTTCCATGGTCCGTTTGGCTTTCCTTGCACATATGTTCCAATCTGTTCAAGAGAGTCGTTTTCATGATTGAATTTCCATGGCCCCTCTCGCAAACCATCCACATAATTGCCTATCGCACGCAATTGCCCGCTCGCATAAAACTCCTTCCATTCTCCTTGCTCCCTCCCTTGATTGTCCATCTTTCCCTGGCGTAATAAACGACCGGAAGAAAACTCCTTTGCCGAATCAATATTCCCACTCTCGTCATACTGACGAAAGACTCCGTCGGGTAAACCCTTTCTATAGGTTCCTACAATTTTTGTGGCTCCGGTCGGATAATAATTTCTCTTTACTTCAAATTTTTCCCGCTCTGCAATAGCCTGTTCTTGCAAAACGCCCATCTTGTACTCTTCCTTTTTAACAACCCTGCCATCAGGAGATAACTCTTTGAATACACCATTTTTTAAATCGTCTTTGTAAAAACCTTCTGTATGCAAGGCATCATTTTCATAAAAGGTTTTATATACTCCCTGTTTTAGTCCCAGCTTATCTGTTCTGTTAATTTTTTCTTCCTTTTGAAAAAAACCATTCCTGTATGTAGTAATCGTTATAATATTACCATCGGGGCCGTATTCTTTTACTAAACCGTTTTCCACACCATTTGAAAACGGAATTGATTTTATCATGGCGCCGTCTTCATTATAAAACCTGCTCAGTCCATGTGCTATTCCCATGGAGTCTTGTTGCTCTGATTGCAACACACCTGTTTCATAGTAGTTTTTTTGCAGGCCATTTTTTAAGCCTTCGGTATAAGTATACTCAGCGGTTAGAATTTCTGCTTCGTTGTAAAATTTCCAAAGACTATCCAGTTGATAGTTTTTTCGGTTTCCCTCTGATTTTAATGTTCCGTTTTCATGGTAGCTTTTCCAGTATCCGTCAGGTTTACCATTCTTCAGCGTTCCTTCGCTGGATTTTGCACCACTTGGATAATAAAAAATATTATAACCATTCTGATTAATTGTCTGGTCCCGTTGAGCGATCAGGTCGATATGAAAAAAACAGACTAAAATAAATACAGGTATAATCCTTTTGTTAAAAAGCATAGCTAATCAATATGAATTCTAAAAAAAATTTACAGGCCGTGTGCTTTCGAAATTTCAAGCATGCGCTGTATGGGTATCAATGCCTTTTTCCTTGTTGCTTCTTCCATTAATAGTTCCGGCATTTCATACTTCAAACAAATATACACTTTCTCCAGTGTATTTAACTTCATGTGTGGGCAATCATTACATGCACATGAATTATTTGGAGGTGCGGGAATGAATGTCTTCTTTGGGGATGCTTTGGCCATCTGATGCAATATGCCTGCCTCTGTTGCTACAATAAACTCTGTAGCCGGACTATTTTGCGTATGCTTTAACAAACCCGTTGTTGAGCCTATAAAGTCGGCTATTTCGAGCACCGCTGTCTCACATTCCGGATGGGCAATAAATTCTGCAGCCGGATGTCGCTCCTTTAACTTTTGTATCTTTTGAAGGGAAAAAATTTCGTGAACCATACAAGAACCATCCCATAATACCATGTCTCGCCCGGTTTGCTCCATTACATACAAACCAAGATTTTTGTCAGGTGCAAAAATTATTTTTTTATCTCTTGGAACACTGTTAACAACATGAGCTGCATTCGATGACGTACAAATGATGTCACTCATCGCCTTAATTTCGGCAGAACAGTTGATGTAGGAAATCACAACATGATCAGGATGTTGATCTTTAAAGGCTGAAAATTTTTCGGGTGGACAAGAATCTGATAATGAACATCCGGCTCGAAGATCCGGTAGCAGAACTTTTTTACCTGGATTTAAAATCTTTGCCGTCTCTGCCATGAAATGCACACCGGCGAAAAGGATAATTTCCGCTTGGGTTTTCTCTGCCTGCTGTGCCAAACCGAGGCTATCCCCAATGTAATCTGCAACATCTTGTATGTCAGCATCCTGGTAATAATGGGCAAGAATAATTGCATTTTTTTCTTTTTTAAGGTTTTCGATTTCTTCGAACAGATCCAGTGTCGGGTCTAAATCCACATCGAGATATCCCTGCAAAGAAACTCTTTTTATTTTCTCCACGCTTGTCTCCATCTCCTGATATAATATATATATATATTAAATTAATTATTAAATATGTTACTACTATTAGCCTGTTAGTACTGTTGGCAACTTAAATCCATTTTACTTGACTTTTGAATTACACACATTAGAACAAAGGTTGTTAACAGTTCTGTGTATAACAAGAGATTGATTAGTATTGTTATGTGACTTTCATCAACAGCTTCTCATAAGTCATGTGTTCATTCTATTTTTCAAAATTATTACCCAATAACTCTTTTTGTTGTCAGGAACATTTGTGAAAGATAATCCTAACTTATTCTTGCCGTATTGACTTCCTTTCATAAAGAGAATCAGATATGAACAATACAAGCATAAGTTCTAAAATGTTTAACACCGAAAATAAACATTCGAACAAAAAACTGTTCATCGGGCCTTTGTTCATCCGCTTAAACATCAACTAAATATACATTGGGCTTTTTACTTTGTTCATAACATTTTGAGTACCTTTGGTATCAACCTTTTACTTGTGCATATCATGAAAAAGCCCCGAATTGCCATAGGTTCCGACCACGCCGGTTTTGAGTACAAGAACTTTTTGAAAGAGAAATTAATTGCAGAAGGATATGCTGTACATGATTATGGCACGAATTCGCCAGACTCTGTCGATTATCCCGATTACGTCCATCCTCTGTCTGTGGCCATCGAAAAGAAAGTGGAAGACACCGGCATTCTTATTTGTGGAAGTGCTAATGGTGTAGCAATCACGGCAAATAAACATCAAGGCGTTCGTGCGGCCATTGTGTGGCAGGCTGATATTGCCTCTCTGGCCAGACTTCATAATGACGCAAATATTATTTGTATTCCGGCACGTTTTATCACTAAAGAACAAGCCTTTTCTTTTGTCGAGATTTTTTTAAAAACGGATTTCGAAGGAGGCAGACATAGCCAGAGGGTAAATAAAATCGCTATTTGATGAGGGCTTGAGCCCCTCTGCATTTTATAGCATTTGTTGTCACTATGGCCTATGATAAAACACCTGTTATACACTTTTTTCCTTTTTAATTTTGTTTACCCGTCTCTTGCTCAACAGAACAATGAGATTATATATAGCAAACTTCTTTCGCCCGATACCCTGATGGAGCATGTTTGGAGACTTTCTTCGGAATCAATGGAAGGAAGAAAGACAGGAACTGAGGGACAAAGAAAAGCAGCGCGGTATTTAGCAGCACGACTCCATCAATACGGTGTATCTCCCTTACCCGGAAGAGACAAGCTGATTCAAAAGCACGCCTTGTCATTGCAATTTAATTCAGGAAAAAACATAGAACTGCACCAACGTTTTTTTTTGTTTCTTGATGACTACATATACGTAAGCGGCTACAATGACACATCCTTAGTTCTTCAAAACATTGTATTTGCGGGTTATGGAATTGCTGATTCCAATTACAATGATTATAAAAATTTAGATGTAACCGGGAAGGCAGTTTTAATTTATGAAGGAGAGCCCCCATCATTTAAGAAGAATGTTAATAAGAAGCTTCATGCAGCTTATTCAGATTGGTCCACCGACTGGAAGAAAAAACTTTCAGTGATTTATGAGAAAAGACCCTCTGTTGTTTTTGTTATTACAGAAGACATCAAAGCGCTTGCCGATTCATTGTTAGATGAATCTAAGACCATAGAATTTTACAGGCTTGCCTCCGGCCCTAATTCCATACCCTTGATTTTTATTTCTCAGGAAATGGCCAATAGTTTTTTTCCTGAATACGCCGAGCGGAAATTTATTAAAGAAAAACGAAGAATTGATTCCAAAACAAAGTCATCATCTTTTTCAATTTCAACAGACGCGGTTATTAACATCAGCAGCCGGCCTTCTGAATTGATGGGCGAAAATGTTGTTGGTATGATAGAGGGTACGGATAAAAAAGAAGAGTACGTTTTCATTTCTGCCCACCTCGATCACCTTGGTATTCTTAATTCCCGATTTTTTCCGGGTGCTGATGATAATGCAAGCGGAAGCGCTGCGGTATTGGAACTGGCAAGAATTTTTGCAATGGCCGCCAAACAAACAGGGAAACTAAAAAGGTCTGTTGTCTTCGCCTTTTTTAGTGGCGAGGAGAATGGACTCTTGGGATCTTCTTACTTTGTAAATAATTCTCCCGTCCCCCTTCAGCAGATTGTTGCTAACTTAAATATAGACATGTTAGGAAGAAGAGACAGCATCTATGAATCTCAAGATTCAATAGACTATGTGTACCTTATTGGAGCAAAGAAAACCAGTAATGAACTGTATCAGCTCAATGAAATCAGCAACAATCATGGACCTAAACTAAAGCTTGATTATTTGTATGATAAACCTGATGACCCGAATCGTTTTTTTGAAAGGAGCGACCATTATCATTTTGCAGAAAAGAATATTCCGGTAATTTTTTATTTCAGCGGTATGCACGCAGACTACCATAAACCCAGCGATACGCCTGATAAAATAAAGCCAAACCTGCTATGTAAGCGGACGGAGTTGATTTTTCTTACCACCTGGAAATTGGCCGACATGAACTTTCGGATAAAGCACAATCGAAAACACGTTGATCCGATAGAAAACTGACAGGCACCCACTCTTAATTTTACAACGACGCCTTACCAACAATTCGCTAAAATCATTCGGTGAAAAATTTGTATTTTCGTCATGATGAAGATCGCTCTATCTCTTGTTTTTAGTTTGTTCGTATTCAACTTTTCTGTTGCACAAAAGTTGAATAGCGAATCGGCCTTTCGTGAGTATTTTGAATCACATAAAGATAGCCTTGATGCAATTGAAGGAATTTGGACGGTATCGTCTACTCAGGAGTTTTATAGGTATGACACCCTCTATAATGTCGACAAATACCCACGGGCAGCAAAGGTGGCCATTATGCGATCAGGTTCATTTTATGATTCCTTTAATCTGACAGGCGACTCTTATGATGTAAGTTTTTTCACGACCGATGTGAAAGGCGTGTATCTGTATAAAAACTTTTTCAGAATCACGAATGAATATTCAAAAGCACAAGCAGTTATCAGCACATCCGGAATTATGCAGTATACCTATGAGTTTCCCGATGGTTATTTGAAATTAAAATTTGCCGAATCTTATGAAGAAGGAACCCGGGTTGTTAATCAACTTACCTGGAAAAAAATATTTCCGGAGGATTCCAAAGCAGAATAAACCGAACCGATCTTAGGAGTTAGTTTTCATATATTGAAAAACGATACCGGATATTTCTCCCATAACCCTTTTGAGTGGCGCAAGACTATTGCCCTTGCTCATCACACAAATTAAATAAGGGGAGTCGTTGTGATAGACAATGCCGCATTCATGAAGTTGAGCTACATTGTTTAAAACACGCTCACCAAACTTGTGCGCAACCGGAATTCCGGAATCAAGTCCGGAACAAATTCCATCCTTGAAAGAACTTTTTAAAAGTAAATTGATTGCATATTCGGATGAACTGTTGCTCAGGTAGGTCGAACTGTAAAGCACCCGAAAAAACTTGGAGTAATCGGCTGTTCCAATAAAATACTCTCCTTGCATCGGAGGCGGTGGTAATTGCAAGTCAGAAAACAGTTTCTTGAACACGGCATTATTAAGATTTTGCATAAGAACCGTGGTCGCATCATTGTCTGAATATACAATCATGGCATACAGAAGTTCAGACACCGTATAAAAGGTTTTTTCTTTTAGTTGAAAGTCAACAATATTTTGACTGTTTCCTGCACTGAAATGCTTATCAAAATAAAGGCGTTTTTGCAGTCTGCCCGGATTCATGTCCTCTTCCTCAAGGTATGTGATCAGGTATGCGATTTTCATCAAACTGGCAGGATTAAATAATTCGTTTTCGTTTATGGAAATATGTGAACCATTATCCATTTTCCTGATATACACCGAAGCAACCTGCAGCGCATTGGCACTTATTTGTTGATTGATATATCCTTGCAGATGATCACGCAAACCAGACATGGCACGATCCTGTACCAACACGTCGGTTAACAATAAAGGCTTTATAAATTTCGATCTCCGACCACGCACCTGGTCCATATTCCCAATGCAGTCATTTACAACTGTGCTAACGGTTTCTTGTCTGGCCTCTTTCGAACCGACCTTATTAATTAAAACGAAAGAAGAAAGACCAACAACCAGTACAAGAAGCACAAACCAAAATACCGGTAGCCGTTTTTCAAATAATAAATATTTCATATATAACATTACCCCCCCGAATACTAATACCCCCTGAATTTAGAGGGCTGCAAAGATACGTTGCACAAACGCATATGTCCAGCCTTATGTTTGTTAAGGTTTTATTTTAATGGAATTGTTCAATAAATTAGGGGTTCTGTATGACCGGATTGGGCTCAATCCCATATTTGACGGCGCTTTGAGCCGATTTGGTGCTCAATGATCGTTGATTGTTAGTATCTTCAGGTTATTAACAATGAACCAAATTGCATGACAAAAACACACAAATCAGGCTGTGTTTAGGCAAATAACACGTAGGTTATTAACAGTGATGGTTCATAAGGTATTGAAATCGCCCCCTTTTTATGAAACTCATCAGCCTAAAAGGGAGTTAAATTTGCTTATAACAATCAAACAAAAACTAAATATGTCGCTGAGCAAGGAGCAAAAAAAGCAATTAGACGAACTGGGAAAGCAACTAAAAAAAATAGAAGAGCTATCTGTAGTTGAAAACCTTGATTTAGATGTATTTATGTCTGAATACAAGGACAGCGGCTTTGCTGTTTATGCCACCGAAACCGTGTCCATTAATGAAAAAGCAAGGGATAGAAAGCGGGTTTTTGAAAAATCTGTTAAGCAAAAAGACCTGAGCCACAAAGTCAAATAAAGACAAATTATTCTAACCCCATAATAAATTGGCAGCCACAAGAGATGTTTGTGGCTGTTTTTTTGTCTTCTTTCGCATCATCGCCACCTATAAAAACCTTATGGCACGACTGAAAATTGATAAATTAAAAATAGTGCTACTTTTGCCGCATAATAAAAAATACATCTAATGCAGCTGATCTGGCTGGTTCCCGCTTTTCCACTTATTGGTTTTCTCGTAACGTCATTCGGGCAAAAAAGACTTGGCGGAATCTCGGCAGGAATTCTGGCCTCCTCAAGTGTTTTTGCCTCCTTTATTTGTTCGTTGTACCTGTTTTTTACATTCAAAGGTGAGGCCCAAACGGTGCAGCTTTTCAATTGGATTCAATCAGGTAGTCTTTCCATTCCCTTTTCCTTTCTGCTGGATCAACTTTCCTTACTCATGCTATTGATAGTAACAGGTATTGGAACCCTGATTCACATATATTCAATTGGTTATATGAAGAGCGACCAGGCCTTTGCCCGTTTCTTCTCCTATCTTAATCTCTTTGTTTTTTTTATGTTACTCCTGGTTTTGGGATCCAATTATGTTGTTTTGTTTGCCGGCTGGGAAGGTGTTGGTCTTTGTTCCTATTTACTCATTGGTTTTTGGTTTAAGAACCATGATTTCAATAAGGCAGCAAACAAGGCATTTATTATGAATAGAATTGGAGACCTTGGTTTTCTCCTGGGAATCATTTTAATGTTTATCACATTTGGCTCGGTTTCCTATGACAAAGTTTTTGACGCCGCCAAGCTGGTTGAAGACAATCAACCGGTAATCATTGCCATCACGATGCTTTTATTTATTGGTGCTATGGGTAAGAGCGCACAGATTCCATTGTACACCTGGTTGCCTGACGCCATGGCCGGACCGACACCCGTTTCTGCTTTGATTCATGCGGCAACCATGGTCACGGCAGGAATATATATGGTGGTTCGTTCCAATGTACTTTATTCGATAGCACCTGCGACCCTGAGTTTCATCGCTATTATTGGCACCCTAACCGCTCTTTTTGCTGCTACCATTGCTATGAAGCAAACAGACATAAAGAAAGTCTTAGCTTATTCAACGGTTAGCCAACTGGGATACATGTTTGTTGCTCTTGGTGTGGGCGCTTATTCCACCGCAATGTTTCATGTTACAACACACGCCTTCTTCAAAGCCCTGTTATTCCTTGCTGCCGGTAGTGTTATTCATGCAGTCGGAGGAGAACAGGATATTCGAAAAATGGGCGGTCTCAAAAAGAAATTACCTATCACATTTGCTGTCTTCATGATTGGAACTCTGGCCATCAGTGGCATACCACCATTAGCCGGATTTTTTTCCAAGGACGAAATTCTTGCTAAGGTATCTATGCAAAGTCCGATTCTGTTTTATGTTTTGGCTTTTACATCAGTACTCACGGCTATGTATATGTTTAGGCTTTTGTTCCTCACCTTTTATGGTGGATTCAGAGGAAGCAAGGAACAGGCACATCATTTGCACGAATCTCCGTCAGTTATGACCTGGCCACTTGTGTTGCTCGCTGTACTTTCAACCGTTGGTGGATTCATGGGCATGCCCACCGTCTTCTCAGAACAGCACCTACTCCACAATTTTCTCGCACCGATCATTTCTTCCCCGGCCGGATTATTGATCAGCGAACCATCTCATTTATTTGAATGGATGCTGATGGGTAGTTCTGTTTTTCTTCTGGCAATCATCATTGTCTGGTCTTACAGAAGATATGTAAGCAGAGAAGCAATTCCTTCGCTTCACGAAACAGATATGAGTCTGCTTACAAAAGTTCTTTATAACAAGTATTATATTGATGAATTGTATAGTGCAGTATTTGTAAAGCCCTTACGTGCTTTTGGAAGTTTTTTCCAAAAGTATATTGATAAGGCTTTCCTGGACGGCATCATTGGCGGTGTTAATAAAGGCGTAGTTCTTGGGAGCCAAACCGTTCGCTTGATTCAGACAGGAAATATTGGGTTCTATATTTTTGCAATGGTTTTTGGAATCATTGCAATCTTGTTATTTAATTTATTGCTTTGATTTTGTCAAATGACAGGAAGGCAATTTTATGCGTGCTATTAGTTCCATGTAATAAATTTTATATGGATTAAGTATTATGATGTTAAGTCTGCTTTTATTTTTCCCGTTGCTTGCGGCCATTGCCGTATTATTCTCCGGAACCCGTGCAAAGCATATTGCCCTGGGGGCAACCATATTGGAGTTCCTGATTTCTATATCCCTTGTATTTAAATTTCTTCCGGATGGAGGAACCCAGTTCGTCGAAAACTATTGGTGGGTTCAGGGTCTGGGAATTTCCTATCATGTCGGCATGGATGGCATTAGTTTATTATTGGTATTGCTCACCACTTTTTTGCTTCCGTTGATTATATTATCTTCCTTCCAACACAAGCATAAAAACCCCGGATTATTTTATTTCCTCATTCTGGTTATGCAATCAGCCCTGCTTGGGGTATTCGTTTCACTGGACGCATTTTTGTTTTACGTTTTCTGGGAACTTGCCTTGATTCCAATTTATTTGATATGTCTTGTATGGGGCGGAAAAGATCGTGTGAGAATTACACTGAAGTTTTTTATCTACACACTTTTCGGAAGCCTGCTTATGTTAGTAGCGCTCATATGGCTATGGACACAAACGCCCGGCAACCATAGTTTCGAACTAAGCTCTTTTTATGCTCTGAACATTGATCCCGCAAATCAGACCTGGTTATTTTGGGCATTGTTTCTCGCTTTCGCTATTAAAATTCCCATTTTCCCATTTCATACCTGGCAGCCAGACACGTATACAGATTCGCCCACAGCAGGAACGATGCTGTTATCGGGTATCATGTTGAAAATGGGAATCTATGGTTTACTCAGATGGATGCTTCCTGTAATTCCTGAAGGTGTACACGAATGGTCGAACATTGCCATATTGCTCTGTGTAATCGGAATAGTATACGCATCACTGATAGCCTGGGTGCAAAAAGATTTCAAAAGACTCATCGCTTATTCCTCCATTGCACACGTTGGTCTCATAGCTGCCGGAGTTTTTAGCCTGAGCTTTCAGGGTGTGCACGGAAGTGTTTTTCAGATGTTAAGTCATGGGGTGAATGTTGTGGGGCTGTTTTTCATTGCCGATATTATAGAACGCCGTACACAAACACGTGACTTAGACGCCTTGGGTGGTATCAGGTTGGTTGCCCCGGGCTTCTCAACGTATTTTATTATAGTTCTATTGGCAAGTATTGCTCTTCCTCTCACAAATGGTTTCGTGGGAGAGTTTTTACTTCTAAATGGACTTTATCAATACAGCACTCCTGCTGCAGTCCTTGCCGGATTGACGGTTATTTTCGGTGCCGTTTATATGCTCAACGCCTATCGTAAAATAGTATTGGGCGAAGCAGCTGCATCCACGCAATCATTCACCGAATTAAACACGAACGAAAAACTGGTGCTTATTCCAATTGTTGTTTTAATTTTTTGGATGGGCATTTATCCCGACTTCTTTTTGAAAATCTCAGAACCTTCCGTGAAGGACTTACGCGATATTATTTATTCCGCATCCGGTTTTAGCTCGAATTAAAATTAATCATTAGCTGTTTTGACAACCCTCATCATATTAACCGCCATTGGACTAAGCTGTCTCTTCGCAGAGATATTGGGATTTAAAAAGTTCCTCCATGTACTTGTGCTTGCAGGTTTGGTGGGAGCGCTCATTACTACGGTTTTGGACTGGGGTACAAACGCACCTTATTTCAATGACATGGTTCTGATGGATAATTTTTCGTTGGCCTTTACCGGATTGCTAATTATTTTGTCCTTGCTTTGGTTCATCATGTCTCCGGTTTTTTTCGAAGAGCCATCAAGCAAAACGGATCACTATGCCCTTATTATTTTTGCTCTTGTCGGAGCTCAATTAATGGCCTCGTTCTCAAACATGCTTATTCTTTTTCTGGGGATTGAAATCTTGAGTATTTGCCTTTATGTCTTGGCAGGCAGCAGGAAGTCAAACCTTGCATCAAACGAAGCGGCACTCAAATATTTCCTCTTGGGAGCCTTTGCCACAGGTTTCTTGCTTTTTGGAATTGCGTTAATATACGGAGCGACCGGATCTTTTAACATCCAACAAATTTCAGCTTATTTTCTGGAGAACTCTTCTCAACCATCCTCGCTCGCCCTTGCCGGAACCTTGTTGATATTGACCGCTATG
This sequence comes from Bacteroidota bacterium, assembly GCA_004295015.1. GTDB lineage: Bacteria > Bacteroidota > Bacteroidia > AKYH767-A > 2013-40CM-41-45 > QQVM01. Next base: position 72,296 of record SHNE01000055.1, on the reverse strand, counting down.
GCCTTCAAGATTTCTGCAGTCCCTTTTCACTTTTGGGCTCCCGATGTCTATCAGGGTTCTCCTACCGTCGTTACCGCATTTATGTCTACTGTAGTGAAGACCGCAGCCTTTGCTGCTATGTTCCGACTTTTTCAAGATGCCTTCCAAAGCATATTCAGTGTATGGGAAAATACAATTTGGGTGATTGTTGTTGCAACGATTTTACTTGGCAACGTTACTGCTGTTTTTCAAACAAACTTCAAACGAATGTTGGCTTATTCCAGCATCGCACATGCAGGCTATATGCTGATGAGCGTGCTTGCCATAACTCCGGGTTCTTCTTCCGCGCTGTTCTTCTATACAGCAGCATATAGTCTTTCATCAATTACCGCCTTCGCTGTTCTCTTGCTGTTGTCCCGAAAATCGGGAGATGAGTCTATAGGAGTGTTTAGGGGTATGGCAAGAAGTAATCCATTCTTAGCCGGAATCACAATCGTTGCAATGCTTTCTTTGGCCGGAATTCCCCCGCTTGCCGGTTTTTTTGCAAAATATTATATCTTCTCCGCAACCATGCAGGCGGGATATACAAGCCTTGTGCTTGTCGCTATTCTGGGCTCTTTAATCGGTGTTTTTTATTACTTCAGGGTAATCATCGCCTTGTTCGACAAAGAGACGGATCAGACAAGCATAGAGAGTAGCGTAAGCTTCAATGCCCTTCTTTTGATTACCGCGCTTGCCGCCGTAGCCCTTGGTCTGGCTCCGGGCCTGATTGCCGGAATAATCTGAGAGGATAAGCTCCGGCTTTTAATCCTGTTCAATTATTTTTATAGCCCGATAAAAGCAACTGAAGTGAAGCGGATGGTGTAAAACCCTAATATTGTTTTTCAAAAACATATTTGTCCTTCATAGACAGCGACCGAAGATTTTGTGTAAAAAAACACAATTCGGCCTAAAAGCTAATGATCAGGATCTTAGATTGTCACGACAACGTTAAATCAGTATGTATTAAAGGCATTAATTTTTGTTTTGATCTAAATTTCCTATTATTGTCGACTAAAATTTCCGGTGAAGAGAGAAATTTAAGCATTTATCTGACGTTATTGTTGGCAATATCTTATCGTTAAACATCCAAACCTAAATAGTACAAACACATGAGCAACGCATCATCCAAAGGCGGAGGCCTTAAATCAATTTTATCAATGTTGGTAATTCCAATCGCTTTATTGCTTGGTTGGGCTTTTTGGAAATTCGTATTGGGGAATCCGGCAAATTTTGAAGGTGGGGATGTAACTAAAAATCCTCTCCCTGAAAATGTAGTCGGAGCAGGAAACCACTATTTGGCCGTAATGTACCACGGTGGATTCGTTGTACCATTCCTCTTGTGTACTCTGTTCACTGCAATAATTTTTGCCATTGAAAGATCTATTACCATTCGTAAATCAAAAGGAACCGGAAATATTGAAAGCTTTATTCAAAAGATTCGTGCTTTGATGATGAAAGGTGACGTGGAAGGAGCAAGAAAAGAATGCGATAAGCAAAAAGGGTCAATTGCCAATGTAGTGAATGCAGGTCTGGTAGTATACAGTCAAATGGAACAAGACAAAACGCTTGACAAGGAACGTAAAATTCTTGCCATTCAGAAAGAGCTGGAAGAGGCAACTACACTGGAGCTTCCAATGCTTTCTAAAAACCTTGTAATTATTTCAACCATTGCTTCTATTGCAACACTACTTGGTCTTTTCGGAACAGTACTTGGTATGATCCGCGCCTTCTCTGCACTTGCTAATGCCGGAGCCCCTGATGCCGTAGCCTTTTATACCTGTATATCTGAGGCCTTGATTAACACGGCACTTGGAGTAATCACCTCCGCTATCGCGATTATTTTCTACAATATGTTTACAAGCCGTATCGACAGTATTACTTATGGTATCGATGAAGCAGGTTACACCATTGTTCAGTCCTTCAACGCAAGAGTGAAGCACGACTAAAAAAATTTTCCATTCGTTTATGGAAATACCTAAGCAGCCGAATCAACATATTATTTACCGATAATGCCGAAGATAAAAGTTCCCAAGAAGAGTCCATCACTGGACATGACACCGATGGTCGATCTGGCCTTCCTGCTTGTGACGTTCTTCATGCTAACAACGAAGTTTCGTCCGACAGAACCGGTGACTGTTGACCAACCCTCATCGGTAAGCGAAGTTCCTCTTCCCGATAAAGGAGTAATTTTATTGACAGTTGATGCAAAAGGCAGGGTGTTCTTTAACATAGAAGGCCAACAACTAAGAGCAGATATTTTAGACAGACTGGCAACACGCTTCAATTTAACTTTTACTGACCAGGAAAAAAAGCAGTTTACCTTGTTAACCTCTATCGGTATGCCAAGCAACAAGCTTAAAGAGTATCTTAATGCTGAGTCGCCCGAGCAGAAAATAATGAATGAAGAAACAAAAGGCATACCCATTGACTCGGCTAATAACGAGTTAACTTTTTGGGTAAATGCAGCCAGGAATGCAGCGCCAACCAATAGTATTGCAATTAATGGAGACGGTGACGCTGATATTCCTACAATAAAAAGAGTTATAGAAATACTACAGAATAATAAAGCTAACCGATTCGCCTTGATCACAAATCTGGAGAGTTCAGAGACGGCGGAAGAATAAACAGAAAGTTATAATAACGGCTAGCTTAAGCCGTTTTAATAAATAGTAAAAAGGATCTTCTTAAATGGCAGAAGTACAACAGCAAGACAGCGGTTCCGGTAAGGGTAAACACAGTAAAGTCCGCGCGAAAAAAGCCTCTACACACATTGACATGACGCCAATGGTGGATTTGGCTTTTCTCCTGTTGACATTTTTTATCCTTACAACTACTCTGAGTAAGCCACGCACCATGGATATCACTATGCCGGTGAAAGATGATATCAAAGAAGAAGATCGATCAAAAGTGCCGGCTTCTCAAACGCTTTCAATTCTACTCACAGAAAACGATAAGATTATCTGGTATATGGGTGTTGACAATCCCGAAACACCTCCTGAAACCAATGTAGCAGATTTTTCTGCTTCCGGACCAAACAGCGTTCATAAAATGCTTTTGGAAAAGAATAAAATCGTTCTTGATTTGGTCAAAATGGTTGAAGATTCTGTCCGCGCCGGCTTAATTCCCAACAAACCGGAAGAAATTAAACAACATAAGGCCGCAGTTAAGGCTGCAGAGAAAAAAGGGCTTATTGTTTTGATTAAACCTGACGAAAAGGCTAAATACAGAAATCTGGTAGATATCCTCGACGAAATGCTCGTTACCAATGTTGCGAGGTATGCTATAGTCGACCTTTCAGAATCAGAAAAGGAATTAATATTAAACGCCAAGTAAACATTCCAGGATGAAAATATTTAGTTGGAATAATGCGGTGAATCCTGAGCGGGTTGAGTTGGTTTTCGAACAACGAAACAAAGCCTATGGAGGATATGAATTAAGGAAGGACTATACCAGACGTGTAGTGTTGGCCTTAATTATTTCTATCGTCGGCATAGGTCTTTTGGTTGCAATACCCAAGATTATTTCAGTTTTGTCGAAACAGGATTTTACAACAAAAGAAAGCATGACAGATGTCCTTGTTATGCTTGAACCGCCACCAATTGACAAGAACACCCCTCCCCCTCCTCCGGTAATTCCTCCTCCTCCGGTGCAACAAACGATTAAATTTACACCACCTAAAGTTGTCAAGGACGAAGAAGTTGACGAGCCACCACCAACACAGGAAGAAATTAAAGATGTTCAGGTGAGTACTCAAACAGTTGAAGGGGACAAAGACATCATTGACCTGCCACCTGAAAACCCGGTTGTTGGTGACGATGAAGGGAAAATATTTACAGTGGTTGAAGAGATGCCCGGCTTTCCGGGTGGAGAAGGAAAGCTTTTTGAGTATCTCCAGAAAAACATTAAATATCCTCCTGTTGCACGCGAAAACGGTATTCAGGGTCGTGTATATGTGACCTTTGTTGTAGATAAAGAAGGTAAAATTCGTGATGCTAAAATCCTGCGAGGTATTGGTGGCGGATGTGATGAAGAAGCTTTGCGCGTTGTCCGCTCCATGCCCGATTGGAAGGCCGGTCGGCAAAATGGACGCAGTGTACAGGTACAATACAATCTTCCTGTGAATTTCACGCTTAAATAATCCTTCAGTTATGAAGGAGCGCGAAAGTTTTTCTAAAAAAATCTATTTACTCTTTAATTTGTTTATGATTCTCCTGTATGCATGTGCAGGGATATTACTGATATTTGTTTGGCCGCCCGCTGAAATCCTCCCTGAGTTTAACAGGATCGGCTTAGGAATTGTACTTTTGATTTATTCTGTTTATCGTGGCTATAAGATTTACAGGAAACAGACCATAGCCCAAAATATATCCGGGACTCATGAGCAATAAATTGAAATTTTTATTTTTCATTTTGGCAACGGTTTTTGCAAGCGCCTGTTCTCGCAGTTCAGATTCGAAAGCGAACAAGGACTCACCTGTATCGGGTGATATTCTTATTCTTTGCGATGAATCCTACAAGCCCCTCATCCAGGCACAGGTTGAAACATTTCATGCACTCTATCAATATGCCAATATTCGTGTACGTTACCTTCCAGAGGCGGACTTGTTTAAAGAATTTTCAAGTAACGATTCCGTTCGGATTGCAATAACTGCCAGATCGCTGAATAAGCAGGAAGAAGAACAATTTATTGAAATGAAAATTATTCCTCGGGAAACAAAGATTGCCATAGACGCAATCGCATTTGTTCTGAATAAAGAAAACCCCGATACGCTTCTTACTTATGAGCAGCTAAAGGGAATTCTTCGTGGAGAAATTAAAAGCTGGAAGTCGATTGATCCGAAAACGTCTCTTGACAGCATCCAGGTTGTATTTGATCAAAACGGAAGTAGCACCGCAAGGTTTTTGAAGGAAAACTTTATACAAGGAGAGAGTGTTCCCGGGAACTGGTATTCAATCGAGTCAAACGATGAAATGATAAATTATGTAAGTACGTCTCCGCGCTCTATAGGTGTAATTGCCGTTAGCTGGATCAGCGATAAGGACGATCCGGAAGTGAATGAATTCCTTTCAAAAGTTAACGTAGTTGAAATATCATCACCTGATACAGGACAGACAACGAAAGAATATTTTAAACCATACCAGGCTTATATTGCACTAAAGAAGTATCCTCTAACCCGTGATGCCTTGATAATTAGCCGCGAAGGCCGAAATGGTCTTGGCACGGGCTTTGCATCATTTGTGGCCGGCGACCAGGGACAAAGGCTGGTTCGCCTCATGGGAATGTTACCCGCAACTATGCCTGTAAGAATTGTAAAAATTAATCAATAATTATGAAACGTATTATTTTGATTTCCCTTTTTATGGGAAGCTTTCCGCTTTTCACTTTCGCCCAGACACTGGATGATGCAAAAAAGCTAACGGAAAACGAACAGTATGATGCAGCCAGCAGTATTTATAAGCAACTGATCAGTCGCGAACCGGACAACGGTACGATATTTTACTATTACGGAGAGAACCTCCTGTTGAGCGAGAATGTTGATTCAGCTAAAGTTGTTTTCAAAAACGGACTGAATGTTGACCCGTCAAGCCTTTTGTTAAAAATTGGCGAAGCCAAAATACTTCTTGATTTTTCTAATGTGTTGGAAGCAAAATCTGCTGCAGACAAAGAGCCTACGGACCAATCATTAAAAAGCAGGTATGAAGAAGCCAGAACAAGTGTTGCAACAGGAACAGCAATGATTCAGGCTGCCGTTGCTGCGGCTCCTTCAAAGAGCGCTACAGTTTACGTCGAGGCAGCCGATGCATTCATCAAATACAAAAACAAGAATCTTGAGGAAGCTAAAAAATACCTTGACAAAGCATTGGCTATCGACCCCAAAAATGTTCAGGCAAATATTTTGTTTGGTGACCTTTATGGTGAACTTAATAACGGGTCATTGGCTGCCGAGTTTTACAACAAGGCCCTTGACCTTAATCTAAACTCGGCAAGAGCGATTGTAAGCAAGGGTCGCTTGTATAAACGGAGCACAAACTACGATGGCGCGGCACTTGAATTTGAAAATGCTATTCAGGTTGATCCAAATTATGCACCGGCATATCGTGAACTTGGCGAAACACAATTCAAGCAAGGAAAGCTCAGTAAAGCAAAAGAGAATTATAAAAAATACCTGGAGCTATCTAAGAATAATTGTTCAGCACGAATTCGTTATGCTTCATTTTTATATTTATCCAAAGATTACAGCGCTGCTTTAACAGAGCTTGGTCAAGTTGAAAAAAATTGTGATAACGGGAATCTTACCTTGCTGCGTGTTTACGCTTATTGCTATTATGAAACGAAGGACTATGCAAAAGGATTACAGATGATTCAAAAGCTCTTTGATCGCCTGCCCGAAAACAAAAGAGCGGCATATGACTATGAGTATTACGGAAAAATTCTTGTCGCCAGCGATCAGGATTCCATAGGAATATTACAACTTCGGAAGGCATACAATCTTGACCCAAATCGCACAGACATTCTCTCGGATATTTCCAATGCATATTATAAGGTTAAGAATTATACCGAAGCCGCCAATGCACTTAACGAGAAAATAGCTATAGGGAAAGACGTTTCATCTACCGACTATTACATGCTTGGTCGCTCTTATTTTTTCAATGCTCAGTTTGCTCAAGCAGATACAGCATTAGCTCAGTTAAATGAGAAGGCGCCGACCTATGCTAATGGCTGGCTTTGGAGGGCGAAGGCTAATGCGAATATTGACTCAACATCTGAACTTGGTTTAGCAAAACCCCACTATGAAAAGTATATAGAAATAGCCATGGCGGACTCAGCAAATATCAGCCGTTATCAAAATGGTTTGATAGAGGCATATGGATACCTGGCGTATTTTTACATACTACATAAAGACAACGCCAATGCGCTTCTGTTTTTGCAGAAAAAGGCTGAGTTACCACTTGAGCCGGAAGAAAAGAAAAGCATTGAAGATGCAATCAACCAACTCAAGAATAAAAAATAAGATAAAATTTGTATTAACATCCGGGCCCCGAAATAGCATTTCGGGGCTTTTTTGTTTTGAGTGTTTTTTTTCTACATTGCGTCATCGGTCTTTACCCCTTATTGGCTTCGTTTCCTCTAGGCTTTGTCTATACCGGTGTATTATAAATTGTTGAAACCAACTCCGAGTCATACCTAAAAATCAATCTATGAGTTTATTTGTCAGAAAACCGATGGCAGCATTAATGAGTGAAGCTGCTGAGACCGGTGAACATACATTGAAAAGAACATTGGGTGCGGGCGGTTTGGTGGCCCTGGGAATCGGTGCAATCATTGGTGCCGGTTTGTTTTCGATCACCGGTATGGCTGCCGCAAGTCATGCAGGTCCCGCTATTACTATTTCATTTGTTGTAGCCGGACTTGGATGCCTATTTGCCGGACTTTGCTATGCAGAGTTTGCATCTATGATACCTGTTGCCGGGAGCGCCTACACTTATTCATATGCAACGATGGGAGAGTTTATGGCTTGGATCATTGGTTGGGATCTTGTCCTTGAGTATGCCGTAGGAGCTGCCACGGTCGGGATTAGTTGGAGTCGTTATCTTGTTAAGTTTCTTGAGGGCTTTAATGTGCATCTTCCTATGGAATTAACAGTTGGCCCATGGGATGGCGGAATAATTAATCTGCCTGCAGTTTTCATCATTGTGTTGATGAGTATGTTACTTATAAAAGGAACTAAAGAAAGTGCTACCGTAAATGCCTTTATAGTTGCACTCAAAGTAACCGTTGTACTTGTGTTTATCATTCTTGGATGGCAGTACATCAACAATAGCAATTTCAATCCATACATACCTCCTAATACCGGGGAGTTTGGCGAATTTGGATTCAGTGGAATTATACGAGCTGCGGCTATTGTCTTCTTTGCTTATATCGGTTTTGATGCCGTAAGTACTGCTGCGCAAGAGGCAAAAAATCCAAAGAGAGACATGCCCATAGGAATTTTAGGATCCCTTCTTATATGTACCGTACTGTACATTTTATTTGCTCATGTTATGACAGGTGTTACCAGTTACACTTCATTTGCCGGCAAGGATGGGATTGCTCCTGTTGCAGTTGCGATTGAACACATGGGCACTAATGTTAATGCTGCCGGAATTATTCAGCCTGATTATCCATGGCTTAACAGAGCTATTGTTGTTGCCATACTTGCCGGATACTCTTCGGTAATATTGGTAATGTTGATGGGACAAAGTCGTGTGTTTTTTAGCATGAGCAAAGACGGGTTGATTCCTAAGATATTTTCAAGTGTTAATCCGAAATCACAAACTCCGGCTAAAAGCAATCTCTTATTTATGCTTTTTGTTAGTTTGTTTGCAGCCTTTGTTCCCGCACGAGTCGTTGGTGAAATGACAAGCATAGGTACCTTGTTTGCTTTCATTTTGGTTTGTGTTGGAGTATTGGTTATGAGAAAGAAAATGCCGGATTTACCCCGGGCATTCAGAACTCCTTTTGTTCCTCTTGTTCCACTTTTGGGCGTTGGCGTCTGTTTATTCATGATGGTGTTTTTACCCATGGATACCTGGATTCGATTATTGGTTTGGATGTTATTGGGTATGGACATTTATCTTGTCTATGGTGCAAAACATAGCCATCTGGGAAATGGTACTGATAACCGGAAGGGCATGAGAATCGCAAGGCTTACCGGATTAGCATTATCTGTCCTTCTTGTGATTGTCGGATTCCTCCACCAGAATACAGTAGGATTTGATTCAGACAGAACGCTGTTTTATTTGTCACTGGTTTTTGCTTTTGTTCATTTTGGATTGTATGGACGAAAGCTTGGAAGGACTGAGCCCGCAGAATAATTCCTGTCAGCAATCGGGAATCATTTCGGACTAACAACAGAATAAACCTATATTCATAGAGTTAGTGGTCTTCGTTTAACTTATCGCTGATGGCCCGGGCAATCAGTTAGTCTTAATGCTTATTCTTCGATCAGCAGCAGTTGGCCAAAACCCTATTGAAGGAAAATTTTTTAGCAACATTTTTAGCCCTAAACAGTACAAAAAGGGATTGAGATTGTATTCTGTATTAATACCACTCTTCACAAAAGTCAATTGAATTATGGAGTCGGACCCATTTTGGAGAGACATATGGTTGATAATCATCAGTTTCTTGATGTTTATCGGCACGATTTATATTTATTTCAGACTTCGATCCAGTACATTTCGTCGCGTTCGGAAATTATTGGAAGAGCGGGTTATTGTCAAAACAAGACAGCTTGTAGATAAAAACCTTGAACTTGAAAAGCTTTCCCTTGTGGCAAGCCGTACCGATAATGCCGTACTTATTGCCAGCGCCGAGGGAGAAATTGAGTGGATCAACGATGGTTTTATTCGTATGATTGGTATGCCCAAAGAGAAAGTCCTCGGTAGAAAAGTTTCTGAAATCAATGTCTATAATGCCATTAATAAAGAAATCGAGGCTGCGGTTGCTGAAAAACACAGCCGGATTTTTGAATCCAATGTTACTACCCACCACTTAAAAAACATTTGGATATCCACTACGCTTACTCCGATTTACAGCGAGTTTGGCAATCTTAAAAAACTGGTTTTCGTTGATACTGACATTACATCAGGGAAGCTCTTGCAAAAGCAAATTGAGGAGTCCCTCAAAGAGAAAGATGTTTTGTTGAAGGAGATTCATCATCGGGTGAAAAATAATCTTCAAATAATCATCAGTCTTTTGAATTTGCAGTCCGGCTATATTAAAGACGAAGCGACGCTGAAAGCTGTGCAGGATGGACAGAACCGGGTAAGATCAATGGCGCTTGTCCATGAGAAATTTTATCAGGCAGAGGAGCTTTCCGAAATTGATTTTGGTGAATATGTGGAAAAGCTTACGCAGTATATCTACCAGAGTTATGGAGATAAGACCGATAGAGTAAAAATGATTATTGAATCAGATCGTGTGGGACTGGATATGGATACTGCTATGCCAAGTGGTTTGCTTATTAATGAAATCGTTTCCAATGCGTATAAGTATGCTTTCCCGGGAGATTCAAAAGGTGAAATCCGTATCATTCTCAAGAAGCAACATGGTAAAGTAATTTTCAAGATCTCCGACACCGGTGTTGGTTTGCCCGAAGAAATTAACCTTGAAGCGGCAGAATCCCTAGGTATGCAGTTGATCCAGGCTTTGACAGCACAACTGGATGGTGAACTTGAAGTCTCACGAGAAAAAGGGACAGAATTTACCGTGAGTTTCAACTATCCCAGAGTGCATTCTTAGACATCATTATACACTAAATGATAATATAAAACAACTTTAGATATAAATAATGAAGGTTTATTATCTCATTATTTCTTGTTGCCTGACATTTATTTGCACCGAATAAAGAGTAGATTTAGAATAGTCGGGATGCAAGGCGCACCGGCATTTTGAGGTAACTATTCGATGAATATTTATGTAGAAAGACATTAACTTTGAACTATGGCCACATTAAAAATAATGATCGTTGAAGACGAGATAATCGTTGCGAAAGACATTCAGCGAATTTTGAAAAAACTGGGATACGAAGCCTTTGATCCATTTGCCAATGGAAAGAAAGCCTTGGACTCCATCGAAAAGCTCAGCCCGGACCTGGTACTTTTGGACATTAATCTGAAGAGTAGCGAAATGGATGGAATCAATGTCGCAGAACAAATTCATCAGCATTATCAAATACCCTTTATATTCCTTACTGCATTTTCGGATAAAGCTACGCTTGAACGCGCGAAGCTTACAGAGCCATACGGTTATATCATCAAACCATTTGAGGAGGACGATATTCGCACGGCAATAGAAATTGCCTATTACAAATACACCAAGGATCTTGAAATGCAGAATAAGGGCAATCGATTTGCTGCTGCCTTAGATAGTCTTGAAGTGGCCGTAATAATTACCGACTCAAACGAAAAGGTAATTTTTATGAATAAGATGGCTGAGACTTTAACCGGTTGCCTGAAACAGGAAGCACTTGGTAAGGATATCAGCATTGCAATGAAGAACTCACCCGTAGAAACGAAATCGGCATTTAAAACTCTTGCACATACTGTTGTAGGTGAATCGCCGAAGCAGGATCCGGAATCACAAATACATATCTCGAACGGAGCTACAGATCATACCGTAGCAGTAAATACGTTTCCAATATTATCCGTGAACAATAAAATTAATGGATGTGCTTTTGTAATGACCTCTCCGGGTAGAAAGGATGCAGTACAAGAATCGAATGCAGATAAAAACCTTTTCAATTTTTTAGAAAATATTTATGCGAACAACAGCTTCTTCGTTAAGAAGGATTCGCGTTTTGTAAAAGTTAATTTTCAGGATATTCTGTGGATTGAGGCACTCGATAATTATGTAATTATCAAAACATCATCCAAAGAACAATTCATCCTCCACAGTTCAATGAAAGACATTGAATCAAAATTACCACAACTCAATTTTGCCCGCGTTCACAGGTCGTATATTGTGCAGCTTGAGAAAATCAGTGCACTTGAAGAGAATGCCTGTATTATTGATGGTAATCGTATTCCAATTGGAAAGTCTTACAAGGACAATGTGATGAGTAGACTTAATCTTTTTTAATAGACCACCATTCCCAAGCATCAAGTCTATTTCTTTCAATGAATCTTAGTCGATTCCCCATGAGGTAGCGGGATAAATCGTAGTTTCGGGCTCTGATTATGCAGACCCCGAAAGCTATTATAGAAGTCAAGAACCTCGTTAAGGTATACAATGAGCTGATTGCCGTACAGGGTATTAGCTTTGAAGTGTATGAAGGGGAGATTTTCGGACTCCTCGGACCCAATGGCGCCGGGAAGACTACCACTTTAGAAATTATAGAAACACTTCGTACACAGACTTCAGGAGAGGTGCTGGTAGAAGGTTTTTCTGTAAGAACGCATGCGGGCGAGATAAAAAAACGAATAGGTGTTCAATTGCAGGCTGCAGGCTATTATCCTAACCTCACGTTGGCAGAGTTGCTTAAACTATTTGCCGGGCTGTATAACGTGCGCATTGATGTGAACCACATGCTTCAAAGGGTTGGACTGGCAGACAGATCCAAAGCCAAATACAAAATTTTATCCGGAGGACAGAAGCAACGCTTCTCCATTTGTACTACTCTGATTAATAAACCCAAAATTGTATTTCTGGATGAACCAACAACAGGTTTAGACCCGCAAGCACGCCGAAATTTATGGGAGTTGATTCGGGAAATCAGAGCGCAGGGAACCACGGTTGTAATCACCACACATTACATGGATGAAGCGGAATATTTATGCGACAGAGTAGCCATTGTTGAAAAAGGGAAGATCATTTCATTAGACACCCCGGAAAAACTGATTGATAATTTAATCGAAAGCGGCTTTAATAAACCAAAAGAGGTGAAACGCGCAAACCTCGAAGATGTTTTTCTCTCATTAACCGGAAAGGAGTGGAGGGATGAATAAACAGGACAAAAACTATTCTGATAATTCCACTCCAAAGTATTCTCAATGGAAGGCTATGCTTGCTATTTCAAGAGCAAGTTTGAGATCAATTACCAGAAGCCCCTCAGCGGTAATTTTTATTTTAGTATTCCCATTGGTATTTATTGTTGTCTTTGGATTTGTTGGAAGCAACACCATTAAACTGGACGTAGGAATAAATTCTAAGAGCGACACAAGCGGGTTTGTATTCAAATCTTTTTCTGAAGTACAAAACATCCATTTGGTTGTCGACAAAACGGACCGGGAGATGATGGATCTCCTGAAGAAAGGTCGAATGGATGCCATCCTGTTTATTCATGAAGGTAAAAGTGAATCAGGAAAAGAGACAGTGGAAATAATCACATCAAAAGCATCCAGAGAAAAAGGTGCTTTTGCCATTTCGGTTCTTTCTAATATTATCGATAAAAAGAATCTTGATTACTATTCACATCTGCAAAAAAGATACCCCGAGTCCTTCAAAGATGTTTTAAGCGATGGCGAAATTCCTGCGGAATTAAAAGACACTAAAGTAGAAGGTCGTGAATATAAAATGATAGATTTTATTCTTCCCGGTCAATTGGGTTTTTCGATATTGAGCGCAGGAGTATTTGGAACCGCCTTTGTGTTTTTTTCCTTGCGTCAAACCCTCGTGTTAAAACGATTTTTTGCAACGCCCATTAAAAGAACTTATATCGTATTGGGCGAAGCATTAAGTCGTGTCGTATTTCAATTAGCCGGGGCACTTGTCATTATTGTTCTTGGGAAATACGTTTTTGGTTTCACTTTGATAAATGGCTTTGTTACCGTTATTAATTTATTGCTTCTTTCTGCTTTGGGGCTTATAGTTTTTATGGGTTTTGGATTTGTTGTTTCAGGCCTTGCGCCAAACGAAAGTGTCATTCCCCCCATTGCAAATATTGTGACGCTTCCACAATTTTTATTAAGTGGAACTTTTTTCCCTGTAGATGCGTTTCCTGATTGGTTACAAGTTGTAAGCAAAGTTTTACCCCTGACCTACCTGAATGATGCCTTAAGAAAAGTAGCATTTGAGGGTGCGGGAATGATAGACATTTCTCATGAGCTGTCAATCATTTTCATTTGGGGTCTGATCGTATATGCTGCCGCTGTTAAATTCTTCAGGTGGGAGTAAAAGCCTTAGGGGCAAGGCTTTTCAGCCATTTAGAACTTAGTATTTCGTACCTTAGCCGTATAAGAACAGGTCAAAAGCTTTAAACGATGTATTTCGGGGTGAAAGGTGCTTTAGTCTATTTAACCTTGGCGGTGTTTTTTCTGCATTTGACTTCTTTCGGTCAGGCTGGAAAACATGGAGTAAGGGTGATCAATGGGACAGCCATCGTAAACGAATACACAACGCTTAGCGCCAATGCCGGTAGTGGAAGCATGAGCCTATCGGTTGCATCTTCATCGCTAAATAGTAGTGGCCTATTTACGGCAAGTCTGAATCCCGGAGATCTTCTTTTTATTATTCAGATGCAGGGGGCTCAAATTATTTTTCCGGATGACACCTCGTATGGATACATCCAAAATTACGGCAATTGTGGTAATTATGAATTTGTACAGGTTGCTTCTGTTCCTAATTCTACCACTATTACTCTCGAATGTGCACTTCAAAAAAATTATACATCGGCCGGACGTACTCAGGTTATACGGGTGCCCAGATATTCTTCGCTTACAATCAATGGATCAGCTGTATTAACTTGTCCTCCATGGAACGGTTCTACCGGAGGCGTACTCGTTGTTGAAGTTCAGTATTCTACCATGATCAATGGCGGAGGTTCGATTGATGTTAGTGGCAAGGGCTTTCGTGGTGGTCTGATACAAGACAATGCTGCATGGTGGGGTGTAGGAAACAGTGTATCTACCCGGAATGACTATGGTGCTGAAAAGGGTGAAGGAATCGCAGGAAACCAATTGGATTATGATGCGCTGGGCGGACGATATTCAAAGGGCGCTCCAGCCAATGGCGGCGGCGGTGCCAATTCACATAATGCCGGAGGTGGCGGTGGTGCGAATGCCGGTTCTCCTGCGTCATGGACAGGTAGAGGAACCCCTGATATTTCAAATGCTGCTTGGATCTCGGGATGGAATCAGGAATATCCGGGTTTTGCACTTAGTACTTCTACCGGTGGAGGAAAAGGCGGCTATACTTTTTCTGCAAGCAATCAGAATGCCTTGGTTCAAGGCACATCACTCTCTGCATGGGGAGGTGATAACAGAGGAGAGCAAGGTGGTCGTGGCGGACACCCGGTAGATTATTCGACAGGAAGAATTTTTATGGGTGGCGGAGGCGGTGCTGGCGATCAAAATAATAGTGCAGGCGGAGTTGGTGGTAACGGAGGCGGTATAGTATATCTCCAGGCCTATGGTGATGTAAGCGGTTCGGGTTCTATCCTTGCGAATGGGGCCAATGGTGCTAACACAATTGGGGCCAATGGTACGGATGGCGCTGGTGGTGGAGGCGCAGGTGGTACTGTTATGATACCTGCTCTTGGCAATATTTCAGGATTTCTTATCAATGCGAATGGTGGCAGGGGTGGTAACCAGTCAGTGAGTTTTGGAACCCTGGAGGCTGAAGGGCCCGGCGGCGGTGGAGGAGGCGGCTATATTGCAATTTCCGGTGGCGCTATTGCCAAAACAGTTACCGGAGGTCAGAATGGAACCACGAACTCGTTTAGTTTAACCGAATTCCCGCATAATGGTGCAACAAAAGGTGGAGCCGGAGAAGCTTCTGCTATTTTACCCGTTTATAAAATTCAGGTCAATAGTCCGCAGACCGTATGTTTAGGTGCATCAGTAACCCTAAGTTATTCTCTTACCGGATCTCTTCCGACCGGGACCACAATTGCTTGGTATTCTGCAGCGGTTGGTGGTACTCTTCTTGGTAGCGGAGCTACCTATACCTTGAATCCTGTCACCGGAAACACCATGGTTTATGTTGGTACATGTTCCGGTGTGTATCGTGTGCCCATTCAAATTAACGCTAACCAGGTCAGCTCTTCATTTACAGCCAGCACCGTTTGTCAAGGAACAGCAAGTCAGTTCTCAGGCACGGCGACATCTTCCCTGGGAACAATTACAACCTGGTCTTGGGATTTCGGCGATGGTACGGGCAGCTCGTCATCGCAGAATCCAACATATAATTATTCGATTGCGGGTACATATACTGTTAGGTTGACCGTTAGCGATAATCTGGGATGTAATTCTGTTAGCACAAACTCAGTACTTGTTAACCCACGTCCCGGAATTGCTATTTCTGCTTCCCCTGCCTCAGGATGCTTACCCTTAAGTATTCAATTCAATAATACTTCTACTAACGCTAATAATTATACATGGAACTTTGGTGATGGGTCGGCTATATCTTCTCAAACCAATCCGGCACATACATATGCATCATCCGGAAATTATTCTGTGACAGTGACAGCAAGCAATGCATCAGGTTGTACAAGCTCACAGACGAACACAAATATGATTCAGGCATTTGCCACGCCTAAGGCAATATTTAATGCCTCGTCCACTTCCGTTTGTCTCGGAGACACCATCCAATTCAATGATGCTTCAGTTTCAAATGGAGCAATAATTACTTCGAGAACATGGAATTTCGGCGATGGTTCTGCGCCTTCGAATCAGACAAATCCGTCTCACGCCTATCTCAATGCCGGATCATATCAGGTGCGGCTTACTGTATCCTCTGCCACATGTTCACACGATACTATTCTCACAGTACTTGTAAATCCCGGCCCGATTGTGAGTTTTAGCTCTGATGTGAATGTAGGCTGCAATCCACTCTCAGTGAATTTTACGAATACCACCTCCGGTGCACCAACTTACTCATGGAATTTTGGCGATGGAAGTGCTTTGACAAATTCCCAATCACCTTCACATACTTATTTGAATTCAGGAACCTATTCCGTCACATTGATAGCTACGCAGGGAACCTGTGCAGACACTCTACGCATTCAAAGTATGGTGGTTGTATACCCTACGCCGGGGGCTTCGTTTAATTCTGCAACATCTGCTTGTTTGGGCGACACCATTTCTTTTTCGAATACCTCTACCAGCAATGGTGGTATCACCGGTTATTCCTGGGATTTTGGTGATGGCACAGCTTTGCTTACAAGCGCAAGTCCAAATCATCTTTATACTTCTCCCGGAACATATCAGGTAACATTGCGATGTTCAACGAATCAATGTATTGATGATACCGTTAAAACAGTCGTAATTTTTCCTGCACCACAAGTATCTTTTGCTTCCTCGGTATCTTCCGGTTGTGCCCCACTGAATGTTTCTTTTAGCAATTCCACCAGCGGAAGTCCAACGTATCAATGGGATTTTGGAGATGGCGGTTCTGCTGCAGTGGCAACTCCATCTCATACTTTTTTAAATGCAGGAACATACAGTGTCAGGCTCATTGCGGTGCAGGGATCCTGCTCGGACACATTGACGCTTGCTAATCTTATATCTGTTGCACCAAAACCAATGGCATCATTTTCATCTTCCACACTTTTGTGTTTAGGTGATACATTGTTTACACAAAATAATACTAGTTGGAATGGTGGTTCAAGTGGAGCATATATTTGGAATTTCGGTGACGGTACAGGTTTGTCCAATGCTATTAGCCCTTCACATGTTTATCAAGCCGCCGGAACATACAGCCTCAGCCTGACAGCGACCGGTTCCCAATGTTCGGATGATAGTATAATTACGATACAGGTAGCACCATCACCACAAGTAGCTTTTTCTGCTTCTCAGAATTCAGTGTGTCTTGGGGAAAACATTGTGTTTACGAATACAACAAGCGGAAATCCGGCTTTTAGTTGGAATTTTGGTGACAACAGTCCAATTCTTGCATCGAGAAATCCGTCCTATACATATACTGCATCAGGCACTTACACGGTAAGCCTCATCGCCTCTCAGGGATCGTGTGCGGACACCCTCACAATTCCTGCAATGATAAATGTTCGTCCAAGCCCCTTGGCAGATTTTAGTTTTACCTCTCCGTGTGTTGGTGATTCCATTCTTTTCACAAACACCTCACAAGCACAGGGAAGTATTATCAATGCTTATTTCTGGAATTTTGGTGATGGAACAGCAATAAACAATCAACAAAATCCTAAGCACGCTTTCGCGGTTGCAGGAACTTACAACGTTAGCCTGATTGTACAAAGCAGCAACACGTGTTCCGATACAATTCAAAAAAGTATTTCGGTTTTGAACAGGCCACAGGTGTCTTTCAATCCTGACCTCACGAACGGTTGTGATAGTTTAAGTGTACAGTTCAGTAATACAAGTACGGGAGCAGCCACTTATACCTGGAGCTTTGGAGACGGTGCAAGCTCCACTCAAACGAGTCCTTCCCACACATATAGTTCAGCCGGCACATATTCGGTGTTGCTCAGTGCCACAGCTATTGGTGGTTGTAGTGCCTCCCGGGCTTATGTAAATCTTATTAATGTTCGTTCGACTCCAACCGCTCAGTTTACATCCGGCACGAGCACTATTTGTCCGGGAGAATGTGTTTCTTTTCAAGACCAAAGCAGCAATGATGTAACAACATGGGCATGGTCTTTTCCCGGAGCCAATCCCTCTTCTGCAGGAAATGCAAATCCGGCGTCTGTCTGCTATCCCATGGAAGGAGTTTACGATGTAAGTTTGAGTGTTTCCAACGGTTTCTGTTCAACATCCCGATCAATGACAAATTATATTCACGTTGTTGATTGTAGTACTATGCCTGTTGCTTCCTTCATTTCAAGCGATAGTACAGTATGTGGTGGATCTTGTCTGACTTTTGTTTCATTGTCTCTCAATGCTACCTCATGGAAATGGTTATTTCCGGGAGCAACGCCTTCCACCTCTCTTCTTGAAAGTCCACAGAACATCTGTTATCAAAACCAGGGAAATTTTCCGGTAACCTTGATTGCCGGAAATCCAAGCGGATCAGATACACTTGTTGTTACGAACCATATTCAGGTTTTTGCCCCTTTGGCTACACCAACCATTTCATTGTTTGGAGATAGTATGGTAAGCTCAGCAGGCAACTCATACCAATGGTATTTGAATGGCATTGCTATATCCGGTGCAACAAACCGATGGTTCATTGCATCACTGAGTGGAAATTACTCCGTAGAAACCGGCGACGCAAATTCATGCACAGCTGTTTCGGCCGCGAAGTATGTATCTCTGGTCGGAATTACTGAAACCGATAGAGTGCCATATCTTGTCTTGTTTCCGGTTCCATTTTCTACAGAACTCCAACTACTTTTTTTTGCACCGAAACAAGAGTCTGTTCTCTTTAATCTGTACAATGCTTTAGGCAAGGTGATTTTAACAGAAACATTAATTTCCAGCTATGGAGAGAACCATTTTGTAATAAAGACCGATGAAATTGCATCCGGTGTTTATTGGCTGGAGCTCAACATTGACAATAACATTGTCATTCGACGAGTCCTAAGGCAATAATTTCGGGAAAGAATAATTTTTTCAAAGCTTACAACTGTAAGATTTCAATGCTTTTTTAGGCCGGGAGACACCAACCATGGCTCCGGATTGCTGTATACAATGGCAATCTATTATCCGCATTAATATTAATTAAACCAAGGAGGCATATTTTCAAGGGGCCCTCCATGACATGAAGCAAAAGAATTACAAAGTTGATCTGGAGATCTATGTTGTTTTCATCATAGTAATTGGCATCTCTGTTTTTAATGCAATTTATTCCAGCGTCTTTATCAGCCGAAATCAGGATGTCACTACGAATATCATGACGGATGATATTCCATCTCTGCAGGCATTAGAGAATATGAATTCTCTCATTATCCGTTCTAAAATGTATTCGACCAACTGGGTTTATCTGGAAGGCAACAGGGAGGATAAAGAAAAGCTGAGAACCCTACATGCTGTTGATTATCCTGAAAGGAAAGCAAGCATACTCGCACTCATGCAAAAGTGGAAGGATTCGGCAAGCATTGACAGTATGCGTGCAATTTTTCATCTGTTCGAACTGCAAATTGACAATCAGAAAAAAGTCATTGATGCATTGGCAACATATGAAGATTACCAGGATCCAATGAAGTTGTTTTATGCGGAAGAGATTGTTAATGATCAAATACTTCCCCAGTGTACAAATCTTATTTACAGTTTGAATCGGGTTATACTTAAAAAGAAAGCACTCGCTGAACAAGAACACGCTAAAGTAAAAGCCTCATCCAGAACGCTCATGTGGAGCCTGCTCACCCTGGGAATAATGATTGTGTTAGTAGTTCTTATAGCTGCTTTTTACATGTCGACCAACATTATTGTGCCAACGATGAAGCTCAGAAATTATATTGAGCAAATGGGTAAGGGGGAGGTTCCTGAAATTAATGTCCGCTCCCGTAAAACAGCGGTTGGACAGATGACAGAAGCCGTTCAGTCTTTAAGGGAAAGCTTGATGCGAACGGCAGATTTTGCCAGAAATATTGGTGCCGGTAATTTTGATGTTGCTTATACTCCACTGGGTGAACATGACGAATTGGGAATAGCCCTGGTTCAAATGCGTGCCAGTTTGCTTCAGGCAAATCAGGACAATCAATTGAGACATTGGGTGTCGACCGGTTCGGCAAGAATAAACGAAGTGCTGAGAGACAATAACAATGATATTACAAAGCTTACCGATGAAATTATCGAAGTATTGGTAAAGCAGATGCATTCATTTCATGGTGGAATTTATCTGATCGAAAGGGATGAATTAAATGAACTTGAATGGATTCAACTCCACGGAAGTTTTGCCATGGACGCACGATTGAAAGCCAAGACCAAACTTGTTATGGGAGAGGGCCTGGTTGGCCAGGCAATTAAAAATGAAAGCACCATTCATCTTGAGAATGCTCCGAATACTTATGTCAGCATAAGCTCCGGATTGGGCGAAGCGCCTGCCAGTCATATTCTCATTGTCCCCTTAAAATATCGCGGAAGTGTCTATGGGGCAGTAGAACTTGCTTCTTTTAATTCTTTCTCTTCACATGAGATTGAATTCATAGCGAATGCCGGGGAGACGATGGCATCAACAATTGCTTCGGTAAAAGCTAACATGCTCACACATCGTTTACTCGATGAAACCAGATTGCAGGCCGCGCGACTCGAAGCACAGGAGGAGGAATTACGACAAACGAATGATGAATTGTCACATCAGTCGCAATTGTTACAGGCATCAGAAGAGGAACTAAAGGAAAGTAATCTTGAGCTTAAAGACAATGCACGTGCGCTGTCGCAACAAAATGAAATTCTTGAACAAGCCCGGGAAGCCTTGATATTAAAGGCCAAGGAGCTGGAGAGGAACAACCGATATAAATCGGAGTTTTTAGCTAACATGTCACATGAACTTAGAACACCTTTAAACAGTGTATTAATTTTGGCAAAGCTACTAGCAGATAACCCCGAGAACACCCTGAGTAAAAAGCAAGTTGAATATGCAGGAGTAATTCATAAGTCAGGAAATGATTTGCTCTTACTCATCAATGACATCCTTGACTTGTCGAAAATTGAAGCCGGGAAGATTGATCTGGTTATGGAAGAGACAGAGTTCAAGACCATCAAAAAAGACACCTTTGATTTGTTCACTGAATTAGCCAAGGAAAAGAAAATAGAGTTTGAAATAGAGCAACATGCCGGTGTACCGGAGAAATTTATTACAGACCGCGTTCGCTTAGAGCAGGTGATTAAAAATCTTTTGTCGAATGCCTTCAAGTTTACTTCCAGCGGAGGGAAGGTGGTATTTCGCATTAAGCGTCCTGATCGTAAGATCAGATTTTCTAATCCACACTTAAAAAATACCACTAATATACTGGAGCTTTCGGTTTCAGATAATGGAATAGGAATTCCTGAGGATAAACAACAATTAATCTTCAATGCATTTCAACAGGCAGACGGATCTACCAGTCGTCGCTATGGCGGAACAGGTTTGGGCTTATCCATAAGTAAAATGCTTGTATCACTTCTTGGCGGAGAGATGCAGCTCGAAAGCACCCCAAACAAAGGAAGCACTTTCTATATTTTTATTCCACTGGAAAGTACAGGCCCTGCCCGGGATTATGAATTTGCCGGAACAGATGATGGCAATAGAAAATTTGAGTCCCTAAACAGTTCTTCTACAGCAACTGAGCCCATCTATAAAGACGATATGGACGTAGAAAGGATCAATGACGATAGAAATAATATTAATGATCAGGACAAGGTATTGCTGATTGTAGAAAATGATTTTTCATTTGCATCGGCCTTGTTAGATATGGCCCATGAGAAAAATTACAAGGCGCTCATAGCACCTGATGGCGAATCAGGTCTCCTTTATGCTGAGCAATATAATCCTTCAGCGATCATTATGGATATGCAAATTCCCGGCTCTGATGGACTGGGCATTCTGCAAAAGATCAGATCACACGCCAAGCTTAGTCAGATTCCTGTTCATGTAGTTACTGCATCAGAGAGAAAAAACCTATTGATGGATTTGGGCGCAACGGCATGTTTATCGAAACCATTAGACTTGAAGGACCTGGACGAAGTTTTTGCACACATTGATGACACTATTCCTGTAATTTCTCCTAAGGTTCTGGTAATTGAGAAATCGCCTATTGACAGAGAAATCATAGGTAATTTGTTGCATTCGAAAAACAAGTTGGTTGATTTAAAAGCGGCCTCTACTTCTTTAGAAGCTGAGAAGCTACTTGCAGGCAACATTTTTCACTGTATTATTCTTGATTTGGATTTAGGAGAAGATAAGGAAGAAGGGCTGCGTCTTTTAGAGAATATTAAATCCAATCCCACCCATGAAGAGACACCTATAATTGTATTCACTTCATGTGATATAAAGGAAGCAGACGAACTTAATCTCAGGAAATGGACAGATGCTATCGTATTGAAGAGTGAGGAGTCAACTGAACGTCTTATTGCAGAGACAGAATTGTTCCTGAATAAAGTTTCTCAGGGAGCCAAAACATCAAAGACGATTCAGATTCCTCCATCGCTAGAAAATTTATTGAAAGGAAAAACAGTCTTATTGGTGGATGACGATATCCGAAATATTTATGCCTTGTCGAGTGTGCTGGAGCAACAAGGAATGACGGTAATTACAGCAACTAATGGAAAAGAAGCACTTCGTAAACTCGAGCGACAATCAAAAATGGATATTGTTCTGATGGATATTATGATGCCTGAGATGGATGGATATGTAGCTACTCAACAAATTCGCCAAACAGAGAAGTTCAAAAATATACCCATCATAGCGCTCACTGCTAAAGCAATGAACGGCGACAGGGAGAAATGCATACAATGTGGAGCTTCCGATTATATTTCAAAACCGGTGTCAATCGAGCAATTATTGTCACTCATGCGTGTATGGCTTTACCAGTAGAAACTATATAATATTTTTTTAACTATTGAATCATTTTATGAGTATCAAGACGAAAGAACCCGGTATTTCATCATCATCATTAAGCAAATTCTTGCATTTGTTATCCCGGGAATTCGGGGTCGATTATTCAGGCTACTCTCCATCGTTTGTAGCCAGAAGACTCCAGGGTCTGTTGAATGCACTGCGGCTAGATAGTCTGGAGATCTTTATTTGCTATATCAGACAAAGACCGGAAACGCTTGCGGAAATACAAAGGGAACTAAGTATTAATTATACTGAGATGTTTAGGAATCCCGGATTTTTTTATTCAATGAGAAAAAAAGTTTTTCCTTTTCTGGCAACGTATCCAACACTCAAAATATGGCATGCAGGATGTTCAACCGGTGAAGAAGTGTTTTCGCTGGCTATTTTGCTCCAGGAAGTTGGTTTACTCGATAGAACGAAAATTTATGCTACTGACAAGGACACAAGCGTACTTGACAAGGCAGCATCTGCCATATTTGATACTTCCCGAATGCAGGAATACACTGCTAATTATTATAGTTCCGGAGGCAATGCTGAGTTTTCAAATTATTACTCTTCCGGTTACGGACAATTAAAATTCCAGGAAAGTATTAGGAGAAAAGTTTCATTTCAACAGCATGACCTTATATCCGATGATCCTATAAATAAGTTTAATCTGATTTTATGCAGGAATGTCATGATTTACTTTAGTCCTGATTTGCAAAACAAGGTTGTTGGCAGCCTCTGTAGCAGCCTTTCGAATTTGGGTTATTTGGGACTAGGAGCCACGGAAACACTTTCATTCAATAAACACAGGCATGAATTTGCAGCAATTGATAAATCTGAGAGAATTTATCGAAAGGTATCTCTAAGTGAATGGAGAAATTGTAAGAATTGAAGACAAGCTTCATAACATTAGGAGTTTGTAAAAGTATATTTACACAGCAGTAAAACACATTTTTAAAGCAACCAAAATGCACAGTGAAATTACAGAAGAAACAAGAACGGAGAAAAGCGTAAAACCAATTAATATATTATTGGTTGACGACAGGCAGGAGAATTTAATTTCTCTTGAAAGCATACTTGAACAAGAAGGTAGAAATATTTTGAAAGCTTCTTCAGGTGAAGAGGCTTTGGTTATTGCACTTGAGAAAGATATTGCAATGATTTTGTTGGATGTTCAGATGCCGGGGATGGATGGCTTTGAGGTTGCCAGATTACTAAAGGAAAATTCCCATACAAGGGATATTGCTATCATATTTGTTACAGCTCTCAGCAAGGATGAAAAATATAGCATACAGGGGTATGAGGAAGGAGCTGTTGATTATTTGCTCAAGCCTCTCGATACTTTTGTTGTACGCGCTAAGGTGAATGTGTTTTCTAAACTTTATTTGCAGCAGAGAGAGCTTAAAGAATACAATGAGTTGCTTCAACGTACAAATAAGCAGTTGGATGAATTCGTATACATCGTTTCACATGATTTAAAGGCTCCATTAAGAGGCTTGTCAAGTCTCGCTTCCTTTTTAGAGGATGAATTGGGTGAGAATCCTAAGACGGAGATTCTTGATCTCCTGACTATGATGAAAAGCCGTACATCACGCATGCAGCAATTGATTGATGGAATACTGCATTATTCTCGTTTGGCCAATTCAAAAGGACAAACAGAGCTGGTTGATGTTAAAGACTTGATTAACAACATAATAGACCTAGTTTGTCCGCCAGAAACAATTTCTTTCAGTATACCGGATAATTTGCCAAAGATTAATTGTGAAAAGATCAAATTGCATGAAGTCTTTCAGAATTTGATTTCTAATGCCATTAAGTATATGGATAAACCTGAAGGAAGAATTGTCATAGGCTTTCAGGATAGGGAGGATGAATATGAATTTTGGGTAAAGGATAATGGCATGGGGATTAAAGAAGAACACCAGGAGAAAATTTTTGGTTTGTTCCAAACCTTATTACCCAAGGATCAGTGTGAAAGTACAGGGATCGGATTGACAATTGTCAAGAAAATCATTGAAAGCGAAAGAGGTAGAATCACCGTCAGTTCTAAATTCGGAGAAGGTTCCACTTTTGGTTTCACGTGGAACAAATGAGCTCAGGTTAGTGTATAATATATGGAGGCTTATGTGGAGTGTTAGCCCTTTCGAAAAATGTATATTACACTGGAGTATGCTTCTGCGTTTTTAGCGGCTTTTATATTCGATACCAATCCTGATTTGAGAGCTCCTATAATACCGGATTTACCTGTCATATATTTCTCGCTGAGTAAGGAAACATAATAGGAGTCAAAAGGCATAGGTTCTGAGGCTATATGTTTAAATCCGAAGTTTGATACTGTTTTCTTCAGGACTTCGGGTTTAAAGTGATATAAGTGTCTTGGAACATCGTATGCAGCCCAATAATCTTGATAATTTTTTGCATCCCAGGATGTAGGATTAGGTACCGCAACGATAAATAGACCATTATCAGACAGCAATCTGTTTACTTGTTGTAGTCGGTCTTTTAGAGTATGTACATGTTCCAAGACATGCCACATGCTAATCACATTTTGTTTTTCTTGATCAAGAGGCTGATTGATACCTGTCTCATCAATCACTTTTAGATTCCAGTTCTTTATAGCTTGTTCTCTTGCTTTTGGACTTGGTTCTATACCTGTAACTGACCATCCGGCCTTTTTACATTCATTTAAAAATTCGCCTGTTCCACAGCCTATATCCAATAGGTTTTTACTTGCTCCTTGGTGGTGTTTTTCTATAAGTTTTAGCTTCTGACGGATTGAATAATTGCGAACCAGTTTGTACACCTTGTTAAAAAGCCCGGTATCTGAATTGCTGTGGCTGATATAGTCTTTACTTTCGTAATAGCGTGAAATTTCTGTAATATCCGGACGTGGATTGGTGAAAAGGAGTTGGCAGGCATTACACTGTACTATGCTGAATAATTCAGCGCTAACGGTAAAATCCTTGCATTTTCGAATAAATGAGTGGTTTTCTGAACCACAAGCCGGACATTCTTTTAATATTTCCATTCAAATTGTTTCACGTGGAACATTATCTTCCCAAAAACACCATCAGCACTGAAATATCTGAAGGGGAAACGCCGGATATTCTGGAGGCTTGTCCGAGAGTGCTTGGTTTTATTTTAGAGAGCTTTTGTCGAGCCTCCATAGAAAGAGAAGCTAAACTGTGGTAATCAAAATCAGCTTTCAAGAAGACGTTTTCGAGTTTTATGAATTTATTCACTATTTCAGACTCCTTTTCAATATATCCCTCATATTTCAAACGTATTTCTGCCTGCTCTAAAACCATTTCTCTTTGTGAATCCGGTATAGTTGAAGAGAATTCACGAAATTCGGAAGTGTTTTCTAATAGATCCGAAATACTTACTTGAGGTCGAAGAAGGAGCCCGAGCATTTTTACCTTTTGTCTGATTGGCTCAGTTCCTAGTTGCTCCAGAAGGAGATTAATATCTTCAGGCTTTAAGGAATGATTACGAATGAAATTTTCCGTTTCCATCGTATATTTCATCTTCTCTTCTACGTTTCGAAGCCTGCCCTCATCAGCCAGACCTAATTTGTTTGAAATCGGAGTGAGTCGAACGTCAGCATTGTCTTGTCTGAGAAGGGTACGAAACTCTGCTCTGGAAGTAAACATTCGATAGGGTTCATCAGTACCTTTTGTAACAAGATCATCAATCAAAACCCCTATGTATGCTTCTGATCGTTTTAAGATAAAGGGATCCTTCTCGTTGATTTTAAGGTGTGCATTTATCCCCGCCATCAATCCCTGACAAGCGGCTTCTTCATATCCGGTTGTACCATTTATTTGTCCGGCGAAATATAAATTTTGTATAAGTTTTGTTTCGAGAGATAAGTGCAATTGTTGAGGTGGGAAATAATCATATTCAATTGCATACCCTGGACGGAACATTTTAACATTTTCGAAGCCGGATATTTGAGTTAAGGCTTTGTATTGAATTTCTTGTGGGAGAGATGTACTAAAGCCATTAAGATAAATTTCTACCGTGTTCCAACCCTCGGGCTCCACAAATAATTGATGTCTTTCCTTGTCAGCAAATCGATTGATTTTATCTTCAATGGAAGGACAATATCTTGGACCAAGTCCTTGAATTCTTCCGGTGAACATGGGACTTTGGTCAAAACCCTCTTTTAAAATATCATGGACCGCATCGTTCGTATAAGCTATCCAACAATTGAGTTGTTTCCCCAGCTGTGCTGTATTAGTAAATGAAAATTTCCCCGGATTTTCGTCCCCATGCTGGATTTCCATTTTTGAATAGTCCAGAGATCGCCCATCTAGTCGGGGTGGAGTCCCTGTTTTCATTCTACCCGACTGAAAACCAAGTGTTTGTAATTGTTCGGTAAGCCCTTTCGCTGCTTTCTCCCCGCTCCTTCCCCCGCCAAACTGTTTTTCTCCAATGTGTATGAGTCCGTTTAAAAAGGTGCCATTAGTAAGCACAACAGACTTCGCCTTAAAGTCAATACCCATTCCGGTTCGAACGCCACAAACCTTATTGTTTTCTACGATAAGCTCATTGACCATATCTTGCCAGAAATCCACATTCGGTGTTTGCTCCAGCATAACGCGCCATTCCTGAGCAAACATCATTCGGTCATTCTGTGAACGTGGGCTCCACATTGCAGGTCCTTTAGAACGATTAAGCATTCTGAACTGAATCATGGAACGATCGGAAACGATACCGGAGTATCCACCAATCGCATCTATCTCTCTGACAATCTGCCCTTTAGCAATTCCGCCCATCGCCGGATTACAAGACATCTGGGCGATGGTCTGCATATTCATGGTGATAAGTAAGGTGCGCGAACCCATATTCGCAGCGGCAGCAGCGGCTTCGCAACCGGCATGGCCGGCACCAACAACAATTACATCGTATTCAGCTTTCATATCAGGAAGGATGGCAAAGGTACTGAGAATTAAGCAATGAAGGTAGTGCCTGTGGCTTTATACCTTGAAAGGATCTCGAAGAATAAAAACTACGTCTATTTGAAACTGGTTCGATGCAATTCATACATTTGGCCTCCGAAATATTAAAACTTGAGTTCAAGTTCACTAAATAAAATTACGCTTTCCGGTCTGCTGGTTACACTGGGAATCATTTTCGGCGACATAGGAACTTCGCCGCTGTATGTTCTAAAAGCGATCATAGGAAATAATGTTATCACTGCAGAGACTGTTCTTGGTGGAGTCTCGTGTATTTTTTGGACGATAACCTTACAGACAACTGTTAAGTACGTAATCCTTGCTCTTCGTGCCGATAATAAAGGTGAGGGAGGAATTTTTTCACTTTACACTCTTGTAAAAAGAGCCAAGGTAAAATGGCTCATGGTGCCTGCTATTATCGGAGGGAGTTCTTTGCTTGCAGACGGAGTTATCACGCCGGCGATTTCTGTCTCATCCGCTGTTGAAGGTTTAAAATATTTCAACGAAGGAATTGATACTGTACCTATAGTAATTGCAATTCTAACGCTCTTGTTTTTGGTACAGCAATTCGGCACAAAGCTCGTTGGTAAATTTTTCGGACCTGTGATGCTTATCTGGTTTGGGATGATTGGCACCTTGGGAATAATTTCATGCTTACATTTTCCTGAAGTTTTCAAAGCAGTAAATCCGGTTTATGCATATAATTTGCTCGTGCTTCATCCCGGAGGGTTCTGGTTGCTTGGCGCTGTGTTTTTATGTACCACCGGAGCCGAAGCACTTTATTCAGACATGGGTCATTGCGGAAGAAAAAATATTCGCTTTAGCTGGGGCTTTGTCAAACTTGCACTCTTGTTGAATTACTTTGGACAGGCGGCATGGTTAATGACGAATGAAGGAACTTACCTGGGCGACAAGAACCCATTTTATTCTATGATGCCGGATGGTTTTATCATCGTTGGATTGATTGTAGCAACTTGTGCAACCATCGTTGCCAGCCAGGCGATGATCAGCGCCTCATTTACATTAATTAACGAGGCAATCCGACTCAATTTTTGGCCAAAAGTCAGGGTTAAGTATCCAACGGATATGAAGGGCCAGTTATACATTCCCTCCATAAACTGGCTGCTTTACTTTGTATGTATGCTTGTCGTTTTATATTTCAAAGAGTCTAAACACATGGAGGCGGCCTATGGCTTGACGATTAATATAAACATGATCATGACATCTGCCTTGTTTGTGTTTTACATGCATCTCAAAAGATATCCAAGGGCAGCGATCATTTTATTCATCATGGTATATGGTACCATTGAGTTTTCATTCCTCTTTGCAAACCTAAGCAAGTTTGTACATGGCGGTTGGGTGAGTTTGCTTATCAGTTCAGGTATTATCGGCGTTATGTTTGCCTGGGATAAGGCCAGAAAAATCCGTAGCCGATTTGTGGAGCATGTGAAGCTGAAGGAATATCTTCCCATGCTGCGGGATCTAAGCCATGATTTTTCAATTCCTAAATATGCGACACATCTTGTCTACCTTACCAGTGCAAATCCACGGGATGAAGTTGAAGCCAAAGTCATGTATTCAATTTTGCAGAAACAACCCAAGCGTGCAGATATTTATTGGTTCGTTCACGTGGATGTACGAGATGAGCCTTATACCATGGAGTACAAAGTGACGGAGTTGGTCAAAGGAAATATTATCAGAGTCGATTTCCGACTTGGATTCCGTGTGGAACCTCTTATCAATATGATGTTTAGAAAAGTGGTTGAGGATATGGTGAAGAATTTTGAAGTAGACATCACATCTCGCTATGAATCACTGGGCAGAAAAAATCAAGTGGGCGATTTTAAATTTGTGGTTATGGAGAAATTCCTCTCCTTCGAAAATGAAATGCCTTTCTATGAAAAAATCATTCTCGATATATATTTCCTGCTAAAAAAACTTTCCCTTTCAGAGGAAAGAGCCTTTGGACTTGATACGAGTTCAGTAACTATTGAAAAGGTACCACTGGTAGTAAATCCTGTTGGAGAAATTAACCTGAGAAGGATTGTTTAGTTCAGGGAGATTTTGCCTGTCGGTTTTTTGTTTGCACAAGAAAAAAACAAGCAAATTTTTCAGGTAAAAATTTAAATTGAAACTATATTAAAAGGCTATGAAATCCAAGACACCTAAAGAATCACAAGCCATCCTGACAGAAATTGTATTACCCAATGATACAAACACTCTTGGTAATTTAATGGGTGGTCGGCTATTGCATTGGATGGACATTGCATCTGCGATATCAGCCACCAGGCATTGCGGAAGAATTGTTGTTACAGCGTCTGTGAACAATGTATCCTTTAATCAGCCAATCAGACTAGGAGAGATTGTAACTCTGCAGGCAAAAGTTTCCCGTGCATTTACTTCCTCCATGGAGGTTTATATTGATGTTTGGGTTGAGAACAACATGACAGGCGAAAAGAAAAAATGCAATGAAGCGATATATACATTTGTTGCAGTCGACCAATTGGGACATGCCATAAACGTACCTTCCCTGGTACCGGAAAGCGAGGAAGAGAGAGCTCGCTATGATAGCGCATTAAGAAGAAGACAGTTGTCATTAATACTCGCCGGAAAAATGAAGCCATCAGACGCGACTGAATTAAAAGCACTTTTTACCGAAGGCTGATTGCATTTCTGTTTGGTGCTTGTTTAGGTAACTGATAGTAGAATATTTATTGTTCAATAATTTATACGGAGAGAATCGTACCTTCATTCTAAGCTTTCTGTCAAGTTTATAATTCAAATTATAATTAACCGAATTGGAATCATCGCCCGGTAATAAAATCAAGTTAGCCGGACTTCTGGCTACTCTCGGTATCATCTTCGGAGATATTGGTACATCTCCATTGTATGTGTTTAAGGCAATTATTGGCGAACAGAGTATTGACCCGGTTTTGATTTTCGGAGGAGTCTCCTGCATTTTCTGGACACTCACCTTACAAACCACCCTGAAGTATGTGATTCTCATTTTGCATGCTGACAATAAAGGTGAAGGCGGAATTTTTTCATTATATGCACTGGTCAGGCACACCAAAGTAAAGTGGCTTGTATGGCCTGCCATGATCGGTGGTGCCGCCCTGCTCGCCGATGGTATTATCACACCTGCGATTTCAATTTCTGCTGCCGTAGAAGGATTGAGAATTATTAATACGGACATTCCAACGATTCCGATTGTAATAGCCATCTTATTTAGTTTATTTGTTATCCAACAATTCGGAACAAATTTTGCCGGTAAGATTTTTGGTCCAATGATGCTGATATGGTTTAGCATGATTGCGGCACTGGGACTAGCCCAGCTTTTTTCTTTTCCCGGAATCCTGAAAGCGCTTAACCCTGTTTATGCCATAGAATTATTGGTGATGTATCCGGGCGGATTTTGGCTACTGGGTGCGGTGTTTCTTTGTACAACAGGAGCGGAGGCATTGTATAGTGATCTGGGATATTGTGGAAGAAAAAATATTCAAACAACATGGATATTTGTCAAATCAGCGCTTGTGTTGAATTATTTTGGACAAGGAGCCTGGTTAATGCAACATCAGGGCAAGCACCTGGGTCCGGTTAATCCTTTTTATGAAATCATGCCATCGTGGTGGCTGATACCCGGAATTATCATTGCCACCTTTGCGGCTATCGTTGCTTCACAGGCATTGATCAGCGGATCCTTTACACTGGTAAACGAAGCAATCCGCTTAAACTTCTGGCCCAAAGTCAAAATAGTTTATCCTACGAATTTAAGAGGTACTTTATATGTACCATCGGTAAACTGGATGTTACTGATTAATTGCATAGGCATCGTATTGTTTTTTCGTGAATCATCACAGATGGTGGCAGCCTATGGCCTGGCTATCATTATTACCATGCTTAGCACAACGATATTGTTGAGTTATTGGTTGTATATGAAAAGGGTTGCAAGACCATTAATCGTTTTAATGTTGATGGTGATTCTGACAGTTGAGATCACCTTTTTAATTGCTAATCTCGACAAGTACGAACATGGCGGATGGCTCACCGTTTTTCTCGCCTCTGTTCTGGTGATGCTCATGTGGGCATGGTTCAGGGCGAGGAAAATTAAAAATCGATTCACGGAATTCGTAAAACTGAAAAATTACATTTCTCAGATGAGAGATTTAAGCCATGACCACTCAGTACAGAAATATTCCACGCACTTAGTCTATCTGACCCGTGCAAATCATGTCGACGAAATTGAAGCGAAAATTATTTATTCCATGCTGCAGCGCCAACCGAAACGTGCCGATATCTATTGGTTCGTTCATGTGGATGTACAGGATGAGCCCTATACAATGGATTACAGAGTAACACAAATACTAAAAGGCAACATCATTCGCATCGATTTTTATATAGGATTCCGTGTTGAACCAAGAGTGAATTTATTTTTCCGAAAAGTGGTTGAGGATCTTGTAAAAAACCACGAAGTAGATATATCATCGCGTTACACCACACTGGGTAACAGGAAAATGATAGGCGACTTTAGATTTGTCGTCATGGAACGCTTTTTATCCTATGAAAATAATTTACCTTTTTATGAGAAGATAATCATGGATATCCATTTTATTCTAAAAAAACTTTCGATGTCGGAACCTCGGGCTTTTGGATTGGATACAAGCTCAGTCATGCTCGAACAGGTACCATTGGTGTTGAAGCCACAAAATGAAATGCAATTGAAGAGGGTGAAAGACTAGTAAAAAAACGGTGTAGATTATTTTATAGCCAATCGTTCCAAAATCTCGCTGTCGCTGATTTTATTCAGGCAATTCAGGTGTCCCTTCGGACATTTTTCAAAACCTATCTTTGAACATGGTCTGCAGCGCAGATTTTTTACCTCTACAACCGAATTCATTCCACTTTGAGTTCCGCCATTAATATCTTTAAAGTAGGGATACATCCCAAACTGAGGAATGGTGTTTCCCCAAACCGAAATAATTTTTTTGCCTAGGGCTGCTGCTATATGCATTAAACCTGTGTCATGTGTGATCACATGAGTTGAGTATTTCAACAAAGCCGCCGATTCATGTAAATTTGTTTTCCCGCAGGCAGAATATATTTTCTTACCGAGGGCGTCAACAATTTTATTTGCACGTTCCGCATCTTCCTTACCACCCAATAATACAATCGGTTTATCGATTTGCTTACAAAGAGCGATAATTTTCTCTACAGGTAAACGCTTGGTTGCATGCTTTGCTCCAATTACGAAGGCGATAAATTCCTGATGACTTATCGGAAGGGGTTCGTTTATTTTTAGTGCATCGGGACTAATGAAGAAATCCAAGCCTTCTCCATCATTCTTTACAGCAAGATGTGAGACGCTATCAAGATAGCGATCGACAATATGTTTATCAGGTAAACGGTTAATTTTAAAATTGACCATTAACCATTTTTCAATATTTAATTTATAAAAGGAATGAGAGGGAGCCTTCAGGTTTCGTTTTACTAACCAGGAACGTTGGTTATGATGCAAATCAATAATGCCATCAAATTTTATTTTTTTTAACTGTGGCAGGACCTCAGAAAGACTGTCATTCAAAAGATGAAGCTTGTCGATGTAAGGATTTACTGAAAGGACTTCTCTAAAGGACGAACGGGTCAGGAAATGTAGTTCCGCATCAGGAACCTGTTTCTTTAAACAGCGGATGACAGGAGTTGTAAGAACAATGTCGCCAATGGAAGAGAATCGTATGATGAGAAATTTGGGCAAGGCAGAATTCGATTTGATACAAAAGTAATCTAAAGACTGAATCATGTATCTTCAAAAATGTGCATGCTCATATTGAATTGATATTGTGTAGTTAATCTCTACGGCTATTGGTACAGAATGATTAATTTTGGTTCCTTCGCTTCCGGATAGAAGATCTGTTTCAACAAAAACCATTTAATTTCATGATTCTTACCGATACGCATACCCATCTTTATTCTGAAGAGTTCGATGCTGACCGTGAAAAATTGATTGAATTAGCTGTTACGAATGGAATTTCGAGATTTTTTCTTCCAAACATAGACAGCAGTTCTATTCAGTCAATGTTGGATTTAGAAAGCAGGCATAGGGAAATTTGTTTTCCGATGATGGGCCTACACCCCTGTTCGGTGAAAGCAAACTGGCAGGAAGAGATGGATATTGTCGAGAATTGGTTCAGGAAGAGAAGTTTTGTTGCTGTAGGAGAAATAGGTATTGATCTGTTTTGGGACAAGACCTTTGTGGAAGAGCAGAAGATCGTCTTTCAGCGACAAGTTGAACTGGCGAATCATTATAAGGTTCCGATTGTAATTCATTCAAGAGAATCTTTTGAACTAATTTATGAACTGCTTTTGGATTTACCCAAACAGGAACCATTCGGAATTTTTCATTGTTTTACAGGAACAGAGGAGCAAGCAAATCGGGCCATCGACATGGGCTTTTATCTTGGAATAGGAGGAGTTGTCACCTTTAAGAATTCAGGTCTGGACAAGGTCGTTGAAAAAATTAGTTTGGATCACATGGTATTAGAGACCGATGCGCCATATCTTGCACCTGCACCCTTCCGCGGGAAGAGAAATATTCCTGAATACCTTAAACTTGTGGCTCAGAAGTTGGCAGAAATAAAAAACGTTTCCCTTGAAGAGATTGCGCACATAAGTACCGAAAACTCAAAGAAGATTTTTGGAAAATAAGGAAGAATCTGAGAAGTATATTTTTTCGACTAGAGCCTAAGTTAACAGATGTTTGTATGAAGATGAAAGCAAAGAAACTACTGATTATATATACCGGCGGAACGATAGGTATGATGCATTCGCACCGTAGCAAGACACTGGTGCCCTTTGATTTCGGTGCCATTACTGATCAGATACCGGAGTTAAATCACCTGAATTGTAAGATTGATTATTTTGCTTTTAAATCCCCGATTGACTCTTCGAATGTACAACCCTCCTTTTGGGTTGAGCTCGCCATGGTCATTGAAAAGAAATACAATCAATATGATGGATTTGTTGTATTGCATGGTACAGATACAATGGCTTATACAGCCTCCGCATTGAGTTTTATGTTGGAGAACCTTTCCAAACCGGTAATCTTCACCGGATCTCAACTCCCATTGGGAGCCATTCGCACCGATGCAAAAAGAAACCTGATCACTACGATTCAGTTGGCTGCAAGCGATACAGTAATTCCGGAGGTGTGCATTTATTTCAGCAGTCAGCTTTTCAGAGGAAACCGATCTGAAAAATATACCTCCAGTAAATTTGACGCTTTTGAATCTTATAACTATCCCATATTGGCTGAAACAGGTGTCCACATTGTTGTCAATACAGACGTTATAAGAAAGAAATCAACCGGGAAATTATTGGTTCATAAAAAGTTGGATGCGAATATAGCTCTGATCAAAATATATCCCGGAATAAATGTTGAAGTGATTGATTCGACATTAAAAACAAAAAACCTGAAAGCTCTTGTTTTGGAAACCTTTGGAAGTGGCAATGCTCCAACGGATAAAAAGTTTATCGGAGTCTTGCAACAGGCAATAAAGCGAGGAGTGATGATTGTTAATGTTTCTCAATGCGGAGGCGGAGCTGTTGAACAGGGCAAGTATGAAACCAGTATTCATTTGAAAGAAATTGGCGTGATAAGTGGCGGAGACATTACCACTGAAGCGGCTTTAGCCAAGCTGATGTTTTTATTCGGACAAAACCTAAAAGCGCTTGAAGTAAGAAAACTGTTTCAAAAAGATTTACGTGGAGAGATGAGTAAAGTTATATAACAATTTTCAAAAAACATTTAGTGCAACGGTATATGAGAACCTTTTTTTTGATAATACTTTTTCTTGCTGCGACTCTGCCTGCATCCTATGCACAATATGAAAGTCGAAAGGGTTATGCAGGATTTTCGATTGGCGCAAGTCTGCCACAGGGCGATTTTGCAAACAACAGTTCGGAAGAAGGAGGTGCGGGGTTTGCAAAACCCGGCGTGGCCTTGAATTTAAATTTCGCCTATCGTATTGCATCCAATTTTGGACTTACCGCTATGGTATTAATTCAATCAAACTCCTTAGACGAATCAGGCTTTTTAAATGCACTGAATACCAGCTCCAACCTTGCAGGCACCAATAGAAGATACACTTCAGTTGATGCGGACAGCTGGGGCATGTCAGGATTTCTCGTAGGGGGATTTGCATCGATCCCATTAGGTTCAGGAGGAAAAGTAATATTGGAACCACGAGCCCTTGTAGGTATACTAACAGCTTTATCACCAAGGATTAAGGCATCATATAAGGAAGGCTTCAGCAACAGATGGGATGAGCAACAGATCGGAGCAGGAATAGGTTTCGGCTATGGACTAGGAGGAAGTTTCAGATTTAATGTTTCGGATCGGATTGCACTTCTGTTGAATGCGGATTATCTAAAAACCAATCCGAAGTTTATTGATGTCGTGATTAATACAAGTTATGGGCAGGACTTTATAACGTCCTTTCAACGGAAAATCGAAGTGGTGAATGTTACTCTTGGATTTGCTTTTCGGATAAAGAAAGACATTCCCCCGATTAGAAAAAGATTTGATAGCTGATAAACTCGCTAAGAAACCTTCTTAGTGAATACGAGTCATAACCTGCCATTTGTTTTTATAATGCAGAAGTTCAAGATACAATATCATATACAAATCAAAAAACTGGAGCATCTTGTTTCTATGCGCTACCTGGAGGTGCCTCCGTCGATTATAAAAAAAATCGGGGGAAAGTTCAATGTTAGATTATTATGTACCGTGAATAATGCAATCACTTTTCAAGGAGGCATTGTTGCCTTAGGAAATGGAAGCGGCTATATTAGTTTTAATTTGAAACGGATGAAAGAGGTTGGGGTAAAAGATGGCGATGTGGTACAGGTTCTCCTAAAACCTGATCCAAGTAAATATGGCATGGAAGTTCCACCGGAACTTTTGGAACTATTTAAGCAGGACAAAGATGGAAAAAAGCGATTTGATCGATTGACAGCTGGTAAGCAACGATATATTATTCATTATGTGTCAACAGTAAAGAACAGCCAGAAAAGAATAGACCGTGCGATTTTGTTGATTGAGAACCTGAAAAAATTGCCGGAAGGAAAGGAAAGTTTTAGGGCAATGCTTGGACTGGAATAAAAAATTAGCATTTAATTAACGATTATTCGGGAATCATGAAATAAACTTTTAGGAGATTGATTTGTTTTAGAGCCTATGAAAGCAAGCCCCTTTATATTCGCAGCAATTATTTCTCTTAACATTTCCTGTGCTCAGGATTCAGGCCAGGTAACCCAAAACGAAACCGATAACGATACTATAAACATAAAAGAGATGCCGGTACAACGCACAGAGGAAGAGTGGAAAAAAATTCTTAGTCCTGAACAATATGAGGTGTTGAGGTTGAAGGGAACTGAGAGGCCCTTCACAGGAAAATATAATATACACAAAGAAAAGGGAATGTATGTGTGTGCTGCTTGTGGCAATGAACTTTTTAATTCTGACATGAAATTTGAATCATCTTGCGGCTGGCCAAGTTTCGATGAGGAAATTGCCGGGGGAAAAATAATTAAGAAGGAAGACCGAACCCTGGGTATGATACGAACAGAAATTCTTTGTGCTAATTGCGGCTCACACTTAGGCCATTTATTTGATGATGGCCCTACATCCAGCGGACTCCGTTACTGCGTGAATTCTGTATCGCTGGATTTTAAAAAGAAGGAAGAGAAGTAATTGTTTTTTATGGATTAAAAAGTATGCTCTCGTTTTTCTGAAAGAATAAAATTGTAATTATACATATGACCTTCGTTGAATCGCATCATAAGATGGAAGTACATGGTTTTTGTCTGTTTTGGAAAGTCAACTTGTGTTCGAATAGCCCTGGTAATTGATCCGATAAATTGTCTGCCCCAGGTGTTGAGTGGCTGAAAATTACCCGGCTGTCCATTTTCGTCAATGCTAAACATCAGCGTTAAATTATTTTCTCCAACAGAATAATCCATGGTGTTTCCTCTATTAAAATCATCCTTCACGATTCTATCAATTTGAAATCGTAATGTTGAATTAAAACTATAGGTGTCAAGTATAAAATCTTCTTCCCTTTTAGGAAGTACCTCCATGGTGAAACTGATAGGTAGCGTATATTGAACCTGAACGATTTTCCCTTCCTGTCGACCTGGTTGCCAGACAGGCATTGAATTAACTACGCGAAGTGCTTCTTCATCACAGCCACCACCAATTCCCTTTATAACTTTCGCGTCCAAAATAATTCCCATCGTGTCCACGACAAACCTTACATATACCCTTCCTTGAATTCCATGTTCCATAGCACTTGGAGGATAAATTGTGTTTTTTAAAATGAATGAAAACATTTCACCCTCACCCCCGGGGAAACTTGGAACTTCCTCAACTGTTTGATATACTTTTTTATCTGGATCAACATGTGGAAGGATTAATTCATCTTGCTTGCCACTCTCTACTGTGTCCTTGCCGTGGATTGCCGATGCGCCAATAAAAATTGTATTCAGAAGTTTTCCCTTGGAATAAATTGAATCAGAGATAGCTGTGTTCCAACTTGCCGAAAAATATTTTGCCCCGGATTTTAAAATAAAGTTGAAAGGCAGAATAAATCTGGAGCTGTATTTTTCATTCTTCTTTTGAGCGGGGATCCATAAATTTGGAATATGTTTCAATGCGCGAATTGCTTCAGTTGAGCAGCCGTCTCCAATGTCATTGATTATTTCTATATTTCCTATAGAGCCCAATGTGTCAATCTCGAATGAGAGGTAGAATTGTCCCGAAGTGTGTCTGGTTCTTGCAAGAAGAGGGTAGTATAATTGAGCAGTGATAATATTATAAAACTCATTCATGCTACCGATGAATCTCGGTTGAATGTCGAGTTTGGAACTGATCCAATTCCCCCCTGACTTGATTATGTAATCTGTCGTATCTTGAATCAGATACAATAGTTTTCCACTATCATAATCAACTTTAAGAACCGTTTTTTCCGGATTAATATCATAGTAACTCCATACCCCTACCTTATATCCATCCTTAATTTCTCCCTGCTGAAATTTTTCAGAAGAACTAAATTGCAGACTTTGCCTATTGCCTTTGTTCTCCAGAAATGATAAATTGAAGAAAGCGGGAACGGCTTTCCCGGCATGCAAGGCAGGAGTCCATCTGGGCATTTTTGAAACAACTCTTAAAGCCTCCTGTTCGAGACTCTCACGCATGTCGGTGTTTATAAACTCAGATTCACGGATACAGTAGTGTCTGATATATCCTTTACTATCTATGAGTAAGGTAAGAACCAATTCTTTTGCCCACTGTTCCTTCTTAGAAGCGTATTTAAACTCCTTATTAATAAAACTTTTTAATTTCAATTCCCCGCCGGGAAAGGAGGGAGCTTCATCAGCAATCCATAAAACCTCTTGCCCATCCAAAGTTTTCATAGAATCCAGATTACAGATATTTTTAAGTATCTCAGGTTGCGCAGAACAAAATTTTATAATGAAAAAGAAAAGAATAATGGCTAACCTCATTGGAATATTCATTTTGTTAAAAATTAACGTATAAAAAAGTAAAATTTGTTTCTTGATCAACTAAGGTGATTCTTCAATTACTCTAAATGCAATTAGGTTAGCAATATATGGATAGCCTTTAATAAATAATATCAGGGATTAAAATTCTCCCTAATAATTAATAACACCCATGAATAGTGGCTGCATGCTTTTTTCCCAGAGCGAGGAGTATACCTGGTTGATACCGGTAAGCTAAAACTAAATAATTCGCCAGTGATTTTAATCAGCTAAATGAGTAAAGTCTCTTTTTAGCAAAAGCCCTTCCCGATCCCGACTTTAAATATTTTTCGAATTCATAAGCTTTATACTTGTCATAAAAAACAGAATGATGAACAAGCTCAACAGGAAGGCGTGGAGAGGTATAAGCGACCTGACCTTTATGATGTCTTTTTAATCGTTCGTTCAAATCATGAGTACAGCCGGTATAGTAAGTGTTATCACTGCATTTGAGAATGTATACTGTCCACATTTTATAAAAATAAAAATGCCCGGAACAATTGACAACCGCATTTAATAAGTTTTTTGCTGTTGGTGAGTTTCTAAGCGAATTCAGGGGCCACTAACCGGAAAATATAAAACAAAAAAGGTTCGGAATAATTCCGAACCTTTTTTGTTTAGTCGCCTACGCAACGAAATGTTGCTATGGCGACCAAGGATCGCCTACGCAACGAAATGTTGCTATGGCGACCAAGGATCTCCTACGCAACGAACGGTTGCTACGGCGACCGAGGATCGCTTACGCAACCTTCAGCGGACCTTGTCCGCCGAAGGTCGCTTCAGCGACCGACGGCGGAGAGGGCGGGATTCGAACCCGCGGTACCTTGCGGTACACAAACTTTCCAAGCTTGCACGTTCGGCCACTCTGACACCTCTCCCGTACTGTGTTATTCCCTTAAAAACCGGAGTTTTTCCATCTTAAGGGCGACAAAGGTAGATAATCATTCCTCTGAAAGCAATCGATTTTTACGTCCTTCTTTATGCAGCAAGAAAAGTAAGATTGCTGTAAAAGACAGACTGAGCATAACGGTCATCACCTGATCTGCACCGACACCAATTTTATCGGGATCGAAGCCGGTCAGGTTGTTTTGAAAGAGGTAAGTGAAAATGACTGCTGCTGCATTGTTTACAAAATGCGCCAGTATCGGCCACCAAATATTGCCACTCCATACCAAAAGATAACCCAACATCACACCAAGCATCAGTCTTGGAATAAATCCATAGAACTGCATGTGCATGGCACTAAATAATATGGCCGACAACCAAACAGCTGCGTGATTATTTTTTAACCAAGAGGAAAAAATATTTTGAACGATGCCTCTAAAGAGCAACTCCTCCCCTATAGCAGGGATTAATGCAATCATGAATAAATTAAAAATTAAT
This sequence comes from Bacteroidota bacterium, assembly GCA_004295015.1. Classification (GTDB taxonomy): domain Bacteria; phylum Bacteroidota; class Bacteroidia; order AKYH767-A; family 2013-40CM-41-45; genus QQVM01. The sequence goes on along the minus strand of SHNE01000055.1, from coordinate 31,421 downwards.
TCAGATGGACTAGTCATAATCAGAAAAGCTTCTGTTATTCTTGCCGCTTGTTCTTCAGAGGACTTCATCCAATCTTCTACAGCTTTTAAAGCAGAAGGCAGGTGGAAGTAACTATTCAGTTCACCCAAATGATTGATTAATGGTATTGCCAACATGAGCATGGCAATAATCATGAATGATGCTGTAGTTGCCGGTTTTTTATCGATCGATAAGAAAGATAGAGGAGCAGGATGAAATAGCCATGCCAGGACAAAAGGTGGAACGATAAAGGTTCCGATAGCCGAAACGGTCTGCATCATTTTTAAAACCTTGATATTTGAAGGGTTTTCAAGATTTGTCATCAATGAGGCCAGTTGGGCTGTGTCTACGCCAAATATCACGGATGCCAGAAACGTGCCGATGAGAGTGAAGAAAACTGCGGAGATCAGGATGATTCCTACAGAAATTAAAAATTTTGAATACGGCGTATTGTTCGCCCAGATTGCCTTGAAACTCATTGTGTCGTACCTTTGCCGCGAAGATAAGTTTTCTTCAGGCTTCATCACTTGAATTCCCTTAGCAGTTTGAAGGAAATTAGTCTAAAAACAGAATAATTCAGCAACAATTGGCTAAAATAGCACATATCGATCTGGGAGAGTTTCCTCTCTTGCTGGCACCAATGGAAGACGTGAGCGATCCTCCTTTCCGTTATGTATGCAAGCAGCATGGCGCCGATATGATGTACACCGAGTTTATTTCCAGCGAAGGCTTGATTCGCGATGCAGCGAAGAGCGTACATAAGCTGGATATTTTTGAATACGAAAGACCTATAGGCATACAGTTATTCGGAGGAGACATAGGATCAATGCGGGAAGCAGCTCTGATTGCAGAAGCTGTTAAACCTGATCTGATAGACATCAATTATGGTTGTCCGGTAAAAGCAGTTGCCTGCAAAGGTGCCGGTGCTGCTTTGTTGCAAGACATACCGAAGATGGTGAAGATGACGGAAGAGATTGTGAAGGCTGTTAAGCTTCCGGTTACAGTAAAGACGAGACTTGGTTGGGACGAAAGCACAAAGAATATTGTTGAAGTTGCTGAACGACTTCAGGATATCGGGATAAAAGCTTTGTCTGTTCACGGAAGAACCCGCAAGCAAATGTATAAGGGACCTGCCGACTGGACCTTGATCGGAGAGATCAAAAAGAATCCGCGAATGCACATTCCTATTTTTGGGAATGGAGATGTTGATTCACCCGAGACGGCAAAACTTTTGCGTGAACGTTATGGTGTTGACGGATTGATGATAGGTCGTGCAAGCATCGGATACCCATGGATATTTAATGAGATAAAACATTTTATTAAGACAGGTGAAAAGTTATCAGCTCCGGGGATTAATGATCGTGTGGATGTTTGTCGCATTCACCTGGACAAATCAATAGAATGGAAAGGCCCGCGTGTTGGAATTTTTGAGATGCGTCGTCATTATACCAATTACTTCAAGGGCCTGGACCATTTCAAAGAATATAGAACCCGATTAGTTACAACGGAGTCTATTGATGAAATTCACGACATACTTGAACAGGTAAGAGGAAGGTATTCTGAATTATTATTGGTATAGCTCTTAAGGAGGATAGACGATTGAACAAATTATTTTTTCAGTATAATCTGTTTGGTTCATACCATTAAATATTAATAGTTTTTTAAAATTATTCTCCGGCTAAAGGAGGGCCTACAACTTTCATATCATGATCAAGGAAGGCCTGATTTATTTCTTCTTTTGAAGGAGGCCCCGACCAGGAAGAGGTAAGTTTAAAAAAAGCTTCCATTTTTCCTGCCGGAAAATACGAAACGATCATTTTACCTTTTTCTGTTAATTGAGTAAATGCGTGTGGAACATTTCTGGGAAGAAAAATGGTGTCCCCCACCGTGAGATTATAAAAATCTTCACCAACACGGAAGTGATAATTTCCCTCTACAACATAAAAGAATTCATCCTGATAAAGATGAATATGTAAAGGCGGACCACCATTGAGTGTTTCCCCGATTTGCTCGAACATGGCCAAAGAACCATCGGTATCTTTAGAGGAAATTTTAATATCAAGGGTATTGAGTGTAACGCCTCTCATTTTATAGTGTTCCCCAAATCTGGCTTCTCCGGATTTTACTTTAAAGCTTTTGCCAATCTCATTTAGAAATGAAGGTTTCATTTTGGCGAGAAGACTCATCGGATATAAAGCAAGTGTAGCGAGAACAAATTTTCTACGTTTCATACGATAAAGGTTTAGATGACGAAACTCATGAACGGATAAAGACTAATTTATTTTTACGATCTTTTTAGTTGACTGTTGATTACCGCTCTTGAAGGAAACAAAATAAACGCCTGCAGAGAGTGAGGACAAGTCTATTTGCTGTGCATTGTTAGCAACAAGTGCTAAAGGAATACTCCTTAATACCGACCCCGTTGTGTTATACAATTCTAAGGACACTACATCCTCTTTGTTTGAAACGATATTAATGGCAGATTGAAAGATTGTCGGAAAAAGTGTTATAATATTACTCGTTAGTGTTTCTTTTATACCCGTCCACAGCGCTTCATCAAAACGCACAACACCGTGCGCATCTGTACCAAGCCAAAGAATTCCATTATTTTCCATTGCTACGGAATAAACAATATCATCTTGCATGTCGCTGTTTTGAGTATTCCAATAGTAATAATCAAAACCGACATTTTTGATTAAACCTTTACCGTAAGAACCGATGTAAAAATTTCCTGCCGAATCACGGATTAAAGAATTTAAACTGTTCGTTGGGATATTAGAACTTACCGTATTATAAGTAAACCATGACCCGTTAAAAAAACGAACCAGTCCACCGGACGGACAAGCCATCCACTTGATTCCTCCGTTATCGATCAGTATATCTAAAATAAAATTATCGGGAAAACCGCTGTTTACTGTATTCCATGTTGTGAATGAAGTATCGATCATTCGAACCAGTCCTCCATTAAACGTCCCAATCCAGCGTGTTGAATCATTTTCAGGAACGATCCGTGTGATGTTGTTGACGGGAAGGGAGGAGTTAAATAAATTGTATACCGTCCATGTTGTGTCATCATAGCGATTTAGTCCATTGTCTGTGCCGATCCACTTGATATCATTATCATCTATGGTTACGCTGCGAATGTAATTGGATGTAATTCCCGAGTTAGCAGTAGTAAATGAAATAAAGCTGTTTCCATCAAAAACATTTACGCCTCCACTTTGTGTCGAGATCCATGCCTTTCCATGCTTGTCAAATGCTACATGTTTTATAGAGTTGTCTGAGATGGCTGAGGTGTTTGTATTATATACCTCCCATACCGTATCATTATAAATAGCCAGACCATACTCAGTACAAAACCATTTTCTTTGAATTGAATCTATTGCAATGTATCGACATTGGTTATCAGGGAGCGGGGAATTAAAGCGATCAAAGCTTGTAAAAGCAGACTGTGAAAAAGATTCCAGCATGATGCTTAGACTGAAGAACAAGAACAATTTTAACCGGCGCATGAAAACTCTTTAAGCAACAAAAATACAATCATATTTTATTTTACGAATGATATGGATCATACGTCCCAATGAAATCAAAAAAAAACACCCGATCCTTGGACCGGACCGGGTGTTTTTTTCCAGAGTAGAATTACTGTAGTATTAATTTATGGTAATAATTTTTGTTGTTTGATAAAACGTGTACGCTATACACTCCTCTGGAAAGGTTAGTCAGGTCGAATTTTTCGTTGTATGTTCCGTTATCCGATGAAATACTTTTTGAGCGCACAATGCGACCTGTAGCATCAACAAGTTCCAGTGTAATCTGATTTGCACCGAGTAGATTGAAAGAAACATTCAATACCTCATTAGCCGGATTAGGATAAGCTTTCAAAGAATTAAGCTGATTAACATCGGCAATAGAATTAGGATTTGCGACGACAGCGATTGCAGGAACACGTGCACTGACGCATGAGTTTGACGGCAGTTTTATCGACCAGTCATAAAAGAAATAATAGTAGCTGGTTCCTTGTGAGTTTCCTGTGATTGAACAGAAATTATCGATTGTATACGGATAGTTTAACCCCGTGCCTACATTATTTCTAAAAAGCTCTCCACCGGATCGCGACAATTGATAGCCTGTTCCGGGATTAATCAGGAAGTCAAGTGTCACAACATTCATACCGGCAAGCACGTTCACCACTGCGCTTTGTAAAGCAGTACCCTGGTTATCGCTTAATATAATTGTTCTGGTTCCTGCCACTTGTGCGTATACTTTTACGGTATGAAGTATAAATGTATTGTACGCATCAAATGTCATGTACTGATTGGAAGAAGTATAACCACCGGCTGCGACTGAAGAGTCAGGAGCACCAAGCTGGAAGCTCAAACCGTTATGCATTTCAGCAGTCTCTGCCCAAAAAGTTGTTGTGGTATTAATTGAAGGTGTAGAGAATAATGTTCCTGTCCCAAGAAGCGTTCCTCCGGTAGGGGCATCGTACCAATTTACATCTCCTGCAGCAGTTGCCGAAAGAATGGCTGATCCCGGAGTTGGAATTGTATCATTTTGTGTGGAAGGAGCAGCAGGGGGATTATAGACATTTACTTCAACCGAATATGACTGACCGGTTCCGCAAGGTGTAGTAAATGACAGAGAATAAATTCCTCCGGTATTTACCGTAATACTTGAAGTAGTTGCACCGTTGCTCCACATATAGCCCGATCCTGCTATGGAGTTGTCTGCAGTGAGAGTTGTGCTTTCACCCTGGCACAAATTCAACATGGAGTTGCTCACGTTCACTTTTGCAATATCCGTTGATGGATTCGGGACCTGTTGGGTTAGACGGAAAGGAGCTGCGTATACATTATTAGTTTCGTCGGATTCAAGAAAATTTTGGTTTGGATCTACTTCTGTAACTATCCAGTAATCACCATTACATGTTCCCGGTGGAATATCGATCCACATTCCATCTAAGGTTGTCCAATAAATATCAATGTAACCGGAAGAAATTCCCTGAACAGCATTTGAACAACTGTATGAACCACCTCCTAGTCCGTAATTAGGAAAATCACTGTTATTGTTCAGTGAGTTTCCTGCAGTATCAAGACAATGGTCAGCCCATCCGGCGCAGGTTCCATAATCCATCACACAAAAAGCAAGTTTAGTTCCAAAGCCTACAATTGGCCAGTCCAATGGATCAGCTTTTGTAGAATCTTTTGTGCGTAGTGAATAATTTCCCCAATTGTCAACATGCATATGACTGTGAGTAGGATGATAAGTCATTGTTCCTGCAGCTCTGTCATAATAGGTCATTGTATTCCCGCTCTTATGGTAAATTCTTTGGTTGATAAGGATTTTCGGATAGGAAATATTATCAGGGCAAATACTTGGAGGCGTTCCTATAAATGTGTCTGTTCCACAAACGAAAACATCTGTTGTATGTATTTCCAGAGGCCCGAATCCGGGATTGGGAGTAGAAACAGAAACGAGGAGTCTTCCATCATTCACTCCATGACCTGTTTGGGAATATTCAACTACGCCATAGGTAGCACCCAGATCATAAAATGGTGGATGGCCAATTTGAATATCCGGTAATAAATCGCAATCGCTTTGACCAGGGTCTTTGCACTGACAGGCTGTTGCATTGGTTGTAGTACATTGAGCAGCTGCCAAAAATGGGAGAGAAATAACCGCGAGAATCAGGAGTATTTGTTTTTTCATGAGAAGAGGTTGCAGGGCATTTAAGCACGGAAAGCTACGAAAATCAACGTGTTCTACAAGGGAACAGATCAATTAAACCCATATAGTCAGGTTAATTCTGATTTAAATGCAGGATACTTATGCAAAACAACTGTTAAGGATCCGAAAGAGCATTTGCGATTACAAACTATGCTGCTTAATTTTAAAGATCTTAAATTTTGATCATTAACCCCAATCTGTCATGAAAAGCCCTTACTTCTTCATTATTACTTTAATTATTATTCATTTTAATGTCCTCGCGGCTACCGGCAATGATGCAGGTGTATTAAGTATTGATTCTGTGACCGGCATTTGCCCCGGATCAAATGACATATACGTTCATATTAAAAATTATGGCACGAATCAGATTGATTCGGTTTTTGTTGATTGGATGGTTAATGGCTTACCGGAAGTTTCATTGAATTATCAATTTACACTAAATCCGGGAGATTCGGTGCAGGTCTTATTAGGTAGTTATTTATTCTTGGCGGGAGGGGTATATGACTTCAAGGCTTGGACTAGAGAGCCGAATGGAGTCGCTGATATTGACATGCAAAATGATACTGCCTCTTCCAATGCGATTAAAACAGCGATGTCCGGAACCTATACTATTGGAGGAGTTGCACCCGACTTTTCGAATTTCAGCTCTGCACTTAGTGCCTTATCTGCATCAGGTTTATGTGGCCCGGTAGATTTTTCTGTTCGTAGCGGAACGTATAACGAGCAAATATCTATTCCTGCTATTACAGGCAGCTCCTCAGTAAATGCCATATTATTTCATTCTGAATCAGGTGATAGCTCATCTGTCGTCCTAACAAATCCTGCGGGTGCTTCAACTATAGGAAACTACACAATTCAATTAAATGGTGTGGATAATATTAGCTTTTTAAATATGACTTTCGAGCGCTCAGGAACAGGAACGGCTTCAACGGTAATAGAAATTACAAACGAGTCGGAAAATGTCACCTTTCAGTCCAACCAAATTATTGGGGATGCTAATGTCATAAGTTCAAATACTACCGGGACAAAGTCCGGAATATTTTCTCCAAATACATCTAACAATAATAATTTGGTATTGCGCGGGAATTATTTTAAAAATAATGCTAATGGAATTTGGGTGAATGGTAATCAAACCTCACATGCGACCGGTATGCTGGTTGAGAATAATCTGTTTGAAAATTTCTATGTAGGAGTATTTTTACTTTATCAAGCCTCACCCCAGGTTCTTGGAAATGTATTTATTCGGAACAGCAGCGTTTCAACAGTCGACTACTTTGCAATTAGTATTCGCTATGAAATCGGACCAATGATCATCAGCAAGAACAAGGTGACAGCTCATACCGGAAATTATGGGATAAGATTGCGTGATTGTGTTAGTACTTCCGGGATGGAGGGTTTGGTGATGAATAACTTCGTTCAGGTTGGAGGCTCCAATGTTTCTCGTGGCATTTCGTTAGAGGATAATTGTGGTTTTGTTTCTGTATATAATAATTCTGTAAATAACATCGGAACAAATACTACTTCCGGAACAGCCTTTTATGTGAACGGTTCTTCGACATCCGGCATAGTTTCAATAAATAATATTTTTTCCAGCCCCGGCGGAGCTTATGGAATGTATGTCGCCGACGTTGCACAAGTTGGAATTTCTCAATCAAATTACAACTGCTTATATAGCACTGTAAATACAGGCTACTGGACAAACCCGCAACAAACATTATTTGATTTTCAGTTGGCCTCATCACGTGATGGGAATTCTGTGGCTGTTGACCCAATGTATACGTCAAGCACGGATCTTCATTCTGGATCGGGCCTTATAAATAATGCAGGTATTCCACTCTCGCAAGTGCAGGATGATATAGATGGAGAGCTTCGGGATATTCTCAATCCGGACATTGGAGCAGATGAATTTTTATTCACGCGGATCACATCTCTTAGCAAGCCAATTCCTTTTCTGATATACCCGAATCCTGCTACTGAAATACTAAAGATTATTTTTACATCAACTATAAATGCGGAGGTGAGAATAGTTCTAAATGACCTTAGTGGAAGAACCATTTTCAAATCAGAAGAATATATTGACGAGGCGACCAAGGAAGCTATGATAAGCTTGAGCGGGATTGCAGCAGGCTCGTATTTTATCGGATTAGAAAATGGCACAAGCCGGGAATTTAAATCACTAATTATCGTCGACTAAGCTTTGTCATTGAGTACGATGAGTGTTTAAGGCCTGATATAGACAAGAATATTAGCAAAAACCGCTGATTTTCACTATCTTTGCAGCCCTTAAAAACGTAAAAATCAATGATTTCTGTTTCAAATTTATCCCTTCGCTATGGCAAACGAGTTCTTTTTGATGAAGTAAGCCTCAAATTCGTGCCGGGTAACTGCTATGGAGTTATCGGTGCAAATGGTGCCGGGAAGTCAACTTTTTTAAAGATTTTATCAGGTGAAGTGGATCCTTCAACCGGACAAGTAAATATAAGTCCGGGTGAACGCATGAGTGTTTTGAAGCAAGATCACTTTGCTTTTGATCAGCATGGCGTATTGCATACGGTGCTGATGGGAAACAGAAAATTATGGGAAGTGATGCATGCTAAAGATGCCATCTATGCAAAGGCAGATTTTACAGATGAGGATGGAAATAAAGCAGCTGAACTGGAACAGCAATTTGCTGACATGAACGGATGGAATGCGGAGAGTGATGCAGCCACACTCTTAAGTGATTTGGGCGTTAAAGAAGAATACCACGGAATGCAAATGGCTGAGCTGAGTGGAAAAGAAAAAGTTCGTGTACTTCTTGCACAAGCATTATTTGGCAACCCTGACATTTTATTACTAGACGAGCCTACGAATGACCTGGATGTAGAAACGATAACCTGGCTGGAAAATTTTCTTGCAGACTTTCAGAACACCGTTATTGTTGTCTCTCACGACAGGCATTTTTTAGATACAGTTTGCACTCATGTTGCTGACATAGATTTTGGTAAAGTGAATTTGTATACCGGTAATTATACATTTTGGTATGAGTCAAGTCAGTTGGCTTTACGTCAGCGATCTGATCAGAATAAAAAAATTGAAGACAAGCGCAAAGAATTGCAGGATTTCGTTGAGCGTTTTAGTGCCAACGCATCTAAATCAAGACAAGCTACCAGTCGTAAAAAATTACTGGAGAAATTGGTTGTCGATAATATACAGCCTTCCACAAGAAAATATCCTGCAATTATTTTTAAAGCGGAGAGAGAGTGTGGTGATCAGATATTAAGTGTAGAAAACCTGGGCAAGAGTTCACCCGAAGGACAAAATTTTTTTTCCGATATAACTTTTACTCTCGTAAAAGGGGATAAGGTTGCCGTTCTTTCCAAAGATCATCAGGCTATCACAACATTTTTTGAAATACTGATGGGTGAAGAAAAGCCTGATTCAGGAGAATATAAATGGGGAAGCACCATAACGCAGGCATATCTCCCGAATGAAAACGCAAAATATTTTCATGATGATATAAACCTGATCGATTGGCTCAGACAGTTTTCGGCTGATAAGGATGAAACCTATATTCGTGGCTTTCTCGGGAAAATGCTGTTTTCCGGTGAAGAAACATTTAAGAAATCAAGTGTATTATCCGGTGGTGAAAAAGTTCGCTGCATGGTTTCGCGTATGATGTTAACCCAGGCAAATTGTTTAATACTTGATGAACCAACGAATCACCTTGATCTCGAATCGATCACTGCTTTTAATAATGCCTTAAAAGATTGGAAGAACATCGCCTTGTTCACCTCGCATGACCATGCATTTATGGAATCGGTAGCTAACCGTGTTATTGAGCTTACGCCCGGCGGAGTTATAGACAAGCGAATGACATTTGATGAGTATATTTCCGATGAAAGCATTCAGGAACTTCGTGAAAGGATGTATTCGTCAAGAGAGCTTGTTAAATAGATTGAATATTCGTGCTGAAAAATCAGGATTCCTTTTGCAAAAGGGGAGTTTTTAGGAAAAACCTTTACTATTCCTTCACAATCTACCTAGAACCGGACACGCTCTTCTGTTAAAAGTTTGTCTTGTTAGCGAAGGAGATGAACTATTTTTGAAGCAGGAAGCCCCATTTTCATTAACCTGAATGTTCGCTTCTTTTTTTTTATTTGCGGCAACAGACTGAATGAATGCATTTGATATATCAATTTTATCATTTTCTCTAAAACCTTACAGAAGTAAGCAATTAGTCAGGCTCTTTTCTTTTTTGGAGATCGAAATGGAATCCTTTACATGATCCCGGCGTATGACTCCTAATAATTTACAATACATAAAAGCAATAATTATGTCTACAAATGATTACAGAATCTTCCCGGACCCGAACCCATCCGATGAAAAAAAAGAAATAGATAAATCCGGAATTAAAGATGATTTTATCATTGATTATAATGAAGATGGGAGTGAAATGATGAGTTTCCGAAAGAGTTTTATAGAAGTTAAAAACGTGAACATTGACGAGATAATTTCAAAGCATCCTGCAGTTAACTTTACTGAACATGTAGAAGAAGATAAAGGAGTTCTCAGGAAAAAATATATCGGCTGATAAAAACGTATCGGATCAAGAAAAAAGCTCATTCGGATTAATTCCGAATGAGCTTTTTAATTTTGAATCTTCGGAGTGACAAAGCACCCGGAATATGAGTAGCTTTTTTATCTTTGACAAAATGAAGGAGAGATTGTTGAAGAATATTTACATTTTTATTTGTTTGGGTTTTCTCTATCCGGGTTTATCAGCATGCACCAAACCTCCCGGGAAGCCTGAAGGTACCCGGGTTGTTCCGGCTACAATTTTAGGTCCGGCTGATGAGCCAGCATCCGCTCCGCAGAGTATTAAAGTGCAAGGCCTTTTTGAGTTCAGCTTGGATACTGATGATAGTTTAAATCTACTCAGTAACTTCATTGTCAACAAGGTTGTTTCTCAATCTTCATCACTTACTCAAATCGTCGGAGTTGGTGATACCCTGAAACTGCGTTTATCTCACATTGAAAGAACCGGAATTATTGATTCATTGGAAGACAGTACCACCGGCTTCCAGCTCATTTTACAGGAAAAACTCATGATGGGCCATGAAGGAGTGATATATTCTGTGAAGGATATCCAAAGACTTCTTCATTCAAAATAATTTTTTAATTTTAACAGGTCAGACTATTGAATTTCGGAATAATTTCTCTGTCAGAATTTGATACAGGCTCTTTCTTTAAACAAGCAAACCAATTACCATGAAAAAATTATACATACTCGCTTCATCTGTTTTGTTTTTAACTGCTGTGTTTATTTTCATCGAAAAGAAGAGCGATGTTTCATCTTCAAAGGTACAAGGATATTCAGGCGCTTCAATTTATTCTTCTGAAGGAAGAGCCGAATGGGAATTGATGCGTCTTGCAGATCCTTTAACCGGTATGATACCTTCCGGAATGAGAACTAAGGAATTGGCATTTTCCACTACATTGCCTCAGTACAACAGTTCATCGCTTGCAAGAATGGGGGCTGCCTTTTTTTCCCGCGGGCCGGTAAACATGGGAGGGCGTACAAGAGCCATTGCTATTGATGTCACTGATGAAAATGTTTTTTTTGCAGGATCAGTTAATGGGGGCTTGTGGCGCTCAACAGATGCCGGCGCAAACTGGACTTTGGTATCTTCTCTTAATCATAATCCGGCAATCACCTCGATAACGCAGGATAAACGTCCCGGCCATACGAATACATGGTATTACACAACCGGAGAAGGAGTAGGAGCCAGTGCAAGTGCCACGGGTGCTTATTATCTCGGCAATGGAATTTTTAAATCTGTAGACGGCGGTTTAACATGGAATGTGCTTAGTGTCACCAGTACAGGTACACCACAAACCTTTGATGACTTTTTCGACATCACTTATAAAATTGTGACGGACCCGAGTGATTTGGTCAACGATGTAGTTTATGTAGCCTGTTATGGAGCAATTTTTAAATCGATGAATGGAGGATCTTCATGGAGTTTGGAAATTGGAAGTACCAGTGTGTTTTCATATTTCACCGATGTTGATGTTACTTCAACAGGAGTTGTATACGCCACCCTCGATAGTGACGGAGGTCAGAAGGGAATTTGGAGAAAAGATCCCGGTCTTGGCTGGTTTTCTATTTCTCCTCCGGGATGGGACGTAGGAACATTTGGAAGAGTGGTTTTAGGAATCAATGCTTCAAACGAGAATGAAGTATATTTTCTTGGAGAGACACCATCCATGGGAAAGATGACAACGAACTGGAAGGGAGATCCTGAATGGAACAGCTTATGGAAGTACAATTATATTTCCGGGAATGGAACCGGTTCAGGGGGCCTATGGACAGACCTTTCAGCTAATATCCCCTTTGACAGCAGCCAGCTTGGGAATTTTAATTCACAGGGAGGATATGATTTACTTGTAGCGGTTCATCCCACTGATCCGAACACTGTAATTATTGGAGGAACTAATTTGTTCAGATCCAGTGATGGCTTTACTACCCCTAACAATACGGCTTCGATTGGAGGCTATGATTCTTTGGCAACGATTCCAATTTATGATAACTATCCTAACCATCATTCGGATCAACATGGATTGGTGTTTGTACCTTCGAATCCCGATAAGGTATTTCAGTCAAACGATGGAGGACTCAACTTTACAAATGATATCCGAACCAGTCCGGTTGTTTGGCAGGAATTAAATACCGGCTACGTAACATCGCAATTTTATACGATTGCTTTGGATCATGGGACGCCGGGTAGCGATATTATTATCGGAGGAACACAGGATAACGGAACATGGTTTACCAATAGCACAAATCCCCTGCAACCCTGGACACATCCCGGCCTAGGTGATGGAGCACATTGTGCAATTGACGATGGACATCAGAACTATTACATGTCACGACAAGAGGGACGAATCGGAAAGTTTTCATTGGATGCATCAGGGAATGTGATTGCATACCGACGCATGGATCCGATTGGTGCTTCCGGTTATCTTTTTATTAATCCATTTATTCTTGATCGATCAAATACAAACAGAATGTATTTAGGTGCCGGAACAAGAATTTGGAGAAATGACAGTTTGAATGCAATCCCTCTCACGAATGAATGGGACACAATTTCAACCGGCTGGACTCTTTTGCCGGATTCAGTTATTACGGCAGGAGCTAAAGTTACTTGTCTTGCAACAGGAGGAAACCCAACTAACAGGTTATATGTAGGAACAAGTAAAAGGTCTATCTACAGAATTGATAATCCTGAAAGTATGAGTCCTGTGATGACAGAAATAAGCAGTACAATTATGAACAGTGCAGGATATGTCAGTTGTATTGCCGTAGACCCTAACGATCCCGACAAAATTATTGCGTCATTTTCAAATTATAATATTTACAGTTTGTACTATACAACAGACGCAGGTGTAAACTGGCAAAAGATAGCAGGTAACCTTGAAGCTAATTCAACAGGTACAGGTAACGGACCATCTATTCGTTGGGTAACTATAGCGCCAACAGCAAGTGGAAATGTTTACATGGTTGGAACAAGTATAGGCTTATTCGGAACAAATAATCTGAATGGACTAAGTACTGTGTGGACACACGTAGCAACTAATGAAATTGGAAATATTGTAGTTGACATGATGGACTTTAGAGTTTCTGATGGATTATTGGTTATTGGCACACATGGTGCAGGTACTTTTAGTACAAACCTGACTGATACTTTGTTTACAAAAATATCCCTTGCACCAATTTTAAAATCAGGAATTGAAGTTTATCCAAATCCGGTACAGAGTGATTTATTTGTGCGTTATGAATTGAAAAAGACTTCAGAGATTAACTGTTATTTATATGATCAGGAAGGCAGAAAGGTGCGCTCGCTTAATTTGGGAGAACAGACATCGGGTAAACAGCTTATTCAGATTCCAAGAGGAAATCTGAATAAGGGAGCTTATTATTTGAAAATTGAAAGTCGGGGAGAGCTTGTCGGGACGAAGAAGGTAATTATTATGTGATTTTGGAATTATAGATATATTAAAGAGAGGCTTGTTTATTACCTAAGCCACTTAGCGTCTGGTCTTTAGCATCTTTTGATCCATTGAAAATTTCGGTTATGTCGGGAGTTATTTGAGTTGTTTTTATAAGCCAATTGCTAAGTTATTTGAGCATCGTAAATAATTGTTCGGCGTATGATTTTCATCATGTTATTAGATTGTACATGGCCTAATTTAGCGGACAATTCCATGACAAAGATTTTTATGAAAGCGTTTATCACCATCAGTTTAGTGCTCTTTTGCTTTATAAGTAATGCTCAATTTCAACTGAACGGGGAATTACGACCTCGATTAGAATACAGGGATGGTTATAAGTCTCCTGTTGATAGCAGCTCTGATCCGGCGATGTTTGTAACGCAACGAACTCGTTTGAATGCTTTGTATACTAAAGATGATTTAAAAGTCGGGATTTCTCTTCAGGACATCCGTGTTTGGGGAAGCCAAAGTCAACAGAATTTGAGCGATGGTTTGTTTTCAGTAAGTGAAGCATGGTTTGAATACAACATGACAAAGAAGTTTTCACTGAAGGCGGGTCGACAGCAATTAGTTTATAATGATCATCGGATATTTGGAAACTCAGATTGGAATTCTCAGGGCCGTAGTCATGATTTATTACTTTTAAAGTTTAGCGATAGTACCTGGACAATTCATACGGGATTAGCATTCAACCAGAACAAGGAGCAGTTAACTACTACACTTTACACTGTTACGAATAGCTATAAGGCAATGCAATACCTATGGTTGAACAAAAAAATTAATAAGGTAGATGCCAGCTTTCTATTTGTAAACAATGGCATTCAGTCACCGGTGAGCAACACTTCAATCAGATACAATCAGGTTAGCGGAGTTCACTTTGAGTACAATGCTGATAAGTCCTGGACGATGCTTAAGGGCTACTATCAAAGTGGTGACGATGGTGTTACAAAGAAGCAACTCAATGCATTTTTGGCAGGAATAGAATTCATGTATAAAATCAATCCGGAAATTTCACTGGCTGCAGGTTATGAGTTTCTAAGTGGACAAAGTCAAACGGACAGCACCTCGGCGTATAGAGAGAAGCTACATAGTTTTACTCCATTATATGGAACAGGACATAAGTTCAGTGGATATATGGACTATTTTTATGCAGGAAGCTCACACGGTGGAGTAGGATTACAAGATGTTTATCTTCGGATAAAGTATCAGAAGAAAAAATTCTTCGTTTATCTCGAGCCACATTATTTTATGGCTGCAGCTGAAGTATTAGACGTGGAAGAACTTTCGAATAATGGCAAATACCAGTCAATGCCAAGTGCACTGGGAACAGAAGTGGATTTATCCTTAGGCTACGTTCCATCCAGGACAATAAATTTTAAACTAGGATACTCTCAAATGTTTGGAAACTCGACACTGGAACTATTAAAGGGAGGCGATACAGGCAAAACAAATAATTGGGCCTATTTTATGATTACCGTTAAACCCGAATTTATTAAATAAATATAATCACACAACTATGAAAACAAAATTTCAAAAATTAAAAGCTATATCACTGATGGTATTGCTTTATTTATTCTCTGCATTTTTATTTTCAGCATGTAACAATGCAGAAGATAAAAATAAAAGTATTCACCCGGATGATATAATTAATACTAAGGCAGCAGGAGATGTTGAAGCGGAGTTAACAGATGCTCCCTATGTACCTAAACCATTGGAGTATTCTTCTCCAAGAAAAGTCAAAGTTCACCTGGAAGTAATTGAACGTACGGGTCGAATGGCTGATGGTGTAGAGTATACCTTCTGGACATTTGGCGGTCAGGTACCGGGCAAATTTATCAGGATAAAGGCGGGCGATGAAGTGGAGTTTCATTTGAGCAATCATCCGGATAACAAAATGCCACACAATATTGACTTACATGCAGTGACCGGACCCGGAGGAGGAGCTGCGGCATCACTTACGGCACCCGGACACACTTCCGTATTTTCGTTTAAGGCACTCAATGTTGGTCTTTTCATTTACCACTGTGCAACTGCACCTGTTGGAATGCATATTGCGAATGGTATGTATGGTTTGATTTTGGTGGAACCGCCGCAAGGCTTACCTAAAGTTGACAAAGAGTTTTATGTTGTGCAGGGAGATTTTTATACACGCGGAAAATTCGGTGAGCCGGGTCTT
Organism: Bacteroidota bacterium; assembly: GCA_004295015.1. Classification (GTDB taxonomy): domain Bacteria; phylum Bacteroidota; class Bacteroidia; order AKYH767-A; family 2013-40CM-41-45; genus QQVM01. The sequence continues at coordinate 15,463 of SHNE01000055.1, read as the reverse complement.
CAGGATTTCGACATGGATAAAGCTCTTCGTGAAGAAGCTGATTATGTAGTGTTCAATGGTTCGGTGGGAGCGAACGCCGGCGACAATGCCATGCAGGTTAAAGTTGGAGAAACAGTTCGCTTATACGTCGGTAATGGCGGGCCGAACTTAACTTCAGCCTTTCATGTCATTGGAGAGATATTCGACAAGGTATATGTAGAGGGTGGTGATTTATTAAACTACAATGTTCAAACAACCTTGGTTCCTCCGGGAGGATCTGCAATTGTTGAATTCAAATGTGAAGCACCGGGGATGTTGAATATTGTTGACCACGCAATTTTCCGTACATTTAATAAAGGAGCCTTGGCGCAAATTAACGTTACCGGAGACGAGAACAAAACAGTTTATTCAGGGAAACAAAGAGATGATGTATACCTGCCCGAAGGTTCAGCCATACAACATATTTCTGAAGCTGCACCCAAAGTGGCAGTGGCAGAAAGAACTAAAGAAGAACGTCTGGCATTGGGAAAAACATCCTATGAAACAAATTGTTCAGCTTGTCATATGAAAGACGGAGTTGGTGTACCGGGTGCTTTTCCTCCACTTGTTAAATCTGATTATCTTGCAAATCGTGTCGATAAAGGAATTGGAATTATACTCAAAGGATTGAGTGGTCCAATTAAAGTAAATGGAAAAGAGTTCAATGGCGTGATGCCGGCTCTACAGTTAACAGATGACGAAGTTGCGAATATATTAACCTATGTAAGAGCAAATTTCTCTAAACTTGACGGAATGGTTAACGCAGCCGACGTTGCTAAAGTACGCACCGGAGACATCGGGCATTAAAAATTGATAATGAATAGATGCGCAATCCTTTTTTTACTGGTGATTCTACACTCTTTTCCTTCTAATGGACAAAAGAGTGTAGAATCTGCCAATAAGGAAATTACAAATCAGCAATTGATAAAAATCCCGGGTGGGAAGTTTCAGTCCTTTTATGAAAAGAAAGAAACAGGGAATGTAATTTCAGTTGATGAATTTAGTCTCAATAAATATGCTGTCACGAATCAGCAATTTTTAGAATTCGTTAAAGAAAATCCGAAATGGTCAAGATCTAAAGTTTCAAAACTTTTTGCGGATGTTAATTATCTAAAGCATTGGGCAGGAGATTTGGTCATAGGCGATGAAGCATTGTTCAATAGTCCTGTAGTAAATGTATCCTGGTTTGCCGCCAATGCCTATTGCCGGTGGGCAGGGAACAGATTGCCAAGTACCTCTGAATGGGAGTATGCAGCATCACAGGAGGTTTTGAAAAAGGACAAGAAGGATACCACCAAAGTGATTGATATTATACTTTCATGGTATGCAAAACCCAACCGTAAAATAGTTCCCTCTGTAGGTTCTGCCTTTGAAAATATTTTTAGAGTAAATGATATGCATGGATTGATATGGGAATGGACTTCTGATTTTAACAGCTATGTGTCCGGAGGAGATTCCAGAAGCAGTGATGAGATTGAACGTAATTTATTTTGCGCTTCGGGATCGTTCGGTACAGTTGATAAGGAGGACTATGCCGCCTACATGCGTTTTGGTTTTAGAGGAAGCCTCAAGGGAAATTACTGTATACAGAATCTTGGATTCCGTTGTGCAAGGGATCTGAATGTTTTTAATTCAAAAAATAAATGAAAAAGTTTAGCGGTTTATTGGGATTGATATTTTTGTTGGTATTCATCGGATGCAATGGAGATAAGAAGGAAGATGAAAAGGAATGTTGTAAACCAAGTGACAGTCTGAGCACTGAGTCATCAACTTACAGCGGAGAATCTTTATATCAGCTGTCAGGAGAATGGGTAACAGAAGATAAACAGACACTTGAGCTGGAGCAGCTAAAAGGGAAAATTCAAATTGTCTCCATGATATTTTCTCATTGCGAATATGCTTGTCCGCGTTTAGTGGCAGATATGAAAATTATTGAAGAACGAATTCCGGACAATAAGAAAGATCAGGTAGATTTTTTGTTGGTTTCTTTTGATGTAGAAAGAGATAGTCCGGAGCGCTTAAAAGAATTCAAAACCAAAGAAAAGCTGGGAGCAAACTGGAGGCTTTTACACGGAGATGAATCCATGGTAAGGATGTTATCAGTTTTGTTGGATATTAAATATGAAAAACAAAGTGACGGCAACTTTGCACATTCGAATATTATTTCTGTCTTAGACAAGGATGGAGTCATTCGTGCGAAAGTTGACGGCCTTGGAGCAGACCCCTCAAATGCGATAGAAGCAATCACTAAGCTTCTTCGATAGTTACTCCCTGAGTAAATTTTCAAGAAAGGCGGAAAAAGATTCGGTAAAGTCTAAATACGCCTGTCCAGTCGCCGGGCCGCTGAATCCGGTATAGATTTTTCGCACAGTCCCTTTTTTATCTACTACAATGGTTGTAGGGAAAGCTGCTATCCTGTTTAGCATTGGTAAGCTTTTTACTGCCTCTTCCTTTTTTGAGCTTCCGGCATATACAATTGGATAGTTTACCTGAAGCCTGTCCTTTATTCTTCTGATGTTATTTTTTATCCGAAAGGGATCTGTTATTTTTTCAAAATCCAGTGCAATTATTTTTAGTGGGGCGTTCTGATATTTCTTTGAAAGCTCGACAAGAAATTTAGTTTCATCCAGACAATTTGAACACCATGTACCCATCAGTTGAATAATAACGACTTTATTCCGGTATTCTGAATCACTAAGTGAAATCGTATCTCCATTTTCATCGGGTAAGGAAAAATGTATTCGTTCATAACCTGGTTTTAGGTAGGTCATTGATTCCGGGTCAATTAATTCGGCATCATCGCTCCTCCAGGCTTTCCATCTGTCATGCCAATGAGATCCTGAGAAATAATTTCCCTCCATAGTCCCATCTTTCTGAATTTGTGCATTAAAAAGATAGGCATGTGATGCATCGAATGAAGACAGATGAACATGAGAACCTCCAACTTCACCTTCAAGAAATCGGTAGTCGCCGGTTGGTGTAAGGAAGGTTCCTGTTAAATGGTTTCCTTCTTGTTTAAAAATTCCTATAGCCATTTTATCTTCGCCCTCCTCATTCTCCCAACTCACATGCCATCGACCCGAAATGTTATGTGTCGTTTTTTCGGGCCGGTCTGAGAATCGCCAGCCCATTCCATGTATGGCTTTGAAAGGGATAATTGAATTCGTCGTCCTGGCAGGGTTGATATAATTTCCTTCAAGGATGCCGGGATTTAATTTACAATGAATTGCAGTTTCATATACCGGCATTTGTATGAATACAGAATCTCCTGAATAAATAATTTCATCCACCCGAATACGTTCATCAGCATTGATAATTTCCAGATGACCATCAAACACTTCAAATACAAATGGCAGTAGTGTGGTGTCGTTTATCTTCAGATCTGCATGCCACATACCTTCTTGTAATTTATTCTGTGCAGTGGAGGTGATCGCTATGATAACAAAGCAACAAAGAAAAAGATGTTTCATTTTATAAATGTAGGAATAGTATTTGGATAGGGAAGAATTTCGAACCGGAGTATGGGTCACTTCGCTTTGTAATACAAATAGACAAAATGATCTGCTCTTTTCAATTCTTACGGATAGAAGAATGTATTCCGGATTTTACTGTTGAAGTTTTGGTTCGGTAAGAGAAATGAAATTATCAATATGACTCAGACCATCCGGCTTGTTGAAATATCTATAAATTTGATATTAATTGATCTTTAATCAAAGGCAAGGCTCAGATGTTAATTGAGCTGATTCACCTACTATCACTGCAGAGAAAGCTTAGAGCTGAAAAAACGATTGTCGGATTGAATATGCAGGATATAAATTCCTTTGGCAAAAGCTCGCATATCAATTTGATCCGGTATCTTATTGGCTAGTAGTATGACTCTTCCCTTGAGATCCATTATCTGTAATTTTGCATTGGCTGAAACCGAAGGCATAATAGTAAAATAGATGACTCCATCACTTTGAAAATATTTTATTTGTGAAGACAATGTGTTTTCTTCGAGAGCAGTAATTGCGAATGTAAATGGTTGTGAAGTGGCTGAACAACCGAATCCATAGTTTACGGTAACTGAATATTCACCGCCTTGCTGTGGGGTAAACAATATTCCGTTTTCTCCGGAAATGGGAACTCCGTTCAGGTTCCATTGATTTCCATAAAGAGAACTGCTGGCCAGGGAACTTCCAATAGCACTAATGGATGGTCGTGTAATTCCATTGCTGAATGGTACGTCTGTATTCCAGCTTGCATTTTTTAATATTCCTTGATTGAGACCGACCCCTCTGTCTGTAGCGTCGGTACCTGTTCCATCATTAAATCTCCAATAGCCAACCAAATCATTTACCGAAGAGGGGTTAATGTGCTCATTATAGTTGTTGCTGATTTCGGATGCAGACCTATTATCTTTCCAAATACGAACCTCATCAATGAGTCCGTTCCAATACCGACCACTTGCAGCACCTTCATCTGCTATTCTTCCAATTTTCAGATTGTAATCTACTGAAGGATCAATTCTTCCATTATAACTTTTAGTGGCCACTTGATTACCGTTAATATACAGGCGTAGCTTACTGCCGTCAAAAGTTCCGGCAACATGATACCAGGTATTGAGTTGCAAAGCACCAACAGGACTCAGAACTTCCTTCCAGGATTCATTGGTACCGTTGGATTTTAATCCTGCAATAGTAAAGGAGAGTTGTCCATCTCCCCCGGCTCTTAATACAAATCCCTTTTCGCCCAATGTCCACCCATGTTTACAAACAATAGAATTGCTTACGGGAGAAATGCCCCAGGAGTATGCTTTTACCCAGGCTTCAACAGTTATTTTGTTAGAGATGTTTAGGTCGTTATCAGCTCCGAATTCTACATATGAATTAGAACCGTTAAAGAACAAACTATGAGTATTTGGATCACATGCATTGCCCTGTGCGAAGCTTGCAACAAAAAATAAAAGAAGGGTAAATAGGTATTTCATATTCACAGGCTTTTAGTAAATATAAAAAACATTTGCATAAATTTCATTCAAATGGAAAATAAACGTAGCAAAGGTGTTTTTTTGGCGGATGAAATTCAAGCCGGAAACGGACGAAGTTGATTTTTACTTGAAAAACGAAAGAAATTTAAGAAAACAGCATATTGCTATAAGCCGCCATGGTAAAGGCTTTTCAAGCTTATTGATTCGAACGGGGCCTTGAAAGGAGGGTAGGGTACTCGTACACCTGTTTAAATCATGATGTACACAGTATAAAATTTAAATTATTGGTTTTTGTGTAGGGAAAAGACAAAGCTACTTTTGTATTTCCTTTACTTTCTCAATAAAACGGTCAATCAAAGGTTCGCTATAAGGACCGAAACTATCAATAAGTGTTCCCCTTTCTCCATCCTTCGTTTCAATCGCAAAAACGATTGCACTGTCTTCCGGATCCGACTCCCCTTCGAAACGAAAAAAATGTTTGATTTTTACTTCGTCAGGCTGGAAGATTTTAAAAGTACTTAGTGATTTAAGGCCATGATCCGTAGCTTTAAACTGGCTTTTATAGCCTTCACTTTCAATTGAACGGAGTATAGTAACAAGCGAATCCATATTGACCTTATCTTCCATGGTGCTTCATTTAAACATTGCTCATCACTGTTCAATAAAAGTACAAATTATTTGTGTAATGCCAATCCCCAAAGCTTGTATTGTGTTTTGCCCGGTTTATGCAGGTATTTCGTGGATACACATGGGATAATTTAGTATCGAGCATTTAGGCAGGACTTGCCCGGAATAATTATTTCCTCTGCTGAATTTTTCGGCATTTTATTTTCAAGCCGGGCAATTAGAAGAAAATGTGGAAGGCTGGAGAAGTGATTACAAAGAAAATTAGTAAAGGGTTTGAGTGAATAAAACACCAAGCAAAACCATTAAAATTTAATTTAAGTGAAAGCAGAGCAACAAAGGGTAATTAACAACCTCCTCCGAAAACAATCTCCATCTGTTGTTTAACTTTTAATCCCATGAAATTTTTTGCCGGCTCCCACCGAGGCATTTGATTTATGGCTTCTAATATTAACTTGTCTGTTTCGGGATTTCCTGAGCTGCGATTTAGTTTAGCATTTATTATTTGACCCTCTTCATTTATTGTAAATTGAACTTGCGCCTTACTAATTTGACCGGAGTATCCTTTGTCTGAATTTTTTCGGAAGAGCGATGTTCTTATGTATTGTGAGAACTGCTTCCATCCTCCGGCCAATCGTGCCTCGGTAGCCGGGATTACAGTTACCGTATATTGCCCTTCAGTAATTTTTTCAGTTTTATCTTTCGTATCATTCATCGGATCTTTCGACTTGAACTTTATACTTATCCGAATGTTTGATCCGAGATCTGCTTTCCTTAAAATGCCTTTTTGTTCTTCACTAAGCTTTTCGCCTGTGCTTGTTGCGGAATATAATTTTCCTTTAGAGCCTGCAGAAATTTCTACCGAGACAAATTCTATAAGTTGAGAATAATTTTCTTGCTTCTCTATATTGTATCCTTGTGAATAGTAGGCCAGATTCAGTCTTCTGTAAATTTTTTGTTCACTGAACGGTAGGGAAAAGGTTCGACAAAAATCGGGCATTATTTCAGTAAGGTAATTGGCACTTGCGATTTCTTCGCTGGAGATAGCCGGAGTCATTCTTCCGGGATATTCAAACTCCTGTTTTTGTGAAAAGACAGGAATGATCAGCAGAAGTAAGATGGAAAGCAGGATATAATTTTTCATGTTGATTTCTTTTAGATCAGTTTTTGATACATGGAATTCTTCTTCAAAAGTATTGCAATTTCAGGCGAATCTTGTTAGTGAGGAGTTATTTACTTGTTATTAACTTGTTAATGCAAAATATATACCGTGCAAATAGACTATTTTTGATTTAGCATATGAAACTGAACAGGACAACAATCTTTATTTCGATTTCTTCTTTAGCCCTGATCATTGTATTGATTATACAGGTGAATTGGATTTTTCAATCGGCAAAAATAAAGGAAGATATTTTCAATGAGAAAGCAAACATGGTTCTTTCTAAAACGGCCGAAGTTCTTTCTTCAGATGAACAAGCTTGTCGTGACCTGGACGAGGAAGTTGGCGGCAGTGAAATTCAGAAGACAGATTCATTGTTTACAAACTATATGAATTATTATGACTTGAACCTTAATTATGCCTTTGAGGTAAAAAAGCCCGGTACTCCCGGAAACTCTGTCTCTGAGAAGAAGAAGAACAATATTTATAAGAAGCGCCTCGATGAAGAGGTGAGTAAAGATGGTCTGGAATTAAATCTTCTGCTTCCAAAGAAGAGGCAGTTTATTCTTGAAGAGATGGGGACCATGTTTATCACATCTGTAATTCTGATTTTGGTGGTACTGCTCATGTTTTGGAGAACAATTCTTTTGCTCATGAAAGAAAAGAAGATTTCGGAGCACACTACCGATTTTCTGAATAATATGACCCATGAATTTAAAACGCCTCTGACGAATATTGCATTAAGCGGAAAAATGCTGATGAGAGATTCAACATTGAAACAGGAGGATAAGATAAAACACTATTCAGGAATTATTCTTGAAGAGAATGAGAAGTTAAGAATGCAGGTTGAACAGGTACTGAGCATGACAGCTTTGGAAAGGGGAGAAATACCACTGCAAAAAACAAAGATTAGTTTTCATGAAATAATTTCGAACGCAATTAAACACATCAATATACAAATTGAAAGCAAACAGGGGGAAGTGAGTTTGCAACTTGATGCAAGCAATTATTTTGTGATTGGAGACCAAACACATCTTACCAATGCTTTGAGAAATTTAATAGATAATGCACTTAAGTATTCAGGGGAACAACCTGAAATTGTTATTCATACCGAAAATAGTGGTAAACAATTAGTAATTTCAATTTCTGATAAGGGTATTGGGATTGCAAAAGAGTATCATCAAAAAATCTTCACTAAATTTTTCCGGGTTCCGACAGGTGACGTTCATAATGTTAAAGGCTTCGGGCTTGGATTGGCCTACGTTAGAAAAATTATTGAATTACATGGCGGATCAATAGACTTAAAGAGTGAAAAAGGAAAAGGAACAAATTTTGTTATCAGTATAGCCTATGTTTAATCAGCAATTCAGAATTTTATTAGCAGAGGATGATCTGAATCTCGGTGTACTGTTGGTGGATTATTTAGAAGGCGAAGGCTTTGAAGTAAAACTTTGCAAAGATGGTGAGCTTGCTCTACTGGCATTTCAGGAAAATCAATTTGATTTATGTTTGCTTGACGTGATGATGCCGAAGATGGATGGGTTTAGCCTTGCCAAAGCCATTCGGGCAAAGGATAATGGAATTCCGATAATCTTTATTACTGCAAAATCTCTAAAAGAAGATAAGCTCAAAGGCTATGATCTTGGAGCGGATGATTATATTTCTAAGCCATTTGATGAAGAAGAACTATTATGGAAAATCAAAGCCTTTACGAGGAGATTGCAAGAAAACTCCGGTGAAGACAAAGTTGAAATAGTTACTCTTGGAAAGTATTTGTTTGATTGCTATAACCAAAGTCTGCGTTTTGGTGAACAAGTAAGAAGGATCACTGAAAAAGAATGTGAAATACTGAACTACCTCAGCAAACATAGAAACAGGATTGTCAAAAGAGAGGATCTACTAATGGCGCTTTGGGGCGAGAACGATTATTTTCATGGCCGAAGTCTTGATGTATTTATTACAAAAATTCGTAAGTACCTAAAGGAAGATCCGAATTTAAATATCGAAAATGTGTTTAAAGTTGGCTTTATATTTAATGTACCTGAGACCTAATCGGTAGCGCAGCTGAACAGATTGAAAAATTGTATTTACATGAAATAAAAGCTCGTTGAAGCTTCTTGTTAGTGCATTACTCTTTTACAATTTTTGAAAACCCTCTTTCGGTAAGTAAAAAGTAGATTCCTGCTGTAAGCGAAGAAAGATCCAGTTCTACATGACTATCCAGAATTTTTTTCTCAAAATAAACCCGAGAACCGTTAGCGCTTACCACCTGACATGCTGTACCATGTATTATATCATAGCAAGTTTTTAGACTAACAGGATTAGGAAATAAATTAATCGGAGATCTTCCGCTTAAGGATTCAATATTATTGGTGAAGCAAATAGTATTTACTGCAGGGGTTAAGGCTGATGTACTTAGATTAAAGTTTTCTGTGCTATCATTAGTTCCGGTAATAAAACCAGATGTGTAGGTGAAGGATACAGATGATTCAGTAAAACTGACTATACTTTGTGAGCAATTATTTCCGTCACCGGAAGAGTCGGTTTTTCCTAAAAATATTTTTTGTGGAAAGGATGGTGTGTAAATGGATCCAATAACATAACCATTATCCGGGGTGCTTCGGACAATATTTCCTGTCGGGAAGCTGATGAACATTGGGAAACCTTTATTCCAAATCATATTTCCGGAAGAATCAGTTTTAAGAATGACACATTTGGCAGCAGAATTAGCATCAGCAAGTCCACATAAAATATATCCATTGTCAGAACTGATATCTATGTTGCTGGCAAAATCTACTCCTGCTTTTTCATAGGCTTTTGACCACAGAATATTCCCTGAGGGATCGACTTTTATTAATGACATGTTTCTGCCATCAATGGAGTCAGCAATTCCATCGACCCAACCACATAAGGCATAATTACCGTCGGAGCTGATTTGGATTTTTTCAAACGAATTCCATTCCGGATTTTCATAAATGCGATTCCAAATAATTTCACCGATTGAATTTGTTTTGATCAGAAAAGCGTCAATATCTGATGGACCCCTATTAATATTCCCACAAATCAAAAAGCCTTGATCAGAGGTTTGAATAATGTCTCTTGGAAAATTACTGGAAAAGGATTGAAGAGTGTCGGCATATGATTTTGTCCATTGAAGATTTCCATTGGCATCTGTCTTGACAACATAAGTCCGGCCACCTTGCAGGTTTGTTCTTCCACAAGCTATGAATCCTCCGTCATTTACCTGTTTGGCAGTTGTGGCAAAATCTGCATCTGAGTTACCGAATGACTTTGTCCAGCTGATGTTCCCCATAGAGTCTAACTTACATAAATTGAGGTTATACTGTTGTGGGCCTGCACGGCCATCACCCGACAATATGAAACCCCCATCGTTGCAATTTTCAATAGATCGAATTGAATCTCCGTCCGGAGTTTCCAGCATCTTGCTTATCAGTACTTGTCCCAACGGATCCAATTTTATAAACCAACTTTGGAAGTCGACAAAACCTGCCATTGCATAGCCATTGTTTGCAGTTACAACCAAGCCCGACAAGCCAGGATTAGATTGAAGGCTGTAAATTTTTTGAAAGGTCGTTTGAGCACGAAGATTTATGCTAAAACAAAAGAAAATTCCAAGAAAAATTATTTTTTGCATAGAATTTATTTTAGAGAATGAAATCACTAAATAAAAATGATTTTATAGAACTAATCAAACCGTGGATCAATGAATTACTAAGATATAGCTAATTTTGTTTCTGATGCAACTATTCAGAAAGGAATTCCTTGCTAAATTGTGGTGAATGATTGTAATGACTAGACTTTTTAAATTGCATAAGCAGATGTTACGCTTTATGATCCAACACATCTTTGGCATCCATGCCAGTTATAATAGCCTTAGCAGATTTACGCGGAAAGGATATACCATAATATGGCGCATGTACTTCGCTGCTCATATAAAACGAGTAAATCTGTAAGGGGTAACCTATGCTACAATTATTGGGCAACGAAAAAGGATCATTGCGGGTCAAAGATTGGAGAATTTAATTTCTTCAGAAGGGTGAACTGGTTTAGTGAATTTGGTTGTTGAGTGATTCTTTTTGTAAAAAAGTTGTGTCCAAACGCTGCACATGTTGAATATGATTGTTAATATGAAGGAACTGCATACTTATCCAGCCAAGCGACAACAAGACCACGAATGCCATCATTGTTTCTTCCCAAGTAAAGGCATCTTTCACCGGCCCAATTAATTTGGCACCAACGATTCTACCCAGGTTTCCAAGTGCCATATATATTGTAAACTGGCTTGCTGATACTTTTTTCCAGCAACACTGCATGGAAATTGCAAATACACCTATGCAGCTAAAGACATATAGCAACTGATAAACTATCATGAAACCTGCAATAAGCAAGGTGTTAGTCCAATACAACTTTAGGTAAGCCAATGAGATCACCAAAGCGATGAGCAGCATAAAATAAAAATTCATCATGCGTATTTTACCAAACTTTTCAATCAGAAAACCTCCAATAAGCATTCCCCCAATTCCACCAATTAAACTGGCAGCAGAAAAAAATTGAGAGTATTCCTGATCCGTCCAATCAAGAGCTTGCACCGTAAAAATGGGAAGTAATGTTGCTATAAAATTAAATCCTGCCTGCAGAGTAAACAGAAGAAATGCCAGCAACAAACTATTTCGTAATATAAAAACGCTGAATAGAGATTTGAATATCGAAGACCAGCCGGACAATTGCATTTTTTGAGTTTCAGCAGAAGCATTTCCTTTTGTCCATGGCATCAGTTTTTCTCCGGGTCTTTCCCTTAAGAACAATGGTGCCAGCATTATCAATCCAACAGAAATGGATAGCATGAAAATGGCAGATGTAAAACCGTATTGGTTAAGTAACCAGCTTCCCAAAGCCAGGGAACCGGAGGTGCCAATGATTTTTGAACCCCACATATAGCCATTTGCTCTGGCTTGCTGATTCACCGGAACAATGTCAATGGCCATTCCATCGGTGGCGACATCCTGGAATGCGCCAAAGAATCCAACCGCAAAACCTGCAATCATCAATAGTTTCAGGTTGTTCAATGGATCGGGAACAAGTGCCATTGCAGCAAAACTGATTATTAATCCAAGTTGCCCAATGAGTACCCAAGGTCTTCTTCGACCCATAGGTAAATAGGTAAACCGGTCCATTAATGGTGCTACAATGAATTTAAAACTCCAGGGTAGCCCTACAGCTGCAACAAATGCTCCAATTTCCCCCGGAGATTTCCCATTCATAGCTAACCATGCGGGTATACCAAATAAGGTCATTCCTTCAGGAATACCTTGTGCCAGGTATAGGGCAATAAAATTGAAATATCTTAATTTGGAATTCTCTGACAGAGCAGGTATAACCTTACTCATATACTTGAAAAATATTTTGTGGCATCATTGCTTGTGTAAATGTACCGGCAATATATGAAAAGGATTCATTCATGAAGAACAGAGAGGACAAGATTGTTCCGGTGAAAAATTATTTTAATCGAACCAATTTCCCTTTTCGCTTGACTACATTTTTATAATCCCATTGAATTTCTTTTGATTTTTCAAGCCATCGTTGCAGATCATCAGGATTTATTTGATCAGCCCTGGTGTAAAGAATAGAAGCGTCTTTGAACTTTCCGGTTCCCGGCTTTAAATCTTTTTCAGAAAAACCAGAACCACTCCAAAACATCAAACGAATTCCATCTTTTAGTTTGCTGTATCCGGCAATAGGATTTCCATCCAGAAACCAAACAGGATGGGCATGCCAGATTTTGCATTCAGCTTCCGGAAGGCTTTTACTGATTTCATTCATCAGTATAGTGCAAATAATTTTCTCTTCCTTCAATTGAGCATTGTTGTATGTTTTAATGTCCTTTATCATGATCTTTAGAATATTACAAGACTAATGTTGTAAATGGTTTTATTCAGCGGTGAAAGTAAAATTCCAAAACATTATTCAATAATAAGTTTCCCATAATGATCTTTGACATGTAAAAAATATATTCCCTGTGCTAAACCTTTAATACTAATTCGATTTTCTCCGGCTGAGAATATTCTTATCAATTTGCCCATGGAATTATAGAGAAGAATGTTTTCCTTTTGATAGTGTGACGGAATTTGAACTTCAATATAATCTGAAGCGGGATTAGGATAACAAATAAGTCTGTTATCGCTGCTCATTGGATTAGAAAGGCCGGTGATAATATTCGTCGTATCTCCATAAAGAAGAATAGTTCCCCATTCGGCAGCGACATATGCACGATTCGTATCAGTCATCCAAAGTCCGTTGATGCTATATCCGAATGGTAAATTAGTGTTTTCCCAGGTATCACCCCCATCTCTTGTGCGGTATAATCTGCAATTATAATTAGCCAGTCCCCCTGCAGCAAATCCATTCAATGCATCATAAAAATGGAATGCATCAGCCGGTGAGAAGCAGAAGTGATTTTGAATTGACCAGTTTTGTCCGGCATCAGTAGTCTTCATAATATATCCATGCTCCGAAGTGGCCCATCCCGTATCCGGATTTATAAACTGAAGTTTGATAATACTGTTCACAGAAGGAAGATTGGGTGTTTCATTCCAGGTGCTTCCGCCATCCGTGGTTTTGTAAATTCTGTTTGCCCAGCTTCCAATGTATCCTGTATTTGCATCTGTAAAAACAATATCATACCCACCGTAGGTGAATGTAGGGAGCGTTTGCTGGATCCATGTGGAACCACCATTAACAGTTTTATAAACAGCGCTGTTCGCACCACTTACCCAGCCTGTATCTGCACTGATAAAAAATACTGAATACAGATCATTCGTGCCGCCTGTATTTATCTGGATGAAAGATGTTCCGCCATTGATGGTTTTTAAAACCCATCCTGTCTTCCCCACTACATATCCAAGATTTGAATTGAGAAAAAACAAATCATTAAAATCAATGAGTGAAGAAGTGGCAAGATAGGACCAATCTTGTCCCCCGTTTATTGTCTTACGAATTTTTCCATGCTCGCCAACGCAGTATCCGGTAGTGGCATCTGTGAATTGGATGTTTTTATATGCATAGAAGTTATTTTCCGCGGCAACATCAGTCCAGCTATTACCACCATCACTTGTCTTTTGAATATTACCATGTGAACCGGAAATAAATCCATGCATTAAATCGGAAAAGGCAATATTAAAATTATAATGATAGGTTTGATTTTGCGTTTGCCATGATTGGCCGCCATTGCTTGTCCGGTACCTGAAGGCAGTTGATAATGCATGACCATTCAAAGAATCAATAAAACAAATTGAGTTCACAGGAGAAGTACCGCCTCCATTCAATTGAAGAGTCCACGTATCTCCGCTATTATCTGTTCTGTAAATTTTTTCAAAATCAGTAGTACACCAGCCTGTCCTGCTATTCAGAAAAAACAGGGAGTTAATATCATCGCTTGTTGAAGTAGGGCAAGATGTCCAGTTGAGCCCCCCATTGTACGTTCGATAAAGTAAACCTCCGTCACCTGCAACAAAACCGGTATCAGAGTTGAGCATTACTATTGAACGCGCCATTCTGGTTTCAGAAAAAGAAACATCATCCCATGTAAGCCCACCGGTGTATGTCCGAAATACTTTTCCGCTATCACCTGCCACCCACCCGGAATCCGGACTGATAAAATCCAGAGTAGAAAAATTGGCATAAAAAGGAAGCCCAATCGAATCCCATGTATTGCCACCATCTATTGTCTTCACCAGAATTCCCTGTTCGAAATAATATTCATTTCCATTGCCACAGGCATATCCTGTATTGTTATCCGGGAAATCTAGACCGGTAAGATTCATTAAGGTGTTTGTCCAAACGAATTTCCAGTTTGAGCCACCATCATCTGAACGAATAAAACTACCTGTCAGTCCCACAGCAATTATGCTATTGCTGTCGAGCATTTGCATATCGTTGTAGTCGTAACTCGTTGGAAGCTGACTTTGCCATTGCATGGGTTCGACTTGAGCCTGACTCGTGTAAAAAAACAGCAGGCATACATAGAGGAAAACAAATTTCATAGAGTTAATTTGGATTAAAGTTATGGAAAAATGCCGAGGAAAGAAATTAAAACAAATCATTAGTAGCCAGACTTGCTTATATGTCTTATCAGGCGAGGCAGAAAACCTGAATCTGTTTTATATTGAATATCTTTTTATAATTGGAAAAGTCAAAAAAGTCTATTTCAAAGCCGGTATATTGCTTATTTGCATATTGGGTTAAGTAATTTCTATTTAATGATTGTGAATGCCCGACTATATATTTCCCTTGTATGAATAAACATTTGCATAAGGTCCAAAACCGGCCTCATGAATTAATTAATTAAATGTGGATAGCATAGACCCATAGATACTGGCAGTTTAAAGATATAAAATAAAGACGTCGGGATTATTTATTTCCGGAATTTGGTAAGGCAAGTGCCTGTCATGGCTATGATTTTTTTAAAAAAACAAGGTAAAGGCAAAAATTAATTGTACTGATTTGCAGTTTATTTATTTTTAATTACATTTCATCAATAATTATAAAAATTCCCATCAAGTTTCTAACGCAACATTTTGTCTAAATTAATTAATTATTTCGTTTACTTGCTAATATTGTATTGTTAAGTGAAGCGGAGTCGAGCTCTGCTGGAGAGCAACTCGATCAGGAATAGC
>SHNE01000010.1 GCA_004295015.1 Bacteroidota bacterium | reverse complement strand
GCCACGAATGCACCTTTAGACCCCAAGCTAATGGTTAATCCCAAAGATTGATGTTAGTGAAGAGGAGCAAATTACTAAAGCAGGATTGATAATTTCTAAAATTGTAATAATAAATTTGTGAAACGGAACGGGGTGACCTCAACGAATCACCAGGTTTTAAGACCTATCATTCGTATTAGTCCCCGATCCGCTCACAAGTTGCCTAGGCCCAGTTAGAATTCTAGTTCACCCTATGACGGGACTAATAAAGGTTTTAGGCTAAGCAACTTATTATTCACTTAATAATGCAAAGCAAAATTATGAAAAAAAAGGAAATTATCGGAGTAGATGTTTCAAAGGGGACTTTGGACCTCCATTTTAATTACGCCGCTAGTCACTTGCAAATTTCTAATGATAAAAGCGGATATAAGAAATTTGACAAATACCTGGTTCAATTAGGCATTGATCCATCAGAAATTCTGCTTGTGATGGAACACACCGGTATGTATTCTTATTGGTTTGAAAAACACTTAAAAGAACAAGGAGTGAGTTTTAGTAAAGTTTCTGCACTGGAAATTGTTCGATCAGCCGGCATTATCAGAGGGAAAAGTGATAAATCAGATGCCTGTATGATCGCTCAGTATGGTGCGAAAAATACAGATAAAATATCGCTGACTATGAGCAGCGAGCATCATTATCAACTCAAAGCATTACTCGGGCTGAGAGAAAAGCTGGTGACTCAAAAGGCCGGTTTTACCACATCTTTAAATGAGCAGAAACAGTTTGTGAATGTGCTTAAAAGCTCTGCTTTGTTTAGAAGTCAGCAGCTGATGATCCGAACTTTAGAGCGAGAAATATTAAAAGTCGAAACTGAAATAAAACAACTTTTAGAGAGTGATGAGTCGACAAAGCAAAACCTTGAATTATTAACTTCAGTTGTAGGAATAGGGTTTGTGATTGCTGCATCAATGATCATGTGGACGGATAACTTTAGTAAATTTACAGATGCTAGGAAATTTGCCTGCTACAGCGGCATAGCTCCTTTTGAATATACTTCAGGAACCTCGATTAAAAAGCGAACGAAAGTGAGTCAACTGGCAAACAAACGTGCAAAAGCATTACTTGATCTAGCAGCAAGGTCAGCAATTATACATGATCCGGAAATCAATCAATTCTACACGCGAAGAATTAAAGAAGGAAAACATCCTAAATGCATTCGAAATATTGTACGCAATAAATTAGTTTACAGAATGTTTGCCGTAGTTAAAAGACAAGAGCCATATGTAAAAAATCATGTGTATAATGCAGCCTGATTTGGAAGTTAGAAGATCTTAGAATACGAATTCGCTTTCAATTCTATTCTTCATTCTGAATAACAGGAAACATTCTAACTTGAGCGATTTTTTCTATACATGAACCTGTGTCTCCCCCATTCGTATTTTTTTCCTGCTAAATTATTTGATTCTCCCTCCTTAAGCATGGTGGTTTTATTGCTACGAATGCACGAATTCGCTTTCAATTCTATTCTTCATTCTGAATAACAGGAAACATTCTAACCTGAGCGATTTTTTCTATACATGAACCTGTGTCTACTCCATTGCATTCGCGGCAAAAAAATAAAGCGTTTCACAAATACAAAGTTTAAAGCTGTCTCAAACTTTCATCAATCACAAATCCGGGATTTAACGAATATTGAATCCTGTGCCACAGAATCCATCGGCACAAAGTCCTCAGAGGAAATATTCATCCCACTCAGATCAGGGCTTCCGGCATTAACCCAAGCCGTATACCAAAAGGAAGAAACAGATAAAATTGCTCTCCGCATGCGTCTTTCAACCTGACCGTCGAGCATTTTATGAAACTCCTGACTGTAATCACGGCTATAAACTCTCATCGTCATAGCGCCTCTGGCCTCATAGCTGTATTTAAGATCCTCTGAAAAATTGGAATTCAATTCCCGCTCAAAACCAAGAACAGAATCCAATGCGGCGCTGCTTTCACGAATAATGTCCCAACAGTAGTCTTGTATTTTAGGAATATACTCTGCCCTGCCGCAAAGGAAATCATAATCATCACCAAATAATTCAGGTAATCTTGACTCCCAGAATCCATGTATCCCGTGTTGATTGCTCAATTGTCCATTATAATTTTCTGTACAATGTAATGGTACACAAGCATCACCAATATAATGACCTAAATTAGCTGAATAATAAATAATTTTCTTCTCATCCTTCTCTCTAAAAGCATTCTCAAGTCGGTAGTATACTTTCGGAATGTACCATGGAACAATTCCGTATGACTGCAATGTATCTTCAGTAAATTTCTCGACTGCAGCTTTCCAGTATTTTGGTAAAGAGTCAATCGCATTTTCTCCATAGTGATCAATGTCTATGTAATGCCTGGGAGCTTCTGCTTTATCTGAATGTCGTCTTTTATCCGGATCCACTGCATGTTCTGAGAGGTAGTCAGCATGCTTTTTATAGAATGAAAACAATTCCGGTGGCAATGAAAAGCAAGCCATGAAATTTATTTTACGGTGTGCCCAGAAACCCCATCCCATGGCTGATTTCAACGGCATACTAAAACCAACCAGGAGAATCAGAATAAGTGTCTTTGTGAAATAGGAGAATCGGTGGTTGCTGAACATGGTGCAAATTGCAACGAGACAAAAGTATTTGCAAGCGCAGAAAAGCAGGAAATTATTTGCTGAGAAAAAAGATCAGGAAGCAGATTCGAGGTAAGATTTCACGGGTAAGCGAACCAAGGCACCATTTTCCAAAACAGGAATGATACTCGATAAATCCGGCGTGAGGCAATATTTTATATCCTTCTTCAAATTTAATTTTGCCAGACGTTCCTTGTGTGATGAGTGCTTTAAAAATTTAACCGGATCCTGTTTGGCCATTTGATACAGATATTTCAAGGCAAGGCAGGCATCACCGCATTTGAACTGTTCGGTTTTTTGGGTGAGAGCTTCTGTGACAGCTCCGGCGAACAAAGCATCTTCGAGATTAAATTTATTTTTCCATCCGCTACAAAGGAGAAGTACAGGACGCTTTTCGGCAATCAGCCAATCACATAAAGCGGTAATGTTAATAAAGGAACCGATCACTACTTTATAGGCTTCCTTAGCTGCTTCCACAGCCTGAGTTCCATTTGTAGTGGTGATTACAATCGTTTGATCTTTGACCTGATCTCCCATATAACTAAAGGGAGAATTTCCAAAATCAAATCCATCTACCATGATCCCATCACGCTCTGCACCTACTTTAAAACCTTTTTCTTTGTAATCTCTTGCCTCTGCAACTGTGGCAACAGGAATAACCTTATGTGCACCGTGTTCAAATGCGGTACAAATCGCAGAAGTAGCACGAAGAATATCTATAATCACAACAATGCTCTCCTGATCTTTGTACACAGGATACAAATGAGGTGAAAAGCAGGCGTCGATTTTTATACTTAGTGCTTCATTCATTTTCATGAGAATAAAAAATACTACTCAATAAACACTTATGCCTTTTTTATAAAAGGGAACTTTACCACTTTTGCCTTTACAGATTTATCACGGATAATCACATTTACTTCTGTTCCTTCTACTGCATATTCAGTCATCAGATATGCCATAGCAATAGGTTTCTGCAAAGTAGGACTCTGAGTTCCGGAGGTAATCTTACCGATTGTTTTTCCATCGAGATTGCGGACTTCATAATCATGACGAGGAATTCCACGATCAAGCATTTCCAGGCCAATGAGTTTGCGACTAAGTCCCTTTTCTTTCTGAGATTTTAACGCAGCTGAGTTTGTAAATTCTTTTGTGAATTTGGTGATCCAGCCTAAGCCGGCTTCAAGAGGAGAAGTTGTATCATCAATATCATTACCGTACAAACAAAATCCCATTTCTAAACGAAGCGTATCTCTTGCCCCTAATCCAATCGGTTGGATGTTGTATGCTTTTCCGGCTTCAAATATTTTCGTCCATATTTCAATTGCTGCTTTATTCTCGAAATAGATTTCAAATCCTCCTGCTCCGGTATATCCGGTTGCGGAGACAAGAACATTATCAATGCCGGCAAACTTGCCTTTTGAAAAAGTATAATACTCCATATTCATCAGATCCATGTCGGTGAGAGACTGCAATGCTTCCGCAGCTTTCGGTCCCTGTACTGCCAGCAATGACGTTTGATCGGAGATATTGTGCATCTCTACATTATTGGTATTTCTGCCGGTAAACCAATTCCAGTCTTTTTCAATATTACTTGCATTAACTACAAGCATATATGTTTTCTCATCAATTCGATAAACAAGCAGGTCATCAACGATTCCGCCTTCCTCATTTGGTATGCAGGAATATTGAATTTTTCCATCGACAAGTTTTGAAGCATCATTGCTTGTGAGCCTTTGAATGAGTTCCAATGCATTCTCCCCTTTGAGAATAAACTCTCCCATATGTGATACATCAAATACACCTACTCCATTGCGAACTGTTTCATGTTCGACATTTATGCCTGCATAAGAGACCGGCATGAGATAGCCTGCAAAAGGCACCATTTTGGCACCAAGCTTTGTGTGTATTTCCGATAATGCAATCTGTTTTAAACTCGTTTCTGTCATCTCCATTGTACCTGTTATTTTATTCCATGATCAAGTATAAGCTGAAAATTACTCCTGACTTATGCAGCCAAATTAAACAATTATTAAACTCAATTTTCTTCCATTTTGATTATTTATCCTCAAAAAGGCTCAGAAAATTCTTCTTGTTGGACTGTACAGAGTAGCGGCTCACAATTTTATCTCTGCTATTTGATGATAGGGACTTCAGATATTCAGGCTCCCTGATCAGCTTCTTCATGTAAAATATCCAATCCTCTTCTGATTTGCAGATGCAACCATTCTTTTCATGATCTACCACTTCTGCATTTACACCCACATCTGAAACCAAGGCAGGGATACCCAATGCCATATATTGCAATGCTTTAAATCCACACTTCCCCTTGGACCAGATATCATCAGGTAATGGCATTAATCCAACATTGAAATTCAGGAGATCTTCAATTTCGGTTTCTTTCTTCCAGGGAATAAATTTCAGCGATTTAAGTTTGAATTTTGGAGGGACGTCGCAAATTACATGCAACTCAAATTTTTCAGACTTCTCTAACTCAAGGAATACAGGATAGAGCAAATCCAGGTACTGAATGGTTGAATGAGAACCGGTCCATCCGAAAATAAATGTATCGTTCGTATGATCTGTCGTAGTGTTATGATGCAAATCAGTATCAATAGTCGTTGGATTTACTATTACTTTTTCATTGTATTTGAGTGCATAATCCTTCAGGAAATTGTTTCCGGCTGAGACTTTTGAAGACCACGAGCATATTTTTTTAACATTTGAGAAAGACTTGAAAAGCCGGGTAAGTCTGTTGTTACTTTCAGATGCATTGGGGATCCAAATGGCATCATCAAAATCATAAATGGTATACTTTTTATACAAGCGGCTTATGATCCATTCAAACAAAGGAGGCCCAAATGGAGCAGCTTCCCGGTGGATAAAAACAATATCATAATTACCCAGACGCAAGATGTCTTTTATCCTGTGAATATATCCTCTGAAAATTCCGGAGATCTTTCTAAACCAATGTCCCGGTTGGTAAAGTATACGCCAGGCTTGCTCGTCAAGAAAAGGAGACATCTCGAAGCTGTGGCCATTCTTCTTAAGAATGGCAAAGTATTGCTCAAACCTGAAACGTTGACTCGGGGCAGCACCTTGAGGATAAGGAACAAGAAATAATATTCTCATATTCAGGTGTTTAGGCCTTGCACTTTAGAATAAGGCACAAATATAAAGAAAGGAAACGGAGACCTGTTAAGATTGAGCCTCGTCAATTTGTTCTATCTTTGAAATCCATTGGAAAATACGCATGTCATTCAAATTATTTGAGAAAAATACCCCCCGCTGGATTGTCTTTTCGATAGATCTAAGCATCTGCCTGGGCTCCCTTTTTCTTGCATATCTGGTAAGGTTCAACTTCTCCATCCCGGCAGTGGAAATTGAATTATGGAAATTTGCCATTCCGACGGTAATTGGAATTCGGGTTATCAGCTTTTTCTACTCGAGAATCTATCAGGGAATTATCCGATACACCAGTACCGCTGATGCGCAACGGGTTTTCTACACTATTACCGCAGGGAGTATTGTTATGGCTCTGGCCAATATCATATCCTATTTTATTATTGGAATTTACCTGGTACCCTACTCTATAATCATCATAGAATATTTTACAACAGTTTTTCTCTTAACTGCATTCAGGATTTTAGTAAAAACTATTTACATCAGTTTAAAAAACCCTTCAAGAGAAAAGAAGAATGTAATCATCTATGGAGCCGGCGAATCGGGTGTAATCACAAAGCGAGCCCTTGACCGCGATGCAGGAACGCGTTATAAAATTATTGCTTTCATCGATGACTCCTTAAACAAAACGGGTAAGACTCTCGAAGGTGTGCACATTTATAATGCGGATGGAGATTTGGAAGACTTACTTCGTGCAAATACAGTCGAACAATTAATTATCAGCATTCAAAACATTTCTCCGCAAAGAAAACAGCAGATCATTGAAAAGTGTCTCACTTACGGAGTAAAAATCCTAAACGTTCCTCCTGTAAACAGTTGGATAAATGGTGAACTCAGTTTCAAACAAATCAAGAAAATAAAAATTGAAGATTTACTCGAACGGGAACCAATTCAATTGGATCATGAAAATCTTCGTAAGCAAATTAAAGGTAAAACGGTTCTGATCACCGGCGGAGCAGGATCGATTGGTGCAGAGATTGTGAGACAACTGATTCCCTTCGAACCGGGAAAATTAATCGTAGTAGACCAGGCGGAATCTGCAATCTATGAACTCGAACTTGAGATTACGGAGAAATATGGCTGGAAAAATATAGAAGCAGTAGTTGGTGATATTAGACAGGTGAACAGAATGCGACGCGTCTTCGATCATTTTCATCCCCAGGTTGTTTTCCATGCAGCTGCATACAAGCATGTCCCTGTGATGGAAAATAATCCATCGGAAGCTATACTCACTAATATAGAAGGAACAAGAATTCTTGCAGATCTGAGTCATGAATATGCTGTTGAGAATTTTGTTATGGTAAGTACAGACAAAGCTGTAAATCCTACCAGCATCATGGGGGCGACAAAGCGTATAGCAGAAATTTATTGCCAGTCTATGAATGCAATTTCAAAAACAAAATTTATTACCACACGTTTTGGAAATGTATTGGATAGCAATGGCTCCGTGATACCCCGTTTTAAAAAACAAATTGATGAAGGTGGGCCTATCACAGTTACCCATCCTGAAGTTACCCGTTTTTTTATGACTATCCCCGAAGCCTGCCAGCTTGTTCTCGAAGCAGGTGCCATGGGTAAAGGCGGTGAGATATTTATTTTTGACATGGGACAAAGCATACGTATAATTGACCTTGCCAGAAAAATGGTGATGCTTAGCGGGCTCACTTTAGGAAAAGACATTCAAATAATATTTACCGGCTTGAGACCCGGAGAAAAAATTTATGAAGAACTTCTGGCGGATAAAGAAACCACCCTCCCTACCCATCACGATAAAATTCTGATTGCGAAAGTCAGAGAATACAACCACCAAGAGATTACTAAACAAATTATTTCATTGACGGAGATGTTCCGTAGTCAAAACAATGAAGCTATTGTGATGAAGATAAAAGAAATTGTACCTGAATACCTTTCAGCCAATTCAGAATACGAAAAGCTCGATATAAAATAAATCAAGAGGCTGCTATACATTAAACAAACAAATGTTCCGACACAAATCCAAAGTTAACATACGTTTCTCTGATCTCGATGCATTTAATCACGTGAATAATGCATGTTACCTGACATATGTTGAGCAGGCAAGAATCGAATATTTCAGTGATATTGTAGGCTGGAATTACAACTGGTCAAAAAAAGGAATTATACTGGCCAAAGCTACGGTTGATTTCATTTTTCCTATCCACATGAAAGACGATGTGCATGTATATACACATTGCAGTAGAATGGGAACAAAAAGTTTTGATTTGCAGTACAGGATTATCAAGATAGAAAATGGAAAAGAAGTGCTGCTCTCTGATGCCAGCACCGTAATGGTAGCTTTTGATTATGATTTACAAAAATCAATAGAAGTTCCGGCAGAGTGGAAAGATTTGATCAGGGTATATGAAGAAGGTGATGTACGATAAGAAAAAAGAGCCTGATTCAATAGAAAGAATCAGGCCTTTTTCACACAAAACCAAAATAAAAACACAAAACAATTTAGTATTCGATTTTTCAGTTTATAATAATCCGCTTTACTTCTCTTCTATTCGCTGAACGTAATTCTGCAAGGTAAATTCCGCCGGTCAATGTTCCGGTATACAATTCCACTCTTGAACCATTCTTGATTTCGATTGACGACTTTGCGAACACCGTTTTGCCGCTGAGATCCATGAGTCTGAATTCGGCAGCTTGCTCTAATGCTTCCCCTCCTTTCAATATCAATGAATTTTTATCAGAATTCTGAAAAACGGAGAATCGAATGGAAGATGAAGCTGATTGATCAATGGCAGTTGTTCCACTGGCAACGAAGCTTCCTGTCATTCCCATGCTTTGATGCGGTATACAGTAATAAGTATAGGTACCGGGTACTGTCACTATGTAATTGAAATCGGCTGTTGAAAAATCGACGATCATATCCCATGAATCAGCACCGGCAGGTATAATGTCTGATGTAGTGGTATGTTCACCACTGATCCAACTCCATATAATTGTATCTCCAACCAGCACATTCAAGTTTGCAGGTCTGAAGGCAAAATCTTCTACCGTAATGCTGTGGATAGTTGCCTGACTAAAACCACTCAGTAGCGACAAGCTGAAAATTAGTAATATTGATTTGTATGATTTTTTCATAAGCTTCGATTTTTAAATTAGATACTAAAACTAGTCACTAAAAAAGCTATTAGAGCATAGAAGTAGCTGAACGGGAATAAATAGGCTTTGAACTGGCACCTGAATCAAATGTAAATGCTGTTAAATACAGGATAGCTAAGCAATATACTCAACCATGTATGGTCTCTTTCTTGCCAAACTTGCTGATAATACTTGCTTCAAAATCTAAAAACTCCTGCCATCGTTTATCGATATCCACGCCTTTTGCGTATTTGCGGGCGAGTGAAATAAAAAGTGTGTAATGATTAGCTTCACTTACCATTAACCCTCTATAAAATTCACGCAGGTCAGGATCACTTATATTTTCGCTTAGAACTTTGAAACGCTCACAACTCCTTGCTTCAACAAGTGCTGAAAATAAAAGTCTGTCGGCTAAAACTATTTCTCTGGAATGTCCTTTGCGAATGAAGGTGTTTAATTCAAAAACATACTCATCTCTTCTTTCCCTTCCCAGGACCAGGTTGCGTTCCTTTATTTTATCATGAACCATTTGAAAATGCGAAAGCTCTTCTCTTGCCAGTTCAAGCATCGCATCAACAATCTCCGGAATGTCCGGATAATTCACGATAAGGTTAATAGAATTGGTAGCAGCTTTCTGTTCACAATAGGCATGATCCGTAAGAATTTCGGGTAAATTCTTCTCAACTATGTTTACCCATCTCGGGTCTGTGGGTAATTTCAATCCCAGCATAAAGGTTACATTTATTTTATCCTTTACAAAGATAATAAGGAATGTAAGAAAATAGTTTTAAATAAAAAATATTTTAATAGAAGGATAGCAACCAAATCCACATTATATTTGTAATAAGAATCATTAAAATCATTATGCCCCCATTAATTCTATATGGCGATAAGTTAAGTGTTCCGGTAACCCGTGAATTCAAGCAGCTGGTAAATATCAGCATCGCTGCAGGTAAATTTATACTCATTCATCCTCATTATACGCTTATCCGGGAGGCTATGCGTTTGGATGTTATAGAAGACGTCCAACTGGAAGATTTTGAAGTCCATACCTGGCAATTCGAACCGGGTGAAATTATTTCTTTTGAGATGCAGGAAGTACTATTTTTCTATGCATTGCTGGAATTAAGTTGCCGCATTTTTCTCTGTGATATCGGTGATGATCTAAAAGCGATGGCAATTGAAAACGGTGACACAAATGAAGAGGAATTTTGCAGAGTGCGAAGTTTTTACCTCAGACAGGCAGGTGATTTTTTACAGAATATGAAAAACAGCTTTGCCGGTAAACATGAATTCGAGAAGCTGGTCGCCAAGATTGAGCAACTGAACATGAGTGCATGATAGCGATTTAATTCCTACACAACATTTTTCACTTTCTATTCCGGCTGAGCTTCTGTCAGAGTTGAATCAATTCGAATTATTTTATCTCTCGCAGGACCATTCAATATTATTTCGGGTTTCAATTCGTCAAACTGTTCCTGGCTGATCAGATTTTTCTTGAGCATAAATTGCGAGACAATTCTGTAATAATCACTCAGGTGAGGTTTTAAGTTGCCACTTGTGTCGAAGCTGGAACGGTACCATTTCGGATGAGGAAGCAAACTCGCCAGAAAGATGCTCTCAGCCAGATCAAGCTGTGCCGGGCGTTTTCCAAAGTAAAACTCAGCTGCCTCAGCTACTCCATAAATACCGAGACCTAATTCGACAATATTCAGGTACACTTCAAACATTCTCGCCTTTGATACAATTCTGTTAGACTCAAGAAGCCATACAATAAGCGCTTCTTCCGCTTTTCTGGCAATAGTCTTTGTACGGGTGAGATATACATTCTTTACCAACTGCATGCTGATTGTACTTCCGCCACGCTGAAAACGGCCTGCTTTAAAATTAGCTGCTATTGATTTCCGAAAAGCTTCTTCATTAAAGCCTCCATGAAAATAAAAATTTCCATCTTCGGAAGTCAGCACTGCAGCCTGAAACAAGGGAGAAATAGAATCAAGCACTGTAAAATATGGATTCTCCGGACCAACCTCAAATGTTCTAAACAACCTGTCATTCTCATATACCGAATGGCGAAACGGCCCTCTGATTTTAGCAAGGTTTCCATCGCCGAATTTTGTCAGGCGGAATCCGGATTTTTTCAATTCAGACTTGAACACGACACTATCAGGCTGATCGGAATCAAAGTGAAAATTTAATATGTATTCAAGAGTTCCATCAGCTTCCACATCCCGGACGACTTCAAACATCCCTTCAGGTAAAGAATAGAAAAAATCAGTCGCCTCAGTTGGTTGAGTATGTATTTTCAAATCAATAATCTTCGACTTACTATTCTCGAGGCGTATATACGGTTCGACCCGGATACTATTCAGGATGAGACCGGATGAACTGTCAAGAGCAATGGAATTCTTATCTACTGTAACCCTCGAGTCAAAAACCATGTGTGCGAACTTCACCGTGTCCTGCGAAATCCGCTTATGGAAAACCCGGAAATTTTCGGTTGAGAAATGGCCACTCAAATCAAGTCTTCCACCTCCATAATGCAATCCTGACAAGGCCAGATGCAAGGAATCCATACTACAATCCAAACCAAAGAATGAACTTAGGAGTGGAATGCTTTGTCTGTCTTCAGAAAGAGGATAAAATGTAATATCAAATGTCTCATCTCTTTGTGAAAAGGTTCCCTCCCATTGCCATTGGAAATTTGATTTTACATCCTTCACCGTTCCTTCAATACGTTCCTTGTCAGCTTTATAAAAAGGTATGTGTATGCGTTCTAAAATCGTGTCATTTACATAAGCAATCTGCAAATTTTTTATTTCGGCCTGCTGTGGTGCGAGATTAAAAGCCTTTCTCAATAGACTATTTAACATAGCGGAATAATTAGAAGAAGGAACGAGATCATTAGCTACACGTTCCACATTTTTTGTGCTGTCTTTTTGTAAGAACGCACAATAATTGCAAGAGTCCTTCTTACCCGATAAATACAAAAGTGAATTGCTTAAATAAAAAGACTTAATGCGGATGTCTCCGATCAAGAGTGATGATAAGCTGGGTTCAATCTGAAGGGAACTTGCTGTAAAAACAGGCGACTGATCTTCTTGAGCCAATCGAATGTTTTTAAGTGAAAGCGTGGAGATACCTTCAAAACCATTCTCAGCAATTGTCAAATCCATCTTATAGTCAGCTTTGAACTTCTTCTCCACTTTGGCTATTATCCAGTTTAATAAAAGTCCTCTGAATACGAAATAAATGATAATGATCCCCAGAAAAATATATCCAAGGAGAAGACCGGATTTGAATAAAAAGTGCCTGTTAAACATATTCGAACAGATGGACTGAACAGCCTCAGAAATCGTTATGAAATATATACTTTTTATATGAATTGATGGCAGGATTTCGTCCTATAATCTGTGTCGAAAATGAATTTGTGTTCATGTTACTGAAAACAAGTACTTAAGCAATAGCATCAGAAAATCATACACAATCCCTCGTTGATAATTTCCTTGCCACATTACTAATCGTAGTACTAAGGACAGTACTTTAGTTCACCGATTAAATTTATCATGCTCAGTAATATCCGACTACATATTCTCCCCTCTTTCACCTTGTTGCTCCTGCTTGTTTTGGGAGCATCCCCTGTTCACGCAGCCATTGATCCTCCGGGTGTACTCAATCCAACTCATCGAGCTGAATTGAATACATTACTTGAGAAAGCGCAGGCTAAAGCCGGACAAAATCTCAATCGTTATGCTATAGACGACCTGAATAGCTTCGATAAATTACTGGACTCATTCAGTGCTCTTGAAATCAAGGATTCGATAAAACTGTTGGAACTGGAATACAGACAATCCACAGGCGGGAGATCTGATGAGCTTGCTGCCAAAAGACTTAGCATCGATGAATTAACCAAAGCAAAATTCACCAATCAGAACCGTTACAACCAATTGATCCGAAAAGCAGGGATTGCCTTTGCAGCCTGGTTTGTTATCATTATTATTTTACTGCAGCTCAGAAAAAGACATCTTCGCAGGCAAGGAAAATTGCTCGAAGAAAGCAGCGCCAAACTTGCAAGCCAAACCACGCGGACAGATTTTGGCAAGAAATACATTTTGACAAACAAAAAAATCAAACCTTCTCTGGAAAAAATCAATCGTAGTGCGGAAAGTTTATCACAAAACTTTCAAGGAAGCAACAATTTATTGACCGGAATTGAGCCGGAAGTCACAAAAAAAATTGCTGAAGAAATAAAAGCATTCGAACACCAGGCAGGAACTGAACTTCGCATTTCATCATACCTTGCTTCTCTTGAATCTGATCCCTCGTCTGAGAAACAAACGGTTGACATCAATTCCATTTGCGATACTGCAGTAGAAATTGCTATGCGTGGCGGATCATTTATTATTCCACCGGAGGTGCTTTCAATTTCAAAAGACCTTGAAAAAAATCTTCCGAAAATTAATGTGATACCGGAGGCAATCAATGCTCTGTTGCTGAATATCCTCAGCAACTCACTCATGGCCCTAAGAGCTAAGTATGACGAAGGAGTTAAAGGCTATCAGCCAAAAATTGTGGTAAGTACCCGAATCCTGCCACGATTTTTACAAATCAGAATCCGTGATAATGGCGATGGGATTCCTAAGGAACATATTGATAAGGTGATGCAGGAATTCTATTCCTTACGTACTGCAGAAAAAAGCGCAGGACTAGGATTGACAGACAGTTTAAAAATAGTAGGCGAGCCTCATAAGAGCGAACTGAAACTGGAAAGCATAGCCGGAGACGGAACGGATATTTACATTAAATTCTTTTTATCATGATGGGCAAAAAAAATATATCTTCTATTCTCTTCTTGTTGCTTCTTGTTTTTCAGGTTGCCACACTCTATGCACAAGATAATTATAATCTTAGTGAAATTAATGCTGCCGCTAAAACTCAATTCGTCAAACCTGAAACCTTAGACAGATTAATGATTCGTCTGCGCATGCTTGAAAATAACCTTCCGGCAGATCAGGATGATTTGTTGATTGAAACATATAAAACAATCGCTGAGCAATACATTGCGAATAACCATTATAGTCAGGCCTATGCTGTCTATTCAAAGTGTATGACTTTCAAGCAGGAGTCCCTAGCACGGAAATTTATAAACAGTATCGACAGCACAAAAAAGAATATAGAAGAACGCAGAACCAATGACGGAACGGAACTGATGAATCTACAGAATCAGGTTCAGGAATTACAAATTGACAATGATTTGCTTGTGAGTAAACGAATCAATTTCAAGAAATATTTTTCTTTTATCATCATTGCCCTAAGCACACTTTTTGCCTTGATACTCGTTCGGTCTGCATTAAAATTAATCAATATCCGCAGTCAGCTCAAGGAAAACAAAGAATCAATGAAACTGCAGCATCGAATTGCCACGCTTGGATTTTATGTAAAAGGCCTGGTAAATCAAACAAGACATAAAGCTGGACAAATGGAAGACATGGCTGCATCTATTCAGGCAGGGCTTCAAAAGATTTCCTCTTCTGAACTTAAAAATACTTCCTTTGCAAGTGATGTTAAATTACACTGCAAGGAAATTAAGAAGGAACTTAATGCTTCCGGAATAGACGCTTGATGATGGTACAAGCTCCATCTTCAACCGGAATTATTTGCATTGGAACCTCCCTGGTTGACCTCAACTTCCGGCTTATTAATAAACCTCAGCTTCATACATCAAATCCGGCTCAATTATTCCGCACTCCGGGTGGTGTTGTCAGGAACATCGCCCATCACCTGGCTCTTCTGGGAAATAATGTTGAGTTATTAAGTTTGTTTGGAAATGATGCCGATGGAAATTGGTTGAAAGGTATCTGTCAAAAAGCCGGAACAAGTCTCAAGTATTCAGAAACCTGTTCTGAATCAACAGGTACATATGCTTCGATCCTCTCACCTGAAGGTGAACTAACAATTGGTGCTGCAGCTGCAGAAATAAACAGCCGATTAGACATTGATTTTCTTGCACAAAGATCAGATGTTATCAAATCCGCTCAACTGGTACTGGCAGACTGTAATTTAAATACCGACTCATTGAAGTGGCTTATTTCCTTTTGTTCAAGTTATAATTTACCATTGGTAATTGAAACGGTATCTGTTGCAAAATCTGAAAGATTACTTAGATCACTACCCGGAGAGATCCTAATGGTTAAGCCTAACTTCGAAGAGATACAAGTCTTCGGGAGTGAACAAAACTCAATCGAAGAGCGCATTGCCCGTTTGCATCAAAACGAAATACGATATGTTTGGCTGAGCATGGCTGAGGAAGGATCAATACTTTCGGATGGGACAAGTATCTGGCATTTAAATGCTCCCTCCGTAAGTATTAAAGACACAACAGGTGCCGGCGATGCTGCAACTGCTGGATGGATACATGCTTACTTACAGGGAAAAGATCCCTTAACATGCATGAAAACCGGACACGCATCGGCTGCTGCTATTCTTGAAACAGAAGGCGCTGTGCGTGATGATCTTTCACCCGAACTCTTGCAATCATATTTAATGAAAATTTAATTCAAGATGAAAAGAACAACAGCCATCCCAACAACTATCAATATCAGCGAAGAGGTTCAGGAAGCACTGTCATCAGGCAAAGCAGTTGTTGCCCTTGAATCAACTATAATTGCTCATGGGATGCCATACCCGAAAAATGTGCAAACTGCAGAAGCTGTCGAATTGCTTGTTCGAAAAGAAGGCGCAATCCCTGCAACCATCGCTGTCCTTAATGGAAAGATACAAGTCGGTTTAAATTCGAGCCAACTGGAATCATTAGCAAAAAAAGAAAATGTCTGGAAGGTCAGCATAAGAGATCTTCCCTATGTGCTAGCAAGAAAATATGATGGTGCTACCACCGTTGCTGCAACCATGCGCATTGCCTCCATTGCCGGTATAAATTTCTTCGTTACAGGTGGTATCGGTGGAGTTCATCGTGACGCACAAAAAACCATGGATATTTCTGCGGATCTCACAGAGATGTCCCGGACAAATGTGGCCATTATTTCTGCAGGTGTCAAATCCATATTGGATATCGGCCTCACCCTGGAAGTATTGGAAACACTGGGAGTCCCGGTACTTAGCATCGGACAAGATGAGTTCCCGAGTTTTTATTCAGCTAAGAGTTCCTTTCAAAGTCCATTGCGATTGGATTCATTGAAAGACATTGCAATTATGGCAAAAACGAAATGGGATCTTGGTATAGAGGGTGCAATTCTTATTGCTAATCCCCTACCACCGGAATATGATTTTCCACACCATGAGATAGAAAAATATATACAAAAAGTAATTTCATTAGCCGAAGAGAATGGCGTTACAGGTAAAAAAATGACCCCATTCATTTTAAAAAATATGGCTGAGATTACTGCGGGAAAGAGTCTAGAAGCAAATATTGCACTCGTAAAAAACAATGCAATGGTTGGTTCACGCATTGCCCTTGAGTATGCAAAACTGAAATCAGAAAACTGATCATTTATTCAACTCAGAAAGCAGCAACTGTTTTTTTAATGATGTCGATGCATTCTTTCAGCTGAACTTCAGTCATAATTAATGGAGGGGCAAATCGAATAATATTACCGTGCGTTGGTTTTGCAAGAAGTCCATTCTCCTTTAAAGCCAGGCAAAGTTCCCAGGCATCTTTTCCTTTATACGGCCTGATAACCATTGCACAAAACAATCCTTTACCCCGAACCAATTCAATCATTTCATGCTTGATGCTTTTAAGTTCAGCGAGAAGAATTACTCCAAGTTTCTCAGCATTCTCGGCAAGTTTTTCCGACTTTAAAACTTCTAGGGAAACAGTTGCAACGCGAGCAGCTAAAGGATTGCCTCCATATGTACTTCCATGCTCACCGGGCTTTATACACAGCATGATTTCATCATCTGCAAGAACGGCTGATACAGGAAGCAGTCCACCTGATAAAGCTTTACCCAGAATTAAAATATCCGGACGAACATTTTCATGATCGCATGCAAGCATTTTTCCGGTGCGACCTAGTCCGCATTGAATTTCATCAGCCAGAAATAAAACATTATGCTTTTTACACAATGCCGCTGCAGCGCTGATGAACCCATCATCAGGTATAATTACTCCTGCTTCTCCTTGAATGGGCTCAACTAAAAATCCGGCAACTTTAGTATCCTGCAATGCCTTCTCCAATGCAGCAAGATCATTGTAAGGAATTTTAATAAAACCGGGTGTCATCGGACCAAACCTGCCATAGGAATCCGGATCCGTCGAAGCAGAAATTATTGTAATCGTTCTTCCGTGAAAATTTCCTTCACAGACAATAATTTTGGCTTCATTGTCAGCAATTCCCTTCTTGTCATATGACCAGCGACGACATAGTTTCATAGCTGTTTCAACAGCTTCTGCACCGGAATTCATAGGAAGTACTTTATCGTAACCAAAAAACTTGGTGATGTATTCTTCATATTCTCCCAGGCAATTATTATAAAAAGCCCTTGAAGTCAGACTCAACCTGCTCGCCTGTTCAATCAAAGCTGCAATTATTTTTGGATGATTATGTCCCTGATTCAGTGCAGAATAAGCAGACAAAAAATCAAAATAACGCTTGCCTTCCACATCCCACACATAAACCCCCTCAGCCCTTTCCAGAACAACCGGTAAAGGGTGATAATTATGTGCACCATAACGCTCCTCTTTCTCAATTGCTGCCTCGGTAGAACTCTTATCAGTAATGATCTGCTTCATAATAATCGAATAAGTGGCAAATATACGTAATGCAAACAGCTAAAACCAATAAGTTCAAGCCTTTCCATTCATATACTTTCTTCGGTATTTGATATATCAATGCTACATTCGCATTCAAATGGAATCTAAAGAAAACGAGTTTTTACTGGAGAATGTAAGCATCACCGACACTGCTGAAAACGGTCATGGAGTCGGGCGGGTCGACAAGATGGTTGTCTTTGTCGAAGGTGCCGTGCCCGGCGATGTTGCTGACGTACATGTTTACAGAAAAAAGAAGAAGTACAAAGAAGCAAGAGTCGTACGACTAGTAGAAGCCTCGCCGGATCGTGTTGAACCTGTTTGTTCGCATTTTGGAACCTGTGGTGGATGCAGATGGCAACACCTCAAATATGAGAAACAATTACTCTACAAACAAAGACAGGTCGAAGAAGTCTTAAAGCGTATCGGTAAAATTCCTGATCCGCAAATCTCTCCTATTCTTGGCTCAGCGAGTCAATACTTTTACAGAAACCGTCTTGATTTCTCCTGTTCTGATAAACGATGGCTTACAAGAGAAGAACTTAGCTCAGGTATTCCAATGAAGGAAGATGTAATAGGCTTTCATGTACCCGGACGATTTGACAAGATACTTAACATCGACAAGTGCTATTTGCAAGATGAGTTGAGCAATCAGATCCGCAACGAAATAAAACGATTCTCCATTGAAAATGGTTTTCGTTTTTTCGATGTAATGGAACAGGAGGGTTTTTTGAGAGATGTAATTTTTCGTTCCACCTCCACCGGTGAATGGATGTTGATAATTGTTTTCAAGGATGATCTTGAATCGGAAAGAAATCTGCTTCTAAATCATCTCGTAAAATCCTTTCCCCAATTGACATCTCTGTTATACATCATCAACCCGAAGCGAAATTCAACCATCTTCGATCTTCCGGTGAATATTTTCCATGGAAGAGGTCATATTTATGAGGAGATGGAAGGATTGAAATTTAAAATATCAGCCAAATCATTCTACCAAACAAATTCTACACAAGCATTTGAACTTTATAAAATTGCCCGTAATTTTGCAGGCCTGACCGGAAATGAACTTGTTTACGATTTATACACAGGTACAGGTACCATTGCCAATTTCATTGCCCGTAATGCAAAAAAAGTAATCGGCATCGATAACGTACCTGATGCTATTGAAGACGCCAAAGAAAATTCACGTTTTAATGGAATAAAAAATACAGCTTTCTTTTCCGGTGACCTGAATAAAACCCTGAACGCTGAGTTTATAGCTGAACATGGAAAACCCGATGTGATAATAACAGATCCACCCCGATCAGGCATGCATCCCGAAGCAGTCATGAAAATGGCAGAATATTTTCCCTCCAGAATTGTTTATATCTCATGCAATCCATCAACGCAAGCCAGAGATATTGAATTATTGAGTGAAAAATATACGGTAAGTTTCATTCAACCTGTGGATATGTTTCCGCAAACGACTCATGTAGAAAATGTAATTTTATTAAATTGCAGAAATGAAAATGATTCATAGCAAATCAGGTGCATCGCACCGATATAATCTGTGTTTGATTTGGGTTTCACTGATACTTGTTTCAGCTATTAATGCCAGTGCTCAAAGAAATTTAAAACCCGATTCAGATCCTGAGCAACAGCAGCTGGAATGGTGCTTCATCTATTCCAATTTACTTGGCTATGATTTAAATTATGTAATCAATCCTCTCTTATATGATAATGTTTCAAAATGGATGGGAACACCTTACAAATATGCGGGCAATACAAAAAGTGGAATTGATTGTTCAGGACTTGTTTGTCAATTATTAAAGGATTCATACAACATCAATTTGCAAGGCAGCTCCAGGGACTTGCATAAAAAAACAAATAAAATTGATAAAAAAGATCTCCGTGAAGGCGACCTTGTCTTTTTCAAAATTCGAAAGGGGAAAATATCTCATGTAGGAGTCTATCTCGGTAAAAATAAATTTGCACACTCAAGTACAAGCCTGGGCGTAATAGTAAGTGACCTCGATGAACCTTATTATCTGAAATATTTTTATTCGGCCGGACGTCTCACTTCCAATTAGATCCGCATACGGAAATCCACAAGATTGCAATTCAATTTCAGGAAAAGAAAAAATAATTAATAAGTTCAGACATGACGGAACATTCTCCTACTCTGCTTCTCGACCAGAAAGAAATTGAGCACAGGCTTAATCGACTGGCTTATCAAATTTATGAAGACAATATTTCTGAGTCGGAAATTATTTTGGCAGGAATTATCAAAAACGGATACCTAGTGGCTGAACGGCTGGCAGAAATTCTAAAAAAAATATCAGGACTTTCGATTAAATTGGTTGAAGTTCACATCGACAAGAAAAGTCAGGTTGAACAGGAAATTGTGATCTCGATGCGAAGGGAGGAATTAAACGGGAAAGTAATTGTATTGGTTGACGATGTTTTGAATTCCGGAAAAACCATGATGTATGCTCTAAAACCTTTTCTTAATGCTGATATAAAAAAAGTAAGAACGGTAGTCCTGGTTGACAGAAACCATAGACGCTTTCCGATTGCTATTGATTTTTCAGGATTAACCTTGAGCACAACAATGCAGGAGCATGTTTCTGTAAAATTTGAAAGTGATAAAGCCAGGGCTATCCTTTCCTGATGGGTATCAATAAGCGGATATTTCCCTGATCAGAACGTTCAGATTCTGATGAGCAATATCGAAAACTATTTTTGATGCCAGGTAATACTCCTCCCTTGACTCCATTTGCTTTCTCACCTTTTCTGCAAGCTCAGCTTCGGTCAAACTCTGCAATAAAGGTCTTTCACCCCGATCATTTAAAAGGCGTTGAATGAGCATAGCAACAGGAACTTTAAAATAAACGGAAATGCCATGAGCATTGATCCATTCCATATTATTAGAAAAACAGGGAAGACCTCCACCTGTGGCTACTACTACATTTTTTTTTTCGCCTAAAGAATGCAAGGTTTCCATTTCGATGTGTCGGAAATATTCTTCTCCAGAATCCTGAAAAATTCTTTTGATTGACTTCCCTTGACTCATTTCGATGAGTTCATCGGTATCTAAAAAATCATAGCCTAGCTTACGGGCAAGCAATTCGCCCGTTTTAGACTTACCGCTTCCCATATATCCGGTTAGAAAAATGATCATGGTGCTCAAATAAAATCAGGGCGAGAAAACTAAAGCTTACTCTTGTTTTAAATCCAATTTACGCATCCTGATATTTAATAATTCTACAAGCAATGAGAAAGCCATTGCAAAATAGATATAGCTCTTCTCAATATGAAAATGGAAACTCTCAATAATCAATAATCCTCCTATGCAAACAAGGAAGGCCAATGCAAGCATTTTCAGCGTTGGGTATTTATTGATGAAGTTACTCACATGAGGCGCGAATAAAAGCATAACAATCATTGAGATTACAACGGCTGTAATCATTACAGTAAGATCCCGACTCAGTCCGACAGCAGTTAGAATAGAATCAAATGAGAAAATAATGTCAATGATGGCAATTTGAACTATTGCCTGAGTGACTGTAAGCTTCTTTTCAATCGGCTTGCCGGTCTTTTCATCATGAGATCGAAGTTTATGATAAATCTCTCTGACTGTTTTATACACGAGGAAAACACCTCCGGCAAACAGAATTAAATCCCTGCCACTTGGTGCAAGCATACCGAGATAAAAAAGCGGATCGGTAAGATGCACAAGCCATGATATTCCCAATAAGAGCAGAACCCTGAACACCATGGCCATCATTAAGCCGATTGTTCTGGCGCGTCCCTGCTCCTTTTGAGGTAAGTAACTGCAAAGAATAGCTATGAAAATTATATTGTCGATTCCCAATACAATTTCAAGCATGATCAGAGTAACTAGGCCAATCATCCCTTCAGCAGAGAATATTTCAAGAAGCATATGTGCGGAAATTATTTGGAGTAAACAGGGAGAGTCTCGATAAAGAAATTTGCAAGTATTTGATCAAAATTATCGATACAGTGAAGTCTGGTTTAGAAAGGATCATCAAATTAAGTGAATTTCGACTTGAGCTAATCATAATGGAATGAGGAATTCCAAAATTCATTTCAACTGATTGTTAGATCCTGACACTAAAAATTGTCTGAAATCCGGGCTTTTCAATAGCTGAAATAACCCTGATTTTGAGGCGCAAATGTATTAAAAAATTGATAGAATCGGGATTGAAACTGTAAAATAAGTTGAAAATTGAACTAAAAGCACATACTGGACCAAATTGATACCAAACATGTGTCCGGCCTTTCATCCCTTTATTCCGAACAGACATCGTCGAAAAATAAAATCAGGCCTTAGCAGCTCTTTTTGGCAATGCTTAAAAAATTGAGTCATAGAAAAGGTCAAAATCTTACAAAACGTATTGACTCACCTTAATTAAAATTCTTTCCCTCCTCAGGGGTGTAGTTTTATAGAAGTTAATAAAAGAGTATCAACAGTCCAATTCAGGTCTCTTTTTGAAACAAATTAACATGACACAAAAACTACAACTGAGGTGTACGGTTATTCTTGCCCTTTTTATGACGGCGCTGTTCACAAGCCCGGCATCTGCCAGTCATACTATGGGAGCCGACCTCACCTACGAATGTCTTGGGGGAAATACCTACAAAATTACTGTTTCGTTTTACAGAGATTGTATCGGTATCGCCGCCCCGGCAAGTCCTTACGTAACTATCAGCTCGGCAAGTTGCGGACAAAGTCTTGGTGTTACAACCTACCCGCGTCCGGGAACCGGTCAGGAGGTTACTCCGGCCTGCTCAAGTTCGGTAACTACATGTAATGGAGGATCATTCACAGGTATTCAGGAATGGGTTTATGATGGGATCATCACCTTGCCTGCACAATGTACCGACTGGGTTTTTAGTTATTCATTATGTTGCAGAAATGCAGCCATTACCACTATTAATAATCCAGGAACAAGTACATTCTATATCTATTCAACTTTAAACAATGTTATTACTCCGTGTAACAGTTCACCTGTATTTGCAAATAAGCCGGTACCATTTTTATGTGTAGGACAACAATACTGTTTTAATCACGGTGCTTATGATCCCGATGGAGACTCATTGGTTTATGAATTAATTACGCCGAAGCAAACAGCGGTAGCCAATGTAAGTTACATGGCTCCTTATAATGCAGCGAATCCCTTAAACTCACTTCCAGCTACGTCTTTTAATTCAGCAACAGGAGATATCTGTTTAAATCCGCAAAATCTTGAGGTTACCGTAATGGCTGTACTCGTTAAAGAATACAGGAACGGTGTGTTAATTGGCAGTGTTGAA
The DNA here is from genome assembly GCA_004295015.1 of Bacteroidota bacterium. Lineage (GTDB taxonomy): Bacteria > Bacteroidota > Bacteroidia > AKYH767-A > 2013-40CM-41-45 > QQVM01. Next base: position 123,063 of record SHNE01000010.1, on the reverse strand, counting down.
CGTGACTTGCAACTGACGGTAATGAATTGCGCAAACAATCTTCCTTCTTTGACAGGTATAAATGGGACAAACGACTTCTCGATAACTGTTTGTGCCAATGAAGAAACTTGCTTCGACATCTTTTCTTTAGATCCTGACGGAGGTCAAAATCTTCAGGTAAATTGGGATGGAGGAATTTCCGGGGCATCATTTAATAGCAATGTTGACCCGCGCCCTACCGGAACTTTTTGCTGGACGCCAGGCAATAGCGATATCGGTAGTTCAAATATTTTTACTGTGCGTGTCAGAGATGATGCATGTCCATACTATGGAAGTCAGATTTACTCCTACACCGTAAATGTTATTGGAATAACTGTAAATGCCGGTCCCGATGAACAGATTGCATGCAGTGACTTTGCTACACTCAGTGCAAATGCCAGTGGCGGAAGTGGCAGCTATACTTATTTATGGAGCAATGGCTCCACTTCACAATGGATTACTGTTGGTGCCGGCACCTATTGGGTTACTGCAAATGATGGTGTTTGCAGTGCGACAGATACTGTTGTTGTAACTATGCCCTTTATTCCGGTTGCTCAATTCACTAACTCTCCTACTACATGTATTAATATTCCTGTAAATTTTACGGATCAGTCTACCACACCAGGTGGAATTATCTGGAGCTGGAACTGGAATTTTGGAGATGGAACTTCGTCAACACTACAAAATCCAAGTCATCTTTTTCCCGGTGCAGGAACATATAATGTGAGCCTGATTATTGAGAATACGCTGGGTTGTTTTGACACAGTTGTGCATCAAATAGTTATTGCTAATCCTCCTGTGGCTGCATTTAGCTATGGAAATACATGTGTAGGATCAGCCGTAAGCTTTACAGATCAGAGCACACCTCCGGGTACCATTACTTCATGGAATTGGAATTTTGGTGATGGTTCTACATCTACTCTCCAAAACCCAACTCATACTTATGGTACAGTTGGGTCCTATACAGTTACACTCATTGCAGGAAATGCTAATGGATGCCTGGATACTGTCGTTCAGCTTGTCACTGTCAATCCACTTCCTGTAGCAAATGCGGGTGCGGACAGAACAATTTGTTCCGGATCAAGTGTAACGCTGACAGCAAGTGGCGGAACAAATTACACCTGGATACCGGGAGGATCAACGAATGCTTCTATAACAGTTAATCCCGGAAGTTCTACGTCCTATGTAGTGACCGTTGGAAATGCAAACGGTTGTATTAACCGGGATACGGTCTGGGTCGCGGTACTCCCTCTTCCTACGGTAAATGCCGGACCTGATGTGGCGAGTTGTTCCGGATCAGCAGTTACACTTACTGCCGGTGGAGCAAACTCATACACATGGACCCCGGGTGGTTCAACCAACAGTACTATAACAGTCAATCCAACTTCATCAACAAATTATACAGTCGTAGGTACCGATGCAAATGGTTGTACAGCAAGTGACATTGTTCGTGTGAACGTAAATTCTCTTCCTACTGCAGTCGCAGGTGCTGATCAGAATATTTGCGCAGGATCCGGTGCAACACTGACCGCAAGCGGTGGCGGAACTTATAGTTGGTCTCCCGGAGGAAGTACAAATTCATCCATTACCGTAAACCCGGGAAGTACTACTTCCTATATTGTTACTGTTACTAACGGAAGCGGTTGCTCCGGAAGAGATACGGTACGTGTTATTGTTCACAATCCTCCGGTACTCACCTTGCAGAACATGTTCTTGTGTAACGGTTCTACCTTAACGCTTGACGCAGGAGTCAATGCAAGTTCTTATGTTTGGACGCCTAACGGGGATACGACAAGAACCATCAGTATTTCTACCGGCGGGACATATACCGTGACAGTAACAAGTTCATTTGGTTGTGTTGCTACGGCATCTTCAAATGTAACTATGGGAACTGCCATTAACATCAGCCTTGATGACGTTGCATTTTGTCAGGGTGACAGTGCAATTCTTGATGCAGGGTATCCGGGGATGAGCTATTTATGGAGCACAGGACAAACAAGTCAGAGCATTACTGTTTATTCATCCGGAACTTACGGCGTACAAGTAGATGATAATTCCGGATGCACCGGATCGATATCCGTCAATGCGGTGGTGAATCCAATTCCTGTGGCAAACTTCACAACCAATTCTGCCTGCGCAGGAAACGTTACATCGTTTACAGATCTTTCAAGTATTTCATCCGGAATTATCATCGACTGGTCATGGGATTTTGGTGATACCGCAACATCATCGCTTCAAAATCCTACCCATATATATACAACACCGGGGACATATAACGTGACACTAACGGTTATCAGTGCTGATGGTTGCAGTCATACCATTACTAATCCGGTTACCGTTAATCCACTTCCTGTTGCAAACTTCAGCAATGGTTCAGCTTGCCAGGGATCAGCATTGGCTTTTACAAATACATCGACAATTTCCGGTGGGATTATAACAACCTATGCATGGAACTTTGGAGATGGAGCCAGCTCCTCCTCACAAAATCCATCTCATTTATATGCAACTTCCGGAAACTTTAATGTAAGTCTTACGGTCACAACTGCAGGTGGATGTTCCAATACTGTTTCAAGAACCATTACCATCAATCCTCTGCCAACTGCCGATTTCAATGCAGCACCTGTTTGTGCAGGTTCCGCTACAGTTTTCGGTAACAGTTCAACGATACCTACAGGTTCAATCACAACTTACTCATGGGATTTTGGAGACACGTATACTTCAAATCAAAGTTCGCCGAGTCACAGTTATGCTGCAGCAGGAACCTATACGGTAAGATTCATCGCTACTTCCGGTTTCGGATGTACTGATACAGTTGTGAAGCCGGTTGTTGTAAATACAAATCCAGTTGCCAATGCAGGTGCAGATCAAACAATTTGTAATGGTAATTCAGCCGGTCTAACTGCAAGCGGTGGTATCAGCTATCTATGGAGTCCGGGAGGAACAACTGCATCAAACATTACAGTAAGTCCTTCATCCAATACTACCTATACTGTTAGAGTTACAGATGCCAATTCTTGTACGGCAAATGACATGGTGAATGTGATTGTGAACAATCTTCCTGCAGTTTCAGCCGGACCGGATAGGATCTTATGCACCGGCTCTTCCGCTTCCCTGACGGCATCAGGTGCACTTAGTTACGTTTGGAGTCCCGGTGGTTATACAACTTCTTCTATATCTGTCAACCCAATATCCAACACAACATACTTCGTCACCGGAACAGATGCTAATGGTTGTGTGGCTACCGATACTGCAAATGTTACTGTAAATCCTCTCCCGAATGTTAGTGCAGGACCGGATAAAGCTATCTGTGTAGGATCAACAACCGATCTGGTTGCATCAGGAGCGAATGCATATTCCTGGAATCCGGGTGCGGCTACCACTTCGACTATTTATGTAAGTCCTTCGGTAAACACTACATATATTGTTACGGGAACAAGTGCAAGTGGTTGTGTAAGAAGAGATACAGTGATTGTAACTGTAAATCCTGTCCCTGTTGTGAATTTGTCGCCTACTTTTATTTGTCCCGGCTTTAGTACAACTTTGGATGCAGGAAATCCGGGGTCAACCTTTGCATGGTCAACAGGTGAAACCTCTCAATCAATAAATGTTAGCGATTCAGGAATCTATACTGTTGTTGTTACAAGCCCTAATGGTTGTCCTGCCATGGGAACTTCCACAGTGACATTAGGAAACTCACTCAATTCCACTCCGGTGACGAGTTCAATTTGTGATGGTGGAAGTGCTACACTTCTGGCAGGAAATCCCGGAAGTACGTATAGTTGGTCGAACGGATCAACAGCCTCCTCAATTTCTGTTTCGACAGCCGGAAATTATTCTGTAACAATTACTGACGCGAACGGTTGCACAGGAACCTTGATGCACATTCTTAATGTCAACCCAAATCCGGTAACAGATTTCACAGCTTCTTCAGCATGTGAAGGAACCGCTATAAGCTTCAACAATCTTTCGTCAATTTCATCCGGCACAATTCAAAGCTATAACTGGGATTTTGGTGACACCTCATTCTCCAATGTGGAGCAGCCAAGTCATGCATACAGTGCATCCGGAACATACACAGTAACACTAAGCGTTACAAGTGCAAGCGGATGTAGTACAACTGCATCAAGAAATATTGACATTTATCCACGCCCTACTGCATCGTTTAGCAGCCCGGCTGTTTGTGCCGGAATAAATTCTGTATTTACTGATGCTTCCACGGTAAGCAGCGGAACCATTACTACATGGAACTGGAATTTCGGTGATGCTACTTCAGGCACAGGGAATTCAACCAGTCATCTTTATGCCGGCGATGGAACCTATCAAACAAGCCTGATTGTAATTTCTGATCGCGGTTGTGTGGATTCAACGCAACGCAGCATTCAAATCCATAAATTGCCGACAGCTAATTTCAGTAACGGAAATGAATGTGCCAATACGCCAATTCAGTTTACCAATACTTCTGTTGCGGGATCAGGATCTATCTTATTCTATAGCTGGAATTTTGGTGATGGAAACACCTCTTCAGCTTCAAATCCTGCTCATTCCTATACATCGGATGGATCATACATCGTAAGCTTGAATATCACTTCAAGCCTTGGTTGTACTTCCATGAAGAATGGATTAGCTATAGTACATCCAATTCCTGCTTCTGATTTCTCAACATCACCGGCTTGCGTAAATACATCTGTTGCATTCAACAACCTTTCATCAGTTTCGTCAGGTTCCATTACAAATTACTACTGGAACTTTGGTGACAACTCAAGCTCAAATTCAACCAATCCTTCACATACTTATGTGTCTGACGGGACTTATCAGATAAATCTGATTGCCACTTCAGATCGTGGGTGTAAGGATACTACACAACATGACTTGATCATTTATCCGGAACCATCAGCCAATTTTACAGCAGTTGATGTTTGTGCAGGATCTCCTGTTGAATTTTTAAGCACCAGCAGCATAAGCAGTGGAGTAATTAATAATTGGCTGTGGGATTTCGGGGATGGTACAAGTTCATCTTCTGACGAGCCTGTTCACATCTACAATACCGAAGGGTCCTACCCCGTACGTCTGACTGTTACTTCTGCACAGGGTTGTACAGCCGGCTTCGTAGCAAACGTGAATATATTTCCCAATCCGGCAGCTGCATTTATTTCTTCGAATGTTTGTTTGGGAAATGGAAGTTCATTCATTAACCAGTCAAGTGTATCGGGTGGAATTTCATACTCCAGCCTATGGTCTTTCAGTGATGGATCACAATCAACACAAGCGAATCCAACACATACATTTACAAGTTCAGGAATATTCACTACTGTACTTACCATAACATCAGTCAACGGATGTGAGAGTCAATCAACAAGAATGTCAAGAGTCTACACACCACCGACAACGATGTTTGCTGCACCGGATGTTTGCTATGGAGCCTTAACACGTTTTGATGATAACTCTTATTCTCAGGATGGTCATATCACTTCGTGGATGTGGAATTTTGGTGACAATACCACTTCAACAGAAGGTAATCCGACTCATTTATATTCTCAAACCGGACAGTATAATGTTTCACTTACAACCACAAGCTCATTTGGTTGTAGCAGCCCATACCAGGACTCAGTATCCATCTACGACCGTCCTGTTTCCAGAATTCAAAGTGCGAATGTTTGTGAAGGAAACCCTGTGCAGTTTATCAATTCAACCATAAACAATACAGGAACCACTGTGAGCTATTTGTGGGATCTGGGAAATGGCTTCACTTCGACAGACTCCGCACTCACCTTTAACTTTAGTCAGCCCGGAACTTATGATGTAACTCTCACAGCCACTTCCGGTTTCGGATGTTCTGATACACAATTGAAAAGATTAATTGTGTATCCAAATCCTGCTGTAACATTTGCCGGAAACAATGTTTGCCTTAATTCAAATACAACATTTACAAACCAGTCTTCTATCCTGAGCGGAGCCATTCAATCGTATTCCTGGGATTTCGGTGATGGTGCTACCGCCTCACAAATACATCCAAGTCACCTGTATTCGTCACCCGGAAACTATACGGTTAGTTTAAATGCGGTTTCCGATCAGGGTTGTGTGAATAGCAGCACAGCTGATATCATCGTACATCCTAACCCAAGCGTAAGTTTTAGTGCAGGAGCTCAAGGATGTGCACCGATCAGTGCCGGTTTCCAGAGTAATTCTGTCGTGAGCAGCGGAACCATCAGCGGATGGTTATGGAATTTTGGTGATGGAGCAGTTTCGACAGACGAAAATGCTCAGCATACATTTACACAGGGAGGAATTTACAATATCAGTCTTAGTGTTGTAACTGACATGGGATGCCAGGCAAGTTACACTCAAAATGCTGCAGTTCGTGTTTACTCACAACCTGTAGCCGACTTTACAGCTGATCCATTGATTGGTGATGACGTAAATCCAACTGTTCATTTCACCAACTTATCACAAAATTATTCATCCTATGTATGGAATTTTGGTGATGGAACTTCAACATACACCGATTTGAATCCTGTCCATACATTTGCTGATACAGGTGTCTATACTGCACAGCTGATCACAGTTAACTCTTATGGTTGCAGAGATACAATCATGAGACGCATAGAAATCAGACCACGCTCTACTCTTTTTGCACCAAACTGTTTTACACCGAATGGTGATGGTCATAATGATTTGTTCAGACCATATTTTACAAATATGACGAACATTCAGGTATGGATATTTGACCGTTGGGGATTACTATTAACTAATTGGGAAGGACTGGAAGGTAATTGGAACGGATATTACCATGGAGAAAAATGTCAACAAGATACCTATGTCTACAAAATCAGAGGTATTGGAATTGATGGAAAGTACTCTGAGTGGGTAGGCCACGTAAGTATTGTCTATTAAAGAAAGTGCGTTTGCTTTTTCATGGTGTGTTTGGAAAGGCCCCGGTTCATAGCCGGGGTCCTTTCTTTTTATGGCCGGTCGATTATTGGAATCTCCAACCCGGAGGATAAACTGTCCTGGTGTATGGTCGTGTTCTTGCCAGTGATCTTAAGTAAGCGATCTTTGGCGGTGTGCCAAAAATTGATCGGAACTTTTTAAAATCCTCGAATAAATTGACCTGCTTGTCATCACGTGGTGTGAATCCCGCAGAATTAAATTCATAGTATGACATAATATAAGATTTGTTTATCAATTATATCATGCGACGGTTGCTTTCACAAGATTAATTGGCTTCAAGTGATTTTTAAATGGTAAGCGACACAATGTTTTGGGCAAACGACGGTGAGCTTGTTTTGAAATCATGTCCTCAATGCTCCATACAGCAATGGCCGGCAGAGGCCATCAATCATCTTATTGTATATGCCTATAAACGCCAAAACCCTTCCGGGGAAGGAAGGGTTTCGAACATATTCACCTAAACAAAACCTGAGATTAAATGATCAAGGCAGGAAGATGGTAACGGTCAATCAAAAATCAAGTATGGAAACACAAGAGACTTGCAAACCAACCGTTACCGAAAAGTTCTGGAGTTTCTTTGAGGAATGAGGGGATTCGCACAATAACCAGATATTTCGCACCTGCGCTTGAAATATTTAAAATCAAAATTTCAAGAATTACAAAATGAAAGAACTTATTCAACAGCCGTAAAATTAAGCATATATGGCCTTGCTGAATTTACAATTTTGTCAATATTCGTTTTTCGGTGGTGAACGATCCAAAAGAAGATGTGAATACATTATCAAAAATCAAGGTCAAAAAAATTCGATAAAAACCTTAATTTTAGTTAAATTTCGAATCTTTTTTGATTCAATCATGGGTATTGTTAGCTTCGCTATCTTAAAATCGAGTCTTAACCAAAAATCATGAAAAAAGCCGTTTTCTCCCTGTTATCAGGTCTTTTAGTCGCAAATTGTTCCTTTGCCCAGGTTCTTCAATACCCTAAGGTAGAAAAAGTAGATCAGGTCGACACCTATTTCGGAACTAAAGTAGCTGATCGCTACAGATGGCTGGAGGATGATAATTCGGAGGCAACACTGAAATTTGTTCAGGCAGAAAATAAAGTCACTGAGGAATATCTATCCACAATTCCATTCCGGGATAAAATAAAAAGTCGACTTACTCAATTGTGGAATTTTCCAAAATGGTCTGTACCATTTAAAGCAGGGAATAATTATTTTGTTCACACAAATGACGGTCTGCAAAATCAATTTGTCCTGAACATTCTTCGAAGTGGACCGGGATCAAAACCTGAACCCTTTTTAGATCCCAATAAATTATCGACAGATGGTACTGTGAATGTTTCAAACGTATCCGTTTCCGCTGACGGAAGATACCTGGCCTATTCAAGCTCAAGTGCCGGAAGTGACTGGCAACAAATCAATGTGATGAATACCATCACCGGCATTCAATCCAATGACAAAATTGAATGGGTGAAATTTTCAGGCATCGCTTGGAAAGGCAGTGGCTTTTATTATTCCCGATACGATGCTCCGGATGAATCGGATGTGTTGAAAGGCAAAAACAAATTCCATAAAATCTATTATCATTCGGTGGGCAACCCGCAGAAGTACGATATTCTCACCTATCAGGATACTGCTAACCCTCTCAGAAACTTTGTCGCCGGCACCACCGATGATGAGCGTTATCTGATTATCAGCGGATCAGAAGGATCACATGGAAATGATCTGAGAGTAAAAGATCTTCGTAATATTAATTCTGATTTCATCTCTATCGTAGAAGGATTTGAAAATGAATATGCAGTTATAGGAAATGACAGTTCTAAACTTTTTATACTGACAAACAAAAACGCCCCTAAATATGAATTGCTCATGATGGATCCGCTTCGTCCTGAAATACCATGGAAAACAATTATTCCGCAAAGCGAAGATGTCCTTGAAGCCGTTTACACAGGCGACAATGTACTTATTGCCAAATACATGAAAGATGCAAAGTCAGTGCTAAAACTTTATAGCAGAAAAGGCCAATTTATTATGGAGGTTCCTTTGGAAACACTGGGAACCGTTGATCAGCTTTCTTCCTCTGTTAAAGATCAGCTGATGTTTTATTCCTTAACCACTTTTACTGCTCCATCAACAATTTACAGTTTCAATCTTCAAACCAAGGAACAAAAAGTTTATTTCAAACCAAGCCTTGATTTTAAGAGTGATGATTACGAGACAAAGCAGGTTTTTTATCCAAGCAAAGATGGCACAAAGGTTCCAATGTTTATTGTCCACAAAAAAGGAATAACCCTCGATGCCAATAACCCGACATTACTCTATGCTTATGGCGGTTTTAATTTGCCTCAACCGCCAATCTTTAAAATTGAACGACTGGTATTTTTAGAAAATGGTGGAGTATTCGCACTGGCCAATATCCGTGGCGGTGGTGAATATGGTGAAGCGTGGCATGAAGCCGGCACAAAACTCAAGAAGCAAAATGTCTTCGATGATTTCATAGCAGCTGCTGAGTACCTGATCAAAGAAAAGTATACCAATCCCTCTAAACTCGGCATGCAAGGCAGATCAAATGGTGGACTGCTTGTAGGCGCTATCATGACTCAGCGTCCTGATCTGTTTAAAGTAGCCCTGCCTGTGGTTGGCGTTATGGATATGCTGCGTTATCACACCTTCACTATTGGATGGGCCTGGAAAGGTGATTACGGATCAAGTGAGGATGAAGTTAATTTTCGAAATCTTCTCGGCTATTCCCCTTTGCATAATTTAAAGGAAGGGGTGAATTACCCTGCTACTCTGGTTACAACCGGTGACCATGACGACCGTGTTGTACCTGCACACTCATTCAAGTTCATTGCAACGTTGCAGGAAAAATACAAAGGTCCAAATCCTCAACTTATTCGAATTGATATAAACACAGGGCATGCAAGCTCCACAGCGTTGGGATCAAGCAAACCTGTCGCCAAGCAAATTGATGAGCAAACAGACAACTTTTCATTCCTGATGTATAACCTCGGGATGAAGCCTTAAAGCTGCCTACTTTTGAACAAACCGGCCTGAAAAGTCAGAGAAAAATGGGCTTCTCACAAGCCCTAATTCCGTAAATTGCACTACAGAATTATTTTTCTGTTTAACAATATGAAAATTCGTGTAGGTATTGTTTTTGGTGGAAATTCCAGAGAGAGAGAGATCTCTTTCGCAGGAGGCCGAACTGTATATGACAATCTCAACAAATCCTTGTTTGAGGCTGTTCCACTTTTTGTCGACAGCTTCGGAAATTTTATTCTCCTCAACTGGGAGTACATCTACAAAGGAAGTATCAGGGATTTTTACCCTCCTTCCTCCGCTCTCCCTGAATCCGTTAATGAATTTCAGGTCTATGCGGAAAGTCTTGGCAAGCTAAGCATCAAGGAACAGGAAAGTTTATTCGAACATTCCGGAAAAAGAATTCCGCTTGAGAAATTAAGAGATCATATAGATTTCGCATTTCTTTGTTTACATGGTCCATTCGGTGAGGATGGCAGAGTTCAGGGAATGCTGGAATTCCTTGGAATTCCTTACTCAGGATCCGGTATCTATTCTTCTTCCGTAGGAATTAATAAAGCCATACAGAAAAAGTTGATGAAGGAATATTCTTTCGCCACTCCTTCCTTTTTATCTGTTCACAGAACAGAATGGCTGAACCAAAACCACCAAACAACAATTTACAATACGGTAAAAAATGAAATTGGATTCCCATGTGTGGTAAAATCCGCACATCAGGGTTCTTCCATAGGAATAACAATTTTACATGAGAGTAATCCGGCCCGGTTTGAAGATGCAATGAATAAAGCTTTCTTTATTCACAAGCTTTCTTCGTCAGATTGGAGCAAGTTGAATGAAGATGAAAAGGTAGAAAAAATAAGAAAGATCACCGACATCCGCGATGGCATTGGTTGTCCCTTACTTCTGCACCATGAAGGTAAAGCTGAATTGCTTTATCATCCGGAACAAATTTTAAAACAAGCAAACCATTTTCTCAGCAATGACACAAGTTACCTGGTATTGGAAGCATGCGATGCCGAGACCGAAGTTGTTATAGAAGGATTTATTGAAGGAAAGGAATTTTCCTGCATTGTCATTCGAAGGGAAGATGGAACGCCTGTGGCCTTGCCTCCTACCGAAATAAGAAAAGGAAAAGAGTTATTTGATTATCGCTCGAAGTACCTGCCCGGTTTATCAAGAAAAATTACACCGATACATTTACCTGATGAGCAAATTCAGAAAATCAGAAAAGAATGTGAACGCCTGTTTCTTTCTTTGCAATTCAATGTTTACGCAAGAATAGACGGATTTATCAGCCCGGAAGGAAAGGTATTTTTAAATGATCCGAATACGACTTCCGGCATGATGCCTTCATCCTTTTTCTTTCATCAGGCTGCTGAGATCGGGTTGAATCCATCGCAGTTCCTTTCCTTTATTCTCCGGACTTCATTGGCAGAACGAATGAACGACATGGGAAATGTGCTCTCACTCCCATCTCTTCTTAAAACAGTGGACAAAGGATTAATATCACTAAGGAAAGAATCAAGCCGTCGTATCCGTGTAGCTGTGATCATGGGAGGCTACTCTTCCGAAAGACACATCTCTGTAGAAAGTGGCAGAAATGTCTATGAAAAACTTTCTTCCTCGGTCAAATACGAACCAATTCCTGTATTTCTCACAGGCGATGCTAATCATTTCAAACTCTTTCAGATTCCGGTGAATCTGATGTTGAAAGACAATGCGGACGACATAAAAGAAAAAGTGTTTAATTACTCAGTCCATAATATAGTGAGTAGCATCATGCAGGAATGTGAAAGCATTACACAAAAATATACGGCTGCTGATAATGTACTTGAACCCCGCGAACTGAGCTTTCATGATTTGGCAGAAATTTCTGATGTTGTCTTTATTGCATTACATGGTCGTCCGGGAGAAGACGGTGCTCTACAATTAAATCTCGAATCAGTTGGCCTGCCTTATAATGGTTCAGGTATTGAATCGTCACGGATGACGATCAATAAATTTGAGACTAATGAAAAGCTCTTCCAACATGGTTTTCATATTGCAAGACATGCATTGGTCAACAGTACAGATTGGAGTTCTGACAAAGATTCATTTGTCAAATCGATTCTGAAAAACTTTTCCTTCCCGCTTATTGCCAAGCCGGTTGATGACGGATGCAGCAGTGCTGTTAAAAAAATCAAAAACGAGAAAGAACTTTGTGCATTTGCTGAACTAATTTTTCGTAACCAGGAAGATTTGAGCGAAGCAGAAGCAAGCCTTCTGCAGCTCAAAATCAAAGAAGAATTTCCACGAAAGCAGCAGTTCCTTATTGAAGAATTGATTGAAAGAAAGGATGCCTCACATTTTCTGGAAATAACAGGAGGACTATTAACCCGAGTGAATGAGGAAGGACATCGTGTTTATGAAATCTTTGAAGCATCAGAAGCTTTGTCTGAAGGTGATGTGCTTTCATTAGAAGAAAAATTTCTTGCAGGAGAAGGTCAAAATATCACTCCGGCTCGTTACGCAAGTGATGACAAAGAAAGACAGAGAATATCAGACATTGTCAAAGCTGAATTCAAAAAAGCTGCAGAAGTCCTGAATATAGAAGGCTATGCCAGAATAGATGCCTTTGTACGCATCTTCAATAATGGAAAAGTAGAAGTGATTTTTATTGAAGTAAATTCACTTCCGGGAATGACTCCTGCGACATGTATCTTTCACCAAAGTGCGATTGCAGGTTACAAACCATATGAATTTATTGATAAAATTCTGGAATACGGGATTAAAAAGAAAAAACAACCTGCAGGCACTCTCTAATTGTATCTATGTCAAATTTAGTTAAGTTTTTAAAGAGTAAAGTTTTCTTCATCAATGTGCTTATCGCATTCCTGCTTTGTATACTATCGATTTATCTCGTGTATGCATGGATGGGAAAAATCACACATCATGGAGAAAGTATAGCCGTGCCAAATTTGCGTGGAATGGATTTAGCCGAACTTGATACTTTTTTAGCTGAAAAAAGTTTGAAGTTTCAAGTCGTTGATTCGCTTTTCGATGGCTCTAAACCAGGTGGGACTATTCTGGAACAGGATCCCGCCCCGGAGTCTAATGTTAAGGAAGGACGTACGATTTACCTTACCGTTAACTCCGCCTCTCCTCCTAAAGTAAAAATGCCTAATCTAATTGACGTTTCTTACAGACAGGCTGAAGCAATTCTGCAGACATTTGGCTTAAAGGTCGGACAACTTAGCTATGAACCTGATCTGGCAAAAAATGCTGTACTCGAGCAACATTATAAAGGCTCCACGATAAAACCCGGAGTGGAAATATTTAAAGGTTCTAAAATAGATTTGGTACTGGGTGACGGACTTGGTACGACGGAAGTTTCTGTTCCAATGCTTATAGGTTTGACTAAAAGCGAAGCAATGTTTGTACTGAAAGGCTCCGGCCTCATACTTGGGGAAGTCTTTTTTGATCCCAACACAAAGGATGAGGAAGAAGCTCTCATTTATAAACAAGATCCTGAATCCGGAGTAAGTTCAAACATGAATCAAGGCGATGCAATAGACATTTACCTCAGGTAAGAATTTTCACTTATCCGGAAGAGAAAAAGGTCCTTTAAAGGCTGCTTAAAATAATATCAAAATAACGATCAGGTCAGAGGAGAATATTTCAATCAACTTTCAGGAACTTGTCCGAAACTATAACCCTGCTAACAATCTACTCCTGAATTCTTGTAAATAATGCCTACTTTTACAATAATTCATAGCTGAATACGCTTTTGTATGAAAATAATCAAATTAATGCGCTGCAAAATTAAAATTGGCTCGGTTTCTATTCTGATTTTATTAATGATGAATGCTTGTCTCTTTGCACAAGAACAGATAATTCCTCTTAGAACAAATGCTACTATTCAAAGCTACTTAAAGAATAATCCGGCTGAAAGAGCAAAGCGGGTAGCTGCATCCGATACACTTATTCTTCCTTTCATCGACGACTTTTCCCGTAGAGGAATCTACCCTACCGATAGTCTTTGGGAAGACAGAGATGTTTTTATCAATTCAACATTTGCTGATAGCCCTTTCACCATAGGCGTTGCCACATTCGATGGTCTGGACTATGCAGGCAGGCCACATGACAGTTTATCTTCCTCCGATGCCATCGCAGATTATCTTACCTCTCGTCCGATTGACCTTAGTGGCTTGCAGGGTAACACTACCGTGTGGTTAAGTTTTCTTTATCAACCTCAGGGATTGGGTGACATTCCGGAGACCATTGATTCACTGGTTTTGCAATTCAAAGACAGCAGCGGGAGCTGGATACATATGTGGTCTTTGGAAGGAAAAGCTGACACCGCCTTTACCAGAATGAATATTCAAATTCTTGGTGATACTTTTCTTTACAAAGGATTTCAATTCCGCTTTTACAACATAGCTACTGTCAACGGTAACAGAGATCACTGGCATCTCGACTATGTCATTCTCAATAAAAATACCGTTGCAAATGATTCGATCCGTGATAATGCATTTATAAATAACAAACCTTCCCTGCTGAACGAATTTAGTGCAATGCCTTATAAACATTATGCCTCTCTGGCAAATCCCTCTGCGGCAATGATCCCTTCTATCATTGACTCTGTAAGGAACTTAAATTATGGTGGAACTTCAATTACGTATGTGGCAGAAATTTTAAATGAACAAGGCTCCATTGAATTTGCTTCTACTCCCAGTACACAGGGTTCTGCTTCAAATACCGATATTCAATATAGCACGCCACTAAGCTATAGTTTTCCAACAAATCTAGGCGTAGACAGTACGAGCTTCCTGCTCAAGACATACTTTAGTCAACCCGGCATTAATTCTAATGCATACAATGATACCAGTTATCATACTCAGTACTTTCATAATTACTATGCCTATGATGATGGTTCGGCCGAGGTTGCTTATGGTATTACTGGAAACACAGATGTTAAACTCGCCTATAAGTTTGATGTGAAAATGGCAGATACTCTCAGAGGAGTTCAGATCTATTTTAATCCCGTTGGCTTAAATGTTCACACCAAACTTTTTCAACTGGCATACTGGAATTCAGTGGATGTAACAAGCAATTCCGATAACCTTGTCTACAAGATGATCAACCAGAAACCGGCCAATGTTGATAGCATAAACGGATTCGCAACTTACCTCTTCGATGTATTACTTCCGGTTCCTGCCGGCACTGCATATGTAGGTATTATACAAAATGAACCGCAAACTCTATATGGAGTCGGTCTTGATAGAAATACAGATTCACGATCAAAAATGTTTTACCATGTGGATGGATTCTGGTATCAAACACAAGTACGTGGCTCCTGGATGATTCGTCCAATTTTCGGAGATACCCTCGGTACCTGGGTCTCAGTCGATGAAGTCAACGATGGTATACAATCCTTTTCCATTTTTCCTAACCCTGCTAAATCACTCGTAAAGATTCAAGCGGATGGAGCCTCTAATGAATTATTCAGTTTTGAAATTATTGATCTCCCGGGTTCAATTTTGGCAGAAGGAGAATTCAGAAATTCAACAAGCGTTAATGTGGAAGATTATTCAGCAGGATTATACTTTATCAGAATCAGGAATATTAAATCCAGTTCCACTGCTACTCGCAAGCTGTTAATCGAGAGATAAAAGTACTTCAATAAACAAGCTCAGGAGTTGAAAAAAACTTCTGCTTATATATTATTTAACCAAACACATCCTGATGACTGAAGAAGAAATAGATCCCATCGAGCAGGATGAATTGTACGAGCATTTTAATTTGGTAGTCGAAAAAGGTCAGGCAATGACGCGCCTCGACAAATACCTGATGAACAGACTCGAAAAAACTTCACGTAGCCGCATTCAACAGGCTTGCGAGGCAGGCTGTATTTTGGTAAATGGAAAAGCTTCAAAGTCTAGCTATAAAGTTAAGCCTCTGGATCAAATCCAAATGGTTTTGCCTGAACCTGTAAGGGAGACGGAACTCATTCCGCAAGATTTACCTATAGAAATATTTTATGAGGATGATGATCTTGTTATCATCAATAAAGCAGCAGGAATGGTAGTACATCCTGCCTACGGGAATTATTCAGGAACATTGATGAATGCTCTTGTTTATCATTTTGGAAAACTTCCATTCCGTGATGAAAACATGCTGCGTCCCGGACTCGTGCACCGAATTGATAAAAACACGTCAGGTCTGCTCGTCATAGCTAAAACTGAAAAGTCAATGACCATTCTGGCCAAAGCTTTTTTTGACCGCACGATAGATCGGAAATACATTGCACTTGTGTGGGGTGATTTTAAAGAAGATGAAGGGACAATTACCGGACACGTTGGGAGAAATTTGAAAGACCGAAAAATCATGGATGTTTTCCCGGATGCTTCTCACGGAAAACATGCTGTCACCCATTATAAAGTCATTGAAAGATTTGGTTATATCACTTTGGTCGAATGCAAACTCGAAACAGGGAGGACACATCAAATCAGGGTACACATGAAATACATTGGCCATCCCATTTTTAATGATGACAGCTATGGTGGTGATCGTATATTAAAAGGAACGACTTTTACTAAATACAAACAGTTCATTGAAAACTGCTTCAAGATTTTGCCTCGTCATGCCTTGCATGCCCAAACATTAGGCTTCCTGCATCCACGAACAGGCGAGAAAATGTATTTTGAATGCCCTCTACCTTCTGATATTCAGGAGACCTTGGACAAGTGGAGGCATTATGTGAAATATCAGAAGGATGTTTAAAAAACAATCCCGTTTCAGCTAAGGCAACAATTAAAGGGCAGCAATACTTTCCGGGTAATCATTAACCACATTGTACAGAGTGTCCCTTTCAACCGGCTCACGTCCGCCTTGTCTGATGAGTTCCACCAGTTGTGCCGTAGTCAAACTTGGATTTTGTTCTTCAGCACCTGCCATTGAATAAATTTTTGTGGTATCATCGATGGTTCCATCAAGATCATCAACACCAAAGGCCATCGAAAGCTGTGCAGTACTGCGACCAATCATAGGCCAGTAAGCCTTTACATGATTGAAATTATCAAGGAAAATTCTGGCTACTGCATAATTTTTCAGGTCTTCCACTACACTCACTTCAGGCACATGTGACATATCATTGTCACCATTCCGGAATTTAAGCGGGATGAATGTATTGAACCCTCCGGTATCATCCTGCATCTTACGTAGCCGATCCATGTGATCGATGCGATGAGAATAATTTTCTATGTGGCCATAAAGCATGGTTGCATTACTGTGCATCCCTAATGAATGTGCTATTCGATGAATCTCAAGCCATTCTCCGGAGCTGCATTTATCATGGCAAATAACATTTCGGATTTCCTCATCAAAAATTTCAGCACCTCCTCCGGGCAATGAGTCAAGACCGGCTTCATGAATAAATTTCATTCCATCTTCCATGCTTAGCTTCGCTTTACGAAACATATAATGCAATTCAACGGCAGTGAAACCTTTGATGTGCAAGTCCGGTCGATGTGCTTTTATCTGCTTCAGTATGTCGGCAAAATAGTAAAGATCCATTTTGGGATGAACTCCTCCGACAATGTGTACCTCCGTAACCGCTTGTCCATCGTATGATTTAACTTTCTCAAGGATTTCTGAAGCACTTAGCTCCCAGCCTTCTTCCTTATTTTTCAGCAAGCGTGAATAAGAACAAAAGTTACAACTGAATACACATATATTGGTTGGCTCTATATGAAAATTGCGATTGAAAAAAGTTTTATTTCCATTCTTTCGCTCTCTTACTAAGTTGGCAAGAGCCCCCAGAAATCCAAGCTCACCCTGACGGTATAATACTAAGCCCTCGTTAACACTAATCCGTTCTGACCTGATGACCTTATTGGCAATTTCCAACAATTCATCAGGCAAGGATTTATCCTCTGTTATAAATGTAAGGTCACCTGTTCTCATAGATCTGGAATTGCCACAAAGGTACATTTTAATTAGTACGAATTTTCCCGAATTTATAAGGACTTTCAATCTTCGAAGCGGAAAATCTTGCTTAAGCCTGACAAATAAGATTATAAATTCATCTAATTTTTCATAAAATTAACAGGGCTTAACATCTAAAACCATACGATCATGTCTATATTTGTTCAGGAACGAGCCAAAATAAATTACAATCCAAATTTATATTCTCCTATGGTACGCATTCTGCTTGTCGAAGATGAAGAACACTTACAGGAAGCCATCAAACTCAATCTTGAACTGGAGGGCTACAAAGTTGTTGCTGCAGGTACAGGAACGGAAGCGGTAAAAATTTTTAAACAGGAACGCTTCAACATGGTTGTTCTCGATGTCATGCTTCCGGAAATGGATGGCTATGCTGTTTGCGAGGCCATTCGTTTGCACAATTCCAGCGTGCCAATCTTATTCCTTTCTGCAAAAAATGCAAGTGAAGATAAAATTCTTGGCTTAAAGCGTGGCGCTGATGATTACATGACAAAGCCGTTCAACCTCGAAGAATTCCTGCTCCGTGTGAACGTACTTGTAAAACGAAGCCTTAGCCAGGACGAGAAAAAGGAAATCAACGATATCTTTAAATTTAAGGACAATGAGGTAAATTTTCTTACCTATGAAATTATTGGAAAGGATAAAGCGAAAATCCGACTCACGAAAAAAGAGATCGCTTTACTTAAACTACTGATTGAAAGAAAGAACGAAGTGGTTTCCCGTGAACAAATTTTAGAAACCGTTTGGGGATATGATATCTATCCATCTACCCGTACAGTGGATAATTTTATTCTTGCCTTCAGGAAATATTTTGAAACTGATCCTAAAGACCCTAAATACTTTTTCTCCGTAAGAGGAGTTGGATACAAATTCGTTTGTGAATAAAGCAAAATCGAATTTGAAGGCTTAAATATTTTTATCTGATTCTTTCAAAAAATCATTGATGAAATTTTAAAGTCGAAAAGCTAAAATAAAGTTGTTCTAATTCTGATTGTCTTTCGGTACAATAAAGTCTACCGGTAATATATATTGAACGCTGGTAGGACTTCCTCCTGCCGTCCCGGGCTTCCAGTCAGGCATCATTTTTACCACCCTCAATGCTTCATTATCCAATAATTCATTCACCCCGTTCAATACCTTTGCCTCCTTGATTTTTCCTTTCTTGTCTACAAGAAAACCGATATAAACCCTGCCTTGTATCCGGTTATATTTAGCAGAATCCGGATACCGTAAATTGCTCTTTAAAAAACTTTGCAGACTGTCGGTCCCACCCGGGAATTCCGGCTGTACCTGGACTACACTAACTCCAAATCCCGCTTTAACAGTCTCCGGTTTTGAATTCTCATCCTGAGCAATGCCCAAAAATGGAATAAATAAGATCGCTGTAAGTAGTCTAAACTTCATAATGTCTGATCTTAATGCACCGGAATAATTTCCCTAACAAGAAGGAATTCCGATTGCAATTGGAATATTCTGCAAATTAATACAAATCACTCAGGAATACAATTAAAAACAAGGCTAGTAATTCATTTTTTAGCGTAGCCGGCTTAACAAACCGGTGCCTCTCAGCTTTACAGCTTTTCACATTGAAAGAAACAAAGCAGTATATTTGATCAAAGAACTAAAATGAATAAAAAACTATTTCTCGGCTCTATTATGCTTTGCATCTTGCTTGTCGCATCCTATTTTTGGAGTCAAGAGCAAGAGAATCCTACAGTCAAAACGCACAAAACTTCTTCCGGGCAGTTTAGCGGTGCCTGGGAATCAATGCAATTTATCAATAACAGCAGGGCTTTTCCGGAACAGGACATTCCTCCGGCTGCCTATACAAATGCTTTTAATTTTTATAAAGAAAACTTTAAACAGAAGAGCTCCAGACTAAGCTCGGCAGTTTCTCCATGGTACAACCTGGGTCCCGATGATATTGGTGGCAGAACGCTGGCAATGGCCTTTGACCCGGCAGACACAAACACCATTTGGCTTGGATCAGCTTCAGGCGGTTTGTGGAAATCGACCACAGGCGGACTGGGTAGCAACGCATGGGTTTTTATACCCACCGGATTTCCTGTTTTGGGTATCAGCAGTATTGCCATTGACCCTCTTAATACTAACGTTATGTATATAGGTACCGGTGAGATGCATTCGTATGGCTCATCTGTCAACGGTTTAGTTGAAAGGCCAACCAGGGGCAGTGTTGGGATAGGTATATTAAAATCTATTGATGGGGGTACCACCTGGAATCCGAGTTTGGATTGGCAATATCAACAGGTTAGGGGCATCTGGGATTTACAAATCAACCCGCTCAATCCTTCTGTTGTATATGCTGCTACAACAGAAGGCGTTTATAAAACCAACGATGCCGGAGCCAACTGGACAAGGGTTCTCAATGAATTAATGGTTATGGATATCCTGCTCGATCCTATAGACACAAGCTATGTTTATGCAGGTGTCGGCAATGTTTCCAGTCCGAACCCCGGAATTTACCGTTCAACCAATGCAGGTACAAGCTGGAATAGAATAAATTCAGGATTACCTCTTCCAACAAACACGGGAAGGATCACGCTGGCAATGAACAAGCAGAACCATAATTCATTAATTGCATTGGTTGCAGATTTGTTCAGCACGGTTGGAATATATTCAAGTAATAACAGAGGAACTACCTGGAGCACAAACACAGGTCTCACTGAAATCGTTTCCTATCAAGGCTGGTATGCCAAAGGATTGTGTATGAAAGATGATGATTCAAGCAAAGTACTTTTCGGCGGCGTTTATCTCTTCAGATCTGATCAGCACGGAAATTTTCCTTCCATCCTTCCAAACACCTATGATGTTCACCCCGACATACATGATATCGTTTCAAACCCCTTAAATCCCAGTAGTATCTACATACTCACTGACGGAGGCTTATATCGTAGTTATGATTTTGGCGATACATTTTTTCCCTGCACCAACGGGTATATCACTTCACAATCATACATCGGTTCCGTGGCAAAACTTGATGCAAGCATGATTCTCTCCGGATTACAGGACAACTACACGATCAGATATTTGGGAGCGCAATCGTGGTTGCCGGTGATAGGCGGTGATGGTTCATTCAATGCAATTGACCCGACAAACACAGACTTCGCTTATGGTTCCTCACAGTATATGAATATTAATAAATCTGTAGATGGAGGCTTTAGCTTCAATCCTATCCTAAACCACTCTGCATCTTCTTCAGGGGTAAATAACGTAGCCTTCATAGCCCCATTTGCATTAAGCAACTCAAATCCGAATGTATTATACGCTGCCGCAGATAGCCTTTTCAGAAGCGATGACAAAGGAGATAGCTGGACAACACCACAAAACAGCTTGTTGGATGGAGGCAATGTAGCCTTGAGTATTGCCATTTCATGGACTTATTCAGACTCCTTATATATTTGTACAGCCCCGGCTAACAGCAGACCCATGAGTGTGCAAGTAAGCGGTGACGGTGGAAACACGTTTACAAATGTGTCGGCAGGTTTACCTAACCGTTATCCTAGAGACATTGCCATTGACCCCAGAGACAGCCGTATTGTGTATGTAGCCTTCTCAGGATTTGGCAGCGGACATTTATTCAAGTCAACAAACTCAGGTCAGACTTGGACAGATATCAGCACAGCATTGCCGGATATCCCCTTCCATTGCATCATGCACGATCTGATGCACCCTGATACTATTTATGCAGGCAGTGACCTTGGCGTTTTCGTATCTGCTGATGCCGGCCTAAATTGGGACGCAATGAATCTCGGACTGCCCGATGCGGTAATGGTTTTTGATTTAGCCTACTCTTATGCTGATCAAACAATCCTTGCATTTACTCACGGTAATGGAGTTTATAAAAATGATGCTACCGGTCTATCTGTCGGAATCACCCCTTCTCCTGCGAAGAACCAACTTGAACTGAAAATCATTAATAATCCGGGAAGTGAAATCCTGCGATATACTCTTTCTGCTTCTAATCCTGTTGACATTAAAATATATGATATGGCAGGAAAATTATTGTTCGATGAGATTTCTCAAAATAGCGATCAGGGACAAATTAACATTAGTTCATTTAAACCAGGATGCTATTTTATCCGGGCCGAATCAGAATCTCAGAGCCTGACAAGAAAATTTGTGAAACACTAATGTGGCTTTAAGGGATACTGTAGATATAAACAGAAAGCAAAATTAACTCTTCGCGTCCTTAGCTGTCAAATTTGTTTTTCCCTTTTCAATAATAATTTCGTGCATTCTCTCAACAATGTTCAACGTAATTGGACAATACTCGATATTTTGCTTGTGGGTACCTGTGATGAATAATTTAAAATCCTTCAGTTGAGTATGAGGGAATCCGCTGCAGTCTTTCGGACGAACAGGGTAAATGGCACATTTGTTATCTTTCTTTAAAAACTGACAAGGAGTTTTTTTATTCATGATGTCTCCTGTTTCGTCTTTATACAAATACTTATCAAAGTACTCATTGTATGTCATCCCAACATGTTTCGAAATGCGTTTCACATCCACTTTGGTATAAGTGGGAGACATTGTCTTGCAACAATTGGCACAGTCCAAACAATCTATCTTCTTAAAAGCTTCCTTATTTAATTCAGCTGCCAGGGTATCCATTCCACGAACCTTACGAATCATTAAGCCACGCAAAAAGGTCGTATATTTCTTACCTTTCTTTCTGTTGGTTGATCGGAGGTATTTTATTGGCTCTTTTATTTTTACTGTTTTGGTCGACATAGCTGTGTTAGAATATTAAGTAAAGGCAATTGAGAATTACCGGCTTGTTAGCGTTGGCAAAAATAGAATAATTTTTCTCTTTAAAGACCAATACTTCGCCTTAAGCCGATCACGATGCCAAAGCTGCCTCTCTTTCCTTCTGCAAAGGATGTATATACCTCAACACGAATGAAATTGAGCTTTTCGACACCCAGAGTCAACTCTGTATAATGTCCTGCCCTTTCAGTATGGAAATAATGTATCCCGGCCACTTCCTGTAATTTCAATTTTCTGATAAGCGGAATTTTATTCAAGAGAAATCCTCCAAAATTCTGTTCAGCATGACCTTCCAAAAAAGTGGCTGTGGTGCTCCATTGATAATAGTCCAAATTTCTAAATTCAGTCAGACGAAATGACGTGAACCAGGTTTTATTGCCATTAAAATGATACGCATCCATGAAATAAAGATTTTCTTTCCTTACAAAACTCCCAACGGAAGCCTGGTAACTCAATCGACCTAATAATCCCACTCTGAAATTATCGGAAACTGATGCTTTCAACAAATCATACTCTGCTTCAGAACCGAAGACCGGGATTGCCTTCAGATAGCTGAACTGCAATTGAGGATACTTGGAACCCAAAATGTATTTACCCTCAGGCCTGTCTATATATTTCTGACGAAAACGTACTCTAAATTTAATTTCAATGCTAAAGGATTCATTTCGTTGAAAATGCAACTCATCATTTTGTGGAAAGAGTGGTACATTAGAAGTATATACTCGATCGCCTGTACTCGCTATTGCATAAGTGCTTGTATTCCGAAGAGGTATTCGATCAGCATACTCACTTGCAAGCCCAAGCTTCAAACCGTTAAATAATTCTGATTCATGTTCAATTCTGCCATATCGTTTTTCATAGATCTTCATATAATTCTTTCTGGCCAATAATGAATACATAGAATTTAAGATCGGACTAATTGGATTATTAGCGTTGAACTGCGCAACATCACTGCCTCCTTCAATTTTTAAAACCGATGCCCGATCAGAATTATAGTGATAA
This sequence comes from Bacteroidota bacterium, assembly GCA_004295015.1. Lineage (GTDB taxonomy): Bacteria > Bacteroidota > Bacteroidia > AKYH767-A > 2013-40CM-41-45 > QQVM01. The sequence goes on along the minus strand of SHNE01000010.1, from coordinate 99,277 downwards.
GCTGTCTCCACTTTTCCGTTCCAATGTGTATTCGAAAATCCATATCGCACACTTGGCTTAAGCATAAATGAGCGAACCATTGGATCTTCCCATTCCTTTCTATAAGTGTAATCAATCATCGTATTCCAGCCTTCAACGGTATTAAATTGCAAATTTTGAATGAAGGAAGATATTGAATAGAATTTATTTTGATAGGAATTGGTATGCTTATATCCGTTGAAAATATTTGCAATCTTAAACTTATTGGAAAGCTTATCCATGGAATCTAAATACTGTTTTGATTCGAAAACTACACGGGAGCTGTCCTTACGGGTATAATCAGTCTTTTCGTCCGGAGTCAATGGAACCGGGCGACTCTCAGCCCAATAGCTGCTGTCTCTCTTATTGGATTCCTTATTAACCTTTAGCACCTGCCCATCGAAATATCCTTTAGGGAAATCGGGGTTCAGGTTATATTGACTAAAAATTCCAAGCACAATACCACTACCGTTAAATCCAAGAATGTTAAAATGGTATGCATACTGAGTATTGAATAACATCCACTTCTCCTTATCGACTGAAATATAATTCTGCTTGATTCGAAAGGTGTCGATAACCTGAATTTGCTGGTCTTTGCTTATCATAAGATCCAAACTGTGGATTCGCCAACTATCATCCATAATAAATATGTCACCATTGAAAACAGGATCGTTCTTCCTTTTCGGTATAAGCTTGATTTTATTAATCATCACCCCATTCTCAAAAAATGTCCCTTCCAGCTTATAATCATAGTAAAAAAGTGCTGACCCGGAGATAGGTGAAACAATTCCTCGGGGTGTAAGATTACCGATTTGCACGAGATTCTCATAGCAATCAAGTAACATATCGGAAGCCTGATTAAAACTATAGGCTTTGGGATCACCGCTAACCGTTGATGAAATCATTTCTTCCTTTACGTGATCAGGCTGACGAAATGAGAAATTGGAAACTGATTCACTCAGGTAAAATATATTCGTAATTGTGTCGACAAATTGATCTATCTCAATTTTCTGGCCAAATAATTTCTTTGGATAGGATAATAATTTTTGCGTTGACTTAACATATGAATTGCACTGATACTCTTCTACTTCTCTTAAATAATCCTTCCTCTTTTTTTGTGCATTACGAATTATAGCATAAGCAGGATCTTCAGCTCCGGCTACGATTTTTACTTCTGCCAATTGATAGGATTCAGGAAGCATCGTTACATTGAGGGTGACCGGCACTTTCCCAATGCTTACGTTTTCAGACTTCATCTTAAATCCAATAAAACGAAAAACAATTTTATATTCTCCGGGTGTTAATTCCAACAAATATTTACCTTCTATATTTGCCGTCGTACCTCTGGTACTTCCTTCTATATAAATACTGGCAAATGGTATCGGATCACCATTTAATTCAGTCACGGTTCCACTAAGCTGAACGGAGACAGCTTTAGAGACAGAAAAATTTCCAAAAACAAAAACAAACAGTAATAAAAACTTAAGTGATTTCATCATACATTTTTAATATTCCTTTGATAAAGGATTTCCATGTAAATCTTTCCTTCTCTGATCGGACATTCCGGGAAAATTCTTCTTCCTTATTTAGTTTATAAAAATTCACAACAGCATCAGCTATCGAAAGTGGATTGATCCCCGTAACATAACCAACTATCCCATCCTGTACAATTTCCGGCAATCCCCCAACCCGTGTAACAAGCATTGGCCTCTCAAAATGATACGCTATTTGTGTTATGCCACTTTGTGTAGCACTTCTATAGGGTTGTACAACCATATCGCTTGCACAGAAATAGTACTTAACCTCTTCCTTCGGAATGTAGGAAGAATGAAAGAGCACACGATCATTCAGTTTGAATCCGGATACTAATTCCTTGTACATTTTGGGATCATCATAAAATTCACCGGCTACGATAAGTTTAACACCCATCTGTTTAAGACGCTCATCAGCCATTGCCTCAATAAGAAGATCCAATCCCTTGTAGGCACGAATAAATCCAAAGAATAAAATTACTTTTTCTGTTGAGCTTAAAGAATATTTTCGTCTGGCTTCTTCTTTGGAAAGGGCTTCGCCAAAAATATTATAAACCGGGTGTGGCAGAAAAATTGCATTTGCTTTCGGAATAAAAGATTTTACTTCTTCCATAACCGACTTCGACATTACAACAAAGCCATCACAAGACCTGAGAAAGTATTGTGTCAGCTGCTTATCTCCTATTCGTTTCTCGTGAGGTATAACATTATCAGTAATAGCAATTACTTTGATCCCTTTCTTGCGTATCATCCTGCAAATGGTTCCTAAGGCAGGAGCCATAAATGGTAGCCAATACCTCACCAAAACAAAATCCGGTTTCTCGGCTATTATTTTCTTGGCAGTCACTCTCCAGGAAAGCGGGTTCAGGGAATGAATGCTGGTATGAATATCCAAATGCCCGGGTGCCTTATCTGTGGTGAATTGGGAAGTGCCGGGGAATAAAAAGGAGGGATATTGAAATGAAAAGGAATATAATACAGCCTGAATACCGGCATCAAGAAAACCCGTACAAAGAGCTTCATTAAAATCCGCTATTCCACCACGGAGTGGATGGGCGGGTCCGATAATGACAACTTTCAATGAATGATATTTTTTCTGATAAGCATCTTCGGGGCGAAATAATTATTCCTCGATGTTTAATTTCTCTCCTATCACATATTTATTTCGATCGACAGCTGATCGGGAAATCATCTCCCCGATAAAACCGGCAAGAAACATTTGTGTACCAATGATCATACATGTCAAGGAAAGATAAAAAGAAGGTCGGTCTGTAATCAACCGTGCAGGAAGATTATAATACACGCTATACAGTTTGCTGAGTCCTAAGTATAACGCGGCCATGAATCCCAGAATAAACATCAAGGAACCCAGGAGGCCGAACAAATGCATAGGTCTCTTTCCAAAACGTGATACAAAGGTGATGGATAATAAATCTAGGAAACCATTTACAAATCGTTCCAGTCCGAATTTTGTGACGCCGTATTTTCTGGCCCTATGCTCAACAACCTTTTCACCGATTTTCGTAAAGCCTGCCCATTTAGCCAAGACAGGAATATAACGATGCATTTCGCCGTACACTTCAATATTTTTGATGACTTCTTGCTTGTAAGCCTTCAATCCACAATTAAAATCATGCAAGTTTTTAATCCCGGACATCTTGCGGGTTGTCCAATTAAATAATTTGGTTGGAATCGTTTTACTAATTGGATCATAACGCTTCTTCTTCCATCCTGATACAAGATCAAACCTCTCCTCAACAATCATTTTGTACAAGCCTGGTATTTCATCAGGACTATCCTGTAAATCGGAATCCATGGTGATAACTACACCTCCTTTCGCAACAGCAAAACCCTCGTGCAAGGCAGCGGATTTTCCATAATTGCGACGCATACGAATTCCTTTAATGGAAGAATTGTTAGAAGATTCTTTTGAAATGATCTTCCATGAATCGTCCTTACTGCCATCATCCACAAAAATGACTTCAAAGCTAAATGCGTTTGCCTTCATCACACGAACAATCCACTCCGTCAATTCCGGAATAGATTCCTCTTCATTAAATACCGGTATAACAACAGAGATATTCACAGATGCGATTTAACCAATGTTTGATTGAAAGGGACTTTGATCTTTCTTCATGAAAACAGAAATTATCAGGGAGAACAAAAGTCCCATAAATGCAGATCCAAGAATGGAAAAGATAAACAACCAAATTGGCGTCATAAATTTACGTGTGTACTCCAATGCCATCTCCATGCTTTTTTCATCCATCCCATCTTCAAGCATCTGTTCCTGACTGGCAGCAATAATATTGTCCATCATATCAGGAGCAATCCATGTGAAAAATACTACGGTGAAGGCCCCGGAAATTATTCCTCCAAAAAGGGCAATCAAGGTTCCTGTTCCCAAGGATTTTCCATAAGATATATAGCCTCCTAAATCTTCATCACGATAGGCTTTAATACCCAGGACAATAAATAAAACCATAATCAGGTATCCAACATACTGAGGTACACGGGATTGAATGTCAGTCCCCATAAAGTAAAAGATCATAAAAGAAACAACACCGGCAAGGCCGTAATAAGTACCATATGTCATGGCCAGTTTGGTCTGAGTACGAGGGTTTTCCATAGTTCTTTTTATGCTTTCTTGCAAACCTACATGAATTCCATGAGGTGACAAAAAGAAATCCTACCCTCTCAAAACCTAGTTTTTAACAATATAAACATGATTTATTTTCATATGTAAGCTTGTATTCTTACTTTTGCATACGGGTAAGTCCTATACGACCAGCTCCTATGAACCTCCCCAGGCCGGGAACGGAGCAAGGATAAATGGTTGAGCGGTGCGATATAGTCAGCTTACCCGTTTTTTATTTTATTATGGCTTAAAATTGAGCCAAACAAATGGTAATATTTACACAATTTAAGATTCCAATCAATTTAAGAACAATAATAAATCTTAGCTCGCCATGAAATTTTTCGTTGACACCGCAAACCTTGACCAGATTAAAGAAGCTGAAGACCTCGGAGTGTTGGATGGAGTAACCACCAACCCTTCACTTATGGCGAAAGAAGGAATTACCGGACACGATAATATCCTTAAGCACTATGTGAAAATATGTGAAATAGTAAGTGGCGATGTAAGTGCCGAAGTGATCTCAACTGATTATAACGGTATAGTTGATGAAGGTGAAATGCTTGCATCCCTGCATAAACAAATTGTTGTTAAGGTTCCGATGATTCGTGAAGGGGTGAAAGCCCTCAGGTATTTCTCCAATAAAGGTATCAAGACCAATTGCACACTCGTATTTTCCGCAGGACAGGCTCTTCTTGCCGCAAAAGCCGGAGCTACTTATGTTTCTCCGTTTCTGGGACGCCTTGATGATATCAATCAAGACGGCATCGACCTCATCCATCAAATTGTACATATTTATTCCATGTATGATTTCAAAACTCAGGTACTTGCAGCTTCTATTCGCAGCCCTTTGCACATCGTTCGTTGTGCGGAAGCCGGTGCTGATGTGGCTACCTGTCCCCTCTCTGCAATCCTTGATCTTCTGAAGCATCCTTTGACTGATAGCGGATTGGCGAAGTTTTTGGCTGACGCTAAAAAGTTTACAGAGCCTGCTTCAAATAAATTTTGAAAAAAGGGTTCCTCCTTTACACCATGATCCTGAAAATATATCCTGATAACATCAATGACAAGTTCATTGATAAGGCGGTGAAGACTTTGAAGGAGGGTGGCATTATCATTATTCCAACAGACACTGTCTATGCGCTTGTCTGTGACATCTATAACAATGATGCTATAGATAAAATCTGTCGTTTCAGAAAAATAAAACTTGAGAAAGCAAATTTCTCCTTTGCATGTTCAGACTTAAGTAATATTTCAGATTTCACCAAGCCTTTCAGTAATGAAATTTTTCGTTTGATGAAAAATACTTTGCCGGGTCCCTTTACCTATATCTTAAATGCAAACAGTAAAGTACCCGCAATCTTCAAGTCAAATAAAAAAACTATAGGAATCCGCGTACCTGATAATGCGATCACGAAAAGACTGATCCTTGAACTGGGAAATCCACTCATGGTAACATCCGTACATAACGACGATGAATATCTCGACTACCTTTCAGATCCGGAAGAGATTGAAGCCACACTCGGCGAACAGGTTGATTTGGTTATTGATGGCGGTCCGGGTTCACTGGAGCCTTCTACAGTCATTGATTGCACCGGACAAGCCCCAATTCTCATTCGAGAAGGAAAAGGTGTTTTGCCGGAATAATTATCTGGACTTGGATTATTGAGAAATATTTATCAGAAGTTTTCTGAAACTTTAGGATCAAGTTCCAATAAAAAAAAATTTTGAGCATAAAGGATTATGATACCGGAATTCCCAGGTTCCAATAAATCCTGTTCATACCACAAATCCCCGTTCAAACAATAAAAGAATTTCTGCGCTGCGGCACTACTAAACAGTTCACATACTCAAATCATTTTTCTAAAAGCCTCCCCCATACTCTCCACCAAATCCATTGCAGTCATCGCGTACTCAGTATGCTTTTCTTTTGCGATATCACCTGCTAAACCATGTAGAAATACACCAATACAGGATGAATCCAGGGATGAATAGCCCTGAGATACTAAGCCCAGCAGTATTCCTGTCAACACATCTCCACTTCCCCCTTTTGCCATTCCGGAATTTCCTGTGGAATTAAAATAAATCTTTCCATCCGGATATGTAATACAAGAATTTGCCCCTTTCAAAATCACAATAACATTATACTTTTTGCTGAAGGCAATTTGTTTTTCGTGGCGCTCAGTATCACTTTTTGAAATTCCACTTAACCGTTCAAATTCCTTTACATGTGGTGTTAGTATTGAATTAGAAGGTAAGAGATCCAATAGTTCTGTCTTTTGTGCCAAACTGTTGAGGGCATCTGCATCAAGAATCAGTGGACAAGTAGCATTCTTCAGCAGCGATTCGAGTACTTTAATAAAATCTTCACCGGTTCCGGTACCGGGTCCAATGCCAATTGCACTGTAATTCGATATCTCTCCTACTTCACTTATGGATTCTTCATTTCTATCAGCCCGTACCATTGCTTCCGGAACAGAGATTTGTAAAATCTCCGATCCACATGCCGGAACATGAACTGTCAGCAAGCCCGATCCACTACGTAAACAGGCTCTTGATGCCATAACAGCGGCTCCCATTTTACCTTTGCTGCCACTGATGAGCAGAGCATGTCCATAAGTACCTTTGTGAGAAAATCTGGTTCTGGGAACAATCAATGATTGAATATCCTTTATAGTCAGAAAATTCATGTCAGAACTCAAGCCATCAATAAAGTGTTGGTTCAATCCAATTTTAAGTATGTGCCATTCACCGACAAATTGTTCAGCGGATGGAAAAAGGAAACTAAACTTTGGCAACTGGAAACTGAGCGTATGTGAAGCTTTAATGATTACCTGATCGGGTTCCGGTAACTTATCGGCAAACAATCCGCTTGGCAAATCGATAGCTATTATTTCCGCGGGAGATTCGTTCAAATATGAAATCAATTTCGATGTTAATCCTTCGATTGGTTTTGATAAACCTGTTCCAAATAATGCATCTACCAGGAGGACATTCTCAGGAATGAAAGGGAAATCATTCTCGGAAACAAGTTCATTTATTAAAGTAGAATCAATTTCATTTAGCAGCGCCAGATTTTTCAGAAAATCGTCTGACCTGTTTTTAAAAACACCCGTTAAATATACTTTGACGGTATATGCCGATTTGAAAAGTATTCTTGCAATGGCCAATCCATCTCCTCCATTGTTGCCCGGTCCGCAGAAAATCCAAATTGGTTTGTCCTTTTGAATATAACACTCAATCCAATCACAACATGCGCCTGCAGCCCGTTCCATCAAATCATGAGAGGAGATTTTATCATGTTCAATCGTAAATCGGTCTACTTGCCGAATTTGTTCTGCTGATAGAATTTTCATTTTACTAAATATAGTAAGAAAAACGATAGCTCAAAAAAATTCCGAAGAATTGATTGCTTTAAGGTATCAGGCAAGTTTCCGAATTCCAATTCCACTATCCTTCAGGTGATGAATCAAATGAGAACCGTCACCATGAACTGTGTAAACCTGCTTGGTTTTTGTTTTCCTGACTAATGTTAAAACATCATTCCAATCTGCATGATCACTGATTCGCAGGATACGATCGCAGGAATAATAGGATCTTTTCCAGCCGGTAGCGAAAATTTTCAGTACAGTCTTATTTCTTGAATAACGTGCAAAATGTGCCGGAGGCAAAATATACACAGCATTCCTTGAGTCAAGAAATTCCTGTCTGCGGTATGGCATCCACTCTCCCAAACTCCTGCTATGCTCTTCATATACACGATGAAAAGCTGCAACACCATTGTGGACAAATACCATTTTGTCAGGGCAATGATCGGCTAATAGTTTTGTAATTCGCTGCGCCTTCCCTACTGCATAAGCGCCGATGACCACATTCTGATCGAACTCATTCAATGAAAGAATCTCTGCAATCGGTTCAGGATGATCGTAAGTAGGGTCAGCAAAAGTCGTTTCGGTAATCAGATGATCACATTCGACAAACTCAAAGGCTTCGCAACTATTGTCATCCTGCAATTTGAAATCGCCCGTATATAAATATCGCTCAGAATTATACTCTAGAAGTATCTGCGCACTCCCCAATATATGCCCGGCCGGATAAAAGCTGATTTTTACACCTCGAATATCAAAAGCCTCTCTATACTCTTTCAGATGAAAAACAGATCTGGCTGATGCATTATATCTCATAGCCATTAACTCCCTGGTTCCTTTTGTACAATAAACATTTACATTATTGGGAACCGCATGATCACCATGAGCATGTGATATTACAGCGGTTTGGACAATTCTTTTAGGATCAAGATAAAAATCGCCGGGAATGCAATACAATCCGGCTTTGCTTAAAGAAATAAAATTATTCACTCCCACCATAATTCAATTAATCCTTTTTGTTCTCTTGTATTCTCTTATATTCCTTCATTAACTGATCGTGAATTGCAAGGACCTGCGGTATCAGCATTTCCTGCTCATCATTGGTAATAATAAAATCTGACTTCTTCACCCTTTCCTGATCGTTCCATTGGTTCTCAATAATTTTCTCAACATCAGTCCGTGATTTTCTATCTCTCTCCCTCACCCGCTGAATACGTAAGTCTACAGGAGAAACTACCGTGATAATCTGATCACAGTCTTTATATGCTCCACTTTCAAAAAGGATTGCGGCTTCTTTGAGCACATATGCCTGATCACTTTGCAAGGAACTCCATTTCAAAAAATCCTTCCTAACAACGGGATGAACGAATGAATTTAATAATTTCAATTTCTCCGTATCTGAAAAAACGATCTCTGCCATCTTCTTCTTATCAAGCTTTCCATTTCTATCAAAAACTTCATCAGAAACTTCTGTTTTAATTTTTTCGAGTAATTCAGGATACTTGTCATACAGTTTTTTCGCTTCTTGATCAGCATCATAAACCGGAACGCCAAGCGTTCTAAAAATAGCACATACGACAGATTTTCCACTGCCTATACCTCCTGTGATGCCAATAATTTTCATTGTTTGCGAAGGATGTAGTCGACTTTCTCAGGATCAACAGTTAGTCTTCGAAGGAAAGTGGGATAGCGGACTAACTCCACTGATAATTTTTCAGGACGTTCAAGCTCCAAGCCATCTGCATTTATAACAACATCAAACATATGATCCTTCACTTCATTAAAACGGCTTAAGGCTACCATATATCTTACCTGAACCCTATCAGGAAAAGCTTTCAAAGAAAATCCGGTCTGAACATTCAAGGGCTGAATGCGAACACTGACACTGCCCTCGGTAAATTTCTCAACCGGAGCTTTGAGTCTGACTTTATTAGAACTATAACTAAGAACTTTCTGTTGTTTTAATTTCAAATCGGTATCGATGGATGATTTTACCTCATCCAAACGAAGAATCTCTGTTTCAATATAGCTTAGGGAATTTACTATTGAAGGGGGGCCTGATACATCCACACTATCAGGTAGAATTTGAATATCACCTGCATAGTCATATTGTTTGTCAAATCGCAGATTCAGGTCCAGTTTTACCGGGAATCTTTTCATGATCAGATCACTAAAATAAAAGACAATAGAATCCGGCTGATAGCCTAATATCTTTACATCAGGACCAAACTGTTTGTTAAAATCAGAAGCGAAAACTTTCGTTGGCATGGCCATCACTTCACTTTGAATCATCCGACCACTCAAAAGTCTGGCAGCTACGTCTACCTCCAGGGTTTTACGCTTCTCGGTAAAGCTATAAGCCATAATCCGAAATCCGGTAGCCTGTATATCCAAAGAAATAGAATCAGGCAGGTCATTAACAATTACTTTTTTTCCGGGCAGATTAGTATACTCTATCGGAAAGGTGACTTTCGTCGGGTAATCTCTGGACAAAGCAATCAGAAGCCAAAATACAGTGGCAATACAAAAACAAAACAGAACAATCGATAGCCTCCGGCTCATCCGGAAACGCTTGCGTTTTTCGGTCTGGATAACAGATTTTTGTTCCTCTTTCAAGAGCTGATGTCTATGTACAATCCCAATAATACAAAAAAAGAACCGGTACTGGACCGGTTCCTGTAATCATTTATTTTGCCGTTGACGGTGGTTGATCTAATGACTTGGTTGCATCTGCGGAAATAGCAGATTTCTCCACGCGAACTTTTACATTACTATCCACTTCGATCAGAAATGTTCTGTCGCTTACTTCGACAATTCTACCATGAAGACCACCAATGGTCACAACTTTAGCGCCTTTCTCCAGCGTTTCTCTGAAATTACGTTCTGTTTTTTGCTTCTTCATTTGAGGACGAATCATGAAGAGATAAAATACTACGATAATCGCGACAAGAAATACCATTTGCATCATACCTCCGCCTTGTGGAGCTGCTGCCTGTAAAATAATTGATAACATGATTTGGTTTTTATTTGGTTATATATTTGAATAAACTTAAGACCGCTTATTTCGCTTTTTGAACCTCGGCAGTAATCTTTAGTTCCTTTGTATTAGGAATTGTATTGGATATCAATGTCACTGATTTATGTTGCATTCCTTCGCGTCCTTCGCTGTCAAAGGTTACATTGATTATTCCGGTTCCACCCGGTTTGATCGGGTCCTTTGGCCACTCAGGAACGGTACAACCACAGCTGCCATTTGCTGCACGAATAATTAAATCTCCGTTTCCCACATTCTTAAACCGGAAGGCGAAGGATACTTTTTCTCCGTCTATGATTTTACCAAAGTCGTGAACGGTATCCTGAAATTCAAACTGAGGTACTTTACCGTTTTGTGAACCTGATGCCGTAGCAGGGTTTTCCATTACAGCAGGGTCAATTGCATCATCCGGAACCCCCGGGTGTTTTTCCTGAGGTGAACTACATGCAATAAACAAAAACATCATCAGCAGAAACGTGATGGAGCTTTCTTTTCTTTTCATCGTTGTAATTGTTCAGATTAATTGTAGAGTTGATAAGATTTATGTGCTATTTGAAGAACTTTATCCTACTATCCGATAAGTCCGCGGCCGGTCTTCACAATTTTTCCCTGATCTTTATAATCTATGGCCAATTTATCGATCACGCCATTCACAAATTGTTTACTTTTTGGCGTACTATACTCTTTAGAAATATCTATATATTCATTGATACTCACCTTTACAGGAATATTGGGAAAATGTATAAGTTCAGCCAAAGCCATCTTCAATATTAATATATCCATCAATGCGATTCTTTCTACTTCCCAATTCTTCGTACGCTCGCTAATTGCAACTTCATACTCGGGATTATTGAGGATAGTCTTGGCAAAGAGTGTTTTTACAAATTCCTTATCGTCTTCTTCGTCCTTATAGAGAGGAGATAATGCAAAATTTCCGCTATCGTAGAAACTTTTTATCATCCGAATAATGATATGACAGATAAAATCCAGATCATCAAGCCAAAAAATATTTTCCTCTTCAAGTTGATGACTCAAAGTCTCGACTTGCAAAAAGTATTTTTTCACCAACTCAACAAGAAAGTCTTTCTCATTAACATTCTCTCCTCGTATTAATCCACGATACTCCTCTGATTTTTTTATGTCCAGATATATCTTCCTGATTATATCCTGGTGAATCTGCCATGATAAACGGTAGTGCGCCACCTGTTGCCTGAATTCATCGCTTGCAGCCAATGCAACATTGAATTTCAAACTATGCAAACGGTATTTGGCCTCAACTTCATCCTTGTTAGGATAAAATTTCTGCCCTAACTCGCCGGCGTCTAACTGATCGGCTTCCGAAAGTTCCTGAAGAAACAAAAGCAAATAAATATAAAGCTCATTTACTTTATCTATACTCCGGAATAATTCCCTCTCCGCACCGGCCAGGTCTGATTTCTTTCCCTGAAAAAATGCATACAGACTCTGCAACACTTTTATCCTGAGCTGTCTTCTGCTTAGCATATCATCAAAATTCAATAATGTATAATAGTAAGAACGTCTTTGTTCAAACGAAATGTAATCTGACTTAAAAAATATTATGCACCTACTGTTCTTGCCGCTGCGATACGCAGTTCGGCAATCTTTCTCGCTGCTTCTCCCGGAGTAATACCTTCTTCTTTAGCCATCTTGAAAATCTCCAGCGTGGTATCATAGATCTTTTTTGCCTGCTCGAGCGCCTCGGTTCTGTCGTATCCTTTTAATTCAGAATACACATTTATCAATCCACCGGCATTGATCAGAAAATCGGGAGCATAAAGAATACCCTTGTCAGAAACCAATTTACCATGAATACTCTCATCAGCCATTTGGTTATTTGCAGCTCCTGCAATTACCTTACATTTCAATCTCTTTATGTTGGCAGTATTCAATGTTGCACCCAAGGCACAAGGTGCATAGATGTCTACGTTCAAATCATAAATTCCTTCAAGAGGAACGATCTCAGCTGCATATTTTTGTGAAATAGAAAGGAGATGTTCCTGATTAATATCAGTAATAAAAACCTTAGCTCCTTCTTCGGAAACAAGACGTACAAGATTTTCACCAACATGCCCTACTCCTTGTATGGCAATTTTCTTTCCGGCTAAACTGTCAGATCCCCAACACTCTTTGGTAGCTGCTTTCATTCCCATGAAAACCCCATAGGCCGTAACAGGTGAGGGATCACCACCACCACCCATCGTTTCAGGTAGACCGGTTACATATTTCGTAGAATCACGAACAGCAACCATATCAGAAGTTGAAGTACCTACATCCTCAGCAGTAATATACTTACCGTTTAATGATTCAATGAACTGACCATAGCGACGAAACATTTCAGGCGTCTTGTCTGTTTTGGCATCACCGAATATTACAGCTTTACCTCCGCCAAGACCTAAGCCACTGATTGCTGCCTTATATGTCATTCCTCTGCTTAAGCGGAGAACATCTGTGAGCGCGTCGGCCTCGGACTGGTAAGCCCACATCCTTGTACCTCCGAGTGCAGGTCCTAAAGTAGTATCATGAATAGCGATAATTGCTTTTAATCCTGTTGCTTTATCGTAACAAAACATTACTTGCTCATGCTCCGCAAAAGAAGAATTCCCAAATACCGAATTATCATTGGATTTCTTCTTTTTTACATCTTTCACTTCTATCATGTTATTGAGCTTTGTTTAAATTTACCGTCTTAAATAACGGCAGACCGCCAAAGATAAAGTTATTTTCTGTTGCAACAAACAGGCTCCTTTTGCATTGATTATGAAATCATTAACTCACCTTAATAAGTACTTTTTGAAGTATAAATGGCTCCTCCTTTTAGGAACCCTCTTTGTCATTGCCCAGAATTTCGGGGCAATATACCCGGCTCAGGTGGTGCAAAAGTCTCTGGATGAGGTGGTTTTGGTCATCGAAGAGATTCAGGATCTAAGTGACGAAGCAGCAAAAGCGAAAATAATAGACACCATCAGCTACCAAATTTTCATATTTTTTATTGCCATCATTGCCGTCGCCATACTAAGGGGAATACTCATGTTTCTTATGAGACAAACCATAATCGTGATTTCAAGAAGAATAGAATTTGATTTGAAGAATGAAATTTTCAATCAGTATCAACGTCTGTCAATGTCTTTTTACCGGAGAAATAACACAGGCGACCTGATGAACAGAATAAGTGAAGACGTGAGCAGAGTGAGAATGTACCTTGGCCCGGCACTCATGTACAGTATAAACCTCTTCATTCTTTTTGTACTCATAATGATAACCATGCTTTCGGTGAATGTGAAATTGACCCTGTTCGTATTGGCTCCCTTACCTCTCTTATCTGTTTCGATTTATTTCGTGAGTAATATTATGAACAAACGAAGTGAGGAAATTCAGGAACAACAAAGTCACTTGAGCACATTTGTTCAGGAAGCTTTTAGCGGAATAAGAATTTTAAAATCCTTCGTGAAGGAAAAAACAACATCAAATCGATTTGAAGTTGAAAGCGAAGATTACAAGGATCGAAACATGAAACTTGTTCGTGTGAACTCTATGTTCTTTCCCTTAATGTTGCTGCTTGTCGGACTTAGTACTTTGTTGACGGTTTTCATAGGTGGACAAGAAGTGATTGCAGGTAGGGCAACACCGGGAAATATTGCCGAGTTTATTATTTATGTAAACCTGCTCACCTGGCCTGTTGCTTCACTCGGATGGGTAACATCTATCATTCAAAGGGCTGCAGCTTCTCAGGAAAGGATAAACGAATTCCTCCATTTGGAACCTGAAATTCTTTCCGGAAGTTCTGAAGAATCTATCTTAAATGGAAATATAGAATTTAAAAATGTAAGTTTTGTCTATGAAGATTCGGGCATTAAGGCAATCGATAACATTTCATTCTCTCTCCAACAGGGATCTTCCCTGGCAATTCTGGGAAGAACCGGTTCAGGAAAGTCTACACTGGCAAATCTGATTCTTAGAATGATGGATTCAAGTTCAGGGGAAATTCTGGTCGACAAGAAACCCATACAATCATGGAATCTTACCTCACTAAGAAAACAAATAGGGTTTGTTCCACAGGACATGTTTCTCTTCAGTGACACAATCGAAAACAATATAGCTTTCGGCTTGAGTGATTCTCTCCCTCAAAATGAAAGAAAGGAAAAGGTGGAATTGGCAGCCAAAGAAGCCGATATCTATGATAATATCGTCGAATTTCCAAAGGCTTTTCAGACACAGTTGGGAGAGCGGGGAATTACGCTTTCAGGCGGACAAAAGCAACGTGTGTCTATTGCCCGTGCCATCATCAAAAAACCTGCACTGCTTTTATTCGATGATTGCCTCAGCGCTGTTGATACCCGAACTGAAGAAAAAATTCTGACAAACTTAAAAGAGCTCATGAAAAACCGAAGCTCTATTTTTATCAGTCATCGTGTTTCAACAGTAAAGCATGCGGATCAGATCATTGTTCTTGACCATGGAAAAATAATTGAACAAGGAGATCATCAATCTCTCATCAACGCAAAAGGAGTTTACGCCGAACTTTATGAAAAGCAATTGCTGGAAGAAGAAAAAACCGGTGATTTACCTGTAGCCTGACTTAATGCAGGAAGCAAATTAAACTAATTTAAAAAGGTGCATCCTCACCTGAATCGCCGGAGTCTTTCATTTCATTCATTCTTGACCCTACGATGAGTCGGTTACTTTGATAATCCATCACACTTCCGCTCGGAGCCTCACCCATTCCTGAATCTTCCAGATCAGTAAATTTAGCAAGGTGATTGATAAACTTGAGTTTAACCGTATCCAATGCACCATTTCTGTGCTTGGCGATAATCAGCTCGGCAATTCCCTTGGTGGACATATTGTTTTCATCGAATTCCAGGCCGTAATATTCAGGACGATAAATAAAGAGTACCATATCGGCATCCTGTTCAATCGCCCCTGATTCACGAAGGTCACTCAACTGTGGTCGTTTGGATGATCCGCGCGTTTCAACGGCACGACTCAACTGAGAAAGTGCAATAATCGGAACATTCAATTCCTTGGCAATGGCCTTCAATGAACGGGAAATCATACTGATCTCCTGCTCTCTGTTTCCTGACTTAGTATCAACCTCTGCACGCATTAGCTGCAGGTAATCTATGATGATCAACTCAACATTGTGCTGAGCTTTTAAACGACGACACTTTGAACGAAGATCGAAAATCGACAAGGCGGGAGTATCGTCAATATAAATCGGCGCAGCAGAAAGCTTTACTGTCAATGAAAACAGGTTGTTCCACTCTGCTTTATCCAGATCACCTTTCCTTAATTTATCTGAAGGAATGGCTGTCTCCGATGAAATCATTCTTTGCACGAGCTGTACTGAAGACATCTCAAGCGAAAACACGGCTACAGGACGTTCAAAACTGATAGCGGCATTTCTTGTTAATGAAAGAACAAGAGCGGTTTTTCCCATACCGGGACGTGCGGCAATAATGATCAAATCTGACTTTTGCCAGCCGGAAGTAATTCTGTCTAATCCGGTAAACCCTGACTGAACACCTGATATACCACTGGTATGTAATCGTGCTGCTTCAATTTGCTTGTGAGCCTCGCTTACCATCGTACTCATGGCCTGATAATTCCGGCGTATATTTCCTTGTGCTACATCAAACAAATTCTTTTCTGCGCGATCCAGCAAATGGAAGACATCACTGGTGTCTTCATAAGCATCACGTATTGTTTCGGATGAAATACGGATAAGTTCCCGCTGAATATGCTTCTGAAGTATGATCCTTGAATGGTATTCAATATTTGAAGCAGATGCTACGCGATTTGTTAATTGAGTTATGAAAAACGGACCACCGACAATATCCAATTCCCCGCTTTTCTTCAATTCATTCGTCACTGTGAGAATGTCTATCGGTTCCGATCGATCAAATAGACGACGGATAGCCAGAAAAATTAATTTATGCGCATCACGGTAAAATGCTTCAGCAGTAAGAATGTCAATGACAGATGTCAAGGCATCTTTCTCAAGAAGCAAGGCCCCCAAAACGGCTTCTTCCAAATCTAAAGCCTGTGGAGGCAGTTTCCCGAATTGTTGTGACTGCAAAGTATTGAAAGCAGGCTTGCCACTTACAATCTTCCTTGCAATTGCTTCTCCGGGATTTCCGCTCTTTCCAGATTCTGACATCGTATTCAAATATACTTATTGCGAAGTGTAAAACTCATCCCTTCACTAAATAAATTTTTAGAAAGGGATGCGAAGCTAATTAAATCAATGTCTTTCGAAAAGCTTGTTCATAAATAAATATTATGCCTCTTTAAATTTAAGGCTCTAAATTTCAGATCTGCATTCATGACTGATCACCGACATTCGAGGCTAAATAGGTTCATACCAAATGATTAAAATTTGTATTTTACGACTATGAAATATATTCAGGAAAATGGCAGATCATACTTCAGGTATGCATTCAAGATTCTGGCCTTTTTTATAATGTCTTCTGTTTTATATAACTGCAAAAAAGAAGACAGGCAAGAACCATTAATTGAAATACTTCAGCCTGCATCACTTTTAAGCATTCAGGCGAGTGACTCCATTTTTCTTGAAGCCAAGGTTTCCGACGACAATAAATTGACACAGGTTTCCATACAACTACTGGATCAAAACCAGGTCTCAGTAAGCCCATCTCTTGTTTATCATCCACAGAACAACCGCTTTTATATCAATCTCTTATACCCTATCAGCAATATTTTTCTTGATAGTGGAAATTACCTTCTTAGTATTTATGCCTCCGATGGCGAAAACACATCACGAAAAGCAGTTGAAATTCAAATAAATGCTATCCCTTTAGAACGATTAAAGGTTTTAGCGCTCTGCACCCCTTCTTCCTCAGTAAATGTTTATTCACTTGATTCCGCCCTCAACCATTCAGCATTTTCTTCAGTAAGTGGCGATTACATTAACTGCTCTATCAACTCCAGAAGTAAAAAATTAAATATCCTGGGGAGATCATCCGGTGATTATTCAATAATCGATGCGGAAAATGGCAGCCTGTTTAATTCCATCTCCGGACTTTGTCCAATTGCCAGTCCTTGCTTTGAATACCTTCAGTCACAGAATGACCTCAACTTTATTTCTTACAATGATGGCAATATTAAAGCCTTTGACCCGAATGGTTTACAAAAATTCTCCATTCAACAGCAGGGTTACTTCAGGCCCGGTGCAAGTTTTCTGACCGACCAATATTTTTTTGCAGAACTCTATTATATAGCTCAACAGGAGCTTAGACTTGGAACATTTTTTTATCCCAGCGGTGTGATTCGTCAAGAATTTCCCATTGACATGAAAATCATGAAAATGTTCTACCGTTCACAGGATGAACTATACCTCTTCGGTCACTCCTCAGGGAATGCTGTCGTGGAAACATTTAACAGGCAGTTCAATAGGACCTTCCCTCTTCGCTCTTTCGGAACAATGAAAATACATTCCGTCTATGAATTATCGGCGCATATTTTTTACTTATGTACCGATCAAGGGATATGGATATACAGAGCAATTCAAAACCAATTCGCTCAAATCCAGAGCAATTCTGCTCAAGCCATCCTGTATGATCAGGTCTATAATGAATTCTTCATATCCGAGCGGAATACGGTAAGAGTATTGGACGCCTCTACACTGCTTGAAAAAAAAATGTACACCCTTCCGGATTCTGTTGTAAGCGTTCAGATTTTGTACAATAAATGAGTCGCATCCGCCTGATACTGAGGAACAAATTCGTAATAACAGCGGGCTTCTTTGTCCCGGAAAGTCTATTAATTCAATTATAAAAAATTGAAATTTGGGGGATTTGTTATCTTGCAACCATAATCATTCTGCAAATGAATTTCCTGGAATTTGAGAAACCTATTGCCGACTTGCTGGACCAGATTGAAAAGCAAAAGCTCATTGGAGAGAAGAGTAAGGTTGATGTGAGCGTAGCAGTACGTCAGTTAGAATTACGCCTTGAAGAGACAAGAAAAAAGATATATTCGAACCTCAGCCCTTGGCAAAGAGTTCAGTTATCCCGGCATCCTGATCGCCCATATACTCTCTCTTATATTGAAGCTCTCACAGAAAAAAACTTTGTGGAGCTCTTTGGCGACAGAACCGTAAAAGATGATAAAGCCATCATTGGAGGATTCGGTTCAATCTCCGGGCAAACTGTCATGCTCATCGGTCAACAAAAAGGAACAAGTACCAAGCAAAGACAGTTCAGAAATTTTGGAATGGCAAATCCGGAAGGATATCGCAAAGCCTTGCGATTGATGAAGCTTGCGGAAAAATTCGACAAACCTGTAGTAACATTAATTGATACTCCGGGTGCATTCCCCGGACTTGAAGCCGAAGAACGCGGGCAAGGTGAAGCAATAGCCCGTAATCTATTTGAAATGGCTAAGCTGAAGGTTCCGGTTATTTGTATCATCATTGGTGAAGGAGCTTCCGGTGGTGCCTTAGGAATTGGAATTGGTGATAAGGTTCTCATGCTTGAAAACACATGGTATTCTGTAATCTCACCTGAATCCTGCTCTTCCATACTCTGGAGAAGTTGGGACTTCAAAGAAAAAGCTGCAGAGGTTTTGAAACTTACTGCCGAAGATATGCTCAGTCAGAAATTAATAGATGGAATAATCCGTGAACCTATTGGCGGTGCTCATACTTTTCCGGAGGAGATGTACAAGATTGTGAAGAAGGAGATAAAAAATCATCTAAATCAATTACTCAAAATCGACAGGAAACAATTAGTCATAAACAGAATCAATAAATTCAGTTCTATGGGAGTTGTAGTAGAAGGATAAATTTCTGTTTCAAAAGAATTTATCACGAACCGGGTACCCAATTATAAATACATTTTTTGTACTGGCCAGGCCATGATTACTTTTCCTGCATGTAAAATAAATATCGGCCTGAACATTATTTCAAAACGAAGTGATGGCTTCCACTCTATCGAAACAGTTTTTTATCCGATTCAATGGGCAGATATTCTGGAAATTGTTCCGGGGGCACAAGAATCAAATACAGTAGATTTCCGATCCACCGGCCTGAGACTATTCGGTCCAAAGGATAAAAATCTTTGCCTGAGAGCCTATCAGCTGCTATCTGAAAAATTTAATATACCAAGTGTAAAAATGCACTTGCACAAAGTGCTGCCTATCGGTGCCGGACTCGGCGGCGGTTCTTCTGACGCAGCAAGTACCTTGATGCTGCTCAATAAAATTTTTAAATTAGGTGCAAGTGAAGAGGAGCTTGAATCAATCGCTGCTTCAATTGGCAGTGATTGTTCTTTCTTCATTCGCAACAAACCTATGATGGCAACAGGCAAGGGAGAAATCCTTAAACCCATTAGTCTAAAGCTAAAAAATTATTTCATCGTTATCGTTAAGCCCAGAGCTCACATCAGCACTGCGGAAGCATATGCTTCAGTTAAGCCGTCAAAACCAAAATTTGATCTGAGTGAACAAATTCAAAGGCCTATATCAGAATGGAAAGACTTTGTAGTGAATGATTTTGAGCATACTATTTTTGAAAAACACCCCGGAATAAAGAACATTAAAAATAAAATGTATAAACTCGGTGCACTCTATGCCTCCATGAGTGGCAGCGGATCGTCAGTCTACGGAATTTTCAGCAATGAAAAGAACCTCAGTGCCTACTTTCGAAGCTGTACTGTCTGGCAGGGTTACCTGTAATTATTTATTTTACTTTCTGAATATTTATCACCGATATTTTATTCAGCCAAAATTTTCATATGAACTCCCTTAAAATTTACAAATCCTCTGCCGGCTCAGGGAAAACTTTCACACTGGTCAAGGAATATCTCCGGCTTGTTCTTAAAAACCCGGATGATTATCAGCACATCCTGGCAATTACTTTTACAAACAAGGCTGCAGCTGAAATGAAAAGCAGGATTGTTGAAGCCCTCGTCTCCTTAAGTAAAAATTCCGGTGGCTCATTACAAGAAGTGCTTTCAGCAGAATTACCTGACACCAAAATCGACAAGCAGGCTGACAAAGCCCTAAAATTAATTCTGCATAACTATGCATCATTTTCTGTCAGTACAATTGATAGTTTTTTTCAACGTATTCTTCGTGCACTGGCGCGTGAAATGCACTTACCTCTCAGACTGGAAGTTGAAATTGGATTAGATGATGCTATTCTTGAAGTTACTGACAAGTTGCTGAAGGAAGTGGGCTCTGATAAAGAACTAACGGAATGGTTAGCCGCACTCATTTTTCAAAAGCTGGATGAAGATAAAGGCTGGAATGTAGAATCAGATATTACGACTGTTGCGCAGGAACTATTCAAGGATCATTATGAAGATTCACCTGCCTTAAGCAGAGAAAGAATTCGGGAAATCTACAAGGAGCTGCAAACTATCAGAAAAAGCTTTGAACAAAAAATGAAGGAGTACGGGAACAAAGCCTTCAGGCTTATGCAGGAGGCAGGATTATCCGTAGAAGATTTTTCTTATGGAACCAAGGGGGTAATGGGCAATCTTTCCAACTTAAGGGAAGCCTTCTCCCCTGATGATTTCCGGATTAAATCCAGAGCACTTGCTGCTTTAGAGGATCCGGACAAATGGTTCACAAAGGCTTCAAAATTAAAAGGCCAAATCTCAAATGCAGTTGAAGCCGGACTTGGTCAATGCTTGAAAGAAGCAAACGACTTTTTTGTAAGTGAGTTTACAAAATACCTGAGTGCGGCCGAGGCATTGAGACGAATTTATATGTTTGGTATTGCAAACGACATCCTTAAAAAATTCAGTGAGTACAGAAATGAGAACAACGTTATTCTTCTGGCAGATACTCCGAAAATGTTAAGCCAAATAATTACCGGCCAGGATGCACCATTCATTTATGAAAAATCCGGGAACCGTTTCAAGCATTTGTTAATAGACGAATTTCAGGACACCTCCTTTTATCAATGGAAGAATCTGCTTCCCCTGATCAATAACACACTGGGCTCCGGAAATATGGCATTGGTTGTAGGTGATGCCAAACAAAGCATTTATCGTTGGCGTGGCGGTAATATGAATTTATTGCTCATCCACATCCTGGAAGACTTGAATCACTTTAAAGAACTATATCAGGAGGAAATTCTGGCGATGAACTTTAGGTCCAGACACGATGTGGTTGATTTCAACAACTCCTTTTTTAAAATATTACCCGAAGTGATCCGTCAACATGTACACCCTGATGGACACCCTTTGTTGGATCTGGCCTACTCGGATGAACTGGTTCAAAAGGTTGCCGATAAAAACAACAAACAAGGTTATGTAAAAATAACATTTCTGGAAAAAAAAACAGAAGAAACAGAGGAAGAAGAAGAAACGGGCTGGAAGGAAAATGCCTTGAAAAAAACATTGGAGAATATTCAATCATTGCTGAAACAAAATTATTCGTATCGTGATATTGCGATTCTGGTGCGCAGAAATATTGAAGGTAACGAAGTGGCTCAGTTCTTACTCGAAAATGGAATCAGTCAGATTATTTCCCCGGATTCCCTCCTGATCGCATCCGCTCCCCGCATTCGCTTTCTTGTAAATGTAATGCGCTTCTTGTCGGATACTGAAAATACTATCGCAAGAACAGAAGTTATATATTATTACAACAAATACATTAAACAGATTCAGCAGGATGACTTGCACGCCTATTTTAGTGATCACCTGAAGGTTAAAAATAAGTCTGCGAAGCCAAAACCAGGCACCTTGTTCGACACTGAAGGTTTAGAGGAGACCCTTTTCAATAAATCTCTACCCGAAAATTTCAGCGGAAACATTTCATATCTCAGCAAACTGCCTGTATATGATTTATGCGAACAACT
This sequence comes from Bacteroidota bacterium, assembly GCA_004295015.1. Lineage (GTDB taxonomy): Bacteria > Bacteroidota > Bacteroidia > AKYH767-A > 2013-40CM-41-45 > QQVM01. The sequence continues at coordinate 76,842 of SHNE01000010.1, read as the reverse complement.
CATCAGAATTTTTGAATTCAATGAAAAGCCTGATGCGTACATTCAACGGTTCCAGGATTTAGTTCTTGAATATACCAGCAGTAACAACAGCAGCCTTGATGGATTTCTCGAATGGTGGAACACCAGTAATACAGTTAAAAATTGTTCTGTGATGATTCCGGAAAACGAAGATGCCATTCGGATCATGACCATACACAAGTCAAAAGGCCTTCAATTTCCTGTGGTGATAATGCCTTTTGCCGATTGGAAAATACTTCCCCGTGCAAATGATCTGTTTTGGGGCTATGCTTCTGAAGAACCCTATGCGGAAATGAGACGTGTTGCACTGCTGAATTCAAACCGTTTACTGGAAACCTATTTTAGTGCGTCATATCAGGAGGAAGTAATGCAAACGCTTATAGACAATCTGAATATGTTGTACGTGGCTTTCACCAGAGCAGAAGAACAACTTTTTATCTATTCACCCAACAGTTCTGGCAATGACATGAATTCGGTATCCTCATTGCTGGTTAAAACCCTTGAAGCTAATTCATGCACTATAGTCGATGATGTCTACGAACGTGGTGATGCCGCTCTGAAATTTGAACAGCAGAAGCAATCAAATACTATAATCTCTGAAAAGTTAAAGATTTATACCATCAATCGATGGCAGGAAAAGATCGGAATTAGTTCCAGGGCCGCTGATTTGTTGAAAGTTACAGGCGAGAAAATCCATGAAAAAATTAATTATGGTATCCTCATACATCGGGTTCTTTCTGAGATAAAGTTTAACGATGATATTGAAAATGCAGTGGAGAAAATTATTTTTGAAGGAATGATGCCCGAAAATGAAAAAGAAAATTTACTCCGGGAAATTACTTCCGTTCTCAATTTGCCCGAAATGAAAACATTCTTCTCTAAGGAATGGGATGTGAAAAATGAACAGGAAATCATGTTGCCGGGAGGAGAAAGCCTGAGACCCGACCGGGTTCTCTTTGCAAAAGATAAAACCATGGTCATTGATTTTAAAACAGGTAAAGAAAACAAGTCACACATAGACCAAATCCAAAAATACGCCACCGTTCTCAGGGAAATGGCCTATCCGAATGTGAAGAGTTATTTGGTGTATCTTAGTACAAAGCAAGTTATTGAAGTATAAATGCTCATTTAATTCAATTCGGGAAAATGCTGTCAGATTTCCCGGGAAATTCGCATCTTTGTACTTAAACCATCGATATAAATCGAAAGCATTTCTATGTATACTTCTCATAGCATAAAGGTTACCCTGATTGATGATGATCCGAATATGTCTGAAATGCTCAGGGATTTTTTTCAGGATAAATATCCATCTTCAACGCTCATCTCTTTTTCAAGCGGTGAGCAAGCATTGGAAGCCATGTATGAAGCTCCGGACCTGATCGTTCTCGACTACCATCTTGATTCATTCGATCCGGCAGCCATGAACGGAATGCAGGTATTAAAAAAAATCAAAGAGCGCTTTCCTGAAGTACCGGTAATATTTTTGTCAGGACAGGAAAAAGCTGAGGTGGCTGCAAACACTATGAAATACGGTGCCTATGATTATGTGGTTAAAAATGAAAATGCATTTCATCGGCTTGCCTTGCTTACCAATAATATATTGGGACACTATTCGCTCAAAAAGAATCTCGGAACCCAACGCTTCTTTAATGTTTTCCTCGTCATTATAGTAATCGCATTGTTAATCGGAATTTTTATTATCCGTATGACCTAATTTTCCATCGCGAAATTTCATTTGCTTTTTACTATTAAAAAAAAATACGCCGGTGTTATTAAACACCGGCGTAAACCAATTCCAGAATTTTTAACAAAGCTCCGGACCTTTGATTGCCGCTGCGACCCGGCATCATTGCTTCACATTTCAAGTGTTTATGTAAAAATCAAAATTTTACAGCTCTGAAATGTAATATGGTTGAGCAAAAATGATCAAGAGCCCGGAATCATCTGAGCAAGACCTTGCAGCCGGTTGATAAATTTGATAAGTGGTCGAAAATTCTTGATAAGTGGTAATATCAGGCTTTTGAAAGCTGTTCCATAAAATCTTCCTTTTTTCGCCTGGACACATCCACCTTGCTTTGATCACTCATGATCACATATCCTCCTACCCCCTTGATATACTTTACAAGGTGATTCATGTTGATCATATGGCTATGATGAATCCTGATAAATCCAAATTCTCCCAGGAGCTCTTCATAATTTTTGAGTGACCTGGTCACCACCACTTTTCGCTTGGCCGTTAAATAAAAATCTGTATAATTCCTGTCACTTTGAATTCTTATTACTTCCTCAATAGGTATGAAAAGCAGTCCTTCGAAAGTGGGCACAGCAATTTTATTTGCCAGCTTATTCTGAACCTTTACAGATGCTTTAGGACTCTTAACACCAAGCCTTCTTTGAATTTTTTTTAATGCAGTATTCAGGTCACCTGATTTAATTGGTTTGATCAGGTAATCAAGAGCACTATACTTAACAGCTTCCATTGCATACTTATCGTGCGACGTGATGACTATTATCTCAAAATTGATTGTTTCAATTTCCTTTAATACATCAAAGCCGCTACCATCCGATAACTCAACGTCCAAAAAAACAATTTGAGGATTCAGCCTGTTAATTTTATTGATGGCTGAACCAACAGTCCCGCAGTGACCGACTACAGCAATATCCAAATTGGAATCTTCCAGAAAATCACGCAATAGCTCTACGCTCATTGGGTCATCTTCAACTATCAAAGCTTTAATCATATCGGGCTAATTTAGAAAAAAAATTCAATCGCCATACGACCGGCCTTCGACTTAATATCAGATTTAACGCATGACATCAAATCAACATTAACTCCATGGATTGATTTATGCTTGCATAGCTTAAAAAACAAAACAGCTTTTATGCATTCGTACTACTTCTGATCATAGCAACATTATCACTTAGCTTTTTTCTATCAGGCCTTTTTCAGAAAATTCAGCGGCAAATTAATATAATTGTATTTTATTGTATATCAAATAGATATAGGCCGACTGGAACTTCTATTCAAAAATTTGTTTCTTGAAAAAACAACAGAATTCTAAACATGACAGGAGTGCTTATCCATACAGGCATAAATTCGTACCTTTGCACAAATTAAAATTCCTATGTCAAACGCTATCTTCAACGTTGCTCCGGCAATCAACGAACCGGTTTTGAATTACGCTCCCGGGAGTCCGGAAAGAGAAGAAATTAAAGCTACTCTGAAAAAAATGCGTGCCGAGCTGCGTGACATCCCTATGTATATTGGAGGAAAAGAAATCCGAACCAAAAAGATCGGAAAGATGTCGCCTCCTCATGATCATAAACACCACATTGCAAATTATCATCAAGGCGATAAATCTCATATTCAACTTGCAATTAAATCTGCGCTCGCTGCACAAAAAGAATGGGCGAGTCTTTCATGGGAGCATCGGGCTTCTATATTTTTAAAAGCAGCTGACCTTCTGGCCGGTCCATACCGTGCTGCCATCAATGCAGCAACGATGATAGGCCAAAGTAAAAATGTTTACCAGGCCGAAATCGATGCGGCTTGCGAAATGATAGACTTTCTTCGATTTAATGTGCAGTACATGAGGGAAATCTATAACCAACAACCCATTTCGTCAAAAGGAGTTTATAACCGTGTAGAGCATCGCCCCCTTGAAGGTTTCGTCTTTGCCCTCACTCCATTTAATTTCACAGCCATCAGCGGAAATCTTCCGACTGCTCCTGCAATGATGGGTAATACAGTTGTTTGGAAACCTGCTAACACTCAAATCTATTCTGCCAGTATTTTAATGCAGGTGTTCATGGAAGCCGGATTACCTCCCGGTGTAATAAATCTTGTTTATGTTTCCGGTCCGCTTGCCGGTGAGGTAATTTTTAATCATCCGGGTTTTGCAGGTATACACTTTACAGGTTCAACGGGTGTATTTCAGGAGGTCTGGAAAACAATAGGTAACAATATTCATAAGTATAAGTCTTACCCGAGAATTGTCGGAGAAACCGGTGGTAAAGATTTCATTATGGCTCATCCTACGGCAGATGTACAAGCCTTAATCACCGCACTTTCCAGAGGTGCTTTCGAGTATCAGGGACAAAAATGTTCTGCCGCATCCAGAGCATATATTCCTGCAAGTCTGTGGCCGGCAGTTAAAAAAGGATTGATCAAGGATATTGAGTCCTTTAAAATAGGACCAACAGAAGATTTATCCAACTTTATTAATGCTGTCATTGATGAAAAGGCCTTTGACAAACTGGCCTCATATATCGATAATGCGAAGAAGGATAAGAATGCAGAAATAATCGTTGGTGGTACTTACAATAAATCGAAAGGCTATTTCATCAGCCCGACGGTCATCAGGGCAAAGGATCCAAAATACGTGACCATGTGCGAAGAGTTATTCGGGCCTGTACTCACTATCTATGTATATGAAGATGCTAAGTTTTCGAAAACGCTTGATCTGGTTGATTCAACCGGGGTTTACGCATTGACAGGTTCTATTTTCTCCCGGGATCGCTATGCCATTGACCTGGCAACTAAGAAACTGGTTAACGCAGCAGGTAATTTTTATATTAACGACAAATGTACAGGTGCAGTAGTCGGGCAACAGCCTTTTGGTGGTGGCAGGGCTTCCGGAACCAACGACAAAGCTGGCTCCATGCTAAACTTACTGCGTTGGGTTTCGCAAAGAACCATAAAAGAAACATTTGTTCCTGCTACCGACTATCGCTACCCATTTCTCAATCCTGAAAAAACAAATGGCCTTGCCGGAAAAGTAGCTACCGGATTGAAATCCAAAGTCCATTGATACAGTGACATTTGCCGCATCCTTGAAATTCCTATAGAATCTGGCCCGGCGGTCCTGAGATTCAAATATTTAGCCTTCATCCCGAAAAAGACTTTCGCTTTCTGACAATGGCTTGCCTGTTCATACGTTTTAAAAATAAATCTCGTTTTTTATGGACGCGATCATGAATTTAAAATTCAGGTGAATAAATTTTGCAATGCTCTAAACCATCTTAAAAAATCTGCGTACACAAGCCTTACATTTGATAAACTACAAATTTAATTTACATTTCAGGCTGACAAAATTAAACAGACAGATAATTTAATTCATTGATGAAAAAGAAAAAGCAGCCTGTATTTTTAAGTTATCTCGGTAAGTGCAGAAATAAATATTTCATCACCGCATTAGGTTTTATTGTGTGGCTAAGCTTTTTTGACAGGAATAATTTTATTACAACCGCCTCCTATCGGTCTCAGTTACATAAACTTCAATCGGAAAAGGAGTTCTACGAAACGGAAATCACCCGAAACAAAGAAGATTTAATAGAACTTCGTACGAACCGCGCTAATCTTGAGAAATATGCAAGAGAAAGATACCTGATGAAGCGTGACAACGAGGAAATCTTCGTGATTCTCTCCACAAAAAGTTAATTCGGTATTTACTGCTCAATCTTACGAATTTATTACCGGTATTCTCCGAAAACCTTTCTCATTACATCCGAAATCTCACCTAAGGTTGCATAGTTTTCTACAGCGGAAATTATTCCCGGCATAAGATTCGTTCCATTGTTGGCATCTTGTTCTATCTTAGCCAGACAATTTTTAACAGCAGCATTATCACGTTGTGCTTTTAATGTTTTGATTTTTTCAATCTGAACTTGTCTGATCGAATCGTCTACAGAAAAAACTTTATCGAATACCTTCTCTTCCATTTCAAACTGATTTACACCAACAAGTATTTTCCCGGAATTCTGTACGTCTTGCTGATAGCGATAAGATGCTCCTGCAATCTCATTTTGAATGTATCCTGCTTCAATGGCCTTCACTGAGCCACCCATGGCTTCTATCTTATTAATATATTCCCATGACTTTTTCTCTAATTCATCAGTCAGACTCTCAACAAAAAATGATCCTGCCAATGGGTCTACAGTATCAGTTACCCCACTTTCATAGCCTATGATTTGCTGTGTTCTCAAGGCGATTCTGGCAGCTTCCTCAGTTGGCAAACTTAATGCTTCATCGTATCCATTAGTATGTAAAGATTGAGTTCCGCCTAAGACAGCAGATAAAGCCTGTAAGGTCACACGCATAATATTGTTCATTGGCTGCTGAGCTGTTAGTGTAGACCCACCCGTTTGAGTGTGGAACCGTAACATCATAGCACGATCTTCTGTCGCTCCCAAATCTTTCATAATAGAGGCCCACATTCGTCGTGCAGCTCTGAATTTGGCGACCTCCTGAAATAAATTATTGTGAGCATTGAAAAAGAACGACAAACGCTTTCCGAAAACATTTATATCCAGTCCTTTTTCCAGTGCTGCTCTTACATACGCTTTACCATTTGCAAGTGTAAAAGCTAATTCCTGAGCAGCAGTAGATCCTGCCTCACGAATATGATATCCTGAAATGGAAATTGTATTCCAGCGTGGCACTTCCTTGCTGCAATATTCAAAAATATCTGTGATGATCCGCATGCTGGGTTGTGGCGGATAGATATAAGTACCTCTTGCCGCATACTCCTTCAGTATATCATTCTGAATCGTTCCACTTATCTTCTTTAAGTCGGCTCCTTGCTTTTTAGCCAATGCTACATACAAGGCTAAAAGAATGGAAGCCGTGGAATTGATGGTCATGGATGTGGTTATCGTTTCTAAACTAATCCCATCAAACAAAACTTCCATGTCCTTAAGACTGTCAATAGCAACTCCGGCTTTACCCACTTCACCTTCCGATAATTCGTGATCAGAATCAAATCCTATCTGTGTAGGAAGGTCAAATGCTACGGATAGTCCTGTAGTTCCTTGTGCAAGCAGATAATGGTATCTTTTATTCGATTCTTCAGCGGTAGAAAATCCGGCATACTGCCTCATCGTCCACAATCGGCTACGGTACATATCAGACTGAACACCTCTTGTAAACGGGAACTCACCCGGCTGTTCTTTGCTCGTAGCATGCTCCGTATACACCCTCGCAATTTCAATTCCGCTGTCAGTTATAAATTTCTTCTCTTCACTGGTTTCTTTCTTCATGCGATCGTGGCTATGGGATGGTTGAAATCAATCAAAATCTGTGAAACTATTCCAACATTTGACGGGCTTCAGCTTTAATAAAATCAATGGCTTGTTGTGTAGGAGTGCTTTCCAACTTCAGAACCTGTTCAAAAATCTGACTACTCATTTGCATTCCGCTTGCATTGTTGCCGGCAAGTTTAAACGAGAGATGGAAAAGTTTAATCATCGTTTCTTTGGCAGACTGCACTTCCTCCCAGGCCTGCTCAGAAACATAAAGTTGCTGTGATAAATTATGTTCATACTCGGCCCTGACTGTAGCCAACAAATCGGAGTGCAACTGAGCAGCAGACATGCCTGCCCTGTTTACTCTAAGCAAAATACTATTGGGCGAAATTCGTTCAAGAAAAAGTATCAGTCTCTCATAAGCCTGCAATTTCAATGGCTGTGATTCGCGTGAACGATTATTCTTCTCCTCAGACATCTTCATTTTTAAATCCCGCTCAAGGAAATTTTTCACCTCAGCACTCTGTGCATTTATAAATTTCTTGACTAATACAAACATACCGATCATTACCAGCATTGCGGGCACAAAATACATCAGGACATCGGCTAACTCATTCATGGTATTTGGAATCTAAGTATAAGTATAAGTATTAAACAATTGATTGATCGTAAGAATCAGAACGAAATCACAACAGGATTATTTACCAGGCTCTATGAATAGTTGTAGAATCAAACAGATGACGAAAAATTCTTTGTTCGACATCATCAAACTTCTCACTGCGTCTCTCAAATACTCTTTGGGCAACCTCTGTAGCTTCTTCGAGACGGTAAGTTGAAAACCCTTCTGAGCCACCCCAGGAGAAGGAAGGAATATATTTTTGAGGAAAACCATTTCCGAAGATGTTGGCACTAACGCCTACAACTGTTCCTGTATTAAACATGGTATTAATACTGCATTTCGAATGGTCACCCATGATTAATCCGCAAAATTGCAATCCTGAATTAATATAACTCTCCTCTTCAAAACTCCAGACTTTAACTAATGAATAATTGTTCTTCAAATTGGAGTTATTGCTATCTGCGCCAAGGTTGCACCATTCGCCCAACACTGAATTTCCAAGAAATCCATCATGTGCTTTATTGGAATAGCCTGCTATCACGGAATTATTTACCTCACCTCCTACTTTACAATGCGGACCAATTGTCGTTGCTCCATAAATTTTTGCACCCATCTTTAACTGAGAATGCTCTCCCAGTGAAAATGAGCCTCTGACCATACTTCCTTCCATTACTTCACTATCTCTGTCAAGATAAATAAACCCGGCACCCGCGTTGAAGATTGAACATTCAGCTTTTGCACCCTCTTCAAGAAAGATGTTGGCCGCATTCACAACACGATTCGTAGACGAAATACTCTGCGACTTCCTGCCTGCAGTGATCAAATGAAAATCCTCCGCAATAGCTTTTTCATTCATCGAAAAAAGATCCCAAGCATAACGGATACGCATAAAGTCTCCCTTGAATTCGACCACCTTCGATGGCGGAAAATCGGCCATAGACTGATAGTCCATCGCCGCACTTCCTTCTGCATGAACAGCAAGCAAAAGACCTGACTTCATTAATTGCTCTCCCGGTTTAAGAGAAAGGATCGCATCTTTCAATAAGAGATTCGGGGAAACTGAACCATTGATAAATATATTTTTCGGGCCAACTTTCTTCGGATACTTTTCACTCAGATACTTCTCTGTGAGCCAGGAATAATTGCCATCAATATACTTTTGCCATTTTGCTCTTATTGTAAGAATTCCGATCCTCAACTCTGAAATCGGACGCGTGAAAGTAAGAGGTAATAAACCGGCTCTTGCTTCGTCATCAAATAAAATAATATTCATCATGTTGGAATTGTGTCTTCAAAATTAACCAATGTTAGACAAAAAAAAAGTCTCCGTGTAGTACGGAGACTTATAAATATCAAAGAAGCATGAATTACTTCTTAACCTCTTGTTTTTTAGCGTAACGGTTACGGAATTTGTCAACACGACCCGCTGTATCGATAAGCTTCATCTTACCTGTGTAAAAAGGATGAGACATATGGCTGATCTCCAGCTTCACCAATGGATATTCTTTGCCATCTGTCCATGTGATGGTGTCTTTCGTATCAACGGTCGAGCGTGTAATAAAGCTGTAATCACATGAAATATCTTTGAAAACAACCATGCGATAGTTCTGCGGATGAATATCTTTCTTCATTTTTTTATTCTTTTAAGGGTGGCAAATGTATGCATTATTATCATTATTACAAAGAAAATTAGTGAAAACTTATTGCCTCGACTTGCCGGTAAAGTACTGATATTCTGAATGTTACTCATATTTCAGAAATGTCCCACTTAAAATCGAACAATTTTCAGATCAAGCCCATCTTAAGCCCTGCCCGACTTCTCCTGAAATTTAATGAAAACCTGATAGATAAACTTGACAAATTAGCGCTTCTGTCCTATATTGGTTGTCTCAAATTTCGGCTTAATCAAGGCCGGATTACGCACCCCCACCAAAACAAATAACAATTTTGGGATTCGCCCTTAAATAGAAAAGGCGATTAAAATGTCTGATGGTTATGAAGGAAGAAATAATTTCCAAATTAGAAGAACTGGTTAAAGAAAACATTCAGGAAGAAGTATTTTCCAAAGCGGATGAATTAAAAAACAGCTACCTCAGCGAATGTGAAAAGATTCAGCAGAATCAACTACAGGCATTCATGAATGAAGGAGGAAATGCCGATGATTTTGCGGCTCCAAAAGATCCGCACGATGACAGGTTCAATGAACTTCTGCATATTCTCTACGACAGAGAAAAGATGCTGAAGAAAATGAAAAATGACGAAGTTCAGTCCAGAATAAAGGCTAAAGAACAGGTCATAGCAGATCTTGAAAAATTAATCGCCGAAGAAACAAATATCGGTAAAGCCTTTTCTCAATTCAACGAACTACAGTCGAAATGGAATGAGATAGGAAACGTCCCTAACCGCGAATACAAAAATATTCAAAGTGTTTATCATAGACACGTACACAACTTCTATTATAATATGAAGTTGAGTAAAGATTTACGTGAACTTGATTTCAAACGAAACCTCGAACACCGCCAACAACTTCTGGTGAAAATTGAAGCATTGCTTCAAATTGAGTCTATCAACGGAATCGAAAGGATGATTAGCCTGTACAGAATGGAATGGTCCGAACTGGGTCCTACTCCACCTGAAACCATTGACGAACTCAGAAAAAGATATCGTGAACTCATTGGTCAGGTTTACCAGAAAATCAGGGTTCACTACCAGGTAAGGCAAAAAGAAGAAGCCGGCAACCTGGTTTTGAAACAAGCTTTGCTTGAAAGAGCAAAAGGTATTGCCGCTGAAGAATTTGACAAACCAAAACAGTGGCAAACAATGACCGACACCCTCAATGGAATTTTTGAGGAATGGAAGACAATTGGTTATGGCCCTAAAAAGGAAAACGATAAAATCTGGCACGAGTTCAGGGCTGCTTTGAATACATTTTACGGTAAAAAGAGGGAGTTCTTTAATGCAATAAAAAAGACCCAAAAAGATAATAAGGAAAAAAAAGTGGCGATCATCGAAAAGGCAGAAGCTATCGCTAATGCTGAACATGAAAATTGGGACGAAAGCACAAAAGAAATTCTCAATCTCCAAAAAGATTGGAAAGACGCAGGACATGTTGAACCATGGGAAGAAAATAAATTGTGGAAGAAATTCAGAGATGCCTGCGATAAGTTTTTCAATGCTAAACGCGATCAATTTAAATCACGCGACGCTGAACAATTGATCAACCTGGAAAAGAAGCAGGAATTGGTCAAACGTGTTGAAGCCTTCGAACTCTCGGGTAAAACTGAAGATGACTTGCAGGCATTGCGTGCATTTTCTGAGGAATGGAAGTCCATTTCACACGTTCCCTTCAAAGAAAAACAGAAAATCTGGGAGAAATTTAAAACAGCGTTGGATGCTAAGTATGACGGTGTAAAGATGGAAAACAAAGATCGCCACATGCATAAATTCAGAAACAATGTGGAGATGTTGTCACGTTCAGATGAGTCGGGAAATTTAATGAAGAAGGAACAAAATCTTATCAAAGATAAAATCAATAAACTTCAGTCGACGATCAACCAATACGAAAACAATTTAGGCTTCTTTCAAAATTCTAAAAACATGGGTGGATTGCTCGCAGAAGTTGAAAGTAATTTAGCCAATGCAAGAGAAGAACTAAAACTGCTAAAGGAAAAACTGAAGATGTTTTCGGAAGTATGATTTGTAGTTTAACAAACTAAATCAATTTTCTGAGTACATATTTCTCCGCAAGAACTCCCATTTATAATTTATCTATCGCAACAATTCAACCTGCGATTGATACAGCTTGCTACGCATTTTCTGAAGTTTTCCCAACCCCACTGGCATCAGGTTCTATTTGAATGTAAATCAAGGCAATAGTTTTTGTAAAAATAAGCGACCCGGACTTTTGGAAAGCTCTTTTTAGTATTTTTATGACCAAATCAACCTAAACCAAATCCAATGAAAAAACTCTACACCTTAATTGTAATATTCTCTTGCCTCAGCTTTACCGCTGCGAATGCCCAAAATTTATTTTCAGAAAATTTCGATGCGGTAGCTACTCTCATCTCTTCAGGTGGATGGACTGCACAAAACAACAGTGTACCTGTCGGTACAGAAGTTTGGCATAACGGAACTGGCCTTGCAGTGTCAGCTTATAATGGCGCAGTTGACTCCTATGCAGAGGTCAGCTTTAACTCAACCGGAACAAACGGCAATATCAGCAACTGGTTGATCACACCTATGATCAATCTTAAAAATGGTGATGTGGTTAGTTTTTACACCTCATCCTATAACAATGCCGCCTATCCGGACAGACTGGATCTCCGTTTGAATATCCTGAACACACTCAACGTAGGTTCAACGGATACTTCTGTTGGAGATTTTACGGAATTGTTAGTGCAGGTTAACCCTACACTTTCATTGGATACTGCAGCTTATCCTCAGGATTATTGGGGTCAGTTTTCAGCTACCATTAGTGGCCTAAGCGGGCCAACTGATTGCCGTATTGCTTTCAGGTATAACGTACCTGATGGAGGTTCTGCCGGTATCAATAGCACTACAATTGGTATTGACGCATTTTCAGTTGACTTTCCAACTGCTATAGTAAAAGTGGATGCAGGTCTTGAACTCAGTGTTTACCCTAATCCGGTGGCAGACAGATTAAATATTGACTTTGCTCAGCCTCTGTCTGAAAATGGAATCGTTCGAATTTACAACACGCTAGGACAATCCGTAATTTCTTTTGCAGTGAACAAAGGACAAACAAAAGCAAGCTTTAGCGCTGCTTCCCTGTCATCAGGGGCTTACTCTTTCGTGCTTGAACTTGCAGGTGAAAAAACAAAAAGAAATTTTATCAAGAACTAAGCTTATTAATTAGAAAAAGGCCGGGTAAGTTTGTCTCAACAGACAATTGCCCGGCTTTTTTTATGGCCTCTATCAGCTTGCATGGAATTGTAAAAACACAATTTCATCAATTTATCTACGTTTAATTAATTCGAAAACCTTCCGGTAACAAGCATTTTCTTCGATCAAATTATACCCTATCTTTACCCTCCATGAAAAAAGTTCTGATCCGGGTTTCTCTCTTCCTTTCTCTTTCAATACTCTTTTTAAGCGCTTGTAAAAAAGACGACTTCGAGACGGGTGCTGACCATAAGTTAGACTTTTCACAGGATACTATCGTCTTTGATACCGTATTTACTACTGTTGGAAGTTCCACAGAGGTATTTACTGTGTATAATACGGCAGACAAAAGTATTAAAATCTCCTCTTTACGTTTGGCTACAGGTAACACCTCTCCTTTCCGACTCAATGTTGATGGAATCCCGGGCCGTGAGTTTAATGACATTGAAATTGGTGCTAATGACAGCATTTTTATATTTGTAGAAGTTACGGTTGATCCTAATAACCAAAGTTCCCCATTGATTATTACCGACTCAATCCTTTTCGAAACCAATGGAAATTTACAGGATATAGATCTTGTTGCCTGGGGTCAAGATGCGTATTTTCATAGTCCCAATAACAACTCCGGCGGCGCACGTACTTTGTTTATTCTTCCTTGCAATGACATTTGGGCCAATGACAAACCGCACGTTTTGTATGGCTATGCATTGGTAGACTCAGGATGCACCTTGACAATTAATGCCGGCGCAATGGTACATATTCATCCCGGCTCAGGTATTGTGGTCTTGTCCTCCGGTTCATTAAATATTAATGGAACTCAAACTGAGCCGGTAAATATTCAAGGCGATAGATTGGGTGAAGCTTATAAAGACATTCCCGGACAATGGGATTTGATATGGCTATCAAACCTCACTGTTGCAAATCTTTTAGGAACAAGTAATGCTCCCGGTAGAGGCTCGCAAAATTCAGTGATTAAAAATGCAATTATTAAAAATGGAAACATCGGCCTTAGAGTTGACAGTTTTTACACTGCAGGACAGCCATCACTCCGTTTGGAGAATACCATCATTAAAAATATGGCAGGCGCCGGAATTTCACTCAACGGAGCTGATATTAGAGCGTATAATAGTGTCTTTGCAAATTGTGGTGGACAAACTGCGGTGATGCTCTATGGTGGTGTTTATAAATTCTATCAATGTACTTTTGCCAACTTTTGGAATAACAGTAACCGACAGGATCCTTTGATTTATTTGAACAATTATTTTATCAGCAATGCGGTATACGTACGTCAACTTGATGCTTATTTTGGAAACTGTATCGCCTATGGAAATCTTGATAACGAAATTACATTAGATTCTTTTCCAAATGCAGCTGCCGGACTGTTTAAATTTCATTTTGATCATGCTATATTGAAAGTTGAACCGTCATTTCCAACATCTAACCCGACTAATTATACCTCCATTCTTCGTAATGCAAATCCATATTTCAGGGATTACGAAAATAATAATTATGAATTGGACTCCCTTTCTTCTCCGGCAATTGATGCAGGACTTAGCAGCATACTTCTTGCCGATCCGGTTCTGAATTTTGATTTTTACGGAAATGTACGTCCTCAAGGTGCAGCTCCGGATTTGGGTGCATTTGAACGTCGTTAATTAATTGGCTTGAAATGGCACTTGGCAAAATTCTCCTCTCAACTGCCTACCTCCCTCCGATTTCCTATTTGAAATCATGCATTAGTGCCGGTAATGTTATCATTGAATCGAAAGAGCATTTCATTAAACAAACTTATCGGAATCGATGTAACATTTACGGAGCAAATGGCCTTCTTAGTCTTGTGATTCCAATTCATCACCATAATCTTAAAGAATGTCCAATTGATGAAGTTACAATGGCAAACGAGGAAGGATGGAAAAAAACCCACTGGCGATCCATCACCTCAGCCTATGGGCAATCTCCCTTTTTTGAATTTTATAAAGAGGATCTGGTGAAACTATTTAACACCGGCGAAACGAATCTGTTAAATTTTAACACAGAATGTCTCCGACTTATTTTTAAACTTTTAAAACTCCCGCTCTCGGTTGATATGACTGATGAATATGCAGAGCTGGCGGGAGTTCAGGATTTCAGAAACTTGTTTCATCCAAAAATTACAAGCACCGAAGTGTTCCCAAGATACTATCAGGTTTTTGAAAATCGTCATGGTTTTAAGGCCAACCTTTCTATAATTGACTTGATTTGTAATCTAGGTCCTGAAAGTCGTAATTACCTCACAAGCCTGGAAACCTGATTAATATTGAAAAGGAATACTTAGGCTTCACAAACAATAATATCTTACTTTTATAGATAAATCCTGTCACACATGAAAAAAATCTACCTCGGACTTATTTTGTTTCTCATTCAACAGACAAGTTCTGCGCAATTTTCAAATGATACGCTGGCGAATTATATCGTTCGTGATAGTTTAATGACTGAACAAGTTACACCCTTGTCAGCTACAACATCAACAGGACAAACTTATATTTCCTGGTTTGACTCCTACAATTCAAATTATCAAATGCGCATGCAGTTACTCGATGCATCAGGCAATAAACTCTGGCCCGACACCGGTTTGGTTGTTAGCAGTTTTCCACAGAACTCAGCGATATTCAGGTATGACTTAAAAGTCGACAATGAAGACAATGCTATTGTTGCATTTCAGGATGAACGATCGGGAAGCCTCAATGTTGTTGCATATAAAATTGATGCAGGTGCAAATTTTTTATGGGGCAGTTCAGGAATCCAATTGAACGACTCCGCTGCTCAAGGTCTTGCTCCAACAATAGGAATTACTCAATCAAATAATGTTGTCATCGCATGGAGTGCAGATCTGGGTTCTTCCAAATGGATATCCTTCCAAAAAATATCTTCTACCGGATCAATTTTATGGTCAAAAAGAATATTTGACAGCACCAATAATATTAAATATTCCCGTGCCGTAATGCAGCCATCAGGCATTGATAATATCATCATGATGTATGTAGAAGAAATCGGAAACTTCCCCGGCGTTTCTTCTACCCTATACGCACAAATATTTGACAGCAATGGTGATCAGGTCTGGCCCAACCCGGTTCAGGTCTCGAGCAAAACAATTCCTTACTTTGTCTTCCCTCAAATAATCAGTGATTCAAACAATGGATTCTTCACGGCATTCAACACATCCAACCCCTTGAATCCTTCACTGAACGATGTATACGCTCAACATGTTCAAGTAAACGGTAGCTTATGGTCTTCTACAGGTACTCAGGTGGCGAATTCCGGTACTGAGCATAAATCAACCGGAGGTTTTTGTTACAATATTTTGAATAATGAATTTTATATAAATATACAGGTATTAGATGGCGGACAAGGAAGTTCAGGCGTTTCTATCCAGGGTATTGATGCAGCAGGGTCTGTGATTTTTGGTGCAAACGGAATCCAATTAAAAAATATCGATCCAATTTATTATAACCCGCATGCCCTTGTTGATGCAGGTGATGGTTTGATTAGTATTTTTAGTTATGGCTCCTTCGGTGCACAAAAACTATCCGCAGTCAAGACAGATTATTTTGGTTCGCCTCTTTGGAGTTTTGAACCTACTATCTCAAATTACAATAGTAACAAGGATGACCTGAGTGCAGGTCTCTTTAAAAACAATCAAACAGTAATCGTATGGGCAGATGACAGACTGGACGCAGGCGTCTACCTTCAAAATCTCCATGGAGATGGGACTTTTGGACTTATCACCTCTATCGGTGAAATAAAATCAACAAAGGATTTGGTTATTTTTCCGAATCCATCACATGCACCTGTGATAAAAATAAATTCAAAAATAAAAGAACAAGTGAATCTGAGCATCTCAACACCTGATGGTAAAAAATGTTTCTCTGCGAGTTATTCGCTTCAATCAGGTTCAAATGAAATTTCTGTGGATCAGAATGAACTAAGTTCAGGAATATACCTGATTACAATTCATTCAAGCAAGCGTGTTATGTACGTAAAATGGATAAAACAATAAATTAATAAGCAGAGTATTTAGAGGGAAAGAATCTCAGCTATTCGCATAAGCTCATACGGAAAATCCTTCTGTTTATTTACTACATCTTTAAATGATGTAAAGACCAGTTTATTGTCAACAATGCCGGCCATTTCATTTGTTCTTCCTTGAAGCAAGGCTTCAACCGATGATACACCCAATCTGCTTGCCAGAACCCGATCTGCGCTGGTTGGGCTCCCACCTCTTTGCATATGCCCCAATACACTTACTCTCGTGTCGAATTGAGAAAATCTTTTTTTAACTTCTTTGGCAATTTTATAGGCTCCACCGGCATCATCCCCTTCAGCAACCATTACAATCATCGATGTTTTTTTTCTGGTCCAACCACGTTCGAGTATTTCAATTATCCGATCCATTTTTGTTTTCGTCTCCGGGATTAAAATAGCCTCTGCACCTGAACCGATCCCGGCAAACAAGGCAATCATACCGGTATCCCTACCCATTACTTCCACAAAAAACAACCTGTCATGCGAAGCTGCTGTGTCCCTGATTTTATCAACTGCCTGAATCACTGTATTAACAGCAGTGTCATAGCCAATCGCAAAATCAGTTCCGTAAATATCATTGTCAATTGTTTTAGGAATGCCAATAACATTCACCGGGTGTTCAGAGGTAAATGTTTCAATTCCTCTAAATGATCCGTCGCCGCCAATTACAATAACTGCATCCACCCCATTTTTAACAATATTATCGTAAGCCTTCTGCCTGCCTTCCTTCTCCATGAATCGATCGCTTCGTGCCGTCTTTAATATCGTCCCTCCCCTTTGGAGAATATTGCTTACACTGTGAGAGTCCATTTCGATGAACTGATCATCGATAAGTCCTTCAAATCCTCTTAACACGCCACAAACTTGAAGGTTATAGTAGATTCCGCTTCGTACAACAGCACGAATGGCAGAATTCAATCCCGGACAATCACCCCCCGTCGTTAATACTGCAATCTTCTTGATCATAATTTACCAATTAAATAAAAACTATTCCTCCTCAACCTGTGGTTTATGCTTTCGAGTCCCTGCGTACATTTCAAACTTCATGAAACGACACTCAATAGCTCCATTGAATAATGGAATTTTTCGGGAAGGCTTTAAGCCAATCTTATGAGATGCTTCTTTGTTGGCTGTCAAAACCCATGCAGTTACCCCCGGAAAAACTTTCTTGAACGATGCTCCCAAATCAGTATACATTTGAAAAAGATCTTCCGTAGTTATACGCATACCATAAGGCGGATTACAAATGATCGTTGATGGTAAAACTTCAGGAGTGTAACCCTGGAATGACATACAATGCAAATCTATGTCGGCACTTAATCCGGCCAGCGCAATATTTTCCCTGGCTGCCTCGATAACTACATGATCACGTTCTATACCGGTTATTCTGAATGGTAAGGATGTTTTCTGTCCGGCGATCGCTTCTTCTCTTAACCTTTCCCAGAGATCGTCATCAAAATCTTTCCATCGTTCAAAACCAAACTCCGTCCTGAAAATACCCGGCGCAATATTCTTTGCAAAAAGTGCGGCCTCGACCAGAATTGTTCCGCTTCCGCACATCAAATCAACCAGGCCTGATTGTGCATCCCATTTACTTAGCAACACCATACCCGCTGCCAGGACTTCATTGAGTGGTGCGTCTCCCTGTTGTTGGCGGTATCCACGTTTATGCAGTGACTCTCCGCTACTGTCCAGGGAAATAGAAGCTACGTCTTCAGATAAATGTACATGTACCCTTAACGTTGGTTTTCGCAAATCAACGTTAGGTCTTTGTCCCATTCTGTTTCTGAACTGATCCACAATTCCGTCTTTGGTCTTCTGGGCTACATACAAAGAATGTGTAAGCTTGGATTTATTCACCACTGCGTCAATAGCCAGTGTATCATCCGGTTCCATATACTTATTCCATTCTATCTTTTTGATACCCTCATACAACTGCTGTTCGTCTCCGGCCGGAAAACTTCCGATAGGTTTCAAAACTCTCAAAGCCACCCTGCTCCATAAATTTAATTTATACATCAACTCGGTATCGCCATCAAACAATACGGCCCTGGTCGCCTTTTGAATGTTGCGGGCACCGAGAAGATTTAATTCTTCAACAAGCAAATCCTCGAAGCCAAACGAAGTCTTGGCAATCAATGGAAATATTTCATTTTTATCCTTCACTATGCTTTTTTTATACTATTTAACCGATAAATTACATGTACCGGTTCTACATTCATTGATTGATTAATTTCAGGTTAACTAACTTCGCGTCAACCATCCTTTTTTAAAGAAGAAAATAACCTGGAGAATAACTATTACTAACATTACAACGAGCACTCCAATATAACCGTAGGGGGAATAAAGTTCAGGCATATTTAACAAGAGAGGGCTGCCATCAACCGGGTTTTCTCTTGCGAAGTTCATACCGTAAACTCCAACAATAAATGTGAGTGGAATGAAAATGGTGGAGATTATTGTAAGGACTTTCATCACCTGATTCAGTTTGTTACTCACACTCGAATGGTAAACATCCATTAAGGATGCCGTGACTTCTTTATAACTGTCTACAATATCCAATATCTGAATCGTATGATCGTAAGTATCTCTGATGTAAACACGACTCTGATCTGTGAAGAAATCTAGTGTGCTTCGCAAAATCTCATTCAGCTTATCCCGTTCACTCCATATAGCACGTCGAACTGCAATAAGCTCCCTTTTAATCGACAATACCTGATCTAAGGATTCTCTCGATGGACTTTCTATAAGCTCTTCTTCCAATTGATCAAGTTGTTCTCCCATTCGCTCTAATATTGGAAAATAATTATCGATGACGGTATCCATCAATGCATAGGCTAAATAACCCGAACCTGAAGTACGAATGAGCCCTTTTCCATGCCTGAGTCTGACCCTTACAGGCTCCAGCACATCTTCATACATCTCCTGAAAAGTCAACACAAAGTTTGGACCCAAAAAAATACTCAGCTGTCCATTCACCAATCGTGCCTCTTTCTCTTCAAGTACTCTCGACACGATGAAGAGATAATTTTTCTGCTCTTCTACCTTCGGCCTTTGGTATCCGTTTACCACATCTTCAATTTGCAAGCGATGAATTCCAAAGCTATCTGCCAATTGCTCCAGGAATAATTGATCACCGAAACCATGTACATCAATCCAATGAAATTTGTCCGGAGCTGCTTGTAATTGCTTGCTGATTTCTTCAGTCGTCCTTAATTGATTCTCCTGACATTCCCCTGCCGCATAGACGAAGGTGTTAATGATGGGTTTCAAAGCATCTGGTTCCAGATGGATGAGACCGGGAGATGAACCCGGAGGCGAATGGCGTTTCCTCCTTGCTTTCTTGGATTTTCTGGACGATGATCTGTTTCTCATGAGCTATTCAACTGCCATTGTTGATAATTTCAACAAATACTTGGTTTGAAGATGTTAAAAATAGACACATTTGATCAATTAAGAAAGGAAAACAAATGTTCTTCAGTCGAATGCTTTTCATTGCCTTCTAACGTTCACCTAAACCATCAAAATTCATATGGTTCTCGACCTTATTGATTGGATTATCATTGCTTTGTACTTATTGCTTTCCCTTGCTATCGGGCTCTACTACAAAAATAAAGCTAGTGCGAGCATGAGCGATTTTTTCCTTGGTGGTCGCAATCTCCCTTGGTGGATTGCAGGAACGTCGATGGTTGCAACAACTTTTGCTGCCGATACTCCTTTAGCTGTGAATGAACTGGTCGGACAAAGTGGGATTTCCGGAAATTGGCTTTGGTGGAATTTTCTCTTTGGTGGAATGCTCACAACATTCTTCTTCTCACGTCTATGGCGAAGAGCAGAAGTATTAACCGAAGTCGAGTTGATAGAATTTCGCTATAGCGGAAAAGCAGCGGCATTTTTGCGAGGATTTAAATCATTGTATTTAGGACTATTCATGAATTCAATTATTGTTGGATGGGTGAATGTAGCCTTGATAGCTATCCTGAAAATATTTTTTGGTATCTCTGATGAACATGCACTTTATTATGTAGCAGGTGCCATGATACTTACATCTCTATATGCTGCTATGAGTGGCTTATGGGGCGTGGCTATAACGGATATGGTACAGTTCGTAATTGCAATGACAGGTTGTATAATACTTGCCGTACTTGTCCTTGCCTCCGAGAAAATCGGTGGTATCGATGGCCTGAAATCACAATTACCTGCCTGGTCCATGGAATTTTTTCCGAGGATTGGTGAAGTAACGAGTGCCGGTCAAATTGCAAGTACTTTAACAATTTCCTTAGGCACATTCCTCGCCTACATTTCTGTACAATGGTGGGCTAGCTGGTATCCCGGTGCGGAGCCGGGTGGTGGTGGATACATTGCACAAAGAATGATGAGTGCTAAGAACGAAAAACACTCTATTTTCGCCACACTCTTTTTTCAGATTGCACATTATTGTCTTCGTCCCTGGCCGTGGATTATTGTAGGTCTCTGTGCTATTGTGTTATATCCTGATTTGTCTTATGCTGATAAAAAGTTAGGATACGTTATGGCCATGAAAGAATTTCTACCGCCCGGACTCAAAGGTTTGTTGCTTGTTGCGTTTCTGGCAGCCTACATGAGCACAATAAGCACACAACTAAATTGGGGTACCAGTTATCTCGTTAATGATTTTTACAAACGATTCATCAAACCTTCGGAGCAATTCTCCTCAGAAGAACAAGCCCAGAAACACTACATTCGAATCAGTCGTATCGTGACTTTCCTTGCAATGGCTGTTGCACTTTTTGCTACCACTCAAATTACCACTATTAGCGGTGTATGGAGTTTTATTATTGAATGTGGTGCAGGACTAGGATTGGTTCTCATTCTCCGCTGGTACTGGTGGAGGATTAATGCATGGACTGAAATTGCCGCAACTCTTGCTCCATTTATTGGCTATACCCTCACCCGTTACGTTTTCAACCTCGAATTCCCTAATAGCTTCTTTCTCACAGTCGGATTTACCACAGTCGCCTGGATTAGTGTAATGTACCTCACAAAACCGGAAGACTCCAAAACGCTCCAGGCATTCTATAAAAAAGTTAAACCGGAAGGTTGGTGGACCCCGGTAAGAGAATCATTAACTTTGCCTAAAACTGCATCGAGAATGACAGGATTGGTGCTCTGCTGGTTATTCGCTGTCGTAATGACTTATTCTATTCTCATCGGAACAGGGAAATTTATTTTCCATGAATGGAATGAAGCATTAATCAGTTTCGCAATTGCTTTGCTAAGCGGTTATCTAATGGTTCTGAAAATAAAATCAACAAAGATTTTTGCAGATTAAATAACCTATATTCAACTAAATCTAAACGAAATAAAAATTAATATCATGATCTCCAAAGTTAAACCAATGGTAGCCAATACAGGCGACAAAAAAGATTGGTTCGAGACATGGTTCGATTCTCCCTACTATCATATTCTTTATAAAGAACGTGATGAAACAGAAGCCGAAATTTTTCTTGACAAGCTGATTTCACATATTAAACTCTCACAAGGTTCAAAAATTCTAGATGTAGCTTGTGGAAAAGGAAGGCATTCACTCTACCTGAATAAAAAGGGATTTGATGTAACAGGCTATGATCTCTCGGAACAAAGTATCAAACATAATCTGAAGATGGAAAATGACACTCTGCACTTTTACCTTCATGATATGCGTGAACTTTTCCGGACTAATTATTTCGATCTTGTATTAAATTTGTTTAGCAGCTTTGGATACTTTGATAAAGCACATGATAATTTCCGTTGCCTGCAATCGCATGTTGCTGCGCTAAAACAAGGAGGTTTGTTCATAATCGATTATTTCAATACAAGAAAAATTATTGATGCCGGAGACATGACCTACGAAAAAATTGTCGACGATATTAGCTTTCATATCGAAAAAAAACTGACAGATGAACGGGTCATTAAAGAAATTAAATTCACCGACAATAATATCAATTATACCTACGAAGAGCATGTGGCTCTCGTTGGACAAGCGGAGTTTGAATCATACTTTAAAAGACTGGATTTAAAATTAATATCGACTTTTGGTAATTATAACCTGGACAAATACGACCCTTCAGAATCCGATCGAATGATATTTCTGACCAAAAAAAACTAATCAATTCGGATTAGATACAGGTCTAAAAACTGAACTAAAAAATTCTACCTTTGAATGCAAGGAACAGTTCCTGAATTGATAAATACATTAGCCTGAATGCAACTACTCTCTTACCTTCTTCTTTTCTTCAGCATTGTACTGAGTGGCGCATCAGTTTTTGCATTTAAAAAAATCAACAGAAAAGGACTTAAATTATTACTTGCATTCAGTGGAGCCTTTTTGTTTGCATTAACTGTGATGCATTTAATACCTAGCATCTACACCAATGAAGATCATTTTATCGGTGCCTTTGTTTTACTCGGATTTTTCATACAGATATTGCTGGAAATTTTCTCTGAAGGAATCGAACATGGACACATGCACGTGCACAAACATGAAAATGCCGCATTCCCTTATGGCATGATGCTCGGACTTTGTCTCCATAGCTTTCTTGAAGGAATTCCACTTGTCCAAAGGTTCAATAATGAAAGTGTCGAGATCAGCTTGCTCGCCGGAATCATTCTGCATCATATCCCGGTTGCAATTGCACTGGCAACAATGCTTCTTGACTCGGGCGTAAGTCGCACCCGGACTCTCTTCTTCCTGATGATCTTTGCCTCAATGGCGCCGGCAGGTGCATGGAGCAGCAATATGCTTAATGCCTCTTCAGCATTCGATATTTCAATGTATTACGATCGTCTGATGGCAATTGTGATCGGTATTTTTCTCCATATATCCACAACGATTCTATTTGAGTCTTCAGAAGGGCATCGCTTCAATTACTATAAGTTTATTGTAATTCTCCTGGGTGCTGCTTTGGTATTTTTAGTCTGAACAAGCGCTGCCTCCTGAAATAAATTTGCCACAAAAACTCAAATAAAATATTCGTGCATTTGTGGCAAATAACTTAAACTCTTTGTATCCTTATTCTGCTCTTAGTTGAGTGACTTAACAGCAGCTTTGATTGCATCCATATTAGGAAAATCTCCCGGAGATGGAAGGATTTCCATAAAGCGAATCACTCCTTCTTTGTCCAACACAAGTGTAGCTCGTTTAGCCACATTCTTATAACCAAAAGCAAATTCACTCTGAACCATGTCATAGGCTTTGATCACTTCCTTGTTAAAATCAGATAGCAAAGTGAAGCCCAGTTTTTGGTCAGTCGCAAAGTGTTTCAATGCAAAAAAACTATCTACAGATATACCGATCACCTCAGCACCCATATTCTTGTAGGCTGAATAATCGTCTTGTATCGCACACATTTCCTTGGTACATGCCCCGGTCCATGCCATTGGGAAGAAAAACAACACTACGTTTTTTCCCTTGAGATCCGATAAACTCACTTCGGCTTTCTCAGTGTTAAGTAATTTAAAATCAGGTGCTTTTTGTCCTACTTGTAACATAATTTATAAAATTTAAGGTGGAAATTTGAGTCTGCAAAGATACGGAAATAATTCCTGAATATTTTAGTCTTGCAATAAACCCACCTGCAAAGTTCTGCATTCCTCTTTATGAAAGCTTCTTGGCCTCATTCCAATAAACATCCATCTCAGCCAAGGTCATTTCACTCAATTGCAAGCCCCTCTCTTTAACTGACTTCTCTAAATACTGAAAGCGCTTTATAAATTTCTTGTTCGTTCGTTCTAATGCCTCCTCCGGATTAATATTTTTAAATCGTGCATAATTGATTAAGGCAAAAATCAAATCTCCAAA
The DNA here is from genome assembly GCA_004295015.1 of Bacteroidota bacterium. Taxonomy (GTDB): domain Bacteria; phylum Bacteroidota; class Bacteroidia; order AKYH767-A; family 2013-40CM-41-45; genus QQVM01. The sequence continues at coordinate 52,399 of SHNE01000010.1, read as the reverse complement.
CTCTTCTTCTGACTTCTGATGATTTCCCACCTTGGTCTCATGTAAAAACTCTTCCATCTCTTCGATGACTTTGTCCCAAACCTGCTCAGGCTTTTCCCAGTCAAAACCAACACCTCTCGCCTTCTCTTGAATACGAATGGCTTTAATCATTGATGGCAAGGTCTTAGGAACACCTCCCAGTACAGAATCATTGCCTTCCTTCAGCTTAAGTTTTTCCCAATTCTGTTTGACTTCATGTTCATCCTGAACTTTTACGTCTCCATAAACATGCGGATGCCTGCTAATCATTTTCTCACACTGTGTATGTATCACCTCAGCGAGCGTGAAAATATTCTGCTCATCGGCGATCTTAGCATAAAACATGATGTGCAATAAAATATCGCCTAACTCTTTCTTTACCTCCGGAAGATTTTTTTCCATGATGGCATCGGCCAACTCATAGGTCTCTTCGATCGTTAAATGTCGGAGGGAATCCATGGTTTGCTTCTTATCCCACGGACATTTTTCACGCAACTCATCTAAAATGACTGCAAGCCTTTCAAAGGCTTCTGCTCTTTCGCTCATTCTTTATAATTAGAATTTTGAAAGGGCAAATTGCAAATAATTCCTCAAACAGCTGCAAACTATAAATCAATAATCCTAAGCAGCCAGCGAGATTTTAGAAAAACCGGAATTTACTTAGCGATCATCATGTTTCGTACCTGCTGAACAGTGCCATTCTGGAAACGGGCATAATACAAGCCACTTGCGTAATTCTCATTTTCGAACCAGATTTTGTGCTCTCCTGCTACATACTCGCCATCCACTGGAGTCTTGATAAGATGCCCTTCACTGTCAAAAATCTGAACGAGCGTATGTCCACCGCCGGTCTTAAATGTGATATAAGTACTGTCTGAGAACGGATTAGGATAATTAGAAATTAAATTAATTCCGGCACCGCTGTTGATCTCATGGGTATCAACTGTTGAACACAATCCTGCTTGGAGCAATGGCAGGTGCTGGTAATTGTTAAGCAGAATAGAACTTAAATCAGTGTTCGGTACGCAGAACCAATCTTCCAAAATTGATGCATACACTGATCTGAAATCATACTGCATAGGAACGTTATCACTCACAGCAACGGTCGATGGAATAACAGGATTCGTACCGACTAAACCGCTTTGCACAGGTTGCCCGAAAACAAACATTGGAGCAGCGGCACCGTGATCTGTTCCATCGCTTGCATTTTCTTTGATGCGTCTTCCAAATTCAGAAAATGTCATGCCCACTACTCTGTCTTCAATACCCAGAAAATCCAAATCATCCATAAAGGCTTTTACTGCCACAGATAATTTTGTCAACAACTCTGCATGATCGCCGGTCGCCGCACTACCACTGTCAACTTGTGCTGAATGTGTATCAAACCCTCCAAGGTTTACCATATACACCCGTGTTTTCAATCCGCCCGCTATCAAACGCGAAACAATTTTTAATTGATCTGAAAGTGAGTTTACACCTGTAGCAGGATAATTCGGACTCTGCTGTGTGATGTTATTTGCTGCAGCAAGAATTACGCTCGAATACTGTTGCGATTGTTGTGATATCTGTCTGATGTATGTTAGTTCTTTCCCTGCCGGCGTATTCGGAGCAGGATCCTGAATACCATTAATCAAATTATAAAAACTTGTAGGATCTGAAATGGCCATTCCCATGCTTGCTGCCGGTCCTTGCAGTGCAAGCGAAACGGTTGAGCCGATTTGTAATGCTAATGGATCCGGCATAGCAGTATTCGGATATCCGGTCGGAAAATTCGGATATTCATAGTTCAGATAGCGCCCGGCCCATCCGCTGCTTAATACCTGACTGGTATCAGCACCTGTCAACCATATATCTGTAGATCGGAAATGGGAAAAATTAGGACTGGGATAACCGACTCCCTGTATAATTGACACCTTGCCATCATTGAACAATTGCTGCATGCCTGTCATAGACGGATGCAATCCTGTGGCTGTTGTCCCGTATAATGGGAGAACTTGTGTATCGGGAATTAATAAATTCGGACGAGCTGCAGAAAGATTGGAATATTGGTCCAATGGTATCACGGTGTTCAATCCATCGTTACCTCCATTCAATTGTATTAGTACCAATACATGATCAGTAAGTACTGAATTTGCCAGTGCCTGAACCAGTGGGCTCGAGCTAAAAGCTTTAAAGGAATAACCATTCAATAAACCAGGTAGAACAGTTGCAGGCACAGTTTTGCGGAGGAAATCTCTTCTCTTCATGTGATTATTTTAACTGAGTTGATATTCGGAAAGATCCATGATGTATTTATAAAAAGTCTGCAATCGGCTTTTTACTATATTGTAATACGTTGTATTGCCCGCACTTCCTATATAATCATCCCAGGCTGTGGTCCAATACGAATTTGAAGCCTGTCCTGATAATAGCACAGAAAGCAAGTAGTTTCTAAGATTAACTCCCGTATCAACTGAATAATGCAAGGCCAGCACCTCCTCTATTAAGGTGATCGGATCAGATGGATTGGTGAGTGTCTCTGTGTATGCTACCACATCAACCCATATCTTTTGTCCGCTTACAGTGTATCCGGTATTGGCCATCCTATCCGAAAAAATATTTCTTTTCGGTAAGGTGTCTGAATTTATCCATAACTCATGAAACAATGGTGTTTGATAATAGGCTTGCCAGCCGGCTACATTCGGTGGATCTCCAAGATCTTGCTGCATTAAGGAGGACTGGGAGCGTATTCGATCCCATTGAGAATATTGAGTTGCAATATTTGTTGCATCCGGAAATATAACAGCAAAATCTCTGCTCATTCCAACAGCAAAATCAAGCGGACTTTTAATCAGACATCCTCTGTTTAATACATCATAAAAGTGTTCGCTGTTTAGCAGTACAGAAAGAACCGGAACGATATCGTAATTATTCATTCTGAAAATATTCGCTAAAGGAACGATTATGTCAGTCTCTACAGTGGCATCTATGTCATAATAAACGAACCAATTGTACAACTTCCTACAAATGTTGAGAGAGACTTCGTCTTTAGAGAAAATCATATTCAACAACAGGTCAACTTCTCCGGATGCAGGTGCTCCTGACATTCCTGTTATAACCTGATTAGAATAAAAAGCAGAAAATTGCTTATCCGTAGTGTCGTGCCTCGTCGGATCAAAATAAGAATTGAATCCATTGGCAGAATTTACACCCCCGGTCAAATCATTTCTCCAGCCAGTGAGTACACGTGCAGCTGCCCTCACATCATCTTCAGTATAAGGAGGTAAACCATTTGCATCTTTTCCCACAGTAAAAAGTTCCTGAAGCTCACGCGCATAATTTTCATTTGGCGCACTCGCCTTGTTCAATTCGCCATTCAGGTATTTGAGCATGGCCGAATTAATGGTAACTTCCTTCGTCAGGGTTTTAAAATTACCAATGGCATGCTGCCTGAGCAATGCTACGTATTTATACACGTAGGTAGAAACAGTAACCGAATCCAGTTCTATCACGAAATGGTTGGACCAAAAAAGAAGCATCTTTTCACGAATACTCCTTGGCTGGTTTAACATTTGTGATACCCACCATGATTTTAAACTTTTCTTTCTGGATGAATAAGTACTGATTCCACCCACTGAATCCGGTGTTCCGGGCCAGGGCTGACCCAGTGCACAGTTCGGATCATTCACCGTTGCGTTATAGTTGTTAAGAGGCATTGGCGGCTCAACATAGGCCGGATGATTAATCTGTTCAAGAATTTCAGCAACTGAGGCCGCAGGGCTTTGAGCCAGAAAATAATTAATATCATCTCTCCTTGCGCCAAACATTGTTCGCTTGAGTAGGTGCTTCACTTCCTCGATTGTCCAGTTTCCGGTATAAGGTGTGAGTCCTGTTTGTGTTCTGGAGAGCCTTGAAAAATCTTGCCTCGCCGGCTTGGGCTTTTCCGGAATTATAAATTCTCGACGATCCATTGATTTGAATTTTAAAAATGATTTGACTGCCTAATCCCTTAAAGGATTAATCCCACAAAATAATTCCTCTAAAAATATGAATTGTATTGACTTTCAGATACTATGCATGAAAAATAATTTCCCTTTTTTTGAACATGAATAGAGGCTTCTTAAAAAACACCCCAAAACGCAGGAGTATAGGGTCAATTGACTAAAAATCCATGCTAATTCAACATAGCCTGTAGTCCAATTACGGATACTCTTTAGTCCAAAAGAATCTTTCTACTGAAGGCTCAAGCAAAGACAAAAAAAAACTCCCGTTCTAAGCGGGAGTTTTTTTTAAATATCAATTTGAGATTAGTTCAATTTATATGGTACTATGAGTTGAAACTCCGGGATACGCACATAGAATTGTTTCTTGTCTATCAAACGTTCCATTAAATAGGTACCATACATTTTCCCCATTTCAGAGTCAAGATTACATCCTGATACGTATTGAAAACTTTCCCCGGTTCCGATGATCGGTTGCTCACCAATAACACCTTCTCCTTCCACCTCTCTGCTGGTTGCAGCCGAATCAAGAATAAACCAATGGCGTCGCTTCAACTGTATAGAATAATCACTATTGTTGGTAAGAGTAATGCGATAGGCAAAAATGTGCTGATTAAGTAAAGGATTGCTTTGATCCGGACGATAGAAAATCTCAACACTGACCTTTATTCCGGAAGTAACCTGAGTGATCATAGACATAATACTTTCCCGTTTATAATGATCAAATATAAGAAAGGAGGTCAATTTTTAAAAAAGAATTTGACGAAAGTCGGGCTTGCAATGGTAAATGAATGGAAAACCGCGCTGAATACAGCTTTGCCAAGATTTGCTAAGCCTAATTTCCCGGTGAATGATTAAAAAAAAAATCAGTTGGAACTGAACCTGATCAGAAAAAATCCTACAACAAGAAAAACGATGAGCAACTCCATACCTGCTGCCAGCCGTGTATACCAAAGCAAACTCCTCTGATCTTTATTACGGAGCATAAATATTCTTAAGTAGCGATTGAGCAGAACCATATAAGCTTAAGCAAGTTAAACATTTATTCCATCCCTGCCAGCGACTCAAATACTTCTTCATACTCTGATTCAAAAGTTTTGAGTTTTTCCGTGTTTTCATTGAACAATTTCAAGGTTTCCTGAAATTTAGAAGGATCCCCGTATACTGCAGGAAGCGACAATTGTTTCTCCAGCTCCGATTTTTCAGCTTTCAACCTCGATAAATTTGCCTCCAGATTCTGAAAACGTTGCTGAAGTTTCTTCTTCAATTTCTTTTGCTCCTCTTGCTCCGGATTGGCTTGAGCCTTCTCTTCCGCTTTTCCTTTCTTTTCAGGTTTACTTCTGGTAGCTTCCTGTTTTGACATCAGTAAACTTTGCTTCCTGGAATATTCGTACTCCTCATAATTTCCCGGATACTCCTTTATCTGATAATTCTCAATCCACCAAATCTTGTTAGCTATCTGTGAAAGAAAATAACGATCGTGTGAAACGATAATAATGCTGCCTTCATAATCTTGCAAAACCTGAATCAGAATTTTGACAGATTGCATGTCCAGGTGATTCGTCGGTTCATCGAGGATGAGGAAATTGGCTTTACTTAAAATTGTTTTCGCCAATGCTATTCGGGATTTTTCACCTCCGGATAGTACACGGATTTTTTTAAACACGTCATCCCCTGAAAATAAAAATGCTCCCAGTAATGATCGTAACTCTACTTCTTTCTTCTCCGGTGCAAAATGAATCAATTCAGTAATCAGATCATTGGATAGATTAAGTGCTTCTAACTGATGCTGGGCATAAAAGGCAGCTTGTACATTATGCACCATCTCCCCTTTACCTTCGTATGGTTCAGATCCATTTATCATTCTCAAAACGGTCGACTTTCCTCTTCCGTTCGCACCGATGAGAGCAATTTTATCTCCCCGGTTTATTCTGACTTCAGTATTCTCCAAAATCTTTAAATCACCGTAGGCTTTCTTTTTAATATGCAGATGTGAAATAAGTTTCCCAGGTTGTTTATCAATCTGAAAGCTGATATTGATCTCTGGATTCCCATCGTCAACGTCTTCTATTCGCTCAATCTTGTCGAGCATCTTAATTCTCGATTGGGCCATCTTAGCCTTCGAAGCCTTAGCCCTAAACCGATCGATTAACTTTTCTTGCTCCTTAATATACTTCTCCTGATTCTTAAACTGCGATTTCTGCAATTCATCTCTTTCAGCCTTCGACTCCAGATAAAATGAATAATTCCCCGTATAGCCTCTTATCTGTTGTCCGGATATCTCAACAATTTTATTTATAACCTTATCCAGAAAGTACCTGTCATGGGAGACAACAATCACGGTGCCTTTATAGTCTTGCAAATACTGCTCAACCCATTCGATCGATGGAAGATCAAGGTGGTTCGTCGGCTCATCAAGCATCAACAAGTCCGGTTGTTGAAGCATCATGCGGGCAAGCATTACCCTCATCCGCCAACCACCTGAAAACTCATTCAAAGGTCTGTTCAGGTCAGTTGTAGAAAAACCCAGTCCTTCTAATAAAGATTCAGCCTTTGGCTTAAGACTATATCCATCCAACATATCATAAGCTTGCTGCTTATCGTGTAAGGCATGCAATACTTCATCAGAATGATCATGCTCAAGCTTCTCAAGAAGCTCGTGAATTTCCTTATCGAGTCGCAAAGCGTCTTCAAAAGCCTGCATGGCAACTTCAAGGATTGTTTCTGATGAGGAATAACTGAGTAGATCCTGATTAAGGAACCCAATAGTCATATTCTTCAGCTTGGAGATTTCACCTTGCTCAAGTGCATATTCTCCATTTATAATCCTTAAAAGAGTCGATTTTCCGGTCCCATTGAGGCCTATCAGACCTATTTTTTCACCCGGGTTAATTTGCCAGGTGGCATCCTTATAGAGGTACCGGCCGCCAAATTCAAAACGTATATTGTTTAATGTTAACACGGCTGCAAAAGTGAGAAAAATTAGCCCATATCCATTAAAAAACAGAGAAAATGATGAGGTTTTTATGATTTATATCAGACCAACACCTTACTCTCTGAAAACAATCACAATTACTTAGCTAGTATTCAACTATTTACATTAACTAAATTAACCCAGTTCACTTGAAATTCATAAATTTCTTGTCGATAATGGCTTTTTTTGCGTATATTCCGCTAAAATTCAAACTTTAAAAAAATATTTATGGGACTCATTTCTGAATTTAAAGACTTTATTAATAAAGGCAATGCAATCGATTTAGCTGTCGGTGTCGTTATCGGAGCGGCCTTTGGAAAAATTGTCAATTCCATAGTGAATGACCTTATTATGCCACCTATAGGTCTGGCAATTGGAGGTGTCAACTTCTCTGAGCTCAAAATGACTCTTAAGGATGCAGCGGTCGATGCTGCAGGTGCAGTAATTCCGGCAGTCACTTTGAATTACGGTAACTTCATTCAAATCCTGATTGAGTTTTTAATCATTGCTTTTGCCATTTTTATGGTGGTTAAAGGCATCAACAAAATGAAAAAGGCTGAAGAAGCAGCTCCTGCTGCACCTCCTGCCCCTACCAAGGAGGAAAAATTGCTCTCTGAAATCAGGGATCTCCTGAAAAAATAATTTCTTCTTAATAAATCTGAGGGTCAATTATTCATTGTCCCTCAGACAAGTATTGTCTAATCCAAAATTAATTCAAAATAAATATACATGAAAAAAATTACTGCTCTATTATCTTTGATATTTATCGTCACAATTGGCTTTGCTCAAACCGCAGATCCGGATACTTCCTGGAAAAAAGGTGGCTTCATCGGAATAAATTTCAACCAGGTCTCCTTATCTCAATGGGCTCCCGGGGGCGATAACAACTTGAGCTTGTCAAGCTCGTTGAGCCTCTTTGCGAACTATGAAAAAAACAAAACCATCTGGAGCAACTCTCTTGACATGGCTTATGCATTGATCAAGACTTCAAGTGACCCTGTCAGAAAAAGCGACGATAAAATTGATTTCACTTCTAAGTACGGTTATCAAATTGGTGAAGGAAAATGGTATTATGCCGGACTCTTAAATTTTAAAAGCCAGTTTGCCGAAGGATTCAAATATCCGGATGATTCGAATGTTGTTTCCAAATTTATGGCTCCCGCTTATCTCACTTTAGCCTTGGGTCTAACCTATAAGCCGACAGATTATTTCCAGGTATTCTTCTCCCCTGCAACAGGAAAATGGACCTTCGTCAATGACCAAACACTTGCCGATGCAGGGGCATACGGAGTGAAGATGGCCACACTTGATGCCAACGGAGTAATACAAGCCGGTACAGGAGAAAAAATCCGCTCAGAATTTGGTGCCTACCTCAACATGTTGTTTAAAAAAGACATCATGGAGAATGTTACCTTCTCCACCAAACTCGAATTGTTCAACAATTACACGGATGAAGATAAAGACAATGCAAAGGCTATTGATGTCAACTGGGAATCTTCACTCACTATGAAGGTCAACAAATTTATTACCGCATCAGTTTTAGCTCAGCTTGTGTACGATGCCAATGTGGTTGCTAGAACTCAATACAAACAAGTGATAGGTGTTGGATTTGGATATAAGTTTTAATTCAAGCTTCATCACTAAATAAAATATCAGAATACATTTTGTTTATTTTAGAAAAAACTGCCCATCCGGCAGTTTTTTCTATTTTTACAATTCCATTAGCAATGATAAATTACCTCAGTCTTGCCGCAGGTGGTGCGCTTGGCACCATTTTCCGATTCGTGTTGATTAACACAACCGTACAATATTTCCGTTCTCCTCTCTTTCCCTGGGGAACACTTATCGTGAACCTCAGCGGTTCCCTGATCATTGGAATACTTGCCGGCCTAAACGAATCTGATCTTCTAAACCCGGGTATCCGCACCTTTTTATTCATTGGTCTCTTAGGTGGATTCACCACATTCTCCTCCTTTTCTTTGGAAACATTACAACTGCTAAGACAGTCTCAACTCAGCTATGCGATTTTATATGTACTGTCAAGCACTCTCCTCGGACTAGGATTGGCAGCACTTGGTTTTTTTGCCGGCAAATGGCTTATGCAATTCTCCGCTAATTGATTCCTTCAGATTTTAGCTTCCACAATAAATTGTAAAAAATTATTGTTGAATACTGTTCGCATTTGAGAGAATCTTCCTCTGAATGATCATTACCTTTGTCGTATATGTGGAATGAATATATTTCTTCGATAGGACGACGAATTCTTATCCTGCCCTTTTTCTTGCTTTCATTGCATCTGTCCGGACAAGGTTATCAGATTCAAAACACATTCAAAGAATCTAGTGCAGCGATCACAGCGATCACTAAGAACAAGGTGCTTGACAGGCTGGTCTATGGAAATGAAAAAGGGAATATCTTTATCAGGAAACTAAGTGATGCCACATTGCTTGACACTCTCACTATCCATGGAAATGCAGTGAATACAATCAACTTCAATTCAACAGGAAAGTTGATGATTTCATCGACTGTTGATGGGGAAATAAAAATTTATGATTTTGATAAGGAGAAAATAATTCAAGGAATTTACTCTCCTGACTATAACGGGATCCGTTTTGTATTGTTTTCAATAGCTGATGGCTTCATATACTTCAACAGTAAAAATAAACTCTATAAAACCCGTTCCGATCTTAGCCAGTCTGTAAATCTTGTTTCAGAATTCGAAGACAGCTTATTCACTGCCGTTATTACTACCGATAGAAACTCACTCATCCTTGCCACAGGAAATAAACTCCTGGTGATGAACACACGTTCTGATCAGCTTCGTCAGGAAATAACTGCAGGCAACTCCAACATTGAATACCTCACACTCCTTGGTGATACCTTACTTGCGAGTTGGAGTAATGATGGCATCATTCGTTTTTGGCCTTACAAGGTTGGACAACTGGCTATCAGTCCCAGCCATTGGTTTAAGGCCGGTTCCCCGGCTCTCATGAATTTTTCTTCGGATGCCTCTCTCATGGTAAGTGGAAATACAGGAAATTGGGCCCGTGTTTGGAATCCCTTCAACAAAGTGATCAAGCAGGAATTGTTTGGTCATAAGGGAAAAGTGAATTGCTCCGTTTTTGGAGAAGATGAAAAATCTCTATTCACGGCAAGTGCCGACAATTCTGTGATACAATGGACGTACTCAGAACTCCCTCCCATACAAACACTGATTCCCGCTCCGACTCAAAGTATACCCGCTGTTCTACAGAAACCACTTGCAATTGCGGAGATAAAAGATTCCATTATTTCCGTACCCGACGTGATTATGACTGTTGAAAATACGCCAATAATGATTCAAGGAAGGAATGTGATAGGAACAGAACAAGTTGAAGTCAGCTCGCCTTCCTTAACCATTTTTGTATACGACAATTCGTATGTTGACGGAGATACTATGTCACTTTATTTTAATGGAAAATGGATTTTGGATCATTATGGCGTTACTAAAAAAAAGATGCCTGTTGACCTTCAGTTTAAAGCCAATACAAATAATTTCCTGGTCCTCTTTGCCAATAATTTAGGGAAAAGTCCACCGAATACTGCCGCAGTTGAGATAAATGATGGACAAAGGAAACGAATATTCAGGCTCTCTTCCGACTTAAAATCTTGTAGCGCAATCAATTTCATTTATAAGCCTGAAAATTGAGCTAATTGATAAATTTAAGAACCTTCAAATCAGAAAATTCTTCTTATTTTCAGCCCTTTAAAAAAACAAAATTTACATACAAAATAATCACTATGAAAAGAATTCTACTCCTACTCAACTTAGTTTTGATTAGCACTTGCACATTTGCTCAATGGGGATCATTAGGCAGCGGGCTAAGTGCAAATGTTAAAGCACTAACCGTTTTTAATAATCAAATTTATGCAGGTGGTGAATTCACTGACCTCAAATATGTAGCAAAATGGGACGATGCTACCAATACCTGGGTAATGGCAGGAGACGGATTGGGCAACGTCGTTAATTGCCTGGAAGTTCATGCCGGAAAACTATATGCAGGTGGAACATTTATTACTAGTGGAAGTGGTACTTCTATGAGCCGAATTGCTGTCCTAAACACTACGACTAATTTATGGGAAGCAATTGGATCAGGATTTAATAATGCGGTGAAATCTATGTTTAGCGATGGAACTGATCTTTATATAGGTGGAATTTTTACGGGCTCCGGTGCTACCCCGGTTGCTAAAATTGGCAAACTGGCTGGTGCTACATTCGCCCAGGTTGGGACTGATCCATCCGGAACGGTTGAATGTATTTCGAAATACAACAACCAAATTTATGTAGGATGTAGTTTTAGCCTTTCTGCCAGCCATCTTAAAAAATTAGTCGGTACTGTATGGCAGGATGTAAGTAATTTTAATGACATTGTTTACTCTCTACGTCCTTACGAAACTGAATTTTATGTTGGAGGTGCTTTTACAACTCCTGCATTCAGAATCTCAAAAATTATTCGTATTAATGTTGGTGCTGCAATAAACCGTCTTGATAACACAGTTTATGCAATGTACTCCACCACATCAAAATTGTTTGCCGGAGGGGCCTTTACAACAGCACCGAACTCCACTCCTACTATCAACCTTCCTCATTTCCTTTCCCAAAAAGGTAATACACCATTCTTTTCCGAAGGTGCAGCATTTAACGGCAATATAAATGCAATCGCAAACCTCAATGGTAAAATAGTCGTAGGTGGCGCATTCACTGCATCAGGTAGTACTTCCCTCAATCATGTTTCAATGAGCTCAAATACGATTGACATCAATGAGCTTTCATCCATCGTTAAAAGTAAAAGCTTCTATCCAAATCCAATGTCTGTTAAGTCAAGCTTAGTACTTGAAACAACTCAACCGATTCATCAGCCAACACTTTCTATCTATGACGCTAATTCAAGATTGATAAAAACAATTCAAGCTGAATCGGGTAGCTCAGTTTATTCTTATAAATTCGATATTAGCCGCGACGATCTTGCATCAGGAAATTATTTTTATTCTGTTCAGGATGAGAATGGAAAGTCTCTTACAAGTGATATTTTCCTGGTTGATTAATCATTAGCATTTCTTCATTATTTCGAGGCAAAAGAGGCGCAATATGAAATTGCGCCTCTTTTTTTTTGATTCCCCAATCGAGTATAAAATCTACCCTTCCCCCCTGAACATATCAACAAATTTCCTTAAATTCGTCTGACGAAGACCATGTTTGCAATATTAGACGTAGAGACTACCGGAGGCAATGCTATCCACGACAAAATAACTGAAATTGCCATCTACCTGCACGATGGCAATCGGGTTGTTAAGGAATATTCTTCCCTGATAAATCCTGAATGTAACATCCCTCCATTCATTGCCAGACTAACTGGCATCAGTGATGAAATGGTACAGGACGCTCCAAAATTTTATGAGATTGCTAAAGATATTATTGAACTGACTGAAGGTGCAACCATCGTTGCGCACAATGCTCCTTTCGACTATGGATTTATAAGTCACGAATACAAATCACTGGGCTACACTTTTTCGAGAGATTATCTGTGTACAGTACGCCTGAGTAGAAAACTCATCCCCGGCTATAAGTCATACAGCCTGGGAAATTTATGCACATCTCTAGGTATTCCTTTGTTCAACAGACACAGGGCCGGTGGTGATGCATTGGCAACAGTCAAATTGTTTGAACTGCTTCTTTCCAGAGACCCTGATAAAACTGTCTTATCTTCTTTTACAAAAAACGATTACCTCAACCTGAGATTCCCGCCTGAATTCAACAGAGCAATCCTTGATAAACTTCCTGAACTTCCGGGTGTATATTATTTTCACAATGTGGACAACTCAATTATCTACGTTGGTAAAAGTACGAACATCAGAAAGAGAGTCTTGATGCACTTTAGTAATAAGCAAACAAGAAAAGCGATAGAAATGAGAAGTTGCATTCGCGATATTTCTTTTGAAGTAACCGGCAATGAATTAGTCGCTTTACTCTTGGAATCAGAAGAAATAAAACACCATCAACCTGTCTATAACCGATCACAAAAAAATTCCTATTACAATTATGGAATTTTTAAAAGCACCAATGAAAACGGTTATACTACTCTGACTGCCGCAAAAGTCAAAGGTGCAGACAAACCTGTTTTGATTACACGAACACACGATGAGGCTACATCAATTATTGAGCGAATCACAGAGAAGTTTGAACTCTGTCAGAAGTTGACGGGATTGTATAGTATCTCTCATGCCTGCTTTCAATACAGCATCAACAGATGCAATGGTGCTTGTATAGGAAAAGAAAATGTTACAGACTATAATGACAAAGTTGAATCAGCACTGAAAAGCCTGGAATACAAAAACCCCAATTTCATGATCATTGGTGATGGGCGAACTTCCGGAGAAAAAACAGTTGTTCAAATTGAAGATGGACGTTACGTTGGCTTCGGCTACTTCGAACCTGAATTTACCGGACAATCCGTAGATATTTTACGCGATCTTGTGGTCCCACGGCTTGACAATCGGGATGTTCAAAGAATCATCAGATACCATCTCAACCAAAAGACCAATGACATTCTTTTAACATATTAAATCCTATCAACAAATAATTATAGCGAAAGATTCACCATGACAAAGAAATTTTTATTTCTTCTGATTATTCCAATATTATTTTCATTTACAACAATACGTCTGCCGGGGATACACAGCATTACCTTACAAACAATATCCAATGAACGCTTTCCCTTATCAAAGCTGACTCAAAATAAGTGGAGTGTAATTGTCTTTCTTCTCCCCGATTGTCCCGCCTGTGAAAGCTATTCTTCCACGATCAATAAACTCCGTACAAAATATAAAAATTCAAGCATTGAGTTCTATGGTGTTTTCCCCGGTACCTTTAACAGCCTGGACGAAATGAATGCATTTAAAAAAACCTATAAAATAGATTTTCCACTTTTAACCGACCCGGAAAATGTTCTTGTGAGATCACTTGATGCTAAAATTGTTCCTTCTGCATTTTTGCTTAATATTAAAGGTGAAACACTGTACAAGGGCCGGATCAATGATTGGATGTATGCACTCGGTAAAAAAAGAGCTGTCATCACTAAGAATGACCTGGATGATGCATTGCAAGCAGTAACAACAGGAAAACCAATTCAGGTAAAGGAAACAAAAGCAATAGGCTGTATTCTGGAATAGCAGAAGAAAATTCAGCCACATCAATAAATATGAATTATACATTTAGCCGATTTTTAAAAACTTGCTTTTGTATTGCATTAACCTTAGTCATTCATTCATGCAATAGCAAAACTGATAAACCGGAAGAAATCAGCAACCCGACATTTTCGGAACATATTGCGCCACTTATTTTTACAAAATGCACGCCCTGCCATCGCCCCGGTTCAGCAGCTCCAATAAATTTTATCACTTATGAAGATGTAAAATCTAAATTAAGAACCATTCAATTGAGTGTGCAATCCGGATTAATGCCACCATGGCCCGCAGATCCGGATTATTCATCCTTCCGTGATGAGAAAACACTTACTCCTTCGCAAAAATCTTTATTAGATAAATGGATTGAAAATGGCGCTCCTGAAGGTGATCCTGCCTTGACTCCTCCTGTCCCCGACTTTCCTGAACAAAGTTTATTGGGCACACCGGACATGGTAATCCAAATGCAATCGCCTCTCTTTCTAAAGGGTGATAACAAGGACAAGTTTTTCATGCTCAAAATTCCATATGAGTTTTCACAGGATACATTTATCAGATCCATTGAAATTATTCCAGGAAATAAAAAATTGGTACATCATATCAATGCTCATCTTGTACAGTATGAAGAAGGAGAAAAGACATCTTTAACCAAGGGCCTTCCTTTTGTTGACACGGAGAAAATGGACAAGCAAAAAGCCTATGAGAAACTTGATTTGACCAATGATGATGATACCTATCCCTTGCTCACCCCTTCCGTCACCAATTATTTACCGGGCGTTGAAGTCGCAGCCTATCCTCCCGGAATTGGAGGCTATAAAGTAAAAAGAAGAGGTGTCCTCTTGCTTGATAACATCCACTACGGCCCAAGCCCCATTGATACCTCAGATCAAACATCATTTAATATTTTCTTCAGCCCGGTTGCTCCGACCAGACCTTTAAAGGAAATGATACTTGGCACTTCAGGTATTAGTCCCATCATTCCTCCCCTTGTTATTCCATCGGACAGTATATCAAGTTTTCAAACTGAATATAAAGTAGCGCAGGACATTTCATTAATTACCATTAACCCGCACATGCATCTGCTCGGAAAGAATTTTCTGGCTTATGCCCTTGGCCCGGCAGGTGACACTATCCGGCTCATACGCATTAATCAATGGGATTTCAGGTGGCAATATTTTTATACATTTAAAAAAGTTTTAAAAATTCCCAAAGACTATAAAATTGTTGTTCGTGCAACTTTTGATAATACAAGTCAGAATCCCCTAAACCCAAATCATCCTCCAATAACAGTTTCAGAAAGAGAAGGAAGTATGCGCACAACGGATGAAATGTTTCAACTGATTATTACATGGATGCCATACCGTCCGGGCGATGAATTAATAAGTCTGGAAAATAAAACGACAAACATTAAACCTTAGTAGATTGGCAGATCAATCAAATACTTTTAAGCTTCCCAAGGGATGGAAAATTATCCAGCCTAAAAGTTCTGAAGAATGGGAACTCTACTATGGACTCCGGTATGAAATACTACGCAAACCCTGGAACCAAGATAAAAAAACTACCAAAGATGAATGGGAAAATAAGTCTGTCCATTTTCTATTGTTGAATGAAGCAAATGAAGCTGTTGCTACCGGTCGCTTGCAGCTGAACACCCCAACTCTTGGACAAATTCGTTCCATGGCAGTCCACCATGATCATCAAGGAAAAGGTATCGGATCTTTTATGATTAACACCTTAGAAAAAGAAGCACTACAAAGAGGTATGAAAACATTGGAACTCGACGCCCGTGAACCTGCCCTTCCCTTCTACCTGAAAAATAATTATTCTGTTGTCGCAGACTCTTACCTCCTCTTCGGAATCATCAAACATTTTAAAATGAAAAAGGATTTTTGAAATACGTTTTCAATTCAATTACTGAAAACTCGCCCGAACCACAGGTTTCAATTTAAAAACATTATTGCCGGTTTCATGAATGCTTTCCATAGCATCAAAATCCATCACGAGCAAATAAGGAGTATTGGGCTGTAGTACTCTGTGAATATTCAACTTCAATCCTGTTTCATCTCCGCTCGAAACTGAGAGCGGATAACTGACACCGGAAACCACAACCCTATTGTTTGTTCCCAGAACCAATCTGATCTGACTGATCTTTCCTGATGGTATCTGTTGTGATTGCACAAGAACGGTATCCACATTGTTCTGAAGCTCCAGCAAATTATAAATACCTTGATGTGTAGGTAAAACCTGCCAACCATTGGTCTCAGTATGCACTTCCACATTCACAATATCAACAAGAACACTATCATAAGGACCGGGAGCATCGGTGAGCCTGACACTTAATGTACTAAAACTGTCCTTCTTATTTTCACAGGAGTAAATAAATAAAACAGTCGTGATCAATACGAGTAAATGCTTCATGGTCTTTCGCTTTTATAAACACAAATATCCCTATGAAATCTGTATGTCTTATGAATTATTAAAAATTACTTCGATTTCTTCAAGGCAAATGAAAAAGTAGTCCCTATTCCGCTGGTACTTCTCACATTAATAGTTTGTTTATGCGCTTCAAGTATGTGCTTAACGATGGATAGACCAAGTCCTGTTCCACCCTGGTCTCTTGATCGACTCTTGTCGACACGGTAAAAACGTTCAAATAATCTGGGTAAATGCTCCGGGTCTATGCCTATTCCATTATCAGTTATTTCAGTAAGAATACTTTCGTCCATATCATAAAATCCAACCATCGTCGTTCCTCCTTTTTTGCCATACTTAATGGAATTTACAATAAGGTTTACAAACACTTGCCTGATCCGCTCCTTGTCTGCCATAACAAAGGCAGGTCTCAAACTTTTTTCCTTAAAGCCTAATGTTATATTTCTCTCCTTGGCATGTAATTCCTGAGATTCAAAAATATCTTCAACCAAATCATACAAATCAAAAATTCTAATATCAAGAGAGAGCTCTCCTGTTTCCAATTTTGAAATTTCTTCCAGATCTTCTACGATCAAACTAAGACTCTCGGCAGATTTAGCGGCGCGTTGCAAGTAGTGAATATTTACCGCTGCATCATCCAGGCCGCCATCCAGCAAAGTATGGATATATCCCTGTATGTTAAATATTGGCGTCTTTAATTCATGAGAAACATTTCCTAAAAACTCCTGCCGAAATAATTCCAGCTTTTTCAGCTCTGCAATTTCTTCCGATCTGTTCCTGTCCCACTCTTCCACTTCCCGACTAACATTTCCGATGATATCCTTTTTTAAAACCAACTGCTCCAAGGTTTTTTCCTTGGAATCTTTGAACCTGCTTATGGTTTTATAAATGAGTTTTATCTTTCGATAGATAAAAACCTCCAGTAAAAAGATAAAAATAAAATAGGCTGATAAAAAAGCAATAATAAATGAAAATAAAATCGGCATCCAGGTGGTGCTGAGCCATCCTACCTGCCAAAAAATTATTTCAGTAATTAAAATAATTAAGGAAATTGCGAGGGCAGATATAAAAGCAATCTTTCGGGGTGTAGGATTTTTCATGGTTCCGGACTCCAATAATACGCAAAAGAAAATATTCTATTACATTGATGCCCGGTTAACATGATCATACTTATAAATCAAATTTGTAGCCGATTCCCTTCACCGTTTTTATCATATCATCGCCGAACTTCTCGCGCAATTTCCGGATATGAACGTCAATGGTTCTGTCCCCAACAATCACATCACTTCCCCAAATTCTGTCAAGTATTTCCTCCCGCGTGAATACCTTGCCCGGCTTTGCAGCTATGAGCGCGAGTAATTCAAATTCTTTCCGAGGCAATTCAATCTTTTCGTCGCCTTTGCTCACAATGTATTGTTCTCTGTCAATCTTTAAGTCCCCTGCAATAAAGAAATTCTCATTTTGCTGGAGAACACCATTCTGCCCCTGGTATCTCCGAAACAATGCACTAATCCTGCTCAGTAATACTCTGGGCTTGACGGGCTTTGTGATATAATCATCAGCCCCTACACCGAAACCGGCTATCTGTGAATAATCTTCATTTCTTGCGGTAAGAAATACGATCATCGTCTCCTTAAACTCAGGTATCTCTCTCATCAGGCGACAAGTTTCGATTCCGTCCATCTCCGGCATCATGATGTCAAGTATGATAAGATCAGGTTTCTCTTTCCGGGCCAATTCAATTCCTAACTTTCCATTAGGGGCCACAAAAACATCATATCCTTCTTTTTGAAGATTATATTTTAAGAATTCGAGAATATCCGGTTCATCATCTACCAGTAGAATTTTCAACTTAGTATCGGCCATTTTAGGTTTTTTGTGAAATTAGGCTTGGCCTGTAAATTTAATGTTAAGCGAAGTTAATCAAATGGTTAATCAAATGTTGATTTAAAGGTACTCGAAAAAAAATTTACTTCTTGCCTCTTAATCTGGAATAAAGATCTTTTGCCTGTGAATTAGCCGGAACCCTATCCAATAAATCTTTCAATAAGGCCTCCGCCTCCTTATTCCTGTTCGTGTAAATTAAAACTCCGGCCATATTAATAGTCGCCTGTACATTTAAAGGATCTAATGATAAGGCCTTGTTATACATCAGCTCTGCAAGCTTCACATCCTTAAACTCACTCAGTTTTAAATAGCCATAATTTGTATAAGCCGGTACATAATCCGGATTCTCCTTCATGATAAATAAATAATTCTTCTCTGCTTCTGACAGCATTCCTGCATCGTGCTGTGCAGATGCAAGTTTATTTCGAAAGTCTGCTTGATATGGGGCAAGACTCACAGCAAGCTGATAATATGTAATGGCTGATTTCAAATCAGCACTTTCCATGTAGGATTGTCCAACCCTGTAAGCCGTCCATGCATCCCGATTGTTTGCACTTACTTTGGCCGGAAATACTTTCTGCTGAAAAAGTTCAAAACACAGATTCACTACTTTAGTATACTTTCCCTGTAAATAATAAAGATGTACTAAATCATGAAAATTTTGCTTCGTTTTATTTACATCCTTGCTCATTAACAGTCGCTCTGCAGAATCGAGAAAAGCAGGATTGGCGGTGAACTTTTCAAAGTATGCAATGAATGCCTTCGCCCTTGTAATTGAATCCACATCCTGATTATTGATGCAGGCAAGTTGAATAAATTCTTTGATTTTATTTATTTCCCTCTGCGATACAGGCTTCCGAATATAATGATCCGTAACACGAACATGCGGAATATCTATTGATCCGTTTTTTGGCATGTGACATCCAACACAATTATTACTCTGTTTTAATCTTTTCGCTTCTGTTTCAGAACAGAACAGTTGGCTATGGGCAACAGAATTTTTAAGGATATTTTTTTTCGCCGACTGATCATGACATGACAAACAAGTATTATTAAACACATCCTTGCCTGTCTGCTTCACACTAACATGTGGATTATGACAGGAAATGCAAGTCAATGCATTCTTATAAGGTTTTAGTTCCTCTTTACCTGATTTACTCTCTGCTTTCTCCACTGATACCAGAAAACACTGACTCATTTTTAAGCGCTCTGCATGAGAAGCCATGATATGGTCTTCCTTGTCGCCTGAATACACGGGCATAAATACATTCATCACCGACGACAATTGCATTCCGGGTCTGAAATCACTAAAGGACTTCCCTTCATTCAGTACAACATTTCCTTGAATGTGGCAACGCTGACAAACATCCATTTGCAGTGCAATCGGAAGCTTAGAAGGATTAACAATACTATAATCAATATACCTGCTCGTGTCAACCAAATTGCGGTTCATTTTATCCGCAACATGTTTTCCACCCGGACCGTGACATCTTTCACAGTCAATCCCGTTCGGAACAGTTATGTATTTATTCTCCGATCCGGAAACCAGCTCAGGCATACCGTTATGGCAGCTCAAACACTCCAATTCAATTTTTCTGTTGAAACGGGTGTTGAAACCTCCTTCAAATCCCGGAGGCAAATCCCATTGTCCTTTTTGAGTATAATACGTTGCCGGAACCTGATACAAATATCCGTTTGTATTCTGAATATGTGAATTGGTATGCTGCCCGGAGCCAACAATGTAATTAATCCTTTCCTTCCTTTGATAGACGGTATCTTTTCCCCGCATTAAAAATTCCAGAAGGTATAATGAATCTCCATCCCAGCCAGGATGATATAGATATCCATTGGATGAATCACGAATGACAATATGCTCGTCAAAATGAGCCGAAGATTTAGAACGAACTGCTAATCCAAAGGACTGGCCCATTCCTGTTTGGATATAGGTATCGTAAATAGCGGAATGACATTGTCTGCATGTAGCCATTCCGACGTACTTTGTCGAATCATTCAGGCTTGCATAAACTTCTTCTGATGCATCCTTATTAGTATCGTTCGAAAAATTGCAAGCGTTTAGGAAGGTAAGTACACCGGAAATAATCAGACAAATAAATAAACGATTTGGAATACACGAGTAAATGCCGGTCATATATTTCCATTTGCTTGCAAAGACTATTTACGAATAAGCTGCATGTTATATTCGTCATAGAATTTTCCCTGATAATAGACCCAATCCTGCTTTAAGCCTGTGACTTCAAATCCCAATCGCTTAAATAGAGCTACGCTACTTTCATTATCTACCCGTACATTAGAATACAACTGGTGAAGATCCAATACCTCAAATCCATAATCGATAATCAGATGAAGTGCTTCAGTGGCAAATCCCTTACCCCGATCTGCCTGATTAGCTATGAGAATTCCAACACCTGCTCTTTTATTCTTTGGATCGAAATCAAAAAGGTCAACACAGCCAATACACTTTATCTCATCATCAGCATCTTCATCGTCAACATATTTGAGATCTATCATAAGCCGTACTTGCTTATTCGTATAAATATCCTGATGTGCCTGATTCACAAATTCTTCCAGTACAAATTTTGAAAACGGAACAAGCGTACCGCTGACACTCCAGACCGTAGAATCATTCTCCCACCGATACAATAACTTCAAATCTGATGGCTCCAATGCCCTCAACTGAATAAGCTCTCCGACTAATTGCATAATTATTTAATGTTTAACGCTTACGAATGTACGAAAACTGTCGCAATACATTCACAAACCTGTCAGGGTACTTTTTACACATAAGAAAGTTGACAGAAGCTGTCGCGAATATTGAGAAAAAAAATAATCTGTAATGAGGCAGTAAAATATAATTCTCTTCAGACCTCCATTATACCCTGATACACAAAGGTTCCTGGTCCTTCAAGCCAAATATCAGTAAATCCATTCTTTGATTCAAGAGCGTGTACGAATAAAACCCCTCCCGGAGTAAACACTTTTACCGGCATTTCAGCTTGATTCCAATGGCGATTCTGAATTGCGACTAATGCAGTAGCTGTCACCCCTGTTCCACATGACAAGGTTTCGTCTTCTACTCCCCGTTCATAGGTTCTTACTGAAATTCCCTTTTCAGAATTCTCGAGGAAGTTGACATTCACTCCTGGTTGAATAAAATCCTTGCTGTTTCTGATAGCCCTTCCCTCTTCTTGCACATTAAAAGAATCAAGCTCATTCACTTCAACGACCAAATGAGGAGAACCGGTATCAAGGAACCAGCCGGCAGAAGTCTTTTCAATGCTTGAAACGTCGTTCATTTTTAATTTGATCACGTCAGGATTGGTACTGAGTAACACCGCTTCATGTTTTCCATCCGCTGCCCAAAAAACTGCTTTGTTTTCAAGGATTCCGAGCTTATTAGCAAAGGATACGATACAACGGCCACCATTTCCGCACATGGAGCTTAGCTTACCATCTGAATTATAATAAACCATCTCAAAGTCAAATCCCTCCTTGTTTCTAAGCAGGATTAATCCATCCGCGCCTATGCCAAATCTTCGATTACAGATTTTTTCAATTTGACTTGTACTGAGCTGAAGAGCATTCAACCTGTCATCAATCAAAACAAAATCATTGCCGGTACCCTCGTATTTACAAAAATTTATAGTCATCTGTTTTGTTGTAAACTAAATTCTTTATCATTTACTACTTGGTAAGACGTAAAATCTTCTGCCGGCTCAAGAAGATAAAAGTCATTCAGGTAATGCATATATAATTTTCCTTCCACTCTGAACATACGAACTTCATCCGGCTCATCTATGCCAAAAAGTATCAATTTATTTCGGTGCCATTTATATCCCCTGTAATTAATTGGCGATACCCAGAATTCAACCTGCAATTGAGGAGATGCTGCCAACTCTTTTTCTGCTTCTTCTAATCCGGCTGCAGGATTAAGCAAACCAATAGTTTTCTCGCTTAAGGAACTGTCCTTTTTTGTCTTGTTTTTCTGTCGTCCCGATTTTTCTTTCTTCGAAGATTCATCCTGAACAAAGAGACTCAAAGAAATCAACAATTGGTCCTTTTTGACTACCAGTTCAGCCGATTCATCTTCCTCCTTTGGTGCTTGTGTTGAATCCGCTTCTGCAGAAGATTCGTCACTCATTTCTTTTCCGCTATCACCGGCAGTTGAATTCTTCGCTTTGTTCTTGCCGGTGCTTTCATTTGCTTTTCCGGACTTGTTCATTTCCTGTGTTTCGGACTTTTTATTTTTATCAGGCTGAGAAGGATCCAACCAGGAAAAATTCAGGAAATGTTTTTTTCCGTCTGAAGTATCCTGTCTAATATAATTCCACAGTACAATTCCGCTTACTGTTACAACCAAAAATGTAAGTATTAATTTCAATCCAAGAGGAACACGGGATTTTTTGTATGAGATAGTCTGCAGTAAATTATCATGTAATTCCTTATCAGCACAGATCACAATCCCTTCAACCAAAAGATTCTGCAGGCTTACCGCTTCTCTAAAGGCAGGGTCGGAATCGAGCCGCTCCATAAATTGCTGCAACTCCAGACCACTCAAACTTCCTTCGAGGTATCTGTCAATTAATAAGCGCTCTTCAAGAGAAACTGACATCTTATTTCTGATCAAGGTTCAATTGAATACGAACTATATCTTCCAGGCGGTTCATGGCTTTGTTGATTTCAAACTGCGCTATCACAGGATTGCTAAAATTAAACCGGACAGCAATTTGCTCAAAACTCAGTCGCTCGGCATATCTGGAAAAAAGTAATTTCCTGATATCCTCGTCTTGAATGGCGACACACATAGAGACAGCTTTCTTTTGTTGATCAGAAAACTGAAAATCCTGTTGGTAACGCTGATTCTTTTTCTTTGACTTTTCCTGTTTAAAAAATTCTTCAAGACTATTAAACAAATAGGATTCAAAATCCACGTGTATGGATAAATGTTGCTGCTGAATCTCTCTGAATAATTGGAGTAAAACCGTTACAAATATTTGCGGAGTCTTATCATCGGGAACTCCTTTTCGTCTCAACCATCGACGGGCAGGCTGAAAAAATTTCCTGCTGATATAAAACAAAACCTCCTCTTTCCCGTTCTGAATATCAGAGATAATCTCCGGGTTTGTATATCTGGACATAGTACTTCTAAGGCCTTAAAGGTAAAGCAAAAAGATGGATAATTCTGTATCCGGGCTTATCGAAACATACTGACAAATTGATCTTAATCCTGTCAAAATGCAAAGTGAAAGGGATCAGGTATGACGGTTTTGCATTCCGTCAAAATAATTTTAACGAAAGTTAACGCTGTCATTCATATTTGCTTCACAAATCGGTCTCGAAATTTGCAGGCATAAAATTTGTTGAAGATTTACCGTAAAAATAAAAACAAAATGAAAAACAAACTGAAAAATATTCTTGGAACATTTATCCTGTCGATGGTAGCCGGCCTTGCCGGAGCCTACTTTTATGTTCAGGTACTTGAACAGAATGGTATATCCGGAATTAACAGTTATTCCGATAAGCCAATCCCGGTAAATTACACCTCGGGAAATGCAGAACGCTTACCTGTACATAATGCAGCACTTACATCTATTGGCGACGGCTCTCTGCCTGATTTTACAAAGGCAGCAGAATTAACAGTACACGCTGTTGTGCACGTTAAAACTATTCAGGCCAATCAGTTTAACAACAATATGTTTGGAAACCCCTTTGACTTTTGGGGAAGGCCGATTCCACAGAAACCTCAAGAAGGAGCAGGTTCAGGTGTGATCATTTCTGAAAACGGTTATATCGTTACCAATAACCATGTGGTGAGTCAGGCTGAAAGTATTTCCGTAACCTTAAATGACAACCGTACTTTCCAGGCAAAAGTAATAGGAACCGATCCTTCGACTGATCTGGCTCTTTTAAAAATTGAAGAAAAGAATTTACCCTTCATCACCTATGGAAATTCAGATCAGGTCAATGTAGGAGAATGGGTTCTTGCTGTTGGCAACCCTTTCAACCTGACCTCCACGGTAACAGCCGGTATCGTTAGCGCAAAAGCCCGGAACATCGGCATACTCCCGGATCAATATAAAATTGAATCATTCATCCAAACGGATGCTGCAGTTAATCCGGGTAATAGCGGTGGAGCCTTAGTAAATACCAGAGGTGAGCTTATCGGAATTAATTCAGCCATTGCATCTACCACCGGATCATATACAGGTTATTCATTTGCGATTCCTGTGAATTTGGTTCGTAAGGTGACTGAGGACCTGGCAGAATTTGGAAATGTGCAGCGCGGATTCATCGGAGTCAGCATACGTGATCTCGACAGTAAATTAGCCGCTGAGAAAGGCATCAACGAAGTAAAGGGTATTTATGTGGCAGGACTTACTCCCGGAGGTGCGGCAGAAAAGGCCGGCCTCAAAGAGGGAGATGTAATTACACAGATCGGAATATTTCCTGTAAACTCCAGCCCTCAATTGCAAGAGCAAATCGGTCGCTATCGTCCGGGTGACAAGGTTGATGTAACCGTTCTCAGAAATGGTGCTGCAAGAACCTTCCCTGTAGTACTTAGAAATAAGGACGGCGAGACCAGTCTATCGAAGGCAGAACCATCCCTGAATTTGCTTGGAGGAACATTTGAAAATATAGCCTCAACAGATAAAAATAAGCTTGGTCTTGAAGGCGGGGTTAAAATTTCCAAACTGGGAAATGGTAAACTGAGAAGCGCCGGTATAAAGGAAGGATTTATTATAACCTCTATTGACAAAAAGCAGATCTGGAATAAAGAAGATCTGGAAAACGCGCTCAAAACCAAACAAGGCGGGGTATTAATAGAAGGAATTTACCCTAATGGAGTCCGAGCCTATTATGGATTTGGCATATAAGCCCTAATATTTGTAAAAAAAGGGAAACCGATGGTTTCCCTTTTTTTATTAACAATGCCAAAGACTTATGAACCTAAATAGCAGAAAAACTTGCTTGGCCTTATCTGATTTGGTATCTTTGCTGGATTCGGAAAAAACAATTTTCCTTTAATTTTGTTCTTTTTTCAAGGCTTAATCACCAAAAACCCATATGCGTCAGCTAAAAATAACCAAATCGATTACAAACCGCGAAAGTCAATCGCTTGAAAAATACCTTCAGGAAATTGGTCGCGAAGAATTGATTACCGCAGAAGAAGAAGTTCGGCTCGCGAGAAAAATTAAAGAAGGAGATCAAAATGCACTTGACAGATTAACGAAAGCAAATTTGCGTTTCGTGGTTTCTGTTGCTAAGCAATATCAGAATCAGGGTCTGAGTCTTCCGGATCTTATCAATGAAGGAAATCTCGGTTTGATAAAAGCTGCAAAGCGTTTTGATGAGACTCGTGGATTCAAATTCATTTCCTACGCTGTGTGGTGGATTCGTCAAAGTATCCTTCAGGCCTTAGCCGAACAGTCCCGTATTGTTCGTTTACCTCTAAATCAGGTTGGTTCACTCAACAAAATTTCCAAAGCATATTCAAAGCTTGAACAGGAATTTGAAAGAGAACCATCTCCGGATGAACTTGCTAAAATTCTCGACATCCCTACTGAAAAAATTGCAGATACCATGCGTGTCAGCGGTAAGCATGTATCGATGGATGCTCCTTTCGTGCAGGGAGAAGACAATAGCCTGATCGACGTTTTGGAAAATCATGATTCACCAAGAGCGGATAACCTGCTGATGAATGAATCTCTTCAAAAAGAAATTGATCGTTCATTAAGCACACTTACAGAACGTGAGCGTGAAGTCATCAAGTTGTTTTTCGGTATTGGCATGCAACACGGCCTGACGCTGGAAGAGATCGGTGCAAAATTTGATTTAACCCGCGAGCGTGTTCGCCAAATCAAAGAAAAAGCTATCAGAAGACTTCGCCATAAATCAAGAAGCCGCCTTTTGAAAGCTTACCTCGGCTAAAACTTATTAGAATGTATTTATTGAATTAATCCTGATCAGCTTTCATCGTCCATGAAAGCTGATCTTTTTTAATATAGAAGGCACACGAAACACACAAAACTATAAATCATGGCAATTGACAATCTTCAAGGTGATCCAAAAGTAAATTTCAAAGACAAGTATGAATCAGAACTTTCCGACTGGATACAGTTGGAAAAAGCTGCGATCGCTTTGATCCACGTAACAGGATCATTATGGTTCGACAAATCGGTTGAGCTCGTACTTTTTAGAAATCAGTTGGTAGACAGAAGTGCAAGTGAAATTTTAAATTTGCATAATTATGCCAAGCAAATCGTCAAGAAACCCATAAACGTTCTTGATACCCTGATGTTGGCAAAAGAAATGCTAAAATTAAATTTTGCCCCCAGCCGTATTGACGTTGGCAGATTAAACGCCGAATGGATTTCAGAAAGAAAAAATTATAAAACGGCGGAAGAATTTATCGGAGCCAAATTCAAAGACTTTATTGGAAACGATAAGAGAGTGATGATTCCCCGTGACGTAGTACTTTATGGATTTGGACGAATCGGGCGCCTCCTCATGCGTGAATTAATTGCTCAGGCAGGAAAAGGCGAACAATTAAGATTGCGTGCCATCGTCACAAGAAACAATAGCGACTCTGACATAACAAAACGTGCCGACCTATTACGCAACGATTCTGTTCACGGCGCATTTCCCGGAACGGTTATCGAGGATTTTGAGAATAAGGCAATGATTGTAAATGGCCAAACGGTTCATATGATTGCAGCAAGTGATCCGGCAAAAATCGATTATACTGCTTTCGGGATACAGGATGCATTAATCATTGACAATACCGGTATCGTGAGAGATCGCGAAGGCCTCAGTCTACATCTAAAATCAAAAGGTGTTTCAAAAGTATTGCTCACTGCCCCGGGTAAGGGTGATGTACCAAACGTCGTTTACGGGGTGAATGAAGGTATGTTCGACAGAGAAAAGGAAACAGTCTTCAGCGCTGCTTCTTGTACAACAAATGCAATAGTTCCGGTGCTTGCCGTTATTGAAGAAACACTCGGAGTAGAAAAAGGACATATTGAAACCATCCACTCCTACACCAACGACCAAAATCTCCTTGATAATTACCATGCAAAATATCGTCGCGGAAGATCGGCAGCTTTAAATATGGTCATCACGGAGACCGGTGCTGATAAAGCTGTTGCAAAAGTGCTGCCTCCGCTGGCAGGGAAACTGACCGGTAACGCTGTACGGGTACCAACACCTGATGTTTCATTAGCTATCCTAAATCTCACAGTTAAAAAAGAAACTTCTAAAGATTCAGTGAACGAGATTCTTCGGAATGCTGCTTTGTCCGGCAAGCTGGTTGAACAAATCCAGTACTCCGTTTCAAATGAATTAGTTTCAACAGATCTTGTAGGTAACTCTTGCGCCAGTATTGTTGACAGTCCGGCCACGATTGTGTCTAAGGATAACAAAAGCATGGTCCTTTATGTCTGGTATGATAATGAATACGGCTATAGCCGCCAGGTCGTTCGCTACGCAAAATATCTGGCGGATGTGATCAGACTTGTTTACTATTAATTAATCAATCCCCAGCGTATTAATTTTAATATTGAATGGTGCATATGAAAAAGCAAAAGGCCATGATTAATCATGGCCTTTTGCTTTTATGTTTGTTAAAATCAAATTGAAGATTTAGCGGGGACCATAATCACTGATTGTCATCTTGTACTCAAGTCCTTTCACCACTACTCCATTTCTTTTTCCGAGATCGTCACGTTGTTTGAATATCATTCCAACCCCTGCTGCAAACTTTTCAACTCCGTAGATTCTTTCTATAAAGTTATTCTCATCAACCTGAATCACCGTGAGCGTTGAGTCGAAACTATTTGATCCGACTGTAGAAGATGTATGGAATGAATCATAATAATACAATTCCTCATCAAGTGTATTCGCTGCATTTCCGTCCCATGAAATTCCTGAGTTGATAGGGAAAGCCAATTTATGGAAAGGCACATTATCTTCAGTACGATAGGCTCCGTTCAGATTAAGAATCTGTGTCCAGATGCCAATGAGATTCCAGTTATCTGTACTAGTCTCACGTTTATAACGAGCCAATATTTGTGTTTGCTCTCCTTCTCCATTAATAAAAGTACTATCGATCTGCTCACGAATCTGAAAATGAAAAGTGTAAACCGAATCGTCATTATTATTATCATTCTCCCCGTGATAAATGGAATCCACATCATATTCGACCCAGCGTCCGATATCAACAGGAAAATAATTATAGGATGGCGAGGCAGGAATGATGGTATCCTTTTTACAAGAGCCTAAAGAAAGGATGATAACTGAAAAAATCAGAAATGTCCTAGGAAGCAAGTACATTGATTTCATTGGGCGCATGCTTTGCGATAAAACCACCACCAATCACATCGTCACCATCATAAAATACGGCGCTTTGACCGGGTGCTACCGCACTTACCGGCTTGTGAAAAGAAACCTTCACGTAATCTCCGAATTGTTCCAGAGTACTGAGGGTGCCGGGATCTTTATATCGGATCCTGGTAATGGCTTCAATCGCTTGGTCTAACGCAGGCAGTTTGATAAAGTTTGTACTTTTTACCCACATATCTTGCCTTTTAAGTTCCTCAAAGGAACCGAGAATCACAACGTTATTACTAGGCTGTATATCAATGACATATAGTGGCTCACCTACAGCAATTTCAAGGCCTTTTCTTTGACCAATTGTATAAAATGGATAGCCTTTGTGCTTTCCCAAAAACTTCCCGGAGGTACTTATAAAGTCTCCTCCATCGAGCTTCTCTTCGATTCCATCAACCCTTCTTTTTAAAAAGGAACGGTAGTCATTATCCGGTATGAAACAAATTTCATAGGACTCATTTTTTTGAGCCAGTTCATGAAAACCCATATCCATTGCCATTTGTCGGATTTCTTTTTTGTGGAAATTTCCAACAGGGAACATTGTTCTTGATAAGCATTCCTGACTTACACCCCAGAGAACATAACTCTGATCCTTCCATTCATCTTTGCCTTTGCTTACGACATAACGGCCACCTTCTTCTCTTACATTGGCATAATGGCCGGTTGCAATAAACTCGCAATCCAGCATATCGGCCCTTTTTAAAAGTGCTTCCCATTTGATGTGGGTATTGCATTTAACACAAGGGTTCGGTGTTCGTCCGGCGAGATATTCATCCACAAAATCGTTAATAACATGGTTGCCAAATTCCTCGCGAATATCTATGATATAGTGTGGGAAGCCTTTTTCAACTGCGATACCACGGGCATCATTAATTGAATCGAGCGAACAGCAACCTGTCTCTTTTTTTGAACCTCCGGCAGATGCATAGTCCCAGGTCTTCATCGTCATACCAACAACTTCATAGCCTTGATTGTGCAATAGCACTGCTGCTACTGAACTATCAATACCTCCGCTCATAGCCATTAAGACTCTGCCTTTTTTACTCATTGTTTATTTTGGAAAAGCTTGATTTAAAATCCTGCACATCAGCTTTTATGAATGTACAGTCCGGCAAAGATACCAATTTTAAACGGCTAAAAAAATTGACTAATCCCCTTCAGGACTGGGATTCAGCAACTTGCCCTTGGAATACTGTTCTTCTTTTTCAATATCCCCATTATCTTTTAAAATTATCCAAATCCCATGCTTAAGTCCTTTGTCATATGAGCCTTTTTGCCAAATGTTTCCATTAGGATGAAAAACTAAAGCCTGTCCTACAAACACTCCATTCTTCATGGTTGCCTGAACCTTTTTAGTTCCGGATTCAAAAAATTCATCGAAGGAACCGGACATCACATCATCCTTGTAAGCTATCGCTCTCGATACTGTTCCATTAGGATAATAGACTTTTGAGATACCATCCTTTTTCCCTTTAATATAAAAATCCGTAGCCGTTAAAATTCCTTTCTCGTCATAATAAGACCACAGGCTATCCTTTGTTTGGTTCAGATACTTTCCTTTGGCAATCAGTACTCCATCTTGTGAGAATATTTTTGCATCAGCCACTTTAGACTTGCCACGATAAATAAGTTCACCCTGCACCCTTCCATTCTTATGGTAAGTATGAAAAGTTCCAACAGGAATATTATTTTCATAAACCCCTTCTGAGAACAATGAATCGCTTGCAAAATACTTCCGCCACAGTCCTTGCTTTGCCTTATTCTTGTCGAGTCGGTTAATGGTATCCCCTTTAAAAACCTGGTAGGTCTGAGCGCTCGTATTTCCGGCACTTAAAATCAGGTTTAAAATAATGATGTAGAATATGGCCTTTTTCATTCCTGCAAATATAGTCTTGAGATTCCATCTTTTACATGCTTTTAACGAAAACGTCAATATTCTATTGTTTTTCAAGATCCTGCCACAAGATCATTTTGACGGTTGACGGTTTAAAATTTTATTACATTGCGTGCTGCAAAATTTCAAAACTTATGAATACACCCTCGGTTCAGACCGGACATCCAAAAGGACTTTATGTTCTCTTCGTCACAGAAATGTGGGAGCGCTTCAGCTACTACGGTATGCGCGCCATCTTCGTATTATTTCTCACAAAAGCAATGCTTTTCAGTGGGAAAGATGCTTCCAATATTTATGGAAGCTATACAGGACTAGTTTATCTCACACCACTTATTGGAGGATACATCAGTGACAGGTACTGGGGTAACCGAAGAAGTATATTGATTGGTGGATTAATGATGGCTCTTGGACAATTCTTGATGTTTTTATGTGCAAGTTCTCTCGGTGCGAGTACATCGAATATGATGATGATGGCAGGACTAACGATGTTGATTATCGGGAACGGTTTTTTCAAACCAAATATCTCCACAATGGTTGGCCAATTGTATACCAAGGATGATTCACGGGTAGACGGTGCCTTTACGATCTTTTATATGGGTATTAATCTTGGGGCTTTTTTCTCTCCTTTGGTCTGTGGTGGCTTAGGCGATACAGGTGACATAAACGATTTCAAATGGGGGTTTCTTGCTGCAGGAGTCGGAATGATAATTAGTGTTGTCACCTTTGAACTATTGAAGAATAAATATCTTGTCGACCCTGCCGGCCAGCCGGTTGGTTTACCACCCGGACATTACACTACTGCAGAACAAAAAATCCAAAACAAGGCAGCTGCGCCAAAGACCAATATGAATAAATTGCTATTCATCCTTGGTATGGGAATGGCACTTGTTTATGTGTTCAATAATTTTCTAGGCCAGGATCTTATAGGTTCATTGATATTTGCATCTGCCATTGCAGTACCTGCTCTTATCATTACCGACGGATCACTAACAAAAAATGAGACGCAGAGAATATGGGTTATTTTCATTCTTGCCTTCTTTGTGATCTTCTTTTGGAGTGCTTTTGAACAAGCAGGAGCATCTTTAACGCTGTTTGCTGATCAACAAACCGAAAGGCATATCGGAGGTTGGGAAATGCCGGCATCATGGTTTCAATCAATTAATCCATTGGGAATAATATTGCTGGCACCATTGTTTAGTATGTTGTGGATTGGCCTGGGTAAGAAAAAAATGGAACCCTCCTCTCCTTTGAAGATGGCCATAGGACTAATACTACTGTGTCTTGGTTATGTCGTAATCACTTTTGGAGTGAGTGGTGTTGACGCTGCTACCAAAATATCGATGTGGTGGTTAATCGGATTATATGTACTGCATACTATGGGCGAACTTTGTCTTTCACCAATTGGACTTTCAATGGTATCTAAACTTGCCCCACTGCGTTTCGCCTCCTTGTTAATGGGAACGTGGTTTCTGGCGAATGCGGCGGCCAACAAATTGGCAGGCACCTTGAGTTCATTAATTCCTCCGGGAGCGGCCGAACTTGCAGCAGGACCGGTAGTTTATCCTTCACTCTTTGGATTTGAGATTACCAACCTCTACAAATTCTTTATGATATTCATTATCATGAGCGGAGTTGCAGCAGCAATCTTAATACTGATTTATAAAAAGCTGGTGAAGATGATGCACGGTGTTCATTAATACTTACCGCAAAAAATAAATTAACATGCAAAACCTATTCAGTGCCGGAGTCACATTCGACTTCGGCACTGTCATTTTCTCAGAGCAAGACATCATCAGCTACGCTCTTAAAAATGACCCTCTCGAATTTCATACTGATAAGGAAGCTGCGAAGAAGCACCTTTTCAAGGCACTCGTGGCAAGTGGAAAGCAGGCATTCGATTATTTCCATATAAAGCATTGGATCCCAAAATTTGGAAACAGCGTTCTATGTGGCTTATCCGTGAACAATTGGTTTTTTCTTAAACCCATTTATGCAGGAATGCCAATCCACTGTATCGTCACCATTCTTGAAGTAAAAGATCATCCGGAAAGAAATTCAGCCGGTATTACCTGGAAATTTGAATTCAAAAATGCAGAAGGCCTTAATTTTCAACAACTTGAAATGACTGTCTTGCATAAAGTTGCAGCACATCAACAAACCGAAGAAACTTCAAACTAATTTCATCTCAATTCCTTATCTTCCTCTCTCAATCCGAAAAAATGAAAATAAAATCAAGCCTGTATTTGTTATTCCTATGCGTTTTTATTTCAACTGTGACTTTGGCACAAGAAAATAAATCAAGTGAGACTGTACAATGGCTCAAGTTTGAAGATGCAGTAGAAAGTAATACCAAAAATCCCAAGAAAATATTTATTGATATGTACACCAACTGGTGTGGCTGGTGCAAAAAGATGGATGCTACGACCTTTACTGATCCGGCCGTAGCCTCCTACCTGAATAAGCATTTCTATTCTGTAAAACTGAATGCGGAAACCAAGGATAGTATATTTTTCAAGGACAAATACTTCCAGTACAAACCTGAGTATAAATCAAATGAAATGGCCGCCATTATGATGAATGGTAAGATGAGCTATCCTACTTCTGTATACCTCGATGGTGAATCCAATTTGATCGGACCTGTGCCCGGTTATCTCACCGCAGAACAATTCTTACCTATATTAAAATATTTTGCAGAAGACTTTTATAAGACTACAAATTGGGAAGACTATATGAATTCACAGAGTAAGTAAGCTGTTATTTTTAAATTCTATTTTTCATTGAAATTTCCGGTTCATAAGTATCCATATTTTGACTTCATTGATTGTTAGCTCTCATGCAGCATTGTGGAATTTTAACATGTGTGCTTGTAAAAACGAATTAATTCAATACTTTTGCAGCCCTATCCGGGAATTCCGGATTATATGGTGATTGTAGCTCAGTTGGTTAGAGCGCCTGATTGTGGTTCAGGAGGTCGTGGGTTCGAGCCCCATCATTCACCCAAAGCCCGCTTTATTGCGGGCTTTTGCTTTTTTAACCTATCCCCCATTATTTGAATGTTATCGGCAAAGACGCAATCGGTTAAATTATTGTCAACCGGATTATTCTGATTAAACTAACTTTGCAAGAATGGCAACAGAAAGTAAAATATTGCTACAAGTTGAAGGGATGGATTGTGCCAATTGCGCGCAGACTATTTCACGCTCCTTGCAGAAAAACGGATTAGAAAACGTGAATGTAAATTTCGCCAGCGGTGAGGTGACCTTTGAACTTGTTTCTCCCGAGTCGATAGACAAGGCTGTAGAGAAAATTCATGATCTGGGTTATCATGTCACTCAACGATCTGATAAATCAAAAGCCGGCTCCGTTACTGAACCACATGCGCATAACACTCATTCAAAATCAAACTCAACAAAAATAAAATTTTATTGGTCAGCATTGTTCAGCTTGCCTTTGTTGATGCATATGTTCCTTGCATATCCTCTACTCCACAATGCTTATTTTCAATTAATACTTTGCACTCCCGTGATGTTGATTGGATGGAGCCATTTTGGAAAAAGCGCTTGGAGTTCACTTAAGGCAGGCTTTCCAAACATGGATGTGCTTATTACGATAGGCTCTAGTGCAGCATTCATTTACAGTCTCATCGGAATGTTTCAATTTCAGGGATCGCATGAGATTCATAATTATTTATTCTTCGAAACTGCAGCAACGATAATCACATTGGTTTTGTTGGGTAATCTTATTGAGCAAAGATCAGTGCGACAAACAACGACTGCGATACATGACTTGAGCAAACTCCAGCCTAACAGGGCCAAATTAGTAGTCACTGAAAACGGTAATGAGCGAATTATAGATACAGATATACACGAAGTAAAAAAAGGCGATATCCTTCTTGTAAATACCGGTGATAAAATTCCGGTTGATGGTATTGTATTGAAAGGAGATGCCTTGATAAACGAATCCATAATCAGTGGGGAAAGCTTACCTGTAAGTAAAGAACAAGATGATCAGCTGACGGGTGGAACTTTACTCGAATCGGGTAGCATTTATATGAAGGCCGAAAGAGTTGGTGCAGATACAACTCTGTCGCAGATTATTCAATTGGTTAAGGATGCTCAACACAGCAAGCCTGAGATTCAAAAACTGGGTGACCGGATAAGCGCCATTTTTGTTCCTGCTGTCATTGCGATTAGTACCTTGACTTTTATAGTCGGCTACTTTTTCATTGACATTCCTGCACAAAAAGCATTAATGAGTGCGATTGCCGTTCTCGTCGTTTCTTGCCCCTGCGCGATGGGCCTCGCTACTCCTACTGCTGTTATGGTAGGCCTCGGCAGAGCGGCACATCATGGCATTTTAATCAAAGGCGGAAGTACACTCGAACAGTTTACCGGGTTAAAGACCATCGTATTTGATAAA
Source organism: Bacteroidota bacterium (assembly GCA_004295015.1). Lineage (GTDB taxonomy): Bacteria > Bacteroidota > Bacteroidia > AKYH767-A > 2013-40CM-41-45 > QQVM01. The sequence goes on along the minus strand of SHNE01000010.1, from coordinate 17,169 downwards.
ACAGGTACTCTTACCACAGGGCGATTTAAGATTAGTCAGTTCAAGGTTTTGGAAGGTGATGAAAATGAAATAAAAAAAATTCTGCATTCATTGGAACAACACTCATCTCACCCGATTGCACAATCCTTAACTGAAGAACTGAAAGATTATGCCGATGACTCGAATCAGCTTCGCTGGAAGGAAGTCAAAGAAGACAAGGGGATTGGAATAAATGCTGAGGACGACAAAGGAAACCTCTACAGTGCCGGTTCATATAAAATGGTAAGACATTTTCACACAGATAATTCTCATGCCATCTATATTCTGAAAAACAACAAGCTCATTGCCACGGTTGATCTCAGCGATGAAATTAAGAAAGGAACAAAGGAAACGATAGCAAAACTAAAAGCTCAAGGACTGAGAGTAATTATGTTAAGCGGAGACCGGGATGAAGTGTGTCAGAGAGTTGCCCGGGAGACTGGAATCACTGAAGTGTTCAGTGAGCAACTACCCGCACAAAAATTAGCATTGATTCAAAAGTTGAGTAAGGAATCGCCTACAGCTATGATTGGAGATGGAATAAACGATGCTCCTGCCCTGGCCAAAGCAACCATAGGCATATCATTAAGCAATGCAACAGCTGTTGCGATGCAAAGTGCACAGGTCATTCTTTTACAACAACAGGATTTAAGTATTCTGATTCAAGCATTATCCATTGGAAGAAAAACATATCAAACCATCAGACAAAACCTGTTCTGGGCATTCTTTTATAACGTACTTACGATTCCAATCGCAGCAGCAGGTTTGCTAAGTCCAATGATTGGGGCATTATCAATGGCATTTTCTGATTTGGTTGTCATCGGGAATTCAGTGCGATTAAAATTCAGAAAAATAGACAGGTGATCATTATCCAAAAAAAGTATTTCAGCATAATTTTTCTATGAACACAAGGCATGGCTCCTATATTCTGATGCTTCCAAAATGGTATCCTGACAAATTGGATCCTCAGTTTGGCGTATTTATTCAGAAGCAGGCATTAGCCATTTCCCGAAAAAGGAAAATCATTGTTTGCTCTTTTCATGCACATACTGATACAAAGAAAGCCCATTTTCTGCCGGAAGCAAATAAGCATGACAATCTGATTGAGTATAGGATTTATTACAAGAAAGATTCTTCTCTCTTCTCTCCAGTACTAAATGCCATTCGTTATTACAAGGCATGGAGCGAGGCAAAAAAAATAATTCTGGCTGAACATGGTACACCGGAACTGATTCATGCTTACATCTTGCTGAGACCCGCAATACTTGCATACATTTCCAGCAAGCAATTCGGTGTTCCTATGCTAGTGAGTGAGCAGTGGTCAGGATATACAAATGGGAAGTTTAGTGCAAGACCTGCCTTAATCAGATATCTGAGTAAATTCGTATTCCGAAAAGCTCATGCCAGAACAGCTGTCTCTCAATTTTTAAAAACTAATATGGAGAAACTTGGATTTGCCAAACCCATTGAAGTGATTCCGAATGTGATTGAAATTCAAGATCCAAAAATAAGAACTCCAAGTGAAGAAATAAATATTCTGCTCGTTGCAGATCTCGTTGATGAGATAAAAAATATCAGCGGTGTCATCGTTTCCTTTTCTGAAGCTTTGGTACAATTCCCAAATCTTCGACTTAGAATTATAGGACATGGTAAAGATGAGCTGAAATTAAAAAGCATGGCAGCACAATTAGGGCTCCCGGAAAGTGTCGTTCAATTTGACGGACTCAAGAGCAATTCTGAAGTTTACGAAGCCTTGTGGAATTGCGATTTTCTTGTAATGAATAGTCGCTTTGAAACCTTTTCACTTATTTGCGCGGAAGCCTTAAGCTGCGGAAAGCCTGTAATTGCAACACGCTGCGGAGGACCGGAAGAATTTATTGATGAGTCAAATGGAATTTTAATTCCTGTTGATGATACAAAAGCCTTAACCGAAGCAATTCTTCGTATGTCAAAAAGTTATAAAGCATATTCTCCTAAGTTGTTACAAGAACGAGCCATGATGCGATTCAATTCTGAAAGCATAGGTAAACGATTTGAAGAGCTCTATTCAGCAATAGTCTGAGGAATATTAGGCAATTCCAAGAAGTGACTTTAAGATGTGTTTTTCACCTCCATCTGAAATCTTACAAACAAATGACAGAAATGCTTGATTCTGACGGGAAAAACATGGTTTGATTTCTTTGTTTTCGCCAAACTTTGCGTAAATTTGTCGGAAGAAAAACCAACCAAATCTAATCGTCTAACTAAATCCAATTAAGCAAATGAAAAAAATACTACTAATCTGCTTGTCTGTCGGAATTTCGATTTCAGCCAGCGCACAACAGATTGAAAAAAGGCTGCCTGTAGGCTTTCAATCAGGTGTAATCCCTACTTCTGTGAAGAATAAGGCCATGGCTGTTCGCAGAGATGCCTTTAAACAAGACAATGCTATTCCAGTGAATAATTCTGAAGCCAGATTAGCAGCTGCGCCGGCACCGGCAAATACCAACAGGGTATTGAATACTATTATGCAAGAGGAAGTAATCGGATTTACTGATTATGATCTTCAAACAAACGCGGCAATCAGCAAACGTTTAGTTCGCAGTGCTGACGGATCTTTTTCTGCTGCATGGACTTTCTCTCCAAACAGAACGACCAATTACCCACAGCGTGGAACAGGTTATAACTACTATAACCCTGCTACACCAACTCCTCCTTACACAAGCAATTGGTTTTTTAGTCCGGACGGTCCCGGTGGAGACCTTCCTCAAGCAAGAACTGAAGGTGGTTACCGTACAGGTTTCACTAACGTAATCGCTACTTCTTCCGGAAAAGAGATGACCATTGCGCATAGTTCAAATTCCTTCGCAGCTGACTCAGGTGCAATGTTCCTGAACTGGCGTGCAAATAAAGGTACCGGAGCATGGACTCAGTATCCAATGGCTTTCGCTTCTTCACCAAATAACGATACCTGGTCTAAAGCCTGCAGTTCAGGTGATACGGTTTATGTAATTTGCCATGGTACCGGTGTACAGGATCCTCCTGTTCCACTTTATGGTCAGGACGGACCAATTTTATTTTCTCGCTCAGTAGATGGTGGTCTTACCTGGCCTATACTTCGACAGGTAATTCCTGAAATTGATTCAAATTTCTACAAAGGATTTGGCGGCGACAGCTACTTCATCGACGCACAAGGTGAAAATGTTGCAATCGTGTTTGGTGACCTTGATACTGACATGGGACTATTAAAATCTACCGATGGTGGATTGAACTGGACCAAGACAATCATTGTAACAATGCCTATCCCTAATTTTGATTTTGATACCGACTTTACAGATATCGACGGTGACGGAATCAATGATACTCTGTTAACCGGAAGCGGTGATGCAACAATTCTGATTGACCATAGCGGACGCGTAAATGTCTGGTTCAGCCTTGCAGAATGGTGGAGAGATAGCACAAACGCGGCAGGTGAGCTTTATGCTCCTTTGACTGATGGTTTGTACTATTGGAATGAGACGATGGGTACTGATAGCTTCCAATTGATCGCTGAAACTCAGGATTATAATGGTAATGGTATCATCGACTTCCCTGCTGATACAACTTGTGCACGTCCTTATGGTCGTTATGGCTGGAGTGCTACAAGCAGACCATCTGCAGGTATTGATGCTTCGGGGACAATTTACCTTACGTATATGGCGCTGATTGAATCAGCAGACACAGCATTCTTCAAGCAGATGCATACTCACCAGTATGTAATTACTTCACCTGATAACGGACTCAGCTGGACATATCCATGGGATCTTGTATTACCACAAAGTATGTTCGGTAATGGCGACAGGCAGGAATGTGCCTATGGTGCAATGGCTCGTTTCGTAGATAATTGGGTTTATATCCTTTATCAGCGTGATGATGCTCCGGGACATAGCTTAAGCACTCAGCCTTGTGATGCTGCGAATAACGTATCCAGAAATGATATCATCTTCGTTAAAGTTGAAGCATCCACTGTAAGTGTTCCAAAAGTAAATACGAAGGAATCATTTTCTGTATCTCAGAACTTCCCTAACCCATCAATAAACAGCACAACAGTTAACGTAAATCTTAACAAGAGTGCTGATATCACGATTCAGGTTACAGATTTGATTGGAAAAGTAGTTTACTCTGCTACCCGTTCGAATGCTTCTACAGGTGTGAACACCATTCAGATGAATACTTCAAACTGGAACAAAGGAATGTATTTCTATACAGTTCAGGTTCAAGGCGAGAAAGTAACAAAACAAATGATTGTTCAGTAATACACTGTCTATAAATAAAAAAGAGGCTGCTATCATCAGATAGCAGCCTCTTTTTTTTTATCTTTCATAGAGGAGAATAGAATTTTTTATGCCAGAATAACTATATCAAATCCGAAAGTGACTTCAAGCCGGGTGTTCTTTCGACGGTAAAACCTTCGGCATAAGCAAAGCCGGCCTGTCTGCCTAACTCTTGTGCACGTGCTGACAGGAAATCAAGAAACTCTTTGGAAGATATTGCAGTCGAAGGTTCTGAAGAAACCGGGTTATAAAACTGTGATGAAAAAGCCATAACTGCATCCATTCTTTTTCCCCAAACAGAAGAAACATCAATTACAAAATCCGGTTTGATATATCGATCCTGAATGTAATGGTACACCTTTCTGACTTTCCAGGGAGATTGGACCAATCCATCAGACGATTCGGTAATAACTTTTGGCAGACCTGCCAGAAAAATGGCATCGGATACAAGATTTGAAGCTGAACCATGATCCGGATGTCGATCAGTGATGGCATTACAAAGAATAATATCGGGCATGTATTCCCTTATGCATTTAACGACAGCCAAACGACTTTCCCTATCGTTTTGGATAAAACCGTCAGGCAGTCTTAAATTCTCCCTCAGCGACAATCCGAGAATTTCTGTGGCCCTGATCGCCTCGGATTCACGGATGATTTCTGATCCTCTGGTACCCATCTCCCCTCGCGTTAAATCAACTATTCCGGTTCTCAAGCCTGATTGCTGATGGAGAATCATCGTACCTGCGCAAGCCAGTTCTACATCATCAGGGTGAGCGCCGAATGCCAGAATGTCTAATTTCATATGCTAATTAATAAGGTTATAAACTTACAGGATAAAACCTGAATTTATATGATAGATTTTGGACAAAGGTAAAAAAGCAATCATTACAAGATTTTGTTGATGTAATTTCCTAATTTCGAATTTCAATTCTGAGATTATGCGGAATTTTCATTAGAACCATCAAAATCAATTATGACAATTACATTTCACGGTGCTGCCAGAACCGTTACAGGAAGCAAACATCTGATAACTTTAAATGATGGGCGTCAGATTTTGCTAGACTGCGGATTTTTTCAAGGCCGTGGTGCCGATACTGATTCACTTAACAGGCATTTTGGATTTGATCCTTCGAAAATTGATTTCTTGATTTTATCCCATGCCCATATTGATCACTCAGGAAATATTCCGAACCTGGTCAAGCAAGGATTTGAAGGAAAAATAATTTGTACAGCTGCCACCAGAGATTTGTGCGCCATTATGCTTGCAGACTCTGCCCATATTCAGGAATACGATGTAAAATATTTAAACAAAAAAAGAGAAAGGCAGAACAAAGCTGCTTTAAAACCTATCTATACAATTAAGGATGTTGCAGAGGCGATGAATTTTTTTCATACTATTCCTTTTAATAAAGTGAATAAAATTGATGACGGAATTCAGCTGGAGTTCAGTCATTCAGGACATATTCTTGGGGCTGCGGGTGTAAACCTGACTATCACCGAGAAGAACCATACGAAACGTATTTTTTTCACCGGTGATATTGGAAGACCCAATGATAAAATACTGAAGAGGCCACAGGCTTTTCATCAGACTGATTATCTTATTTGTGAATCTACCTATGGAAATCGCTTGCATGACGATCCGGAAAAAACCGAAAAAAGACTACTCGAAATTGTCACAGAGACCTGTGTCACTAACAGGGGGAAACTAATAATCCCTGCCTTCAGCCTTGGAAGGACTCAGGAGATTGTTTTTGCCCTCAACAATCTATATAATAAAAACAAATTACCAAAGATCAAAGTATATGTTGATAGTCCCTTAGCCATCAGTGCTACCGGAATTATGCAAGCTCATACAGAATGCTTCAACGATCATATGAAAGAACTTCTTCATGATGATCCAAACCCATTTGGCTTCGAAAACCTCCACTATGTTCGAAAGGCTGAAGATTCAATTCGCTTAAATGATTCAAAAGAACCAATGATAATAATTTCTGCTTCAGGAATGGCCGAGGCCGGAAGAGTTAAGCACCATATCAGAAATAATATTGAAAATCCAAAAAACACTATACTCATTGTTGGTTATTGCACACCGGATAGTCTGGGAGGTGTGCTGGTTAATAAAGCAACAGAAGTTAGCATCTTCGGAAAAAAATATCCGGTAAAAGCAAAAATTGAGGTGTTGAATTCTTATAGTGCACATGCCGACTATGAAGAAATGCTGCAATATCTTTCCTGTCAGGATCCATCAAAGATTCGAAAAACTTTTCTGGTTCATGGCGATTATGATGTGCAACACAGTTGGAGGGAAAGACTAATGGAAAACGGTTTTAAAAATATTGAAATACCTGAAGTCAAAAGTTCATGGAATTTGGATTAAAGCAATTTCAGCTCCCTCCTCTTCCCAATGAAAGTTGAAATTCAGAAAAGATCAGATCAAAATATTTTTTTTACATGCCATTGATGAATGATAAAATTTAAATGAAGACAATACTATTCAACGAAATTAATTTTCTGATTAAAAAAGAGATCCAACAGGAGTGGAAGCAAAAATATGCCTTTCAGGGTTTATTACTTTATGTTGTCTCGACAGTGTTTGTTTGCTACCTATCGTTCAAACAAATAATTGATCCCCCTACCTGGAATGCATTGTTTTGGATAATATTATTATTTGCAGGCGTGAATGCTGTTGCAAAAAGTTTTATGCAAGAGAGTCGTGGCCGGCTGCTTTATTATTACACGCTGGCCGATGCCAGATCCATCATCATGGCTAAGACAATTTACAGCTTGCTTCTGATGATTACTTTATCTGTGATTAGTTTGTTCTTCTATTCATTGTTTGTGGGTAGTCCGATTGTAAATTATCCGATGTATTTTCTTGCAATGGCATTAGGAAGTGCAGGTTTTGCAACGGTATTATCCATGGTTAGTGCCATTGCTTCAAAAGCGGGAAGCAATGCAACACTCATGGCAGTATTAAGTTTTCCTATTCTCATCCCCTTGTTAATGACGACTATCAGGTTTTCAAAAAATGCAATGGATGGATTAGCCTGGTCAGTAAATGTTAATTTCATGATTATTCTGGTCTCCTTAAATGTACTGGTGATAGCTTTGTCATATTTATTGTTTCCTTATCTTTGGAGAGAATAACAATTTCTCCTTTTGCGATAAAGCATAAAACATTTTATAGAAGAGTGCCAAAATAATACCCGGACAATTTCCGACAGAGGAAAAATAAAATGGAAAAACAATCTTTAAAAAAGTATAAGACATCTGCCATACAATGGTGGAAATGGCTTTCGATTGTGTTAGTCCTTTATACAATAATTGCAGGGATTCTAATTGATGTTCCTCGCTTACCCATCCTGCATGAAACGATACGCAATTTATTTTTTCATGTTACGATGTGGTTTTCTATGCTTATCATGATGATTGCCTCAGTAGTATATGGTATCCGATATTTACGCAGTGCTGATATTAAAGATGACATCAAGGCTGAGAAATGTGTTCAATCAGGAATTTTTCTCGGGATTTTGGGATTATTAACCGGAAGCATCTGGGCAAAATTTACATGGGGAGCCTGGTGGGTAAATGATGCTAAACTGAATGGTGCTGCAGCAAGCATGTTAGTATACCTGGCATATATTATTCTTCGAGGATCCATGGATGATGAACATAAGAGAGCCAGAATTTCTGCCGTTTATTCCATATTTGCATTCACTTTGATGATTGTATTTATCATGATTCTTCCCAGACTTACCGATTCTCTGCACCCCGGCAATGGCGGTAATCCCGGCTTTGGTGCTTATGATCTTGACAGCGGCATGCGTACTGTTTTTTACCCTGCGGTGATTGGTTGGGCTCTATTGGCTGCTTGGATAACCGAAATCAGGGTTCGAATGAAATACCTAGAGCATAAAAGAGAAAACCCATGAAAATAAAAATTTTCGGTTTGATTTTGTCTTTGTTTTTTATTTCAGGAAAAAATGCATTTGGTCAGCAGGAGTTTCAAATAACTGAATTGACAAAAACTGAATGTACAATCACAGACTTCCATCATTCCTTAAACGGAGGAACGATTTTAGTTGGTGAATCACAACAAGCCGGAACCTCTTTCATTGAATTACAAAAATTTCTGCTTGACCTTTCTCCGGAGTGGGCATACTCCTTTTCTTCAACCGATTCCGTCATACACGCCAGAGCACTTACAGAATCAAACGACCGGGGCTATTTGACTGCAGCTCAAATAGTGCAAAGCGGTAACCTGTCTGATCCGGAAAGTGACATTCTGCTATTCAAAACCGATGAACAAGGTCAATTACTATGGAGCAAACGAATTGACCATTATTATTCTGACAATCCCGTTTCAATTTTAAATTACACCGACGCCACCATATACGTTACGTCCCGTGTAACAACGACAAACATTTCACCTCATTATTCAGTGTCACTTTTACGTTGTGACAGTACCGGAAATGTACTTTGGTCAAAAAGTATCAATGGTAGTTCAAATGAAATTGCCTCTAATTTAATTCGCACCTCAGATGATCAACTGGCAATTTCAGGAACAAGTAACAGTTTTAGCAGCGGTAGCAGTTTCTTTTTAAGTAAACTGGACACAGCCGGGAATTATTTCTGGTTCCGGACCTATTTCACAGGACCGGCAGATACTTGTCATGGTCTAATACAAACCAATGATGGCGGCTATTTGCTCATTGGAAGTGGCGGGCTTGATGGCAAAGATGTACTACTAATAAAAACCGATCAAAACGGGATTACTCAAAATTCCCATTCCTTTAATTTGGGATTCGGATCAAATAAAAATTTGGACAAAGGAATACGGGTATTGAACACCAGTGACGGTGGCTATGCAATTGCGGGAGAATCTCAACAAGAAGGCTCTGACCTCCCCTTCTTTTTTATCATTAAGATCAGTCAAAACCTGGTTATCGAGTGGCATGATACTTACGGTTTTCAGTTAAAAAATAAATTTGCCTCTATTCTGGAATTGACAGATGAAGGATTTTTACTAAGTGGCGGAAGGGAAAATTTCGGAACTTCCATCACACGTAATCTCCTGATAAAAACTGACTCGGCAGGAAATTCATCATGCCTGCAAACGGTGGTTGATTTGACTGATCAAAATGAAAATCCATTCTCATCATCTGCAAGTCCTTCGACACTTTCAACAGTCACTACACAAACAACTATTGCATTAACCAGAGGCATTACTTCCTATGTGAATGATACAGCCTGTTATTTACCAACTGGCTTAAGTGAAATGTCAATACAAAATTCTATCTCGGTATTTCCGAATCCATTTAGAAATAAACTTAATTTAGATCTCGGTGGATACAGCATTGATGAAGCTGTAGAAATTCAAATTACGGATCAGACCGGCCGTATTCTCTATCGTCGAGAAAATGTAAAAATCAGCAGTCCCGCCGGTATAGAAATCGATTTACCTGATTTCAGGCAAGGAACTTATTTCCTTTGCTTAAAAAACAGAGGGCGAATGCTACAAGCAAAAAAAATCATTTGTTCATATTAATTCATCCGTTCAAGCTATGAAATCAAGAATATTTGTTCGATTTTTAATAATGCTTCTTATGGGCATTGTATCCAGTAAGAGCAGCACAGCATCTGACGTTGAAATGGCTGATCTTATGCGTTCAAACGGAATGATATATGTAGTGGTAGCCGTTTTAAGCATCATATTTGTCGGAATTTTAATTTTCCTTTTACTGATCGAACGGCGTCTAAAAAAGCTTGAAAAAGAGGAAGAGCCGAATTAAGAAACTCAGAATTTCTTCATCATTGGAACTCCATTTCTGCCCTTTTTAATACTACCTTTGCTTAGGAAAAGGAGTAAAAACAATGAAAAAATCACATATAATCGCAATTGTAGTTATTGCTGTGGCCATCGCAGCAATCATGAGTACCGTTGCCGATTCCAGCACCTATGCTTCGTTCAGAACAGCATTGGAGAATCCTGACAGGACCTACCACGTTGTTGGCCATTTGGATAAAGACATGCCTCAGGAATATCATCCTGAAAAGGATGCCGACCTATTTTCTTTTTACCTGAAGGACAATGAAGGACTCGTAAAGCAGGTCTTACTGCAAAAAGCCAAACCACAGGATTTTGAGAAGTCAGAGCAAATCGTCGTTATCGGGAAGATGGATGGTGATGATTTTGTAGCTAAAGAAATTCTGATGAAATGTCCTTCGAAGTACAATGATCCTAAAGCTGACATCGAGAGTATGTCTGCATCCTGAATTATCATTAATTTTTCACCTGTATATTATATTTGCTAATGGATATCGCCTACATAGGTGAAGAACTAATTTGGGGAAAACTGGGTAACATGTTAATCATGCTTGCCTTCACAGCTTCTCTTCTTTCATCTCTCTCCTACCTCTTTGCTCTCCGTAGCGGAGAAAAATCCTGGAAAAATATTGCCCGAAATGCCTTTGCAATTCACAGCATTTCTATACTCGGTGTAATTGGATTAATTTTTTATCTGGTCATCAATCATCGGTTTGAGTACCACTATGTGTGGGAGCATAGCAATACAGCCATGCCTTTGAAATATATTTTCGCTTGCTTTTGGGAAGGTCAGGAAGGCAGTTTTCTATTGTGGATATTTTGGCATGTGATTCTTTCCTGGGTTCTGATTTTTACAGCAAGGGAATGGGAAGCAGGTGTGCTATTTATCATCTCCCTGGTACAGGTATTTCTGACATCTATGATATTAGGTGTTGTCATATTCGGAAATAAAATCGGAACGAATCCATTTATTCTTCTTCGGGACCATCCGGATTTTGCTGACCTTCCATTTATTAAGCTTCCGGATTATTTAAGTCGTGTTCATGATGGCCGAGGCCTTAACCCCCTTTTGCAAAATTATTGGATGACGATTCATCCACCTACTCTCTTTCTCGGTTTCGCTTCAACGGTTGTACCTTTTGCATTTGCCATGACAGGCCTTTTGCGAAAAAAATATTCTGAATGGATAAAGCCGGCACTCCCTTGGGCATTTTTTGGAATAATGATATTAGGTACAGGAATATTAATGGGTGCTGCATGGGCCTACGAATCACTCAGCTTTGGTGGCTTCTGGGCCTGGGATCCTGTGGAAAATGCATCTTTGGTTCCATGGATGACGCTCGTTGGTCTCGGACACGTAATGCTCATCAATAAACACAGAGGTACAGCACTTGTTTCTTCCATTGCATTGTCGGCTATCACTTTCTTTTTCATTTTGTACTCGACCTTTCTAACAAGAAGCGGTGTCTTAGGTGACTCATCGGTGCATGCTTTTACGGATTTAGGCATGAGTGGACAGCTGGTGATATACATGTTATTTTTCCTTGTTTTCGCCGGAATTTTAATTTTCATCAATCGAAAAGGACTTAAAAATTTAAACCCTGAAGAACATTTTTCCTCCAGAGAGTTTTGGATGTTTATCGGGATGCTTGTTCTCCTCATTGGCAGTTTGCAAATTACATCCACAACATCAATTCCGGTATTTAATAAACTATTCGGTACGAACAGAGCTGCACCTGTTGATGCTATTGATCATTACAACCGCTGGCAAGTACCTGTAGCCATTTTAGTTTGTTTACTTTTAGGAATAGGACAATTCTTTCGGTACAAACAATCCGACTGGAAACAGGTTTGGAAAAAAATATTTCCGGCAGTTTTAGTATCTTTCATTATCACCTTAGCATCAGTATTTGTATTAGGAAAATATCCTATTCCCTATTATGTTCTCTTATTTTCATCACTGTTTGCTGTACTTGCAAATGTGGATTATATAGTACGAACACTGAAAGGGAAAATGAGTAACTCGGGGGCTTCTATTACTCATATCGGCATAGGTCTGATTCTTTTGGGGGCATTAATTTCAAATTCTACTAAAGACGTAATCTCGAGAAATTTAAAAAATATTGATCTGGGAAAGGATTTCCCAAATAAAGAAAATATTCTCATTGAATACAGAACAGATACACTGCCCATGGGAGATTATCATGTAACGTATTCTGCAAAAGAGCAAATTGGTGTAAACGTTTATTATACCATTGAATATTTTACTTCCAATCCGGTTACAGGTAAAAAGGAAAAAGCATTTGATCTGAAACCTTTTATTCAACTGAATGAAAGAATGGGAAATGTTGCTGAACCTGCTACCAAACACTTTCTTGAAAAGGACATCTATACCCATATCACCTATGCAGAGCTTGATAAACCAGCCGGGGAAAAGGCAGAAGGAGATTATCTGGAACCGATCACAAAGAAAATATCAATTGGTGATACGATTGACTCAAGCAACAGCTTTATCATCCTTGAAGGCTTAAACAGGAATGTAGACAAAGAGTCGCTTCACCTTGGTGAAAAGGATATTGCCGTCGGTGCCACACTCAAAATAATTGACGTAAACAATAAAATCTATTCCGCTGAACCGGTATTCCTGATACGTGATTTTAGCATTTACAATCAGGATGCCGAGATTTCTGATCTGGGGCTTAAAATAAGTTTTGACAAAATAGATCCGGCAACCGGAAAAATTGAACTTTCCGTCTTTGAAAAAAAGAGCAATAAGAGAAATTTCATTATCATGAAAGCGATAATATTTCCCGGTATCAATATCTTGTGGATTGGTTGCCTGCTCATGATCATCGGCACATTTATAGCCATTCGTAAAAGAGTTCTTCAAAGGAACCAGGTTAGTAATAAATAATCAACGAAACCATGAAGATCGTCCTGATTGGTACGGGCAATGTTGCTATGCATCTGGGTCCGGCATTGATTAAAGCCGGTCATGAAGTAATACAGCTCGTTGGACGTACTGAGAAGCATTCCAAATTTCTCGCCAACAAACTTTCTTGCGATTATACCATCAACAAAAAGCAAATATCTCCTAAGGCGGATACATATATTGTTGCACTTCGTGATGAAGCCATTGGTCTTTATTCAAAGCATATTCCTTCAGAGGCTAAACTTGTAGTTCATACATCAGGCTCAGTGAATGCCAATGTCTTTTCCGGAATTACACAACACTATGGTGTACTGTATCCAATACAGACCTTATCCACCAAACGCAAAATTAACTTCGAAACTATTCCTCTTTGTCTTGAGGCAAACTCAGAGAAGGCTAAAAAAAAATTACTCACTCTTGCCAAATCGCTAAGTAAGGAAGTACATTGGACAAGTCATGACCAACGCCAAACGATTCATCTCGCAGCTGTTTTTGCAAATAACTTCAGCAACCACCTGTTTGCTTTAGCAGAAGATATGCTGACAAAAAAAGGCATGTCATTTGATTTAATCAGGCCCCTCATTGCAGAGACTGCAGCAAAAGTTCAAAAAAGCTCTGCTCATCAAATGCAAACCGGACCGGCCAGAAGAGGTGATACAGAAACAATTGAGAAGCATATTGAACTCCTAAAAAACAAACCCCAACTTCTTCAAATTTACAAAATACTCACCCGGAGTATTCAAGAAAACGATGGACCGATATTATAAAACGATTTAAAAAATTTAGCATGCTGGAAAATTTCAAAGTAAAATTACGTTCTATCACATGTCTAATCTTCGATGTTGATGGTGTTCTGACAAATGGTTCATTGCTTGTTATGCCCAATGAGCTTCACAGAACAATGAATATAAGGGATGGTTATGCGCTAAAAGCTGCGGTCGATGCAGGATACAAGGTTTTTATTATTTCAGGAGGTAAATCAGAGAGTGTAAGAAAAAGACTCGCCGACCTTGGCATAAAGGACATCTATCTCGGCGTAGAGAATAAAAAGGAAATACTGCAAAAGATTATGGATGAAGGAAAGTTTCAATCATCAAATATCTTATATATGGGTGATGATCTCCCTGATTATGAAGTGATGCAAATTTCAGGTTTACCATGTTGCCCTGCTGATGCCTGTCCGGAAATTAAATCACTTTCAATTTATGTTTCAACACAAAAAGGTGGTGAAGGATGTGTGCGTGATGTCATAGAACAAGTAATGCGACTTCATAATAAATGGCCTCATTCTATTCGACCGAACGCATTATGATACTTTCCCTGTTAAAACTTATCCGGTTTTCCAATTTGTGCATTATCGCTTTAACACAAGTATTAATAAGGTATTGCATTATTCTTCCGGCTTTTGAGACAGAATCAATTATAACAGGTGAATATCCGGTTCACCTTTCAAACCTGAACTTTGCTTTATTGGTATTTTCTACATTACTTCTTGCTGCAGGAGGATATATAATCAATGATCTCTTCGACCTTGAAACAGATGCAATCAACAAACCGAATAAGAATATTATAGGGAAGATAATTTCTGTTAATACTGCCAGGACTCTTTTTTACACCTTGAGTATTTCAGGTATTCTAATTGGTTTTTATCTTGCCTGGAAAATTGACACCCTGATCATGGGAAGTATTCACGTGTTTTCTATGGCATCGTTGTGGATGTACTCCTCTTACTACAAAAGACGATTTTTATCCGGGAACATCCTTATTGCCTTTCTATCTGCCTTGTCATTGCTGATCGTTGGCCTGTTTGAACCTGAATTTTACCGCAATTTCATTTATCTTCTTTTCTATGCAGGTTTCGCATTCATGATATCTTTAATACGGGAAATTATCAAAGACATGGAAGATCTGGAGGGAGACATGAAGACCGATTGTAAAACAATACCGGTACGACTTGGTCTTTCTAATACAAAAAAAGTAGTGTACGTTTTAATTCTGGTCACTGTCGTTCTCTTAGTCGCAGTCATCTACAATTTCTTTTTCGAAAATAAAGTATTTAACTTCTGGATGATGATAACAATGTTCATCATTCCCTTTGTTGCATTAGTTTCATTAATTCGAAGTGCCGAACAAAAAAAAGACTACTACTACGCAGGCGTATTTACCAAAGTTATCATGGTTGGAGGCGTTCTTAGCATGCTTCCCTTCTACTACTATTTCCTCAGGTAAATGAACGAAGACTTTAGGAAGAGTCCAAACCCTCTGAGAGATGAATTTAAGTTCAACAAATATAATTTTAGGTTCAGGTTCCCCCAGGAGAAAACAACTCCTCGAAGAACTAGGCTGGAAATTTGAAACGGTGGTGAGAAGCACTTCAGAAGAAATGCCTTCTCATTTGAAGCGAGACAAGGTTGCCATTCATCTTGCAGAAATGAAAGCCGCAGCTTTTGATGGCGATTTAAAATCAAACGATCTGCTGATAACTGCTGATACAATAGTGTGTCTTGATGACCGTATTCTGAACAAACCTGAAAACGAAAAAGAGGCGCTCCAAATGCTACAGGCGCTTTCCGGCAGAAAACACGAAGTATATACCGGAGTCTGCCTCAGCACATCAAAATCCCGAAATTGTTTTAGTGTCGAAAGCCGGGTACATTTTAAAAAAATAAATGACTTTGAAATTATTGAATATATCAGAAAGTATAAACCCTTTGATAAAGCAGGTTCCTACGGCGCTCAGGAATGCCTGCAACCGGACATGAACCCCTGTTCTCCTGAAGAATTAAAATTTATTAATAGAATTGGAAGACCTGATTATGTTGAAAAGACCTTAACTAAATCAACGGAAACTCACTATCCTATTATAGATAAAATTGAAGGAAGCTTTTTTAATGTGATGGGATTACCGGTAGTGGAGCTTTGGAATGCTGTTGAAAAGCTCTTATCCGAATAGATTTTTACCAATCAATTCCTACAGGATTAATTGATATTTTCGCCACAAACTTGATCAATAATTGAATGAAGGCAGCACTATATAAAATGCATATTGCCATTTTCCTGTGGGGCTTCACCGGATTACTGGGCAAATTGATCACACTAAACGAAGGGATGCTTGTCTGGTATCGACTTCTTATAAGTTCCATTGCAATCGGAATCATTCTTATTTGGAGTAAGAAACTCCCTAAACTCCCTTTTAAGGAACTCCTGAAAATCAGTGCTATTGGAATTATTGTAATGTTGCACTGGGTAGCATTCTATGGTTCAATTAAATTGGCAAGCATTAGCGTAGCCATGATTTGCCTTTCTTCGATTGCGCTTTTTGCCTCTATCATTGAACCAATTGTTAACCGAAGAAAGTTTGACTACACTGAAATTATTTTTAGTTTGTTTGCTTTAGCCGGTATCGCCACAATTTATCGTTCTGATACATCTGCGTCAATAGGAATCATTGTAGGTGTTATCAGTGCCTTGCTCAGCGCTATATTTTCTGTACTGAATCGCAGAATAGCTTCAAAGTATGAATCCCTTACAATCACTTTTATTGAACTCAGCAGCGGATTGCTCTTTCTGACTTTACTGCTTCCACTCTATTTTCAATTCCAACCTACTGATAAATTATTACCTGACCAGACGGATTTCATTTACCTGATGATTTTAGCCTTGGTATGTACTGTATTGACATGGATACTTTCCCTTCAGGCATTGAGACATGTATCTGCATTTACCTTAGGACTTGCTTTAAATCTGGAACCTGTATATGGAATAATACTTGCAGTGTTGTTCGCCGGTGAAGGAAAAATTCTAAATGCCGGTTTTTATCTTGGCGCAGGAATTATCCTGGTGACAGTATTACTTCATTCAATTTATAAAAACAGAATCAACAGGAGGATGCCGGTACCAATGCCATAAAATATTTTAGGTTTAATCATTTAGTTCGTAAATCAGTCAACATCCAAGGATTGATAATCTAATGTAGCTGCTGCATAACAATATTTAGCTTTAATTTTCTATTGGAATACCATATTTCGATGGGCGCGTTGGCCCGACCAATTGCCGGGAAGCGTCAGCATGTGCGGCTGGCAGGGTCAATTGGTCTTGAT
>SHNE01000021.1 GCA_004295015.1 Bacteroidota bacterium | reverse complement strand
TAAAACATAAAAAAATAAAAAAAAAAAAACGAATACATCATTGGAAAAACAACAAATCCTACCACCTAGTCCTTTATAAATTTCTTAACTAACTTTTGTCTTGCTGTCAGAATTTCTAAGTAATAGATTCCACTACTCAAGTCAGAAACATTCGCTTCTACGTATTCTCCATTATTTATAGCGTTGTATCCAATAGCTTGAACCTGACCCAAAGAATTAAAGAACGAAATCGTCTGGATCTGCTCTGATTTTGATTGAGTGATATATAAATTGTCTCTGGCAGGATTAGGAAAAATATAAAATGATTCGACGGCATTGGAAATCCGAGGAATGTCATTGGTAAGGCTGTCGCATGCTGATCCAAATTCGGCGCCTAAGTAGTAATTTGGATGGTTCGGCAATGAAACTGAATACCCTGGCAGACGAATGCTGTGTTGTTGTAAATCACAGGCCAATCCAGCACTGTCTGGAGAATTAATTACATGATAATCAGCAACACTGCTTGAAGAATTTATATATATTCGTCCGTCAGGAGCTAATTGCTGCTGAAAAAAAACGGTTGGGGTAAGACCATTGCTAGTATAACCATCATAAACAGCAACCGTAGTTTTACTAGATCCAACATCTACAGCATGCATATCAAATTGATACACATAATTAATACTAGATACATACAAAAACCTGCCAGTTCTTGAAAATGCTGCTCCACCCGCACCTGTGCTATCATTTATTGTAACATGGATTTGATTTGAAAAAATTCCAGTGCAACGGTCAAAATCCCAAATGTCTAAATCTCCATAAGGCTCATAGTATACATATTTAGAACCATCTTGTGAAAAGACTGCTTGTCCAAAATAATTATTTCGCCATGTGCTCAAATTATCTATCCATGGCCCCTGAACACCATTAGGTGTAAGTAAAAAACGAAAAGAGTTAGTTGTACGAAATTGATGAGCAACCAGCCACCAATCCCGACC
Source organism: Bacteroidota bacterium (assembly GCA_004295015.1). Taxonomy (GTDB): domain Bacteria; phylum Bacteroidota; class Bacteroidia; order AKYH767-A; family 2013-40CM-41-45; genus QQVM01. Next base: position 152,853 of record SHNE01000021.1, on the reverse strand, counting down.
ATTTGCATGCTTGGTTGCAGTCATCATGCCTCCAACCAAACTATCATGCAACAGAACTGTGTTTTTTTGAACTACTCCACCTAAGCCACCATCTAATGTCATATCAATAATTGAGTAGTACAAATAATATGTCGCATAAGTATTACTCATATCGTCCGCAGTTGAATGAATCAAATAGAACTTTGAATTATCACCTGGCATTGGAAGTACAAGATTTGCCTGAGGTATTCGAAGTCCATAAACACTTTGACTAGCCGTATAGGCACTTGGGTTTAATCCACCCCCATTGAGCATAGTGTCATCCAGTGCATTCGAAACAAAGATTCCGTTCGTAAAAAACAAAGGATTACCCAATGAATCACAAATTTGGCCATTAGTGTCTGAAAAATTAAAATGCCTTTGCTCGGATGTAACAACCAAACTTCCGCTCCGAAAATCCATATTAATCCCTGTAAAATTTGGTGAACCACAACATCCATAACCCATCATCCACAACCGGTCTTGGTTTTGGGAATACAGGTTGGAAAAACAAATTAAACACACACCTAGTGCGACTAATCTTTTAAGCGACAATTGAACAACCCTTTCTTATTTTAATATCGTTAGACGACCAATCCCTGTCTGCATTTCATTTCCGCCAAGTATTTGTATAGTGTAAATACCATTGGCCAGATGAGAAATATCTGGCTTAATGCTTTTTTGCTCTGGATTGAGTACTACCTTCACTGTTACTCTTCCAAAGTTATCAATTATCTGAAGTACTTGTTCACTTTCTATCGAATAAGTTATAGTTATCTCAGTCGAAGCAGGATTTGGATATATTCCTAATGGAATGGCCTGTGCCGAACTTTTTCGTAACAACCAACCACTCTGCAAACATGTAACTACATCATTATATTCCATTCCAGGATCAATCAGCAAATACAGGGATCGTGCACGATGTACTGCAGGACCGCCTGCTAATGGGCATTGCAAGGCAACACTAAGGATTTCACTAGCTTTATCATTGATTACCTGTGGATCGTTGTTTTCAATGTAGTCAAAATATATGTCATTTATGAGCTGTTCATTTTGGACATACATTTCGGAACCAACAATTTCATCGTTAGCAATACTAAGCAGGTCGACCTTTGTAGTGCTTATTGTTTCAATTGTTGCAATAGCCAAATGGACAAGCACTCAATGATGAAGCAAGCTTATTATTAGAATAAGCACATTTTAGCAACTCACCAGTCAGGAAGAAAACTAGTTTGCCAAAAAAACTTCCAGAGACATTGCAAGTTTAATCCCGGCATCAACTGCCATAATGGTGAGGAAGCCAATTTCCGCTTTGTACTTAGGGAGATTGGTAAATACAATAATTAAATAGGCCAAAACTGAAACTGCAGAAAACAAGCCTACTAAATCCGTGTGAGGTAAGCTTTGTATCGCATAAATATTGATAAGTATTATAGGTAGTGCCACAAGACCGATCAACAATTTTTTTCCTTTAACAATCGGGCTTTTAGTTTGAGCATAGATAATTGCCAAAAAAGAGGTGAGTGCAAAAACCAGAATACCTGCAGAATCAAAATTATGTATTGGAACAAATGTTAATGTGATTGCAACAAGTAGTCCACCAAGTATCAGTCTTACAAATTGATCCTTATTCATAAAATACTGTATAAGGCCAAATATGCCGGCAGCGATCATGATATACTTATAGGTCATGTTATATTTTTTACGAATTAACGCAATTATTCTACACTATATTCTTGAAAGAATAAACTTTTCAACCTCTGCAGAATTCCATTTCTGTTTGATATTATTCATTTTCATTACTTCATCCATGATCTTCTCTTGTTTCAAACCACTTTTGAGTGCTTCGGAGTATGGAATATGGCTAAAAGTAACCTGTGAATACAGTGGCAGCCATTGTTTCGGATGTTTTTTATGAATGTGCGCTTCAATTTTTTTCCTGAGTAAAAATTCAGGCTGACCAACTTTGTCGCGCATCTCGAAAAAATTCATCACGGCTAAATCGGCAATGGCATCAGCATTTGGTTTTCTTGATCGTTCAAACTCAGGAAGAATTTTACTCCAGTCATCTTTATGCTTTTTCATTAGTGAATTCAGCACGGTACAATCTTCAAAACCACAATTCATCCCCTGACCATAAAATGGAACAAGAGCATGTGCAGCATCGCCAATCAAACAAGCTTTATCTTCCAATGTCCATGGAAAACATTTCACTGTAACCAAAGAACCGGTGGGATTGCTGAAAAAATCATCAAGCAATCCGGGCATAAGTGGAACCACATCCGGGAACACCCGTTCGAAAAAATTCAAACATTGCTTACGATTGCTTATAGATTCAAAAGAGTCTTTGCCCTTGTATGGAAAGAATAAAGTGCACGTGAAACTGCCGTCAAGATTAGGAAGTGCGATCAACATATAACCACCTCTTGGCCATATATGCAAGGCATTTTTCTCCAGCAAAAATGAATTATTATGTCCGGCAGGTATCAGTAATTCTTTGTAGCCATGATCCAGATAACTTTGAGAATATTCGAATCGATCAGAATTAAGTTGCATATGCAAACGGGCCACAGAGAAAGCTCCGTCAGCTCCGAAGATCAGATCCGTTTCTACACTAAAGCTTGACGTGTCTTCCTGATTCTCAAACCAGGCAGATTTGTTTTTCAAATCTACTGCTATACATTTTTCATTGAAGAGAATAGTAACACCATGCTCTTCAGCTTTAGTCATCATCTCCGCATTGAGAACACCTCTGGAAGCTGCATAAATTGATTGTCCTTTTTCCGCATAAGGCTGAAAGGTTAACGTTTTATCCATTCCATGAATCATGCGACCGTGCATTGGAATAGAAATTTTTCTAATTGCCTTTTCAATCCCTACACCTTGAAGCCCCCTCCATCCTCTGTCACTCAAAGCAAGGTTAATAGAACGACCTGCAGAAATCTCAGTTTTACGCATGTCGGGACGTCTCTCATAAATTGTGACCTTATAACCACGCTTTGCAAGATAAATTGAAAGCAAACTACCAACGAGCCCGGCGCCAAGAATTAATACTTCTTTCGCTCTTGGTTTTGCACCAGCATTAGCAATTAGTTTCGTCTTTATCCTTTCGTGCTTTGCAGGCTTAATACGTGGTTTACGCTTTGACCCGGGCTTTGTCGCCGTTGTTACAGCTGATTTTGCCTTAACCTTTCTGGAAGATTTTGCTCTTGGATTAACTTTTACTTTGGGCTTCCTTTTATTTTTCATTTGCTATAATCTATGATAAGCATTTTCTCCGGCGAACAAAGATACAATTAGAACTATACAAGCTCTTGTAATAGTTTTCCGAAGCGATATACGTCTGTAAAAGTATTATACAAAGGTACCGGAGCAACGCGTATAACATCAGGCTCTCTCCAATCAATAATTATTCCGGCTTCCATTAATTTCTGATAGACCTGCTTGCCCTTTTCCTCCATAACGAGAGATAATTGACAACCCCTCTCCGCAGGATTTTGTGGGGTGATAATTTTGATCGGTTTGAGTTTGGCTGAAGTCAATTTCTTTTCATTGATCTCATTAATAATTGCCTCCAGGAACCCGGTAAGCCTGGTACTTTTATCATGTAGTCTTTGCATGCCCGCTTCCTCAAAAATATCGAGAGAAGCTTTTAGTGCTGCCATACTTAGCACAGGTGCATTACTTAATTGCCAGGATCTTGCGCCAACGGCAGGCACAAAAGTTCGCGGCATTTTAAATCGTGTTTCAGGATCATTCCCCCACCAACCGGCGAAACGAGGTATAGTTTTGTCGTGCGCAAATTTCTCATGCACGAATATTCCCGAAACACCGCCCGGACTTGCATTTAAATATTTATAACTGCAGAAGCATGCGAAATCCACATCCCAGTCGTGCAATTTAAGCGGAACATTTCCGGCAGCATGCGCAAGGTTATACCCAACAGTAGCTCCTGCCGCGTGTGCTGCTTTAGTTATTCTGTCAATATCAAAAAATTGTCCTGTGTAATAATTTACGGCGCCAAGCATTAGAGTGCATAGACTATCTTTATTCTGCTCGATGGCTTGAAGAATATCATCTGTCCTTAATGCATACTCTCCTTCTCTGGCTTCCAATGCTATCAATGCATCATCCGGATTAAAGCCATGAAAAGATGCTTGTGATTGCAAAGCGTAGAGATCGGATGGGAATAGATCATATTCACATAAAATTTTATATCTCGATTTTGTTGGTCTGTAAAAAGACACCATCAACAAATGCAGGTTTGTTGTCAAGGAATTCATTGAGACCACTTCTTCCGGCTTCGCACCAAGAATAGAAGCAATTTGTTCGGTTAAAATATCCTGGTAAGAAAACCAGGGATTGCGGGCATGAAAATGTCCTTCGACTCCCCACGTAGCCCAATCTTCCAGCTCTTTAAGCACAAGATCCTGGGTGGTTTTTGGCTGCAGTCCCAATGAATTGCCGGTGAAATACACGACATCCTTTCCATTCATCTGTGGAAAATAAAAGCGGTCTCTAAATCCCGCTAATGGATCGTTACTGTCCATGTCTGTCGCAAAAGACAGGGAGTTAATAAAATTCGTCATAAATGAAGAAAGAATATTTTTATCGTGTAAAGGTGGGAGAATTTTTTGAAATTCTTTCTTGTTGCTGAAGAGTTAGGTAAATTGCAGCCGGATCAGCACAAATTACATTTTTTTACAAAAATCATGAAACGCACTCAATCTCAGGCTCTCTATCAAAAAGCATTAACTTATTTTCCGGGAGGGGTGAATTCACCGGTTCGTGCTTTCCGATCTGTTGGTGGCACCCCTTTGTTTATTGAAAAAGGAGACGGCTGTTATATATGGGATGCAGACGATAATAAATACATAGATTTTTGTGGCTCCTGGGGACCATTGATTCTGGGGCACAATGCAAAATCTATCCGTGAAAGTGTTATCCGTGCCGTTGAAAACGGAACTTCTTTTGGCGCTCCAACACGTCATGAAAATGAACTTGCCGAATTAATTTTACAGCACAATCCATTTCTGGAAAAAATTCGTTTTGTAAGTTCAGGAACTGAGGCAGTGATGTCAGCATTAAGGCTGGCAAGAGCAGTGAGCGGAAAATCAGTGATAATTAAATTTGAAGGTTGTTATCACGGGCATGTTGATTCATTACTGGTAAAAGCCGGCAGTGGTCTCAGCACTTTTGGAATTTCTTCCTCTGCCGGAATTCCTGAAGCAGTAGCATCTGAGACGATTGTCCTTCCGCTGAATGACAGGCGTGCTGTCGAAATTGCCATCTCCGATTATAAGGATGATATAGCTGCAATCATCATAGAGCCTATCCCTGCAAATAACGGATTACTCCTTCAAACAAAAGAGTATCTCGACTTTCTCAGAAAAATCACAAAAGAGAATAATATACTTCTCATTTTTGATGAGGTTATTTCCGGATTCAGGATTGGCTTTACAGGGGCTGCCGGGTACTATGGAATCCAGCCGGATATTCTCACCTACGGAAAAATCATCGGTGGCGGAATGCCTGTCGGTGCCTATGGGGCAAGTGCTGAAATCATGTCACGCATTTCACCGGATGGAGATGTTTATCAGGGAGGAACATTAAGTGGAAATCCGGTGGCAATGTCTGCCGGTATTGCACAGGTTCGTGCATTGCTGCAGGGAGAATTTTATGAAAGACTCGAAAAGAAAACACTTGCATTTACCGATGCGCTGAACTCATTTGCTAAGTCAAAAAATTACCGCTTCAAAGTTTTTTCAATAGGTTCAATTTTCTGGTTTGCGTTTACAGATCTTGAGCATGTACGTGATGCCAATCAAATTGAGTCAGAAAGCATGTCATTTTTTAAAATTCTCCATCGTGAGCTATTGGAGAAATCCGTTTACCTTGGACCATCCGGTTACGAAGTTGGTTTTATATCTGCAGCACATTCTGAAAAAGATCTCGAACAGGCTGTCACTGCAATATGCAGTTCACTCGATACCGTTTTTGCTGAATTACCTGAAGGGATTGCCAAAATTTAAAAGTCCCCAAATACCTTTTTTCTCGTCCTTCTTCTTGTACACACTGATTTCATGTGCAAGTTGAATGAGCCCCTTATATTTATTTTTAATTAACCAGGCTACTGCTATTTTATTTCCTTGTGATGCATCTACCAATGCCGACAGTTCACGGTGACCGGACCTGATTAAAAATACTTTTGCACTATCAGCACCTGTAAGCCCGTCAATAGTGGCAGCCAAAATCCGATGCCCGTTATCAAGCAACCATTGAAAGGACTTTTCTTTCCCTTCAAAAGCATAATGAAATTCAACCCATTCAGGGTAGTTGTTTTTTAACAACCATTCTCTTGAATTGACATCATCATCCCTGAATAATTTGACTAATTCAGTGTATACCTCGTCAGGATAGTGTTTCATGATAATTCAAAGATACGAATACCAATAGAAATTGTAAAATCATCATTCCATCAATATAAAATTTGCAATAAATATCCGATGGCTCATCTTTAGAATAAACAACTAATAAAATAGCCACAACAGAAACAAACTGCATGGCCAGCATAGTGGGCAATGAAATCAATCCATATAAGCGAAAGTAGAACAAGATGGCCATACCGATGCCAAGGGCAAGAAAACCGAGAAGCCTTGCTTTACGAATGCCAAGAACCACCGGGATGGTCCGAAGTCCACGCAACCTTTCAAGTTGCAGATCACGAATCTCAAAAGGAATGCATAGGGCAAATATGAATAATGAAACGAATATAAACTGAAGACATAAAATAAGAGCTTCGACATATATCCCTGCTTCGGCCAAAGGGATAAGCACAGCCATGATCGCCCAACAAAGAGAGATGGCCGATAACTTCAAGATAAAAAATTCCCGTGTTCTCCGTCTTTGGCCTTTCCAGGCAATGAGTGGCACGGAATAGGAAAAACTAATTAGACCGATTATAAAAAACAAAATCAATAAACCAGGCTGCAATTTGATTAAATACCATCCTGACAATAGAATACATGTTACAAAAAGTAAGGTTTCGGCTACGGAGAAGCGCAACATCAGCAAGGATGATTTCAAGCTTGCCCAAGCAGCAAAATTCAATCTGGCTGAAATGTCATGAAAATTATAGTAGAGTATGGTAGAGCTAAAGATTAGTATTGCGGCCGGAGTTAGTTGAGGTGGAAGTCCGTTTAACAAGCGTGTTGTCTCAAATAGAGCAAGGGCGCAAAATCCAATAAAAACATTTTTAAAAATAAAAAACCGAAAGAAAGTGATCAATGTCGTCACGTAATTTCTCTATTATTAACCGTGCTAAAAATTCCGGACTTCTTCCTGTTTAAATTCCATCTAAGGAAGTATCCGGAATAAGTGTCCCATCAATAAATGATGGGAAGGCCTACGACCAACATTACAAAACCTGCTAAGCCGCTAAGCATTGCATTCCTGATTTTTCGATCGCGGGCTTTACGTTCATAGCCCTCCCGGTATTCATTACGTGCGAGTAAGTCAGGGTCAGAAAAGGCAATGTTCTTTTGATGGCATTTCAATGCCTTCTCATGTTTCTTTACGGCAGCGTCGTACTTAGATTTCGACTCTTCATAGGCTGCAAGAGTTTCAGGCGAACTACCGGCTGAAGGCAATACAGGAACCGACATGGCATCGAGAATAGTTTTAGTTTCCTGTAACTTGTTTTGTCTTTTCAGCCGGTTGGACAGATTTGGCGTAAAAGAGCCCATTATTGTTGCATACAATGGTGGCACGGCTAATCCGTAAAAGCCAAGCAAACCGGCACCGGCGCCCAAACTAAATCCCAGACCTTTATTAAAATTGTTTTTGTAGTATTTATCAGCATCCTGCTCACCTTTTATAAACAAACGCATCTGATCCTGTGAAAATTCCATAGGGTCAAGGGAGTCCGGTCGATAAACAACACGCTCCGTACCATCGCTGTATTTTACAGAAAATATCCTCAAGGGATCCATCGTTTTGTATTTGGTTTTTTTCTTTTTAATGGAACCACTTTCTGTCGTTTGCGATTCGCTGATTTGCTTTGACTGTTTAGGTAATTTTCTATAAGCAACCCTGTACTCCTGAAAATCAACGCTTAGTACAGGTATCACACGACCATTGAGCAAAACGAGCGTGTCTTGTCCCTGTGCTTGAACAGTAAAAATGAAAAAGGAAGCAAAAAGGAGCAGCTTTCGAATCATAAGTCAGATATAACGATCTGCTCCAAAACTACAATAAAATCATTCATTTGTGAAGGAATAAAAAAAGACGAAGGAAGTCCTTTATGAACAAGGTCAATATTCATTACCTTTGCGGCCATAAAATCTAAGCATATGTCTTCCACGAATTTCCGTTCCCGTCATATTGGTCCTGATGAAAATGACCTGAAACTTATGTTAAAGGAAATCGGTGTTTCATCGATCGATCAATTGATGACAGAAACTGTCCCTGCTGCCATTCGTTTAAAAAAAGACCTTGAATGGCCTGCCTTAAGTGAGCAGGAGTTTTTAGAGGAGTTGAGAAGTATGGCCTCAAAGAATAAGGTTTTCAAAAATTATATAGGATTAGGATATTATGGCACCCATGTGCCCGGGGTTATTCAAAGAAACATTCTTGAAAATCCGGGATGGTACACTGCCTACACTCCCTATCAGGCAGAAATATCACAAGGACGACTGGAAGCCTTGCTTAACTTTCAGACAATGGTGATGGATCTAAGCGGGATGGAACTTGCGAATGCTTCATTACTTGATGAAGCTTCAGCTGCAGCTGAAGCAATGCATATGTTTTTTGCAAGCCGGACTAAAGAATCAATTCAAAAAAACTGCAAAAAATTATTTGTATCAGACGATTGCTTTCCACAAACCATAGACGTACTAAAAACCAGATCAGAACCACTCGGCATTGAATTGGTTATTGCCGACACAAACACGACACTTGACGATAGTTATTTTGGAGCCATTCTGCAGTATCCGGGAAAAAACGGACAGATAAAAAACACAGCCGACTTTGTTAGTCAGGCTAAAAAACATTCAGTACAAATTGCCGTTGCCACCGACCTCCTGGCACTTACTTTGTTGAGCCCTCCGGGTGAGTGGGGAGCAGATGTAGTTTTTGGAAACTCACAAAGATTTGGTGTCCCTTTTGGATATGGCGGTCCTCATGCGGCCTTTTTCGCTACGAAAGAAATTTATAAGCGTGATATCCCGGGAAGAATTATCGGGCTTTCTCTTGATTCACACGGCAACCGTGCTTTAAGAATGGCTTTACAAACCAGGGAACAACACATTCGCAGGGACAAAGCAACCTCTAATATTTGTACAGCCCAGGTATTACTTGCAGTTATGGCAGGTATGTATGCAGTTTATCATGGACCGGAAGGTTTGAAAAAAATTGCTGCCAGAGTTCATGGTTTTGCAAGAAGAGCAGCTGCTACTCTGAAGCGTATGGGTTACGCACAACTTAATGATGCCTATTTTGACACTATAAAGATTGATTGCGAGAAAGATTCACAAAAAATTTATGCGCTCGCTATTGAAAGGAAAATTAATTTAAGGTTGGCAGAATCAAATCAAATCGTGATGAGTTTTGATGAGACCACTACTGAAAAAGATTTTCTGAGCCTGATGGAAATTTTCGCTGAGGCGAAATCAATACAGGCTGAAAAAAACACGAACGCAGACACAACGGAAGTTATCGCCGGTAAAAACAAACGCACATCCGATTTCCTTCAACATCCTGTTTTCAACACTCACCATAGTGAAACCGAAATGTTACGCTATATTAGTCTGCTTGAAAAGAAAGATCTTTCTCTTAATCATTCTATGATTGCATTAGGTTCATGCACTATGAAGCTCAATGCAACCACAGAAATGGTACCCTTAAGCTGGCCTGAATGGAATTCCATTCATCCTTTTGCACCCCTGGATCAAACGGAAGGTTATCAGCAAATGATAAAAGAGTTGCAGGATTACCTCTGCAGGATTACCGGATTTGATGCTGTATCTCTCCAGCCTAATTCAGGAGCACAGGGTGAATACGCCGGTCTTTTGGTAATAAGAGCATTTCATCATTCTCAAGGTCAGTCGCACCGTAACATCGTTTTAATTCCCTCTTCAGCTCATGGCACTAACCCGGCAAGTGCTGTGATGGCCGGAATGAAAGTAGTTGTTGTTAAATGTGATGATCATGGCAATGTTGACATTGCAGATCTTCGCAAGAAAGCAGAAGAACACAAGAAAGATTTATCAGCGCTTATGGTAACATATCCATCAACGCATGGTGTGTTTGAGGAAGGTATTATAGAAATGACAAAAATAATTCATGATTGTGGCGGTCAGGTTTACATGGACGGAGCGAATATGAATGCACAGGTTGGCTTAACAAATCCTGCAACGATAGGTGCAGACGTTTGCCATTTAAACCTGCATAAAACATTTGCGATACCTCATGGTGGAGGTGGACCGGGAATGGGACCGATTTGCGTTGCGAAACATTTAGCAGACTTTTTACCATCACACCCACTTATTAAAACCGGTGGATCAACACCGGCCGTATCAGCGGCACCATGGGGAAGCGCAAGCATCTTATTGATATCTTATGCTTACATCCGATTACTTGGCGGCGAAGGAGTGACAGACGCCACGCGATATGCAATTTTAAATGCCAATTACATCAAAGCAAAACTGGAAAACCACTATAACATTCTTTATGTCGGAAGCCATAATCGCGTAGCCCATGAAATGATTGCCGACTGCCGTATGTTCAAAAACTCTGCAGGAATAGAAGTTGTAGATATTGCAAAACGCCTTATGGATTATGGTTTTCATGCCCCAACGATGTCATTTCCTGTTCCGGGAACAATGATGATAGAGCCTACGGAAAGTGAAGCCAAAACCGAACTGGACCGCTTTTGCGATGCGATGATTTCTATCAGAAATGAAATATCAGAAATAGAAAAGGGACAAAGTGATAAAAAAGATAATGTGCTGATAAACTCACCACATACAGTGAGGCAGCTCACGAAGGATATTTGGGAACATAGCTACAGCAGAAAAAAAGCAGCCTATCCATTGAGCTATCTGAGCGACAATAAATTCTGGCCTGCAGTTGGAAGGGTCGATAATGCATACGGTGACAGAAATCTGGTATGTGCCTGCCCACCCTTAGAAGCTTATGCTGAAGAGGCTATTTCCTGATTAATATTAGCCCTGATTTTTGGTAAATAAAATAATTAGTAAATTACCAATAATTTTGAGAAATCAACTCACATTTAGCCGTTGAAAACCTTATCAGGCTTGTGTTTGCAGATATTTGGATTTAACCTACATTTGAGACCCTGAAACAACCAAAACCATCCATAAATGAAAAATTCTACCCGTATTTTTACTATGCTTGTCTGTGTACTAAGTTCGTACATGGCTATTGCTTCAACCGGCCAACCAAATCAAAATCCCGGCTCTACTGAAGTTAAAAATTTATTTAAGGCCATTCCTCCTGCCTCTCTTATGCAGTCAGTTCCATTTTACATGGAAGATTTTAGCAGTGGAGTTCCGGCAACATGGCAGATAACAGATAATGCAGGAAATGGACTTGTTTGGCGTTGGACGACAAGCGGCGCAGCTTCATCTTCGCCGGGAATTGATACTCTAAGCTCTGTAGGTACAAGTGCTGCCAATGGATACATGATTTTTGATAGCGATTCTGCCGGTGGTGTTGGTGGAGAAGATGCTGACTTAAGCTCCGATACAATTGATTGTTCTAGCTACAATGTTGTTCGTCTTCGTTTCAACCAGTTACTTTATCATTTTGCTGAAGGCGCTTCAGTACTTGTAAGTAACGACGGGGTGGCATGGTCAGTGGTTTATGATGCCAGCTTTGGACTTTCTTCGGGTCAATCCACACCGAATCCTGACGTAGTAGATATAGACATCACAGCTTACGCCGCACTTCAGTCTACTGTGTTTCTTCGTTTTAATTTTACGGGTGATTATGACTATTGGTGGATGCTTGACGACGTAGAATTATACGAACCTGCGGCAGCAGATGCAGGTGTATTCTCCATCTCATCTCCAACTACATCATGTACAGTTCTTTCAAATACGGAAACGATTAGCGTAGAAGTCTACAATTTCGGCAGTGATTCTATTTCCGGCTTTGACGTTAGTTATGCAATTAATGGCGGCACTGCGGTGACAGAGACCATAGCTGATACAATAGCGCCCGGTTTTTCTTATTCTTACAGCTTCACTACTACAGCTGATCTTTCGACTCCCGGATATATCTCCATCACATCTTACACTTCATTGAGTGGTGACGCAGAAAATAACAACGATACAGTTTCTGCAAGTATTTACAATGGTGCTTTGCAAGTCACCACATCAAGCAGCTACACTATGGGTTTTGAATCCGGTGAAGACTTCAGCAGATGGTCAGTTGAGGATGGAAATTTTGATGCATCAACATGGGCATTAAATACAAACCTTCCTCGCACAGGAACAACTTGCGCTAACATGTCAGGTGTGTTCGGTGATGACTGGTTATTTACACCTTGCCTGGAATTAAGTGATACACTGAGTTATGATCTGGAATTCTACTTCCGCACCCTGGGTACTTCCACACAGGCTAATCTGGAAGTTATGATCGGTTCGCTTCCTGCCGGTTTTGGAATGACACAAACGATCCAAAGCTCTATGCTGGTAAATACGCTGGCTTACAACAGAAGTTTTAACAATTTCAGTGTGGCTGCAGCCGGAGTTTATTATGTCGGTTTCCATGCAACAAATACAGATAGCTTATTATCTGTTCGCATCGATGATATTAACCTGACTGCCTCTTCAGGAGTGGGTGTGAAAGAATTAAACAAAGGTTCATACTCTGTGTTTCCAAATCCAACAAATGGAATTTTCAGCATCAGAAATCTTGGAAATTCTACAAGTTCAAAAATCAGTATTTACAATACAATTGGAAAATTAGTATATCAAAATGAAATCAACAATCTTCAGCTTGAAAATATCGATCTACGTGATCAGGCAGAAGGACAATATATTCTTAGAATCATTTCTGATTCCGGTGTAAGTACACAAATTATTTCTGTTGTACGCTAATACAAATTGCTTTAAAAAAAAGGATGCGGAAACGCATCCTTTTTTTTTATACTTTTTTCTTTAAATAGTACCATGGCCATGAGGAATTTCGCTCTGTACCTCATTTTTAGCTTGTTCATTTGAATCCGATTTGATAAGCCCACAAAAAAACGGTACTTTTGTTGCCATTTATAATTCTAACCAAAAACAAAATGAAAAAATTTACTATTCTATGTGCGGTACTTTTTACTTGTATGACCGCCTTTGCAGTCAGTGGAACAAAAATATCAAAGCTTAATGCTGACTCGTACCCTGCAAAACATTCTTCGACTTTTAAAAATGCTGGCTCAAGTGAATTGAAAAATACAATTACTAACCGATCCTCCTCTTCGAATATGAACAGAGTAAGTCAGGCTCCCTTCTTTTCCGAAGTATTTGCCGGTGGAATTCCTCCGACTTGGCAAAATATTGATAGCTCCGGCAGCGGCGTGAAATGGACATGGACTACAACGGGAACTTTCAATGCATTTTTCCCTTTACTGAGTGATTCTTTATCCACTACAGGAACTTCTGCAAGTAATGGCTATTTGATGTATGATAGTGACTCGGCAGGAACAACAGCACAAGGAAATTATGGTGTCTTAATTACAGATGCTATTGATTGTAGTTTACATCCTACCGTACGACTTACTTTTAATGAGTATTTCGCAAAGTTCGATGATGTGTCAGCAACTTTCCCTAACACAGCCCGGGTATATATCAGTACTGATGGTACAAACTGGACCTTGATTCATGCTACAGATGCAGGAATGATCAACAATGATGAAACTCCGAATCCAAGTCCTGTAGGACTGAACATTTCCAGCTATGCAGGAGGCCAGGCAACAGTTTATTTGAAATTTTCCTTTACCGGTGATTACTCATATTGGTGGTTTGTGGACGATTTGGAATTAGCAGAAGTGGGAGCAATTGATGCAGGTATAATCGGTATTGTTGACCCTTATTCAGGTTGTGTATTGAGCAATACTGAAGACATTATTGTTGGTGTCGTTAATGAAGGAGTTGATACCATTTCAAACATCCCGGTTTCATATTCCGTAAATGGAGGTACAATTGTATCTGAGGTAATCACAGACACAATTGCCCCTGGCGATACGATCGTATATACATTTACTACTCCTGCAGATCTTTCTTCGCCGGGCAATTATGACATCCTTAGTTATGTTGCCTTATCCGGAGATGGCAATACCTTAAATGACACAACCGGAATATCAACCATATCCGCTGCGCCCAATACTGTAATCTACAATATGGGATTTGAATTACTTGATGATTTCTCCGCATACAGTGTTATTGATGTGGACGGAGACGGGATAGATGTTGACATTGTCGATACATATGCACGTACAGGAACTTACGCATTAAGATTTCCTGCAACTGTTGGAATGGATCGTGATAATTGGATATTCACCAACTGTTTTGATTTTCTTGCTTCAAATACATACAACCTGAGTTTTTGGTTCCAGTTATTCAACTCATCTCCACCTGCTGTTCCGTACACACTGGAAGTTTATATTGGCGCTACTCCAAGCATTCCTGCAATGACTTTATTAGGTACTGCAGTTAACCCAAGTGATACACTGTACGCTAATTTCAATTCGGACTTCACAGTTCCGTCTGACGGAAACTACTATATAGCATTCAGAGCCTTCGGTTCAAATATCACCAATAACACCCGTATAGACGACATCACTGTTGATTTTGCAATTGGAATTAATTCAGCATCCCTTTCTGAAAATGTTATGGTTTACCCAAATCCAAGTCAGGGAAAGATCTTCGTTGTTAACAAGGGAATTACAGGATCTGCTGCAAGCATCAATGTGATGAACACAGTGGGACAAGTAGTAGCTACAATTAATTCAAACAATTTCGCAAACGAAACAATTGATCTAAGCACACAGCCTGATGGTTTATATACGGTGCAGGTTCGTACTGCGACCGGAGTGACAACTAAGACCGTAATGGTTTCTTCTAAGTAATAATAGTTAATCGGGCATAAAAAAACCCTGCAAATGCAGGGTTTTTTTATGCCCGATTTCTATTTAGAACTCATGGTGAAAAGACCGGACTTCGTTCTTTATCACACTTTTTTTATTGCTTTTGCCAATTTGCTGGCAAAAATAAAATCATTGATTTCTTTGTTATCAGTACGCAGGATATCATCCACGCTTCCCTCCCACCATTTTTTTCCTTCAAAAAGAAAAAGGATTTTATCTCCAATTTCCATTACAGAATTCATGTCATGCGTATTGACAATAGTGGTGATACTAAATTCTTCCGTGATCTCTTTAATCAAATTATCAATTACAATGGAAGTTCTTGGATCCAGGCCCGAATTTGGTTCATCACAAAAAAGATAATTAGGATTTGGGGCTATGGCTCTGGCAATCGCAACCCTTTTCTTCATCCCGCCGCTCAACTCAGAAGGGCCGAGATTATTTACATTCTCTAAGTTAACTCTCTTCAAACAAAAATTCACCCTCTCTTTTTTCTCCTCCAACGAAAGCCTGGTGAACATATTTAAGGGGAACATGACATTCTGTTCGACCGTTAAGGAATCAAACAAAGCCCCACCTTGAAATACCATTCCAATTTCCTGTCGAAAGGGTTTACGCTCTTTTCTGCTTAAGCCTGAAAAGGGTTTACCGTCATACAGTATTTCGCCTTCGTCGATATCCACCAAACCTACCATGCATTTCATCATGACGGTTTTACCGGAACCGCTGCCACCTATCACAAGATTAACATGACCCTTCTCAAAGGAACTGGTAACGTTTTCCAATATAACACGTCCATTAAAACTCTTTGAAATATTTTTCAGATCAATCATGTCAGGATTAATTGAGTAAGAATATAATCAAAGATCAAAATGAGAATGCTACTGTATACAACCGCATTCGTACTTGATTTTCCAACTTCAAGTGCACCGCCTTGTGTGTGATAGCCTTGATAAGCCGAGACTGTAGTAATGATTAAGGAGAAAGTAATTGTTTTAATCAGAGCGAATACGACATTAAAAGGAACAAATGAATCCTGTATTCCCATTATATACTCTGAGGAGCTAATTACCCCGGCTGCTGTCCCGGCCACCCATCCACCAAATATTCCTAAAAACATGCTGATGATAACAACGAAAGGAAATATTGCGAGAGCAGCCATCACCTTAGGTAAAACCAAATAGGCAGATGAATTTATACCCATGATCTCAAGTGCATCAATCTGCTCAGTAACCCTCATGGTTCCAATTTCAGATGCAATGCTGGAACCTATTTTACCTGCTAATACAAGAGACATCATCGTTGGAGAAAATTCCAGAATAATTGAATCCCGTGCAACGATTCCAACAGCTTCCAAAGGCACAAGAGGATTTACAAGATTGTAAACTGTTTGAATCGTGATTACTGCTCCCATAAATACAGAAGTCAATGCAACGATACCAAGGGAACCAAACCCAAAATTATCGAGCTCACGAACAAACTGTTTCCAGTAGATCGAAAATTTTTCGGGCTTGATTATCATCTCCTTCATGAAGATCCAATAACGCCCTAAGTGAAAAAGCCAATTCATAGAATTCGATAAAAATAAGAAGAATTGATCAATGCATCAGAAGTTGGCTTTAATTTAGCAAACAATATTTTCGTGAGAACGAATCGAAAATATTCAAGCCGGTACAAGGTTTCAATAAGCCTTCGTTGAATTAGAAATTGTATCTTTGATCAATCATGCCAAGTAAGGGAAGCAAATACTTTTATCTTATAATTCTGCTATGCAGCTTTTTATTCAGCAGCTGTTTCCTTACCAAGAAAAAGTGCGACTGTCCAAAATTTAGCCGGGACACACAGAAAAGTATACAAAAAAGCTCCTGATCGCCATTTAGTGCTTTTTCTCTTTGAGAAAATGATTAAAATCATTCATTTATTGAATAAAAAGGCTACTTTTGAAGCCTATTTAAAATCATTCTAAATAATAATGCCGGAAACAGTGAGAACCCTTTCAAGTATGCGAAAAGGCCAAAAAGGGGTAATTGACTCCTTCACTGACTATGAACTTTCACTCAAATTGCTTGAGATGGGATGCATTCCCGGCGAATTAATTGAAGTAATTCGCATTGCGCCATTGGGAGATCCTATAGCAATTTCTATCTCAGGTTATATGCTGGGATTAAGAAAAGCGGAAGCAAGTACAGTGCGAGTCAGAATTCAGGAGTAAATTTTTCCCATTAGGCGGGAATTTGTTCCTGTTTGTTTTTAATTGATCGTTTCAACAGAGAATCCAAAAAGAATTGTCAAGAAAAATTAAAATAGCGCTCGTTGGAAACCCGAATAGTGGTAAATCAACCGTTTTTAATGCACTCACCGGTTTGCGTCAAAAGGTTGCAAACTTTCCCGGAGTAACTGTTGAAAAGCGAATCGGCTATACAAATTTAAAATCTGATAGCGGAGAAGTCGTTGAAGCAGAAATTATTGATCTCCCTGGCACCTACTCCTTATATCCTAAATCGCCTGAAGAGATACTCCCCTTTCAGATCCTTTGTGATCCTAATAACGAATCTCATCCTGATCTCACTATCGTTATTGCCGATGGCACCAACCTCAAAAGAAATCTTTTTCTCTGCTCTCAGATTCTGGATTTAAAGATTCCGGTGATTCTCATCATTAATATGATGGACATAGTTCTCTACAAAAAAATGTCCATAGACTTTAAAGGATTATCAGATCGCCTCGGCATACCTGTGATTCCTATGGATGGCAGAAGCGGCAAAGGTATCACTGAACTTAAGAAAGCTATCGTTCTACCACTTGTTTCACCGGTGAAAGACTTTATCGACGTACGTGAATTTGCGCCGGAGGTAGTGGATGAACTCAGATCCATCGTAAAGGTAGATAGTAATTACAATGCATTTCTTGGAGCTAATAACCTCCATATCATTTCCGGATTTGAGATGCAGCAGTGGAAAAAAGACAAAATCATTTCCATCTGTGAGCAACACAAGTTCGATCCGCAACAAATGCAAGCCAGGGAAACCCTGGAGAGATACAAAGTTATCACGCTGATTCTCAAAGATCATTTAACATCACTCGAAAATCCGGTACAAAAATCAAATTCATATAAAATTGACAGCTTCCTTACTCACAGGGTCTGGGGCTATTTAATTTTTATGGTGGTTTTGTTTTTAATCTTTCAGGTAATTTTTTCCTGGGCTTCTTACCCAATGGACTTAATTGACAGTGGCTTTGTTTCACTCAGCCAGTTTGTACGCAGCTCCCTTCCATCCGGTCTTTTGAATGATTTGATTGTGGATGGAATTTTAGCCGGATTAAACGGGATTGTCGTTTTTGTTCCTCAGATTACTCTTCTCTTTTTCTTTGTGGCTATACTGGAAGACACCGGGTATATGGCAAGAGTTAGTTTTATCATGGACCGGGTTATGAAGAAATTCGGGATGAATGGAAAATCACTCATTCCTTTAATGAGCAGTGTTGCCTGTGCTGTTCCTGCAATTATGTCAACACGTACCATTCAAAACCGGAAAGAACGACTCATCACCATCATGGTAACACCTCTGATGAGTTGCTCAGCACGACTCCCGGTATATACTTTGCTTATTGCACTTGTAATTCCCAAAGGGAGTATTTATGGATTTAACATGCAGGGATTGGTAATGATGATTCTGTATTTACTTGGATTTGTTGCTGCTCTGGTAGCCGCACTGGCCATGAAATACATTATTAAAAAGAAGGAACGCAGTTTCTTTGTTATGGAGCTCCCTATGTACAGAGTTCCCCGATGGTCATCAATTGGAATTCATCTTCTGGAAAAAGTAAAAATATTTTTATTTGATGCGGGAAAGGTCATTGTAGCCATATCTATAATTCTATGGGTTTTATCTTCTTTTGGACCGTCAGGAGTTTTTGATTCTATTGAGAAAAAATATGAAGGACAAAGTTTATCCGGTCAGATTCAGGCATCAGAAGTTTCACGACTTGTTCAGACAGAAAAACTGGAAGCTTCTTATGCAGGAAAACTCGGACATTTTATTGAGCCTGCTATAGAACCATTGGGTTTTGACTGGAAAATTGGAATTGCATTAATCACTTCTTTTGCTGCGCGTGAAGTCTTTGTTGGTACGATGTCTACGATTTACAGTGTGGGCGGCGATGAGTCAGCTAAGCTTACCATCAAAGAGAAGATGGCAGCGGAAGTCAATCCGCATACCGGAGGACCTCGCTATACTTTTGCAGTAGGATTATCTTTAATGCTATTTTATGCTTTTGCCATGCAATGTATGAGTACAGTTGCTGTTGTTTACAGAGAAACAAAAAGGATTCGCTATCCCCTGATCCAAATTCTTTATATGAGCGGCTTGGCTTACCTCGCCAGTTTAATTGTTTATCAGCTTCTAAAGCCCTGAGTTTCCACAGACCGGATTTAAAAAAATCCTTGTTGAAAGACTTTCCAAAGCTACTTCTCTCCTATTGGTTTTTTTATAACCTTCGCCTTTATAGTTAGAGCCTGCCTGTATGTCCAAAGAAGGAATCGCCAAAGTACTTGCCAAGTATGTTCCTGAAAACTGTGTTGAACTTTGTTCGTCATGGATCATTGAGAAGAATATTCATTTGAGAATAACGCGGGGCAGGGCTAGTAAATATGGCGACTACAAACCCCTTGAAAATGGAGAAGGGCATCACATATCAGTAAATCACGATTTGAACCCCTATTCTTTCCTGATTACATTTACGCATGAAGTTGCTCATCTGCATTGCTTCACCCGATACAAGCATCGACACGATCCTCATGGTAAAGAGTGGAAACATGAGTTCCGTTTATTGCTCACAGATTTTATACGAAAAAATATTTTTCCTTCAGACATCGAAAAAGCACTATTGAATTATGTACGAAACCCTGCAGCATCGAGTTGTAATGATCAGCAGCTCCACAGAGTGCTAAAAAAATACGATGATCCGGGTGATAATCCTGTCATCCATCTTGAAGAACTTGCCTCGGGTACCGAATTCAGTATTCATCAATCGAGATCAGGTTTAATATTCAGAAAGGGAGAAAAAAGACGCACCAGATTCCATTGTATAGAGATAAAAAGTAAACGTGCTTATCTGGTCAATGGCTTGGCTGAGGTTATAGTTCATAATACCTGACTAATGAGCCAAATTCAAAAGGCCTGAAATCCAAGCTATAAAATTTACCGGCAATAATAGCAGGTGATTGGCCCCCTTGGTTTTTCGGATATTTAGGGTGTTAAGAGATCGAATTAGTCCAATATTGTTTATATTTGTCCTATACCCATCCAATTAAAATCAGCTCTTAATGAATGAAACACTAGCTGCCCAAAACTCCGCGACTCAGGTGTCAACAATGGCAGAAAATCTGATTGGATCGGAAATTATAAAGCTTGCAGCGGAGATTAATGATAAGATTCGCAACGGTGATAAAATTTTCAATTACACTATTGGTGATTTCGACCCAAACCTCTTTCCGATTCCTTCCGAATTGACCCTTGAAATAATCAAGGCTTATGAAAACAAAGAGACAAACTACCCTGCAGCGAATGGCATACAAGAGCTTCGGACCACAGTTTCAGAGTTTTTAAAAGAGCGTGAAGCCCTTGACTATAGCGCAGATGAAATATTGATATCAGGAGGTGCACGCCCCTTGATTTATGCGACCTACACTACGTTGCTGGATGCGAAAGATACTGTTGTCTTTCCGGTTCCTTCCTGGAACAACAATCATTATACCCATCTAAGCAGTTCACAGGCAATTATGATTGAAACAAGGCCTGAAAATAATTTCATGCCAACGGCTGAAGACATCAGGCCTCACCTGCACAATGCAACTATTCTTGCCCTATGTTCTCCGTTAAACCCAACCGGAACTGTATTCAACAAGGAAATGCTCGCCGAAATCTGCGATCTCGTATTAGAAGAAAATAAAAAACGCAAAGGCAAAGCCAAGCCTTTGTATCTGATATATGATCAGATTTACTGGATGTTGACATTTGGACAAACAGAACATTACAATCCGGTTTCTCTACGTCCTGAGATGAAAGATTACACCATCTTTATCGATGGAATATCCAAATCACTTGCCGCAACCGGTGTACGTGTTGGATGGGCATTCGGACCGAAACATATTATTAATAAAATGAGAGCAATCTTATCGCATGTTGGTGCCTGGGCTCCAAAAGCAGAGCAGGTTGCAACCGGTAAATACTTACAGCAGAAAACTAATTTCGATAAATTTATCACTTCATTCAAACAAGAAATTAATGCAAGGCTTGAAGGATTTTATCATGGATTTAATGAATTAAAAAAAGAAGGATTTCCTGTTAGCGCAATTACTCCCCAAGCTGCCATATATCTTACTGTGCAGTTGAACTTAACGGGAAAGAAAACTGCTTCCGGAAAAGTGCTGAACAATCAAAAAGAAGTTACGCAATATATCCTTGATGAAGCCAAACTGGGGATTGTCCCTTTCTCTGCATTCGGTTCGGCAGATGATTCTCCATGGTACAGACTATCAGTGGGCACTTGCAAATTAAATGAGATTAATGATGTGATTGGTTCACTAAGGAAGGCATTATCCGGACTGTCCTGAGTCATAAAATGATTTATTTTATATAATAATAAAGCACAAATTTTCGCCTATCGACCGACTTTTACCTAAAACAACGCGTCGTACAATTAATTCCTGATGAAAAACAATTACTGCATCATCATGGCCGGTGGCATAGGAAGCCGCTTCTGGCCCATGAGTCGTAACACATTACCAAAACAGTTCCTTGACATAATGGGAACGGGAAAAACTTTGATCCGTCAGACCTATGAACGATTTCTTAAAATATGTCCTCCTGAAAATATTTATATAGTCACAAACGAGCAATATCAGGGTCATGTATTTTCTCAAATCCCTGAGTTAAACAAGAATCAGGTATTAGCTGAACCTCAAAGACGGAATACCGCCCCTTGCATTGCTTATGCTGCATTTAAAATATTTCAGGTAAATCCTGATGCCAACATGGTAGTGGCTCCTTCAGATCATGTTATTAATGATGAAAAAAATTTCCAGGAGGCAATAAGAATCGGACTTGAATTCACGAGAAAAACTCAAGGCCTTCTGACGATCGGCATACAACCGAGCAGACCGGATACGGGATATGGTTATATTCAATTTAAAGAGAAAGTTGAAGATGAGAATTTCGGAATCAATGAGGTGAAAACATTCACCGAAAAACCGAATCTTGAAATGGCTAAATTCTTTCTGAAAAGCGGAGAGTTTCTGTGGAATTCCGGAATATTTTTGTGGAACACTAAAGCTATACTTGAGGCATTTGAAAAAAATCTGCCTGACATGTATACTTTATTTCAGGAAGGTAAAAATATCTATAACACACCGGAAGAATCAGCCTTTATTCGAAAAACTTACGAAAAGTGCACGAACATCTCTATAGATTATGGAATCATGGAGAAAGCAAAAAACGTATACGTTTTAAGTGCTGAATTTGGCTGGAGCGATTTGGGTACATGGAAATCCCTCTATGAACAACTTCCTCATGACCAACATAAAAATGCAGTAGTCGGGCCGCATGTGATGCTGGACAATACTTCCAATTGCGTGATCAACATTCCCGGAAACAAGCTTGCAGTTATTCAGGGATTAGAAGATTTTATCATCGTAGATACCGACCAGGTACTCCTGATTTGCCCAAAGGAAGACGAGCAACAAATTCGAAATCTGGTAAACGATGTGAAATTAAAAAAGGGCGATAAATTTATTTAGGCAAATCCCCTACCATATCTTCAGGTTTCACCCATTCGTCGAATTGTTCAGACGTAACATATCCAAGTTCGATCGCAGTTTGTTTTAGCGTCTTTCCCTGCTTGTGAGCTGTTTGAGCAATCTCTGCAGCTTTGTAATAGCCAATCTTTGTATTCAATGCAGTAACAAGCATCAATGAATTTTCAAGATTATTCTTTATATTCTCTCTGATAGGCTCTATTCCTTCTGCACATTTATCATTGAAGGAAACACAAACATCCCCGATCAGTCTTGCCGAATGAAGGAAATTATAAATCATCATCGGCTTGAAAACATTAAGTTCGAAATGTCCGGTCGCACCGCCTATATTGATCGCGACATCATTTCCCAATACCTGTGCTGCCACCATTGTCATCGCTTCGCACTGAGTTGGATTGACCTTTCCCGGCATAATTGAAGAACCCGGTTCATTGTCAGGAATATGCAATTCACCTATACCGCAACGAGGACCGGAAGCAAGCAGACGAATATCATTAGCAATTTTCATTAATGAACAAGCAACCGTTTTCAAGGCCCCATGCGTTTCAACAATCGCATCATGAGCAGCTAAGGCTTCAAATTTATTCTCAGCAGTAACAAATGGAATAGAGGATAATTTTGCTATGTGTTTTGCAACATTCTCTGAATAACCCTTTGGAGTATTGATTCCTGTGCCAACAGCAGTCCCTCCCAGTGCCAATTCTGACAAATGACTTAACGAATTTTCAATCGCTTTTATTCCATGATTCAATTGAGAAACGTAGCCACTTATTTCCTGACCAAGTGTCAGCGGTGTTGCATCCATCAAATGCGTCCTTCCAATCTTTACTACCATCATGAACTCTTTTGCCTTCCTATCAAGCGTATCACGCAGTTTTTTTAAACCCGGCAGTGTTTTTTCAACAAGAATTTGATAGGCCGCAATATGCATTGCTGTTGGAAATGTGTCGTTTGATGATTGTGATTTGTTCACATCATCATTAGGATGAATTACTTTTTTTTCATCTTCAAGACTTCCTCCGTTGATAACATGAGCGCGATACGCAATAACCTCGTTTACATTCATGTTTGATTGTGTACCGGAACCTGTTTGCCAAACAACTAAGGGAAACTGATCGTCCAGTTTGGAAGCAAGGATTTCATCACAAACTTTTCCGATAAGTTCACAACTCTCTTTTGAAAGTATTCCGGCATCCAGATTCGTAAGTGCAGCAGCCTTTTTCAGAATGGCAAATGCACGTATGATTTCAACCGGCATTTTATTGATATCCTGAGCAATTTTAAAATTCTCTATAGAGCGTTGTGTTTGAGCGCCCCAATATACATGTGCGGGAACTTCTACAATCCCCATGGTGTCCTTTTCTTTCCTTGTCTTCATGATATTGAATATTTATCTAATCATTTAAAAATTTCCATAACCCTTGTTGCAGGGCGTCCTATGATTGCTTTCCCATCTTTTACAATGATTGGTCTCTCAATAAGGATCGGGTTTTTTGAAAGTACTTTAATCCATTCGGCATTTGTCAGTTTTTTATTGAGGTACTTCTTCTTATACAGTTCCTCCTTTTTACGGACAATATCCTCTGCTTTCAAATTCAACATTTTCAATACAGCACGGATATCCTTTTGAGTAGGCACTTCCACCGTATATTCAACAATGGAAATTTCCTCATCTGTTTGTTCTTTAATTAGTGAGAGCGCGGTTTTGCATGTGCTGCATGTAGACTTAAACCAAATTTCTATCATAGACTAATGAGCTGAAGCATCCATTAAATAGGCTTTGATAAACTGGTCAAGCTCTCCATCCATCACACCTTGAACATCTGATGTTTCTGTATCTGTACGGATATCCTTCACCAGTTTGTAGGGATGCATAACATAATTTCGGATTTGTGAACCCCATTCTATTTTACGCTTTGTTGCCTCAGTAGCAGCCTTCGCCTCGAGTTGTTTCCGCATTTCCAATTCGTAAAGTTGGGATTTGAGCATTTTCATTGCACGGGCTCTGTTCCCAACCTGGGAACGTTCAACCTGACAAACAACAACAATCCCTGTGGGTTTGTGTGTCAGCTGAACTTTCGTTTCGACCTTGTTTACGTTCTGTCCTCCTGCTCCTCCGGAACGTGATGTTTGCATTTCAATATCACCATCTTTGATATCGATTTCAATTGTATCATCTACGACAGGATAAGCATAAACTGATGCGAATGAAGTATGCCGACGGGCATTGGAATCATAAGGAGAGATGCGAACGAGACGATGAACTCCACTCTCGCCCTTTAAATAACCATACGCAAATTCCCCATCAATTTCCAAAGAGCAGGATTTGATGCCTGCCGTATCGCCATATTGTAAATCAAGTTCGGTCACTTTAAAGCCATGCTTCTCAGCCCACATTATATACATGCGCATGAGCATAGAGGCCCAATCCTGGCTTTCAGTTCCACCGGCTCCGGAATTAATATTAATAATTGCACTCAAGGAATCTTCGGGATCACCCAGCATATTTTTGAATT
This sequence comes from Bacteroidota bacterium, assembly GCA_004295015.1. GTDB lineage: Bacteria > Bacteroidota > Bacteroidia > AKYH767-A > 2013-40CM-41-45 > QQVM01. Next base: position 127,343 of record SHNE01000021.1, on the reverse strand, counting down.
CCAGATCCTCCAACAAGGCTGTGGTTTCTTTCAAATGCTTACTGATCTCTGCTTCACTAACATCTCCTGCCTTGTAAAAATCAAACAAAACGGCGAGATCCTCATAGGAGGAAAACAGTTCATCAAAATGATCGGTCCAGTTCTTCTTTTGCTTAATGCTTTTCAGCACTGTCTCAGCTTCTTTTGGTTTCTCCCAAAATCCCGGAGCATGGGTCAGCAGTTCTTCCTGCCTAATGGAATTCTTTTTACCATCGATGTCAAAGATGCCTCCTCAGGACTTCAGCGCGCTCCTTAATCTCTTTTAGTTGTTCTATTGTCATAATGGGCGCAAAGGTATAAAAAAAGGAACTATCTATCACTCTTCATCCGCCTGCCCAACTATACTCCATACTAATTCAGGTTCAAATCCCCGCCGGATAGCATATGAAGCTATCATGTGTTTTCGTTTATAGCTATTGGGCTCTTTGACAAGCTTTTCCTTCATCCTGATTACATCCTTGAGGGTTTTAATGTAGTCCTTTTCTGAAATCTCAGCCAAAGCTTTTTTAATCAATGGTGCTGAAACTCGTTTCTCCTGTAAAGCCATTTTTATTTTGACTTTACCCCATTTTTTCTGTCGGAATTTACCACCCGTAAAAGCTGTTGCAAAACGCTCTTCCTTCAAAAAATTATCCTGAATCAAATCAACGATCATTGACTCAATTTCATTACTGCGCAATCCCCACTGGTAAAGTTTGTTTCTCACCTCCTGCTGACTTCTTTCCTGATAGGCACAATACTTCTGTATGCGGATTAAGGCTTGTTCAGCACTCAGAATCTTTTTATTAGGGAAGACATCTGTCATCAAGACGTGTAGATTCAGTTTCAGATAATCCGTGAATACGACTATTCGGGATGATGCAGCTCAAGAAATAATTTTTTCTGTCAGATAGCGGAAGGAATGGTGTCGGGAACAGAAATTTCCCCGGAGCCACCTTCCACCGGCATGGACTCCAGAATTGTCTTCAATTTAGTGAGTCCCTTTTCAAAATCTTTTCCAACCATTCCATCCATAAATTTTCCGAGTATTCGAAGCAAGGGATTAAAGCCGGTATCAAATTCAAATGCCCAGGTAATTTTAGTTCCGGTACCGTCGGGAGCAAAGGTATACACTCCCCGGGCAACGCCTTCTTCCATGAAGTTAAGATCCTGCTTAATGAGAGACGGATTACTGACTTCTGTATAGATCATACTTCCTCTTCCAACATCCTTATTAGTGCTGACCCAACTTAGCTGAGCACCCACTCCTGAAGGTGGTCCTGCTTGCGTGTAGGAAGCAGTAGTGTCCAATTCAAACCAAGGCGACCAGGAATTCCAATTTTTTATATTATTGACATAGTTAAAAACCATCTCCTGTGGTTGATTGATAGTCATGCTTCTTTCAACGTGAACATGAGAAGGTAAGAGGAGACCTATTCCGGTCACGATCAATAATATTAAAGCTATTACGAGTAATATTCGTTTTAGAATTTTCATGCTAACGAGGATTTAGATTTGAAAATTATTATTTCCTGAATCACAAAAGCAAGACAATTTCACCTTACAATCTGCTCCGGGAACACATTTTATTATTACTCCAACACTTCCATGATCATTGAATCAGGTTCTGCAACTTCGGGCGGGGATACTGCTTCAGGGGCTGCTTCAGCCGCTTTTTTGATTGCCTGTAAACCTTCATCGAAATTTTTTCCGAGCATCTTGTCCATCATCAATCCCATTATACGAAAAAACGGATTCGATCCCATATTTGCATCAAATGCCCAGGTAACTTTGGTCCCATTTCCATCGGGTTCAAATTTAAAATAGCCTCTTGCCTTTTCCATGCCTTCAAATTCAAGCTCTGTGCTGACAAGCGTATTTGGTTGTGACTCAAGTATGGTCATTTTACCCTTGCCCACATTTTTATTTTCGCTGCTCCATGTATAATAAGCACCGGCACCAACGGCAGGATCACTGTAATTCCTTACAGAGGCAGGATCAAGTTTGATCCAGGGAGACCAGTTCTCCCAGTTTTTTAAATTGTTTACTTGTTCAAAAACTACAGCAGGCGAAGCATCAACCACTAAACTTCGTTCAACATGTTGTTCACGTGGCAATAGCAGGCCTATAATTACAGCTACTCCAATAAGTAGTGCAACAATGATGAGAATACGCTTAAAAATTTTCATAGTTAGGAGAGTTTTTGTCATTGATTATATGCGAAGCTATGAAAGTCTGATTGGATAACAAACAGTTTTTAGGAAGAAATTAATGTTCAGAAATTCAGTATCCGTAGAAAACTCAATCAAACTACCAAATTTTCACAAAAACAGATACCGGAATTTACCAGTGACTAATACAAGCTAAGTCCTCATTCTTACTCAGGTTGCTTTCGTTTCAGGACAGAAAAAAGGCCTTTAACATTTGCTTCCCATTTAGGAAGCAAGAATACCAAAATAATTTCTTCAATTAAATCCAATGCTGTGAAGAGAACTGCGGTATAAAACAAAAAATAAACAGGCTGTTGCAGCAGAAATATTAAGATAAAAAACAATCCCTGAAGTATGGCAGAGATCTTAGCCAGATAAGTATGAAAGCTGGTAATCTTGTGATATTTAATAATTGCAATAATATTTTGAGTCAAGAACAAGCCCAATAGTCCGAAAAGAAATATCAATTCATGTTGGACAAAGTCATACTTGAAGACGAAGAGTCCTATGAGCGCAGCAACCACCGTGGAGTCATCGGCAATTGAATCAAGCCTGGAACCAAGGATGCTGGTTACTTTAAACTTACGGGCAAGGAAACCATCAATTAAGTCGGTAAAAAAGCTTAATGCGAGCAGCCATTTAAACAGATCGAGGTCCTTAGTAATAATTAAAATTATCAAAATCGGTGCGGCAATCAGACGATAGAGAGTGATTGCGTTGATCAGGTAGTAACTTCGTTTCATGTGTAATGCAATGGTTAATGTAGAAGTAAAACATAACTAAACACAAACGGAGCAGAACCAAGTAATGCGTCAAACCTATCCAGAAAACCACCGTGACCCGGAAGTGCCGTTCCGGAATCTTTGACCTGTAAACTTCGTTTTAACAATGACTTAATAAAATCGCCATATGTTCCGGTTAGGGTTACTATCAATGCAATCACCATCCAATTTTGCAGGCTTAAATCAGAATAAAAAAAAGAAAGCAAATACGCCATAATCATCGCGCTTATGGCACCTCCTACACTGCCTTCCCATGTCTTCTTAGGAGTTATTCGTAAAAACAGAGCATGTTTTCCAAATAGTTTTCCAATAGCAAATGCCCCTGAATCATGCGACCAAACCAAAAAGTAAAATCCAAGCACATACTGCGTGTGATAGACTTTATCTTCAAAAGGAATAATTGGGAGATTTGCAAGGAACAAAGCAGGTATGGTAATATAAATAATAGCCAGGAATGTTATAGCAAGCCGTTCAAATGGCCGCTCTGAACGGGTATACAACTCAGAGACGAACAAGCTAAGAGCTAAAGGAAAAATCAGAAGTAGAACTTGCCAGGTAAAAATATTCAGTGTGAAAAGCATAACAGAAACAAATAAGCCAGTGGACACAAAAATTCCCCAGGTTTTTCTAGGAGATAAAGACTGAAACAATCTGTAAAATTCATTAACACAGAAAATATTCAAAAGTAAAACAGTGAAGACAAAAATCCATGCTCCTGCAATAACGGATGTAACCATGACGGCGATTAGGATTAACCCTGTAATACTCCTCTTCATTAATTCTGACATAATACATGAGTTTAAAAAAGATGCAATTAAATTGGCTTTGCTGTGATCACAAACAGATTGAACGGATTAACCACTCGCAACAAGCACTAAAACCGATCATGAAAATTCGTGATTGTACAGGGAAATAATGGATGATGGCTTAAAAATAACAAATATGACTATTCAAAAAACACAGGGAATTAAACCTAAGATATTCTCTTTACATAGACCCTGTATCGCTTGTATATTTGAGCACCTAATCGTTCCATCACTGCACGCATCGCTTTATTTGTTTCAAGTATCAGATGGCTGTCAATAAATTCCATTTTTCGCAATTGTGCAGATTGAAAAATTGCTACACCCAATAAAGCTATGAGGCCTTTATTCTTATCCGGATCTTTAACTGCCCCCAGAAAAAGATCAAGTTGTTTACTCTTTTTTAAATCGGAAAGTATGTGTATAAATCCAAACGGAAATAATTTGCCTTTGGCCCTTTGGATTCCCCGACTCATATCCGGCGATGCTACAATGAAAGCCATTGGGTTGTTTTGCGAATCTGTGATCACTTTGGTAAAAACAGGATCAAGAATTGGAAGATACTTCGCTGCCAATTGTTTCATCTCCTCTTCATCCATCTCTACAAAGCCATAAATTGACCTGTAGGTTTCGTTAACCAGGCGCAAGACCGGAACGATATAAGGTTTCAGCTGTCGCCGATTCGTGAATTCAACTAAGCGAACTTTCCTGCTGTGGAGAATTCGTTCTGCAACTCTGACATACTGTTCAGGTACCGTTGCGGGAATATCAAGTTTGTAAACCAGGCAATCAAACTTTTTTTGATAACCTTCTCCTTCAATTCTATCCTTTAAATATGGAAAATTTCCGGCGGTAGCAATAACCGGTATGTGTTCGAATCCTTCAATTTGAAGACCCTGTGGGTCCTTGTCGGAAAAGCCAAAAGGGCCAATGATCGTATCCATTCCTTTTGAAAGGGACCACTTCTCTACTGAATTCATTAAAGCATTCAGCGTCTCCTGATCATCGTAACATTCAAGATTAAAAAAACGTGCTGTCCTTTCATTCGTGCCTGCATTGTAGACAGGATCAATAATGCCCATCACACGTCCTGTAGGTTTAGCATCTTTATAAGCCAGGAGCAAAACGGTTTCGCAACGCGCAAAGGAATTATTATACTTTGGATTATAAAACTTCCACTCATCAGCATACATTGGAGGAAGCCAACGTGCATCATTGCGATGGATTTTCTCCGGAAGAAGAATAAAGTCCTTTAATTGGGATTTAGTTTGAACTACACTGATCGTGACAGACATCAAGACCAAGGTATTAAATCAGGATGAATTCCTGATAATAATTTATAGGTACTGTTATGATTTTAATCAGTGATCCTGAACAGAACATTCGGATCCATGTGACTTATCAGCGTTTCACCGACTCCGGATTATACCTGATAAAAAAGTTTAACCAAATCAATCTTGACCACTGAAAAGTAACCGGAGACAGAATGAGAACGGCCGGAATAAGAATAAGCAATAAAGAAAGTCCGAGATGGAAAATCGTAAAGTCAAGAACAAGTACTATGAAAAAAACCAGGGCAGTCAAAGCATAGGAAACAAACATTGCACCGAAAAAATAACCCGGCTCCTTTTCATACCGCTCACCACAGTGACTACATTCGCTCTCCATTTTAAAAAGGTATTTCAGTTTATAGGGATTATCCTTTTGAAACACTTTACCCTGATGGCATTTAGGACAACGGTTTCTTACAACTGAATACAAAATATTATTGAGCGCCAAAATAATTTATTTATTCCAAATAAAGTTCAGGAAGACAGTTAACTATATTTTAATTTCTTCTTCCAGTTTATTAAAGAAATGATATTCCATTATATGATAACTGCTACTGGCTGTTACCTTCAATTTTACTTTGAACTTTTTCCTCCATTTATGCACTTTAGAGTTCAACAACATTCCTTTGTTGAGATATGCTTCGAGGTAAGGATGTACAGTAAGGAACAATTCTTTTTCATTTTGTTCCTGTACAAAATACCTCAGGTTATTCTCAATCTCATCCACAAGTAGAATGCTAGCTTTAATTTCCCCGGTACCATTACAGGCCGGACATTTCTCCACTGTAGTAATGTTAGTCTCAGGTCTTACGCGTTGACGCGTAATTTGAATCAGTCCAAATTTACTTGGAGGAAGTATGGTATGCTTGGCCCTGTCTCTTTTCATTTCTTCCTTGAGCTTTTCGTACAAGGATTTACGATTTTGGGCACTATGTAAATCAATGAAATCGACTACAATGATTCCTCCCATATCACGCATGCGTAAAAGTCGTGCCACTTCAACGGCGGCATCCATATTTACATTAAGAGCATTCGTTTCTTGTGTAGAATCTCCGTCGGAACCTTTTACACGCCCTCCACTATTAACATCTATGACGTGCATCGCTTCAGTATGTTCCACGATAAGATAGGCACCGTTAGCCATCGTCACCGTTTTTCCAAAGCTGGATTTAATTTGTTTATCAATTCCTAATTGTTCGAAAATCGGGAGACGTCCTTTGTAGAGTTTTACGATATCCGTTTGTTCAGGTGCAATTCCACTGATGTATGCTTTGATCTCATCAGCCAAAGCCTGATCATTTACATGAATAGCAGCGAAGTTTGGGTTCAATAAGTCCCTTAAAATCGTCGAAGTTCTGCTTAGCTCGCCCAGGATTTTATAAGGTGGTTTTACCGTCTTCAAAAGTTCGAAAGCACTCTTCCACTTTGCGACAAGATCTTGTATGTCCTTATCAAGTTCTGCAACTTTTTTCCCTTCGGCAACAGTTCGGATGATCAGGCCAAATCCCTTGGGCTTAATACTTGTGGCTAAACGTTTCAAACGCTGACGTTCTTCTGCGCTTTTTATCTTCTGGGAAATGGAAACGGTATCTGTAAAAGGGACCATTACCACAAACCGTCCGGCAAGTGAGAGTTCAGAAGTTACACGAGGGCCTTTGGAGGAAATAGGTTCTTTTGCAACCTGAACCAGAGCCCATTGATTGGTTGAAAGGACTTGGGTAATTTTTCCACCCTTATTAATATCCTGCTCAAGTTGAAAATCCGTAAGCATGGGATCGGGATTTTTTCCCGTCGTGGTGAGCTTTATGAGTTTTAGGAGGGATTGGGCTTGGGGACCCAGGTCAAGATAATGCAAAAAGGCATCTTTCTCGTGACCGACGTCTACGAAAGCAGCATTAAGTCCGGGGATTAGTTTCTTTACGCGGCCGAGATAAATATCTCCGACCTGAAAGCCCTGATCCTTTCGCTCGCTGTTTAATTCAACCAATTGCTTGTTCTCAAGCATGGCGATGGTGACTTCGCCAGAAGTTGAATTGATCACCAATTCGTTATTCAATTAAAAAAAATTTGCAAACAATCATCCTGTCAAAGGTGAGAATGCAGAAAAATATTCAGGAACAGTTTGTACAAACCATTGGATCGAGATTGGCAAGTGACGCATCAGCTACCCAGAAATGTATAACGAAAAACCAATGTCATCGGGAAGGTTCCCGGATGAAATGCACAAAAGATAAAAGAGAGGCATCACGAGGATGCCTTTCTATTTACCGGCTCTTTTTCTTATGTCTGTTCTTTCTAAGACGCTTCTTACGCTTATGCGTTGCCATCTTATGTCTTTTTCTCTTCTTACCGCTTGGCATAATAAATTGTTTATTGGTTATTGACTTGGTGTATTAACTTGTTTACCTCCTCCAACACCTGTGGGTCAGAAGTATACTTTTGAATTTCTTTCAACTGCTCCACTCCCTTTTGGCTTTGACCCAATTGAATGAGTGTACGACCAAGCAGGTAACGTGCTTCCACTTTGTCCGGCTGAGCTTCCAGGACTTTTTCAAATCGTTCAATGGCCTTGTCCAGCTGTCCGGATCGAACAGATAAAACACCCAGGTTAAACTGAGCATTGGCATGCTTCGGATCTTTTTCAACCACTTCTCTGAGCAGGAGGATCCCTTTCATAGGTTCCGCCGTACCTTCAGCATAACAAACGCCAAGGTCTGTTTTTGCATTAAGATTGGCCGGATTAATATCCAGAACTTTTTGATAAGAGGCGATGGCTTTATTCACCATCATAGAACGCAATATAGAGTCGTTACTCCCTTTAAAGGCATCAAAGTAGCGGTATGCTGCATTGAGCCAGCTTTTTTCTTCCGGTAACTTTGTTGCGATCTGTTCAAAATAGTGAGCAGATACAACCGGAAAAAGGGCAAGATCCCACATTTTACCGAGCGAGTCAAGTAAAAGAAGATTTCCCTCTTCCTTTGCCAATGCCTCTTCAAGTTTCTGAATGGGCGCTAATTCCTCAGGCTTCAATTGCCCTTTAGCCTGAGTGATTATTCTGTTGAATGAATAGCCGCCTTCTGTGTTGTTCTCTGTCTCTTTAGTATCAGATTGATTTTTCTGAGGAAGAAAATACAAGACAATAGTAACGGCAATGGCGGCGATTATGACTAATAGTTGATTTCGTCTTATCGCCATACTCATTAATCAATAGCCTCAGTTGTTTGATTCTTCTTAATCTTAGCATTCTTCACCTTGTTTGCAAAAGTCTTTGCAGGTTTGAATGCCGGGATGTTATGCTCCGGAATAATGATCGTTGTATTTTTAGAGATAATACGGCCTAGCTTCTGAGCTCTTCTTTTAACGATAAAAGAACCGAAACCTCTGAGGTAAACGTTCTCACCGTCAGCCATAGTTGTTTTGATCACTTTCATTGTCGCTTCTACTGCCTGTAAAGCCACAGTCTTTTCAATGCCTGTTTTGGTTGAAATCTCGGCCACTAATTCAGCTTTTGTCATTTCTTTGAGTATTAAGTATTTGAGAATTGGGGGCGCAAAGATAAGCGTTCCTTTTGAAAAGGAAAAGCCCTAAGAATCAATTTTTTCAGGTTGTTGACAAATAATTTCGAAAAAGCCTCCAATTGGCCGAGAAATGCAGTTTCCTCTTATTCAGAATATTGTAAAAGGGAAAATCATGATTTCAAGCTTCCATCTTTGGCGAAATGCGAAATAGTTGAAAAAAAGCCTTTCATCTGTTATTTAGTATCTGTTGGAACCTATTTACTCCTACCTGAGGGAAATTTTGCCATTCATACATTATTTAATTCCGGAAATGAGATGAAAAATCTTCTCGCTTTATAGTTTCAACGAGCGGATCATTAAACAATGTAAAAAAAAACGGAACAGAATTAATTCTGTTCCGTTCGGGATCAAATGCCTATACCTATTAATACTGTCGGACTGATTTTATCAAACCGAAAATGAAAATAAAGTATCAGGCTTTCTTACTAAGAATTTCAACGATACGATCTACTGTTTTAAAGTTCTCCGAGAATTGCTTTGTAAGAGAGAGGTCGAATTTTCCACTCCTTTTAAAATGTGCTCTTTGCACATCGAGTATCATACTCTGGAGATCAAGTAATTTTCCCAAATCTCTGTCGGTAATTCTGACTCCTTCCAGTGACTGAGCTTTAGGTGGACGACCGGGTCCACGCTTCGACTTATTGTAGGTTCCTGTTCCCGTTCCGGGTGGGCGTCCGGGCCCACGCTTTGCTTTCTTGTAGGTTCCGGTGCCTGTACCTGGAGGACGTCCTGGGCCACGCTTTGCTTTCTTGTAGGTTCCGGTGCCTGTGCCCGGTGGACGTCCGGGACCGCGCTTTGTCTTTTTCTTATAAGTTCCGGTGCCGGTGCCGGGAGGTCGGCCTGGGCCGCGCTTTGTTTTTTTCTTATAAGTTCCGGTTCCAGTTCCGGGAGGTCGACCAGGACCTCTTTTTTTTGTGCCTGTAGTTTTCGCAGAACTACCGGCTTTCGTTTTTCTTTTTGCCATTTTTAATTTTGAGAGTTATACATATAAAAATAAAATTTTTCAGATGACAATACTAGGTATTGATTCCGTTTGTTAAATGAAGTCTGGAATTATACCCCGGTAATCGTTAAGATAATATTCCGATAACAAAGGTCGCAGTCATTTGTTTTGGCAACCGGAATTTTGATAAAATTAATTAATATAAATTATTCTACAAAGAAAAGCTGAGTGATCATAGTTAAATCCAATCGATTCAATTCTAATTTATATTCTTAAAGAATCAATAGAACAATTGATTAGCAGAATTCAAATTGCAATTCCCTTTTACATAATGTTTAAGAAAAACAAGTCAAACCTTAAATAACTAAAAAATAAACATCTAAGTATAGGTATTAATAATTCGATTGAAGTAAAAATTCAAGATTACAAGGATTAATTGTGATCTTTGGGAAGAAAATAACATTCACGTGAATACTGCAGCGACAATCATAAACTGGTACAGATCCAATAAGAGAGATCTTCCCTGGAGAAATACCAAGAATCCATATTTTATTTGGATTTCTGAAGTTGTGCTGCAGCAAACTCGGGTTGAACAAGGAACGTCCTACTACCTGAAGTTCATTAAAAAATTTCCTACAGTCAAACGCCTTGCTTCCGCAACCGAATCAGAAGTATTGAAACTATGGCAAGGACTCGGATATTATTCCCGGGCAAGAAACATGCATGCTGCCGCCAAGGAAATAGTAAATCGTCACAAAGGAAAATTTCCCACAAGCTACGATGAAATAATAAAACTGAAAGGGATAGGTGAATATACTGCTGCAGCTATTTCCTCCTTTGCATTTCATTTACCAAAACCCGTTCTTGATGGAAATGTATATAGATTTATCAGCAGGTATTTTGGAATTCACACTCCCATTCAATCGTCAAAAGCAAAAAATGAATTCCTGACAATAGCGGCGCAATTGCTCTCCGACAATCCTCCACATGAATTTAACCAGGCAATTATGGAATTCGGTGCTTTGCAATGCAAACCTGGCACTCCGGATTGTAAATCGTGTCCGCTACAAAGCTCATGTTATGCTTTTGAACATAACGCAGTCACTACACTACCGGTTAAAAACAAAAAGATAGCCAGTCGAAATCGTTACTTTTATTATCTCGTTATCAGAGATAGCAAATCAATTTATTTAAGACAGAGAATTGAGAAGGATATATGGCAGAACCTTTTTGAATACCCGCTGATAGAGACCAAAACCAAACTAACGAATTCAGCATTAATTAAAAGTCCGGCGTGGAAGAAAATTTTTAAAGGGAGTGAGACACTGGTGCATAAAATAACAGAAGAACGAAAACATGTGCTGAGTCACCAGGTGCTGCATACGCGATTTGTTGAGCTATCCTGCCCGGATAAAAAATTCAGTGTGCCTCCCGGCTGGGAAAAAGTAAGGAAGACAGAGATTAAAAACTATGCTCTGCCCAGACTCATTGACAGATACATGCAGGAAGAGAATCTCAGGGAAAAATCTTAATGATTGTTCTTAAAATATTCAGGACTATCATCGTTTACGATTTCCTTTTTGCTGGAAGACAGCGGGATTTTTTCGTATATTTACCTTTCCCGGGTTGCAAAAAAGAACCTACATATACAGTTTTTACTCTTTCAATCCGGGTCATACATTTGCCCCCGTCATTCATCGAAACAAATGAATGATGAGACGAGAGGAACGGAGGAGAAAATTTATTCATCCAAAAGGCTTCGTCTGATTATTTAAAATATTATTAACCAATTAAAAAAAACAAAACCATGAGTGGTGTAAACAAAGTTATCCTGATCGGGAATGTCGGAAAAGACCCCGAGGTACGTTATCTGGAAGGCGGAGTAGCTGTTGCTAAATTTCCGCTGGCAACCTCTGAATCTTACAAGAATAAAGAGGGACAAAAAATTGAACAAACGGAGTGGCACAATGTCGTTATGTGGCGAGGTCTCGCAGAGGTTGCAGAAAAATGGGTTCGAAAAGGCAATAAGGTCTATATTGAAGGCAAGATACGAACACGATCCTATGGAGAAGAAAGCAATAAAAAATGGTTCACTGAAATTATTGCCGACAACATGACTCTCCTTGGAGGCCCAAGACATGATGAGCAGGAAAGCAAAGTCCCTGAAAATGCCTCAGTTGACGCACCACTGCCTGCCACATCAGACGACCTACCATTTTGAAAATTAACGATTTATCCGGATGCAAAATATTTATATCTTTGCATCCGGATTTTTATTTATTTCCCTAATCCTTTAATCACACGTGGACCCTGGCAGTTGTAGTCTTTTATTTCTTCTCGAAGATTCATCTTCCTTTCTCCAACCCTCTTTTACTTTCGGCCTGAGTTTCTTTATAGAGATTTTCGTCCTCTTTGTGTGCCTTCTGCTCTCAGCGTTTTATTCAGGTGCTGAAACTGCTTTCTTCGCAATAAGCGTGAGTGAGTTGTTTCAATTGAAGGAAAGTCAGGTTAGTTCAGAAAGATTGGTTTATAAATTAATGGAAAGGCCGAAGCGCTTGCTTGCCACATTATTAATTGCTGTAAATTTTATTAATATTTCCATTGTAGTTATCAGCTCACTGCTTATTCAACAGATTTTTAATTTCAATGAACATGAAATATTGGGTTTCACAATTCAGGTTGTTGCATTAACATTTGTAATTGTACTTTTCTGTGAGGTAATGCCAAAGGTATGGGCAACGAAAAATGCTATCAGCTTTTCTAAGATGAGTTCTTTTGCTGTTTACATTACCGACAAACTATTCAGGCCATTCAGCTCCATTCTTGTTGCTTCAAGCTCATTTGTCGATAAGCGAATAGTGATGAAAGGATATGATGTCTCAGCCGATGAACTTACACACGCCATAGAGATCACTTCGGACAAGAATACACCCGAAGAAGAAAAAATGATCCTCAAAGGTATCGCCCGCTTTGGAAACATCGACGTCAAACAGATCATGAAACCACGGATGGATGTGGTTGCTTTCGATAAGGATCTCAGCTTTACCGATATATTGCCGGTGATTGTGGAAAATAAATATTCAAGATTACCTGTTTTTGAAAACTCCCTGGACTCGGTTATTGGAGTTTTATACATCAAGGATCTCTTACCATATATTGATCGTGAAAATGACAGCTCCTTTGATTGGCTGAAACTGCTTCGCCCTGCATATTTTGTTCCTGAGAGTAAAAAAATTAATGATCTGTTACAGGAATTCCAGGAAAAGAAGATTCACCTGGCAATTGTTATTGATGAATATGGCGGTTCATCAGGAATTGTGACGCTCGAGGATATTCTGGAAGAAATAGTTGGTGAAATCAATGACGAGTACGATGACGAAGAACTAAGTTATTCAAAGCTTGATGACAATAATTTTGTTTTTGAAGGAAAAGTTCTTCTCAATGATCTTTACAGGGTCATGGAAATTGACCGGAAGCTTCTTGAAACTAATTCCGAAGAACAGGCTGATACACTGGCAGGATTATTACTTGAACTAAAAGGTGGAATTCCTCATCGCAATGAGGTAATTACCTATAATAACATAAGGTTTACTATTGAATCGGCTGATCGAAAAAAAATAAAACGAGTGAAAATCAGTCTGCCTTCAATGCCCGAAGACGAGAATTCCGAATCGTCAAAATTTAATCTTCCGCTGATACTTCTCCCTCTTCTGTTCATGATCACTTTATCCGGTTGTGATCAGGATTATATTCCTAAACCTCGTGGTTATTTCAGAATTGAAATGCCTGATAAAAAATATGTGGAATATAATGAACCTTCCTGCCCATTTTCATTTGATATTCCAAGCTATGCGCAGGTCGTACCGGATCCCTCACCTCTAGCAGAAGCTTGCTGGGTAAATGTTGAGTTCACGCCGTTTAAGGGTACATTGTATCTAAGCTACAAGGAACTGGAAAAAAACCTGCCAAAACTTATAGAAGACAGCAGGAATTTGTCGATGAAACACATCAGCAAAGCAAGTGGAATTGAAGAAGAGGTTCTCACTGATCCAATCTCTAAGAAGTATGGCACCATCTTTCACGTAAAGGGAAGTGCCGCCTCTGCTTTACAGTTCTACCTGACAGATAGTACAAAGAATTTTGTAAGGGCATCCTTATACTTCTATGCACCGCCTAATCCGGATTCTCTGGCGCCGGTCTTGAATTTTGTGGAACAGGACATTCGACATTTACTTGAAAGTTTCCGCTGGAAAAATTTGCCTTCCAATCAAAAAAAACCGGCAACAAAATAAATAACACTAAACAGATCGTTCAAAAAATAGTTTGATCTCTCCCAATTACAAATGATGCGTCAAAAACTTTATCTATTCGTTTTGATAGTATTCTCAAGTCAAAACGTGTTCAGCCAGGATTTATCTTCCGACAAAAAAACCTCAAGGCAAAAAGGTACATTTTATTTTACATGGGGATATAATAAAGATTGGTTTTCTAAAAGTGATATTCATTTTAAGAACAGCGGCAAAGATCCTTACGATTTTACTCTTCATAAAGTTAGTGCCGAAGATCGTCCCAATTTTGATGAGCTATTCAATAAGGATATATCTATACCTCAGTTTATATATCGATTTGGTTATTATTTTAAAAATGGGAAACTGGGTATAGAAGGAAGTTTTGACCATGCTAAATACATCATGATTCAAGATCAGGTTGTACGGATAAGTGGATCCATTCATGACGTATACCTCGATAAAGATACCAGCCTTTCAAGAAACTTTATTCAGTTCGAGCATACCAATGGAGCAAATTTTATTATGCTTAGTCTCATGTGGCGTGATCAACTATTGGTGAGTCGAAATGGAAAACATGTTCTGCAGGGGGTTGTAAAACCCGGAGCAGGAATTGTAGTGCCACAAAGTGATGTTTCAATTATGGGAGTGCGTCAGAATAATAAGTACCATGTTGCCGGATACATTGTTGGCGCCGAGGCAAACCTCCGCTATGAACCGGGCAAACATTTTTTTATTGAAACAGGATTTAAAGGAGTTTGGGCTAATTATGTAGACGTCCTGGCAGTTGATGAAGCGAAGGCCAATCATTCCTTTTTTGCGCTGGAATGGATTATCGGTATCGGTTACAGGATCGCTCTCTAATTTCTTCCTGCATGCAGCTCTGAAGAATGTTTAGGATCGCTCCTGAATTGAAATAGTAAATAAATCATAGAGCTGAAGAGAAAGAAGGCACCCACCTGATGTAGTAAAGCAAGTGTGATTTCAACTTTTGTAAGGAGTGTTAATACCCCAAGTAAAAACTGGACACATACTGCAAGCAGAACAATGTTCATCGCATTTCGTTGACTTAGATTCATCCTCAACTTACGGGAATTCCACCACACTTTTGCAATGAGAAAAAGCAATACGTAAGCAAATAGTCTGTGGATAAATTGCACGGCAACAGGATTATTGAGCAAGTTCATAACCTGAGGCTCCAGGGTTGACATTCCGGTTGGAAGTATTTGACCATCCATCAATGGAAATGTATTATACATTTTTCCTGCATGCATGCCTGCAACAAATGCACCATAGACAATCTGAATTATCAATATCGAAAAAATTAAATTGATCATTCCGGTAGCAGCATTATTCGCTTCTTTTGAAACAGGCCTGCTTAGCTCCAGCGCATACCAAAAGGTAAATCCAAACGTGACAAAAGCAGTTACCAGATGAATAGCAAGACGAATATGGCTTACGCTGGTTCGATCTGCTAAACCACTGCTCACCATAAACCAACCAAGAAAACCTTGCAATGCTCCGAGCAAAAACAGAAACAAGGCTTTTCGAATGGTCACCCTATCCAACTGCTTAGTCAATAAAAAATAGAGGAATGGGATGAGGAAAACCAAACCAATCAAACGACCCAACTGACGATGAATAAATTCCCACCAGTAAATGGATTTGAAATCCTCCAATTCAAAATGAGCATTTATTTTCTGAAACTGTGGTATCTGTTGATATTTTTCAAAAGCAATTTGCCAGTCATGATCGTTTAAAGGCGGCACACTTCCCATAATCGGTTTCCATTCGGTTATTGACAAACCTGATCCGGTAAGTCTTGTGATACCACCGATAACCACCATTAAAAAAATCAGGAAACAACCTGTGTACAGCCAAATTGATACTCTTAATTTTGACTTGTCATTCATCTTGAAGACTTAGTTATTACGAAAAAATCTGTCAGGGAATTAAAAAAATAAGACTGTAATTCCGGTTCGACGTAAGGTTCCCGAAATGACCATTAATCATACTTTGGTTTAATAAACCAGCGATCATTCAAGGTAAATCCAATTGTTAAACGGAAATATTTTTCTTCTATCAGATTATTCTGAAGGGTTCCACGCTTACCAAACTCTGCTGAAAGGTGAGCCGTTGTTCCGGCACGGCGAACCGGAAAACCAAGACCGAGCGAAGCGCCCATCTCTTCAAGATGCTCACCATTCAGATCGAGAAAAGATTTTGCATAATGAATACCGGCTCGATACTGAACCTGTTTCCAATACGACTTGATTGACCTATCGTTCGGGGTAAACTGTCCCCCTACACTTACTTTCCAGCTATCCACAAGTGAATCGGATTGCCCGAAGTAGGTATAATCACTCCACTGCTGCAAAGAAAAATCTGCACCAAACAACCATCGGTTTCCTTTGGTCATCGAAAAACCAAAACCGGCACTCACAGGCAAATGCACTTCTCCTTTTACACCACTGGTGTTTTGGATTGTATCCCGAATGACCACCTGATCCCTTTTGGTAGGATCTACATACCTGAAATTATATGCGAGTACAGATTGCCGCCCTCTCAAATTCGAGGCCGGAGCAAAAGTCAATCCGAAGTTAAGATTCCAATTGCTTTTCGCCGATCTGATCTTCACCAGATCACGAGCTGATAAATTTGCAAGAATCGTCGAATCAAGTGTCGAACGTTGGATGAGCATTTGCGATTTGTCTTCACCATCGGTTTGTGTGGCAATGATTACATCCAGTTTTTTTAATGAGTCTTTATCTGTTTTAATTTTTTCATTAAAGGAGCGAATCGAATCAGACGGAGCAATACGAAGACTGTCGAATGTATACTGGAGACCCAAATTGAAATGGAACCAGCCAAGTGAATTTGCATTCGAAATATTAGTATTGAAATACGCCGCATCAAAAAATTCTACACGACGATCCTGATTAATTACACCAAACAAATAAGAAGCGGTAAGTCCTGCACTGAAATTTTTCGTTAGAGCAAATCCATTCGTTAAATAAAATTGATTGAGTCCGCCCGACCCTTTGAACGTATGATTCTCGGGGATCAATAAATTTTCTGATTTGTATTCTTCAACAGAATAACCAACATTACTGTATGGAAGGAGTCCGAATCCCATTCCCCATTTTTGAGTTTTAACAGGGAAACCGAAAGCAAAATATCCAAGAGCAGCTGTGTTGACATTTTGACTTAGCTGTTTTGTAGCTAATTCAGCAGTGCTAAGTTGAATACCGGCTTCATATGTGGTGAGCCACAAAGAGGAATAACTTGCCGGATTAATCGGATTGAGGTACAGACCTTGGTTGAGTCCTTGACCAATTCCACCCATTCCAAGATTCTTTGCAAAACCTGAAAAAAGCAAGTCACCAATTCCATACCTGGAATAAGGTGAAGTTGATGAGTTCTGGGAAAATGCTTCCTGACAGAAAAGAACTCCGGAAAGGAGCATGAGATGGAGAAAATACTTTCTAATTCTTTGCATTAAAATTTAAGATTTCATTAAGCCCGATACATACCAAATCCGGGGCGGCAAAGATGGGTATTTTTAGTTGTCCTTCAAAACGTCCGGCATCTCCTCCGCTTAGTATAATTTTTATTGAACCATACCTTTTTTTATACCTTGAAATGAAGCCCTCCATTTCTGCCAGAATACCTGTCTGTACGCCACTAAGCATGGACGTCTTGGTACTCCTGCCTACAAAGTCTCTTATATTTTCAGGTTCCAGAAGCGGTAGCTTTTCAGTATAATGATGTAAAGCACTCAATCTCATACGTAAACCGGGGCTAATACTACCACCGATATAGGCACGCTTGCTCGTCAGAAAATCATATTTGATACAAGTACCCAAATCGATAACCAGAACGCTCTTTCCCTTGAATAATTTTGCCGCTCCTATGATTCCTGCAAGACGATCGAGGCCAAGAGACTGCGGCGTTTTATAGTTCACTTTGACAGGAAAGCCAACATCAATATTCAGCTCTAAATAAGCCGTATTATTTGAAAGGAATTTTCTGACCGCTGAGGGTGTTTTAGCCACAGAACAGATGATAGACCGCACAGGTTTATGCTTTCGAACAATACGCTCGATAAGCTTTACATCCAATGACTTAACCTTCCTCCGCAAGATAACAACATCCTTGTCAAACAGGAGAATATTGGTGCTTGTGTTACCTATATCAATTGTTAAGTTCAGGCCTGTGTGCATAAGGCATGCAAGGTAAAATTTTGAATTCAATAGTTTTCTCCGACGCAAACTAGGGCCAAAATAATTTTGGTAGACTGATTTTTTTCCTAATTTTGCGCACGCTTAAAGAAAATTTAGGTGATGTAGCTCAGTTGGTAGAGCAAAGGACTGAAAATCCTTGTGTCGATGGTTCGATTCCATTCATCACCACAAAGGTACCTTATAAAAGATTTTAACATGAAAAGTGCAGACGATACCTTCAAATTTGAGCGAGTTCTGCTGATTGATGATAACGACATTGACAATTTCATCAATGAACGGATGATCACAACTAACATGTTTTCTAAAACTGTTATTATTAAGAATTCGGCTGAATCAGCACTTCAGTTTCTTAAGGAAAACGAAGGTAACGATGCTGCCATGCCTCAGTTAATATTCCTTGACCTGAATATGCCTGTTATAGATGGCTTCGGTTTTTTGGAAGAATTTGAGAAGTTAAGCGAGAAGGTCAGAAAGAATGCAAAGGTGATCGTATTATCTTCTTCGATTAGTCCGGAAGACATTAACCGTGCATCCACTAATCAGTATGTAGTTAAATATGTCAATAAGCCCTTGAACGAAAAATATCTCGAAGCAATCAATTTTTAAGCTTCCGGTCTATAAAAAAAGCCTGTTGATTTAAATCAACAGGCTTTTTTTGTAATTATACTTTTAAAGCTTTAATCTTTGATAGGATTTGCAAGACGTCGAATCATTGCTTCATCCATTTTCACATACCATAATATTCTTTTACGGCCAGAGTTTGATTCCTGGAAAGCGTTATAAATTTCTGTGAGACGTTTTACTTTCTTTCTGAATTCTTCAGGCTTAATAGCTGCTTTTAACATCTTGATGAATAAAGTAGCCGGTCCGAATAATTCCTCATCTTCACTAATCTGACGCTTTACACTCTGCAGCAATTGACTGCACAGCCCATCTTCCCCTTGCAGGCAATACTGCAGAGCCTGGAATAATTTGAATTCAACATCAGTGAAGAGAAATTTCTTCATTGAAAGATCGTTTCGAAGGTTATTTATAATACGTGCGGCTCCTGAAAAATCATTTTCATAGAATTTTGACACTGACTGAAACTTGCGAAAAGAAAGGCATGGATAAGGTTCATTAACATCAACCTCGAAATTACTTTCAAGATCACTGTTAAGATCTGTGAGCTCCTCAATTTTATTATTCTGCAGAAAGCGGTCAAGTTTTGATTCAAGATACTGAGTTACATAGAAACTAAACACCGGCTTAAAAGCAACTTCAGGAACATCCTTGTTTATGATGTTATAGTAATGGTCTGCGCGAACAGTATTTCCTGTTTTTTGATAGTATTCAAAATACAAATAATCAACCATAAAGCGGATGCTTTGATAAAAAGTATCAAGCTCATACTTTTCAAAATGCTTTTTAATTTGTTGAAGAACATTATCCACTTCGATTTCTAATGCCTTAAGGTTTTCAACTCGCGTTGTAAACAGACAAAGTGAATAAATACGGACTAAATTGTACATTACAAAAAGGCGGTGGCCATGATATAATTCTGAAATATTGGTAAGTTCACGTAAGTTAGCTTGTACATGTTCCAGGTCACGTTCATCACGTGTTAGCATATAATTACCGGCACGCTTTACAAAATCATAAAATAAATCTTCTGCCTTAACTACTGCCAAAGAATAAGCGACATGACGATTATATTCTTTTTCATAATAGTTATGGTCTCCATTGTACATACTTAATCGAGCTAATGCTTTATATACAACGATCAACTCATTAGAGAGATCATATTCTATTAATTGTTTTTCAAGATTCTTTAAAGCGCGGATTGAAACTTCACGGTCATTACCAAAGACCATGGCAGGAACCATCGCTACTTTATCTTTTAATGCACTGATAGGATTTTTCACATTTTGTGAAAGGTATTGTGCAATCCTTTCATTCAAACGTGATTTGAGCGTATAATAGGTACTTGGATTTACACCAAGCAATTCCATCATTTGATTTTCGTCATAGCTGTTCTTTCGAGCTGCTTCTAAAACCAAATATGGTTTATTGTTTTTCCGACCGGCAACTGCGGCAAGCAGCTCCTGATATTCCGAGTCATTCAACTTTTTAATGGTCTTGTTTAATGTTTCCATAACCTATGTTGTCTAATTTTTTATCAGTTTCTTAAGGGTGTCTAACGATGATTATTGCTTTAGGATACAGTGCAAATAAATTTTACAAAATCTCAATTTGACAAAACCTTGCAGATTTTTTGAAGGCTAAAACAAGTCTTATTGGCCGTTTTCATACAAAAATTCAAGATAAGCCTGTTTTCAACCGGACAAACAAAACAGAATGGCTCATTTCTTACAGATGTAAGATGTAATGCTTATTGAAGGAACTGCATGTGGGTACTCGAGTATATATTGTCTATAAAGAATTTAAACCCCTTCTAATGAAAACAATTACATCACCAACACAGGATGGAATGCAGCCAACCCGCAAATTTCAATCCTTGAAATCAAAAGCCGAAGGCAACCGCTTCTTTGTCTACGTTCTTGAGCTTGTTATACTTTATGTGCTCGTATTTGCAACTGTAAGCGTATTTGCACAAGAGCCGGCGACAGCCTCAAAGGTTCCGGGCAAACTTGAATTCGTAAAAGAAACGATTGTGTTTAATTCCGGAAAGGTTTACCTCAACTGGGTAGCAAAAGAAAACGCTGAAGATTGCATATATGTAATAGAGCGTTCGTCTGATGGCAAAGAATTTGAACCTGTAGGTTTGAAAGAAGGAATCGGTTCACCCCTCGAACTATTATACAGTTGGGTAGACACAAAACCTTTAGCCGGTACATCACAGTATCGTATCAAACAAATTAATAATGAAGGCAGCCTGGTAGCTGAAGCGAATGCTCGTTCAGTATCGTCACCGGACAATCCATTATATATAGATAAGAACAGCAGACTGGTTCAGGTGAAATAATTCACCTGACCGGTTTAATTCTCGTTACGGAGAGAATGTCAGATATCTGACGAACAATAAAATAATCATGGGAACCCATACGCTGAAAGTGGTACGTATTCTGATTCACAGACAAAGCTGGCTCACGCTGGCATTGTCAATATACCTCTTGTCTGCACAAGGTGGTCCTGTGGCATCGTTTACAGCCAACCGAAATGTTGGTTGTATTCCTTTAAGTGTGCAATTCAATAATACATCAACGGGAGCCAGCTCCTATTTTTGGAATCTTGGAAACGGAAATACTTCTACTCTTCCCAATCCATCAAACCTGTATACTCTTCAGGGAAACTATACGATAACCCTTATCGCCTATGATGGATCCGGTGGAAGTGATACGGCTACGTATTCTAATTTCCTTAATGTAAACGGCAAACCAACGGCTGACTTTTATTGTCCAAACACTGCTTCATGCCTGGACAATAACAATTACTCATTCGTCAATACCTCTATTGCAGCTACCGGCTATCTATGGGATTTCGGCGACGGGACAACCAGCACCCAGGCAAACCCGAATCATAGCTATGCTCAATCAGGCACTTTCACCATCACACTAATTGCGACTAATGCTTATGGGTGTCAGGATATAAAAATTCGAAATCAATATATAACCATACATCCAAAGCCTAATGCAGCTATTACAACAAGCCCTGATGCAAGTTGTGATCCAGCCACCGTTTTTCAGTTAAGTAATAATGTTTCAGGAAATAACTCCTGGCAATGGAACTTTGGTGATGGCACAAGTTCTACACTCCAAAATCCTTCGCATGTATTCGCAGGTGCAGGATACTACAATGTATCACTTATCGTAGGTAATTCGTATGGTTGTCGCGATACATCTGACACTCCAACACGCATTACTGTCAATTCCCGAAACTGGGCCACATTCTCCAATAATGTTGATAGTGGTTGTGCTCCCCTTGCAGTAAATTTTACTACGACGGTAATGTATGTAACCTTTATCAAATGGGATTTTGGTGATGGCACTACTTCAACAAATTACAGTCCGTCACATACATATAATCAACCAGGAAATTATACTGTAAAAATGATGGTCTCTACAGCAAATGGCTGTTCAGATACTGTCGTAAAAACCAATTTGATTAAAGTTGGGGTCAAGCCTTCACCAAGCTTCACATATCAAAATAGTGTTGGTTGTGGTCCCTTAACTGTTCAATTTACCAATACTTCTACCGACTACGTTTCTTGTCTTTGGGTATTTGGTGACGGCACAACTTCTACAGATATTAATCCAACTCATACTTATACAAACAGCGGTACCTTCAATGTTACCTTGAAATGCTGGGGTCCCGGAGGATGTACCAAAGGCATTGTTTATTATAATATTGTAAAAGTTACCCGAACCAAAGGTATGTTTGCAGCAGACACAAGGATCGGTTGCCCTCCGCTTACCGTAAACTTTGTAAACCTGAGTCCCCCTGCAGGACTCACCTATCAATGGAATTTTGGTGATGGCACTACTTCAACACAACAAAATCCTACACATACATACACCAGTTCGGCAAACTTCGATGTGAGCCTGATTGTACGCGACTCTTTAGGTTGCACAGACACGCTGACAAAAAATTCCTTTATTCAAACCGTCAACCCGGTTGCGAACTATGTTCCACCGCCAACAACGGTTGGCTGTGCACCCTTGACTACGCAATTTACTGACGCTACGGTTGGCTCAACATCGTGGACATGGGATTTTGGTGACGGAACAACTTCAAATATTCAGAATCCTGTACATACTTATTCAAGTCCGGGATTGTATACTGTTTCGCTTACCTCAACATCAGCCGGAGGCGGATGTACTCAAACCATACCGACATTCAGCACATTTGATGTACGAGGCGGCTATGCCGGATTCGATCACACAGCAAGCATCTGTCCCCCATGGGAAGCAAGTTTCAGAGACACATCTCTTAATGCAGTGGCGTGGTTATGGGATTTCGGAGATGGTACCACAAGCACGCAGCAGCATCCGGATCACACTTTTAACAGTCCGGGTTATCACAGCGTATCTCTAACCATTACAACCGCGGATGGTTGTTCATATACAACCATGCAAAGCAATGGCGTATACTATGCACCGTTCGGAGCAAATTTCTATGGGATACCTCAGGATTCCGTGTTCCCTATGCCAGTTCAGTTCCATGCAAACTCTGTTGGTGCAACCGGCTGGTTGTGGGATTTTGGAGATGGAGGAACATCCACTCTGGAAAATCCATTGCATACATACATGCTATCAGCGGCTTATGATGTCACATTAATGATAACTAACGGTGTATGTACACTTTTTTATCAACCACCTCCATACATATTCGGTACACCTGATACATCCTCCGTCGACATAGGTAACTCAGGTGAACCTGTTGTTCAGAGAGGATGCACTCCATTGGCCGTTACATTTACCAAAAACATTCCGGGGTTCTCGTCCTGGTTTTGGGAATTTGGCGATGGGGCAACTTCGACACTTCAATTCCCTCAACACACTTACACCAGCCCGGGAATCTATACCGTTACATTAACGGCCACGGATACTATCGGAATTGTACAAGTGCTGCGAATGGATAGTATTGTCCGTGTTTCAGGCCCGTCACCGGGATTTATTGTACATCAAAATGCCACTTGTAACAATACCCAAATAATGTTACAAGACACTTCGAGAAATGCTGCATACTGGCATTGGAATTTCGGAGACAGTACACTCTCCTCCCTCCAGAATCCATCGCATATTTACAATAGCGGTTTACCAAACTATATTATCACTCAAACCGTGACGGATACTATGGGCTGTAAAAGTTCCATTTCAACATCCATATTTTCAAACTTCATAAGTCCTTTAATGGCCAGTGAAAATGAAATATGTGGAATGGATACCGTTCATTTTTACACGAGTCTGCAAAACTATACAAGTTATCTGTGGGATTTCGGAGATAGCACTACGTCCACGGCAATTTCTCCATGGCATATCTACAGTAGCGAAGGAGTATATACAGTAACCCTCACTGTGACAGACAATGCAGGGTGTACGCAAACCTTTGTGATGAACCCGCCGATCACAGTGAATCTGCCGCTTGCCTCCTTTGTTTCGAGCAATCCTAAAGGGTGTGAAAATCTCAATGTATTGTTCACAAGCACTTCCCAAAATGCTGAATCGTATCTATGGAATTTTGGCGATGGTAGTAGCTCATCCTTGACCAATCCTTTGCACCCGTATATGAACCCCGGTCAGTTTGATGTGAGTCTCACTGTATTTAGTGGTAGCTGTGTCAGCAAGGTAGATTATCCTCAATACGTAAGAGTTGATACAGCCTACGCAGCATTCAACTGGACAACCAATGGTATTTGTGCACCCTTGAATGTACAATTCAATGACCTTAGTGCAAATGCGGTTTCGTGGAACTGGGTCTTTGGTAACGGCGATTCGTCGACCGTTCAACATCCAATGACAAGCTATACTTCAAATAGCGGTGTACCAATTCGTCTGGCAATAATCGATATTAATGGCTGCAAGGACACAGCTGTCGCTCCACCTATCTCTCCACTTAAAGCTGGATTTACAAGTACCGCTGATTCGGGTTGTGCTCCTGTAGAAGTGAGGTTTTTAAACGCTTCACTCAATGGATACCAATATGAATGGGATTTTGGTGATGGAGGAACATCAAATCTAATGAACCCCTACCATACTTATACTCAACCGGGGGTCTATGATGTACGATTGATTACCACCGCTAATCCAATGTATGGAGGATGTAAGGACACACTCATTATCCCTGCCAAGATTCGTGCACTCGAACCACGGGCAGATTTTATGACACCCGACGTGTATGCTTGTGCGCCATCGCTGGTGAATTTCACTAATCTATCCGTAGATGCTGATGTCTTTCTCTGGGATTTTGGTGACAGTACCACTTCAACAAACAAAACGCCATCGCATATCTATAACCGACCAGGGATATATACTGTATCATTGATTGCCGGCAGCCGTTTCGGTTGTAGTGATACTCTCGTAAAGAATCTGTATATACATGTGCTGGGACCTGTTACACATTTTACTGCATCAGCTTTCGAAGGCTGCGCTCCCTTTGATGTAAATTTTACTGATCATTCCTTAAATGCCATTGATTGGAGCTGGAGTTTTGGTGATGGATATGCTGACGTTTCTGTAAATCCGATGCATACTTTTCAAGATACCGGTGTGTTTACTGTTTCACTTGTCACGCAAGACACAGCCGGATGCAGCTCCTATTTTGAGATGCCGCAAAAAATTATCGTCCACCCTAGCCCGGTTGCCAATTTTACGACTCCTTCTATTACCGGTTGCCAACCTTACTCTGCTAGTTTCAATAATCTTTCGTCCGGACATTCAAGTTCCTTCTGGACCTTTGGTGATGGAGGAATTTCAACAGCGGAAAACCCAAGCTATGAATACATCGGTACAGGAAATTTTATGGTGAATTTGTTGGTGTCTAATTCATTTGGATGCTCGGACACTGCCGGCTTGCAACAAACATTAAATGTAATGCCAACACCTCTTGCTTCATTTACCGCCAATGCATCTCAAGGTTGCACGCCATTCTATGTGTCATTCCAAAATACAACCAGTAATCTAAACGGGGCTACTTACCTATGGGACTTCGGAGACGGCACGAGTTCAACGGCTGAAAATCCTGTTGTTGTTTACTCAAGACCCGGGTTCTATACGGTGAAATTACAGGTAACCAATCAGAGCGGATGTTTTAGTTCTGTTATCGAACCTTCCATGATTCACGTGCTTGACACACTTCCTCCCCCTGAATCAAAAATGTATAGTGTATCTGTGCTATCAAATACAGATGTAAAAATAATCTGGCAGAATAATCCGGCAATTGATCTGGCTGCTTACGTCTTGTACAGACTAAATCCTGTAGCGGGTCAGTATGAAATTATTCATACTGAAACCAATGTACAAAACACAAACTTTACTCTTGAGTCGGAATATATTGATCGAAACCTCAATACACTTTCGAATACTTATACTTATAAAATACAGGCGGTGGACATTTGCGGCAATGCAATTCCCTTGGATCAACTCACGGCTCATACCACAATTAATGTATCCTCATTCAGGCTCAATCAGGATATCCGCGTTACATGGACTGCCTACTCAGGTTGTCCGGTAAGCAGTTACCAGATTTACCGATATGAACAAGGTGATGTGCCTCAATACCTGACAACAGTCCCTGCAGATTCTTTAGCCTATACGGATACCACATTTGACTGTCCTCATCCGTATTCCTACAGAATTATGGCTACGGATTTATGTGGATTAACTTATACTTCCTACAGTGATACATCTCAAACCTATCCACTGAATCTTTTCGCTGATCAGGTCGTGGATGTCATTCGTTCTACGGTTGTAGAAAACCAAACTGTCCTGACGGAATGGATTCCACCTACGGTACAGCCGGATAAAGTCGTGCAGTACGACATCTATCGCTCAACAGACGAAATAAATTATCGCTTTGTTAAATCCGTACCTTCGGTACAAAACGATTTCATAGACTATGATGTAGATGTTCAGAACAATCATTATTACTATAAAATTCTTGTAATCAATTCGTGCAATATTTCCGAAGAACTCAGTCCTTTGACATCGACTATTTTACTGCAAGGTGAAATGAATGAAGGGCGGCAGGTAGACCTTAAATGGACACCTTATACCGGCTGGGAAAACGGTGTTGATTATTATATTATTGAGAAGCTTGACGAAAATGGCCGCTGGCAAATACTTAAACGTGTTGACGGCATTACGACGCGTTATAATTATCAGGAATAATTATTCTGTCTGCTTTCAGAGGGAAATACCTGAGTGATAAAACCCATTTCTCGTGTTTAGGTAAGGGCTAGTACTCCGGTTATTCATCCAATTTTTTGTCATTTTATTAGCAAGGCACATTTTTTCGAGAGATTCTTTCTAATTTGCGGCATCTTATGCGCCCTATTCTATTTCTCTATCTGCTGGCTTTCTATATTCTTGTCCAATTTTGCTGGTGGGCATATTTACTTATCGATCTTAATGCTGAAGTTTTCGAACATAGAATTGAGAATGTGCGACTCAAATCAGAATCAAAAGAGAGTCAGGAAAAAGAAATAGCTTATCTGGAGAAGAAAATCAAACAACGCCGATGGATGGTTATCGGTGAAGGAAGTGTCTTTCTGATTCTCCTAGTGTGGGGATCATATCACTCAATTAAAGCATTTAAAAAAGAAGTCGATCTTGCACGGCAGCAGAAAAATTTTTTATTGTCAATTACACACGAATTCAAGTCTCCGCTTGCATCCATCAAACTATACCTGCAAACCATTTTACGTCACAATCTTGACAGGGACAAGGAGATCTCATTTATTAATAACGCCATTTCGGATACTGAACGTCTGAACAATCTTGTTGAAAATGCATTGCTTGCGAACCTGATCAACCACAAGGGATACAATTTTGACAGGGAAGAAATAAATCTATCTGCTTTTGTTAGATTAATTGTTCAAAAATTTCAAAATGTTCCAAATCATGAAAAGATCACATCACACATTGAAGATGGAATTTACATTCTTGGAGACAAAAATGCTTTCCATCTCTTGTTATCTAACCTGATTGAGAATGCATGGAAATACTCACCTCAGGAAAAATCCATCGTTGTAGATTTAGAAAAAACTGCTGACGGAATAAAATTATGTGTCAGTGATCAAGGCGTTGGAATACCTGATGAATTTAAAAATAAAATTTTTCAGAAATTTTTCAGAATTGGAAATGAAGAAACACGGAAATCCAAGGGAACAGGCTTAGGACTTTTTATAGTCAAGCACATTGTTGAAGGTCATGAGGGAAAAATCTTTGTCCTTGATAACAAACCTCAAGGAACAGTAATTTGTGCTGAATTCAAGTCAAAACTGAGTTAAAACACAGGCAATATTTCAGTTAAAAACCACCGAAATCAAGTCTGAATTTCGTAAATTGCGCATTATTAAAAACCCATTACGAATTTCATTTTCCTTTTATGAATAAAAAAGTTGTCCTGATTATTATGGACGGTTGGGGAAAAGGCCCGGAAACAAACGCAAATGCCATTTTCAAAGCAAAGACTCCCTTTGTCGATTCACTTTATAAATCATGTCCCAATTCAGA
Organism: Bacteroidota bacterium; assembly: GCA_004295015.1. Lineage (GTDB taxonomy): Bacteria > Bacteroidota > Bacteroidia > AKYH767-A > 2013-40CM-41-45 > QQVM01. The sequence continues at coordinate 98,973 of SHNE01000021.1, read as the reverse complement.
ATTAATCACCTGCGGAGAAGATGTTGGTTTACCCCAGGGACAAATGGGCAATTCAGAAGTTGGCCATTTGAATATTGGTGCAGGTCGTGTAGTATATCAGGTTCTTGTAAGGGTTAATGTTGAAATTAAAGAAAATAAACTACAACAACATCCGGTTTTACTCGATGCAATCAACTACGTAAAAAATAATAATAAAAAATTACATTTCATCGGACTTGTTTCTGACGGTGGTGTGCACTCGCACATAAATCATGTGAAGGCACTATGTGACCTAGCTTTCAATAAGGGCGTTAAAGATTTATTCGTGCATGCATTTACGGATGGACGTGACACAGATCCTAAAAGTGGCGCCGGCTTTCTTAAAGATTTGCAAAACCATCTCGATAAATCAGCCGGAAAAATAGCTACTGTTATCGGAAGATATTTTGCCATGGATCGTGACAAGCGCTGGGAACGAATTAAAAAAGCTTATGATTTATTGATACATAGCAAAGGAACTTTAGCAACAGATCCTGTGAAAGCTATTGAGGATTCTTACAAAATTGGTGTGACAGATGAGTTTATTGAACCAATCGTTGTTGTTGACCAAAACAATAAAGCACTGGCAAAAATTGAAGCAGGAGATGCGGTGATATGCTTCAACTTCCGTACAGACAGGTGTCGTGAAATTACGATGGCGCTGACACAAAAAGATTTTCATGAACAAAACATGCATCACATGAATCTGCATTATGTGACCATGACAAACTATGATGATACTTTTCATAATGTAAAAGTGGTTTATGATAAGGACAATCTAAAAAATACAATTGGGGAAGTACTCGCCGATGCAGGTAAATCCCAAATCCGAATAGCGGAAACCGAAAAATATCCGCATGTTTCCTTTTTCTTTTCCGGCGGAAGAGAAGAACCCTTTGAGCATGAAAAAAGAATTCTAATCCCATCTCCGAAGGTTGCAACCTACGATCTTCAACCTGAAATGAGTGCCCCCGAAGTTACTGATGCCATCTGCAAAGAACTCGAAATCGGAAAAGTGGATTTCGTATGTCTTAACTTCGCCAATACCGATATGGTCGGACACACCGGTGATTTTAAAGCTGTGGTAAAAGCAGCCGAAACGGTCGACACTTGTGTACAAAGAATTGTAAACTGTGGCAAGAAAAACGGTTATTCCTTTTTAATAACCGCTGATCATGGAAATGCAGATTTTATGATTAATGATGATGGCTCTCCAAATACAGCTCACACAAAAAACCCTGTACCACTATTCTTGCTCGATACAGATTACAATCGACTGAATAATGGAAGGCTGGCTGATCTGGCCCCGACAATTTTAAAAATGATGAACCTGACTGCACCCGTACAAATGACCGGAAAAGTGTTAGTAGATAAAAACTGATTTAAGTTTGCAATGATTATTTGAAAATCACTTATAGAAATTAATAAGAACATGATAAAAACACAAGAGTATATTAAGAAAAACGAACAACGATTTTTAGATGAATTATTTGAATTACTGCGTATCCCATCAGTGAGTGCTGACAGCAAATTTGAAAAGGATGTAGCACGGGCTGCGGACTTTATTAAATCGAAACTTGAAGCAGCCGGCGCTGATAAAGTTGAAGTATGCAAAACCAAAGGACATCCTATCGTTTATGGGGAAAAAATTATTGACCCAAAGCTTCCTACGGTAATTGTGTATGGGCATTATGATGTACAACCTGCAGATCCATTAAATCTTTGGGACAACCCTCCTTTCGAACCTATAATTAAAAACGGAAAAATATTCGCCAGAGGAGCATGTGACGATAAAGGACAGGTGTATATGCATATCAAAGCCTTTGAAAGCATGATGCAAAACAATTCTCTTCCTTGTAATGTGCGTTTCATGATAGAGGGTGAAGAAGAAGTAGGATCATCAAACCTTGGCACCTGGGTAAAAGAGAATAAGAACCGCCTGAATGGAGATGTAATTCTTATCTCTGATACATCCATCATTGCCAATGATATTCCAAGTATCGAAGTCGGCTTACGCGGATTGAGCTATGTACAAGTTGAAGTCAGCGGACCAAATCGTGATTTACACAGTGGGGTTTATGGAGGTGCTGTGGGCAATCCAATTCAAGCTCTGTGTGAAATGATTGCGTCTATGAAAGATAAGGATGACCATATCAGCATTCCTGGTTTTTATGACGACGTATTGGAATTATCAAAATCAGAGCGCGAAGAATTAAATAAAACTCCCTTTGATCTCGATGAATTTAAAAAAGACCTCGGGGTTGACGATGTAAGGGGTGAAAAAGGCTTCACAACTCTTGAGCGTACAGGTATCCGTCCTACGCTGGAACTAAACGGCATTTGGGGAGGTTATACCGGTGAGGGATCAAAGACGGTATTGCCGGCTAAAGCTTATGCAAAAATCAGCATGCGACTTGTTCCAAATCAGTCATCCGAAAAAATCACAAAAATTTTCCAGGATCACTTTGAAAAAATTGCTCCCTCGTCCGTAAAGGTGAAAGTTATGCCTCATCATGGCGGAGAACCTGTTGTTACACCAACTGATTCCGTAGCATTCAAAGCTGCGAGCAAAGCGATGGAAGAAACCTTTGGAAAAAAACCAATCCCAACACGCGGAGGAGGAAGTATTCCAATCGTTGCCCTTTTTGAAAAGGAACTAGGCTTAAAATCGGTATTGATGGGCTTCGGTCTCGACAGCGATCTTATCCATTCCCCGAATGAAAATTATGGAGTTTTCAATTTCATGAAAGGTATTGAGACTATCCCTCTATTTTTCAGAAATTTTACAGAGATGAGTAAGAAGTAATTCTCTTTTACCACACCGCCTACAGACTTAAATATAATTAAATCCAAGAAAACTTAAATTATTTATCGATTTAAGCGACAGGTTGCCATATCTGGCAACCTGATTTTTTTAAATGATCGAATATTAAGGTGCGAATACTATATTTACCAGGTCAAAAGCGAATACGAAGAATACTTGTATTGCACAAATTGAAATCCGTTTTAATAATCAAGATTAGTTTGACTGATTGGCATAAAATAATTTCAGATCAAACGTTTTAAGAAGAAAACCACACTGTAATTTTATGGTATTCAGTTCTTCAATTTTTCTATTTGTTTTCCTTCCAATTGTTTTATCAATCTATTTCATTGCACCGCAGAAATACAAAAATGCGATACTGCTCTTGTCCAGTATTTTTTTTTACAGCTGGGGTGCACCAAAATTTATCTTTGTCATTCTACTCACAACATTTCTTGATTTTTTCCTGGTAAGAAAGCTCTACGATAGCGAAAGTAAGCTTAGCCGACAGGTTTTATTGATATTGTCACTTTCCTTAAATCTTGGGCTGTTGTTTTATTTCAAGTATTCAAATTTTTTTATTGAAAATATAAATTTTTTTCTAAAGGGATTTGGCATCCATGAAATTGGTTGGGTAAAACTGGTTTTACCGATTGGAATTTCCTTTTATACATTTGAATCATTAACTTATGTGATTGATGTTTACAGAAGAGTACATGCGCCATTAAAAAATTTCTGGGAGTATCAATTATATATCATTTTGTTCCCAAAGCTGATTGCAGGACCGATAATCCGCTATCACGATATTGCTGATCAAATCAAGGACAGGCAATCGCGTGAAACGACGGAATACAGGATAAATGGATTATTTAGATTCATTATTGGATTGGCAAAAAAAATTCTTATAGCAAATGTTCTTGGCGAGTTTGCTGACAAGGCATTTGCACTTCCCATTGATCAAGTTAACAGTTCAGTAGCATGGTTAGGCATGCTTTGCTATACATTTCAAATCTATTTTGATTTTTCAGGATACTCAGATATGGCGATTGGTTTAGCTATGATGTTTGGATTTAAATTCCCTGAAAATTTCAACAACCCTTATATATCACAAAGCATTACAGAATTCTGGAGAAGATGGCATATTACCTTAGGTGCATGGATGAAAAACTATCTCTACATCCCTCTAGGTGGCAATAAAGTAAAGTCCCAATATAGACTCTACACAAATTTGTGGATCGTTTTTTTAGCCTCCGGATTATGGCATGGTGCATCATGGAACTTTGTAATTTGGGGAGCATATCATGGCTTCTTTCTGGTGCTTGAACGCATGTTTCTTTTAAAGGTATATTCTAAAATCGGAAAAGCTGCAAGCATATTCGTTTGCTTCCTCATTGTAAATATTGGATGGGTATATTTCCGGGCTGAAAGCCTGAGTACTGCCAATCAAATTTTGGCCAAGTTATTTAGTTTTGATTTTAATCCCCTGCCTATTCGATTTGATCAGAAAATGCTCGGAGTATTAATCTGTGCGATTATAGCAGTGTTCCTTTGGGCTTTTAAAAGAAATGAAGAATTTCAGGAAACAATATTAAAAACCATTACACCTAAATGGCTGGCGATTAAGTTAGTTACATATGTGATCCTGTTTGTTGTTTGTTCAAGTTATATAGTAGCCTCCGACTTTAATCCGTTTATCTATTTTAGATTTTAAATGAAATCCGTTCGTATTGTTTTTTTCGTTTTCATGCTAATCCTTTTGTGGGTGCCACTCCTGCAATCCACTTTTCTAGTAGTAAAAAGTAAATCACTCAAGGGAGCAATTGTACCACATTCAAAGCCAAAATTTAATTTTAAATCCTGGTTTTCGGGAGAGTATCAAAGTGATTTTGAGCATTACTTAAATGACACGATTGGGTTCCATGCAGACCTCATCCGGCTAAGAAACCAAATTGACTTCAGTTTATATCGTAAATGCCATTCATTTGATGTTGAAGTTGGAAAAAACGGCTACTTAATAGCTACTACACATTTGGATGCTCATCTTGGTAAAAATTATAGTAGTACAGCAAAAATTGATTCGAATATTGTTATGCTCAGTCAATTGAATGACACTTTAAAAAAGTTAAACAAAACATTATTGTTAATGTTTGCACCTTCACGTGGAGCGTTCTACCTGGATATTGCTCCATTCTGGTATAGCACCAAAAAAATTCACGAATCAGATTATGAACATTATTTAAAACGACTGGCAAATACAAGTATAAATATATTGGATTATAATTCGTGGTTTCTTCAAATGAAATCGACTGCAAAACACCCATTGTTCACTAAGTGCGGCATTCATTGGAGCACGTATGGGGCTACATTGGCAGGTGACTCTCTTGTAAAACTAATTGAAAAACTGAGGGGTATTGATTTGCCGGACTTAGCTATACAAAGTATTGAGCTCAGTGATTCGGCTAGAAATAATGATGCAGATTTAACTGAGGCTTTGAATTTAATCTGGCCATTAGAAAATGACACAATGGCCTATCCAACTTTGAATTATAATAAAGAAGGAAAAACAAAAATAAAATCACTTTTCATTGGCGACAGTTTCTTTTTTAATATTGGGCATACAAAAATTCCGGAAGATGCGTTTGAAGAATATTCTTTTTGGTACTATAACAGCAGTATCTTTTCGAATGGTCAAAATAATGGGAAAAACATAAGAGATATAAAGCTCGTTGATGAAATCTTAAAACATGATGTGATAGCAATTATTTCAACTGAAGTTACGCTTGGAGATTTTGGATGGGGATTTATTCCAAATGCATGGAATGTATTTTTCAATCCACAAGATGAAAAAATAGCATTTTTTATTAATGAAATAAAAAGCCAACCTGCGTGGTATGAGGAGATTGTTCAAAAGGCAAGAAAAAATAACATAAGCGTTGAAGCCCAACTTTATGATGACGCAGTCTATATGGCTGCTCAAGAAAATATTAAATAATAATTAATTGAGGTTGTTTCATCTTAGCAATTTTGTATAGTTCCGGATGCTAATTTGAAGCGGTTAAACGCAATCAACTTAATAACTATTGTCTCTTATTAATTAAATAAACCCCACCCAGAATTGCTGCTAATCCAAAAAGATGAATCAATCCAAGATTCTCATGATCATATAAACCCCACATCATGGCGACTATGGGTATCAGATAAGTTACCGAAGAGGCTGATAATGCTCCCGCCATTTTTATCAGGTGATTAAACAAAACGGAAGAAATAGCAGTGCTGAATACCCCGAGAATTAACACCGATGACAGACTCTTTGCAGATCCCTCTACTTCCATCGTGCGTTGAATGAAGTCGGTTGAAAAAAGGTATATTCCCAGCGGTATACCGGCAAACATTAATGCAAAGCCGGTAATGACTACTGAACTGAGTTCGGCCAATTTATAGCGAAGTATGTTTACACTGAAGGCATAGCAAACAGTTGCAAGCATAATAAATCCGGCAAACCAGGGATTTCCATTTTCCATCGTTGCATTCTTCCCGCCAATCAATACAAGTGCTCCGGCTAAGCCAATCACAAGACCAAGAATCCGGTTTCTGCCACCTACCATGCCAAACAAAGCTACTCCTACAATCATAGTAAATAATGGCGTCATGGCATTAATCATTCCTGCCACTGAACTGCTGATATTGGTTTGAGCCAATGGAAATAAAATTGCCGGAATTCCATTTCCTAAAAGTCCGCTTGCCAGAATGAATTTCCACTGCGATGCTTTCACCTTGCGAAAATGTCTAAAGGCAAAGGGGAAAACACAAAGGAAGGCGGAAAATACCCGTATAGCTCCTACCTGAGCAGGCTCATATACATTGAGTCCACGCTTCATCATTATAAAAGAACTCCCCCAGATCACAGCTAATACAGCTATCAAAAAGAAAATCTTTTTCCTGTCAGCATGCTTAGTACCCGAAGAAGAAGTATCGTCAATGGTTTTCAAAAAAATATATTATTTCTTTTTAATTGCTTTCTTCGGATGAAAAGCTCCTTTATAATCCGGGTCATCTTTTCTACGTTGGGTATCTATTTCACGCAACATAGTTTGCTGTTCGTCGAAAAGAGTTTCTGTTACTTCAACACCGGGAGGAATGACTTCCACCTGTACTTTCTGACCAATTAATTTTTGAATTCGCTTCCAATGATATTCATCGTGCGGTGCACAAAAAGTAATCGAGTCGCCGGTTTTAAATGCTCTTCCTGTCCTACCAATTCTATGAATGTAGTCTTCATAAATCAATGGAACATCAAAATTGATAACATGACTGACTTCTTCCACATCAATACCCCTGGACCCTACATCAGTAGCCACAAGAAATCTTATCTTATCATCTCTAAAGTGTTGCAAGGAGTTCATCCTGGTATTTTGACTCTTATTTCCATGAATCACACGAACCATTTCTGTTCCGTACTTTCTGGCAAAAAACTTTGAAATATTAGTTGCTGTAGTCTTCGTCTTGCAGAAAATAATCACCTTTCTAAAGGAAGGATCCAAAAGCATATGCTCCAGAAGATTGATCTTTGTTCTTAGATTCGGAATAAAGTAAACACACTGAGAAACCGTTTTTGCTGTCCTGATCTCCGGCGAAATTCTTATTTCCATCGGCGACACTAAAAAATCTTCTGAAATCGATTTGACTTTATCATTCCAGGTAGCCGTGAAAAGAAGATTTTGTCGTTTGCGAGGAATCACTTCCAAAATTCGATTGATCTGCGGTCGAAAACCCATGTCTAGCAAGCGCTCGGCTTCATCCAGGACTAGCATTATTAATTTCTTCAATTGCAGATGTCCGGGTAAATAAAGTTCCATCAATCTCCCGGGTGTAGCTACGATGATGTCAACGCCTTTAGTTACTTCCTCCACTTGTCGTTTCAAACCAACACCTCCATAAAGAGCGACAATGCGTAAATCGGTATAAAGGGCAAGAGTTTTTATTTGTTCTGTAACCTGGAGAACCAATTCTCTTGTCGGAACAATTATCAATGCCCGAGGATCATTTCCTTGAGCATATTTGATCTTCATGAGCAAAGGCAATGCATAGGCGGCCGTTTTTCCGGTGCCTGTTTGAGCAATGCCGAGGATGTCATGTCCACCCAAAATCTGGGGGATAGCCTTTCGTTGGATATCTGTTGGTGTCTCAAAACCGGCTTCAGCGATTGCACTAAGCAATTGCTTATTCAGTTTAAAATCAGAAAAGCGCAATTCATCTTCTTTCATCTGAGACAAAGTTATTCCCTTTTATCGAAGCATTACAGTTTTGACGAAAATGATTCAGTAATATTTGAAATAAAAATCCTCCTGACGCAAGAGTCAGGAGGATGAATGAAATATTTGTTTAAACTAAACAGAGTAAGGCATTGAACTTTACCAGATTTTTACTCTGATTGAATCTGCTCTAAACATCTGATCCCCTTCCACTACATTAAAAGCCTTATAAAATTCAGGAAGGTTGCTTAAAGATCCATTAACGCGGTAGATAGCCGGGGAATGTGGATCCGTGATGATTCGTTGCGCGGCCGCTTCCGGACGTATATCACCTGCCCAAATCGTTGCGAATCCGATGAAAAAGCGCTGATCAGGGCTGAGACCATCAATTTTGGTGTCCCCTTTTCCCTGGCTCGTACGTTTGAAGGCTTCATATGCGATGCTTACTCCACCTAAATCAGCGATGTTCTCTCCAAGAGTCAGTTTGCCATTTACGTGCAGGGAATCCAGCACCGTATAAGCATTAAACTGATCAATGATTGTTTGAGCGCGTGACATAAACTTCGCAGAATCTTCAGGTAACCACCAGCTGTTAAGATTACCTTTTGCATCATAATTTCTTCCCTCATCATCGAAACCATGCGTTATCTCATGACCAATAACGGCACCGATCCCTCCGTAATTGACAGCATCGTCTGCATGAAAATCAAAGAATGGTGGTTGCAAAATTCCGGCAGGGAAAACTATTTCATTCAGTAAAGGGTGATAATAGGCATTAACTGTAGGGGGAGTCATGCCCCATTGAGTACGATCAACCGGTTTACCGATCTGATCGATCATGTCTTTATAATTCCATCGAGTGGCATTCATAAGATTGGCGAAAAAATTATCGCGGGTGATTACCAGACCCTTGTAATCCTTAAACTTATCGGTGTAACCAATTTTGGTTTTGATAGCATTTAGTTTTTCAGTGGCTTTAACTTTTGTTATATCACTCATCCAATCCAATTTCTGAATACGGTCTTTATACACAGCCATTAAATTAGCAACAAGTTCATCAGCTCGTTTCTTAGCAGCCGGCGGAAAATATTTAGCCACATACAATTGACCCAAAGCATCACCAATGTATCCATCTGTGAAGCTTACCATTCTTTTCCAACGCTGCTGAATTTGCTTTTGTCCGCTTAAGATTTGGTTGTTGAAATAAAAATCCTGCATAACAAAATCATTACTGAGAACGTTTGCCGCAAGATTCAGTAAATGCCATTTGAGGTATATTTTCCATTCATCAAGTGAGGCGGTAGCTACTTGCTTATTTAACTCTTTTAAAAAATCCGGCTGTCCTATTACCAGGTAATCATAGTTACCGGTGACTTCCATCCTCTTCATCATAGTAGTCCAGGAAATTGCAGGCGTCAATGAATCCAAACCCTGGAGCGTAAATTTATTGTAAGTTTTGAATGGATCTCGTTGATCTGTACGCGTCATGGAAGCAGCAGCCAGATTCTTTTCAAGATTGAAGACCACTTCAGAGTACTTTTTTGAACTTGCCTGATCCAGTCCATACAGCTCAAACATTTTAGTGATGTGTTTTTTAAATTCATCACGAATCAATTTAGAACGGGAATCATCATTCAAATAATAATCACGATCCGGAAGGGATAATCCACCCTGATACAATTGCGGCACAACTACTTCAGAATTTTTCGGATCCTGCCCTGCATAGAATCCAAACATTGGATTTGCACCCCACATTTGAAGTTTAGATACAAAGTTGAGTACATCGTCAGTGTTGTTAAGCTTATCAATACTTTCCATGTCGGCTTTGATAGGAGCAGCACCCGCCTTTTCGATGTTTGCAGTATCCATGGCACTATACCAAAAATCTCCAACTAACTGTTCAGGGCTTCCTTTAGCGGCATCCGTTTTTTTTGATGCGGCTTCAGCCAGTTCATACAAGTGTTTTTTATTATTCTCAGCCAGTTCACTGAAAGTACCCCATCGAACCTGATCTTCCGGAATTGGATTCAACTTTGTCCAGCCTCCGGTAGCATGATGATAAAAATTGTCGCAGGATCTTATCGTTGTGTCTAAGTTGGCAAGATTAATACCTGCACTTTTTGTAGCCTCGCTTTGCTGACATGCATAATGCAAAGTAAATGATGCAGTGGCGAGGATCAGAGCAAGTTGAATTGGTTTTTTCATTTTTATTATTGAGTTTGGGCTTACAAAAGTACTAAAATCAAAAGCTCTGTTGTGGAGATTAACCTTTCATTAACAGATAAAAAGCTCAGAATATGAGGTTTAATATCACTTGAAACGACTCCACCGATGAATCAAAGCCATAGTATCATGATCAACCGCATTCAAGAGTTGGGTAAGTTGTGGATTCAAGGAGAGCAAGGCAGAAAATGACAGCTTACATTCTAATTCAAGGCTAAGAATTTGAACAGCAAGTCAAAAGGAAGCTCTAAACAGAAACATGGCAGGTACAGAAGAAATTTGTACCTTCATTATTGAAATAATTATCCCTTTTGATGCATTTCAATTAGATTTGTGCGATGCTTTTGACCAAATCCCTTTTATTCTCTGTCATACTGATATTCCTTATCGGCTGTGAAAATGATTTGAGCAAGGTAAAATTCTACGCAAAAGCCGAAAACAGCCACATTGAAACTGCAAAAAACATCAAAATAATATACAGTGATTCCGCCAAAGTTCAGGTTGAGGTAAGTGCACCATTAATGGAACGATTTGAGTCAGAGAATCCTTACTTTGAGATGACCAAGGGACTACGGGCCACTTTTTTTGATGATCAATTGAATGTGAAAAGCAGGATGGACGCTGATTACGGCATACGCTATGAGAAGGAACAAAAAATGGAAGCAAGAAAAAATGTTGTTGTTGTAAATGAAAAAGGAGAGCAGCTAAATACTGAACATTTAGTTTGGGATGAGAAAAGAGAGAAGCTTACAAGCGATGAATTTGTGAAAATAACCACCAAGGATGAAATCATCTATGGGAATGGATTCGAAGCGAATCAGAATTTTTCGAAGTACAAAATTTTCAATGTCAAAGGAACTTTTCCTATAAATAATACAAAACATGATAAGGATTCTTGAAATATCCTGGTTGATTATTGCATTAATAACGGCAATCATTGCAGTTTATCAATTTTTTATTGAGGGCTGGGAATCTGCCATATGGATGCTGGGTATTACACTAATTGCCATCGTCATGTACAATATCAGACATCGCCAACGAATTCGCTTCGAGAAGCAAGATCGTGATGCGGCGAAATATCACTGATAAGTCTGATGTTGATGTGTACACCCGGCATCGATAAATTCTGCGGCAGAACCTTCTGAACCGCCCGGAAGATTCGAGAATCAATCAGATTATTCTTTTCTTATCTTTGTAAAAATTACTGAAACCACATGTCCGATTGGACCATTATCCTTCTTTCACTTCTCTTTTCGGCATTTGCATCTGGGAGTGAGATTGCTTTCATCTCATTAAACAAACTCCGCATAGAACTCGACCGTAGTCAAGGCAGTATTCCTGCGAAGATTATTTGGGGATTTGTTAAGACACCTTCAAAATTTATTGCCACCATGCTTGTTGCGAACAATGTCGCACTTGTCATCTACGGAACCATCATGGCTCAGGATATCCTTACCATGGATGTATTGCGTTCGTTTTTACCTAAGCAATTACATGGAGAAGGAAGTTTGCTCATCATTCAAACGATCACAAGTACACTGATCATCCTGGTGTTTGCTGAATTTTTACCTAAAGCAATTTTCCGAATCAACCCGAATGGTATTTTAAAACTTCTGGCTATCCCAATTAAGTTAATATCTTACTTACTCGCTCCTATTGTTTGGATCGTTCTCGGAATCGGAAGATTTATTCTTCGCCGCGTCATGGGAATAGAAATTACCGACGAAAGACCGGTTTTTGGAAAAGTTGATTTGGATTTTTATATCAAGGATCTTACAAGTAAAAACAGCCAGGTTGACGAAATGGATGCTGAGATCCGCATATTTCAAAATGCATTGGATTTTAAAGATGTAAAAGTTCGTGAATGTATGATTCCACGAAAGGAAATTATCGCAATTGATGTTGAAGAAAGTATTAGCGCACTCAGACAAAAATTTGTGGAGACCGAGCTAAGCCGCATAATGGTTTACAGGGATAATATTGATAATATCATTGGTTTCGCTCACAGTACGGAGATGTTTAAAAAACCCGACGACATTAAACAAATTTTATTGCCTGTGAGTATTGTTCCTGAAGTGATGGCTGCTGATGAGTTACTAAAGCAATTTACCAACCAGCACAGGAGTGTAGCCATAGTGGTAGATGAATTTGGAGGCACCTCCGGTCTGATTACGCTCGAAGATCTCATCGAGGAGATTTTTGGAGAAATCCAGGATGAGCATGATGTGAACGAAGGAACAGAAAAACAAATCAGTGAGAGTGAGTTTCTTTTTTCAGGAAGACTTGAGATTGATTACCTAAATAAGAAATACGAATTGAATTTTCCTGAACATGAAAGTTATGAAACTTTAGGAGGATTTATTTTTCATCATCATGAAAACATCCCTACTCCGGGAGAAGAAATTATGATACCGCCTTTTGCTATCACTGCCGTAAAGGTTAAGAACAATAAAATTGAACAAGTAAGGCTAAAGATCATTTCTTAATTTTGGCTTAATATTAAAACATGCGCTGGAAAGGAAGAAGAGAAAGTTCAAATGTTGAAGATCGCAGGTCTTCAGGAGGTAGAAGGACAGTTGTCGGGGGCGGAATTGGAGTTATTATTGTGCTAATAATTTCATTGCTCCTGGGAGAAGATCCCGGCAAAGTACTTCAGCAGATAATGCCTGATGGACAAATAACAAATGAGCAAAGCGACTACATTCCTTCTGCTGCAGACGAAGAAGCGGCAAATTTTGTAAAAGTTGTTTTGGCAGATAACGAAGATGTATGGAACACCATTTTTACTTCGGGCGGAATGCAGTACAGGGAACCGATTTTGGTTCTCTTCAGAAATCAGGTGAGTTCCGCTTGTGGCAATGCATCTTCAAGTTCCGGTCCTTTTTATTGTTCAGGTGATCAAAGAATCTATATCGATTTATCTTTTTACGATGAATTAAAAACACGTTTCAATGCGCCCGGTGATTTTGCCATGGCATATGTGATAGCCCATGAGGTCGGTCACCATGTGCAGAACTTACTGGGTATCTCTGATAAAGTTCATGCACAACGAAGTCAAATGAGTGAAGAGGAATACAACAAACTGAGTGTTCGGCTGGAGCTGCAGGCAGATTTTTTCGCAGGACTTTGGGCTCACCATGCGGAAAAAATGAAATCGATTCTTGATGAAGGTGACATTGAAGAAGCTCTAAACGCTGCCAATGCCATTGGGGATGATCGTCTCCAAAAACAATCCCAGGGCTATATTGTACCTGATGCATTCACACACGGAACATCCGAGCAAAGAATGCGTTGGTTTCGAAAAGGGTATACTTCGGGAGATATAAGCCAAGGGGATACTTTTGCGGCTGTTTCTTTATGATCGTTTTTATAAAGAATTAAAGCTGATTTTGGCCTTTTTTCCCTTAGCATGTTCTTTCCAATATCCTGATTCCCTGAGAGCAAGCAATTTTTCAGGCATTTATCCGCTTTCCTTTTAAATTCGGCTTCGCGGTTGTATATTCGCCCCTCATTTTGTGGTTTTATTCTATAATTTACTGTATATGCCTATTTTTTAGACACTTACAGGAGTTCTGCGGATCAGATCAAAATGAAATAAAAGCTAACACTCAAAAATTAAATTAATTACAATGGCAGTTATTGGCAGTATCAGAAAGCGCGTCGGATTACTCATCGGGTTTATCGGTGTTTCACTTCTTGCTTTTATTTTAGGAGATGTTTTCTCTTCCGGTGCAGGAATTTTCGGCGGAAACAGTGACGTTGTCGGCGAAGTTGCCGATGAAAAGGTACACTATTCAGAATTTGAGAAACGAGTAGAAATGCTCACCGAAAACTACAGAATCAATACTCAATCAGATAATATTGATCAAAACACTCAGGACATGTTGCGTGAGCAGGCATGGGGAATGTTTGTGAATGAAAACACACTCGGGGTGGAATACAAGAAACTTGGTATCTCTGTTAGCTCTGAAGAACTTTATGAAATGTGCACAGGAGCGAATCCACATCCACAAGTGAAGCAGGCATTTTCAGATCCAAACACCGGACAGTTTGATGCTGCTTCGGTTGTTAAATTTCTGAAGAACCTCCCCAATGCAGATGAAAAAACACAGCGCCAGTGGAGACAATTTGAAGACGCTATCCGTGAAGAAAGAATTGCGAGTAAATATAAAGATATGCTCAAGGCAGGTTTGTTCGTAACAAACACAGAAGCAAAAGAAGCATATACAGAAGCTCAGCGTACAGCATCTATCAGTTATCTTCGATTGGACTATAATACCATTGCAGATAGCACTGTAAAAGTCGAAGAAAGCGACCTGAAAGCTTATCATAGTGCGAATGCTGCAAAGTATAAGCAGACTGAATCTATCCGTAAAATTGAATATGTAACTTTTGATATCACTCCATCTGCAGAGGACCGTCAGGAAGTAACAGAATGGATAAATAGAAAAGCTACAGAGTTTGCAGAAAGCACTAACGACATCAATTTCGTAAATCAATACAGCGACGTTCCGTTTGATTCTACCTATCATGCAAAGGGAAGCCTGACAGCTACTCTTGATACTTCCCTCTTCAATGCCCCGGTCGGAAAAATGGTAGGTCCTTATATGGATGGAGATATATTTAAAATTTCAAAATTGGTTGCAGACCGATTTATTCCGGATTCAGTTAAGGCAAGACATATCCTGATTTCAATTGAAAATGGAGACACGACAAAAGCAAGAAATACTGCCGACAGTCTAAAATCCGCTATCAAGCGTGGAGCAAAGTTTGCAGATCTGGCTCAGGTATTCTCGAAGGATCCCGGATCAGGTGCCAAGGGCGGAGACCTGGGTTGGTTCAGATCAGGAGCTATGGTTAAGCCGTTTAACGATGCATGTTTTGAAGGCAAGAAAGGCGATATGCCAATCGTTACATCACAGTTTGGTGTTCACCTCATTGAAATAATGGATAAAGGTGTTCCATCAAAACAAATTCAGGTTGCAACGCTGGAGCGGAAAGTTGAAGCTTCGCAAAAAACCTATGATAATATTTATGGAAAGGCAAATCAGTTTGCTTCGATGAACAATACAGCCATTTTATTTGACAGTGCTTGTATCAAACAAGGCCTGAACAAGCGTATCGCTGATAACATCCGTGAAACTGATAAAAACATTCCCGGTCTTGAATCACCACGTGAACTTGTTCGTTGGGTTTATCAGGCTAAGAAGGGCGATGTTTCCAAAGCGTTTAGTCTTGGAGAAAAATATGTTATAGCCAAACTTGTCGATATTAAGGATAAAGGAACCCTGCCTCTTGAAAGTGTACGTGAGCAAGTAACTGCGGAAGTTCGTAAAGATAAGAAGGCGGAGATTCTGGCTGAAAAAATTAAAGCCGCAGGTGCCACCACGATGGAAGCATTGGCGCAGAAATTAAATGTAAACAGCAGCGATGCCGATGCAATCAATTTTCAGAATCCATACATTCAGGGATTGGGAAATGAAAATAAAGCTGTAGGAACCATATTCGGGATGAAGGCCGGAAGCTTATCAAAACCAATCAAAGGAGAAAATGGAGTAATTGTAATCTTCGTTAAATCCTTCACTGAGCCTGCCGCTATCACTGATTACAGCGCTAACATCAAACAATTGGTTGATCAGCGTAAATCAAGAAGCGAGTATGAGGTCTTCAATGCACTAAAAGAAAAGGCAAACATCGAAGATAATCGCGGCAAGTTTTACTAAGAAAATTCATATTTAATTTACTAAGTCCCCTGATTGTTCAGGGGACTTTTTTTTGCTCCTTCCGGAACGAAAAACCTCTGCCACTTACATTACTGAATCAATCAAAGCTCAGGATAAAAAACATAGCAACACCCGCCTTCAATCAGAATGTGCAGCAGATCACTTGCTCAACAAAATCCTTCTGAAATTTCCCCTGAAATCAGCAGGGACATCCGACAAGATCCGGAAAATTGTTTTTGTCTGAATGGATTCGAAATCTCTGGTGATATCACTAAAAAACAAATTGGTAAATAAATTGAAAAACTTTCGGACTACCCCTGCCTTTTTATTTTTTGGCAAAAATTTATCAAATACTGCTACCCTCCCACCTGCTTTAAGAACACGTTCGGTTTCACGAAGACAAGCAACAGGATCAGGAATTACAGCAAGAATGAGGTGAAGGATTATTTTATCAAAACTATTCTCAGAAAAAGTTAAGTCTTGCCCATCCATCACCAACACGACAATATTTCGTTTCAATTTACTATTTCTGCGTCTGACTTTTTCAAACATTGAAGGAGTGATATCTGTAAGTGTGATTTCACAATCCTGAGGAAGAAATTCCAGATCAAGTCCCGTTCCTGCACCTATAATTAATATTTTATCCCCTGATTTTATTTCCAAAGAATTCACAGAAGCTTTTCTTGAAGCTGCAAAATATTTCCCAATCAAATCATAAATCGGTGTGTAAAATGTATAGCGTATCCGATTCCAGCTATTGGTATTTACTTTCATTAAAAACAGGAAATTAGTTTAATGCAATGAAAAGGTTCTCACCAAATCAACATTTCCACTGGCTCCGTGGCAAGCCGTGCAGTCAGCTCCCTTCTTGGATGTTGAGTAAAAAGTTTCTCCGTTGCCACGGTATTCCCCCCAAATCCAATCACCTCCGGTATTTTCATCCATGCTGGTTTTGAACATAGCAGCATAGAATTTAATATCACCCCCTGATGTAGCATAGATTTCTTTCACCACTATCGATCCATCCGGAAATCTGGATCCACCGAGAGCGCTCATATCCGAATTCATCGCAGCGGCTGCTGTTTGATTGAAACGAATTCTCACAAAACTACCATGTGGACTGCTTGGATCGCTGATCAAAGTATCTTCGGTATTTTTGTAATACTGATAACCGGCACTTGACTTAATGAGATCAAGCAATGCAGCATCACTCAAACTTACCCTTTCTGCTTTATCATTCGTGCAAGAACCGAGCATGATGAGAAAAAGGAAGATAAAAGCTAACTTTATCCTGGATCTAAAAATGTCTGAGGAAAAACCGGAGATTTGAATACACATGATCTTCAAATGTAAGCATCTCTCTTGAAAATTCCTTAAAAAAAAACCCGTCCTTTTCAAGACGGGTAATATTTGAGAGCGAGAGAGTTTAATTTTTCCCGTCAAGCACTAAGGTACTTGACTTCACATGGCAGGAATTACAATTTGCTCCGCGCAAATTTACACTATAGGTTGGGTGTCCATCCTGATCATAACTTGCCCAAAGCCAACCGCCGGAAGAATTTGGATCTGCCGGTGCTTTATACATTACATCGTAACCTGTAACTTCCCCTTTGGTATTGAGATATTCTTTAACCAACATAGAATTAACCGCATAGGTGACGGACATATTTCCTTCAGCGGATAAACTGTTTTTCGCAATGGCATTCATTCGGATACGAAAATCCTGGGATTTCATTCTTGCTATGGAAACTCCTACATCAAGGACTTCAGTTTGATTAACGACTGAAATGAGTGCTTCATCCGAGAGTGCTGTTGACTCATCAGATTCACGTGAACAAGAGGCCAAAACCAAGGCTGTGGCTAAAATGGCTAGGGTATAAAGTTTTTTCATGTCTGGTTTGTTTACAGAAAGATAAAGTGCATTTATCATGAAAGTGTCTTAGAATTGTCATGAAGAAGGTTGAAAATGAAGAACATACAAAAAACCTCAAAAACATTTAAAAATAAGGCTCTTTAGATGAAAAAAAATGGCGGCAATAATAACTTCAATCTTGCTTATTGTCAGGTTCCACTTGCAAAATATGGAGAATGCGATGTACGACCGGCGCAAGGAAGACAGCTGTAATACTTAAAAAGGCAACACCGCTATACAATGCATAAAAGGACGAAAAGATTTTAGCCTCCTCCGACTTCATTTCTGTTACAGGACCCATTCCGGTTAAAATCATTGAAGACATATGAAAACTATCAAGAAAATTGAGTTGTGCATAATGATGATAGCCGATTATTCCTATTCCAAGAGAAACAGAAATTAAAGCAAGCGCAAAGAGTCCGTAACGAAACATTCGCAGAAAAAAATGTCTCAGGGGTACAAGCTTTTGTTTTCGATGCTCCATTTTTACTTCTTTTTCAACTCCTTCATTAAATCTTCTAGGTAATCAGTTTGAACTTCCTGAATCTCCAGAAGTTTTTTATTCTGATGAATCAGCAAGTGATCCATTTTTTCGCTTAATAATTTAATCTCAAGCTCTGCTTTCAAATTAATTTTATAATCATGTTCTGCGCGCTTTCTGTCTTTTTGTTCTTGTCTGTTTTGACTCATCATAATAATAGGAGCTTGTATTGCAGCAAGACAGGATAAAATAAGATTCAATAAAATAAAAGGAAAGGGATCGAAGGGTTTTGTGGCAAGAATCCAAATGTTTATTGCCATCCAGAGAAGGATAAATGAAAAGAAGGTGATGATGAAGGTCCAGCTTCCTCCGAACACTGCAATTCTGTCTGCCAGCCGCTCACCGATTGTTAATTCAGCTTCAATTTCATCCTGAATATTTTCAGACAGAATGGAGTTGTTTTTTATTGAATCTAAAACATCCTGATGCAAATGAATCAGCTCCCCTTTCTCCTGAGCAATAAGCCAGGTAAGGTACTGTCGTCTGTAATGATTTAACTCATCAATAGAAATCAGACACTCTTTTGTAAAATCCGGGTACTCCAATTGGATAAGGTTGAAAATCCCTTCTCTCAGTTCCGTTCCTTTCACAGATTCCCCTGGACTGATTCTGGTTTTGCTTACATGGCTGGTCAACATATCGATCCGATTTGTTCACGAAATAAAGATAACTGATGGTACTTCAGATGAAGATTCCACTATGAATTTTAACGCAATATCTGTAAGCGGTATGAATCAAGTTTAATGAAAATAAACAACAAAATAGTAAATGACCACAGTGAAGAGCCCCCATAACTAAAAAATGGTAATGGAATTCCTATAACAGGAGCAAGCCCTATAGTCATGCCAATGTTAATCATAAGGTGAAAAAATATGATCGATGCAACACCATAGCCGTAAATTCGGGAATACTGTGAGCGTTGTCGTTCCGCAACGAAAATAATCCGGCCCAGCAGTGCCATAAATAGCCCAATAACAACAAGGCTTCCCATAAAACCCCACTCCTCACCTACAGTACAAAAAATAAAATCGGTACTTTGCTCGGGTACAAAATCATATTTTGTCTGAGTGCCTTGAAGAAATCCTTTCCCGAACAATCCACCGGATCCAATAGCAATCTTACTTTGATTCACGTTATAGCCGGCACCCTTTAAATCAAGCTCCTTTCCAAGAAGTACATCAATACGAGTGCGTTGATGCGCCTGCAATACATCATTGTATACATAGTCGACGCTATACACCATTCCAATAGCGATAATTGCACCGGAGACAATGACGATAATATTACGCTTGTTTTTTCTAACCATAAGAATAAATACAAGCGCCAATCCAATCAGAATTCCAATGAGTGTGGAATTTTTAACAAGGAGGGCAAGAATAAACAAGGCAACTGAGACAAGTGCAAGCAGTAAAATATTTCCTGAAAGTCCCTCTCTGTATAAAACGAAAATAAAAGAAGCGAAGACCAGTGCTGAACCGGTATCATTCTGCAATAGAATAATCACAGCAGGCAATCCTAATATAAGTGTTGAAATCAATTTAGTTCTCGAATCCTGCATTCGTATATCAAGCGTACTCAGGTATTTTGCCAGAGCCATATTAGTGGCGAATTTGGCAAACTCTGCCGGCTGCAATTTAAATGCTCCGATATCAATCCAACCAAATGAACCTTTTACATCTCGGGAAAAAGCAAAGGTGGAAATCAACAATAAAATGAAAACCACATAAATTGCGTAGGAGAATGCTGCATAAAATTTTCCATCGATGACCAGAATCATGAGGGCCAGAATACAGGCACCAATAATCCATAATGCCTGCTTTCCATAACTTTGAGACAAGTCGAAAATACTGCTATGTTCTTCATTGTAAACAGCGGCATAAATGTTGACCCATCCAATGAGTACCATTACGCTGAATAAGGCGACAAGAACCCAGTCAATATTTTGCAGTATGTTTTTCTGATCGCGCATTGATAATTTAATTCACACGGGTTATTGCTTTCACCGGGATTGCGGGACTTTTCTGAGTAATCTTTTTCTCTTTTTCCACTGGTACTTTTGGTAGTGCAATTTCAGGTAGAATAACACCTTCACGCATGCGTTTATCCATTTCCGGACGAGTGATCGTGTCTGTAAGATACTGTTCGATTAAAAGGGAAGCAATAGGAGCAGCCCATTGAGATCCAAAGCCCGAATTTTCAACAGATACGGCAATTGCAATTTTAGGATTGTATTTTGGTGCAAACGCTACATACATTGAATGGTCTTTCCCGTGCGGGTTTTGTGCGGTTCCTGTTTTACCACACACAATAATTCCCTTTATGCGGGTTGAAGCTGCTGTTCCGCTTTCCACTACACTTTCCATTCCATCAACAACGATGTCGAAATACTTCCTGTCAATACCAAAAGAATTCCTGATTCGAAATTCCTCCGGTAAATACATTTCGTCTCCAATGGCTTTCACAACATGTGGGGTATAATAATAACCTCTGTTTGCAATGCCGGCTATAATATTCGCATTTTGCAAAGGCGTAATTCCTAACTCTCCCTGACCTATTCCAAGTGAAATAATAGTTGAAGATCTCCACTGCCCTTTCCCAAAATATTTATCGTAGTATTCAATGGAAGGAACGGAGCCCTTCAATACATTTGGAAGATCAGAAGGCAAACGAATTCCTATTCCAAATTTTTCAATGCTTTTTCTCCAGAAAGCGAATGCATCAGCTGTACTTTTGTATTTGTTATTGTCAATTACCGAACGGAAAACATAACTATAATAAGAATTGCAACTCTGAGCGATAGAAGCCTTTAAATCGAGAGGGGAAGAGTGCGGGTGACACTTAGGTCTTCCTCCACCCGGCGGATAGCCTCCGTAACAAGGATATCTTGTAGATGGGAACAATGTTTGTTCCTGCTGGGCAATCAGAGCCATTACCAGTTTAAATGTTGAACCGGGTGGATAAGTAGCCATTTGTGATCTGTTAAACAGAGGCTTGTAAGGATCTCTGAGAAGAGAAAGATAATTCTTTGTTCGTGTGCGTCCGACTAATAAATTCGGATCATAAGCAGGTGAACTTACCATGCACAATATCTCACCGGTTGATGGTTCAATGGCAACAACACTTCCTACCTTATTACGCATAAGTTGCTCTCCATAAAATTGCAACTCACCATCAATTGACAATTTTAAATTCTCTCCTGCCACAGAAGCAGTATCATATTTTCCGTTCTGAAAACTTCCTTTTTCTCTGTTGAACACATCAACCATTACTCTTCTCACACCCCGGCGTCCGCGCAACTCTTTTTCATAAGATTTTTCTATCCCACTTTTACCGATATAGTCACCATCTTTATAGTATGAATCCTGCCGCGTAATACTTGTGTCTACTTCTCCGATATATCCGAACAAATGCGCGGCAATGGGCAACGGGTACTTTCTCAGAGTTCTTGCTTCAACATAAAATCCGGGAAACTTATAAAGTTTCTCCTGCAAAGCCGCATAGGTTTCAACCGACAATTGTTTTTCAAACAAAGAAGCTTTGTACGCTGAGTAAGACTTTGCCTTGTTAAATTTCTCAACGTACTCTTCTATGCTGATGCCGATCAGTCTGCAGAGTTCAAGTGTATCCAGATTTTTGGCCTGTCGGGGAGTAATCATCAGATCATATACCGGTTCATTGTACACCAGTAATTCCCCTTTACGGTCGTAGATTAATCCACGAGAAGGATAATCCGTAATCAATCGCATTACATTATTTGTTGCTGAAGCAGTATAACTCTGGTCAACAACCTGCAGGTAAAACAAACGGATGAGATAGATTATCCCTACTGAGATAAAAATAATGAAGATGACCGAATTTCTACCCGACGATACGTTCATGACGCTTGAGTGATCTGCCAAATAAATATTGTCCCAGCACGATCAGAATGATAGTGATGATAGAATTTAATATTGCCTTGTAAAAAGTGACAAAGAATTCACTAAAACGAAAAACTTCTACATAAAAGAAAACAAGGTGGTGCAATAAAATGAGAATGGACACATAGGTGATGAACCATTTAACACCCATAACTTGCGGGCTAAGGTTTGTTTCGGGCTCGTAGCCATCGCGCGGCGCAATCAATCTCAGGACTCCCGGTCGTGCAAATGCTGTGAACACGCAGGCTGCGGCATGCATACCACCTGTATTGGCAAACATATCAATGACGAGACCGGTGAAGAATGCGGTGAGAAGCAACAACCAATTCGGAATTTCAATCGGCAGCATGAGGATAAAAAATACATATACATATGGATTTATGTATCCGCTCCATTGGATATGATTTAGAACCAGCACCTGTACTGCCAAGAGAAAAATAAAACGAATAAGAATCTGAATTATTTTAACGATCATTTTTCTGAAGCTCCTCCAATGCCTTTTGTTCCTCTTTGAGTAAATTGGTTACAATATAAACATAGGTAAGTGTACCGAATTGCGTGCTCAAATTTACTTTTATATCCTGAAAATTATCACCTGTCTCCGGGTTCACTTCAGAAACTATTCCAATTAATATTCCTTCCGGGAAGATCGATGAAAATGAACTGGAAACAATTGTATCTCCCTTTGCAACCTGTACGTGCTTTGCGATGTCCCTTAAGGAAGCTTCCTTCTCATCATAGCCTCCCCAAACCATCGAGCCTATGTATCCATTCTTTTTTATTCTTGCACTCACACGGGAGTCTTTGTGGAGAAATGAAATAACGGAACAGTAGTGCTCCGATACGTCTTTAACAATTCCAACAATTCCATCTCCGGAAATGACGCCCATTTCAGGTTTAATTCCCTGATTTGAACCTTTGTTGAGAGTGAGGTAATTATTCCTTCTGTTTACAGAATTATTCACCACCCTGGAATTGATAAAGGTATACTGCTGTTTAAAAATAGTATCGCTTTTTATTCTTGTCAGTGCACTGTCAATATAATACACATCAGGTATAAGAGATTTCAATCCTGCATTCTGACGGGCAAGAGCATCATTGGTAGTACGGAGATTAATATAGTCTGTAACCGAGCTCACCAGAGAATTCACCTCTGAAGCGACGTAGTTCGTTGAATTCAGAAAGCTCGCATGTTGAAAATTATTATTGCGCACAATAAGAAATCCACATACAACTTCCAGTAGCAGGAAGGATATGAAAAAATTGTATCTCCAAAGAAACAGAAAGAGATTACGCATTGTTTATTTTCGTGTTCCGGTCATTCTCAGGCTTCCTGGTATTAATAAGAATCAATTGACCTCAAGGAATGAGAAACTTGAATCGCCCTATATTTTTCAAGGCAATGCCGGTTCCGCGGACAACAGCCCGAAGAGGATCTTCCGCAATATGAACGGGTAATTTTGTCTTCATGGCAATCCGTTGATCCAGACCCCGAAGTAAGGCACCTCCGCCAGTGAGATAGATACCTGTGCGGTATATATCGGCCGACAATTCCGGTGGGGTCATTTCAAGGGCCTTTAAAATTGCTTCTTCTACTTTAGAAATCGATTTATCAAGAGCATGAGCAATCTCTGAATAACTCACTGTAATCTCTTTTGGAATTCCGGTCATCAGATCACGACCGTGGACTGCAAAGTCAGGTGGAGGGTTTTCTAATTCAGGTAAAGCTGAGCCGACTTCAATTTTAATTCTTTCTGCAGACCTCTCCCCGATAAGAATATTATGCTGTCGACGCATATAATCCCATATATCATTCGTGAATCCATCACCTGCAACCCGAATACTCTGGTCACACACGATACCGCCTAAGGCTATGACAGCAATTTCACTGGTACCACCTCCAATATCGATGATCATATTTCCCATCGGCTCTTCAACGTCTATTCCAATTCCGATAGCAGCAGCCATTGGCTCATGGATAAGATAGACCTCTTTCGCACCTGCATGTTCGGCCGAATCCCGTACAGCTCGCTTTTCTACTTCTGTGATCCCTGAAGGAATACAAATAACCATTTTCAGAGAGGGCGTGAAAACACTTCCTTTCGGATTGATCATTTTTATCATTCCACGAATCATGTGCTCGGCTGCATCAAAATCTGCAATCACTCCGTCTTTGAGTGGGCGAATAGTTTTGATATTCTCATGGGTTTTTCCATGCATCATCATTGCCTGCTTACCTACGGCAATAACTTTTCCCGTCATTCTGTCGATAGCGACAATTGATGGTTCATCGACCACAACTTTGTCGTTGTGGATGATTAAGGTATTTGCCGTTCCCAGATCGATGGCAATTTCCTGGGTTAAAAAATCAAACAATCCCATGCTTTATATTCGAATTTCAGTTTATTTTTTTCTTGATGCTTTAGGAGCATCCCCCTTTACGCAATATTCTACTTGAAAGTTCTGTTTCACAGGGCATTTACTCCCACTTTTTAATGGCGGAAATGCCGTATTCCTGTTGTTAGCATTGCCATATTATGGGAATCGCAGTAGTCAATGGATTCCTGGTCTTTCACAGAACCTCCGGGTTGAATAACGACTTCTATGCCTTCATTTGAGGCTATTTCCACACAATCCGGAAAAGGGAAAAACGCATCACTTGCCATCACGGCGCCTTTCAGACTGAAGCCAAAGGACTTTGCTTTGACGATAGCTTGCCGGAGAGCATCAACTCTGGACGTCTGACCTGTTCCACTGGCTAACAGCTGTTTGTTTCTAGCCAGTACAATGGTATTGGACTTTGTATGCTTTGCCAGCTTCATGGCGAATAGAAGATCTTCTGTTTCCAAAGTTGAAGCCTGGCGTTTAGTAACATTTTTCAAATCCGAGCTCGATTCCACATAAACATCCTTGTCCTGCTCTACAAGCCCATTCAATAAAGTACGGAATTGCCTTGGTCGCGATTTAAAATTCTTTTGCTGAAGCAGAATCCTATTCTTTTTCTGTGACAAGATTTCTAAGGCATCCATACTAAAAGCCGGTGCAATCAGGACTTCAAAAAACAGTTTATTCACTTCCTTTGCAAGTGCCACATCCACTTCAAAATTACAGATAAGAACACCTCCGAAAGCTGAAACAGGATCTGCCTCTAAGGCTGCATTCCAGGCTTCAGTGCCCGTGGTTCTTGAAGCCACGCCGCATGCATTATTGTGCTTAAGAATTGCAAAGCTTGGTTCAGTAAACTCAGCCATCAGATTGATAGCCGAATCAATATCGAGTAAATTATTATACGAAAGTTCCTTGCCGCTGAGTTGTGTAAAGCAATCATCCAGATTACCGAAGAAGGTGGCCTGTTGATGAGGGTTTTCACCATAGCGTAATACTTTTGCAGATTGAATGCTCTCTTTGAATGAAGGGATCCCTACCTCAATATTCAGGTAGCGGAATATTTGGGTATCATAATGAGAGGATATTCCGAATGCATGTGCAGCCATTGTTTGCCTGTCTTGAAGAGTGCTCACACCACTTTTATTTTGTATGATCTCTTCTAAAAATGAATATTGCTCCAGCGATGGAATAATCAACACATCATCAAAATTTTTCGCAGCGGCACGTATAAGCGAGATTCCACCGATATCAATTTTTTCGATGACTTCCTGTTTTTCGGCTCCCGAGGCCAATGTGGCTTCAAATGGGTATAAATCAACAACCACAAGGTCTATTTCCGGGATGTTATACTCCTCCATCTCCAGAATATCAGATGGATTATGACGCCTACTCAAAATCCCGCCGAATATTTTAGGGTGTAGAGTTTTTACCCTCCCTCCAAGAATAGAAGGATAGTCGGTAAGGGTTTCTACAGGGATTACAGGTATTTGCAGCTCTTCAATAAAGGTCTGTGTTCCTCCGGTGGTGAAGAGTTTTACTCCCAATTGATGAAGCCCTCGAACTATTGGCTCAAGCTTGTCCTTATGGTAGACAGAAATAAGCGCATTTCTGATCTTTTTTTCGTTTTTCATTCTAATAAATCGATTGCAAATTTATATAAAATCAAAGCTTGATTTGCGTCAGCGAAAATATAAAATACACACTTGAAATTTTCTTTCGTCTGCTCAAACGGAGCTCATTTATCCAGCTAAAAGGAGTTTATGAATCGTAAGAATCGGAATAATATATTTCAAGTGCTTTTCAAATGGAAATAGAAAGCATTGACGACATGCTTATTGAATAAAAATTGACAAAACTGATTCAACTCCGGACAAAAATATTCATCTGGAGATCAAAATTCATTAAACTCTGTTAAATCTGCAGAGAATGGATAGCTTTCAATACATTTGCGTTGATGAAGTCAGAATTTAGCCTTTTTCTTCGCCTGTTTAAAGAAAGTTTTTTGTTTGCCTTTGAAGCTTTGCGCGTCAACAAGCTCAGAACTTTTTTGTCACTACTCGGGATTACCATTGGCATCTTTGCTATCATATCTGTATTTACTGTGACTGATGCTTTGGAAAAAAAAATCCGAAGTGATGTTGAATCACTGGGCGACAATGTCATTTATGTTCAGAAGTGGCCATGGGTACCGGAAGGAGGAGATGAATATCCCTGGTGGAAATACATGAACAGGCCATTGCCGGGCTATAAAGAGATGGCCGAATTACAAAGAAAATCTGACCGGGAAGAATCCATTGCATTTGTTGCATCCATAAGTGGGGAGACAATTAAGTATTTAAGCAATGCTGTGGAGAACTCGGAGATTCTTTGTGTATCACACCAGTATGATCAAATTAAAAGTTTTGAAATTGAAGAGGGAAGATACTTTTCTGAGCATGAAAGTGTGAGCGGTCCGCCTATTGCCTTGATTGGCTCGGACATAGCCTCTGCACTGTTCAAAGGGAAGTCTGCACTGGGAAAAGAAATAGCAGTCAGAGGTACCAAATTTACCATTGTAGGAGTTATACAGAAAGAAGGCAGTAGTTTAGTAGGTAATTCGTCGGACAGTCAAGTGATTATACCCTTAAACTTTGCACGTAACTTAGTGAATCTCCGTTCGGAATCGATGGAACCCTATTTTATGGTAAAGGCTAAGCCGAATGTTGGCCTTCCGGAACTCCGTGATGATTTGAGAGGAGCCATGCGATCCATCCGTAAATTAAAACCTAAAGAAGACGATGATTTCGCACTCAATGAAACCAGCTTGCTAACCAATAGCATGAAGCAGGTATTTTCAACACTGGGAATTGCCGCCTGGATTATCGGTGGATTTTCGATAATGGTAGGCGGATTCGGCATTGCAAACATCATGTTTGTATCAGTTAAAGAACGCACCAGCATCATAGGTATTCAAAAATCTCTCGGCTCAAAAAATTACTTTATCCTTTTACAGTTTTTGGTTGAATCAGTTGTGTTATGCATAATCGGTGGTTTGTTAGGATTGCTGCTCGTATATCTCCTGGCGCAGGCCATTTCACTATTCATGGACTTTACCTTTGTACTGACTTTTTCTAACATTCTTATGGGTATCCTAATCTCTGCTACTGTTGGCATATTAAGTGGTTATATCCCTGCACATCAAGCATCAAGAATGAATCCGGTGGATGCGATTCGGGCAAACTAAAAGAGTACCCGCAGCGCACGCTTAATTCTTCGAATAATCCTGTAGTTTTCAATTGGCCGTAAAAGGAACCAAGACTTATCTTAAATTGTTATTTTCAAGTCAATTGCTCGGCTATTGATTAATTGCTTAAAGAGTTAATCAGTATATAGTCAAGGATCAGCTTCTGATTCAAGCAAGCATTTTGTTTAATTTTAATGGATAGCCAAGCGATATAAACCCAATTTCTTTCTTTTTTTTTATAAGTTTGCCTGTAATCAAAATTGCTCATTTAATTCGGTCTATGAATCATTGTGTTCAACAAAATATATTGCCGAAACTTTTTTTCAGCATAGTCTTTTTTATAATGCTTTCCGGATGTGGATCCGATCGCCAGGGAGATGAGATTGGAGCTCTTAAGGACACTAATTATCCGGAAAATTACGAGTTAAGAAAGAACGAACAATTTATTATGAATGATGTTCGTGGACCGGAAGATGTTTCAGCCTTTCCTGCCCGCATACCAACCTCATGGCAAAAATACTCTCAAGGCAGCACTAACAGGTTGGCCATTTTACTTACTGATTCAACTGCTTCCTGGCTTGGCGTAGCACATGGCCTGAAAACAATCGGAGTACCATTTATTATTACAACAGATTACCGCAGAGCCATTCAACACAAGGTGGTGATGGTTTATCCGATTATTTCTGGTTCAGCACTCAGTCCGGAAGCCTTGCAGGCTCTGGCAGCTTTTCCAAGAAATGGTGGTACCTTAATCGGCATCCAGGTATTGGGAGCACTGAATGAAGTATTCGGGTTTGAAGAACCGGTCCCTTCTAAACAACATTTCCAAATAAAAATTCTACCTGACTCGGAGAATGTTTACACTAAACAATTTGACCTGAGCAAAGAATTAACAATCTCGATAGGCAATAAGGTTAGGTTCAAAGAAACCATCGGGACATACAGTTATTCGAAAACACAATTACCTCCGCTTGCAACATATGAGGATAAATCGGCGGCTGTGACACAAAAATTTTTTGAAAGTGGCAGTGCCTTTGCTTTCGGGTTTGATATTGGCTATCTTTTGTTAAAAGCAAACAATATTCGTCACGAGGATTTTAACCGCTCCACGGCTAATGACTTTGAGCCGACAGTTGATGTAGTCTTAAGGCTCATCAAACAAATCTACATGCACAATGACAGGAATGCTGCTTATGTGAGCACTGTTCCCTACAATAAAAACCTGGCAGTGTGTATTACACATAACATTAATTTCAGAAGAGCCCTCGAAAATTCCCGTGCCTATGCTTCAGAGGAAAAGAAACTTGGTGTTCGCTCTACTTATTTTATTCAGACAAAATATATCAAAGACAGAAAGGATTTTATCTTTCGTTCGGCAGATGATTTTAAAATAATCAAAGACCTGCACGACTTAGGAATGGATGTACAAAGTAATGGGGTTAGCGGTTCTCCCCTCTTCGATCAATTTGAACAAGGAACAGGTTCTGAATTCTATCCAACTTACAAGCCTTATGTGATGGGCTGGGATAAAACTTATTATGGAAGTATTTTCGGAGAAATGCGCGTGAGCAGATTTCTCATCGACAGAATGGTTCCCGGTATAAACACGCTTTGCTTCCGCTCTTCTTATTTGTATACACCATTTACTTATCCTCAAAGCCTGATGGCTAGCGGATATCGGTTTAGCAGTTCAACGTCTGCAAACTCTGTTTTATCACATTTTCCTTACCAACTAAATTACAACCGCGAATATGATTCAGAACTCGACGCATTCGAATTTCCTGTTACAAATGGTGATGAATTACCTCCTTTCACTGCCGACAGAGCAGAATCTGCAATAGCACTGGCAAAAAAAATTGCACGGTATGGAGGGTGCTACATCGGACAAGTACATCCGAACAAAACAGGTTTAAAGGTTGAGAAGGAATTTATTGCTGCAATGAAAGAGGAAGCCTGGTTCGGAACCATTCGAGATTTCGGATTATGGTGGGCCGCAAGAAATGAAGTAAGCCTCGACATCAATTATGAAGGCGGAAGAAGAGTTGTTACTGTGAACGTACCAAAGAGGATGGAAGGATTGGCTATTATGTTGCCATTACGAAGCACCCCTGTCTCAGTTGAAGGTGGAGGCAAGCATTCAATCGATGGAAAGCTGATCATTTTTGAACTGGCCGAAGGAAGGATCCGGATTACGCTTGACAGCTAAAATAATTACAATAATTTTATCAATTGTTCATTGGCCGCCTCTACGGAATCTATATCCCGGATCGTAAGCGATAGCTTTTTCTTTTCTTCTTTCAGACGTACCTTTTGTGTGTTGACCTGAACAAATTTTAGAATTTTAGAAAACACTTCTGATTGATAGAAGGGAGAAGCTTGATTTGTTACAAAATATCCGATGAATCGTTTATTTTTTAAAAGTATCTTTTCAAAACCAAGTTTCTCAGCATTTAATCTGAGTCTTATCGTAGACAATAATGCCGCCCCTTGCACAGGCAATGGACCAAATCGGTCGCGCAACTTCGTTTCAAATTCCAGAATTTCCTCCTCCGATGAAAGGCCGTCAAGTTCCTTATAAAGCAACAACCTTTCTGAAACGCTGTTTACATAATTCGCCGGCAATAATATCTCAAGGTCTGTATCAATCTGACAATCGCTTACGAATTTACGTTGGGGAGAACTATCTTCAAACACACCTGCGAATTCAGTATCCTTCAGTTCCTGTACGGCTTCATCGAGAATTTTATGATACATTTCAAAACCTATCTCTGAAATAAACCCACTTTGTTCCCCTCCTAATAAATTCCCTGCACCACGAATATCCAGATCACGCATGGCAATATTAAAACCGGAACCTAAATCTGAAAATTCTTCGATGGCTTTCAATCGCTGACGGGCCTCGGAAGTAAGAACAGTTAATGGCGGTGTGAGGAGGTAACAAAAGGCTTTTTTATTTGATCGTCCAACCCGGCCTCTCATCTGATGCAAATCGCTTAGTCCGAAATTTTGTGCCTGATTAATTATAATGGTATTTGCATTTGGAATATCCAAGCCGGATTCAATAATGGTAGTGGCAACAAGAACATCACTTTTTCCATCAATAAAATCCAATAAGATTTCTTCCAGCTTATCTCCGTCCATTTGTCCATGCCCGACTGACACACGAGATCCACGAACAAGTTTTCGAATCTTGTCTGCCATATCATGAATATCCTGCACTCTGTTATGCACGAAAAAAACCTGTCCGCCGCGTGCTATTTCATACTCAATTGCATTTTGAATTGTTTTCTCGTCAAATAAATGAATCTCTGTGGTTACAGGATAACGGTTTGGAGGCGGAGTATTAATTATGCTTAGATCCCTTGCTCCCATTAATGAAAACTGAAGCGTACGAGGTATCGGTGTTGCGGTAAGAGTAAGCGTATCCACATTTACCCGCATTGCTTTTAGCTTTTCTTTTGCTGCAACTCCGAACTTTTGCTCTTCATCAATAATCATCAGGCCCAGATCTTTGAATTGAACGTCCTTTCCTAAAAGCCTGTGTGTACCAATTATAATATCAATTTTCCCGTCAGCCAGTTTTTGCAGGGTTTCTTTTTGTCGTGCAGGACTTTTAAAACGATTAATATAATCGACAGTACATGGGAATTCCTTCAAGCGATCCCGAAAAGTATTGAAATGCTGCAAAGCTAGGATAGTAGTAGGAACCAAAACTGCAGCCTGCTTACCATCGGTTACGGCCTTGAAAGCAGCCCGAACAGCAATTTCTGTCTTCCCAAAACCCACATCACCGCAAATCAGACGATCCATGGGATACTCTTTCTCCATATCGCGTTTCACATCACGGGTGGATTTTTCCTGATCAGGTGTATCTTCATAGATAAAACTTGCCTCTAATTCATTTTGCAGATAAGTATCAGGACTGAATGCAAAACCCTTGGTAGCTTTTCGCTTAGCATATAAGGCGATAAGATCCTTGGCTATATCTTTTACCCTCTTCTTTGTTTTTTGCTTAAGTGTTGCCCAGGCTTTTGATCCCAGCTTATGCAAAGAGGGAGTTGTTCCTTCCTTTCCTGTATACTTTGAAATTCTGTGTAAGGAGTGGATACTTACATATAAGATATCATTATCCTTATAGACCAGACGAACAGCTTCCTGAGGCTTACCGTTCACATCAATTTTCTCAAGACCGGCAAATCGTCCAACTCCGTGATCAATATGCGTGACAAAATCGCCGGGCTTTAAAGAAGATAGTTCCTTTAACGTAAGCGCTTCAGACCTACTATAATTTTTCTTGAGACGAAAGCGATGATACCTGTCAAATATCTGATGATCTGTGTAACAGGCCAATTTTAAATCCGCATCAATGAATCCCTGATGCAAAGAAAAAAGCATGGTGGTGAAATTTACTTTGCGGGTAATCTTATGCTTCTTTTCAAGGTCTTCAAAAATAGAGTATAGTCGTTCAATCTGTCTGGCAGAATCAGCAAAAAGTATATTAGTAATTTTCTTGTCCTCATTCTTCAATAAATTTTCAATTAGAAAATCAAAATTTTTATTGAATGAAGGCTGTGGTGATGTTTGAAAAGTGAATTTTTCTGTCTCAGGAAAGTGAAATCTTGTACCAAACTCCAACACAGCTTTTTTCTCCAGCTGTGCTTCTACCTGATCCGGTGAATCATAATGAAGGCAATAGGTTTTCTTCGATTCATCACTGTTTGTCCCATCTTTTCCCTCGTAACTAATACGGAGCGCTGTTAATGTTGCAGGAAGATCTCTAAACCAAACGGGACAATCTGTAGGGATAAAATCAAAGAAGGAGGCTCTGCTTTCTTCAAGAAGCTTTGTCTGCACATTAGGCATGACGGTAACATGATTCATTGCCTGTACTGACAGCTGACTATCGGGACTAAATGTCCGTATGCTTTCAATTTTATCTCCAAAAAATTCTATTCTATAAGGCAACTCATTGGCAAAGGAATATATATCAACTATTCCACCTCTCACAGAATATTCACCGGCCTGAGCAACAAAATCAACATTCTCAAAATCATGATGAAGCAGAAACTCTGAAACAAATTCGATGGATAAATTCTCACCGACACGCATTTCTATGGAATTTAACTCCAGGTTGCGTCTCGTAACCACTTTCTCTATTAATGCTTCCGGGTAAGTAAAGACAGCCGTTTTTATCCCTTTGTTCAATCTGCTCAATACTTCGGCCCTCAGTAATACACTCGCTTTATCCTGGTCTTCGGTCTGAAATGGCTTTCTCGAAGAAGCAGGAAAAAGAAAAGCCTGGCCCTCGCCAAGTACATTTTCAAAATCGTTCATAAAATAGGCTGCTTCCTCTTTATCGTCAAGAACGAAAAGCTGTGTTTGATTCCCCTTAGAAAATACAGCAGCAGCAAACACTGCATCCACTGAACCGGAAAAGCCGGATAAATGGATACGATGGGCGAAAGGCTCAGCGATTTTTGAGACAATTGAAATGACGACAGGCCGGGATGTATATAATCCCAGCAATTGCAAACGATCCATAGAAAAGGAATTTCTTCCCGGCGTAAAAGTGCAAAGAAAGAAGCAGATTGAGAAAGAATATTTTAAAAACTGCTTACAGATAACTACTTTCGATTATTCAGCGAAAAGGAAAATCAAGAATGAAGTATCATATTTCTGCATTTTTATTGTGCATGCAGGTCTTAACATCAACAGCACAACCATTCTTTGATCTATTTACCCTTCATAATCAATGGAGCAAGCCTTCCATTGATGGTGCCAACGACAGTGCAGATATTAATACAAGCATTTTTGAAACATCCCTTACCATACCAATAAAAATAAGGAAAGATGTACTTGCTATAAGTCCATCTTACTCAAGTGCCTCTTTAAAACCCGACTACGCTGACCGAATCAATTTTCAATCAATGATGCTCTCCCTTGCATTTATAAAACAGTGGAAGAATGAGAAGTATAAAACAAGTTTTGTATTCATTAGCCGATCAAATAAGGATCCCGAAATAAAGTCAATAAATGAGAGTCTGCAATGGGGCGGGGCTATTGTTCAGTCCATAAAAAAAACAGAAAAATTAAAATACAAGTTTGGTTTGTATTATAACTCAGAGTTCTTTGGTCCCTTCATTTTACCCTTGGCGGGAATTGACTGGAATATAAATGAACGGTTGAATCTGTTTGGCTTGCTTCCGGGCAGTATGAATCTTGAATATAAATTAAGTAAAAAGGTTCATCTTGGTTTTGCTTTTCGATCCATCACCAATAGTTACAGACAAGCTTTAAATACATTCATCAGAATAAATGACAACCATTTAAAATTGTTTGTGGATTTTTACATGTTTAAAAAACATGTTTTTACCTTGGAAGCAGGACATAGTGTCTTGCGTAAGTATAAACCAGGAATCCGAATAAATGGGGAGACAAGCTATATTGACTTCGATGTCAATGACGGCTATCTGATTAAAATAGCTTACGCGTTTCGATTCCGTCTCGATGAGTGATCATCCGAATACACGGAAAATGAACCGGAATATTATTTTGCCTCAACAATTGAATGCTTACTCATAAATTCTTCAGCGGCATTCACCATATCAGACGAGCCAATGAACAAGGGAGTTCGTTGATGTAAAGAGACAGCTTGCAGATCTAGAATCCGACGAAAACCATCAGATGCCTTTCCTCCTGCCTGTTCGATAATAAAGGCAAGTGGATTACATTCATAAAGCAAGCGCAACTTTCCTTTTGGAGATTTTAAAGTAGAAGGGTAGACAAAGATTCCTCCCTTTAACAAATTGCGATGGAAGTCGGCAACCAATGATCCAATATAACGCGAGGCATAAGGGCGATTTGTTTTCGCATCTTCAACCTGACAATATTTTATAAACTGCTTTACTCCATCCGGAAAATGAACGTAATTACCTTCATTTATAGAATATATCACCCCACTCTTAGGGCATTTCATATCGGGGTGTGAGAGGCAAAATTCTCCGATACTAGGATCGAGGGTGAAGCCGTTCACTCCCTTTCCTGTTGTATAGACGAGCATGGTAGACGAACCGTAGATTATGTAGCCGGCAGCAACCTGTTCATTTCCTTTTTGTAAATAATCCTTTTCTTCAACTGCGCCTCCAAAAGAAGTTCTTCTGTAAATTGAAAATATGGTACCAATTGCCACATTCACATCAATATTGGAGGAGCCATCGAGAGGATCAACACATACAATATACTTTGCATTTCGTGAAACATGGTTATCAATATGAACCAATTCCTCATTCTCTTCAGAAGCAACAGCACATGTTTCTCCGCCGGCACTTAAGGCAGCAATAAACTGATCATTCGCATATACATCGAGTTTTTTAACATCTTCACCCTGAACATTGATAGAACCATGCTCCCCAAGTATGTCAACTAAACCCGCTTTATTCACCTCACGATTAACTATTTTAGCAGCAATTCCAATATCCCTTAATAGCCGGGACAACTCACCCTTTGCATAAGGAAAATCAGATTGGCGTTCAATAATAAACTGACCGAGCGTAGTTACTTTATTCATTTGTGTGTGCTTATTTGTTTTGCAAAGCTAATAAATACCCTAGAACCGAATGAAATATTTACAAAATAATCGGGGCTCAAGCCCGAAAAATCAATGAAAAAGCGCTGGAAATGAATTATCTTCGCGCAAGAATAAACGAATCGACAATTTGAGCAGTGATATGAAAAAGAAAACCAGTTTTCCGAAAGAAAAAATTAATATCCTCTTGCTGGAAGGTGTTCATCCTTCTGCTATCGCTTTATTTAAGGAACATGGTTATTCCAATATTGAGTTGATGAGTGGTTCTCCGGATCCTAAACTTCTGAAGGAAATGATTTCAGAGGCACATTTAATCGGAATCAGATCTAAAACTCAATTAAATTCAGGTGCACTGAAAGCAGCGAATCGTTTATTGGGAATCGGGGCATTTTGCATTGGAACTAATCAAATCGAAATGAATGCGGCTACTGATCAGGGCATCGCAGTATTTAATTCTCCCTTTTCGAATACGCGATCAGTAGCGGAACTTGTAATAGCGCATTGCATCAATCTTCTTCGCAGGATCTTTGAAAAGAGTGAAGCCGCTCATCGTGGCAAATGGCTTAAGGATAGTTCAAGCAGCTATGAAATCCGTGGAAAAACCCTGGGAATACTAGGCTATGGACATATAGGTTCTCAGGTGTCAGTTCTTGCCGAAAACATGGGCATGAAAGTAATTTTCTATGACATCGAACCTAAGTTAATTTTAGGAAATGCGAGTCAGGTGAAATCAATGGATGAATTATTAAAACGCTCTGACATTCTCACCTTGCATGTACCCGGACTTGCTGCTACTAAAAATTTATTGAATGAAAGCCGTCTGGCTAAAATGAAAAAAGGCAGTAGTGTAATTAACCTTAGTCGTGGTGATGTAGTAGATATTTTGGCAATTAAAAAATATATTGAAAGCGGACATATAGCCGGATTTGCTGCTGACGTGTTTCCTGTAGAACCACAAAACAACAAAGAGGTTTTCTCATGTGCTGTACAGAAACTAAACAACGTTATCTTAACCCCACATATTGGAGGATCTACTGTTGAAGCACAGGAAAATATCGGAATTGATGTAGCAAACAAACTGATTAGTTTTCTGGAAACAGGGTCCACTACAGGTTCACTCTCTGTTCCTGCCTTAAGTTTGCCGGTACAGCACGATGCACATCGCTTGCTTCATATTCATAAAAACGTTCCGGGTGTCTTGGGCGAGATCAATAGTAAACTATCAAAATTGAACGTGAACATTCTCGGCCAATATTTGAAAACAAATAATCAAATAGGCTATGTGGTTTTAGATGTAGACAAAAAGACTTCCGCTAAGGCTCTTGATGAATTGAAAGGAGTCAAACACACTATCCGTGTAAGGGAGTTATATTGATAGTCTGCAAATAATACACATTATAACAATAAAAAAGTGGAATATATTATACGCAAAGGAACGAAGGAAGACTTGCCGGGTGTATTAAACCTTATCCGTGAGCTGGCGCTCTTTGAGAAAGCTCCTGATGAAGTAAGCAACACGCTTGCAGATATGGAAGAAGACGGTTTTGGTAAGGCACCGGTCTACTCATTCTTTGTTGGAATGATAGATGAAACCATTGTCGGTATGGCACTTTATTTCACGAAATATTCAACCTGGAAAGGAAAGGGCTTGTATCTAGATGATCTGGTGATTACTGAATCTCATCGTGGGAAAGGGCTGGGAAGTAAATTATTCAAGGCATTTATTCAGGAAGCCAAGGCTACAGGAGCAAAACAAGTGCATTGGCAGGTTTTGGACTGGAACACCCCGGCAATTAATTTTTACAAAAAACTCGATGCAAAGATTGAAGCTGAATGGCTTGATTGCAAAATGACCGAAGATCAAATTAAGCATTTCGATTGCTGAAGGAATTGTACTGAATCGAATGTATAAGGATAAATATTAATTTAATAATACATGCTGGTTTTCAAATTTGGTGGAGCTTCGGTTAAAGATGCTGAAGCTGTAAAGAATGTCGCAAATATTTTATCCAATTACAAAGAGGATAAAATTGTGGTAATTATTTCTGCCATGGGAAAAACAACCAATGCTTTAGAACTGGTGACAGAAGCATACATCTCCAAATCACCTGACTTAGAAAAATATATCAATGAAGTAAAAAACTATCATAGTGAAATTCTTAACGGACTTGGATTCACAATTTCAGACCCCATTCACCATGAAGTTGAAAATAGTTTCATAGAAATTGAATGGGTGATTGAAGAAGAACCATCACGAGAATACAATTTTATTTATGATCAGATTGTTTCTCAGGGCGAAGTCCTTTCGACAAAAATTATCAGTGCTTACCTGAAAAAAATCAATATTAATAATACCTGGCTGGATGTAAGAGACGTTATTCAGACCGACAATAGTTATCGGGAAGCGAAAATAAACTGGGACCTGACAGAACAATTAATGAGGGAGAAAATACCAGCCTTACACAACAAATCAAACCTCATCATCACTCAGGGATTTATTGGAGGAACTTCAGAAAACTTCACTACGACACTGGGCAGGGAAGGCTCTGACTTCAGTGCAGCCATTTTTTCTTATTGCCTCAATGCATCGGAAATGGTTGTCTGGAAAGATGTTCCGGGTGTGCTGAGTGCTGATCCGAAATACTCAGATCAAACAATAAAGCTTGATGAAATCAGCTATCACGATGCCATTGAACTGACCTATTACGGGGCAACAGTCATTCATCCAAAGACGATCAAACCTTTGGAGAATAAAAATATTCCTTTGCGAGTCCGTTCTTTCAAATCTCCCGCGGATAAAGGAACAAGTATAGCCTCCTATGCTTCAACTAAACCTTTGGTGCCTTGCTTCATTTTTAAGCCAAATCAAATATTGCTTTCTATTTCTTCCAGAGATTTTTCTTTCATTGCGGAGGAAAGTTTATCGAATATCTACCGTTCTTTTGCCGAACTGAACGTCAAAATAAACCTGATGCAGAATTCAGCAATTACTTTTTCGGTATGTGTCGATAACGACCCATTTAAAATACCACAACTCATTGAGAATCTTAAAAAAGAATTTAATGTGTTGTACAATGAGCATCTAAAGCTGATCACCATCAGGCATTATTATCCTTCCACGATAGACGAGTTACTGAAGAGTGGTGCTGTATTGATCGAGCAAAGAAGCAGACATACGGCTCAACTGGTCTTACCAGAGCAAAATAAATAATACGGCTTGATTAAAATTAAAACTTCAGTTTGTTAATTTTTTCAAAAAGCACTTCAGAAATTCGTTGGTGAGATTCAAATGTCCATCCCGCAATGTGCGGACTTAGCACAACGCGCCTGGAATGAATCAGGTATTGCCAGGTATCCAGTTTTTGGATATTCGAATGGCGTATATCGAATTTCTCGAATGAGATATCTTCGTATTCCAGTACATCCAGACAGGCTCCAAGTACTTTTCCTTCTTTCATATGATACACCATGTCATCCATCCGTAGGCATTTACCTCGTGATGTATTTACAAGCCATATATTCTTCCTGAAATTCCGAATAAATGCGTCATTCACAAAATATTCTGTTTCATCGCTGAGTGGAACATGTAAGCTTAGAATATCAGCTTTCTCAAAAATATTCTGCAGATCAGATTCAATGACGAAGTAGTTGGAAAAACCACTTTTATACTTATCATATACTAATATAGTACAATCAAATCCGGAAAGTTTTTTGGCAAAAGAACTGCCTGTATTTCCATAGCCGATAATTCCAACCACTTTCCCTTTTAACTCATGCCCTCTGTTGGCTTCTCTTAGCCACTTTCCTTCCCGTACTTCCCTATCAGCTGAATTTAAATTATTAAACAAACTCAGGATCATGGCAATTGCCTGTTCGGCTACCGCATCCCTATTTCCTTCAGGAGCGTTCAGGCATACTATTCCAAATTCATGTGCTGCTTCGATATCAATATTCTCCATCCCTGCTCCTGCTCTGGCAATAAACTTCAAGCGCCGTGCAACTTCAAGAAAGCTGCGATCAATACGTATCCGACTTCTGATTACCAATCCTTCGCATGATATTACTTTTTCCAACAACTCTTCACGATTGAAGGAAGATCCATCTATACAAATATGCCCTGACTTCCTGAGTGAAATTTCAAGGAGTGGATGAACTGTATCAACAAAAAGAATATTCATGTTATATGGCTGAAATTTCCGAATGAAGATGAACAGAATAAGGATTAAGAATACTTTGCAATACTATTGGTGAGTTATACGAATTGCTTCCAGCATAATTGTTCGGCACGAAGGTCAAGGAATGGTACATCATTCAGGGCTTCCTTTCCATTCAAAACCGACAATGCGTTTCGTAAAGTCTTACGACGTTGGTTGAAGGCCGCTTTAATTACTCGTTTGAAAAGCACAGGATCACAACCCAGGTTAAAGTTTTCCTTTCGGCTGAAATGCAGGATGGCAGATTTTACTTTTGGAGCCGGGTTAAAATCTTCCTGATTCAGTGTAAACAACAATTCAACATTATAGTAAGCCTGCATCAATACACTCAGGATTCCGTAGTCCCTGTTTCCGGGGCCACTGGCAATTCTTTCCGCCACTTCTTTCTGAAACATTCCTACAACTTCAGGAACCTGCTCCCGATTTTCCAGTACCTTAAATAAAATTTGTGTAGATATATTATAAGGGAAGTTACCTATAATTGCAAATTGCTCCTTACAAATACTGCCAAGATCCAGTTGAAGAAAATCAGCTTCGATAATACGTGCTGCCTTCTCCGGATACTTGTTTAACAGAAAGCCGACTGCTTCCTTATCCAACTCAATTAAATAAATATCCTGATCCTTTAACTGAAACAAATGATCAGTAAGGATTCCCATTCCGGGACCAATCTCCATTATGGTTGAATAATCTTCCTTCCGTTCAAGTGCATCCACAATAGTATGCGCAATCTCCGAAGATTTCAGAAAATGTTGCCCTAAGTGCTTTTTAGCAGTAACTGTGCGCATAGAATTTTTTGTTTGGCTTAAGTTACAAGTTCGAGTAAAGTTCGAAAAGCAACGAACTTATCTTTATATCTGTCTGTATGTGCTTGTTGAAGTGAGGGAGCAAATTTCTCCTGGTATGTATTGTATTCATTCATGCTCTTGCATGTATACTGAATAGCATAAGTATGTCCTCCTGAGTCTTCGTCACCTAACAATTTTAAAATTCTGTTCTCCAGAAACATTCCTGTCCGCATCACTTCGGGTATGTGCGTTTCCTTCATCCAGACGAGCCATTCCGCCTGAACTGCATTATCAACATTGACAGTAACATTATAGACTATCATTTTTCGGAAATTTATTTGTGATTATAAATAAAGAATTAGTTTCCCGGTCAGCGATTAATTGAGCACGTCACCACGAAGTGAACGAAATCGTTTACGAGCTTCGACTACAAACAAACTACCCGGATACTTTGTCAACAATTCCTGATAAAGGTTCATAGCTTTCGAACTGTCTTTAAACTTCTTCTCATACAATTCCGCTTGATGAAAAAGAGCGTCATCAGCCAATATGTCTTCCGGGTACTCAGTGAGAATTCTTCCGTAGAGTGAATCTTCCATCTGCCAATTTCTTTTTGCATCATAAATTTTAGCTGCCTTAAACAGGGCTTCATCAGTAAGTGAATGACCGGCAAAATCAACAATGAGGGAATCGAGAATTTGTAATGCTTCATCATTCTTGTTGCGGTAACTAAGCAGGTCCGCCTTCGAATATAAAGTCAGGGCATCCATCGTACTATCGTAACCCATGTTATCGGAAATAAGCAATGAAAGTGAAAGCGCGTCATTTGCTATGAGTTGTGAAGTAGCAGATTTCAATACATCAAGCTGAGCCTGAGCCCATAAAAAATCACCTCTGAAATAGTCGAGTCTTGCATTTCGAAACTTCGCCTCTTGTCCAAGCGGATCATTTTTAAAATCCTTGTCCACCTGTGCATACAATAAATCAGAGTCCCATACATTACCGACAAACAAGAGTATATCGCCCAGTTCAAGTTTACACTCTGCCTGAACCTGCTTACTTAATCCAGGAAAATCTATTGCTTCATCAAGGTCTGTCAATGCAGAATCAGGGTCATCAAGATAAAATGCACGAAGATGAGCAAGGCCGCGTATGAGTCCCGCCGTTTTCGCTGATCTTCCCAATTCAGCTAAAGTAGTTTCATAATCAAGTTCAAGCTTTTTTAAGTCCTCCGGAGTATACACATTACTCAAGGTAATTTTCTTATTCGTCACATTAAGCAACTCCATCCTTGCCTGAATATAATTGGGGTAAGTAGCCCCTTTGTCAACCACATATTGATAGCAATTAATGGCCGTTTCATAATCGAGATTAGCTGTAGCAAGATTTCCAAGCGATAAAATTCTTACACCGTCTTCTTTCTGTCGTTTATCAAGACCTTTGGCCTGAATGAGTGCCGACTCGAAATCCTTTTGCTGAACAAATAACCAAATCAACATTTCTGAAAACACGGGGTACTCGGGATTTCGCTGAATCTTTCTTAATAAGGAAGTACGCAATAAATCATTTCTGGTGTTTTCAGGATCGAAACCAACACGTGCCTGAAGAATATTGAGGACATTTTGCTGCACCATTGGATTGTCACCTACTGCGTCAAGGTATTCGTTAATCATATTCTCAAAATAGCCCAACTGAAAATAAACCTCGGCCGTTTCGAAATAAAACCCATAAATACCCCGCATAAGCTTTCTTCCTTCCGTATAAGTGCTCAACGCATTCTCCCAT
This sequence comes from Bacteroidota bacterium, assembly GCA_004295015.1. Taxonomy (GTDB): domain Bacteria; phylum Bacteroidota; class Bacteroidia; order AKYH767-A; family 2013-40CM-41-45; genus QQVM01. Next base: position 56,601 of record SHNE01000021.1, on the reverse strand, counting down.
TGCTGGCGCTGGATAAATGAATTGGCAAGCGTCATGATTGTACCCTGGTCAGGTCTCAATGATTTGATCGCCTTATCATATTGCTGAGCCGCTTTGGTGTCATCACCCTGGAGAGAATACACATAACCAAGATCAGAAATGAAGGTAAGATTCTCAGGCTGCTTGCGTGAAATTTTCTTAACGAGTTTTTCCGCCTCGTTATAATCTTTCATGCCTATCAGACAACGCAGATAACTTGGGTAAGTGCCAAAAGGATCTTTGTCAAAAAGTTTATCATATAACTCTGCTGCTTTATCATACTCCAGACTTGCCATATACTGATCAGCAAGCTGGCGCTCCTGACCTATCTGAGCCTGAACCGACAAAGAAATCAGATTGAAAAGAAAAATTCCACTGATAAAAATCAAGAGCAATTTCTTCAAGGAAAATTTTTCTTTTGTATACATAGATTACGAATAAATAAAATCAGCTGATGCTATCAAAACCGGTATAAGATCGAATCACATCCGGAAGTATAACCCCCTCGGCCGTCTGATTGTTTTCCAATAATGCTGCCACAATGCGTGGCAATGCCAATGCACTACCATTAAGCGTATGTGCCAGTTGTGGTTTATCCGTGCCTTGACGGAAGCGAAGTTTCATCCGATTTGACTGAAACGTTTCGAAATTTGAAACTGAGCTCACCTCAAGCCATTTTTTTTGTGCTGCAGAATACACTTCAAAATCGTATGTTAATGCTGAGCCAAAACTCATATCACCACCACACAGACGAAGAATCCGAAAGGGAAGTTGTAAAGCACGAAGCAATGCAGACACATGAGCTACCATTTCATCGAGCACTTCATAAGAATTATCAGGATGATGAACCTGAACAATTTCAACTTTATCAAATTGATGCAATCGGTTTAATCCACGCACATCCTTCCCATAACTTCCGGCTTCACGACGGAAGCAAGGAGTATATGCACACATTTTGACAGGTAGTTCTTCAGTCTTAAGGATTACATCACGAAGAATATTGGTAACAGGAACTTCTGCAGTTGGAATAAGATAATAATCATCCAGACCGACATGATACATCTGTGAATCTTTATCGGGCAGCTGACCTGTACCATATCCGGAATCTCTGTTCACAAGTATCGGTGGTTGAATTTCTTTGTAACCGGCCTCTGTTGCTTTATCAAGAAAATAATTAATCAAGGCTCTTTGGAGTCTGGCTCCTTTTCCTTTGTAAACAGGAAACCCGGCTCCGGTAAGTTTAACTCCCAACTCAAAATCGATAATATCGTATTTACTTGTTAACTCCCAATGCGCTTGTGCACCATCATAGAGAGCAGGAATATTTCCTTCCTGATGAACAACCTCATTATCTTCCGGAGTTTTCCCTCTTGGAACTTTAGGAGAAGGCAGATTTGGAAGTTTAACTAATTCCTGATGCAGGCTCTCTTCAATCTGGCTAAGTTTATCATTCAAGGTCTGCGATGATAATTTCAATGCAGCACTTTTATTTTTAAGATCATCAGCTTCGGCTTTCATTCCTTTTTTGTAGAGATCACCGACCTCCTTCGCCAGGGTATTCTGTTGATTGAGTAAGGAGTCGTGTTCATTTTGAACCGCTCGTCTGTCTTCATCCAATTTCAAAATCAGAGGAACGAGTTCAGCAGCATCAAAATTTTTGACAGCCAGCCTTTCGATAACTTCATTGGGATTTTCCCTCAGAACGCTTAATTGAAGCATAAATTTGATTTATAAGCTGCAAAAATACGGTTTTCCCTTTAAAAATCAGTTAGAAAGGCTGATCTTATTCAGATAAAATCAACCAAATATCAGGGAAAATGCACAATGATTTCTTGCAGCTCCTTGCGCTTAATGTCAGGAACCCTGGCCTCCTTGGAAGGGTAGCCAACAGGAATTAGCAGAAAAGGCCTTTCATTCGCAGGCCGGTTCAAAATGGAACTTAAAAAGTTCATCGGGCTGGGTGTATGTGTTAATGCAACGAGGCCTGCATTATACAAGGCTGTCAATAAAAAGCCACATGCCAGTCCGACAGATTCCTGCACATAGTAGTTGTTTTGTTGCTTAGCATCTTTCAATTCATAGACACGTTTAAAGACGACAATAATATATGGTGCTATTTCAAGAAATTCTTTCTTCCAATCTGTACCAAGAGGAGCCAAATCTTCGAGCCATTCCCGTGTCATTCTACCGTGATAGCTCTTGTACTCTTCCTGTTCGGCTTCATGGCGTATCTGTCTCTTTATTTCCGGATTACTTATCAGGCAAAATGTCCATGGTTGTTTGTGGGCACCGGACGGCGCTGTTGATGCTGATCGAATACAATTTTCGACTACCTCTAAGGGTACTGCTTTGTCTGAAAAATCCCGTACCGTTCTTCGCTTATCAATCCAGTCAAAGTATTCTTTGCTTTTAATGATCATTTCCTCAGGAGACAGTTCCGGAATAGAGTAAGGAATAGAAGGATAAGCCATGATAAATTACCGATTTAGTATTTAAATATAAGAAGCTATTAACAAAGTTGATTGTCAGATATTCAATTTTATTTTGCGAACTTTGGATACAAGATTCAATAATACCCTAAATATAAGCATATGATTGCACCCGGCACACTTCGATTCCTAAGTGCATTGAAGAAGAACAATAACAAAGATTGGTTTGACAAAAACAAAGTTCAATATCTGGCAGCAAAGGAGAACATGGAACTGGTTGTTGCAGACGTGATAAAGGAGATTGGAAAGTTTGACAAAGCCATTGCAGGCTTAACGGCCAAATCTTGTGTTTTCAGGATTTATAAAGATGTAAGATTTTCCAAAGACAAAACTCCGTATAAAACCAATATGGGAGCGAGTATAAATGAAGGCGGTAAAAAAGCTATCGGCCCGGGATATTACCTTAACATTGAACCGGGAAATTCCTTTATTGCCGGTGGAATGTGGATGCCACCCGGAGATGAGCTAAAAAAGATCAGGCAAGAAATCGATTATAACCCAAAGCCTCTGAAAAAGGCTCTTAATAACCCTGCCTTTAAAAAATATTTTGGCGGGCTTTCACCGGAATACAAATTAAAAACAACTCCAAAGGGATACGATAAGGAACATGAAAACATTGAACTGCTGCGTTTCAATAGTTTCATTGTATGGCACAAAATTCCGGATAAGACTCTCTCATCAAAAGCATTTGCAAAGGAGATCGCAAAAGGCGCAAAGCTTATGAAACCTTTACTAGATTATCTTAAAGTAGCAATAAGCTAATACAGAATTAATTAATTTCGGCAGAGATTAATCAAAAAGGCCCTTGCACCAGAAAGCAAGGGCCTTTTTTACTTACAAAACCTAAACACAAAAAAACAGCTCCAAAATCTCTTCTTAAAATCAGGAGAGGAAACAGCTCAATTTTAAATTTCTTTCAATGGCTTCAGTCTTTGAACAAATACTTTCACCGATCCAAATAATTTCAGGGCTACCACTAATGTTTATTGAACTAGAACCAAGTGACTTCGCTTTAACTTTGAGAGCACGAACATCCAGATTAACGACGGCTCCCTCCTCTGCACGTATGGTGAGAATATTGGTGTTGATATACCCATTAGCACTAACGTCCGTTTTCCCTTTGACATGCAAAGCAACTAATTCATCTATACCAACTATAAGCCTGGTGCGTTGGTTTTTCTTGTCCTTATTATTTGTTTGAGTGATGAATAATGTGTCATCTTTCAATAAAGTTACCATATTCATAATCTGAGCTTCGGTGCCTTCAAGAGTGATCTCAAATTTATCTGATGGGACCAAAATTAATTCTGCATCTCCTTTCATGACTATAGCATGATATGGCTTGGAAGTGCGAAGTTCAGAGATTAAGGCAGACTCCGCCAATGAAACATTGATCAGACTAAAACAGAGTAGTATTGTCGCGTAGATAAAAATATTTTTTTTCATGACCGTTTGTTTAATATTGTTTGAATGATATTTTGATTGTGTAAAGATCGGACGAAAAAATTAGTCCGATCAAATATCCGGACGAAGAAGCACGAACATTTACTACAACCTTAACAAACTTTATTATAAATTAACTAAATTGAATGTAGCTACATCGGCACAAAAAGTGCTTGATCGTAATTTTCCGACCGAAGAAATTTTCCAAATGCAATTTGTAAACATTAAAAAGTCAGGCGATAAAGAGGAATCGGAAAAATACCTAACTGATACTCTGTTTTGACAGTTCCTGTTCCGGGATTAAAAACTTCCTGCCAAATATTCTTCGTATTAAAAATATTATCAATGTCGAGCGATAACTCATGGGTTGCCCGCTTTCTGTTTAAGCGATAACTGATTTTAATATCAGTACGAAAATAATCTTTTCTCCGATGTTCATATGCATGACTGTAGTCGAATCGTGTTTCACCCAGCCTTGTTGACTCGGCAATATTAATTGGAAGAAATCTTTTCCCTCCTGCATAGGTCGTTTTCAAATTAAAAGCTATAACATTTTTCTTTTTAACTGTCCATTCTTTTCCTGCAAGTATATTCCCTGTAAAGTTCCCATTGAAAGCGGTGTTTCGCTCTATGCCCTCACTCCCTTTGTACTTCGATTCAAACAAAGAACCGGTGAAGAGAAAATAGTATCCATGGCTATAAAACTTTTCAAGAGTTATTTCAATTCCGTAATTTTTACCGGTTCCTTCATTCACCAGACTGTCAACCCGACCAATACCAAAGTCCGCTCCTTCGTTAAGAATGGAATACCATGTCGGGCGAATTTCCACCGGTACGTCGTAGAGATCCTGATAATACACCTCTGCTTTGACTCGCATATTCTTACCCAGACTTTTATCAAAAGCCAGAACATAATGCAAGCTTCGCGTCATGTCTAGATTCTTGTTAGTCTCTAAATATGACCCGTTGATAAGATAAGTTTTTTGAAGATAGATATACATTGGCTGAAGCTGACTGTGAAAACCTGCTCCTGCGCTTAATGATTGTCCTTCTTTCATCTCCCATCGAATGCCTGCACGTGGTTCTACGGCTAAAGAATTATTGAGCATGAACTGCTGATAATGCAAACCCAGGTTCACGCTTAAATGATCGTTAAACTTGTGTTGTAATTGTGAGTATGCCTGCAGGAGAAAACTGCCATCCTTAAAATCGGTATATTTTTGCCAGTGATCAAATTCGAAAGCACTGTCACGGTATGCATATTGATATCGATCAACTATGAAACCAATTTTTAGATAGTCACGGGAAGAGAACTTTTTATTCCAACTGAAATTCAATGCATATTTCTGTTGATTCGAATTATTCCTGTAAAGAGGGTATGGATTCTGATCCACTTCACTGATTGAATCAACTGTATACTTTTCACCTGATGTACTTGCCGACAAACTTAATTTCGAATAAGTCGTCGAATTGAAAAAGTGTGTGTGCTGAATTCCAATGACACCCATGGTATTTCCAAAATAGCCATCTTGTCTGCTTCCGTCATTGTAAAGATCAGTAACCGTTGTGTCACGCTCCTTATCCAACACTTCGACATTGCTTATACCACCTATGCCATAGATGCTGATCTTCCCAAGTTTTGAACCAGGAAAACTTATATTGAAGGAAAGATCCTGGTAATTTGGGACTGCAGCTCCGGTGCCAAAATCAATACCGACAGCCTTAAAAACGCCAAGGGTTGAATACCGATAATTCACCAGGTAAGAACCACCTTTTGTTCCTGATGGACCTTCTGCACCAAACTCAAAACCGTTAAAACCAACTTGTGCGAGATACTCTCTTTTTTCATTATTACCTGAACGCATTTGTAAGTCAAACACACCGGCGAGTGCATTTCCATATTCTGCAGGAAAAGCAGATGTCATAAAATCCGATTTATCCAATAAGTTATTGTTGAGAATACTTATTGGCCCTCCCGTTGTACCAATAGATCCAAAATGGTTTGGATTGGGAATCTCCATTCCATTTAATCTCCATAACAATCCAAGAGGTGAGTTACCACGGATAATAATATCATTGCGCGCATCATTGGCTCCGCTCACTCCTGCATAATTCGCAGCCATCCTTGACGGATCATTGAGACTTCCGGCATAACGGGAAGTTTCTTCAACGGTAAATGATCTGGCACTTACAGTTGTCATTTCATTATTTGCACGATCTTTTTGTCGTTCAGCAACGATTGAAACTTCCTTGCCCTGAACTACCGATTGTTCAAGTTCAATATCAAGTACCACTTCCTTACCTGAAGTTAGATTGACAGCAATGGTGGTTTCTTTATAACCTAACAAAGAAACACGGATTAGACGCCGGCCTAATGGTACATTCTCTAAGCGAAATTTTCCCTCTTCGTCACACAGGGAGCCAATAGTGGCAGAGCTGTCAACCAAGAGCACGGCGGCACCAAAAAGTTTTTCCAGACTTACTTTATCATGCACAGCACCTCTGATGATCTGGGTAGGACTTTGTGCCCGGAGAGATGAAAACGGCAGTTGCAGGTTTGAGAATAAAACGATTAAAAGAAAAAGAAGTCTTTTCATATTCAGTACACCTGAAATCAGATGGTAAAATTATAGATTCATTGACGGAACAAAAATATTGATAAAAAGATCAGGAAATTAACCAAGGATGACTTGAGTCGGCAAGATCAAACAAATATGAGACAGAATAATAATTTGAGGTATGAATAAGGCACAAAAAAAAGCAGTGAAAAAATCTCACCGCTTTTTAGCTTGTAACAATTAAATATTATGCTTCAGCCTGAATAGGCATTACAGAGACAAAACTTTTATCATTATATTTTTTACGGAATACCACTTTCCCTTCAACAAGAGCATATAGGGTATGGTCTTTCCCAATTCCTACATTATCCCCCGGGAAATGTCTTGTACCTCTCTGACGAACGATGATGTTTCCGGCGATAGCATGCTGTCCACCGAAAATTTTAATACCAAGTCTTTTGCTATGGGATTCACGACCGTTTCTCGAACTACCAACACCTTTTTTGTGTGCCATTGTATTTTATTTTTTACTGTATGAATATTAAAATTGAAACTAACTTTATAATTAAGCTTTAATTCCGTCGATCATAATTTTTGTCAAATTCTGACGGTGACCACTTTGTTTCTGGTAACCTTTACGACGCTTCTTTTTGAAGATAATAACCTTATCCCCACGAAGATGCTTTACAATTTTGGCTGTAACGCTTGCTCCTTTTACTACAGGTGCTCCAACTTTAACCTTGCCATTGTCATCAACCATTACTACTTCGTTGAATTCCAACTTCTTTCCATCTTCTCCCGGCAGGCGGTGAACAATAACAGTTTGGTCCTTTTGCACTTTAAACTGTTGTCCGGCGATATTTACGATTGCGTACATTTTTCTAAAAATTGAGGTTTGGGTAATCTCCTTGGTTTTTTAAGGGATGCAAAGATAATGATCGTTTTGAGATTTACAAAGGGAAACCGAGGGAATTTGCAGAAAAAAAGCAAGGCATATTCAGCCCGGCTTCAGGTCAAAAAGCCTCATTTTAGCTAAAAAAGAGAGCTGTATCAAGTGCTGTTTCAAATGAAGAAGATAATCCATTTTAAAATCGGACCGCGTGAACCCTCTATCCTCTAGGTTCCTTAAGAAAAGGGATTGTGATTGTTACCTTTACAGGATGCGTCTTGCAATACCTTTTTTACTCTTAACTCTGATTTCCTGCAAACAAGTGACTACTCAAAAAATGAATGATCCAAACCACCTTATAAACGAAACCAGTCCCTACCTTTTACAGCATGCACATAATCCTGTGGATTGGTATCCCTGGAGTGAAGAGGCATGGGATAAAGCGAAGAAAGAAAATAAGCTGGTTTTAATCTCCATAGGCTATTCTGCCTGTCATTGGTGTCATGTAATGGAACATGAAAGTTTTGAAAATGACAGCACCGCCAAAATTATGAACGAGCATTTTATCTGTATAAAAGTTGATCGCGAGGAAAGGCCGGACATAGATCAGATCTATATGGCGGCAGTGCAGTTGATGACAGGAAGCGGTGGTTGGCCATTGAATTGTTTCACCCTGCCCGACGGTCGACCGATTTATGGCGGCACCTATTTTCCCAATGCAAATTGGAATCAGATTCTTTTGCAATTAGCTAAATTTTACGAGGAGAATCCGGCCAAAGCCAACGAATACGCTACAGAGCTAACCAAAGGTATTAATCAAATGGAAGTGGTCACTTTCAATGAAGATCCAATTGACTTCAAAATGAAAACGCTGGAGGATCTTGTGCATGCATGGCAAAAACAATTTGATCAAACAGAAGGTGGTCCAAACCGGTCACCGAAATTTCCATTGCCAAATAATTATGAGTTTCTCTTGCGCTATGCAACAATCACAGGAGATAAGACGGTTCAGTCACAAGTTGACCTAACCTTAGAGAAGATGGCATTTGGCGGTATCTATGACCAGGTTGGCGGAGGATTTGCCAGGTATTCGACCGATTTATATTGGAAGGTTCCTCATTTTGAAAAAATGCTCTATGACAATGCGCAATTGGTGAGTTTGTATTCCAATGCGTATAAGCAGAATAAAAACCCTCTGTATAAAAAAATAGTTTACGAGAGTTTGGAATTTATTCGTCGGGAAATGACATCTTCAGAGGGTGGATTCTATTCTGCGCTTGATGCAGACTCAGAAGGAAAAGAAGGAAAATTTTATGTGTGGACGAAAACTGAACTTGAAAGCTTACTCATAAACTTAGACTTCGAAAACTCTTTTGAAATACTTTCAGAATATTTCAACATTAACAAAACGGGTTATTGGGAAGAAGAAAACTACATACTTCTGAGAAAAAAGTCTGATCAGGAAATTGCGAAGCAGTTTTCTATAACTTCAGACGATCTCGATGCATTGGTAACAAAGGCAAAGTTAGTTTTACTCAGTACCAGAGAGAAACGCATCCGTCCGGGCCTGGATGACAAAATTCTGGTATCATGGAATGCTTTAATGATAAAAGCATATTGCGATGCTTACACAGCATTTGCTGATGAAAGCTTTTTAAAAGCCGCAAGAAAAAACGCAAGCCTTGTGTTGAAGTCGATGCGGACAAAAGACGGAGGCTTATTTCATAGCTATAAAAATGGTGATGCCCGAATAAACGGATATCTGGAAGATTATTCGTTTATGATTGAAGCGCTCCTTGCTTTATACGAATGCAGTTTTGATGAAATGTATCTGACTGAAGCAAGAAGTCTAACAGAGTATGTGTTTACACATTTTTATGACAAGACAAGTGGTAATTTCTGGTTCACCTCCAATCTGGATCCGGCACTAATCAGCAGAAAAAAAGAAATTCAGGATAATGTAATACCTGCGTCGAACTCAAGTTTAGCCAATGCACTATTTCGTCTTGGTATCCATTTTGAAGACAAAAAATACTCAGAAACAGCAGAACGTATGCTGCACAATGTTGTAAATGACATGGTGAACTATGGAGCCGGGTATTCGAATTGGGCTTTGCTCCTGCTCAATTATGTTCAGCCTTTCAGGGAAATTGTAATCACAGGGAAGGATGCCGAATCTAAGCGAAAAGAAATACAAGGGCATTATCTTCAAAATGCGGTTTTCGCCGGAGGGACAACTGAAAGCAAACTTCCTTTAATGGCGTACCGATTCGTTGAAGGACAAACATTAATTTATGTTTGTGAGAATAGGGTTTGCAAGTTACCGGTGCAGGAAGTAGAAGAGGCACTTAAACTTTTATTGAAATAAAACACAATTCAAAAGGAAAATTTGTAATTGATCTCCTCTTTCATATCGCAGGAGAGCTTATTATCTACCTTGGGAGACTGAAACCAACAGAATAATGTTCAAAGAAATTCAGGCTTCGGTATTTTCACTCTTAAGAAATAATTTCCTTTGGATGGGGCTCTGAAACTGAGCCATTCATTCTATGGAAAAAATCGAGAAAATCCTTGTCGCTAACCGTGGGGAAATTGCCATTCGCGTTTTACGCGCGGCTTCAGAATTGGGGATCCGCACAGTTGCGGTTTTCACCTATGAGGACCGTTATTCCCTTCATCGTTTTAAAGCCGATGAAGCCTATCAAATAGGACCGGATACGGAGCCGCTCAAGCCTTATTTGGATATCGATGAAATTATTCGAATTGCCAAAATCAATAAAATACAGGCTATACATCCCGGCTATGGTTTCCTGAGTGAAAATGTTGAATTTGTTCGCCGTTGTAAGCAAGAGAATATAATTTTTGTCGGCCCGGATGCCGAAGTTATGGATCAACTGGGAGACAAAGTTCGTTCCAAAGGTGTTGCACGTGCCTGCGATGTACCGGTTATAGAAGACAATAAGGAAAGGCTTGACAATCCCTCAATTGCATTAAAAGAAGCTAAACGAATCGGCTTCCCGATTATATTCAAAGCAAGTGCTGGTGGTGGCGGACGGGGAATGCGTGTCATCCGAAAAGAAGAAGATTTGGAGAAAGCTTTCCTCGAAGCAAAACGGGAAGCAGCTAATGCTTTTGGGGATGATACTATCTTCATTGAAAAATTCATCGATGACCCAAAACATATTGAAGTACAGATTTTGGGTGATAGCCATGGAAATATTGTTCATCTGTATGAACGAGACTGTAGTGTTCAAAGAAGATTTCAAAAAGTTGTTGAAATAGCTCCGGCACCAAACCTAAGACCGGAGACAAAGGAAAAATTATACCTGTATGCTTTACGTTTAGCAAAGCATGTTGGTTATAATAATGCTGGAACTGTTGAGTTCCTTGTAGACGGAGAAGAAAATATTTATTTCATTGAAGTCAACCCACGTATACAGGTTGAACATACGGTTACTGAAGAAATCACCGGTATTGATCTTGTAAGAAGCCAAATTCTCATAGCAGATGGTGTCAGTCTTCACTCTGACCGGATAAATATACCACAGCAAGCGGATATAAAATGCAATGGTTTTGCCATCCAATGCCGGATTACAACAGAAGACCCTCAAAATGATTTTAAGCCTGATTATGGCACTATCATCGCATACCGTCATGCAGGAGGATATGGTATACGACTAGATGAAGGCAGTTCCTATCAGGGAGTAAAAGTTTCTCCTTTCTTTGATTCTATGCTTGTAAAGATTACAGCCAAAGGAAGAACCTTAAAAGGCGCACGGCAGAGAATGCATCGGGCATTAATGGAATTTCGGATCAGAGGTGTTAAGACGAACATATTATTTCTGGAGAACGTCATCATGCATCCTGAATTTGAGAAAGGTGCTGCAACGGTAAAATTTATAGAAAAATATCCTGCCCTGTTCCAACTGAGAACAAGACAAGACCGAGGAACGAAACTATTACGATATATCGCCGATGTACAGGTTAACGGAAATCCTGACGTAAGCAAGATTGATCACGATAAAATTTTTCAAACCCCACAGGTTCCTTCATTTGACCGCACGAAAAAAATCACAGCGGGAACAAAACAATTACTTGACAATTTAGGTCCGGTAAAATTCGCTGAGTGGCTTAAAAATCAGAAAAAGGTTGCAATCACCGATACAACTATGCGGGATGCACATCAGAGTCTTCTTGCTACCCGATTCCGAACTGTCGATATGTTGCGAGTTGCTGAAAGTTTTGCGCATCACCACCCACAGACATTCAGCATGGAGGTTTGGGGTGGAGCAACATTCGATGTAGCACTTCGCTTTCTCCATGAATGCCCTTGGCAAAGGTTACAACAATTACGCTCTGCGATCCCGAATATACTGTTGCAAATGCTTATCCGTGGTTCAAATGCGGTAGGCTATACCTCCTATCCTGACAACCTGGTAGAGAAGTTTATCGAGAAAAGCTGGGAAAACGGAGTCGATATATTCAGAATATTTGATTCACTAAATTGGCTTGACAGTATGAAAGTGAGCATTCAGGCTGTTCGTGAAAGAACGGGCGGCCTTGCTGAAGCTTGCATTTGTTACACCGGAGATATCCTTGATCCAAAACGTCAGAAATATTCATTGCACTATTACATTGATCTGGCTAAAAGACTGGAAGACGAAGGTGCACATATTCTTGGCATCAAGGACATGGCCGGCTTGCTTAAACCATACTCTGCAGAATTGCTCATCAATGAATTAAAAAAATCAATTGACATTCCGATACATCTTCATACACATGATACTTCTTCGATACAAAATGCCACCTATCTCAAGGCAATAGAGGCAGGAGTTGATGTTGTGGATGTAGCTTTAGCTTCGATGTCAGGACTCACATCTCAACCTAATTTTAATGTATTGGCGGAAGTTTTACGAAACACGCCCCATGAATTAGATTTTGATATACGTTCATTAAATAACTTTTCTAATTACTGGGAAACAGTCAGAGAGTATTATTATCCATTTGAGTCCGGATTACAATCAGGTACAGCAGAAGTCTATAAACATGAAATTCCCGGTGGACAATACAGCAATTTAAAACCACAAGCGATATCGATGGGACTGGCCGACAGAATGGATGACATCAAAAAAAGCTATGAAGAAGTTAATGAATTATTCGGTGATATTGTAAAAGTTACACCTTCATCAAAGGTAGTAGGAGATCTTGCCATGTTTATGGTTACAAGCAAGCTGAGCAAGGAAGACATTTTGCAACGAGGAGATACCTTGTCTTTTCCCGAAAGCGTAAAGAGCATGTTCAGAGGAGACCTCGGACAACCACATGGTGGCTGGCCGAAAGAATTACAAAAACTAATTCTTAAGGATGAGAAACCATATACAGACTTACCCAATGCACACTTAAGTCCGGTAGACTTCGACGAAGAGTTTGAATTATTTCAAAATAAATTTGACAGATACCTTAGCTTCCTCGATTTTTTAAGCTGGAAATTTTACCCAAAAGTTTTTGAAGAATATTATGAATTCAAAAAGCAATTTGGCGATGTACAACCACTTCCCACTCCTTCCTTTTTCTTTGGGATGAAGTCAAACGAAGAAATTATGGTTACCATAGGTCCTGGAAAGACAGTTTTGATACGATTACTTTTTGTGAGTGAGCATGCAGACGATATGGGAAACAGATCTGTATTTTTTCGTCTGAATGGGCAGACAAGAGCCATAGAAATCAAAGACAGAAATGCTACGATAAAAAAGACAATGAATTTGAAAGCGAGCGGGGAAAACCAAATCGGAACTCCGCTTCAAGGCCGACTGTCCAAAATTTTTGTGAAGCCGGGTGATAAGCTCAGTAAGAATGCACCACTTTTTACAATAGAAGCCATGAAAATGGAAACCACCATCACGGCCTCAAAAGATATTACAGTAAAAAGTGTAATACTCAATGAAGCCAGTATGGTGGAGGCCGACGACCTGGTAATAGAAACTGAAAAATAATCGATGTTCTTATTATTTTGTCTAAGAAATAAAATAATATAGAGAACGATTGGCGATATACACTTTCCTGAGTTCAACATTCGGAAAAAGATCATTGCTTCCAGATTTCTTCAAGATAATCCAGATTAACTAAATAAATATTATAATTACATCCTTTGGATTTATTACTGCTATTTACCCATGGTCGGGTATGATCTTTATTTAAATATCCGATATATTTTGCCCATGAAATAAAGCCGGTATATCTAACCGTCCTCTTCTGTGAATCTGCAAATCTTATTGAATCATCCGGTGTCAATGGTTTCAGAAAATCCAGGATCTGCCACAACTCTTTTCCCTTTGTATCCGGCCTGTAATTTCCATCGCAAATCGAATCTATGACATTAAAAACCGGAGCATTGCAGGCAGCACTATCCGAATAAAGTAGTGCTTTTCCTTCTGCATTGAAAAGGTATAAATCAGGGATTCTTGCAAAACAGCTTAGCACTTTTCTAAATGAAACAGAATCCTTCGGAACGAGAATAATCGCAGAATCTAAACGACGACTTTCAGCATATTTCACAACTGAACCAACACTCTCCAGTCTTGGCTTATGGACACCATAAACAATTCTTAGAAGAGGGGTACAAGAATGAAGGCAAAGCAAACTCATCACGAACAAGAGGGAGGCAATTTTTAACTTCATAGAAAAAACTCTTTTAGTAAAATTTTAGATTAACTACAAAGACATATTAGGAACCAACGAACAGGACCTAAGAAAATAAAATTAAACTTATACATATTTTCTCTAATTCTGTGTATCAAATTCAATTATGAGACGTTCAGAACCTTGGCTAATCTTATGCTTCCCTTTCGGCAGTACAACAGAGAACTCAAGTCCGATACTTTTACAAATACTTAAGGGTATTTCATAAGGCTCTTCCATAATGAAATAGCCGCCTTCGAATAATCCGGGATTCTCCTTTACTCTTAAAAAGGGAATCTCAATTTTGATTATATCTCCATCAGAGCTGAGAACTGAATTTGTAGCAGGGTCAGGTCCGAAAGGATCATAGATGAGGCAAATTCCGAAACCCCGACAGTCTCGACTAAACGCCCCAAATTTCAAATCTACTTTTTTACTTCTGCTTGACCTTGCGTCCATTTCCGTGCAAACAAAACTGCAGAAACAAAACAACAAAACTTTTAACACAATCAATCCGATGCTATTTTTCATGGTTTAAGATTTAGTTTATTAAAATATATTCCGGGCTGAAGAAATCCTCAGCCCGGCTTACATTATTTTTGTGGAATATTCAGAATCATTCCTTTATCGCTGCGCCTGAGGCTATACTCTCCTTTAGGAATCAGTAAAGGACGGTCAGATCCAAGAGTAAAGGAAGTTTCTTTTGGAAGTTGAAAATCTTCCTCCTGAATAAAGACATCATTCTCAAACTGGGCAGGATTTGTTTTCACAAATTCCATAGGGAACAGAATCTGAAGTTGATTTTTATTAGGCTGCAAACGAGCAGTTGCGTTAACATCAAAATCCTTAAATACAAACCAACATATTCCGAGCCCCCTGCAATCTCGCGACCTTCTTCCAAACTCAATATGAACAGAAAAACTAAGGGACAAGGTTTCAGGCGACTGAGCTTTTGCCGTTTCTATTAATGGACTTGCAACAAAAAATAATATCAGGAATGACAGTATTAATTTATAGATTTTTTTCATAGACTGGTTTTTATAACACGTTAAAATAAATTTATATACTAAACACGAAGCTGAAAATACTTTCATCGAAAACGATACTTCCTCCACCGAAGATATAAGGCTGTGAGAACCGGGTATTTCATTAGCATGAGTATCAAAGTTTAATTTATAACAATCCAAAAGTATTTGCCTGACCAAGCTTGCACAAGAGAATGAGTACCCGTTTTAATTAGTACTTGTACTATAAATTACATGATGTCCGGCTCAATAATCTGAGAATTCATTCTATTCCAAAAAGCAAGAAAGTGAGTCAATGTCGCTTCCTATTATAAATAACAATGCATTGTTAATAGTTGCATCATTAAACAGCATAAATGGAACGGCATTAAATCCCCGGCTCCTTTACTTCACAGTTAAAATCTATCTATGAATTCCTGTCCGGTATACTTAAGAGACTTCAATAAACTCTTTGCGCAATGGCTAACAGAGAAAATAAACATGGAAAAAAGTTTCAGATGCGGGATCTGGGAGGAGAACAATCATTCGTTGTTGTTACCAAATACAGAATCTACCATATTAATTATACAACAAATTCAAAACAGGACAGAAATTACCAAGATACCGGTCTTGCTGGCTGATAAAAAAAACTTTCGGGTGATTGCGTGGTGGAGGGGAGATCACCTGAGTGACGAAGATATAATACGAACGATAAATTCAGGGGCAGCCGGGCTGGTGAGTGAAAAGCAAGATTGGAATGAAATTATAAAAGCTTTAAATGACGTATTGCAGCATAAGTTCCACCACAATGAAATTATTACTGACGCACTATATCACTATTGTAAGCGCAACAGAATCTTGAATTCAAATAGTGAGAGTCCGGCAAAAAGCTTAGGCGCTAGAGAGAAAAAAATCATCGAGATGAAAAGAACAGGCATGACCTCAAAAGAAATTGGCGAGATATTATTCCTTAGTAAGAAAACCATTGATAAGGTATTTGGAGAACTATACAGGAAGTTCGATTGCAATAACTTTTTCGAACTGCTGAACTTGTATGAAAGCGGATGCAGTCATAAAACTCATTAGTCCACACTGCCAGACTTCCCCGCCTTGTATTCTTTAAGGTAAAAAGGCTCAAACAATGCGAGGTTTTCAAAATGCCCTTTGATGTAGGCATTCTCAGCCAAGGCGCACATGGCAGAAGCCGTGGCAGGCGACTGTAAATCAAATGCTGCTTTTTTCTGTTCTGCAAAAAGAGCTTTGCATTTGTCAGCACCGTCACCGGTAAAATAAATAGTGTGGCTTTTAAAATAATCAGCAAAAGTTGTTGGTTCCATTACTTCGGCGGAGACTTTCATTACCTCTTTCAAATTTGAATCATACAGAGCGGTATATACCTCCATCCGTCTTGCATCAATCATCGGGCAAAACAATACAGATTCAGTTGGATTCAATTCTTTCAGCATCAAATCCTGTTTTACTTTCCAGGCCAAAGCCTGAAGAGTGGAAATGGAAACAAGAGGAATATCAAGCGCATAGCATAATCCCTTTGCTGTGCTTACACCAATTCTCAGTCCGGTATAAGATCCCGGCCCACTGCTTACTGCAACAGCCTGTATCTCCTTCTTCTGGACAGCACTTTCACTTATGACTTCAAGGACAAAGGGCAGGAGCTTTTCAGCGTGTAAATATCCTTCTGAAATATCCCTGACAGCCAGTAAATGGCCATCACGGCTCAATGCCACAGAACAAACATTCGTAGAAGTTTCAATGCAAAGGATTGTTGCCATAAAAATATCGGATGGAATAATAAAACGTTAAATATACCCCCAATCCCCCGGATAATTATTTGTCTTTACTGAATAGTTCTTCCTTTTTTACAACTTCAATTTTATCTCCATCCTTCAATAATTTGGATATCGAACTGTATGGACCTGTCACCACTTCATCACCTTCCTTCAGGCCACTTTTAATTTCAATAAAATTATTATCCTGGATTCCGATAAGAACAGGCCTTAGCTTCACGGTTCCATCGGCGATAACGAAAACACATTCGGTGACATTATCAACGATCTCCGTTTTCTTTTGATTTTTACTTTCATCCACAACTTTAACAGATTCATCTTCTTCCGCTTCCTGTTTCACGTCCTCATTAGATGAAGAAGAACTTTTCAAGCTAGTATCACGCGTAGTAACAGCCTGAATGGGGACTGAGATTGCATTGTACACTTTTTTAGTCATTATGTCAACCGTAGCAGACATACCCGGATTAAAGACAGCTCTGTTTGGTCGTTCAGGATCGCGAATCTGATCATAGGATTCTCTAAGGATGCGAATTTTAACAGTGAAATTTGTTACCTGATCAACACTTAACCCGGACGTATTTGCTGAGTTTGCTACTTCAGTAACCACACCTTGAAATTTTTTACCCAGGTAGGCATCAACTTCAACACTGGCTGTATCACCCACATTCACACGAACAATATCATTTTCATTGACATCTACACGCACTTCCATTTCATTTAAATTTGCCAGAGTCATGATCTCCGTTCCTGCAAACTGCGAAGTTCCTACCACTCTTTCTCCCTTTTCTACATTCAATTTAGAAATTGTAGCATCTACCGGAGCGAAGATGGATGTTTTTCGAAGATTATCCTGGGCTTCTTTAACTGATGCTTCAGCACTTCGAACCCCATAATCAGCTGCAGAAATATTTTGTTCAGTGGCTGACACTTCAGCCTTTGCCACTTCAAAAGCAGATTTAACACCCTCCCATTCACTAGCTGAAATTAACTTCTCATTGAACAATTTTTGATTTCTCTCATAAGTCAATTTTGCTTTTTCAAATTGCGACTTAACCTGAATTAATCTCGACTTGGCATTCTCAACATTTGCTTTGCTTGAATTGAGCGCTGCGATCGACCGATCTACATAGCTTTGATATATATCAGGAAGTATGCGGGCAAGCAATTGTCCTTTAGTGACTCTGTCACCTTCTTTGACATTCAGTTCAACGATCTCACCTGATACATCCGGGCTAATTTTCACGGCAACTTCAGGCTGTATCTTTCCACTTGCTGACACTGTCTCCACAATACTTCGTAAGGATGCCTTTTCAACTGAAACTGTTTTAGGCTTCTCTCCTCCTACCCATCCCATTTTTTTCCCTACAACAGCAATAACGATCAATGCAATTACTGCAATGATCAGCCATTTCATGAGGTTACTTTTCTTTGCCATAATTCAAATCTTAATAATTTTGTTTGTCATGACTTTTGATCCGAGTATTTTCTACTAAGCCTTAAAATGTCAACTTTTTTCCCTGATAAAAATCCAATATTTTCAATCGAAAGATAAAATCATATTTTGCCTGTAAGAGATCTGCTTCAGCTTTAGCCAGATTATTCTTCACTAAAAGATAATCGTATGAACTGATTAAGCCTAAATCATAACGCTGTTGATTAAAATTAAACGATTCCGTTAAAGCTTGCTGGCTTTTTTGTCCGGCTTCATGGCGCTTAAAGGCAGAATAAGCATCTGAAACTGCCTGCTGCACACTCTTCAGCAAATTCTTTCTGGTTTGATCCAGGTTCAATTTACTTTGCTCCAGGTTGATCTTTGCCCTTGCAACATTTGTCTTTGCAGACCATCCGTTGAATAAGGGAATTTGCAAACTAAATCCTACAGATTTTCCCAAATTATTATCAAGCTGATCTCTGAAAGGGGTTTGTTCAAAATTTGCCTTTGTATTATTCACGAAGGTGTAAACCGAATCACCCGAACCGGTAAAACCGGAAAATATGGTTGATGGAGGCTGAATGTCATAGCCGACTATATCCTGACTGGATGTACTGAAATTGGTACTAAGACTTCCACTCAGCACCAATCTGGGATAACGTCCACCTCGTGCAATGGACAAGCCTTTCTCTGCACTTTTCACCCTCAATTCATAGCTCTGAATATCCGGCTGTGTGTTAAGTGCAGCAGCATAAATTGTATTGGTGTTCAATTGATCGGCCGGCAGGGATGGAGTGTTTAGCATTGGATCAAGAATAGCAAATCCATTGTCCAGGCTAAGCTCTAATAATTGAGTAAGACTAAGTAAGGACTGATCATATGAACTTTGAGCCTGCACCAAACGCAACTCATCAGATGCAAGTTGTGCTTCCATATCGAGGAGATTGCCTTTGGATACTGAACCCAATTCAAACATTCTCGAAATTTTGTCCCGTTGAATCCGGGTAGCTTCCAACTGCTGATTTGTGCTGGCAAGTAATTCCTTATTATATAATACCTGCAGGTAATAGGTAACTACATTTAAAGAAATATCATTACGAACTTTTTGCAAATCAAATTGACTGCTTAAATAATTCAACTGGCTTTGACGAAGGCTATTCTGTAATTGAAATCCTTCAAACAATGAAACACTGCTGCCAAGTGAAAAGCTATTGGATCGAACCTGACTTGTAGTAAATGAATTTGTGAATGGGTCGATGCTACGTCCATAAAAATAATTCTGGGAAGCACTCCCGTTCAAGCTTGGAAAAAGATTTGCGAGGCTTTGACTCTTGTACTCTTTATTCAATTCCGTTGATAATTCTGTTTGACGAATCTGAATATTGTTCTCTAAAGCATGGTCAATACACTGCTGTAATGTCCATGGATTCTGAGAAAATACAACAAGCGGGAAGCTTAAACAAAAGAATATGAGGAACTGACGGACTCCGGCTTTCATAAAATCTGAATTACGCGCAAATTAGTTCAAATTTATGAATTGACAGGTGCATTAAACAAGTTTAACTAAGTAAATTTAGGCCAAATCGGGTTAAAATTGAAAAAGATTAATCTGGTGAGATCTTTCCCTCATGCAGAATGTTCCAGCAACAAGTTCAAACTTAGACGCATAATTTCTCCCATGTTTCTACATTTAAGAAAAGATTCTTTTTTATAGTGTTCTGCAAGTTCTCTGCGGAGTTGTTCCGTTTTATCCTTGAGAGAAACAGTATCCTGAATCATCACTTCCAAAAGAGCTGCCAGTCGAAAATGAGCAATTTTCAATCGTCTGGCCATGAGTGATCTTTCTTCGAGCTGATACTGTTTAGCCGTTTCCTTATTTATAAACTTTACACACAGATCAACATATGGATTATTCTCTTTGAAATACTGAGGAAGGTACAAAGCCTTTCTTCCTTCATAGCTTTGCTGATCGAAATCAATAGCACGAAATCTGAACTGTGTATCGTCAAAGTCCAGCGTCATATCAATCACAAAATTATAGGAACGCATATCTCCAAGCAGACGAACAAAACAACGTTCATTAAACTTAATGAATTCCTTTGCCAACCTTGTTCTGTTGATTTCAGGTTCAAGCAAATTGGAATGGGCAAATTGATCCCCGGGAATACCAATGATATGTTCTTCAACAAGCGTGTCAGAATCGACAAGAAAATTAATCCTGTTAGGTGAGAGCAAATCTTCAAATTCGAGCCCGTAAACACGAGATGCATCGGCAAGCTTCACATAGTAGTAATCATAGTTATCATTAAATTGATTCTTTATTCTAATCCGGAACGGCTTGGAATTACCAAAGGGACAAAAATCGATCCGGTCTACATAGAGATGCTCCATTAAACGCATATCACCTTCTACCTTCATCAATGCATAAGTCTGAACCAAACGTTGATTTAATTCTTCTGTCTCAACAGGTTGATAAAATACAGTTTCCCACAGCGTGTCTTTTCCAAATTTGTCGAGAAGCGGTATTGCAAAATTAAACCGGAGCAAATCCTGATAACGAAAAGGCAAAGACTCCACACGACCAAAGTCTTCAAGGTAAATGAAGAGTTCCTCGCTTACCCTGTAACTTTGTTTTTTCTTAGAAATTGAATTCATGTTTTTCTGAAGAATAAAATCTCATAATCTGACCGGCATAAAGCATTCTTCTGACCAGGCCAATTGTTATTTACCCTGCCAATTTAGCGGAATATGGCTTTGCAGAATGAGAATTTTTGACTTTTACTGAACAATCGATGGATGGAAACCACCTGAATTTAGCATTTCCACCAATAAGCACAGTGATTCTTCATGTAAGAAAAGCATTGAAAATCATTCAACTCCAAAGAATTTCTTTCGTCTCAAGGGTAGCTATTAAATCATGCTTGTCAAAAATGACAAAGTTTGATTCTAAGGGCAGTTTTGAATATGAATTTCTTTTTATTGAAGTGGAGTGCTACAATCCTGAGGCGCGTTGCGTATTTTACGCTTACGGCACTTATGTTATGTGCTACATCAAGAACAAATGCAACACATATCAGCGGAGCTGACTTGACGTATACCTGGATTAGCGGAAATACCTTTGAACTGGAACTCACCCTTTACCGAGATTGTTCAGGAATTACTGCCCCAAACGCAGTCTCAATAAATTATAGATCAGCAACGTGCGGATATAATTTGAGTGTTGTTCTCAATAAAAAACCCGGCACAGGACAAGAAATCACACAACCCTGTAGTTCATCACCGACAACTTGTGGTGGCGGGATTAGTCCCGGAATTCAGAAGTACGAATACATCGGACTGGTAACTCTCCCTGCCCGGTGTTCCGATTGGGTGTTTGGATATAGTATTTGCTGTCGGAACTGTGCGATCACAACGCTTACATTCAGTCCTCCCAATTGTTCCGGAGCACCGGCAACATATATTGAAGCGACATTAAATAATCTTATTGCTCCTAATAATTCATCTCCGGTCTTTTCAAATTTACCGGTTGCATTCTTTTGTATCGGACAAGCATTTCATTACAATCACGGCGCTTACGATGCGAATGGTGATTCTGTTGTTTACTCATTCATTCCTCCCCGATCTGCCGCAGGAACTAACGTCACCTTTGCCCCCGGGTATTCAGCTACAAATCCAATCAGCTCTTCACCACCATTATCACTTTCATCTACAGGAGATATCGTACTCAATCCAACTGCCGCCGAAGTTGGTGTCATGGCAATTCTGGTAAGAGAATACAGAGGAGGAATTCTGATAGGTTCTGTAATCAGAGATATGCAGGTATATACTCAGCCGTGTACAAACAGATTGCCAACAGCCTCAGGTGTAAATGGAACGAACAGCTATTCCATTGTTGCCTGTCCGGGAAAGCCATTAAGCTTCAATATTCTTTCAAATGATTTAGACAATGGGCAAATAGTAAGCATGGATTGGGACGGTGGAATTGCTAATGGATCATTTACGACAAATAGCAGTAACAGACCAACAGGAACATTCACCTGGACACCTACGCTTGCCGATGCACAATCACAAGCTTATACTTTCACTATCACAGTAAAAGACAATAATTGTCCGAGCAAGGGAATTCAGGCCTATTCATACAGTGTGTTAGTGCCGGGATTATCTCTTGTTACAAATACAACAGACGCACGTTGCGCAGGAAGCGCCACAGGAAGTGCATCAGTTCTTCCAACAGGGACAGCACCCTTTCAATATTCATGGAGCCCGGGATCCGGATCCACATCAACGATTAATGGGTTAGCTGCAGGGATATACACGGTAAGGGTTACCGATCAGTATGGATGTACATCCACGTCAAGCAAAGAAGTATATGCTCCACCGGTACTTAGTGCACAAATAAGCAGCACAACTAATGTGAGATGCTTTGGAGGTAATGGTGGTTCTGCAAGCATCATTCCAACCGGAGGAACTTCACCTTACACTTATTCGTGGAGTCCATCAGGAGGTACTATGGCTGCTGCCACAGGAATGACGAGTGGAAACTATTCGGTTCGAATTACTGATGGAAATAATTGCAGTTATACTTTGCCTGTGAGTATCTCTCAAGCACCACAACTCAATTCAATAACTAATTCCTCATCATCAACGTGTGGATTCGCTAATGGAAGTGCATCAATTACAGCTTTAGGTGGGACTGCACCATTTAACTATACATGGAATACAGGTTCCACATTGTCTTCTATCAGCAATCTACTATCAGGAACTTATCAGGCAACAATCACTGATGCGCAAAATTGTTCAGTCACTACCTCGGTATCTGTTTCAAATATCAACGGTCCGACCTCAAGCATAGCCTCACTAAATCATGCACGATGTTCGGGTGCCAATGACGGTAGTGCAGTTGTTGTAGTAAATGGAGGAACCGGCCCATACACTTATCAGTGGTCGAATGGTGCATCGAATACTTCAGCTGCGTCAAGTCTCTCAGCAGGAAATTATTCAGTAATCGTTACCGATGCAAACAATTGCACTTCGATTTCTGCATTTACTATTAATCAGCCTCCGGTCTTACAATCCTCAGGTAGCTCAAACCCTGTAAGTTGTTATGGAGGCAGCGATGGACAGGTCTCCGTAAATGCTTTCGGTGGTTCTCCCCCTTATAGTTACAATTGGACACCCGGTGGCTCAACCAATGCAACTTTGACGAGTATTTCAAGCGGAACGTATACTGCAAGAGTGACAGACCGTTACGGCTGTACAAGCATTTGTTCAAACTCCGTTAATTCGGCTACTCAATTAAGTGTTGTTACCGTAAGCAATTCACCGGTCAGATGTGCAGGGGGGAATGATGGTTCAGCAAGGATCGCAGTATCCGGAGGAACAGCGCCATATTCATATCAATGGATGCCCTATGGTGGAACAAGTGCTACAGCCAATGGATTAGACACCGGAACATATACTGTAAGAATCCGGGATGCTAACAATTGTATTCAATCTATAAATGTTACCATTTCAGAACCGAGTCCTCTACATCTTTCTTACAGCACTGTACCAGCAGGATGCAACCTATCCAATGGTTCAGCGAGCATTAATGTGAGTGGCGGAACTAGTCCTTACAATTATTCATGGTCACAAGTCAACTCAAACTCGCCTATATTATCAAACATCCGATCCGGCTCATATCAGGTAAGGGTATCAGATGCTAACAATTGTGAACTAAGCACAACAATAGCGGTTTCAAATACAAGTGGTCCTACATCTGTAATTTCTACCCTTAGAAATGTAAATTGCCATGGAGGATCTGACGGGAGTGCGGGAGTTGTAACCAACGGTGGAACAGCACCATTTACTTATCAATGGTCGGGCTCCGCAATTAACGCATCATCCATTTTAAATCTGATGGCCGGCTCATACTCAGTGAGCATTACTGATGCGAACAACTGCGTTACTGCACTTCCCTTTACTATCAGTCAACCAAGTGCATTATCCTTGCAAAGCATAGTTACAAACACCAGTTGCTTCGGCGGAAATGACGGACAGATGTCGGTCTCTTCAAGTGGAGGAAATGCACCTTATACATATACTTGGTCGAGCGGAAGTTCGACAAATTCAGGAATTGCATCTTTGAGTTCAGGAAGTTATTCTGCTATCATTACAGACCAAAATGGTTGTACTGCAAGTGTTTCAAACACGGTTTCGTCTCCTCCTCCTTTGAGTGGTTCTGTAGCGAATAATACAGCAGTTAATTGCTATGGTGGAAATGATGGAACTGCAACAGTGTCAGCTTCCGGGGGAACATCACCCTATTCATATTCCTGGTCTCCCTATGGAGGATCAAACGCAACAGCTACAGGTCTTTCCGCTGGTATCTATAGTGTGACAATAAGGGATGCCAACAACTGTATCAGCGTATTGAATCTTACTATATCGGAACCTCCGCAACTAACAGTTACTACTTCGGGGTCAGCAACAACATGTGGCCTGGCGAATGGTACTGCCTCTGCCTTTGTAAGTGGCGGGGTACAGCCTTACACTTACCTTTGGAATCCAAACGGAGAAACGGGTTCTACAATTTCGAATGTTGCGGCCGGAACCTTTCAAGTGGAAATTACAGATGCCCATAGCTGTAATACTATGGCCAGCATCAGTCTTGCTGATTTAGCCGGACCGCAGGTACAAATTTCAAACTTAAATCATGTATCATGCAATGGAGTCCGTGATGCCAGCGTCAGCTTGACTGTGAGTGGTGGAAGAATGCCAATCAGCTATCAATGGTCGGGCTCAACAGTAAATGCGCCTGTTATTTCGAACCTGGGTTCAGGCAATCACACAGTAACAATTACTGATGCTAACAATTGCAGTTCCATTATACCATTCACCATCACAGAACCGCCGGCACTTAGAGCTCAAAGCTCAACAGAATTGACGCGGTGTTTCGGAACAAATGATGGGCAGGCAACGCTTATCGCCGGCGGCGGAACTCCACCATACGCATACAGCTGGTCAACAGGAAACACCACAAGCAGCACCATCACAGGGCTTGCTGCAGGAAATTATACTGCTACAATAACAGATCGGAATGGCTGTGTACTCACTCAATCATTAACCATTAATTCCCCAACTGCACTTAATGCAGGTGTGCGAAACACATCGATGGTAAGTTGTTTTGGCGGCCATGATGGAAGCGGAAGCGTTGTTGCAACTGGAGGAACAGCACCTTACTTTTATTCCTGGACACCCTATGGAGGAAATCTGGAGTCAGCTAACAACCTGGATACAGGTATTTATTCTGTGACAATAAAGGATGCCAATAATTGTATTTCTACTGTCAATGTCAGTATAAGCCAACCTCCGCCGCTGGAAATAGCCTATAGCACAAATCCTGCAGGATGTAATCTCGCGAATGGCTCTGCCAGTGTTTCAGTTACAGGTGGGACCAGACCTTTAACATACTTATGGAATAGTGGAAATGCAACAGGATCGACTCTTACAAACATTCCATCCGGATCATATCAGGTAACCATTACTGATGCAAAAAACTGTGTAAAAACAACATCCATTGCAATCTCCAATACCAGTGGGCCAACTGCACAACTATCCACAGTTCTCCCGGTGAGTTGTTTCGGTGGAAATGACGGACAAGCTACAGTAAGTATAAGCACAGGAACTGCGCCTTATATATATCAATGGTCTTCCTCCACCTCAAGGAGTGCCACTGCTTCAAATTTGTCTGCAGGGAATCATTCAGTTACAATTACTGATTCAAACAATTGTGTTACCGCGCTGGCATTCATTATTTCCGAGCCGCCACTCATAAGTACATATTGTACATCGACACCGGCAAGCTGTTACGGAAAGAGCAACGGTCAGGCTGCTGTGAGTGTAAGTGGCGGTACTGCACCCTATACATACAATTGGTCAAACGGTCAAAGTGATTCAACAATATTTCAATTGCCAAGTGGAACATATAGAGCTACCGTCACCGACTCCAGAGGTTGCATAAGCACATCGGATATTCTTGTTCAACAACCGAACGCTCTCATCCTTCGTTCAATTTCTACTCCGGTTACATGTTATGGTGGTCAGGATGGTCAGGCAATTGTGCAATGCTCAGGTGGAACTGCAGGCTACTCATACTCCTGGTCAAATGGATCTACTCATAGTACAATTACAGGTTTGCCGGCAGGAAATTATTCTGTGCTTGTCACAGATGCGAACGGTTGCACAGAAAGCAATCTGACATTGATCTCTGAACCTTCTCCTCTTGCAACAAGTTTTACTAAAAATGATGCAAGCTGTAAAAATTTCTCTGATGGGAGCGCAACAATCAATGTTTCAGGTGGTGTTTCTCCATATTCATATCATTGGTCTGCATCAGGCTCATCAGGTTCTTCACAAACTAATCTTCACGCAGGAAATTATCTGGTGACGATTAATGATGCACATGGATGTCCGGCACAACAATGGGTCCAAATCAATGAACCGGATGAATTGCAAAGTTTCCTGCAAAGTTCGGATGTAAATTGTTTCGGTGGAAATGATGGTTCAGCTTCAATCACTGTCACAGGAGGCACTTCCCCTTATCACTATTATTGGAATGACGGACAAACCGGATCATCAGTAACACAATTAACAGCAGGATTGCATTCTGTTAGCATCACTGATCAAAATGGATGTAACATAAACAAAACAGTACTTACAAAGGAGCCTACATCATTATCTCTGTCTCTTTCAGATCCTCAAATCATTTGCATAGGACAAAGTTCAATTATCACCGTGCAAGGTATAGGTGGAACAAGTCCTTACAATTTCATTTGGGGGCATGGAGTAAATGGCCAAACTATACAGGTCATTCCTTCACAGAGTACTACTTACACAGTGCACATAGCTGACGCTAAAGGTTGCATCAGCAATCCTGATTCGGTGATAGTAAGGGTTCATTCTCCCCTGCTGGCTATTACAGCCGGAACAGATTCTGTCTGTGTCGGAGGAGTTGCCTATCTGTCGGCCAATGCAAGTGGTGGTGACGGTGGTCCCTATACATATAATTGGTCAAATGGTTCCAACCAGCAGAACACCTCAGTACAAATAAACAATTCAACAACGTACACCGTAACGGTGCAGGATAATTGCGGAAGCCCTTCTGCTTCGACTACATTCAGCGTGACCGCAATTTCAAATCCAGACCCAACATTCCTGCCCTTTCCTGTTTCAGGATGTGTGCCCCTTAAAGTTCCATTCAATTCCAAGAATGCCAATCAGAATCAGTTGTCCCATTATTGGAATTTCGGTGATGGCAATTATTCAACTGAAGCTAAACCCGAACATACCTATATGGAACCGGGAATATATACCGTGACTCATATCGTAACGAATTCATATAACTGTTCGGCCGAAGAGACAATTCCACAAACAGCAACTGCATTCTCGCTGCCTGTTGCCGACTTTTATTCGAGTCCTGAAGCTGCAACAGTACAATCACCGGTGATTTCATTTAGCAATGAAAGTCATGATGCGATAAAATATGTCTGGAATTTTGGTGATGAAACCGGTCTGTCAACCTTGACAAATCCAGAGCATCAGTACAGCGATACCGGAACATTTTTAGTACAATTAATTTCTGAAAACGTACATGGATGCACAGATACTATTACAAAACCTGTGAGGATTAAGGGAGAATTTGCAATATACATTCCATCGGCATTCACCCCAAACAGAGATGGTATAAACGAAACATTCTTCCCTTTAACCATGGGTGCCAAAGATGTTTATATGGTTATTCTTGATCGTTGGGGATTGGAAATTTTTCATTCATCGGATGAAAAGGAAGCCTGGGATGGAAAAAGAGCGGGCTCTGATAATCCTTGCCAAATGGATGTATACGTATATATAGTTCAGGCGAGTGATATGGATGGTCGCCAATACAGATATACGGGTAGAGTTAGTCTTATTCGATAATTGAAAAAAAATACTTAGCAGTATTTAAGATTACAGGAGAAGTCCTGAGAATTATTTCAGAAAATTCCAAAAAACATATAGCTTTAATAAATTTTAAGAAAGTAGGTTTAACTCGCCAACATTTTCTAGTAAATCTTAAGAAAGTATGCACTTTCCAAGGTGTCTCCCACTAGCGAGTACACGATTCTCAATGTATCTTTGGAGTTAAAAAACAAATCGCAGGAAGGTGGTGGCCATTGTGGATACCAGCCATTTGAACTCACATTTCCTAATGAGTCCTTTTGAAAATAAAAAGGATTTGATCCGGATGATATCAGAACCAGCTGATAAGCCGAATCAACAAACTCAATATTTATACCCGGGTTTTGAAGGCTTCGCCACTTTCCAATAAGATCCTTTGATTCAATCAAGTGATCTTGTTGAATCAGTTTATTTTCTCCCGACTGAGGCTGAGAAGAAGCATCAAGCAAGATGAACACTAAAACAATTAAGGTAAAAACAAGTCTGGACATAGAACAACAATTATTCAATAAGCAAGTACCGGTGCCAGCCACCTTTCAATTTCTTCCACGGACATTCCTTTTCGCTTTGCATAATCTGTAACCTGATCACGCTGAATTTTCCCGAGACCAAAATAACGGGATTCAGGATGTGAAAAATACAGTCCACTCACAGCAGCAGTCGGGAACATTGCCAGACTTTCAGTTAATTGAATACCGGTATTAGTCTCCACATCCAGCAATTTCCAAATTGTTTTCTTTTCTGTATGATCCGGTTGTGCAGGATAACCGGGGGCCGGTCTGATACCGGTATATTCTTCCCTAATTAATTCTTCCGGACTAAAATTTTCATTCCCTGCATATCCCCAAATCTCTTTTCTTACCTTTTCATGAAGTAATTCTGCAAATGCTTCTGCGAGCCTGTCGGCCAAAGCCTTCAACAAAATCGCTGAATAGTCATCATGGTCCTTCTCAAATTTTTCTACCCACTTATCAATTCCAATTCCGGTGGTGAGTGCAAAGGCACCAATGTAATCTGTATCAGTCCGGGCATTGCTTCCTTCAAAGGTATTCATCTCATTACCCGGGCCTGCCAAATCAATCGGCGCATGGGCAGCTTCAACGGAAGCTAAGTGCACTTCGCCGGTTCCGTGAACCAACACGGCAGATTTAGGTTTAATAAAATCAGATAAAGCAACATTGAAATCACCTTCCGGTTTTTGCGTCTGTTGTCTTAAGGAATGGAAAGAGCACACTATTTTTCCTTCTGTATCCGTATTATAAACTTCGATATCATCCCCATCTGCGAGAGCAGGATATATTCCAACTACAGCATTTGCCTTTAACCATTTCTCAGAAATAATTCTCTTTAACATCTCCTGAGCCTCTTTAAAAAGCTTTGTCGCTTCTACTCCTCTCTCCGGATCACTCAAAATTTTCGGGTAGGACCCTTTCATTTCCCAGCTGTGAAAAAAGGGAGTCCAGTCGATGTAGTTCGCAATTTCTTCCAGAGGGAAGTCATTGAAAACAACATTGCCAAGGACTTTAGGTTTAGTCATACACTCCTTGGTCCAATCGGGAGAAAATTTTGAACGTCGGGCAAGTTCCAATGGAATAAATTTTGTTGACGCTCTGGCGTTCTCGTGTTGCTTTCTGATTCTTTCGTTCTCGGATTTATTCTTTCCTATTACCTCACTTCTCAAATCATCAGAAAGTAAATTACTTACCACAGTAACACACCTCGAGGCATCATTGACATGGATTACAGGCTGATCATAATGTGGTTCAATTTTAACAGCTGTATGAACTTTGGATGTAGTTGCACCACCAATCAGAAGAGGAATTTTAAAGTTTTCTCTTTGCATTTCTTTTGCAACATGAACCATTTCGTCCAGTGATGGGGTGATTAATCCGCTCACACCAATAATATCCACTTCATGCTCCCTCGAAGCTGCTAAAATTTTATCTGCCGGAACCATTACGCCCAGGTCTACAATTTCATAATTATTACAAGCCAGAACAACGCCGACGATATTTTTACCAATATCATGGACATCCCCTTTTACGGTAGCAAGCAGAACTTTACCGGCAGTTTTACGACGTTGAGCAATCCCATTCTCAGCGAGTAATAACTTTTCAGCATTGAGGTATGGCTCCAAATATGCAACGGCTTTTTTCATTACACGCGCACTCTTTACTACCTGAGGTAAAAACATTTTTCCCGAACCAAATAAATCCCCCACAATATTCATTCCGTCCATCAATGGACCTTCGATTAGCTGCAAGGTTTTGGAAAATTTTGGTCGCGCTTCTTCAAGATCCACTTCAATGAAATCGGTAATTCCTTTAACCAAGGCATGTGCGAGACGTTTTTCAACCGACTCAGATCTCCAAGGAGCATCCTTCTCATCTTTCAGGCGTGTTATGCCTTTAAGAGACTCGGCATGCTGCAGTAATCGCTCGGTAGCATCCGCTTTTCTGTCGAGTAAAACATCTTCAACTAATTCCAATAAATCCGGAGCAATTTCATCATACACCTGCAACTGGCCGGGATTCACAATTCCCATATCCATTCCGGCTCGTATACCGTGATACAGGAATGCTGAATGAATTGCCTCTCTTACCATATCATTTCCTCTGAAAGAAAATGAAACATT
Organism: Bacteroidota bacterium; assembly: GCA_004295015.1. GTDB lineage: Bacteria > Bacteroidota > Bacteroidia > AKYH767-A > 2013-40CM-41-45 > QQVM01. The sequence continues at coordinate 25,672 of SHNE01000021.1, read as the reverse complement.
ACTTACACCACCACTTACTTTTGCGAAAGGAAGGTTTTCTTTTATCCAACGTGTTGCTTCAAAATAATCCAGCGCATTGCGACGGTGTTCGTCCATTCCTGTAGCAACAGGAAATATATTCGGGTCAAAAATGATGTCCTGAGGAGGAAAGTGAACCTGCTCCGTTAATATTTTGTAAGCACGGGCACAAATTTCTATTCTTCTCTCCAGTGAGTCAGCCTGGCCTTTCTCATCAAAAGCCATCACAATCACAGCAGCTCCATATTTTTTTACTATGGTGGCCTGCTTAATAAATTCTTCCTCTCCCTCTTTTAGTGAAATTGAATTTACAATAGATTTTCCTTGGGTACATTTCAATCCTGCTTCAATGACAGAAAATTTTGACGAATCAATCATGGTAGGAAGCCTTGCAATATCCGGCTCCACGGCCATCATGTTAAGGTATTTAGTCATGGCAGATGCTGATTCAAGCATTCCTTCATCCATGTTTACATCAATTGCCTGCGCACCACCATCGACCTGATCACGGGCAACCGACAAAGCTTCCTCGTATTTATCCTCTTTGATCAACCTTAGAAACTTTCGCGACCCAGTGACATTTGTTCTTTCACCAATATTCATAAAATTCGAATCAGGTCTGAGAGTCACTGCTTCGAGGCCACTGATTCGGAGGTATGGTTCTATCAAAGGCAAAACTCTCGGTTTTACTTTTTTTGCCAAAGCAGCAATATGCCTGATATGATCTGGTGTTGTTCCACAACAACCGCCAACAATATTTAGAAAACCACTTTTTAAAAAATCTTCGATATGGTGGCCCATGTCATGGGGACTTTCATCGTATTCTCCAAACTGATTCGGGAGTCCTGCATTGGGATAAGCACTTACGAAGAACGGAGCCTTCTCGCTCAACTCTTCAATATGAGGCCGCATCTCTTTTGCACCTAAGGCACAATTGAGCCCTACACTGAGCAAATCTATATGTGAAACTGAATTTAAAAATGCTTCGACAGTTTGTCCGCTAAGCGTTCTTCCGCTTGCATCAGTGATAGTACCTGACATCATCACCGGCATTTCCAATTTCCTCTCTTCCAAAACCGTTTCAATGGCAAATAAAGCTGCCTTTGCATTCAAGGTATCAAATACGGTTTCTACCAGCAGCAAATCCACTCCTCCGTCTATTAGCCCACGTACTTGTTCTGCATAAGCCTCAGCAAGCTGATCAAAAGTGATGGCCCTGAAACCCGGGTCATTTACATTAGGTGAAAGCGACAGTGTTCGGTTGGTCGGTCCGATTGCTCCGGCAAGCCATCTAACAATGTTAGCCTGCCGATCAGACTTTGCTTGTTCCTCCCTGATGTATTTATTTATAGCATTCTTTGCGATGAGTGCAGACTGATAATTTAATTCATAGGATAACTCTTCCATAGCATAATCCGCCAAGGAAATTCTTTGTGCATTAAAAGTATTGGTCTCAATAATATCTGCCCCAGCCTGCAAATACTCCAAATGAATTGCCTCAATAATATCAGGTCGGGTTAAGGTCAATAGGTCATTATTGCCCTTCAATGGATGTTTAAATTCCTTGAATCTCTCTCCTCTGTAATCTTCTTCGCTGAGCTGATACCGTTGAATCATGGTGCCCATTGCACCATCAATTACTAAAATGCGTTGCTCCAACTCCTGCCGGATTGAATTAGATTGATTCGCTTTCATTGTGTCAGTAGACATAGATTAATATTTAATTAGCAATTGGGGTTCACGGGCTTCGATCAAATCCAAAAAAAAATCTCCCCAGACAAGTCAAGGGAGATCGTATATACTTATAGTACAAGGCGAACACACATGACTTATCTATCATTCGAAATGAATGAGCGAGTTGGCACCTTCTTTAATATTCATCCTGATCAATAAATCAGCAAGCTGAGCTTGCAGTTAATAACCCGGGATAAGGGTTGCCAAGGTTTCACAGGGCGCAATCCCTCCACCTTTCTGGATAAGCGAATCCGTTAGAACGGACAATTGAAAGAACTGAGGCAAAGATATAAAAAAGTCAAATGCATCCAAAGGCATATTTTTGCGGTATCAACTCATTTCTGCTTAATCAACATTATTGATTCTTGATCTGAAGCCTGTCGATAAAAATAAAAAGCCTCCAAATTTGGAGGCTTTTTACTGTTTGCCGGGGTTATTTTATCTGGCTATCATCAATTTGTGTGTAACTGCACCCTGCTCAGTCAGAATACGTACAAAATAAATTCCGTCGGATTCCGTCGACAGATCGAGACTTGTGCTGAATACATTCGTCACCTCTTTGCTTTGTACTAGTCGTCCGATATGATCCAAGACCTGAATGCTTGCATTGGCAATTGTATTCTCAAAAAAGACATAGGCAATGCCGGTAGCAGGATTAGGATACATTGAACTTCCTTTAAGCGGAATGGAATTTATACCTACGCTGAAATCAAGACCTATCACATAATCTTCTGCTTCTCCGGAACCAAAAGAAATACAAGCACTGGAAGAATCATTTTGATTACCGACCAATCTGGCCCGTACACGCATTCTGGTTGGACCTTGTGTTGCAGAAACCGGAATTAAAATACTCGCCGTATTAGCAACAGATGCAAGCGAAGTTGTGCAAACCTGTTTCCATTCTGAAGGCTCAAATCCACCATTAAGATCATAATCAATCCAGATTGAAATAATATTGTCATCATCCGTGGTAACATTAAAATCATACGTGTTTCCTCTCACCAAATTTGCTGATGTCGAAGGTAAGTCAGGCCAAAAAGTGTAAGCAACATCTGTAAGTTCATCACAGCCGGAAGTATTATTCAAAGTGGTTCCGGTGATATTGACATTGGTGATATTTCCCGTGAAGCCTGCACAACTATAACCAAGAGGTGTGCAATAGCATGAAGTTCCCGGATTCATACTCACATAAACTGCAACTGAAGCAGAATCTACACCGGTGCAAGTGACTATACACTGGTAATATGTTGCAGTCGGCTGAGTAAGCGTCAAGCTGGTTGAAGTTGCTCCTGTGATGTTAGTCCAGGTAAGACTATCCGGAGAAGATTGCCATTGATAGCTAATATCAGGTGCGGCATCGGCTCCAACGAGGTTCAAATCGAAAAGCTCATCCGGACAAACTGCACTTGCTGTAGCAGTTGCGGTTCCCGATACAGGCGGAGCTGTACATGATGCATATGCTACAACTTGAACATTATCCAAAGCCCACCACCAATCGTAGTTTCCTGTCCAGGTAAACCTGATAACAATATCCGACTCGATACCTGAAAGTGCACTTAAGTCATACAAAGAATGTACTGCTGTCGGATAACCATAATCCAAAGAATCGAAAACGATTGTCTGCCATGTCAATCCTGAATCCAGAGAATATTCAATGTGTCTGCGGGCCTCACCATTAGGTGGAGCCAGGGATCGAAATTGCTCATCCAATTCAAGATAAAGTTGTGCAGTAGACAGCGAGATATCAATGACAGGTGAAGTGAGGCTTGCTAATTCGACGATACTATCATCGTCAAGACTTTCATCACTGTCAAAAATTGCAAAATTGCTATCGAAACCTGCACCCGTTATTGTACGTGCATAAGGATTATTAAATAGCCAAAGATTGGCAGCCGGGAGTCCAAGACTGTCATTCGTCCATCCTGCAGGGAGAGAACCGGAGGCAAAATCCTCCGAAAATAAAACCTGAGCTTTTGAAGTGGTTTGCAGCAACATTAATATTGCTGCAAAGAAGAGTAGTTTTTTCATCATGGTTTCGGGTTAGAAGTGAGATTAATATATGGAGACTGCGCGATGATGTCGCGAAGGTTTGGTCGCAAACGACTCTTAAAAACATTCCGTATCGGATCAGACTTCTCAATCTTTCGGTATTTCCGTTGCTCTTCAATGGGTAAAGAGACGATATCTTTACAAGCAGGTGTACAACATCCTGACATTTTCTCTGCACAGGATTCACACTGAATAAAAAGAAGGTGGCAAGCATCATTAGCACAATTAATATGTCGGTCGGAAGCTTCACCGCATTGATGGCAAACACTAATTATTTCATCAGTGATTCTTTCGCCAAGTCTGTCATCAAAAACAAAATTCTTTCCAATAAATTTTGATTCAAGACCCTCGGCTTTTACTTGTCGGGCGTAGTGAATAATGCCACCATTTAATTGGTTCACATCTTCAAAACCATGGTGACGGAAAAAAGCACTGGCTTTCTCGCATCTGATTCCTCCTGTACAGTAAAGCAGAATTTTCTTCTCTTTTTTATCTTTCAGATAATCCAGCACAATAGGGAGCTCCTGACGGAATGTATCTGCATCGGGGAGAACAGCGTTTCTAAAATGCCCTACTTCACTTTCATAATGATTGCGCATATCTACCACTACGGTATCCGGCATATCCATGGCATCATTAAACTCTTTTGCTGAAAGATGCTTGCCGACATTTGTTACATCAAATGATTTATCATCTAATCCATCCGCAACAATTTTGTGTCTTATTCTGACGATGAGTTTATAAAATGATTTTCCATCGTCTTCAATGGCTATCTTCAAATCAACTCCTTTGAAAAAGTTGGAGGAATCAAGATAAGCCATAAATTTTTCCCATTCCGGTTCGGGTACAGAGATCTGTGCATTTATCCCTTCTTGTGCGATATAGATTCTACCCAATACCGACAGATTTGATAAATCCTTATACATTTCATCCCTTAGTTCCTGAAGATTGTCCAGAATTACATAACGGTAAAAAGACAGGGTGATGCGGTGGAAATTTTCCTGCATCAGCTTTCTACGTAGAGTTTCTTTGTCGTATTTATTATACAGCTGCATAGCCATCAAAGATAAAAAATCCAATCCAGCTTAAAAAAAGGAAAAACGTCAAAAAAAGCCTTTATTGCTTGTTTTTACTCTTCCACCAAATTGCAACTCCGATTGCTCCAAGTAAATATGGGACAGCCATGAGGTATAAAATTCCTGAATTGAGTGATTTTCCGGTCCTGTAGGCATTTGATTCCTGGTTGGTTTCAACAACCCGACGGCACATAGAGCATTGAGAATAGGCTGATTCAACTGACAGGATCAGAAAGAATGAAAGGGCCAATATGGAAACAGTTTTTTTCAAGCTTAGTATTGATAATAGGGTGAAATCATTAGATAAACAATTACACCTGTAATGGTGACATACAACCAAATCGGAAATGACCAGCGAACGATTTTTCGATGAGATTGTACTTGGTTGGTTAGACCACGGTACAAAGATATTAAAACTAAAGGTAATACAATTGCAGCCAGTATAATATGAGTGATCAATATAAACAGGTAAACCGGTCGCATCGGATTATCAACAGGATACTTCGTTTCAACGCCAAACGAATGGAAGGTCACATAAGACAACAGAAAAATAGTTGAAAGGCCACATGCCAGGAGGTTTAATTTTTTATGAATTTCTACTTTTTTATTTCTGATAAAATAAAGAGAAATTAACAAGAGGACACAAGTGGTTCCATTCAAAAACGCATTCATCACAGGAAGCGTTTTGACCCAGTCAGGTATTGAGTCGGCTTTTGGTAATTGTCCAAGGAATAGTACCAACAGAAAAACGACTACCGATACAAAATAAATAAGTCGCAGATAAATTTTATGCTTTGCTTCTGTTGAGTTCATTTTTTCCAGATTCAATTATTCAAACGGAGATGAAATTTTCCCGATAAAACACAACAGGTTTATTGAGTTTGTCCGGACTCTTCATAACGAAGCAACTCTATCTTTTGAAAGAGGGAGTCTACTTCTTTATAAACTGTACCGTCTACCATGGCACGAATACGTCTTTTAGAATCGAGCAGGATTAAATCTTGACTATGAAAAAAATCTTCAGCATCTTTTCCGGCAGCTGCCGATACCAAAAATCCTTCCCTGGCTATGGTATAGATTGAATCTTTGTTTCCGGTAAGAAACCACCAACGATCAGGATCTGCTCCAAGCTTAGAAGCATAATCAGCAAGAACAGATACGGAGTCCCGCTCAGGATTTACTGTGAAAGAAATCAATTGTACATCATTGAAAGCACCCGTTTTGCTCTGTAGTCTGGCCATTTGTGCATTCATATCCGGACAAACGCTTGTGCAACTTGCAAAGAAAAAATTTGCGACGATGATTTTTCCTTCCAGATCCCGGTCAGAAACCCATTTTCCGGACTGATTCAATAAATGGAAATTTCCAACAGTGTGATAAGTTGTATCACCTGATTCACTTATTTGCACAGGTCCGTAAATCGGGAGAGTCTTAAAATGATTCTTCCCTGTTATCAGGACGAGCCAGAATACAACAGGGAAGAGAAGGATTGCAAATGGAATGGCTATCTTTTTCCAGACAGGAGAACTCATTCTTAATATGATTTAGCCCGGAATTAATCCTAAAGCCGTGCCTTCATATAGGGCGATGAAAATTAAATACACGATGAGAATGAATGGCAAGAGTATAGCCCATTGAAATGAGACAGCCTCAAATTTCATGTGCATAAAATAGCCAACGATGTAATATGCTTTCACCAGAGTAAGCACAACAAATGTCCATATCAGGATTGTATGTGGAATTCCGGTGAATGAAATTCCAACTTCAAAGAGGGTAATTCCTAAAAGTATCCAAAACACTTTCCAGATCATTTTAGTATTCAAAGCACTGTGTGCTTTTTCTTCGCTAGCATGCGAAACAACTTCGTGGTGCATATCAGACATATGAACGGCTTTTGAAATTAGATTAATTATCAGACAAGATAGAAGAAGGTGAATACGAACACCCAAACAAGGTCAACGAAGTGCCAGTATAAACCGACCTTCTCAACCAACTCGTAGTCTTTTTTCCTGTCAAGAAATCCCTGATAGACAAGGATGAATACAATAATATTTATAACGACCCCACTGAATACGTGGAACCCGTGGAATCCTGTGATAAAGAAAAAGAAATTACCAAAGAGAGGCACGTTACCATATTCATTTTCCGTTAGGTTTGCACCTTTGACATTATGTACAGAAGAAGCAATCAAGGCATTAGCCTCTGCGCCTTCTACGACACTTCCATCATGAAACTTTAACACCCCCGGTTCCAGATCATCTGTACGGGCGAAACGACCATCAGCCAATACATATGCGCCTTTCTCAGAACCTTTAATAAAATGATACCACTCCCATGCCTGAGAACCAAGGAACACGAAGCCGCCAATGATTGTCCATCCAAGCCATTTCAAAACACTTTTTCTTTTCATGCTATGACCTGCATCAACAGCCAGAACCATAGTTACGGAAGACATGATGAGGATAAAGGTCATCAATCCAACATACATCAATGGAACATGCGCATGAATGAAAGGGAAGTGTGTAAATACATCTCCCGGCTTTGGCCATATTTCAGGAAAACGATGTCTCATTGATCCGTATGCGATCAACAAACTTGAGAATGTGAAAGCATCAGATACCAGGAAGATCCACATATACATCTTTCCCCAACGAACAGAAAATGGAGAACGACCGCCACCCCAGATATTATCAGAAGACGATGTTACAGCTGCTTGATTTGCCATGAATTGATATACTTATTAAAATTATTTTTTACGAATTCTTTATGAGTAAGTTCTTATCGGATGTAAAGTAAAAAGAAAAATAAATAAAGCCACAAACCACCAAGGAAGTGCCAATATATTGCACACATTTTCACCCCATTGTAATTAGTTGCCGAATACTTATTCCTCGCTGCCCGCGAAAATACGATAAATAAGGCAATCAAACCTGCCACTAAATGCAGAACATGTAAACCGGTTATGACATATAAGAATGAACCGGCAACATTTCCGGCATCACCTGCTTGCTGCACCGTTTCTACTCCTGAAGGAATATAGGTGAAATCAGTTTTCACATCTTTGATCCGTCCGGTAAAGGCTATGCCTTGGTTGAAGAGCTCCGTCCATGCCATATATTGTGTCAACATAAAGCCAAGACCCAGGACTGAAGTAAGAATCAGGCCGGTCATCATATTTTTTCGGTCTCCCTTTCGAATGGAAATCAATGACCATTGCATAGGAATACTGCTCAGAACAATTAATATAGTGCTGATTATAAATGTCTGAGGAAGGGCAAATTCCACCCACTTGCCTTCACCCTGTCGAACTATATAACCTGATGTAAGTCCCGCAAAGAGCATGACTATGCTCACAATTCCAAGTAAGACCAAGCTACGTTTAGCTTGTTGTACATTATCTGTTCCTCTTGTGCTCTGCATTGAGATTTCCATAATTTCTATTAAAATAAATTGTCAATCATCCAAACTATCTGAACCAGAGGGAGATAAATAAAGGAGCCGAACATTAGTTTTTGTGCGGCCTTGGTTTCACAAGTAATGTAAAGATTTACGGCCTGCGCCGTGAAAAGTAATCCACAAACGAACATCAGAATGCTTGTGAGTACACCGGTGAATCCAAAAAATTGAGGAAGGAGTGACAAGGGCAATAAGCAAATGGCATAGACCAATGTTTGAAAGGCAGATTTTTTATTTCGCCCTCCGCCCGATGGTAACATTCTGAATCCTGCTCTTTTATAATCATCGTGAAGCACCCATGCAATGGCCCAAAAATGAGGGAACTGCCAGATAAATTGTATAGCATAAAGTGCTAAGCCCTCCAAGCCTACTTCACCTGTATAAGCAATCCATCCAAGTAAAGGAGGAAATGCTCCAGGGATGGCACCTATTAATACTGAAAAGGGTGTAATACGCTTAGCCGGTGTATATATTAATGCATAAATAAGCAAAGAGAGGAGGCTTAAAACTCCACATAAAGGATTGATTGCCAACCATAACAATCCTACTCCTGAAAAAGCCATGAGCAAAGATGCCATGAGTGCTTCTGCAACACTCATTCTGCCGGTAGGCAACGGCCTGTTAGCAGTTCGCTCCATCAATTTATCTAAGTCCTTCTCTAAAATCTGATTAAAACCGTTGGATGCACCGGTTACCAAAAAACCTCCGAGCATCAAAATCCCCAGCCTGGACCATGAAAATCCTGAGCCTGAGGCAATAATGAAACCCATAGCTGCTGAGAACACGACCAAAGCCGACAAGCGGAACTTGGTAAGAAGCATATAGTCCTGGAACTTGCTTGAAAAAGTCACCGGATGGGTGAGTGTCAAGGTTTTATCTGACATTCTTTGCGCTTAATTCAGGTTGCAAGTTTATCAAAATCCTTCAATCCACAAAGATCAAATCGCATCTTCCTGCAATACAAGTAACATTGGGTCCTTAGTAGAAGAATCAAGTACAGAAAAGCCTAATAAAGTATCAATTATTGGAAAAAGCTTCTTGTTTATATTCTCTCTTAAATAATACGTTTCAATTTTTTCTCGATTTCCGGCACTAAGCCATGTTTGCCGACTTTTAAGTGCATGTAGAATCTCAGTCAAACCTCCTTCAACTCCGTTTTCAATTATGAATGTATTTTCAAATCGTTTTAAAAAATCTTTAGCGGCTCCTGACCCGTGAAAGACCACCGGTAGACCTGTACTCAAATATTCGAATAATTTTGAAGGGATAGCGCTGTTATAATTCTGCCCCAGCCTGGCATAAAGAACTGATGAACTTTGATAAAATGGTAAGACTCTGCTCCACTTCAGTTTTCCATGCAGATGGATATGCTCTAACTTTTCTGTGCGAATGAGGTTACTAAATTTCTTGTACTCTATTCCATCACCAATAATGTTCAGCTTCACATCCTTCATCTTTTTTACCGTATCGATGAGAGCCTGCAAGTCCTGACCATTGCCGATATTGCCGATATAGGTAATAACGAATGGTGAATTTTTGGCATGATACTTTAGCGAACTTAATCTTTCAAATCGGTTTAAAGAAATCCCATTACTGAGGATGCTTATCCTTTCTTCATCCAACGAAGTATGTTGCAGCAACCAGTTTCGTTCTGCAGGATTTGTGACGGTAACATGCTCGTAGCTTGTGAGGAAGCGACAAACAAGTTTTTCAAAATTTCTTCGAACAATTTTTTGAAACCAATTCTTCTTCGGAAGATAACACCATACCAAATCACGAACATCTGCGATTTTTTTTCCTTTCCCTCCAAACAATGCAGCGGCAGGAATTAAAAACATATAAGGAGTGGTAACAAAAGTGAGGTCTGCCGGCGTTCTTGATGCCTTCCTGCTTAATTTGATTGAATAATACAACTCAAACAGAGCACGAATAAAGAATAACGATTTGGTGTATTTCGGTAAATTGACAGAGTGTACAATGATGTTATCAGAAACCTGGTTTTCTTTATCAGACGCTTTGTGTCCACGTTCTGTCAGGGTAAATACATTGACTTTATACTCTAAGGCAAGTGAGGATACCACAGCATCCATTCGATGTGCGGCCGCCGTAATTTCAGGCGTAAAATGTGGGGTTATGACATTGATTATTTTCAAAAACTCTCAAGGTAATGCTATTCGGGTCACTAACTCTCCCGAAAAATCGACTCTGACTTTCTTTGCCGGAAGTCTGACTCCAAAGGATGGTGAGATCCACGTATCGCAGAGTTGCACAGACCTGGCTCCCTCAAAGCTGATTTGAACAAACTTAGAAAATAATTTACCATCTTTTAATTTAAGCATACAGTTTTTATGAACATGAAAAAATGCACTGGCAGGCAATTTGGCTCCGGGATCTATTTTATCTCTGATAATTATTTCTCTATCGGTGAATTCAAATGATCTGTGGTGAAGGGCACCAAGGAGTTTATATCCGTTGTGCGAAGCCGAAACAGAATTTCTCGACTCTTTCAGGTTAAAGACTGATGCCTTCCTTCCTACCCGAAAACTTCCATAAACTTCACTTTGATCTTTATTGGCGATGGCAACCGTGTTATGCGCCTGCGTTGATCTTTCATATGCCCTCTCCGGACCTTGCGTATACGTTGATACGCCGGTGTCTACCATAAACGGAGATCCAAATACATGCAAGATGAAATGAAAAGTATCGGCATGACTATGGCCGGGCGCTACTGAGGGAGTGAGTCCATTTATGTCAACCAACATTTCAAAATGTCGATTCCTGAATTTTCGGAATCCACTTGGTCCTAAGACTTTTGGTCTGCACTTTATACCAAGACTGTCTGCATAGCGAAACAATGAAAACCAATTATGCGACTCATCACCGGAATCGTTTAGTTGAGGAAGATCTCCATTATCGAAAGCGATATTCATCAACCATCCACACATGAGTCCTGCTTTATCTTCCAACATGGAAATAAGTGAAGTATCTTCTGGATCATTTCTTAGTCGAAGAAGATCGATGCTTTCAAGAATGCGTCGAAGAAGAATGCAATGATACATTGGGCTTAATTCAAAATGCGCGCCATCTCTGAGGATTTGTCTTTGAAACTCCTCAGCCAATATTTTTGCGGCTGATTTTTTGAATTTTTGTTCCTGAAAATAGACTCCTGCCCTAAGCAGAGCAAAGCCATTTTCTAAAAGATGATTATTACGCAGATGAAACTCAGGATTTCCGGAAAGATAATTTGCCTGTCGATACAAAAAATCAATTAGTGCAGGATCAGATACCGAGTGTTTTGAGAAAAAAGTCGTCCAGTTTAAAATTCGTTGTGAGACGGAATAGGCATCAAACAAAGTCCGGTTTCCCGAAGAATGCTTGATAAAATCTTTAATTAATCCGAGCCCTTCCTCCTTCAATAAATCTTCCTGCAACAAATATTCAAATGAATTGAGTCTTAAATTCCACAGCTTTCCAAACTTCATGTCATTCCAGGGCGGACTCGCATCAAAGACCAATGCTTTGTTAAGAAAAGTAAATCGACCCGGTTCGTAAGATCTTGGTATGCACGCATCCTGACTATAACTCAATGGAAAAACAGTTGAAGAATATGCCAATGAATACTTATGCAAAGCTCTTGCGGCTTTCGACTTTGCCAGACTGTACACCATTTTCTGCCGGATCTGATCGGCTTGAAAGCTACGGACAGTTTGTATAAATCGAAGAATGTTCATTGTAAGAGCCTGAATCGAAAAATGGAACAAATCAAAGTTAATAAAATTGCCGACTAATCCTATAGTGCCAAAAAATAAATTTGCTCTTTCTTGTGTTTGTACAAATCAAGATTCAGATTGAATTGTAAATTTTAAAGATTTCAGGGGCAAAATCGGGTTGTGGGTAATATCGCTTAAGCGGAGAAGCAAGTTGATTGACAATACCTAATGCCAAGGCTTCATGATTCCCGGTTTGAAAAGTTACTACGCCTTCGGGTCTTTCAACACAATCGCTTGCGATAACCGGAACCCCGGCATGTAAAGCTTCGCGTACTGATATGGCATCACCTTCGGAACGAGTTGCCCGAATCAGAATTGAACAATATTTTAAAGCGGAAGAAAAATTCAATTCATCATTCCAATAGATAACTTTCAGTTTTGAATATTTCTGCAGATACATCAGCTGTGAATGATAAAAATCTTTCATTGCATTTGCAGGATCTGCCAAAAACAAAGTGAGTGATTGATCCGGGTATGAGAGTAGAACTGATTCAACAGCTTTGAATATGGTGTCAAAACCGTAGAGGTCCTTCCCATCGATGAAAATCGGATTCTCTTTTCGTTGATAACAATGCGCGAATAAGACCGGTCCGCTTGAAAGTTGCTTCCCCAAACCAGCCGGTAGTTCAGTTGATTCAGGTGCATGGAGATAAGCAGGAATAACACTGATTTTCCCTTGAATTTCTGAAGAAAAATTTTCGGTCAATGGCCTTACCAGCACAACTTGATGAGCTGCAGACATCGTCCGTAAAGTCAATGTATCATTCAGACTGCGGGAATTATGGTGAGTATAGACTACCTTCTTCCCACAAAATTTTGAAAAGCGAACAAGAAAAAGTTTAAGCTTTCTGCTGATATGTACATGAATGATATCAGAATTTATAAAACATCTAAGTACGCCGAGCGGATTTCGTGAACTGCCTGCTACAGTATGTAAACGCATACGTCTGATATCCCAAACACTCACATTGAGCTGTTCAATTTCCTTGCTGCGTGAAAGCAATCTGGAAAGATGCGTGGAAACACCTCCGATTGGCGGTGGCATCGGACCGATCAATACAACATTCCGCTTTCGCATCAGAAGGATTTTTCAGATAGCAATTTTTGTATCAATGCAAGATAGTTCTCGCATACCGAGGATACAAGAAAAGGTTTTAACGCAGTTCCTTTGTCAAAGTCAATTCCCTTATTATCCAAAGTTTCCTCAATGGCTTTAGCCATAGCAACCGGATCTCCAACCGGAACCAATTTCCCATACAAACCACCATTCAAAATCTCCCCGGGACCACTCTGGCAATCTGTGCTTACAACGGGACAATCACATGCAATGGCTTCGATTAATGTCATAGGCAGCCCTTCCCGTCTCGAAGGCAAAACGAACATAGAACAAGATCTCATCCATGCAAATGGATTTGAAATATTTCCTTGAAATGAAATATCACTTCCAAAATTTAATTGCTGAGCAATGTTCATCAATTCGTCTCTTTCGGGACCATCACCTAAAATTACAAGTCGTACTCTTCTCTTGATCCTGAGCATTGAAAGTGCTTCTATCAGGTTTTTAAAATCCTTATCGGGAACAAGCCGTCCTGCACCCAGAACCACAGGTATCGGATTTTCATTTGGCCAGGGAAGATTTATATTCTCATAACTCTTCTTTATCAATTCATCATTAACCACAGGGTTATACACTAGGGTTGTTTTAGAGATAAGTTCAGGAAAATTATTTACAAACTCATCAGCCACGCCTTGTGATACTGCACTTACTGCATTAGCCGATTTAAACCAACGATGAGCTAAAAACATAATCAGTTTTGTCTTCCACGATCCTTTCTTCAGGTTCCTTGAAATCAAACTATGTTCATTCAAAATGACAGGGATGTTTTTTGCAGTCCGGTTCCTTGACCATAAAGTGAGAAGATGAACGTGCGTCTGATTGGCAATAATCAGCTGTGGACGAATTCGCTTGAGATAGCGGGAAAGCGCAAAGCCGGAGAACAATGCTCTACCTCTTCCTAAGCTTACGATGTTGACTTCCGGATGAAGTTCACCAAGAAATACCCCTTCAGTCTTGACAAGAACAAGGTCACAACGAATACCCATTTCTGCAAATCCATTGACCAGATTTAACGTTGCACGTTCTGCTCCTCCCATCCTCATGGAACCAATGACTATTGCAATATGACTGACATCGGTGCTCATCCATTACTTGGGTTTTCCTCATCAACAACATCAAAAAGATTCCAGAATCTGGAAGCAATGAGCATTCCCAAACCTATTGAAAATGACTTATGATAAAATGAATGGTAAAACAAAAAAATCATAGGCAACATCAGTGCAAAGATGAACAAACTTGACTTGATTCTGTCACCGGTTATATTTCGATGCACCGCTTTTGAAAACACCCAAATCAAGCCGATGAAAGCAAGCAATGCCGGAGCGCCCCAATACATCCACAATTGAAAAAATGCATTGTGGGCAGCCATTGCAATATCTGTTGTAAACCTGTTGGTGATGCCGGCAGACACAGCCCATCCATGCCAATAATTCCCTGCACCGATCCCTGTAAAAGCATATTGATCGATATGTGAAATTATGGCTGCGAATACCTTTGTACGTGAATCTGATTCCTGTAATTCTGAAAAATGCATCAATGAAGCAAGCCTGACCCAGATAACATCAGGGATTGCAAAAACCAGCAGTAAAATGAGCAAGCCTGAGGGTAAGATCCATTTACTGATCTTCACTTTTGTTTTATAAATAAATATGAGTGAGGATGCGAAAAATATCAGAGCTCCGGTTCGGGAAGCAGGAAAGAAAACACCAAGAATCGAAGGTATCGTTAGTACTATCAAAATCCAACGTATCCACTTATTCTTTTCATAGTAAAACCAAATCATACCCATCATCGCTCCAATAGAAGAAAAATAAGAAATTTCATTGAGGTTTCCCCGTAAAAACAATTCTTCAAATGCTTCTATGCGGGCCCGGGAAGCATCATAAAAACCCATTGCATTAAAGCCACTAAGCAGGTGAAAAGATCCACTGATTAAAATCACAGACTGCAAGGCACTGGCGAAAACAAAAGTAAATAAGGCAACATCAATAGCAGCCCGATCCCTGCACAAAACAGCGATACAAAAAATCCCCAAGGTCATATTCAGGTAGCGAAATATAAATTCATAGGATGCAAAAGGATGCAATGTTTCCATGAATATGCATATTACAGCAAAAAGTATAGAGGCGATGAAATATTTTCCCGAAAACAAACGCAACAATGTTTTTATTCTCGTTGCGGCTACATAAATGAATGTAAAGCCAAAAATTAGAAATGGAGTACTGGCCGTTCCCAGGTATGGAAGATTCGCCTCAAAATAAATGCTGAATACGAGCAGGAAAATCAACACTCTGTCAAAGAGTGTTGATCGAACGGCTTTGCTAATATCAAGGGAGGCTGTATTCACTCGGGCGAATTTACTAAATACTTTGCCCGGGATACTAATAAGTTTTAGTAATCAGAAAACTGAAGCTGAAATATGGATTTTCTTCCGAATGTAGAAATACCCAAGAAAATTTAAGAAGATTATCGCAGTTGCAGTACCAACAGCAGCTCCTATAATTCCAAACCGGGGGATGAGAATAAAATTCAAAAATGCCTGCACTACAAAGGACATAAAATAGAAAAGAAAAAACATGCGCTGATGCCCGGTCATCATGAGTACACCGCCTACCATGCCGGTGAGCGAATTAATCAGCTGTCCACAAACAAGAATCACCAATGGAATATAAGAAGCAGTAAATGCCGGACCAAACAAAGCAAGAAGCCATTTTCCGGCAACAATTAGTACTACTGAAACAGGAATAGTGATTATCAGAATTTGTTTCGACGCATCTTTTACCAATTTCTGCAGACCAATCAGTTTATGGCTCTCCCATAATGCAGCAATTTTCGGAACATATACATAATCGATAATTGAAAGTCCTAATGCTACCAGCGTGGCCATTTTTGCTGCGGCACTGTATTTTCCCGCGGCAGTATTCCCTAAAAAATAGCTGACGAAGAGAATATCCGATTGCTTGATCAACATATTCAGCAAGGAAGTAAGCAAGACTGTCAGCGACACCATTAGCCACAACTTCCTCTCATGGCTTGGTTCAGCAGCAGGAATCAACTTGTTTACTCCTGACGAAACTTTGCGGTATATGTATATGAAGACGATAATCGTAATGAAAAGATTAATCATCATAGCCGCATCAACCGGAAGTTTATTGTGTGTGAGGTAATAATACGCCCAGCCCAATGCCATTCCAACCGGAAGCAGGAAATAAGCGGGCAATAAAGAAGCCTTTACCTTTTGTAAAGCTCTTAATACAGAGCTGGCCTGATTTACGAAAACAAGAAAAGGAACTACCAGCACAGACCAGAAGACGGCTTCAGAAAAACTAATGTTATACTTTTTCGAATTGCTCAGTAAAAAAAGAAAGACACCTGTGGCACAAATCACAGCCATCACGGAAATTAATCTATAACTGAATCGAATAAATCCATGAGCGCCTGAATAGTCTTTCTTTTGAAGATAAGAAGGCAAAAACCGAAGTACGCTGGTATCTAAGCCGAACAAACTTATGACCACCACAAAATTCAAGGCAGTAATGATTACGGTATATTCCCCGTACCCTTTCACTCCCATGAACCTTGCCAATAAAATCTGACTAAGAAAAATTAAGCCTAATCCTACAGAACGAATCACAAGCGATTGCGCAATGGACTTACGCATCACTGCTGTACCGTCTCCGGGAAAAATGGAAGAAATAAACTTAAGCATTAATTTTGTAATTCGAAATAAACAATCCTGAGAAATTTATCAGCGATTTGTCACGCCGCAAAAGTCAAGCACAATCTTGTCAGATGGAATCGAGAGCAGGCGAAACTCTTTGTGAGCAACAAGAAACACAAGAATGTCTGCAGAAAGTATGGCCTTCAATGTTTCTGTCGTAGCTACTGTTGAATTTTTTCTGATATTAGGTTCCACAGCCAATAACTTAAACTTTTCCTTCGCCAATGCTGTGAAAATATCAAGAGCAGGCGATTCCCGCATATCATCAATATCCGGTTTATAGCTTAGTCCCATGCAGGCAATTGTGGGCGTCCTGCCTTTATCTTTTTGAAATTTCTTTGCGACAGTTTTTACTTTCTTATAAACCCACTCTTGTTTATACTTATTAATAATGCGAGCCTGCTTAATAATCTTTGCATCTTCCGGGAATTCTGAAACAATAAACCATGGATCCACGGCAATACAATGTCCACCAACACCAGGACCCGGATTCAATATTTTCACACGCGGATGTTTGCTTGCTAAATCAATCAATTCATTCACATTAATATCAGCCTTATCACAAATCATTGATAATTCATTGGCGAAAGCGATGTTTACATCCCTGTAAGCGTTCTCTACGAGCTTACACATTTCGGCAGTTCGAGAATTTGTGCGGTGCAGATCTCCATTTACAAATTTGGTATAAAAATTTATTGCAGCTTCAGTTGAAGCATCATCAATACCTCCTATGACCCGATCATTCTGCTGTAACTCATAAATGACGTGACCGGGAAGAACACGCTCCGGACAGTAAGCAACCCAAATTTTATCTTTCAACTCCGGACGCTCTTTGAATATTAGCTTAGCCATCTTCTCTGTAGTACCTACAGGACTCGTGGATTCAATGATAAATAAATTACCGGGCTTTAGTTTTGGAATCACCATTCTTGTAGCATTCTCGACATAGGATAAGTCAGGAATATGCTGGGCTTTGAATGGTGTCGGAACGGCGACGAGGAAAACATCGGAAGCCTGAACTTTTACTGATGCTTTGAGAAATTTTTTCTGAACTGCATAGTGTACCAATCCTTCCAGATCAGGTTCAACGATATGAATCTTCCCCTGATTAATTGTATCAACAACCTGCTTATTAATATCCACACCATGAACATTTATCCCCTTGCTCGCTATCAGTGCAGCAGTAGGAAGGCCGATATAGCCAAGACCCATGATCGTTACATTCATTGTAATTCTTATTTAATACTTTTATCCCTTTGGCAATATTTTCATCACCAAATCAGCTATCTGTTTGCACGCAGTACCATCTCCGTATGGATTTACAGCCTTGGCCATAATCTGATAGGCACCTTCATCAGAGAGCAACCTTGTTAATTCCTCTACTATGACTGTTCTGTCGGTTCCGACCAACTTAGCGGTACCTGCATCAATTCCCTCTTTTCTTTCTGTGACCTCTCTCATTACGAGAACCGGTTTGCCTAGTGCAGGTGCTTCTTCCTGCAAGCCTCCACTATCGGTGAGTACCACATAACTTTTATTCATCAACCATATAAACGGCGGATAATCTAATGGAGCTATGAGATGAACGTTCGTTAGACCCATCAATATCCTGTTTACAGGTTCCTGCACATTTGGATTGAGATGAACGGGATAAACAAATTCAACCTCCTTAAATTTTTCAGCAACATCACGAATAGCATGACAAATATCTTCAAAAGGTCCTCCGAAACTTTCTCGGCGATGTCCGGTGATGAGTACTATGCGTTTCTGCAATTGTACACCCGGGAAATATTTCGTGAAAGCAGATTCGTTCTGTCTATTGATCAGATCGAGACCAAGAAATAAGGCATCAATTACCGTGTTTCCTACTTTGTATAAATGTGCTTTAATATTTTCTCTTTCCAGATTCCCAACAGACTGCCTGGTTGGTGTAAAATGAAAGTCGGCTAAATGACTTGCAAGTACACGATTCATTTCTTCAGGAAATGGAGAATACTTATTGCCACTGCGTAAGCCGGCCTCTATGTGAGCAACTTTAATTTTTTTATAGTATGCTGCCAAAGCTCCGATAAAAGAAGTTGTGGTATCGCCTTGTACAAAAACAAGATCAGCTTTTGAATGAGTGAGAACTTCTTCCAGCGCTTTCAATCCAACTACTGTCACATCGAACAATGTTTGATTCTTCGTCATGATGTTCAAGTCATAGTCCGGAGTTATTTCAAAAAAGGAAAGCACCTGATCCAACATTTCCCTGTGTTGAGCGGTAACACAAACGAGAACTTTGACATCCGGCCGCTCCCGGAATTCACGAATAAGGGGAGCCAATTTAATGGCTTCCGGTCTTGTACCGAAAATGAAGAGTAATGTTGAGCCGGGAACAGCCATGGGTGGTCTAAAGTGCTGATAAATGCCTAGCCCTACTTATACCTATAAGAATCAATTGGGTTGCACTTTCAAACAATCAGCTTCTTTTTACGGCAATACAGCATAATCTGGGGTAATTGAGCTAAGAGTAAAGCGCTGAATATGAACAGATAAAATAAAACGGTAGGGTTCTCAAAGCGAAAAAACCAAGACATGCCAATGAAAAGTACATTGATAGCATAAAGCAAAAGTGCAAGCTGTGCCTGACTAAATCCCAGTTCAAGTAGTTTGTGATGGATATGCAAACGATCAGCATTGAATGGAGATTTTCCTTTCAGAAGACGCAAGACAAAAACTCTGAAAGCATCGATAGCTGGAATGATAAGAATGGCCAATACGGCAACTGGCGCTGAACGGTGGTTAAACAATTCCAGACCAGAAGCTGATTTATTGAGTTCCACAAAACGAATTGTCAGAATAGAAATAATAAATCCTACTGTCATAGATCCAGTATCGCCCATGAAAATTCTGGCAGGGTGAAAATTAAAGAAAAGAAAACCCAACAAGGCACCGGCCAGGGTGAAAGAAAGCACGGCCATAAAAAAATCCTGATACAGGAAAAACAAAATTCCGAAACTAACAGAAGCTATAAACCCTAAACCGGCAGCAAGTCCGTCAGATCCATCAATCAGATTGAAAGCATTAATAAGAAATAAAATAATTATCGTCGTCATCATTGCCCCTACCGAATGGCTCACTGTATGGATTCCAAAAAATCCATGCAAACCACTAAATCGTAAGTCACAAAAATGGATGACAAGATAAGCAGCTAAAATCTGCCCGATTAATTTATAGGCAGGTCTTATTGGAATGATATCATCCCTCAAACCCATAAAAAACAAAATAAAAAGAGAAGCCAGAATAAACAAATGATTCTGCTCAAAATAGGGTGAAGCCCAAATACTGAATGCAATTAGCGTAGCCGCAAAGATCGCCAGTCCTCCAAGGAGCGGCACTTTAGAAATGTGCAATTTTCTTTCTCCGGGCTTATCATACAAATCTAACTTTTGAGCGATGCCAATGATCGATGGTATAGAAATCACTGCAACAAGCAATGAAGTCAGAAAGGAAAATAAAAGATAGGACACCGGCATCTGTTATGAAGCAAATATACAAAGGATTCAGAGGAAAGCAGAAACTAAACTCAGCAATATTTATTCAATTAAATTGAAACTCCCAGGATAAATAGGGCATCCCAAAAAACTGTATTAAGGCTGTGTTTTTCATTAATGAAAATAATAATTCGACTTCTATACCAAAATTAAATTTCAAATTTACATTGTAAAGGAATAAATACGAAGTTCAAACAACGAAAATTCTTTATAGTGACAATAAATAAACTCAACAATCGTTGAATCAAAAAATTCATCAATGCGCATTTTGCTGATTTTAATCTTTTCTCCTCTACTGGCCTTCTCCCAAAACCATCGACACTACGGTTATGAAAAAGGTGCAAAAGCCGCAGTAATTCTAAGAACAGATATTCTTACACTAATGAACACCGTACTGGAAAAAAATAAAGTTGACCTTGGACTTTCTGCAGAATTTTGTTTCAATACCTGCCATAGCATTTTACTCAATTTAAATTTTGAAAATACCGGTAAGAATAATTACAGGAATCAAATGCTGGAACCCGGAGCGGAAATTCGATGGTATCTGGAAATGAACGAACAGGCTTTTTTTCATCTCGGCATCTATTCCTTTCTAGAATTCTCAAATACCAAAATAAACAAAACGGCTTATACACCTCAATACCCCAATTACAATCAATACTTCGCTAAATGTGGAGTATTGGGAGGCATCCGTGCATTGCTTGCCAAGAAGATTGAAATGGACATTGCCACTTATATTGGATATGCCATGCCTTATGCTATGACTGTTAAGGAATACAAAAATCTTTATCCACAGGAAAAATCCGCTCAGCTTGATTTAAGAATTTTATTATGTCTGGGTTACCGGATATAAATCTTTACCACCTAATTTTTCAATCAAAAAAAATGCGCATGGTATACCTGCGCATTTTCTTTGAAATAATTTGATTCTAAAACTTTACGAAACTGCCTTGAAATAATTCAGCTTCCGAAATAGCTTTGATGAAATATAATCCCTGACTAAACGATTCGGTATTGATTATTATTTCACTTGTTGCGCTGATGTTCTCATTGGAGGCCTGTAAAAGCTTTCCATCCTGTGAGTAAATGCTAATCTTTATCACATTTGAATTGAACGGATGCATTTTGACCGTTAAATAATTTTTCACCGGATTAGGGTACACATCAAGACTTGAAATACCAGAAATCTTATTGATACCCGTTCCAATAAATTCAATAGCACCTATATCAGGAGGCATATTTCTCAGGTTTCCCAGAACGTCAACATCGTATCCCGCAATGGTTATACCTGTATTGTCGAGCGAGAGATTCGTTGGCGTAGGATCTGTCATAGAAACAAATGCCGGATCTAAGATTGAACTGTTCATGTCCTGCGTGCTTGCATTTTGCCAATCAGTAATAGTAGGATAGAAAGTTGGACTAGAGCTCGACTTCATTGCGATGTTTCCGCCGGGGACATACATATTATTATAATCAGAATTAAATGCACTGCCTAAAGTAGCAGTAGCACCTAAAACCAATGCAGCTTTTATTCCGGAACTTGATTGGGAAATGCTGATCATATTATTTCGAATCTCAGAATTTGTATTGCTCAGCTCTTCTTTAATTCCATAGAGATTTCCGCTTGTAGCATTCGGATTATCCAATGAAATAGTATTAAAATAAATCTTCGGAGAAGTTGCGCCGGTTCTGACTTCTATTCCTACAAAATTTCCGGTAACAAGGTTAACATCATGAATCACATTGTTGAATACTTTATGACCGGTGCCATTGAATAAATAAATTCCACGAATGGTCATTGTGCCATTAGTAGTTTGGGAAATTTTAATAAAATTATTGCTGATGGTTGTATTAATATTGGCGGCCTGAGCAATTTGAATTGCATTTATTCCTGTGGTATTACCCGTATTCTTATCAAATCGATTTCCATTAATCAATGCTCCATTTGTTTCACGGAGGTAAACTCCATTATCATGAAAATCCATGATGTCATTATCTTCGATTAATATATCAGATGCAAGATTGCTGATTAATCCAAAAACGCTAACTCCATATCCACCACCGCGTGTTGTGTTTCCGGTGATAGTAAGTCTGTGAAAATCTCCGGTGGTCAAAATACTTGTTTCAGATCCCGATGCAACGATGGAGCCGTGCAAAGTACTGTTTGACGTTCCTATATCGATATTGCAATTACTTATGGTGATATCGTACCCTGTATTAAAAATATGTATACCATAAAATCCTCCGGTAGAAGCCGGATCACGGGTTACATACAAATTATTAATGGTAAAGAAGCTACAATCCGTTAAGCGAACAACATGCCTGTCAGTTGTAGTGGTAAGTGCTGTGATGGTTTCACCACTGCCTTCAAGTGTAATCGTGGCTCCGGAACTTGTACCGGTTATATTACTAAAGATTACACTCTCCTGATAGGGCCCGGAGCCCGGCTCAACAGTGGCAATCACATTGGCAGATACTCCATTGGAATTAATACTGCTTGCAAAATCATTGAAGCTTTGAAAATTTGTACCACCCGTAGCTATCGCTGAGTTAATGGTATAATTACCGGCCAGGGCTTGAGCTTTTATTCCTGAATTAAACGAGAACATGAAAATCCCTGCGAGGCAAATAATAAAGTGTAATTTTACTTTCATCTTGATAATTTATTTAATGATAAAATGAATGATATCCAGCAAAGGTAACTAATATACCATGGAAATAGAATAGCAAAATCAGCCTATTCAACATCTTTTTCAAATAATTAACAAGTCTCTTAATGATATTTAACTCTTTAAACTTATATTTGAGTAAATTACTCTTTACTTGAAATTGTACTTTTTGTCGAAATTCACACACCGTATTTATCGAATGACATTCAATCCAAAGCCTCCCCCTTTCCTTGTTATCTTTCTATTTCTTTTTCATTTAAGCACTTTAAAAGCCTTAGAAAGAAAGGTGCTCTTTCTTGGGAACAGTTATACCCATTCAAATAATTTGCCGCAACTTCTGTCTGACTATGCAAACTCTGTGAATGATTCTTTACTATTCGATGAGAGTACTCCCGGTGGATATACATTAGATCAACATTTTACGAATCTGACTTCAACCGGCAAAATAATGAGTGGCGGCTGGGATTATGTGGTGATGCAGGAACAAAGTCAGCTACCTTCCTTTCAGGATTATTTGAGTGCGGGACCACAAAATCTTAGTGCGCTTATAGTAGAATACAATCCATGTGCCCGCAAAATGTTTTACATGACCTGGGGTAGAAAAAATGGCGATGCTTCCAATTGCCCGGTCTGGCCTCCGGTATGTACTTATGAGGGAATGGATAGTCTCCTCTATTTACGTTACCTCGAAATGGCATCTCAGAACAACGCAGAAGTTTCTCCGGTGGGTTATCTATGGCGCTATATCAGACAGAACTATCCGGCCATAGAATTATACTGGACTGATGGCAGTCATCCATCATTGGCAGGATCCTATGCCGCAGCTGCTTGTTTTTATTCTGTTATATTCAGAAAAGATCCAACTCAAAGTACATTTAATCCGGGCATTGACTCAACAGAAGCTGCCATCATTCGTCAGACTGCAAAATTAATTGTTTATGACAGTTTGACTAATTGGGATTTTTCAAATCATCAACCTTTGGCCGACTTCTCCTATACTATTGGCACAGGTATAAATGAAGTCATCATTTCAAACCGTTCACTAAATTCAGATTTTTATTTGTGGGACTGGGGCGACGGCACAACGTCCACCACTTTTCAACCCGCACATAGTTACAGTTCAATTGGAACTTACACGATCACCTTAACAGCAAGTAATTGTGATTTAGGCATCCTTAACGATTCCATAATGCAAAAGACTGTCACCTTTTGTACTCATGACCCTCGAATTCTTCCCGATAGTTTAATTCTTTGTCCCAATTCAAATGACACACTCTGGACGCAGGCATTTGATTCCTACCAATGGCTGGACGGGGCCGGTATTCCTCTGCCGGGAGAAACAAATCAGTATCTAATTCCTGCAACCGGCCAGGTGTATAGCGTCCAGACCACTTTAAACAACTGTACAGAAAGGTCTCCTGAAGTATATGTTAGTGACTTTTCTTCCGGGTTTGTAATTTACAGAGTCGACAGCTCTAGCACTTCTACCCGAATTGACAGTCTATGTGTGGGCGACACAGTACTCTTGGTTCTGCAACCTAACCGACCCGGAGGAAACGATTTCACTTTTCAATGGCACATAAATGGAAATGAAATTCCTGCAGCAGTTGATGACAGTCTTTTTGTTACAAGCTCCGGCGACTATCAGGTGAAAGTGCATAATCTACATTGTCCTTCTTATTTGTACTATGAGAATACTCCCTTAAGTTTGAACTTTTTGAATTGTGTGATTGGGGTGGATGAGCTAAGTACAAAAAATAATATCAAAATATTTCCAAACCCGGCAAATGATTATTTGAATATTCTGAACAATAAACCCTGGGACGGAAAATCAACCTGGAAAATTATTGACCTCACCGGAAGAATAGTTCAGACAGGAGAATTTCATTCTGCAATTGATTCTAAGATTAAACTTGAGGGACTTATCACCGGTGTATATTTTGTTGATTGTAGGGATAAGTCAGGCATTTACAGAGGGAAATTTATTGTGAATAAATAAATCTTGTCCAAAAAAATCTTCAAGGGATTAATTTTCCTCAATTTGCCGTGTAATTCACAGTATTTTGCAGGGAATGATCTTGCCCATCATCTGGAAATGGAATTATAGTATCTTGTATAAAAATTACAAATGAAATATATAATAATTCTTTTCATAGCTTGCATTAGTTCATACTTTTCCTCCGCTCAATCTTGTGATTCCACACGGCTTATACTTCATAGTTTCAAATCTCACCCAAATGTAACTTGGATTTCTTTAGAGATTGATAGCATTGTAGACAATCAAATTGTAAGCACAACTATAAAAACATGGGATGCTGCAAGCCAGAGTTTTATTGGAGGACAAACAAGCACTATCCAGTGGGACACTATTGGGAACCAACTATTCAAAACTATTGACTCTGTAAGCTCCCCCAAAATTCGGCCAATTAAAAGTAGGGAAATTTAAAACAAATCTCTAAATTTAATGAGCCATGAAAAAATCAAGATTTACCGAAACACAGATTGTCAACATACTGCAGCAGTATG
>SHNE01000017.1 GCA_004295015.1 Bacteroidota bacterium | reverse complement strand
AAACTAAAAAAAATAAATTTTAATTTTCTGGCAATAAAATAAATTTCGCATAATTTTCAGTACTCAAATATTTCCCGGCAAAGCTCTTTAAATCTTCAGCCTTTAAACTTTTTACCCAGTCATTATACGACTTCAATTCAAGAATGTCTTCGGAGTTTTGAGCCGAAGAAGATATGGCGCTCAACCAAAATTGATTCTCTTTAATGCCTGACTCCCGCTCTCTCAATGCAGTTTCCTTAATTTTGGTGAGATTCTTCTCTTCACATATCTGTTCTTTCACTTCTTTGACTACAGTTAATGCAGCGTCTATAAGCATATCAACATTGTCCGGTGAGCAACCAAAATAGATGATAGTCTCCAGATTCTCCTTAGGAAAATGGCTTGGCCTTGAAGAGCAACTCACACCATACACGCCGCTCTTATCTTCACGAAGCACTTCACGAAGACGAATATTCAAAAGTTTTGAGAGGGCAGTTACCTCATTTCTATTGTTCCTGGTATACTCGAAAGGAGAATTAAATCGCAGCATCACCACCGCCTTTGGCTCTACTCCTCTTTTTATAATCCTTTCAACTTTGCCTTTCGGATAGGAAGATCCTATATCTGCCCATTTCTCATTCTTATTCAAAGCTGGTAAGCTTCCAAGATACTTTTCAACCAAGGGTTTTAATTCTTCAGGTTTAAAAGTTCCTACAAATACAAACGTAAATCCGGATGCATCAGAAAAACGTTCTTTATAGAAACGAAAAACTTTATCAAGCTCAATTTTACCTAAAGTATTTACAGTGCGCGGTTGACTTCTTGGATTATACCCTGACATCACATAAGCAACGGTGTCGAAGAAAACTGCCTGCGGATCAGAACTTCTGTTTTTCAGAACACCTTTCTGTTTATCGATGTATGAGTTAAACGCTTCCGGATCTTTTCTGGGCTCAGTAAAATATTCATAGGTCAGTTGTAGCATTGTTTCAAGATCTTTTGGAGCGCAGCTACCATTGAACCCTTGCTGTAATTCACTGATATAAGGTGTAAGGTTTACTGTCTTACCTGTCAGTTTTTTCTCAAGAGATGTGGCATTAAAAGAACCGACACCACTTTGGTCAATAATATAATCAGCTGAAGAAGCAGACCAAAAGTCCTCAGGAGAGTACAGTGACCAACCACCCCATGAAAATGAGGTGAACAAAATTTCGTCATTTTTAAAGTCCGTAGGTTTTAGTAAGACTTTTACTCCGTTCTCTAAGATCCATTCCGTGATACCATAATCTTCTACCGACTTACTGTTCTTCACCTTTGAACCCTTTAGTTCTGCAGATACGAGAGGTGCATCAGATACTTCATCCTCATAAGGTTTTAAATCAAGTTTAGAAGATGAGGATATAATTTCTTTTATTCTTGCATCACTAGGCATCTTTGTGGTTTCTTTATCCGGCGCAGTAATTATTGCAACGCAATTTTCACCGTTTGTAATCCACCTTTTTGCCAAGGCATTCACTTCTTCAAGGCTAATACCATCAAGGTATTTCTTATAAATTTCCATCTCAAATTGAATTCCCGGAATTGGCTCCTCAGTCAGGAAATTACTAACGTACTCTCGGGCAAAATTTCTTGATTCTGTTTTGTCACGCTCATTATAGGCTTTCTCCATGCCACTCATCAGCTCAGCCTTTTGACGTTTTAATTCAGACTCGGTAAAACCAAACCTCCGAACACGTTCATTTTCCCTTACCACTGTTTCCAAAGCTCGCTCAATACCATCCTCTGTGCATGCTGCAACAGAATAATATGCATATTTAGTACGAACCAGATCACCGTACCCACTAGCTGCATACATAAAAGGAGGGTTTGCCTCCCTCTGCAATTCTGCAGTGCGGGCATTCAACATTCCTGAAAACAAACTATAAGAAATATTCTTACGATAATCTCCAACTGTCCTGGCTATCTCTCTTGGCTGTTTGTAAAAAAGCTGGACCATTCCATAAACTGCTTCTTTATCTGTTGCTGTAGCAACCAATGTTTCTTTATTGTCCCCGACAGGGTAACTCACCACCGGTCTGGGATTAGCCACCGGTTTAACATCAGCAAACTGCTTGCGGATTTTTTGCTCCATTTGAATCGGATCAAAATCACCAACAGCAATAACTGCCATCAGATCCGGGCGATACCAGTCCTTATAGAAAGCTTCAAGTGTAGATCGTTTACTTTGCTCGATGATCTCTTTTTTTCCGATGGGTAAACGGACAGCATAACGTGAATCGTTAAATATCACCGGCCAGTATTTTCTTCTCATACGTTCATCGGCACCTTGTCCAAGTCGCCATTCCTCTACAACAACACCTCGCTCCTTTTCTACCTCCAAAGAATCGAACAATAAATTGTGAGCCCACTCAACCAATATTTCCAATCCTTTGTCGACTATTTCAGGTTTATCGGTTGGTAATTGAATCATGTATACAGTTTCGTCAAAACTTGTATATGCATTCAGATGCGCACCGAATTTTGTTCCTATCGATTCCAGGTAATCAATAATTTCATTCTTCTTAAAATTCTTTGTTCCGTTAAAAGCCATATGCTCAACAAAGTGAGCCAAGCCTTGTTGATCATCATTTTCTGATGTTGACCCGGCATTAACTGCTAT
Source organism: Bacteroidota bacterium (assembly GCA_004295015.1). Lineage (GTDB taxonomy): Bacteria > Bacteroidota > Bacteroidia > AKYH767-A > 2013-40CM-41-45 > QQVM01. Next base: position 163,180 of record SHNE01000017.1, on the reverse strand, counting down.
CCTGAATTCTGCCCTTTGCTCCGGCTTAGAATTTTTACGGATATAATACTTCATACCATTAGGTAAAACCCCGGTGCGAATGGAAGTGTCGACACCCATAGTACTGCTTAGCTCCAGCTGGGCTTTAGCTGGAAAGAGCATGGCAAAGAATAACAGGAATAAAATAATATTTCTCATCATAATGGAATTTGAATCGGTATAAGTTTTGGTTCGACAAGATATAAAATTCCTGCTGAAGGTATAGCCTGACAGGAAAATTTATAAGGAATTAGTATATTTCGATTGAAATTAAATTCGAATATTCAGCTAAAGCCGATATTCATCTTTCACAATCATTATTCTCACCTACCATAACACCGGATGTTTGATACCATGAACAAAAGATTATTTTGCTCCCTGAGTCTTATTTTATTACTAATCCTGGTGCATTCGTCACATGCAATGGAGGATTCTACACTTTATCGTTCAACACCAAGCTACCGGGAAATTATTGAACGATATGAAAGATTGGATTCATCCAGCCCTTATGCCAAATTAGTTCCTTATGGAAAAACTGATGGCGGCAATCAATTACATTTATTAGTTCTTTCAAAAAATAAAATCTTTGAGCTGAAGAAACTCAAAGAAATGGGAATCCTGATATTGCTCATCAATAACGGGATTCATCCGGGAGAGCCTGATGGTATTAATGCAAGTCTGCTCCTCCTGGAGTCCTTACTCGAGAATGACGGAAAAAATATTCCTCAAAATGTTTGTATCTGTATTATCCCGGTTATGAATGTTGAAGGTGCGCTAAACAGAGGTTGTTGCAGCAGAGTCAATCAGGATGGCCCTCCTGAATATGGCTTTCGGGGCAATGATCTGAATCTTGATTTGAACAGAGATTTCATTAAGGCGGACTCAAAGAATATGATCAGTTGGATACAAATCTTCAGAGAATGGGATCCGGATGTATTGATGGATACACATGTTAGTGATGGTGCGGATTATCAATACTCAATGACTTTGATTGCTTCTCAGCCGGATAAGCTATACTCCACACAGGGAGAATATATGAAACAGGTTTTAAGCCCGGCCTTGTTTGAAAAAATGAAAGAGAAAAACGAAGAAATGGGGCCCTATATCGAGACCCTTACCTGGAACCTTCCTCCGGATAGCGGAATGAAAGCCTTCCTAGAAACCCCAAGATACGGTTCCGGATATGCAGCTTTGTTTAATACGTTCGGCTTCATAAGTGAATCACACATGCTAAAACCTTTTGCTCATCGCGTAAAAGCCACTGTGGATTTACTTCATTCTTTAATTGAAGTGTGTGAAGAGAATTACACAGATATTTCTAATGTCAGGAAAAAAGCAAGAAAGGAAAATGTCACCAGAAAAACCTTTCCGGTAAATTGGGAACTGGACAAATCCAAATTTGACATGATTCCATTTAAGGGTTATGAACACAGCTACAAAAAAAGTGAAGTAACAGGAATGGATCGCTTATATTATGATCGTACAAAACCCTATGAAAGAAATTTGCTGTATTACGGTAATTATATTCCTCAGGACAGTATTGTTGCACCGAAGTATTATTTTATACCGCAAGCCTGGGAAAAAGTATTGGATCTGCTCAGGCTGAATGGCATTAGTTTAATCAGGCTTGAACAGGACAGCAGCTGTTCGGCCGAAGTATATTACCTGGATGAATACTCTACCACTGAGAATCCATATGAAGGCCATTATGTCCACTCCAATACTAAAGTTAAAAAAAGCACCGAAATTATTCAGTTAAGGAAAGGTGATTTCCTGATTCCACTTATGCAGGAAGGAAGCAGATACATTGTTGAGACTTTAGAACCACAATCGATTGACAGTTATTTTAACTGGGGATTTTTTGATGGTGTTTTACAACAAAAGGAATGGTTTTCCGCCTATGCATTTGAAGAACTCGCTTCTTCAATATTAATGGAAAACGTACAACTCAAAAAGGATTTTGATGCACTTAAAAATACCGACCCTTCCTTTGCTTCGAATTCTTTCTCTCAATTATATTTTATTTATAAAAATTCGAAATATTTTGAAAAGGGATTTAAGCGCTATCCGATTTATAGGTTGATGCACTAATTGTCCAACACTAAACAAAAAGAGCAAGCTGAAATAATCAGCTTGCTCTTTTTGTTTATGGAGTTTAAGCAATTAGCTCATCGTGTCACCGATATTAGTATACAATGAATTAATCTGACTAGACAGTTCACGGATCAATTGCAATTCATTTTCACTTAGACGGCTGTAATCTCTTTCCCTTTTAACAGTTTTAGATGTGTATGAAGGCATTGGATAATTTACTTCCTCCGCAAGGAGATGTGAAAGCAAACCGTTATAGTATTTTTGTCTTTCGGGTGGACCCAGTTTCAGGATTAACGACTGTATGCTTTTAACATGTCTGTCGATTTCTGTTTCGATTTGTTTGCGATCCTGTTCAATCGAGATAACCTTCAGGATAGGTTCGTGTGTTTCTTTGTTGTTGATTTTTCCTTTTCGCATGGAGTGTTCTTTTTTCTAAGCAATATAACTTGAACTCCGGCGAAGAGTTGTCCCATTTTATGGCTGATCTTACACGATGATTGGTGCAGCAATTAATATGGAATCCTTCACTTTTTTAACTTTAGGCCAGGTGAATTTGAAATCACTGCCTGTTTTGCCATCAGATTCAACCCATATCTTACCACCCTGGTCTTCAATTATTTTTTTCACAATGGCTAATCCGACTCCTGTACTTTCCACATCATCTCTCCGGTTAAGGGTTTGAAATATCACAAATACCTTTTCATGGTATTGTTCTTCAATTCCCGGACCATTATCCTTGACAGAAAACTCCCAATGAGAATCACTCTCTTTAACTGAAACCTCAATATGGATATTCTCCTTATCATTATACTTCACGGCGTTGCCAAGCAAATTGGAAAAAACCTGCTGAAGTCTGATTTTATCACTAACCATTAAAGGCATTCCGGGATGGATTTCGAGCGTGGCGTTTTCCGGTTTTCCAATGAAATCCATTGTCTCTGTAATCAGATCGCTTGTCACAATCTTCACATCCTCACCTGTGCGTTCATCGGCACGGGAATAGTCAAGAATAGCATTGATCAGGTCTTCCATCCTCGTCACCCTTTGCTTGATCATATTAAAGTGAGCTCTTGCTTCCGGAACAAGGGTATCACCGGCATCCTCCTCGATCCATCCTGTAAGATTTCCGATAGCTCTCAAAGGAGCCTTGAGGTCATGGGAGACAATTGATGCAAACTTGTCCAATTCACGGTTAGTACGTTCGAGGTGGACAGTGTATTCTTGTAGTTTTCTGTTACTGATTTCGAGTTGGTCCTTCTGGATTGTAATCCGCTCAATAATCACATTTTTTCCACTATGCATATAGTTACTTTGAGCAGCTACAAGGAAAATTCCTAGTATAAAAGTACTGAGCGCATCTTGTCGAATCAAATGAATATCGTTCTGAAACATGGCATAGGAAGTCCATGTTGTAAATTCAGTAGCATAAAACAATACTCCAACGCTTGCAATAGCCATTACAGTGAACCACTTTCCACCTTTAGTTCCGAGCAGCATGAATGCTGTCATCAATAAAACGGTAAGATATATCGTACCGGAATTAATCAATCCACCTGCACTATAGGCCTGAATGTGAACGACTAAAAATCCGACGAATATGCTGATCATATAAGCCAGAGGTAATTTATCTTCACGCTTCACAAGGAAGAAATTCGTAAGGATTATCAATGCTAAGGCTACCAGCACGACCGGAACAGTCTGCACCTCTTTAAAAGGAGCTTGAATTTGGAAAGCCGAAGCGATACTGGCCAGAAAAGCCGTATAGGTAAAAATTCTATAGAGTGTAAACCGCTGACGGGACATCAAATCCTCATACGGAATACTTTCGTAGAAATCTTTCCTGAATAAGAATCGAAAGATGTTTTTCATGACCTTATTATATATAAGATTAGTAATTATCTTACGCTAAAGTACACCTTTAGATTCCTAACTGTAAGAAACAGGTGATTTTTGACTCCAAATAAATAAAATATGCCCTGTTTGCTTATTTTTGTTAACTTAATTAACAAGATTTCCAGTGTTAATTAAAACAAAATTAATTGCTATTTTTACCCGGTAGCGGAAATTTTGAGATGTAACCCCTTCGACATCTGAATCGTAAACTTTAATCAATTATGGAAAAATTAGTCAATATTCTCCTTGTCGACGATGATGAGGTTGATTGTATGAATGTGCAGCGTGCATTCAAAAAAAGTAACATATCTAATCCGCTATTTATTTCTCATAACGGAGTTGAGGCACTGGATTTATTACGGGGTACTAATGGTGCCACAAAGATTACTCCTACTCCAAGGATCATTCTGTTAGATATTAATATGCCTAAAATGAATGGGCTTGAATTCCTAAAAGAATTAAGGGGAGACAAAGAATTACATACCATTAGCGTCTTTGTAATGACTACTTCCAATGATGATAAAGACAGATTTGAAGCTTACAATTATAATGTGGCTGGCTATATTATCAAACCAATTTCTTTCGAAAACTTTGTTGCCTCTGTGGCCATCTTAAACAATTTCTGGCAATTATGTGAGCAGCCATAGAAAACCAACATTCTTGAACATAAAAAAAGCCCGGAAATCCGGGCTTTTTTTATGTTGTTCAGTGTGGGCGGCTTATGCAACCAATTTGAAATGCTTAAAGATTTCTGACATGCTTGACTGGGAATCAGAAAGAGCTTGGGGCAATTGAATTGAGATCTCAGTAAGGAGATTCTCAATGTCCTCAAAAGTATGCAGTCGGTTTACCGGAATACGGAGGCCTGTATTGTTATAAGAAACGCTAGGGAAAACGCTTAAGTTGAAATAATAGCCCTGGTTCATCATCCGACGTACCATGTTATAGCCTACATCGGGCTTTCCTACCCCAATAAATCCAATGGGCGATAAGGTTTCATTAATTAATGGTAAACCAAGTTTCTTCGCAGTCATATTGAAGAACTCCATCTTTTGCTTCATTTCATCCTGATAAGTATATATTTCATCGCTCAGGTGAATCTTCGCTGCCTCTATCGTTGCACCCAATACCATTGGTGGCATTTGAATGGAGAAAATAAACGCTTTACTGGTGTTCTTAATCAGATTGAAGATGGCTTCTTCAGGATAAATCAATAAGCCTCCTGCAGTTCCAAAGGCTTTTGTTAGTCCGGTTGTGAGATAAAGTCTGGGATGGTAATTTCCCTGACTTAAAACGTACCCTGATCCATGCGGTCCGGCCCAGCTCATTCCATGGATATCATCAATGTATAAATGTAATTGCTCATACTGATCGGCCATTCTAAACAACTCTTTCACAGGTGCAAAATCACCTTGCATACTATACACCCCATCGGCCATATACCAGATTTTCTGGTAATTATTTTTCAATGCCTTGATCCTGCTTTCCAACATATCCATGCGATTATGTCGGATGACTTCGACATGCACATCGCGGGACTTCAATAATTGCACAGCTGTTTGAACGCTATCATGGACCTGTGAATCAAGTATAACAGCATCCTCGTTTCCAACAATAATCGGTATGTTAGACATGTGCCCGACAGTGAGAGACTGCAAAAGCAACAAAGGTTTATTGTCAAAAATCTTACTTAACAATTCCTCGGACTGCTGGTAATAGGACGAAGAGACATATGCTCGAGAAGAGGAAAACTGCGTTCCATACCGATTAATGGCATCAATAGCACCTTGCTTTAATCTGGGGTCATGTTCCAGTCCCAGATAACCACATGAACCAAAATACAGAAGCTTATTTCCTCTGATGGTGATATGTCTCCCGTCAAGGGATACGTCATCGGTAGTATTATGTACAATACCGAGTTTGGCTGCGATCGATGCAACTTGGTTGACAATTTCGATCACCATTTCATGCTTGCTTTTCAATTCAGACATAGTGGTTTCGGGATTCGAACGATTTTAAGTAGGGTGAATTTAGACGTAACGGTATACGCCTCTTCAATGATAAAGTTAGTCCAGATTAAAAAAAACCTGTTGACCTCCTAACTAATTTATGAGCATGTTTTTAAACATAAAAAAATCGGCTGTACTTCTCTGAAATACAGCCGATTCTAAAATATAGTTGGTTTTTTATCTTACCAAACTTACATGTCCTACCCTGGTTTCACGCTTGTTATTCACGTCAACCGTTGACACCCGATAAACGTAAACGTCCGATTGAACCGGATTTCCTTTAACGACTCCATCCCATCCTCCATCCAAAGAATCCCATTCATAAACTTTCAATCCCCATCTGTCAAAAACCTGTGCTTCAAGTTTCACGACATTATAAGTGTAGATTTTGAACTGATCATTCTTGCGATCGCCGTTTGGTGTGAAAGCATTCGGAATGTAAATAGTTGAGCTTGGTCTGATTTCAACTCTTTGATAAATTGAATCTACACAACCATTCATATCAATAGCAATAAGCTGGACGTCATAAGCTCCTACGCTTGCATACATGTGTGTAGGTGAATATTCGGTGGAGAATGTACTATCTCCAAAATCCCACAAGTAAGTGCCCTGACTTCCGGTACCATTGACAAAATTAATGAGTGGATATATATCACTTGCCTGCTCTGAACTGCTTGTAAATACAGCATCAGGTGCACGATAAATCTCTAATGCGTTTGGCCTTGCAAGGGTCGTCGTACAGCCACTATCAGTTACAACACTAAGACTGACTTCGTACCAACCATACTGAGAATAGAGGTGAGTTGGATTCTCATCACCTGAACTCATTCCATCACCAAAACTCCAATTGTATTGTACTATAGTACCTGTAACAGGAGTAGCCAAACTGGTCAATTGAATAACAGTTCCCTGACATGCACTTTCTGTACTAAAGTCAACCAGAGGTCTTGGAATAATACGAATCATTGCATTCGTGCTATCCCTGCATCCATGGTTGCTTGAAATCAATAAATGAATAGGATACTCGCCCTGATCCGCATAGGTATGCGCAGGACTCGGAAGTGTACCGATACTACCATCTCCAAATGTCCAATACCATGAACTTATATTCCCGTCAGGAACTGTACTTCTGTCATTGAATTGAGCAGGACTATCTTCACAGGCAGGATCAAATACGAAACTAGCCGTAGGAATTGCATAAACATTTACTGCCCGTGAAATTGTACTGGTACATCCGTTTTGTGAACTCACATTAAGAACAGCCTGATAACTGCCATAGGCAGCATATAAATGCGATGGTGAAGCAGCAGCTGAAGGCGTACCATCTCCAAGTGCCCAGGAATATATAAGCGGTGTAGCATCGCTGATAGTAGATGTATTGGTAAACTGAATAGGATTTCCTTCACATACATTAGTATTGACGAATGAAGCAACCGGTTCAGCCCAAATCGTTAAAATTGAATTAGACGTGTCCTTACAACCCTGATTAGATGTAACAATCAGCTTAACATTGAAATTACCTGCTGTAGCATAGTTGAGAGACGGGTTCTGTAAGGTGCTTTGAGTTCCGTTACCCAGATCCCACTCCCAGGAGCCGATTGAACCGGTGCTGATGTTCGATAAATCATTAAAGCTGACATTCGAATTTTGACAAACGGGTCCGCTATTAATAAAATTGGAAACCGGTAATGGATTTACCTGTACAGTTATGTCATCAGAATCTTCGCACCCAAATGCATTTACAACCCTCACAGTATAAGTGGTTGTTGAAGCCGGGCTCACATTATAACCGGCAGTGTTTACATTACCGGGTGTCCATGTATAATTTCCAATTCCTGAAGCAAACAAGGAAGTAGCTTCACCATAACAAATATTCTGATCTGCACCGGCATTCGCAACCGGAACCGGATTTACGATTACCTGAGCCTGAGCTGTATTTTCACAGCCATTTGCATCGGTAACTTTCAAGGTGTATAATGTAGTGGCGCCAGGACTTATGGTGATGGAGGCAGTAGTGAATCCTCCGGGATTCCATAAGTACTGAGTCCCACCCGCACCGTTTAGAGTAGCATTAAAGCCAGGGCAAATATTTGCATCTGCCCCTGCATTGGCCGTAGGTAATGGGTTAATATTGATAAACTGAACAGATGAATCTTTACAACCGGCATTCGATGTGACTAATAAATCTACATTAAAACCACCTGAAGAAGCATATGTGGCACTTGGGTTTTGCAGGGTTGAAGTCTGTCCATCCCCGAATTTCCAATACCAACTGCTAATATTACCCGTAGGGATATTTGAAGCATCAGTAAAGCTCACCGCATTTCCCATACAAACAGGAGCGGAAGTGTTGAAGGAAGCGACAGGGAGTGGATTCACAACAACAGTTACTTCATCAATCCCGGAACATCCTATACCATCACTAACAGTCAGTGTATAGGTAGTTGTAACAGCAGGTGAAACAGTGATTGATGCTGTTGTTTGACCTCCGGGAGTCCAGGAATAACTTCCACTACCGGAAACTACAGACAATACTGTAGAAGATCCCTTACAAATCCCGCCATCAGTACCTGCATTTACCTGAGGCATGGCATTAACATTAATTCTTAGTACGTCTGTATTCGAACACCCAAGAACATCAGTTGCACGAACAGTATAATCAGTAGTGATCACCGGAGAAACACTAACATTTTGCCCTGCCAGATTTCCGGGATTCCAAAGGTATATGCCTCCTGCACCGGCACCACTTCCCGATAAATTTGCAGATGTACCTTCACAAATTGTTTGATCTGCACCTGCTACAGCTGTCGGCAATGGATTAACAGTCACGTTAACCACATCGTTACCCTGACATGTATTGGCATCAGTTACGGTTATGGAATAAGCTGAATTTACAAGCGGAGAAACAGTTATTGTTTGAGTATTACCTCCCGGTGCCCAGGCATAAGCAGTATATCCTGCAGGTGCACTAAGCGTAGTCTGATCTCCTGAACAAATTGCAACATCAGGAACTGCAATAACAGGATTTGGATTTACAGTTACACTCTGTTGAATCTGATGTGTACATCCGGCAGCATTGGTTACAATCAATGTAACATTGTATGGACCGGGTGCTGTGAAGGTATGTGTTGGATTTTGTGAGACCGAAGTATTATTAACGCCACTGGCCGGATCATTGAAATTCCATGACCAGCTGACCGGAGAACCGCCTGACAAATCAGAAAAAGGCGTCGTGGTACCAATGCATCTGCTAGGTGCACTAAAATTAGCAGTAGGAATATTAGTATTAACCACAACCTGTTGCGACAAAGTGTCTGTACATCCTGCTGCAGAAGTTATTGTCAGTTTTACAGTATATGTTCCGTTAGCAGGAAAGGAATGACTTGGGTTCTGGAGTGCACTGGTAGTCATGTCACCAAAATCCCAATTCCATGATGCTGCTCCAACGCTTTGATCGGTAAACTGCACCGGTAAACCACTACAATTTGAAGTAAAGGTGAAATTTGCAGCGGCTACGCCAACACCGGGCAGTACAGAAACAGTGTCCGTATCTTTACACATGGCAGGCCCGGCAGTTACTTCAAGGTAATAATTTCCAACACCTACTCCATTTAAATTTTGTCCGGCCAATCCGCTCGGAAGCCATCGATAGGTCATGGCACCACATCCTGTGAGCGCGCTTCCTGAAAGATTTGCCGTTGCACCACAAGTAACAACCTGATCCGGCCCTGCGTCAGCATCTACACCACAAACAGTGAAACAGTATGAATAAGTTGATCTACCTAAATATGGACAGTTATCATCGGTAACTGTAGCAGTAAAACATTGTGGAATCGGTGAAATATCAGCAGTTGTTGGAGTCCATGAAAAATACATTGTATCATTCTTAGGCCCTGAAAAAGTTACGGTAGCATTGGAGATACCGAAGTCCCAGGTGACACGTGTAGTGTCATCTAAATCCAAATCTGCAGTGGATGAGTAAAAAGAAAATGGCGCATTAGCACAAATTGTCTGGCGGTGGCTAGGCGTATTATTAATTCCATAGAGTACAGGAATAGCATTCGTACAAGGAATAATGTTTAGCTGTATATCCCTTTCCACTTGACCAATAAGAACTCCATTTCGGTATTCACTTACCAGCACAGCAAAAATTGTCACTTCCACTACATCCGGTTTCACAACAAAATCGCCTGTGGCGGGATTAAAAATAGTTCCGGTGGATGATTGAACAGGATTCAGGTATGAATGGTTTGCATCATAGGTAACGTCAAGTGTTGCTGTGATCTTAGGTGTAATCAAAGAGTAAGCGATTGAATCACCATCAACATCATAGGCACCATGGTTAAAATTAAATTGCTGACCGACGCAGGCCAAAGGAACAGGCTTATTGCTAAAAGTTGGTGAATTATTGCAGGGAGCCACAATGTTATTCATCAAGGTATACACATACAAGCTTACCTGAGGATTTGCACCAATCGTAGTAATGGTAGCATTTCTTGCGTTAGTACTCACACTAAAATTCCAATCTGCGCAAGGTCCGGGAAGATTTACTATTCCGGTATAAATCCATTCTTCAATTCCTAAAAATGTTCCCGGAGGCGATTGACAGGTAGTCCGTGCAGTAGGACATGTTGCATAAACCCAACGCAGTGAATCAAATGGTTGAGGAATTGGATTCAACACCACGCTTCCCCCACCGAAACAACTGGAAGTGTAGTTCACTGTTACTGATGTCATGGCATTAATACCATCACAATCCCTGTAAAATGAATACTTCAACAAGTACTGATTGGGCCCCAAGCACTCATAAGTCAGGTCCGCTCCCATCGCATGTGAGGCTTTCAAGTCCTGTTTCTGGAAAAGTAAAAAGCAGATTAGAACTAAAATTAATTTTGCAGTAGAGTTGAAGATTTTACCCATGTTGCTGAGGTTAGTTTTAATGGTTATACAGAGTTCATGTTTATGAAAAAGTCCCACTAAGAACCAATTCATAATCATGACCTCCAAATATAGCCATTTTATCTAATCTATCCCAGAAATTTAACACATCTCTTCTTGGATTTTTTCAACAAAGAGGCTTGTGGGTAAACGGAGATAAAGATGGGGTGAACAGTATATTTAAATTGGTAAAAGAAAAACATCTCCAAAATTATCCTAAAATAGCTTTATTTTAATGTGCAGGACTCCTTGGCAAGGTATCTGCGATTTCTACATGTTGATTAAAATCTCATTTAATCAATTGTAGAATTGGATTCCCCGTATTTCCGTTTGGAAATTCTATGTTGAGAAGTGTTGAAATTGTAGGGGCAACGTCTATCATATTTACAGGATATGATGTAGAACCCGGAGCAACCCCATTTCCAAAAAAGATCAAAGGTACATGTGTATCGTAACTGTATGCGACTCCATGAGTAGTTCCGGTACGGTTGTACCATGATAGCCAACCCGGCCTGTATTGAATTAAAATGTCGGCGGATCTTTTAGGGTTAAATCCATTGAGATAAAATCGAAAATGAGATTCGCGGCTTAAGCCATTGCGTAACTCTTCAGATGTCAGGGCAGCAGCAACACCGGGTAAGCCTGCTATATACGCCGCACATTTCTCTTCGACTTCGTTAATGCTTACTTTCTTACTGTCAATATATGGACGATTTAAATAAACTGCGCTCGATGATATGTCAAGCACAAAATTTGTATCGCTAAAAGTTCTGTTCATGAAAGTTCTAATTGAGTCAGATATGCCATAATCATTAATGAAATCGGCAGGAATTTTATTGTCTCGTAAAAAATCAGGATTATGTGCGGCACCGTGATCTGCAGTAAGAAAAAGCAGATAGTTATCTGTTCCGATATTCTTGTCAAGGAAGTTTAGAAAATGTTCAATATCCAAATCCAATCTAAGGTAGGTATCTTCAAGCTCTATCGCATTCGTTCCATACATATGTCCTATATAATCCGTTGAAGAAAAGCTCACGGTAAGAACATCAACCTCCCCCCCTTTTCCCAGTTTTTCATTCTGGATCAACTCTTCAGCAAACATTCTTGTATAGGTATTTCCGAAAGGCGTTTTTCTGATCAGCTCTGACTCAACTGCACGTAAAGCCGGCAAATCATGTGGAAAAACAGGAGCTTTTTCACCCTTGTACAAGCCTTCATAAGGGGTATTATCGGGCCCGCTTTCGGTATAATTTTTTATAGGGAGAAGCGTGTTCCATGGATTGCTAAGCAGGGAGTCGGAGACTTTTCTAACATTAAATTCGCTTACCCATTTTGGAAGTTCATTCATATAGTAAGTACTCGTCACCCAATTATTCAGATATGGGTCATGCCAGAAAGCAGCGTTGGCTGTATGCCCTACCGGCAATATGGCACCACGATCTTTCAAGGATATTCCAAAAACACGTGATCGGAAATTCGTGCTCAACCTCAACTCATCGGAAAAAGTGGTAGAAAATAAATTAGCAGGTGACATCTTACCCGAAATTGAAGTAGTCCCGACAGGCTTTACCGTGCTGTCACCTACACAATAAATTTCTTTCTTGACATACCTGTCAAACCAATCATTACCAATTATTCCATGAACGGATGGATTTGCGCCTGTAAAAATTGTTGCGTGTCCGGGTGCTGTATGGGTTGGAACATAATTAAAATTGGCATTACGACACACGAATCCATTCCTCATTAACCTCTTAAAACCTCCTTCCGAATATTTTTCTTCAAAACGAAAAAGATAATCATATCGCATTTGGTCAACGACAATGCCTACTACCAATTTCGGCTTATCAGGTGCGCTAAGGGATGATTTCTGCGCATGGGTATTTATACACACAAGTATTAAAAATGATAAAATAAAATTTCGTTGGGTCATGATAGGTTGCAATTGAATGTTTTTTGATCGTGTACCGGATATCTCAATAAGGATGTCGAAGTTTTTTATAGTATAAATATAATTTGGCGATAACATATCCTACCACCAGCCCGAGGAAGGCGCCACAAACGATGTCAGCGGGATAATGAACACCAAGGTATATTCTGCTGTATGAATGAATGACTGCCCAAAATAATAAATAATACCTGAATGCCCATTTACGGCCATTAACTATGGTAAAAACAAATGCGAAAAGTGAAAATGAATTGGATGCGTGAGAAGAAACAAAGCCATACAATCCACCACAGTATCCATTAACGGTATGGACCAAACCTGCGAGATCAGGCTCATGACAAGGCCTAAGTCGCATTACCAGATTTTTTAATACGGTCGACGCGAGCTGGTCACTCAAGGTAATGGTAAATACAACCCCTATCAACAAAGCAACAATATCTTTTTTCTCTTCTTTGTATAAATACCACAAAAGATAAACATACAGCGGTATCCAAAAAAATTTCTGGCTGATCCAATAAAAAACAACATCAAGAAGAGGAGAGTGTAGTTTATTCAAAAACAGAAAAAGTGCTACATCAAATTCTTTAAGTATTTGGAGCATCTTTCTGAAATTATTTATTTAATTCTTTCCACAACATATCCTTCAGTTCAGCTATCCCCATTTGAGCAACAGAAGAGATAAAAATACTTGGTAACTCCTCCGGAACATCCTTCTTCATTTCTTCAATCAGCTCATTGTCCAGCATATCTGCCTTTGTTATTGCAAGAACTCTTGCTTTATCGAGCAATTCAGGATTGAATTGCTTCAATTCATTTAACAAAATAGAATACTCTTCACGAATGTTCTTGCTGTCACACGGAATCATAAACAGCAATATCGAATTCCTTTCTATATGACGAAGAAATCGTAATCCTATTCCCTTACCTGTATGAGCACCTTCTATAATTCCCGGAATATCTGCCATCACAAAGGATTTCCCTTCTCTGTAACTTACCATTCCAAGATTTGGAACAAGGGTGGTGAAAGGGTAATCAGCTATTTCAGGCTTGGCTGCACTGACTACTGATAACAAAGTTGATTTACCTGCGTTCGGAAATCCGACCAGTCCTACATCTGCGAGTAATTTAAGTTCAAGAATCTTCCACTCCTCCAAACCCGGTTCTCCCGGTTGAGCAAAGCGCGGAGTCTGCAGTGTAGGTGACTTAAAAAAATTATTTCCCTTTCCTCCTCTTCCTCCACTGGCAAGGATCACTTCCTGTCCATCTTCAGTAATTTCAAAAAGAAATTCATTCGTTTCTGCATCTTTCGCTATAGTTCCTATAGGTACATCAAGGATCTCGTCCTTACCTTCATGACCGGTTTTATTTGCACCGGAACCACTTTGTCCTTCTTCTGCAATTACATGTTTGCGATACTTCAGGTGAAGTAAAGTCCAGAGTTGCCTATTGCCTCTCAGAATGATGTGACCGCCTCGTCCTCCATCTCCACCATCCGGACCACCTTTGGCCGTATTCTTGTCACGATGAAAATGTACGGCACCAGCACCACCTGCCCCACTGCGACAGCAAATTTTAACAAAGTCAACAAAGTTGGAAGACATGAATTTAACCCTGAAGGTCCTTGTATATTATTAGTTAATTCCGAAATCCATTCGGTAAAAAATTTGTTATGGAATTTCAGTACATTTCAATTACACCGGTAAGGCGATCAAAAATCTCCTCAATAGTTCCAACGCCTTTAACACCATGAAACTTTCCCTGTTCCGTATAATAATTTTTCAATGGCGCTGTTTTTGAATTATACTCCATAATTCTCTTGCTAATTACTTCCTTATTCTGATCATCGGGCCTGCCGGAGTCTTTCCCTCTGTTAAGCAGACGCGTTATTAATTCTGCGTCGTCAACTTCCAAAGCAAGCATCATCGTAATTGAAGTATGCTTCTTTTTTAGTAATTCATCCAATGCTTCAGCCTGCTTGGTTGTTCTTGGAAATCCATCGAAAATAAATCCCTTGGCATTTCTATTGGCATCCACTCTTGCCTCAATCATTCTTATGACCACATCATCAGGAACCAATAAACCCTGATCCATTAGTTTTTTGGCTTCCAGGCCCAGAGAAGTTTTGTTGGCAACTTCTGAACGCAAAATATCTCCTGTAGACAAATGAACCAATTGATATTTCTCAATCAGGTTTGTCGACTGTGTTCCTTTTCCTGCTCCCGGAGGACCAAACAAAACAATATTTAACATAGACAAAAATGGAATTTAAATTTCGCACTATTTACCTTAATCTACAATGACAAGTGACCAATATAGGGAATTGATTCCCAAGCACGTTCTTTCAATCACAAGAATTACTCGGCAAGCTTATATATATCACGCAAATTTCTACCCAAACCATCGTAATCTAATCCATAACCAACCAAAAAATCATTGGGTACTTCAAAGCCTACATAATCCAACTTCACTTCATGTCTTAATGCTTTTGGTTTGAACAACAAGCTCGCAAAACGAATTTCTTTGGGTTGGTGCTTTTTAATCTCCTGAAGCAAATAGATCGCAGTATCACCTGTGTCAACAATGTCTTCAAGAATCACCACATGGCGATCCTTCAAACTTGCAGATATACCAACAAGATTTTTTATATGGCCTGTTGAAGCGGTTCCTTCATAAGACGAGACCCTCAAGAAGCTTATCTCACATTCTATATCGAGGTTTTTAAAAACGTCTGCAGCAAAGAGGAATGCTCCATTCAGCACGCAAAGAAACACAGGAGATTTTCCACGCATATCAGTATTGATCTCCCCTGCCAGTTCAATTATCCTGGCCTGAATCTTCGACTCAGGAATATTTATGGCAAAGGTCTTATCTTTAATGGTTATCCGCTCCATAATTTATATAAAGTTGCGCAAAAGTAAGATTTAAGAACGGGCTTGCCAATCAAATGGGATATATTTATCGGAATTTTCAGAAGAAAAACTATTGAGTATTTTGCAGACCGAATGAAGGCTCACTTTTACGATAAGCTCAGGCTTGGAATTCTTGGTGGCGGTCAGCTAGGCCGCATGTTGTTGCAAAAAGCGACAGATTACAACATTTCAGCAAGTGTTCTGGATCCTGATCCTGATGCTCCTTGCAGATACCTGACTGATGATTTCGTCGAAGGATCATTTAAGGATTTTGACACCGTTTATAATTTCGGGAAGAATTCTGATATTCTCACCATTGAGATTGAGCATGTTAACGCTGATGCATTAGCTCTTTTAGAAAAGGAAGGAGTAGGTGTATTCCCTCAGGCCCGGATTATATCCCTTGTGCAGGACAAAGGATCTCAAAAAGTATTTTTCAGAACACACGGTATACCAACTGCTGAATTTCACCTTATTGATTCTATCGAACATATCGGTCGTTATACTGCTATGTTTCCATGCATGCAAAAAGCAAGAAAGGGAGGCTATGACGGACGAGGTGTTATGAAACTGAATAAACTATCAGACATTACTTCAGCTTTAAATGCGCCATGCATCATCGAAAAACTCATCGATTTTGAAAGAGAAATTTCTGTAATTGTTGCAAGAAACCGGAAAGGTGAAACTGCTGTTTATCCCGCTGTTGATATGGATTTCAATAAGGAAGCAAACCTGGTTGAGTATCTTTACTCTCCCAGCAGTTTAGCCCCTGCAATTGAAAACGAAGCAAAAGAGGTCGCATTAAAAGTCGCCAATGAATTGCAAATAGTAGGCGTACTTGCCGTAGAAATGTTTATCACAAAAGACGGGAATATCCTTGTAAATGAAATTGCACCAAGACCCCATAATAGTGGACACCAAACCATAGAAGCAAATATCAGCTCGCAGTACGATCAACATCTGCGTGCAATTCTAGGTCTTCCCCTTGGCAGTACCAAAATGAATAAAGCTTCGGTCATGCTCAATTTATTGGGTGAACAAGACCACAGCGGAATTGCGGTTTACGAAGGACTCAAAGAGGTAATGGGAATTGAAGGAGCCTATGTTCATTTGTACGGTAAAAAATTCACCAAACCATTCAGAAAAATGGGTCATATCACAGTGATTGCCGATACTTTAGAAGAAGCAAAAATCAAAGCGATTCAAATTAAAAAAATTATAAAAGTAGTTTCAGGTGACGAACTTTAATCAAGTCACATCACAATCAGTATAAATTATAATCCACGTATCATGAGCAAACTTACACAGGTTGGAATTATAATGGGTAGTCAGAGTGATCTGGCTGTAATGAATGAGGCAGCAAAAATTTTGAACGAACTGCAAATACCCTATGAGATCTCCATTGTTTCAGCCCACCGTACGCCAGAGCGGATGTATGAATATGCTAAGAATGCTGTTGACAGAGGGTTGAAAGTTATTATCGCCGGTGCCGGTGGCGCAGCTCACCTTCCCGGTATGGTTGCATCATTAACCCCTCTTCCGGTTATTGGAGTACCCATTAAATCGACAAATTCAATTGACGGTTGGGATTCAGTACTTTCCATTTTACAAATGCCAAATGGTGTACCTGTTGCAACAGTAGCTTTAAATGCAGCACAAAATGCCGGTATTTTGGCTGCGCAAATTATAGGTTCTTCAAACAGTATTGTTTTGGACCGTGTGTCCGTTTTTAAAGAAAAACTGAAGGACAAAGTGAATAAAAGCAATGATGATATTTCAGGATAATGCTTTTTATTGCCTTTTAAATGTCTGTCAACACTAGCATTCTGCCTTTTTGAAGGCATATTAATCAACATATTCCTGACGTTTACCAAATAAAAGCGGTGTTCACCAAGTTGAGGGGATATAATTGTCTTTCATACAAAATATATGATGACAATTTTAAATCGCAGCTTTCTTCTTCTCTGCATGCTACTCATAAGCGGTCTGCCCTCCTACTCTTCTGTTGATTCTGTTAACGTAAAAAATATTGAAGTCGCTAACGACTCATTAGGTCCATGGACTTTAAATGTTCAGGAAATTGACAGCATCGATAATAATGGAGTGATCACTGCCAAATCAAAAAGAAAATGGGATGGTGCTAATTGGATTAATGACAGGACCGAATCGTTTTATTATGACCTCGCAGGTAATCTTTCTGAATACATAAAATTTATCTGGGATGGAAGCATTTTTATTCCGCAGATAAAAAGAGAAATGATCTATGATGGAACAGGAAATTTGCTAAGCGAGATAAGTTATCAATTCAACGCAGGCAATTGGGTCGCAAATACAAAAAAAGAGCACCTTCTATCTCAACAATCAAAGGATAGTATTATAACCGACTACATTCAGCTTGGAGGTAACTGGAATCCAACTAACCAACTAATTTTTGAATACAATATAAATTCTTTGCCGGTAAACGTGCTCAGCAAAAGTTGGAATGGTTCACAATGGGATACAATTAGTCTTAAATCACATTCTTACAATGCAGCAGGTTCTTCAAAAACTACTGACTCTGTTTTTTTCTACCTTTCTCCACATTACCTGTTATCACAAGCTGTAAGCTATACCTACAATACATCCGGTAAAATTGCCCGTAAAATCAACAGGGATTTTATTTCATACCAATACTCTGATCAGGATACAAATTATATTGAAACTGAAATTGAATATGAATACACAATAGACTATTTATACAATTCGTTTGATATGCCGGCTGAGGTGCATGGAAGACAAACACTTGGCAGCTCGCAATCATGGGTCTTCGAACACAAGTATTTTCAATACAATGATAAAAATCTGATTTCAGGCTTTTATTCTCATGAAGGAACTAATGTTACTGAAACATTCTCCAGAAACTCATCTTACTATTACAAATTGTTCAATGCAAACTTTTCTGTTTCAGGAATCAGCTGCTCAGGATGCATGGACGGATCGGTGGAACTAACTGCAATTGGCGGAGTACCGGGATATCAGATCAAAATAACTCCGGATGCAGGAACAATAAGCGGCACAAAAATCGATAACCTGGCCTCAGGAACATATACCGTTTGTATATCTGATGCGCTCGGAAACGAGATTTGCCGAGACGTCAACATTACAGGAGTTTCAACAAGCATTGATGAGACCAACAAATCAGCGATAAATTTCAAAGTCAAACAATCTTACAACAATTCTTCTCTGGTAATTGAAACTGATGCAGCTCTTCCATTTGAATTTAGCCTCTTCGAAGCCAGCGGTAAATTAATTTTGCAAAAAACGATTATGAATTCAATGGAAATCATCTCTTTGAATTCCATTTCCGGTGGTTTATACTTTTACAAGGCAAAAAGCTCTTCTTTGAATAAAGGCGGGGTCATCATTTCCGGCAGATAATTTTATAACACAAATTCAAAAGAACTCATCAACTAAATTGATGAGTTTTTTTTATTTTTCTACCCTTCATAATTTTTCCTGCATATATGGAGTTATAAATCCGGATAGAGAAATCTATTTTCGTGGACACAATTACCATGAAAATAACTCTCATTACAATTTTCTTTCTGTCAAGTTTCGACATCTTTGGGCAAACACTCTATTCAGCAAGAAGTTCAGGCCTCTCAGGTGCCGGAGTTATATTGGCAGATGCACATTCGGTTTCACAAAATCCAGCACAAAATACTGCAGTCAGAAACACGATGATTTCGGCAGGCTTCGAAAGCGTTTTCAGTATCCCCGGTTTGAACTCCATGAGTTGTTCATTTATTCTTCCGATAAAAAACTCGCAGGCAGCAGCAATCCATTATGCCCGCAATGGCACAAAGTACTTTTATGACCAGTCCGTCATGCTGTCTTATGGGCTTAGAATTTCTACAAAATTAAATTTAGGTGCTCAAATTGAAAGAAGAAACAAATTCTATTCGTCAGAAACAGATTTAGCTATGTCGGTCTGGTCAGCCACACTCGGTTTATCGGCAAGTCCTTTGCAGGGTTTCATTCTTGGAGCATCCATTTCAAACCCTACAAAATCAAAATGGAACAATAGCCTTAGCACTGACCTGCCTTCAGTACTCCGAATTGGAAGCAGTATTAGCCTCTCTGCTAAAGCAATAGTTTATACTCAGGTAATAAAAGAATCAGAACAAGCTGCCTCCTATTCTGCAGGTATTGAGTATATCCCTATTGAACAATTTCAGTTTAGGACAGGATTTAGCAGCCATCCATTCCGTCCGTCCTTTGGGGCAGGTCTGGTTTGGAAAAACACACGGATCGACTTTAGTATGAGTGCACAAAGCTATTTAGGCTTCAGCCCCGGAATCAGTATTCAACAAAAGTTTCGATAAAATGAAACATGTTTTTACAATTCTTCTCCTCTTCATCATTATCCCGGCAGTATGCAGAGCGCAATTTGATGTGATGCAAGACGTGCTGAAAAAATCAGAATCCATTTTGGAAAATGAAATTGAAAAAAACGAACAAAGTCAGGAAGATTATACACAATTCGAGGCCATAGAACAATTCAGTCATTCGCCACTTAAATTAAACTCCGCCTCTGAACTTGAGTTACGATCATTCCCCTACCTGAATGAATTTCAAATTCAAGCAATCCTAAAACACAGACAAAACTATGG
The DNA here is from genome assembly GCA_004295015.1 of Bacteroidota bacterium. Classification (GTDB taxonomy): domain Bacteria; phylum Bacteroidota; class Bacteroidia; order AKYH767-A; family 2013-40CM-41-45; genus QQVM01. Next base: position 142,722 of record SHNE01000017.1, on the reverse strand, counting down.
CCATTTTATTGCCTTAGAAGAGCTTCAGGTAGTAGATGGATTTAATGCTGATAACATCAGAACAATCAAGCCAATGCTAAGCATCGGACAGAGCGCCGGACAAAAAAACATTTCTGTTCGAAATATTATTAAGGAAGGACAAAGTACGATCATGTTTCGTTATCAAAAATATCTGACTAAGGAAACAGATGAGCAATCTTATCCGGGAACTCCCGAAAAACTTTACCTCCGATATAAGTATCAATTAGCAGATCGCATAAGGTTAGGACTTACAGCAGAAAAAGACCCCGGAGAATATTTTTTTCAGAATTCGGTCAGCAAGGGATTTGACTTCTACTCCGGACACCTGATAATTAAATCAAGATCCTTCTTAAGACAGGTCAGCTTAGGAGACTATTCTGTACAACATGGACAGGGATTGGTGATGTGGTCAGGAATGGGATTTGGGAAAAGTTCGGAAGTGTTGGCAATACAAAAAACCGGAGGAGCAATTAAGCCCTATACTTCTGTGGATGAAAACAATTATCTGAGGGGAATTTGTTTGAGCACTACCATAAAGAACTGGAATTCTGATTTCTTCTACTCATCACACCGAAAAGACGGGAATCTTCAAATTGTTGAAGACAGGGAAACAGTAAGCTCATTACAAAGCTCCGGTTATCATAGAACAGAGGCAGAACTTGAAGATCGAAAAAGTGTAAAGGAGACAATCATCGGAACTAAAATCGACAAGTCATTTGGAGCGTTGAAATTGGGTTCTATAGCTTATCTGACAAAGTTCTCCAAACCAATAGAAAAAGAAAAGGCCCTTTACAATCAGTTCGAGTTTAGAGGTTCAGAAAATTTAAATTATGGTATCAACGGATCCTACCTGTATAAGAACATAAGTTCATTTGCCGAAATTTCCCGGAGTCTGAATGGTGGTACGGCTATTCTCTTTGGATCGTTGATCCACCTCCACCCAAAACTGAGTTATGCTTTTACATGGAGAAATTATGACTCAGACTATCAGGCTTTGCAATCCGGTGGTTTTGCAGAAAATTCAAAGACAGCAAATGAGAATGGAATATTCTCCGGTATTCAGCTAAGGCTTCCTAAAAATCTGATCTTATCTGCCTATGCAGATTATTTCGTTTTTCCCTGGTTAAAATTTGGAGTTGATGCACCAAGTTCAGGCTATGAATACCTGATACAACTTAAATGGAAACCTAAAAGGACATTTGAAACCTATCTGCTTTTCAAATCGAAGACAAAGGAACAAAACGCAGCATCAACAAATGCGACATTGAATCATCTGGAAAAAAACAGACACTGTAATTTTCGTTGGAACTTAAGGATAAAACTTAGTGATAGCTGGGACTGGGGAAGCAGGATTGAAAACAGTTTTAACAAAAAAGCAAATCAAAAAAATACTTATGGTTTCGTGCTTTATCAGGATCTGATTTTCCATCCTTTGAACAGTCCGATTTCGTTTGGTTTGAGGTATGCACTATTCGAAACAGAAGATTATGACACAAGAATTTATGCCTATGAAAATGACGTATTATTCAGCTATTCAATTCCGGCAATGCAAGGAAAAGGCGAAAGAATGTATATAAATGTCCATTATCGCATGAGCAGACTTTTTGAAATATGGTTACGCTTTGCAAACACCAGATACGCAAAAGAAATCCCTAGTGCAGAGGTTCCGAATGGCATCAAGGAAGCAAAAAAGGAAATTAAAGTTCAGATCAGAATTCGCTTTTAACCTGAACATCTTCGATATTAAAACCAAGCTTTGTTAATTGCTCCCAATATGAAGGAAATGATTTTGCAACTACAGAGCCATCATCAAGAGACAATTCTCCACATACAAGCGCTAATGGAGCGAGCGACATAGCAATGCGATGATCATTATAGGTCCTTAAAGTTCCTTTATATGGTTTCAATCGACCCTTATGAATGCGAAGAATGTCGGACTTTGCGTCGTAATCGGACTTCAAGCCAAGTTTTCTTAATTCTGTTTGCAAAGCAATAATTCTGTTCGACTCTTTAATGAGCAAGGTATGGATTCCGGAAAAACTTGCATCAATTCCTAAACCCGCACAAGTACAAACCAAAGCAGGAACAAGATCCGGAATTTCATTACAGTTCATTAAAAAATTTGACACCTGATTTCCACTGAAAAGCTTCTCAATATGCAAGCCGGAATTGCCGAATATAGTGTCCACGTTAAAGTTCTGCATGATTTTCCACAGCCTGGAATCGCCCTGAATGCTTTCCTCCGACAATCCTCTGATTTGAATTGAAGCGGCTTTGCTTAGCGCACATAATTCGAAAAAAAATGCAGCCGCACTCCAGTCAGATTCAAGCTTAATAGAATTCTCTTTATACACTCCCGGTTCAACAACAATTGTGTCTCCTTCCCAATTCACCGAAATCCCCAGTCTTCTCATGAACTCAATGGTCATTTGAATGTAAGGAACAGATGATGGCCTTGACGTCAGGATAAGATTAATGCCTTGTTCCATGTATGGTGCAACTAAGAGAATAGCTGTAATAAATTGTGAACTCAAGTCCCCATCAATTTTTACAAGCCCCCCATTTAATGGCTTTCCATGGATTTTCAATGGAGGGTAACCGGTTTTTCCGGAGAATGAAATATTTGCTCCTGCTTGAATTAATGCATTTACCAGCGGACCAATGGGTCTTTCAAGCATCCTGTCGGAGCCACTTAAATTCCACTCACCGGGCTTACACGAAAGAAAAGCTGTCAAAAAACGATAAACGGTTCCTGCATCCCCTGCATCAATATCTGCATGCAAATTATTGAGTAGTTTGTGAAGAAGTATGCTGTCCTCAGACTGAGAGGGAATAAACTCCGTATCCAAATTATTGCTGAGAGCTTTAATTATCAGATAACGGTTTGCCATACTCTTAGACGTAGGCAGATTGACATCACCGTTTATTTTATTCTTAGGAGGATGAACAATCAGTGGCCTCATACAACAGGATTCAAAAAGAGATTCCGGGTTTTTCTAATCGCGATTTCAATATTCTCCTCAGATGTATGTTGATTTATTTTAACGGAACCGATAGAGGGTAGTAAGGTAAAATCAGGAATAGAATTTTTATTCTTTTTATCATGCTTAATATACGGCATCAATTGGGTAGGTTCAAAATCAAAATTTAAATAATGATAGCGTGATGCCAGACAATTAACAATTTCCTCCGCTTCATGTGTCGGAAGTCCGGACACGATTTCAGACAAGTAAGACTCTGCAATCATGCCAACCGCCACAGCTTCTCCATGCAAAAAGGCAAGTTCATACTTAGCCAGGGAGAATGCTTCTATGGCATGACCTATTGTATGGCCAAAATTGAGTGCGTGCCGTTCCCTTAAATCTTTTTCATCCATTGCAACAAATCCGCTTTTAATCTCAATGGATCGTAGAACAAATTGCCTTATGTCTTCATCATCAAATGTTTTTTTCTTACGAAAGCTTTCCCATAATTCAGCATCTGCAATCAAGGCATGCTTGGCAATTTCCGCTAAGCCGGAATTAAAATCTCTTTCAGGTAAAGTATTTAGAAATGGCTGATAGATATAAATGGCCAAGGGATGAGAAAATGTTCCGACTTGATTTTTCAATCCGGATAAATTAATTCCTGTCTTTCCTCCTGCCGAAGCATCCACCATCGCAAGCAAAGAGGTTGGAACCTGAATGTGTTTAACGCCCCGAAGTATTGTTGCTGCAGAAAAGCCACCCAGGTCACCGATCATGCCGCCACCCAAACTAATTATCACTGAGTGCTTATCAATTTCTCCGGCTGTTAAGGCTTTCCAGATTTTTTCACATGACACCAAACTTTTATGCTCTTCTCCTGCAGCAATTTCTATGAGTTCATAATTTATACTCTCATGAAAAAATTTCAAAAGAACCGGCAAACAATGCTTCCGGGTATTGGAATCTACAAGAATAAATTTCTTTGATGCTGAAAACTCCTCGCAAAGTAAGTTGCTTAAATCCGCTAGAGCACCTTCTCCTATATGCACCTCACTAAAAGTGTTGGAAAGTACAGCTCCCATGCCTGAAAAAAATTAGTGTTTTTGCTTTTGAGTTTCAGAAGTATTCATAACCTGAGTCTGATGATAGATAGATTCATCATGAATTTTTTCATACAACTGGATGATAAAATCACGACTCAAATCTTTTTGTAAGCCGGATAACTGACGCGTCCTCAAAATTTCATTCCAGCGCTCCACCTGCAGGATCGTCATGTTATTCTCCTTTTTATACTGTCCGATCTCACGTGCAATACTCATGCGTTCCGCCATAAACTGAAGAATGTCTTCATCAATCTTGTCAATTCTGTCACGCAACTCTTCAAGCAGGTTTAGAAAGATTACATCGTCTACAGATTTTTTTCGCACCACTAAGGACTCGATAAGAGCAAGAAATTCAGCAGGAATCAGTTGCTGATTTTTATCACTCAGCGCCTTGGATGGGTCCGGGTGTACTTCAATCATCAAGCCTTCAAAACTTAAATCCATGGCTGTTTGTGCTATCGGACCTATTAGTTCACGAGAACCACCAATATGGCTTGGGTCACACAAGACCGGAAGTTCAGGCAATCTTCTTTTCAATTCTATTGGAATTTGCCAATTTGGAACATTCCTGTATTTCGATTTTTCATAAGAAGAAAAGCCTCTATGGATTGCTCCTAATTTTCTAATTCCGGCATTGTAAAACCGTTCGATTGCTCCAATCCAGAGTTCAAGCTCCGGATTAATAGGATTCTTAACAAAAACAGGAATATCTACCCCGTCTAAGGAAGTAGCTATTTCCTGCACTAAAAAAGGGTTAACCGTTGTACGTGCCCCGATCCAAAGGCAATCAATTCCTAATTTAAGTGCTTGCTCCACATGCCTCGGGTGAGCAACCTCGACGGTAACAGGCAAATTATTCTCAATTCCGGCCGTTTTTAACCACTGAAGCCCTTCTTCTCCAATGCCTTGAAAGGAGTCAGGTCTTGTACGAGGTTTCCAGATCCCTCCTCTAAGCATATTGACTTTGCTACCTTTGAGCTTCGCAGCTATTTCATTGATCTGTTCAACAGATTCCATTCAGCATGGACCGGCAATAATGAAAGGGAGAGCCTCCCCAAAACCCCATGAGTTTAAGGGTAAAATGCCTGTTAGATTTTTGTTGCTCATAAGCACACAAAGATACAATTAGATTTTTGCTGATTCATATGAATAAATTAGGTTTGCATCCATAAGACTATGAACAAATCCATCGTTTCTTTCAATGATACGGAAACAGCGTTCCGCTCTAAATCAAATGCTGATTTAAACAGGGCTTATTGGCTTTTCAAACTACTGTCGTTCAACTGGCTGGTTCAGGCTAGTCCCGTATTGGTAAAGATAGCCTTGTGGATGCACCTGCCAATTAAAGGGCTAATCCGTGCCACTGCTTTTCGTCATTTTTGTGGAGGAGAGTCAATTGATTCCTGTAATGCCACCATCGACAAACTTAGCAAATTCAATATCGGTACTATACTTGATTATTCAGTTGAAGGAAAGGAATCTGAAGAAGATTTCGAAAAGTCTCTCCGACAAACCTTGTCTACTATCGAAAAAGCTAAGAGCGATAAAAATATTCCATTTTCAGTTTTTAAACCTAGTGGCGTTGGAAGCATTCAACTTCTCGAAAAGAAAAACGATGGCAAATTACTAAGCTTAGAAGAGAAGGAACAATATTCCCGTTTTTACAAGAGAGTATTTACCATTTGTCAAGCCGGTTACGATAATAATGTGCCAATATATATTGATGCAGAAGAATCCTGGATACAAATAGTCGTAGATGAGTTGGCAAGAGAAATGATGCAAAAGTTCAATAAAGACAAGGCCATTATTTATAATACACTACAAATGTATCGTGTTGATCGCCTGAATTATCTGCTAAATTGTATCGATCACGCAAAGACACATGAGTATTATCTCGGTCTGAAGATTGTTCGCGGGGCTTACATGGAAAAAGAGAGAGAAAGAGCTTCTAAAATGGGATATGCTTCACCAATACAGGAAAACAAATCAGCAACTGATCAGGATTATAATGCGGCAATTGCATTGTGTGTTGAGCACATTGATAAAATTTATTTGTGTGCCGGTACGCATAATGAAGAAAGCTGCATGCGCCTTACTCAATTGATGCACGAAAAAAATCTTAAAAATAATCACGAACATATCTGGTTTTCTCAGCTCTATGGAATGAGTGATCATATCACTTACAACCTTGCCAAAGAAAATTATAACACCTCAAAATATGTCCCTTATGGGCCAATCACTTCGGTACTGCCCTATCTCATCAGAAGGGCTCAGGAAAATACATCAGTAGCGGGACAAACCGGTCGGGAGCTTTCCTTAATCCAAACAGAAAAGCGTAGAAGAAGGAATTCAAAAAAATAACCCAAAGGTTTTAAATTCTGGATGCTGCCATTAATAAATCCAGATCCTTGAATGGTAAATTACAAACTTCAGAAACATATCGATTTGTAATTGCGCCACGGAACATATACACTCCATTGCAAACCACCCTGTTTTTCCATAGGATTTCATCAATACCACCCTCCGCTCCTGCTTCCAATAAAATTGGTGTAAAAATATTACTAAGTGCAGTGGAAGCTGTGCGACTAACCCGGGATGCAATATTGGGAACACAATAATGCACAACTCCGTATTTTCTAAAAATTGGTTGGGAGTGATTGGTAACTTCAGAAGTCTCAAAACAACCACCCTGATCGATACTGATATCAACAATTACTGAACCGACACGCATCTCACTTACCATTTCATCAGTAACTACAACAGGAGTTCTTCCTTCATTACTCCTCAGAGCACCAATGGCTACGTCAGCGTTTTTAAGTTCTTTGAGTAAAATACTTGGAACTAATGTGGAAGTATAAATCCGATTACCCAAACGATTCTGAAGGCGTCGAAGACGATATATGGAATTGTCAAATACTTTCACTGATGCACCTAGTCCCAAAGCAGCTCTGGCAGCATATTCTCCGACAGTTCCTGCTCCAATAATAACAACTTCTGTAGGTGGAATCCCTGCAATCCCTCCCAGTAATTCTCCCTTTCCATTAAAGGCATTGCTCAAGTATTCGGCAGCGACCAAAATTCCCGTACTTCCGACAATTTCACTCATCGCCTGAATTATCGGGTACACACCGGTAGCCTCGTGCATGTATTCGTAACCGATAGCTGTGATCTTCTTTGCAGACAATTTTCGGATATACTCCTCATTCTGCATATTCATTTGTAAAATGCTAATGAGGTATTGTCGAGGTTGAATAAATTCTAATTCTTCCAGAGAAGGGGGTGCAACTTTTATAACAATGTCAGACTTATATACTTCTTCAGGAGTATAGACAATCTGCGCGCCCGCCTCACTGAAATCGGAATCCTGAAAATTTGACTGAGCGCCGGCGCCCGCTTCAACCCGAACATCGTGGCCATTATTAACCAATAAAGAAACCGATTGAGGGATTAATGGCATTCTGTTTTCCTGAAAGGATGTTTCCTTTGGAATACCAATAAACAGCTGTTTTTTCTGCTTTTTTACTTCAAGCATGGCTTCCCTCGGTTGCAGAGCTGCAGATGCTGCTAATGCCGATAAGCCTGTTGGAAATCTGTCATTCATGAGAAAAAGTAATCAGACGTTGATTGTTTTCAACAAGGATATTGATTGCTACCCTGTCTTCAGGCAATAAATTTAGAATTTTTTCCGGCCATTCTATCATACAAAAGCCATTGCTTTCAAAATATTCTTCTACCCCTATCTCCAAGGCCTCCCTTTCAGACTTTATCCTGTAAAAATCAAAATGATATATCGGACGATTGTTTTTGCCTATGTATTCGTTTACAATTGAAAAGGTTGGGCTGCTCATACCGTGTTCAACACCTAACATCCTGCAAATGGCCTTAATGAAAGTAGTTTTTCCGGCTCCCATTTCACCGGAGAATGTGAAGTTTCTGGTTTCACCGGCAAATTTAAGCAATTGTTCAGCTGCTGAGTGAAGCTCATCCTCAGTTTTAATTTCTAAAACAACACTCTTATTATTCTCTGATTGCATTGATTAAAATATGTATAAACAAGAAACTCCAGGGGGAATCAAATTTCATTTCCAATCAAGCATATTCATTTTTCTGCTGCAGTAGGCAAATTCATCCAATTGATTATTGGAACAAACTACAATAAGCCTTTCCATCCCATAGTCTCTGACCAAATCCTTATACCAGTTAATTGCTGTTGCATCAAGATTGGAACAGGGTTCATCCAGCAGTACAATCTCAACGTCAGATAATAAAGCCAAAGAGAGTTTTACTCTTTGCTTCATTCCGGAAGAAAAGTGTTTAAAAACCTTGTTCCTCGAGGCTTCCAGGCCTGAGATCTGCAGAATATCATCCGACTTAAATCCATTCACTGATTTTTTAAATGAAAAATGAAAGTCTATAATTTCTTTCAGTGTAAACTCTTCAATTAATTCAAGGTATGGAGCGGCTATACACACATTTCTAAAGACCGATTCCGAATTGATGACCTCGCCCTTCCTCGAAAAAATGACTGAGCCTTCAGTGGAAAGGAGTGCTCCCGATAATAATTGCAAGAAGGTAGACTTACCCGAACCATTCGGCCCAAGTACTGCAACTTTTTCCCCGGGTTCAAGACAGATATCTACATTTCGAAAAATCCATTCACGAAAATATTTTTTACCTGCCTTCTGTAGTTCAATTTTCACCTGGCTTCGAAAAGAATTTAGTCCTCATCTTTCTTATATCCTTTCATTATGCCTCTGGAGGAATTTTTCACGAAGGACAATATAATATCTCTTTCAGGAGTTTCAGGCATTTCCCTTGAAATGATCTCAATAGCAGTACTGTTACTATTTCCGCGCACAAAAAGGTGTCTGTATATCTCCTGAATTTCTGCTATTTTATCATTGCTAAACCCACGTCTGCGTAAGCCGACAGAATTGAGTCCTACGTATGACAAAGGCTCATGTGCGGCCTTTACATAAGGAGGAACATCTTTCCTGACCAATGAACCACCTGAGATCATTACATGTGATCCAATTCGCACAAATTGATGTATGGCCGAAAGTCCGCCTATGATGGCGTAATCATCTATGGTGATGTGGCCTGCCAAAGTTGCCCCATTCGCCAGAATACAATGATCCCCGACAACACAGTCGTGCGCAATGTGTACATAAGCCATCAACAAATTCCCTTTACCAACAACTGTCTTACCCAAGGCTTTGGTGCCTCTGTTTACAGTTACGAACTCGCGGATTATGGTACCATCTCCTATTTCAGCTGTCGTCTTCTCACCCGAAAATTTCAAATCCTGTGGTATGGCAGAAATAACTGCGCCCGGAAAAATCTGACAATTCTTTCCAATTCTTGCTCCGGGAAAAATACTGACATTACTTCCGATCCAGGTTCCTTCACCGATTTCTACATCATCATGAATGGTAGTAAAAGGATCAATACTGACTCCCTTCCCGATCTTTGCTCCGGGATGTATGCTGACTAAATTTGAATTCATTGAAATGTTTAGATTGTCCTTTTCAGAATTCCACAATTATTTTATTTCTTTTTTTCCTTACGGACAATTTGAGCCATCATTTCTGACTCCATCACTACTTTATCACCCACATAGGCTTTGCCTCTCATGTGACAAATTCCTCTTCTGATTGGCGAGACTAATTCAAGACTGAATACAAGTGTATCGCCCGGAAGAACCATATCACGGAACTTTGTATTCTCAATCTTCATGAAATAAGTAAGGTAATTCTCCGGATCAGGAACGGTGCTCAGGACAAGAATCCCTCCAACCTGGGCCATTGCTTCTATTTGAATCACTCCGGGCAATACAGGTGCTCCCGGAAAATGTCCCGGAAAAAACCACTCGTTCATCGTGACATTCTTGACACCGATGACGTGCTTATCACTCATCTCAGTAATCTTGTCAATGAATAAAAAGGGAGCCCTGTGAGGGAGCAACTTCATGATTCCATGGATATCAATCAATGGCTTTACACTTGGATCATATCGTGGTGCACGTTCGCGAAAACGATCGCGCTTCATCATCTCTTTTATCTTGCGCGCAAATGCTACGTTGGCTACATGACCGGGTCGGGCTGCGAGTATATGTCCCTTTAGTGGTGCACCTACCAAAGCCAGGTCACCAACAATGTCCAACAGCTTGTGTCGCGCCGGCTCGTTTTGGAACCGTAACTTCACGTTATTTAAAAAACCGCGCTCAGCTACAATCTTATCTTTTTTAAATACCCTTGCAAGGTGCTCCAGCTTTTCCTGTGAGACAGGTTTGTCAACCACAACGATTGCGTTATTAATGTCTCCACCTTTAATAAGGTTGTGATCCAATAACATCTCAAGTTCGTGTAGAAAACAAAAGGTTCTGCTATCGCTTATTTCCTCCTTGAACTCACGGATATTATATAATGTAGCATGCTGTGTTCCTAACAGATCACTATTGTAATCCACCATAACAGTGATTCTGAAATCATCGCTTGGAACTGCGAGCATTTCAGTTTTACGGGTAGGGTCTTCGTAAGAAATATTTTCGGTGAGTGAATAGTAATGACGTTCTTCCTTTTGCTGCTGAACCCCTGCCTTCTCCAATAGTTCAATGAAAGGCATGGAACTTCCGTCCATAATAGGAACTTCCGGACCATCAATTTCCATCAGCACATTGTCAATTTCCATTCCTGCCAAAGCAGCCAAAACGTGTTCAATAGTACTCACCTTAGCACCATGCTTGCTAATGGTTGTACCGCGATCAGTATCAGTGACATTATCCACATCAGCCTCAACAATCGGTTTACCGGGTAAATCCACACGTTGAAACTTAAAGCCGTGATTTTCTGGCGCCGGTCTGAATGTCAGATTTACAGAGGCTCCTGTATGTAAGCCTACTCCGGAAATGGTAATTTGATTTGCAAGAGTTGTCTGTCGAATAATCATCGAAGTAGAATTAGCTGTCGGCGCCTCAGCCAAGTTTTTGATCTCCTTCACAGGAGAAATATCAACTATCTGATTTTCAGGCATTTTGTTTGTTTATGAAAGGATGGGGATTCCCAACCAAAATTCAAAGTCGTCAAAAATAAAAATAAATAAGGGAATTGAAAGGATAGAAATTAATTGCTCAAAAGAACCTCAATTTTGGCCAAAAACAAGGGAACAGTTAGGAAGTGATTTGTCGCAAATCTGAAATCATTTGTTCAAGTTCTTTTATCCGTTTCTCAAGTAGCGGAAGCTTTCTGAAAACAACATAAGTCCGTTTATAATCTCCGATATTAAATGCAGGTGAACCTTGAACAATCTCACCTTCGGCCGTGATGCTGGCTCCTATACCTGATTGAGCTGCTATTTTTACTTTATCGGCAATTGTAATATGACCTACAATTCCAACCTGCCCGCCTATCATGCAATCTTTTCCAATTTTTGTTGAGCCCGCAACTCCGGTCTGAGCTGCAATAACCGTATTCTCGCCGATTTCCACATTATGTGCAATTTGGATAAGATTGTCCAGCTTCACACCCTTTCTGATGATTGTTGAGCCCAATGTGGCTCTGTCAATGGTGCTATTTGCTCCTATTTCCACATGATCTTCAATGATCACGTTGCCAATCTGTGCAACCTTCTGATATTGATTCTCCCGATTAGGTGTGAATCCAAACCCATCTGCTCCAATTACGGTTCCTGTATGCAGTGTACAGTTGCTACCCACCACACAGTCGCTATACACCTTGGCTCCGGAAAAAAGCGTTGTGTTATCCCCTATTATGACGTTATCACCAATATATACCTGAGGATAAATTTTCACATTGTTCCCTATTCTGGCATTGTTCCCTACATAGGCGAAAGCACCAATATAACAATCAAGACCTAATTTGGCAGAATCTGAAATAAATGATGGTTGCTCAATGCCCTTCTTATCCTTTTGAATTTGATTATAGATTTCCAACAAATGCACAAAAGACTCATAGGCATTTTCAACCCTGATGAGGGTTGGCATTATTTTATGTTCGGGCACAAAACTCTTATTGACAATTACCAATGATGCCTTGGTAGAATAGATATAAGACGTATATTTTGGATTTGCCAGAAAAGTCAGGTCACCCGGCTTGCCTTCTTCAATTTTACTCAAACCACGCACTTTTACATCAGCATCGCCGTCGACGGTTCCCTGGAGTAAGTCACTGATTTGCCTGGCTGTGAATTCCATAGATTCTAAAATGAGGCACGAATTTAGTCAATTAATTAATAGGAGTCAATCGACTGACCATACAAGACAAAAACGTTCCCGAATAGTTTAAATTGTAATCAATCCATAAAAGCTTTTCCGGGATGATTTCAGTTATAAATTCCACAAATTGATCTTAAAATTGACCATAAGCAAGACTTTCTAGCGACCGGTATTAATTCGGTTTTCCTCCTCCTGAGAGCCGGAAGTTCTTTGACGGGCTTCAGGTACATTTTTCTTTCCAAAATTATAAGATAAATGAACTCGTATAAACTGAGTATCATAGATTCTGTTAAAATCTGCATCTACATTTTGATATTTCATAACTGAATTAAAGGTTTCAGTGTGAAAGATGTCATTCACATTAATTCTAAGAGAAATTTTTTCATCAAGAAATGATTTCCTTATTCCCGCTGAGACTGAATAAACCGGATCCACTAATAATGTACCCCAAACCATTCTGGAATTGTAATATGCATTTAGCTCCACAGACCATGAACCCGGAAGCGTAAAGGAATTGTACGAGTTGAAGGAATATGAACTCAAACGTTGATCTACTTCACCTATCGATGAAAGCCCTTGGTATCTGTTGTTAAACAGATTAAAGTTATTGCTGCTATACCACCACTTTGTTATCTGAACAGGAACACTCAAACTCACTCCATAATGATCGTTTGCATTCAGATTTTCTGTCCTTACAAAGGTTGTTCTTGTTGAATCAATTTGTTTGGATATCTGTGCCATAGCATTTTGCGTATGGCTATAATTAAAAGAAATACTGAACATCTTCATCAAGGTATATGACATTTCGAAAGAGTTGGTGAGTTGCGGCTCCAATTCAGGATTTCCTTCCATGTAGTTATACGGGTCCAGAAAATACTTAAATGGATTCAATTGCTGGTATCCCGGTCGTTCGATTCTTTTACTGTAAGAAAACCTGCCCTCATGATTCGTTGTAAATTCATAGGTCAGAAATGCAGTCGGAAAAAATTCAAGTTCATTTCTGTGAAACGTTGAGGCAATCGCTACTTGATTTCCATCTGCGACGGTTTGCTCTGCTCTTAACCCAAGCTGTATACCAAATTTTTTATACTCAAATGCAGAGCTGATATATAGTGCGTTGATATTCTCCTTATAAATAAAATGATTGGATTTTCCTGTATCTAATACCTCAACCTGATTGACAATATTTTTATACTTGACATCACTATCGGTTTTTACAAAACTGCTTTTAAGACCGGCTTCAATTTTTACAGCTTTTGAGAATGGATGTATATAATCCAATTTTATAGTCCTGATATCTATACTTGCCGGTTGGTCGTTAGTAGCTAAGTCTCTGTAAGTGCTTTGAGATTGATCCGGATAGTAATGGTCGGTTTGAAACCTGAAATCACTCTTGTTATTAAAAATACCATAATCGATATCTGCCGAAAGTTCGCGCCCGAGAGAATCCAATTTATAGCGGTAGTTTAAGTTTGTAGAAACGTTAACCCATTTACTATCATTCTCGTTCCTTGTAACATATCCTGAATCAGGAAGAACATTATAATTAAAAACTTCGGTATGACTGGTGGTCCTGTCCCGGTTTGTTGAATTGTAGCCACGTACCTGCAAGCCAAGAGTTTGATTCTCTGCTAAAGAATAATCTATACCTGCTCTGAAATTTGTGTTAATATACCTCCCCTTATCTGAAGTTCGTTGTATAAAACTTGACGTGTGATCCGGCTCTTTAAACCTGCGGTTTAATTCTACATCTTCAAAGTAATATCCGTAGGAATAATTATAATTCCCAAAAAGATTAATCCGTTCATTCCTGTAGTTCAAGCTAAGGCCTCCGCCAAAATCAGGATACTGCCCTTGTCCATAACTCAATGTCACAGAGCCATTCATTCCAAGATTCTGTTTCTTCCTCAATTTAATATTAAGGATACCGGAATTCCCGGAAGCATCATAACGTGCTGAAGGGTTTGTAATAATTTCAATACTGGAAAGCTGGTCAGAAGACATATTTCTAAGAAGGTTCTGCAGATCAGAAGATGACAAGTATGTAGGTTTATCATCAATCATCACCATGACACCTTGTTTTCCTTTAATGCTGATATTTCCATCATTGTCTACTACAATTCCCGGCGATCGCTTTAATATTTCCAGAGCTGTAGCGCCTGCATCGACAATACTATTCTCTACATTAACAACTGTCATGTCCATACGGCGTTCTATGAACGGTTTAAGCGCAACGATGTTGGCTTCCTTCAACTGGATTGTGTTTTCAAGTAATGTAGAAGTAGGCATTGTTTGATTCCCTGACTCCTCTGTGATTATAATGGCAGAAGAATAAGAATTTGAATAACCAATTTGGGAAAGCATCAACAGATAAGTACCGGGTTCCACTTCATCAAATGAATAGAAGCCCTTTTCATCGGTGATAGCTCCTTTTACAATAGAAGAGTCAGTACTGTTGAGTAATATAGCGTTTACAAATGCCAGAGGACTGGAATTAATGTCAGTTACAGTGCCTTTCAGCGAATGACCGGTTTGAGACAATACGCTTTGCGCTGATAACAAGAAAACAAGCATCAATAAATTTACTCTCATCGTAGTCGACAAAAAATTACAACACCGAAAATAAGTCAATTCATATAGGACGGCAGTTAATATGAAGTTAAATCATGTTAACACACGTTAATACATTAAAAAGATTTAGCGATGAAGGATAAGCTGTAAACAAGAAGTAAAATCCATCGAAAACGCTAAAGTCAAAATTTAGGATAGCAGATAAAATGTTTGAGTACGGGTGCGCTTAGTTCCCGGATATTTAAGGTATCAGCTGCTTCGCTGATATCAAGAACTGTTCCATCCTTTCGAAGGATGTTAATCTTGTCGATAGATGTATTGTATGCATTATTCACAATCTCGCCGGTCATCAGGTAATAGCCTAGATCACTCTCTTCAATTCCTAACCTTTCCATGATTTCCTTCTTAATTTTTTCCTGTGTTTGCTGAGGGATGGCATCTTTACTCAAGAGGATTTTATACAATTTTCTGTTCATCATTCCTTTAGACAAATAGGAAAGAACGGAATCGCCCGAGTCGCTCCAAAGCTTAACCGAAGTCGTAATGTCGCTGTCATCGAGGCGCGCAAAACTTTCGAGCAAATCAGGAGATTTTTTAAAATCCGAAATATTATAATCCTTTAAAAGAAATACACGAAGAGATGGAGTTGCAAACAAGGAATCATCTATCCGGGCAATCTCTCTTGCTCTTCTGAGAATATTAATTAACATCCACTCCGCACTTACTACAGTCTTGTGCAGGTAAACCTGCCAGTACATCAACCTTCTGGCTACAATGAATTTTTCAATAGAATATATTCCCTTTTCTTCGATCGCCAGTTTATCATCATGCACTTCCAACATTTTTATGATCCGCTCGTGACTTATTACCCCCTCCGACACTCCCGTAAAAAAACTATCCCTTCCCAAATAATCAAGCCTGTCCATATCGAGCTGGCTGCTTACCAACTGATGCAAAAATCTCTTTGGATATTCATTCTGGAAGATGGTGATGGCTAATGTCAATGCACCGCCAAACTCTTCGTTGAGGCGATCCATGAATAATTTACTTAACTCTTCATGTTTTATCCCCGGAACTATACTATCCTCCAGAGCATGTGAAAAGGGACCATGGCCAATATCATGAAGCAATATGGCAATGCTAACTGCCTCTGCCTCCTCAACCGAAATCGTATGACCTTTGGATCTTAATACTTCTATGGCTGCTCCCATCAAATGCATTGCTCCTAAGGCATGATGAAAACGGGTATGATGAGCACCGGGGTAGACTAAGTGGGTCATGCCTAGCTGACGTATTCTTCTCAGTCGCTGGAAATAAGGGTGTTCGATCAGTTTGAAGACAAGTTCAAAGGGTATGGTAATAAAGCCATACAATGGATCATTGATAATTTTTAACCGGGTTGATTTTATAGACACAAGCTGTTCATCATTAGTGGGATGGCAAATATCGTAATCGTTAATGACATCTCATGATAAAACTACTAATTCCAACAAGATTCGTCACAAAACCAATATACCTCAGCTTGAACCCATTCATTCTGATGTCTGCACATCCTAAGACAATTACCGATCGGATGGTCAAAATTTAAATCTCAGAATAAAGCCGGGGTATTTACGTTCGTATGTACAGCAAGCGCAATTTAAGTATCATATTATTCAACATATTAAACTAAATACACAAGCATGAATCGAAACAACTTTGCTACCTTTGAAAAACAAAAATCAAACAACTCCGATGTCGACACTATGGATAAAATAAATATACTTTGGGCAGACGATGAAATAGACTTATTAAAACCACACGTTTTATTTCTTCGTGAGAAAGGATACGAGGTAACAACTGTCACAAATGGAGATGATGCATTAGAACAGGTTCGCACCAATAATTTTGAAATAATTTTCCTGGATGAGAATATGCCTGGTTTATCCGGACTCGAAACTTTATCTAAAATTAAAAATATTAAGCCGGGAATTCCGGTGATAATGATCACGAAGAGTGAAGAAGAACAAATAATGGATGAAGCCATAGGCAGTAAAATTGCCGATTATCTTATCAAACCGGTCAATCCGAATCAGATTCTGCTTACTTTAAAAAAGAATTTAGAAAACAAAAGGCTGATTAGTGAAAAGACAGCCTCATCCTACCAACAGGAATTTCGAAACCTGGGAATGACACTGAGCGACAGGCTTAGCTGGAAAGAATGGGAAGATGTATATAAAAGACTTGTGTATTGGGAGCTGGAATTAGAGAAGTCTACCGATGAAAGCATGTATGAAATTCTCACTTCACAAAAAAGTGAAGCGAATCATCTATTCGCAAAATTCATCGAAAACAATTACCTAAAATGGTTAAAAGAACCGGGTGAGAACACACCTACCATGTCGCATCAACTGATGAAAAATAAAATTCTTCCGTTCGTTGACGCAAGCTCTGAGCCGGTTTTCATGATATTGATTGATAATTTACGTTATGATCAATGGAGAATTATTCAACCTGTACTTGATGATATGTTTCGATTGCAGGATGATGAACTTTATCTGAGCATACTTCCAACTGCAACACAATATTGCAGAAACGCAATATTTGCCGGACTCATGCCTTCAGAAATCGAAGCCCGTTTCCCAAAGTGGTGGCTCAATGATGAAGATGAGGGAGGTAAAAACCTGCATGAAAAAGACTTCTTTCAGGACGCACTTTCCCGTTTCAGAAAAGACTATAAACATTCTTATACCAAGGTTACCAATAATACAGACGGGAAAAATCTTGTCGACAGTATACCTCAATTACTAGAAAATAAGCTGAATGTCATCGTTTATAATTTCGTAGACATGCTTTCTCATGCAAGAACTGAGATGGACATGATAAGAGAACTGACAGATGACGAAGCTGCATACAGATCACTTACACTTTCGTGGTTCAAACACTCACCGCTTTTAGAAGCTTTACGAAAATTATCCGATAAAAAAGTTCGATTAATTATTACAACTGATCATGGAACGATAAGGGTAAAAGAACCAAGTAAAATTGTTGGCGATCGAACTCTCAATACAAATCTTCGCTACAAACAAGGTAAAAACATGAACTATGAAAAAAAGGAAGTCTTTGAAATAAAAAATCCGGCTGACGCTTTCTTGCCAAAACAAAATTTATCCCAGGTCTTTGTCTTTGCAAAGCAGGATAAATTTTTTGCCTATCCTAATAATTTTAATCACTACGTGACATATTACAAAAACACATTGCAACATGGTGGAATATCACTCGAGGAAATGATCGTTCCATTTGCAACACTTGTTTCGAAGTAATTGGTAGTTTTATTGAGATAGATAATGTTCCTGATTAACCGGGAAACTTACTTTCATTTGCGGACAGAACGAAAATCAAAAGAAAGTCTTTAGGGAGAATGGATAAAACTATATCAACTTACGGCAAGATTTAAAATCAGCTTAGTGGTTCATATAAATTAGGCTTAATTCCCGAGCTTTGTTGCACGAAAGCCCTGCCATTCCCAAACTAACGTAAAAAGCCGGATTTTACCTTAAACAAGGCAAAACGCTTCAAATTCAGATATTATTTGCATTTCTGCGAAGTAGAATTTAATATTTTCTGTCAATTTGATCAATTTTCATACATTTATTCATATAACCTTCATAGCCTTTCTATACTTTTGGCTTACTATTACAAACCAAATACAATCAAGGCATTTCGGACAAATGCTGAGTCAACCTTCAAAAAACCAATCAATATACATAAACCTATGAAATCTCTAAAATTCTTATCGCTTTTCTTCGTACTGAGTTTCGTCGGAATTCTTTCGACAAATGCACAAGAAGCAGTAAAAACGGATAACCCGAATGCTGCAGAAATCACATTCGAAAGCGACGTGCATGATTATGGTACTATTAAAGTGGGCGCAGATGGTTCTTGCGAATTTAAATTCAAAAATACAGGCAAGGAGCCATTGATTATTTCCGCTGCAAAAGGTAGTTGCGGGTGTACTGTTCCTACTTATCCAAAGGAACCCATCATGGCTAATCAAACAGGAATAATCAAAGTACACTATGATACCAAGCGCGTAGGAGCTTTCACAAAAACGGTAACTATCACCTCCAATGCAAAAACTGAATCTAAAGTGATAACGATCAAAGGTCTTGTTGAAGGAGTTGCAGAAGAGGCCGCTGAACCTGCTTTACCCGTTAAAAAAACAAGTGGCTTACCACTGGAAAACACCAAATAAATCAAATTACAGAAAACAATTAATCAAACATGAAAAAGAATTTAATTTTCCTCCTATCCTTTGTATTAATTGGCTTGTGTTCGTACGCACAGGACCAAGGCAAAAAAGTTTTGACAAATGTTGTCAATGAAAACTCCAATCAGGCAAGTTTTAAATTTGAGAAAGATGAGTTTGATTTTGGCAACCTGAAGCAGGGAGAATCTTCAACCTATGAATTCAAATTTACGAATGAAGGTTCCGAACCCCTTGTAATCAGCAAAGCTGAAGGCTCTTGCGGCTGTACAGTTCCGGTTTATCCTAAAGAACCGATTATGAAAGGCCAAACGGCAATTATCAAGGTGACTTTCAATTCTACAGGGAAGTCCGGTGTTCAGGATAAAACAGTGACTATCACTTCTAACGCCAAACAAAACCCTATGGTGTTGCACATGAAAGGAATTGTTGAAAAGCCTTCTGAACCCGCAAGCACGCCCGGCACAACACCAAAATAATTTTAAACAAATAGTTTAGCAAAATCAAAAACAAAAACGACCCGAATGAAAAAATTAATAATGTTTGCCTCCCTCCTGTTCATAGTTGTTTCGACCAATGCACAAGAACCTAAAAGTACTACAGCTGAAACACCTGCGAAGGAAAATAAAAATGCAGCTGAAATTAAGTTTGATGTTGAGACTTACGATTTCGGAACTATCAAACAAGGAGATAAGGTTTCCTATGATTTTGCATTTACAAACACAGGTAAAGAACCACTCATCATTTCAAATGCTCAGGGAAGCTGCGGTTGCACCGTTCCTCAATGGACAAAAGAGCCTATAGCCAAATCATCTAAGGGAACCATTCATGTTGAATTCAACTCGGCAGGTAAGATGTGGATGCAGGACAAAACGGTTACTATTTCTTCCAACGCTAAAAACCCTCAGGTTGTGCTTCACTTAAAAGGCAATGTTGAAGCTCCGGCACCGGTAAAAACCGACGAAGAAGGCAATAAAAAATAAGAGAACGCTATTTATTTTTGTATTTTTGAAGCCCTCCCTGTCACAGGGAGGGCTTCTTTTTTTATTTCAAATTCTGTTCAGCAAAGCCCTGATACGATGCCACATATTTCAACCAAAGGCCGCGAAATGCCGCCATCACCAATCAGAAAACTTGTTCCATATGCCGAGGCAGCGAAGCAAAAGGGTTTAAAAATATATCATCTGAATATCGGACAACCTGATATTCAGACTCCGGAGGTTATGCTAAATGCTATTCGAAATTATTCTGATAAAATTGTAGAATACAGCCACTCAGCCGGAATTGAATCCTACCGGAAAAAACTTACAGAATACTATAATAGATACTCAATTCAGGTTGACTTTTCAGAAATCATCATCACAACAGGAGGATCGGAAGCCATTGAAATCGCCATGATGAGTTGCCTGGATCCGGGCGATGAGATTATCATTCCGGAACCATTTTATGCGAATTATAATGGCTTCTGTACTCAGGCAAATGTCAAAATTGTTCCTATTCAGTCGAGTATCGAAACAGGATTTGCCCTCCCCCCCATTTCAGAATTTGAAAAACTTATAGGGCTTAAGACAAAGGCAATAATGATATGCAATCCGAGTAACCCAACCGGATATCTCTACAGCAAATCAGAATTGGAATCCCTGGCAGCATTGGTTAAAAAACACGATCTATGGCTTTTTTCAGACGAAGTATACCGTGAATTCTGCTACGATGCTAAGCCATATACTTCAGTTATGCATTTGAAGGGCATAGAAAACAATGTTGTTATGCTTGATTCAATATCGAAACGCTATAGTGCTTGTGGGGCCCGAATCGGCGCCTTCGTTTCTCACAATAAGGAAGTGATGAATACAGCGTTAAAATTTGCTCAGGCCAGACTGAGTCCCCCAACATTTGGACAAATCGCTGCCGAGGCAGGAATTGACACACCCGAAAGTTACTTCAATGAAGTGAAAGAAGAATATGTTTCCCGGCGGGACTATCTGGTGTCAGCACTAAACTCAATGGAGGGTGTGTTTTGTCCTAAACCAAGTGGAGCATTCTATTGCATTGCAAGATTACCTATCGACAACTCAGATGCTTTTTGTCAATGGCTCTTGGAAGAATTCAGCTTTGAGAATCAAACAGTGATGCTCGCTCCTGCTACCGGTTTTTATTCTCACCCGGGTTTAGGACTTGATGAAGTCAGGATTGCCTACGTTCTTAACCTTAATGACTTGAAGAATGCAATGACCTGTCTCAAACACGCTCTTGATGCATACCCGAACAAAAGAATGCATAAGGCAGAGCTATCAGGTTCAGGAAAGGCATAATCTACATTCAGCTTATAATCGCAGTACAAATGTTATTGTCACATTTATTGAGACAATAGCAATTTTTCTTATTCTGTAAAGTCAGGGTACAGCAGGTATTTTTTTCGGATTTTTTTAAATGCTGAAAGCTCAGGCTCCCATGACTTTCTAATATCTGCTTCACTTGTCCGGTTGATAATTTGTTCTCTCAATTTTCCGGTACCGGCGAGCTTTTCAAAAAATGAATTAAAGAACTTATGCTTTGCGGGAAATGAATCATACATGTCAAGTAACAAATGAATCTGAATTTTCCCATCTAATTTACCCTCATTGAATACACTTGATCGAAGATCCAGTCCCTGGCAAAGAGTATCTCTGTAAGGTGGATTACTCACTACACCTTTAATATTCACAGGTGTGAACGAAATAGTTCCATTCTTCAATCCCGGAAAGCCAATGCATTGAAAAGGAAATGGCGTTCCTCTTCCAAGACTAATTGATGTTCCTTCGAAAAAACATAATGAAGGATATAAATAAACCGATTCCATATTTGGCAAATTAGGCGATGGTCGGATCGGCAATTTATACAGACTATCATGAGTATAATTCTCTATCAACACAACTTTTAATTTCAAAGAATCTGATTGCATAAACCACTTCTCTCCTTTCAACATTTTGGCATATTCTCCGATAGTCATACCGTGTACCACAGGAATATTGCACATTCCTACAAAAGACTTGAAGTTGTCTTCCAGAACAGGTCCATCTACATAATATCCGTTGGGGTTAGGACGATCGAGAACAATCATCTCGACATTATTCTCCGCACAGGATTCCATCACATACTGGAGGGTGGAAATGTATGTGTAAAATCTTGCCCCTACGTCCTGGATATCAAACAAAACGATGTCAACATTCCTGAGATCCTCTCTTGTTGGTTTTAAATGCTTGCCATATAAGGAAATAATTGGGAGGCCTGTTTTGCGATCAATGCCGTCCGGTATTTTATCACCTGCACCTGCTTCACCCCGAAAGCCATGTTCAGGGGCAAAAACACATTTTATCTTGCTTCCCAATGAAATAAGTGAGTCGACCAGATGTTTCTGACCTAATTGAGAAGTTTGATTTGCAACAATGGCAATTGTCTTATTTCTTAGAAGAGGCACATATTCATTTATCCTCTCCGCAGCAACGACTATTCTATCAGATTTGACTCTGTCTGAGAAATCCTCCACTGATTTACCGGCATGACTACATGAGATATTAACACAAATAAGCCAGAAGTAAAAGAATGTGGAAAGTATTTTAGCGGTATTGCTCATCAAACGGATTGAAACAAATATATTTAACGACGAAATTAAAAATTAATTCCATTCCAATTGAACTATGAACTAATTGTTGCCCGGCGTATTGCCTTCTTTGAAAGAAAAGGAAATATGATCGCACGGCCTATAATCCGTCTGGCGCTTATTGGTGTTGCTCTGGGATTTACCATCATGGTCCTCGCCCTCTCTATCGTTACAGGATTCAAAAAAGAAATCAGTGAAAAAGTTATTGGATTTGGTTCACATATTCAGATTAGTAAATATGCTGAGAACAATTCATTTGAAACACAATCAATACAAAATGATTCTTCACTTATCAGTTCACTCAAATTAAATCCTGAAATATCACACATTCAGGTTTTTGCTACCAAAGCAGGAATATTAAAATCCGGTGATGAGATCGGGGGAGTCGTGGCAAAAGGTATTGGTAAGGATTTTGACTGGAGTTTTTTCAATTCAAGGATGGTAGAAGGAAAAATATTCAGTTTGAGTGATGACATTAAATCGGATGAGATCATCATCTCCTCTAACAATGCCCGTAAATTACGGCTGCACGTTGGCGAGCATGTAATTATGTACTTTATTCAACAACCACCGAGAGTTCGAAAATTTTTAATCTCAGGTATTTATGAGACCGGACTTGAAGAATTTGATAACCTGTACCTCATTTGTGATATTAAACATATTCAAAAATTAAATGATTGGAATGATGGAGATGTTGGTGGGATAGAAATCACGGTGAAGGATTTTAATAAATTGGATGAAGTCGGTGATCAGGTTTACGCTCAAATAAGTTCAGACCTAAACGCAAAGACTATCAAAGAAATCTACCCCCAATTATTTGACTGGCTCGGCTTGCAAAATATTAATGCAATTGTGATAATTATACTGATGATCGTAGTTGCTGCGATAAACATGATTTCTGCTCTCATAATCATAATACTTGAACGTGTAAATATGATTGGGACCTTTAAAGCAATGGGAGCAGGAAATTATTCTGTCCGGAAAATATTTATCTATGTCGCAGCTTTCCTGATAGGAAGAGGTCTCCTTTGGGGAAATATTATTGGTATAGGCCTATGTCTCATACAGCAACAATTCGGACTGCTGACTTTAGATCAGGCATCCTACTACATATCCAAGGTTCCTATTGAATTATCAATCCCTCATTTACTCTTGCTTAATGTGGGAACGCTCAGTGCCTGCTTGATTATGATGATACTGCCAACGATAATGATCACACGAATTTCTCCTCTCAAAGCACTACGCTTTTCATGATGCGCCAATTTTCCTCACATAATCTATCCTGACTGAATCCATTTCCCCAACATTCAGGAAAACCTTTTGCTTAAAATGCCACAATATTTTAAGAGGTTTTGTACATTTGTGTTCAATCATAGTTAATACATCTACTTGATTTACAGTATTTTAATTCTCGCCTGAAGTGTTACGATTCGTTTAGTCACTATAAATAACCAATATGTCTGCTCAACCAAAGAAAAAAATTTGTGAAAATGTACTTGAAACCATCGGCAATACACCGTTGGTAAAACTTCATAGTGTTACTAAAGAGATTAAAGCAACTGTTTTAGCCAAAGTGGAAACATTTAATCCGGGCAATTCTATCAAAGACCGGATGGCCTTAAAGATGATTGAGGATGCGGAAGCAGCCGGCATCCTAAAGCCCGGAGGAACCATCATAGAAGGAACTTCAGGAAACACGGGAATGGGACTTGCAATTGCAGCAATTGTAAAAGGTTATAAGTGCATATTCACGACAACCGATAAACAATCTAAAGAAAAGATGGATGCACTTCGTGCCTTCGGAGCAGAGGTAATCGTCTGCCCTACGAATGTTGCGCCTGAAGATCCCAACTCTTATTATTCTGTAGCTGCACGCCTCAACAAAGAAATAGAAAACTCGTTTTATCCTAATCAATACGACAATCTTTCCAATTATAAAGCCCATTATGAACAAACCGGTCCGGAGATTTGGGATCAAACAGACGGAAAAATTACTCATCTCGTTGTAGGAGCGGGAACCGGAGGAACAATCACCGGAACAGGAAAATTTTTAAAAGAAAAAAATCCGAACATAAAGATTTGGGGAATTGATACGTATGGATCTACCCTTAAGGCATTCAAAGATAAAGGCATTATTGATCAGGATGAGATTTACTCCTATGTCACTGAAGGAATAGGTGAAGATTTTATTCCGAAGAATTATGACTTCGATGTTATCGATCATTTTGAAAAAGTCACGGATAAAGATGGCGCCGTTATGACAAGAAGAATTGTGAGGGAAGAAGGAATTTGGGTTGGAAACTCTGCCGGTTCCGCCATAGCAGGTCTTCTTCAACTGAAAGATCAATTGACTGAGAAGGATATGGTCGTTGTAATATTCCATGACCATGGCTCAAGGTATTTGGGAAAGATTTTTAATGACGAATGGATGAAAAAAATGGGTTACATAGACTAGCATTTATTCAACAAAACATCCCGAAATTTTAACTTGCTTCACACTACAAAATTAGTGAGAGCTAAAGCCTTTTGCTCTCGCATCAGGCTTTTAATTTATTAGCACATGATAAAGTCTCAGGACCAACTAAATCGAATGGTCTTCTTAAATGAGCCGGCTAAGAAAATTGTCTCGCTTGTACCTTCTAAAACGGAACTACTTTATGATCTGGGACTAGGTACTGAAGTAACAGGGATCACAAAATTTTGTGTGCATCCTGAACATTGGAAGTCGGGTAAGAACATCATTGGGGGTACAAAAAACATCAACATTGAAAAAATAAAATCCCTCAAACCGGATTTGATTATTGCCAATAAAGAAGAAAACGAACAAGAACAAATTCTTGAACTGGCAAATGAATTCCCTGTTTGGATTAGCGATGTCCGAAATTTGAAAGATGCAACACTCATGATTGAGGAACTTGGACGGATCTGCGGTAAACATGAAATGGCTCAGTCGATAATTCATTCCATTAATGAAAACTTCGCATCACTTCAGCAACATAAATCGACCAAAAAACAAAGTGTGCTATACCTTATCTGGAAGAATCCCTATATATCCATTGGCAATGACACCTTTATTCATGATATGTTAACAAAATGCGGATTATCTAATTGTCTTGCAAATGAAATTCGTTACCCTGAAATAACTGCGCAGCAGATGTCCGATTTAAAACCGGATCTCCTCTTCATCTCCTCAGAGCCTTACCCCTTTTCGCATGAACATATTAAAGAATTTAAGAGTCTCCTACCTGAATCAGACATTCATATAGTTGAAGGAGAGATGTTTTCCTGGTATGGTTCTCGTTTGTTAAAAGCCCCTGTTTATTTCAAGACAATTCTTAAAGAAATCAATTCTCATTCGTAATTTTACCCATTCAGTCAACGTCAGCATATCTTGAGTCTATTCAGATCCACCGTACTTTTAGCAGTCCTTTTAATCTGCTCCTCTCTTCAATTTGTCTCCGCACAAAGGGTTGGCTTAGTGCTTAGTGG
Source organism: Bacteroidota bacterium (assembly GCA_004295015.1). Lineage (GTDB taxonomy): Bacteria > Bacteroidota > Bacteroidia > AKYH767-A > 2013-40CM-41-45 > QQVM01. The sequence continues at coordinate 116,453 of SHNE01000017.1, read as the reverse complement.
TGGTGGTGCACGTGGAATGGCTCATATTGGTGTTATCAAAGCTCTCGAAGAAAACGGGATACCGATAGATTATATCGCGGGTTCATCTGCAGGTGCAATTATAGGCTGCTTGTATTCGCTGGGCTATTCTCCTGAAGAAATGGACTCTCTCATAAGCACAACAGATTTTTATGATTGGGCAACCGGGGTGATCGATGAAGACTACACCTATTTTTTCAGGAAGAATGACGAAAATGCTTCCTGGATAAATCTGAAATTTTCTATCGATTCAACTCTACAAACCAGACTTCCGACTCATCTTGTAAATTCAATTCCCTTAGATTTTGCACTGCTTGAACTTACAGCAGCTCTAAATGCCAAAACAGGATACAATTTTGATTCTCTCTTCGTTCCATTCCGTTGTGTAGCAGCAGATATAGAGACAAAACAGAGTGTAATTTTCCGGAATGGAATTCTCTCTGATGCAGTTCGTGCATCGTCAGCCTACCCCTTTTACTTCCGACCATTATTGAATGACGGAAAATTGCTTTATGATGGAGGAATGTATAATAACTTCCCGGCAGAAATTGCGCTCACAGAATTTCAGCCTGATATTATAATTGGTGTAAATTCTGCAGGAGCAAATCCCGAAACTTCTGAAGAAAATGTTCTTTCACATATACGGGCAATGATGACTATTCCTACATCCTTTTCCGTCATTTGTGAAAATAGCGTCCTCATTGATGTTAACACCAACGCATTTGGCGCATTTGACTTTACAAGAGTTTCTGAAATTATTGCAGCAGGATATGAACAAGGCTTGAAACAAATTGATCAAATTAAGTTTTATACACAGAGAAGAATCGACAAAAAACTTGTCGATGCACGACGAAAAGAATTTAGAAAACTGGATAAAGAAATAGAAATCGATCATATTGTTATCGAAGGTATAAGCAGTAAACAGGCTGACTATGTGAGGCAAATTATCAAACCTTCATACGAACCAATTTCATTCTCAAAATTCAAATCTACTTACTTTCGGCTGGTAGCTGATCCTAATGTCAGATTCATTTATCCTACCATAAAATACAATAAGGTTTCGGGTTATTATGATGTCAAACTCAGGATTGAGCGAGAAAATGATCTCATCGCACAATTTGGTGGCAACCTCTCATCTCGTCCTGTCAGCGAAGGATTTGTGGGAATACAATATAAATTTTGGAACAGGCGCTCTTATTCAATCTTTAGCAACTTCTACTTCGGCAAATTGTATACTTCGGGACAATTAAAAATCCGGATGGACTACCCGGCAAGCATTCCATATTTTATTGAGTCAGATGTCACACTTAATCAATATGATTTTTTCAGAAGCAGCAATGCTTTTTTCTCAGATCAAAAACCGGCTTACGTAGTTAAATCTGATTATAATTTTGGATTGAATTTTGGAATTCCCCTCAGAAATAAAGGAAGATTGATTTCTTCAGCAGCCTATATCAGGATTGCAGACAAGTACTATCAAACTCAGGACTTTTTACAGAAAGACACAGCAGATAAATCTTTATTAGATGGTGTAACAGGATCAATTTCGATTGAACGAAGTACTTTGAACCGAAAACAATACGCCAACCAGGGAACCTTTTTACAATTCAAACTTAGATATGTGAATGTCAACGAATCAACAATTCCGGGTTCAACTTCATTCGAAAAGGAAATTTCGAACAAGCCAAGGGAATGGTTTCAGTTCAAATTTGTTTATGATAATTATTATAAACGCAGAGGGCGACTAAAACTCGGATTCTATGCGGAAGCGGCAACTACAACAATGCCATTTTTGTCGAACTATGTTTCGACTGTTCTTAATTCTCCTGCATTTGAACCAATACAGGAATCACAAACTCTCTTTCTAACGAATTTTCATTCTCATTCGTATGCAGGGTTTGGATTGAAAAATGTAGTAATGATTCGCCCAAATCTTGACATGCGAATAGAGGGATTTGTATTTATGCCTTATAAAGAACTCATCCAAACCGAAAACCTGCAAACAGAATACGGGAAAGCCTTCTCAAAGCGTTATTACCTTGGCTCCCTCGGTGCTGTCTACCACAGTCCTGTTGGACCTGTGAGTCTGTTTTTAAATTATTATGATGACAGAGAAAATAAATTTTCTGTTTTATTCCATGTTGGTTTTTTCATCTTCAACCAAAGTGCCTTAGATTAATTATCGGGTAAAAAAAATCCGGGCTAAACCCGGATTAAATAATTTAGTAAGATTATGCCTGTGCTGCAGGTCCTCCAAAGTTCATTGGAATTCCAATCCCTTCAGTTTGCTTAATCGGCCCGTGAACGCTTTCATATTTTGATACATTATCCTGAATTGCTGCCAAAAGTCTTTTAGCATGTTGAGGGGTTAACAAAATACGAGCTTTTACTTTTGCTTTAGGAACTCCCGGCATCACTTTAACAAAGTCTAATACAAATTCTGAATTACTATGCGTGATGATGGCCAGATTAGAATAAATACCGTCTGCAATTTCTTCAGATAATTCGATATTTAGTTGGTTCGCTTGATTCTGATTTTCGTCCATGATAGGTTTTATTAAATATTTCAACAAAGTTCGTAAAAAATCTCTTTCCTTGAACTAAAACGGTATAATGGCATAAAAAAACCGCTTTGCAGCGAATGCAAAGCGGTTCATTGAATGAATCATGTATTAATTAGGACTGAGTTCCTCTTCCTGCTTAGAAGCCATGAGAAGATCATATTCCTCCTGTGATCCTACAATCAGCTTCTCATAGTCACGGAGACCCGTTCCTGCCGGGATAAGATGCCCAACGATAACATTCTCCTTTAATCCTAAGAGTCCGTCTATCTTACCGTTAACGGCTGCTTCATTGAGAACCTTGGTCGTCTCCTGGAAGGAGGCAGCCGAAATCCAACTCTTGGTATGAAGTGAAGCCTGAGTAATTCCCTGAAGTACCGGTGAAGATGTAGCAGAGATTGCATCCCTTGCTTCTACCGGTTTCAAATCTTTACGTTTCAGAATAGAGTTTTCTTCTCTCAGTTTACGAAGTGAAATAATCTGTCCGGGTTTGATGTCCGAACTGTCTCCCGGATCAAGTACTACCACTTTATCCAGGATGTCATCATTCTCTTTCATGAAATCTACGCGATCCACAGATTCTCTTTCGAGGAATGAGGTATCACCCGGATCGTCAATGATCACTTTACGCATCATCTGCCGAACGATTACTTCGAAATGCTTATCATTAATCTTTACACCTTGTAAACGATAAACTTCCTGTACCTCATTAACGAGATACTCCTGAACTTCCTTAGGTCCTTTGATAGAAAGGATATCACTTGGTGTGATAGCTCCATCAGATAAAGGATCACCGGCTCTCACGAAGTCATTGTCCTGAACCAGGATGTGCTTGGAAAGAGGTACAAGATACTTCTTCACTTCTCCATCGCGTGAGGTTATAATTACCTCTCGGTTACCACGTTTAATACCACCATAAGAAACAATTCCATCGATCTCCGATACTACTGCCGGGTTACTTGGATTTCTTGCTTCAAACAATTCAGTAACTCGTGGAAGACCACCGGTGATGTCTCCTGACTTACCGGTTGCTCTTGGAATCTTTACTAGAATTTCACCGGCAATAATTTTCTGCCCTTTATTAACCATCACGTGAGCTCCTACAGGAATATTGTATCCTTTAAGTTGCTCTTTCTTTTCATCGAGAACTTTAATCAAAGGATTCTTCGTCTTGTCGCGTGTTTCGATAATTACTTTCTCTTTATAACCGGTCTGCTCATCTGACTCTTCACGGAAAGTAATTCCTTCTTCAATATGATCGAAATCAATCTTACCTGCGAATTCAGAAATGATTACTGCGTTAAATGGATCCCATTCACAAATCACGGCACCTTTATCGACGATGTCACCCGCCTTCATATTCAGCTTGGCACCGTAAGGAATATTAGAAGTCGTGAGGACTGTACCTGTGGATGTATCAACAATTCTGAATTCACCCGAACGTCCAATTACAACTTCGTGTGATTTGGCACCATCTTTTTTAGTAACAGTTTTTACTTCTTCGAATTCCAGTTTACCGGCAAATTTTGCTTTCAATTCTGATTCAGTTGCACCTTTTTGTGCAACCCCACCTACGTGGAAAGTACGAAGCGTTAACTGTGTTCCAGGCTCTCCGATAGACTGGGCTGCTATAACTCCAACAGCTTCACCCTTCTGAACCATCCGACCAGTTGCCAGATTTCTTCCGTAACACTTTACACAAACACCTCTGCTTGATTCACATGTTAAAACTGAGCGAATCTCTACACTTTCAATCGGAGACTCTTCAATAGTCTTAGCAATAGCTTCAGTAATTTCAGCCCCGGAAGGGATGATTACCTTATTGGTGGATGGATGCAAAACATCATGCACCGATACGCGTCCTAATATTCTGTCGTAGAGTGATTCAACCACATCTTCGTTATTCTTCAAGGCCGTCTCAACCAATCCACGCAAGGTTCCACAATCTTCATCGGTGATAATCACATCCTGTGCTACGTCAACAAGTCGACGGGTTAGATAACCGGCATCGGCCGTCTTCAAGGCAGTATCTGCAAGACCCTTTCTGGCTCCGTGAGTTGAGATAAAATACTCAAGAATCGACAGTCCTTCTTTAAAGTTAGACAAGATTGGATTCTCGATAATCTCACCGCTGGTGGCACCACTCTTTTGTGGTTTTGCCATCAGACCTCTCATTCCACCCAACTGACGAATCTGTTCTTTAGAACCACGGGCTCCGGAATCCAACATCATAAAGATGGAGTTGAATCCCTGACGATCCGTTGAAAGTTGCTTCATCAATGTTTCAGTGATCCTTGAACTGGTACGAGTCCAGATATCAATAATCTGGTTGTAACGTTCATTGTAAGTAATGAATCCCATATTATAGTTACTCATTACCTCATCTACTTCAGCATTTGCTTTAGCGATCAGTTCCAATTTCACTTCAGGAATCTTAACATCTTCAAGGTTGAATGATAATCCACCTTTGAATGCCATTCCGAATCCAAGATCTTTAATATCATCAAGGAACTTTGCAGTCTTTGCAACACCACAACTTTTTAATACATCGCCGATAATATCACGAAGAGCTTTCTTAGTCAAAAGCTGATTGATATAACCTGCTTCTGCAGGAACAACCTGGTTGAATAATATACGACCAACGGTAGTTTTGATTTTCTCGATCTTAGTAACACCGTTCGTCATTACCGGCACATTTACTTCAATCGCTGCATGTAATTCAACACGACCTTCATTGTGTGCGATAATAACTTCTTCCGGCGAATAGAACTTCATACCCTGACCTTTTACGGTCATCGTACTATCACTAACTCTTTCCTTCGTTATATAATATAGTCCCAATACCATGTCCTGAGAAGGTACACTTATCGGTGCACCATTTGCAGGATTTAGAATATTATGGGAAGCTAACATCAACATTTGTGCCTCCAGAATAGCTGCGTGTCCCAATGGAACGTGAACAGCCATTTGGTCACCGTCAAAGTCGGCGTTGAAGGCAGTACATACCAAAGGGTGTAACTGAATCGCTTTACCTTCGATCAGCTTTGGCTGAAATGCCTGAATTCCCAAACGGTGAAGAGTCGGGGCACGATTCAACAGAACAGGATGACCTTTCAAAACATTCTCCAAAATGTCCCAAACCAGAGGATCTTTTCTGTCTACTATTTTCTTTGCAGATTTCACAGTCTTAACAACACCACGCTCTATCATTTTGCGAATGATAAATGGTTTGAAAAGTTCTGCAGCCATATCTTTAGGCAATCCGCATTCGTGTAATTTCATTTCCGGTCCAACAACAATTACAGAACGGGCTGAGTAATCGACACGCTTTCCAAGGAGATTCTGACGGAAACGACCTTGCTTTCCTTTCAAAGAATCAGATAAAGATTTCAAGGCACGATTTGATTCTGTCTTAACAGCATTCACCTTACGGGAATTGTCAAACAAGGAATCAACCGCCTCCTGCAACATCCTTTTCTCATTTCTAAGAATGACATCAGGCGCCTTAATTTCAAGAAGGCGTTTCAAACGATTGTTACGTATAATTACCCGACGATATAAATCGTTCAAGTCAGATGTCGCAAATCGACCACCATCCAATGGAACGAGTGGACGCAATTCAGGTGGAATTACAGGAACTACTTTCACAATCATCCACTCAGGATTATTCTGAATATGTCCATTCGCACTACGGAAAGCCTCAACAACATTTAATCGCTTTAAGGCTTCATTCTTACGTTGCTGAGAAGTTTCATTGCTTGCCTGGTGACGAAGATTATAAGATAATTCATCAAGATTCAAGCGAGCCAGAAGATCGTAAAGTGCCTCTGCTCCCATTTTTGCGATGAACTTATTTGGATCAGTATCATCAAGGTGCTGGTTGTCTTTTGGAAGCTCCTCTAAAATCTGAAGATACTCTTCTTCAGTCAGAAAGTCCAGATAATGGATTCCATCTGCTTCCTTAATTCCGGATTGAATAACCACATAACGTTCATAGTATATGATCATGTCCAGCTTCTTGGTAGGAAGCCCTAACAGGTAACCAATTTTATTTGGCAAAGAACGGAAGTACCAAATGTGTGCAACAGGGACGGTAAGCGTGATATGGCCCATCCGTTCACGACGCACTTTCTTTTCGGTCACCTCTACTCCACAACGGTCACAAACAATTCCTTTATATCGAATACGTTTGTATTTACCGCAATGACATTCCCAATCTTTTACCGGTCCGAATATACGTTCACAGAATAATCCGTCACGCTCAGGTTTATAAGTACGGTAATTGATCGTTTCAGGCTTCAAGACTTCACCACTCGACTGCTCAAGAATATGTTCCGGAGAAGCAAGACTGATAATAATCTTGGTAAAATTTGATTTGATCTTTATTTCTTTTCTGGTTGCCATCTTTTTAATTTTTTGGATTTGGAATAAACCGAAATATGCTTTGCAAATTTCAGCGGACCCGATTCAATTTAACCTTAGTCAAGTGTAATCTTAAGTCCTAATCCTCGTAGCTCATGGAGCAATACATTGAAGGACTCAGGAATTCCAGGTGTAGGGAGATTATCTCCTTTCACAATTGCTTCATAAGTCTTCGCTCGTCCAATTACATCGTCAGATTTGATGGTAAGAATTTCCTGCAGGATATTGGCAGCACCAAATGCTTCCAATGCCCACACTTCCATCTCTCCAAAACGCTGACCTCCAAACTGAGCCTTTCCACCCAGTGGTTGCTGCGTGATCAATGAATATGGTCCGATAGAACGGGCGTGCATCTTGTCATCAACCATGTGACCTAGTTTCATCATATAGATGATTCCAACGGTTGCAGGCTGATCGAAACGCTGTCCTGTTCCACCATCATATAAATAAGTAGATCCGAATTTTGGCAGACCTGCCTTGGAAACATAATCATCAATTTGCTCAATAGATGCTCCGTCGAAAATTGGTGTGCTGAACTTCAACCCCAACTTCTCCCCGGCCCATGCAAGAATTGTTTCATAGATCTGCCCAAGGTTCATTCGGGACGGTACGCCCAATGGGTTCAATACTATGTCAACCGGAGTTCCATCTTCCAGGAAAGGCATGTCCTCATCGCGAACAATTTTCGCAACGATTCCTTTGTTTCCGTGACGACCGGCCATCTTATCTCCTACTTTCAACTTACGTTTCTTAGCGATATAAACTTTCGCTAACTGAACAATACCGGCCGGAAGTTCATCTCCAACAACCAAGGCAAACTTCTTGCGCTTATACAATCCTGTTACATCATTAAACTTGATGTTGAAATTGTGAAGCAATTGCTTAATCTGGTCATTCTTTTCTTTATCGGTTGTCCACTTATCAGGATTGATTGTCTCGTAATTAATTTCAGACAACATCTTCTGCGTGAACTTCGCTCCTTTAGGAATAATTACTTCCTTAAAGATATCAATTACACCTTGTGAGGTCTTTCCACTAACGAGAAGGAATAACTTATCAATAAGCTTCTCTTTCAACTCAGCACTTTGCTGATTGTATTCTTTGTCCAGTTTTTCCAGCTGAACTTTCTCATCACTCTTCTGTGATTTATCTTTTGAAAGAACACGTGAGAATAATTTCTTATCGATAACAACACCCTTAACAGATGGTGGAACTTTCAATGAAGCATCCTTTACATCACCTGCTTTGTCACCAAAGATGGCACGTAATAGTTTCTCTTCAGGTGAAGGATCCGTTTCACCTTTAGGTGTAATCTTACCAATAAGGATATCACCTTCCATCACTTCAGCACCTACACGGATAACTCCGTTCTCATCTAACTCACGGGTTGCTTCCTCACTCACGTTAGGAATATCAGCAGTTAGCTCTTCCATTCCACGCTTAGTGTCACGAACTTCGAGACTATACTCATCCACGTGAATTGAAGTGAATATATCTTCACGGATAACACGCTCAGAAATAACGATGGCATCCTCGAAATTGTAACCCTTCCATGGCATGAATGCCACTTTTAGATTTCTTCCGAGCGCCAGTTCACCACCCTGCGTTGCATATCCTTCTGATAATACCTGTCCCTTCTTCACCTTTTGTCCTTTTACAACAATTGGCTGAAGGTTAATACAAGTACTCTGGTTTGTTTTTTGGAACTTAGTAAGCGGGTATGATTTAACATCATCCTCAAAACTCACAAGCTTCTCAGTCTCTTTACGACTGTACCGAATTACGATTTCTCTTGCGTCAACATACTCCACTACTCCATCGCCTTCTGCGTTGATGAGTACGCGTGAGTCGCGTGCAATCAATCCTTCCAGGCCGGTTCCAACAATTGGAGCCTGCGGACGAAGAAGGGGAACAGCCTGACGTTGCATGTTCGAGCCCATCAGGGCACGGTTGGCATCATCATGCTCAAGGAATGGAATCAGTGATGCTGCAATTGATGCAATTTGGTTCGGACCTACGTCAATCAGGTTAATCTTGTCAGGCTCTACAACCGGGAAGTCACCTTCATATCTGGCTTTTACCTTTCCATCGAGGAAATTTCCTTTTACGTCAACATTTGCATTTGCCTGCGCGATAACCCGGTTATCTTCTTCCTCCGCTGTTAGATATATTACTTCGGTATTTACATCAACTTTACCTTCCGTTACTGTACGGTATGGCGTCTCAATAAATCCGAGGTTATTAATTTTTGCGTATACACACAATGAAGAGATAAGTCCGATGTTCGGACCCTCCGGTGTTTCAATGGTACATAGACGTCCGTAGTGAGTATAGTGTACGTCACGAACCTCAAATCCTGCTCGCTCTCTGGAGAGACCACCGGGCCCGAGTGCCGACAGACGACGCTTGTGAGTAATCTCAGCAAGTGGATTGGTCTGATCCATAAACTGTGATAGCTGATTCGTTCCGAAGAATGAATTAATTACAGACGACAATGTTTTAGCATTGATCAAATCTGCCGGAGTGAATACTTCGTTATCACGAACGTTCATTCTTTCACGAATTGTACGAGCAATTCTGGCAAGTCCAACGCCAAACTGAGAGAACAACTGCTCTCCCACTGTACGCACACGACGATTCGAAAGGTGATCGATATCATCCACCTCAGCCTTAGAGTTAATCAACTGAATCAGCTGACGGATGATTTCAATGATATCGGCTTTCGTAAGAACACGGATATCATCTTCAATTTGCAATCCTAATTTTTTATTAATTCTGTAACGACCAACGTCACCTAAATCGTAACGCTTATCAGAGAAGAATAATTTGTCGATGATGCCACGTGCCGTTTCTTCATCAGGCGGCTCAGCATTTCTCAGCTGACGGTAGATGTGCTCCACAGCTTCCTTCTCGGAGTTCGAAGTATCTTTCTGGAGTGTGTTATAGATGATAGCGTAATCATTCGTGTTAGTATCAATCTTGTGTAAGATGATTGATTTAACTCCTGATTCAAGAATCAGATCAAGATGGTTTTCTTCAACTACAGTCTCTCTCTCGATAATTACTTCATTTCTCTCGATAGAAACAACCTCACCGGTATCCTCATCTACGAAATCTTCAACCCATGTTTTCAAAACACGTGCTGCAAGTTTCCTGTTAAGTATATTCTTAATTCCTGACTTGGTAACTTTAAATTCGTCAGCCAAACCGAAGATCTCCAATATTTCTTTATCGGTCTGATAACCGATGGCACGGAGAAGCGTCGTTACAGGGAATTTCTTTTTACGATCAATGTATGCATACATGACACTGTTGATGTCAGTAGCGAATTCGATCCATGATCCTTTGAAAGGTATAACACGGGCTGAATATAGTTTTGTGCCATTGGCATGACGGCTCTGTCCGAAGAAAACGCCAGGTGAACGGTGAAGCTGAGATACAACAACACGTTCTGCACCATTGATTACGAAGGTTCCTTTCGGAGTCATGTATGGTATTGTACCCAGGTATACATCCTGCACTATCGTTTCGAAATCCTCATGCTCCGGGTCGGTGCAATAAAGTTTCAATTTCGCTTTCAGAGGTACACTATGAGTTAATCCGCGCTCAATACATTCTTCGATGGAATAGCGTGGCGGATCGATAAAATAATCAAGGAATTCCAAAACGAAATTGTTTCGAGAATCCGAGATGGGAAAGTTTTCACTGAAGACCTTGTACAGACCTTCTTTCTGACGGTTGTCAGAGGTTGTTTCAAGCTGGAAAAAATCTTGAAAAGATTTCAGCTGGATATCCAAAAAATCTGGATAATCAATTTTATGTAAACTTGTGGAGAAGTTAATTCTCTTCGAAGGACTAATGGCTGTGGACACGTTGCTTGGGTTTAGATTTTGAGATTAAATTTTTCTAACGGTGATGTTCCGGAAACACACCAATTAAAAAGGATATAGACCTGTCCCGGTTTTTGGCCGGGAAAGGTCTATAAATGCTCGCGAACTGACGCCGAAGCCTTATTTAACTTCAACTTCCGCTCCAGCCTCTTCCAATTGTGATTTGATAGAATTGGCTTCTTCTTTAGACACACCTTCTTTTACTGGTTTTGGTGCACCATCAACTAAGTCTTTTGCTTCTTTCAAACCAAGACCAGTCATTTCTTTTACCAACTTAACGATATTCAATTTTGCACCACCTGGTGCTTTCAGGATTACATCGAATGTTGATTTTTCAGCTGCGGCTTCACCACCACCGCCACCACCTGCTGCTGCTACTGCAACTGCTGCTGCTGCCGGCTCGATGCCATACTCATCCTTAAGGATTTTCGCTAATTCGTTTACTTCTTTCACTGTCAGGTTAACTAACTGCTCAGCGAATGTTTTTAAATCTGCCATTGTTATAGGGTTTTGATTGTTAAGGATTTCAGTTTAATAATGTAATTTATATTGGGCACTGGAAGCATTCTATTCAATTCCTGCTCACACAGGGGTCATTTACTCAGGGCGTTCAGACAATGTCTTTACAATTCCCGCAAGCTTACCTCCGCTACTACTAAGAGCAGAAATAACATTCTTCGCAGGTGATTGTAACAATGCAATGATATCACCAATGAGTTCATTTCTTGATTTCAGGAGAGTCAACGTCTCCAGCTGACTGTCTCCGAGAAACACGGCTGTATCTATCCAGGCTCCTTTGAGCTGTGGACGGTCAGTCGCTTTACGGAAATCTTTTATCAGTCTTGCAGGTACGTTACCAACTTCACTGAACAATAATGCACTTGTTCCTTTGAGAGAAGAGAAAAGTTCCTGATACCCTTCGGCATCTTTCTTTTCCATCGCTTTCTGGATAAGCGTGTTTTTGGCTACGAGCATTTTGACACCTTTGTTGAAACAAAGTCTTCTCAGCTGGTTAGTTTTCGCAGCTGACATCGACGATGTATCGGTGACATAAATAGTCGGATATTTATCGAGGAGTTCCGTAATCTCACCAATGATCACGTCCTTTTCTTCTCTTTTCATGTTTTAATAATTTTAGGATTTAACAGGATAAGATCCCTGATTACGATAATGTTTTGGTATCGATCTGAACAGATGGACTCATCGTTGATGATAAGTACACGCTTTTCATATACGTTCCCTTGGCAGATGAAGGCTTCAACTTGATAATTGTATTTAGCAATTCATTAGCATTTTCCTCGATCTTTTTAGCGTCAAAAGAAACCTTTCCGATGGAAGCATGGATACTTCCCTGCTTGTCAACTTTAAAGTCTATTTTACCCGCCTTCACTTCATTCACAGCTTTTCCGATATCAGTCGTAACAGTTCCTGTTTTCGGATTAGGCATGAGGTTACGTGGACCGAGAACTTTACCAAGTTTACCCACTTTTCCCATTACGCTTGGCATGGTGATCACCACATCGATGTCTGTCCAGCCTTGTTCAATTTTCGTGATATACTCATCCAATCCAACATAATCAGCTCCGGCTTCTCTAGCCTCAGCTTCTTTGTCAGGTGTACAGAGTACAAGTACTTTTTTAACTTTTCCTGTGCCATGCGGAAGCGTCACGACACCACGAACCATTTGGTTTGCTTTCCGTGGATCAACACCCAAACGGATACTCAGATCAACAGATGAATCAAATTTTGTAGTAGTAATATCCTTTACAATCTTAGAGGCTTCAGCCAAATTGTAAGTCTTACTCTGATCAACTTTCGAAAGAATCTGCTTTCTCTTTTTACTGATCTTAGCCATTGAATTAAAATTTTGAAGTTCGATCGGGGTTGATAGGATCTCGCCCTCCTTCTTGTTATCAATAATATATTTAATGAAAATCGTATTCCTTACTCGACCTGCTTAGAATGGCTTTTGGCCATCGACAGTAATTCCCATGCTGCGTGCAGTTCCTGCTACCATGCTCATTGCTGATTCAATAGTGAAACAGTTCAGATCAGGCATTTTTATTTCCGCAATGGTTTTAACCTGATCCCAACTCACACTGCCTACCTTATTACGGTTAGGCTCCTTGGATCCACTCTTTAACTTAGAGAGCTCCAATAACTGAACAGCTGCAGGAGGTGTTTTGATGACGAAGTCAAAAGACTTATCGACATATACGGTGATAATTACCGGTAACACTTTACCGGGTTGATCCTGCGTACGAGCGTTGAACTGCTTGCAGAACTCCATGATGTTTACACCCTTTGCACCGAGTGCCGGTCCGATTGGCGGTGCAGGATTAGCTGCTCCTCCTTTGACCTGTAATTTGATGTATGTTCCTATCTCTTTAGCCATGATTTTAATTTATTCGGGATTAAGTCTGCAACTGAACGATTTTAGTGGAAGCTATCTATGCGTTTTGTTTCTGACTGTATCCGGTTAAGGTTTATTTACTCCTTCTCTACTTGCATATAATTTAACTCCAGCGGTGTTTTCCGTCCGAAGATCTTTACCATCACTTTTAATTTTTTCTTCTCTTCATTAATCTCTTCGATTACTCCACTGAAACTATTGAAAGGTCCATCGATAACTTTTACCGTTTCTCCAACCACATATGGTACATTCATCACTGCTTCACTATCGGCCAGCTCATCCATTTTACCGAGAATTCTACTCACCTCGGATGGTCTTAGTGGAGCCGGAGGTTCACCTTTTGCACCCAAGAAAGAGATAACTCCGGTTACTCCCTCAATGATATGTGGTATCTCCCCTGTTAATGCTGCCTCAATAAGTACGTAGCCGGGAAGAATATTTCTTTCCTTGCTTACTTTCTTCCCATTGCGGATCTGATAAAACTTCTCCGTAGGAATAAGTACCTGAGTAACATAGTCCGTCAACTTCAAACGGTTTACTTCGTACTCAATATATTGCTTAACCTTTTTCTCCTTACCACTAATGGCACGTACCACGTACCATTTTCTGATAAGTTCTTTAGGTTGTTGCGCTTCAGCCATGACAATAAACCTTATGCAATCATTTTATAGAAGATGTTCATGATAGAATTGAATCCAAAATCCATCACGAAGATCATTAACGTAATAATGACAGTAGCGACCATCACTACGATGACACTACTCTGCAATTCCTCCCACGTAGGCCAACTTACCTTATGAACCAGTTCGGTGTAACTTTCTTTGATGTAAGCGCTGATTTTGCTCATGTTGGTTGTTCGTTATGAATTTTCTTTCTGTTGAAATTATTCCTGATGACATTAAGACGGATAATTCTAACATATCTGATCTGGCACGGGTGGAGAGACTCGAACTCCCAGCCAACGGTTTTGGAGACCGCTACTCTACCAATTGAGCTACACCCGTAAACCCTGATTAAGCTTTGTGAGAAAACTGATTCCGACATTGAGTCTGGATCCGAATAATTCTCAGGAAAGCCTAACCGTTTATTGACAGGAAACAGCAGACCGTGCTTACACCGCCTGCTGTCGCCTCGAGTTCAATTGGATTACTTAATAATCTCGGTAACCTGACCGGCACCAACAGTACGTCCACCTTCACGAATCGCGAAGCGAAGTCCTTTGTCCATAGCCACCGGCTGAATCAATTCTACAGTGATACTTACGTTGTCACCAGGCATTACCATTTCGCGTCCTTCAGGAAGTGAAATTTCTCCTGTCACATCAGTAGTACGTAAATAGAACTGAGGACGGTATTTATTATGGAATGGAGTGTGACGTCCGCCTTCTTCTTTCTTCAACACATAAATCTCAGCTTTGAACTGAGTATGCGGAGTAATAGAACCCGGCTTAGCTACAACCATACCACGACGGATATCAGTTTTCTCAATACCACGAAGGAGTAATCCTACGTTATCTCCTGCTTCACCACGATCAAGGATTTTGCGGAACATCTCAACACCTGTAACAACAGATTTTAAGGACTTCTCCTGCATACCGATGATCTCAACTTCTTCTCCTGAATTGATAACACCACGCTCAATACGACCTGTAGCAACAGTACCACGGCCGGTGATAGAGAATACGTCCTCAACAGGCATAAGGAATGGCTTGTCAACTTCACGCGGAGGAATTGGAATATAAGTATCAACAGCCTCCATCAATTGAGTGATAGAACCAACCCACTTAGGGTCAGCATTCAGTCCACCTAAAGCAGATCCACGAATGATTGGAGTCTTGTCTCCGTCAAATTCATAGAAGCTTAAAAGTTCACGAATTTCCATCTCAACAAGATCAAGAAGTTCAGCATCGTCTACCATGTCCACTTTGTTCATGAATACAACGATCTTAGGAACTCCTACCTGACGAGCAAGAAGAATGTGCTCACGCGTCTGAGGCATTGGTCCGTCAGTAGCAGCAACCACAAGAATAGCTCCGTCCATCTGAGCAGCTCCTGTAACCATGTTTTTCACATAGTCAGCGTGTCCCGGACAGTCAACGTGTGCATAGTGACGGTTAGCCGTCATATACTCAACGTGAGAAGTGTTAATAGTAATACCGCGCTCCTTTTCTTCAGGAGCGTTATCGATTGAATCGAAAGAGCGTAATTCAGCAAACCCCTGACCAGCCAATACCGTAGTAATAGCTGCAGTGAGGGTCGTTTTACCGTGGTCTACGTGACCAATCGTTCCAATATTTACGTGTGGTTTGGAACGGTCAAATTTTTCTTTTGCCATGGCAATGGTTTTATTTAATGTTAATTATTCAGTTTTAATAATATGTTTGTTACAATATAACGGTGACAGAAAGAGGGAAGCTCTGAATTCTGTTTTCCGCTTGAGCCAATGACCGGAATCGAACCGGTTGCCTATCCGTTACTCACGGAAACGCTCTTACCAAAGAGCAACATTCGCTAATTCATTTATCAGTTTGCAAATGCTCACTGATCAAGAAATCCGGTTGATTAACCTGATTCTTTTTATTCGACCAATCCCAGACTGAAGAGTGGATAACCATAGTTTCATGGCAATCTATCCATCTGTTCGGTTTGCTCTGCCTGATGAGCCAATGACCAGGATCGAACTGGTGACCTCATCCTTACCATGGATGTGCTCTACCGACTGAGCTACATTGGCCAAAAGTTCGTGATAATAGGAGATAAATGAATGATCAATTCTTTTTTCAATGAACGGTATTCAACAGAGCGGAAGACCGGGCTCGAACCGGCCACCCTCAGCTTGGAAGGCTGATGCTCTACCAAATGAGCTACTTCCGCTTTTGGTCTTTTATATCGATTTTGTTTCTAGAAATTCTAAGAATTTATATAGCAAAAAGACAATATTCAAAACATTTTGAGTGGGGAGAGAAGGATTCGAACCTTCGAAGCTTTCGCAACGGATTTACAGTCCGTCCCATTTGGCCACTCTGGTATCTCCCCTTCCCGATATCAACTATTTTATCACGAACTTGAGCCGATGGAGGGATTCGAACCCCCGACCCACTGATTACAAATCAGTAGCTCTGGCCAACTGAGCTACATCGGCTTTTTTGTTCGAATTTCAACGAACGCACTACCCTCAAAAAAGGGATTGCAAATGTAGAAAAGCGATTTCAAATTGACAATTATTTGAAAAAATAAATTTTTCAGCAATTCACATAAAAAAAAGCCCTCTAAAATAAAGGGCTTCTTATAAATAATGTTTGAATTTAGCCTAAAAATCAACTTAATCGATCACTTTAGCTAATGGATACCTTTTTTTCCACATTTTAAAAGCCGCCATGCTGTGAACAACCATCAAAGTTTTATGATCCAACTGGACTTTAATTCGTGTAGCTGAATCGCGAACGGGTTCTTTTACAATTTTTGCCTTCTTTTTCGGGCGACGTACCATAACTAAAAAGATATGTATTAGATTAAATCTGTATTGGGAACAAGAAAAGAACCCTAAATGTTTTTAGAATGAAGAAACAATTATTGTACCAATCAAAGCACCACTCATGAATTAATTGAAATAAACTAAATTTTACACAAATTCATTATTTCAATTGCTGTCCAAAGAAACGATAATTGGTGGAATATTATTCGTTAAGAGAAGTTAATTATTTAAAAAGTTTAAAATCGGTCTTTTTATTGAAATTCTGCCATTAATATACTGAAGGTAAACAAATTTTCTACATGTCAATTGAATCTCAAAAAATAAGGTCAGGCTAAAAAAAAAGCGTTAAATGGCTCATTTTAAAGCCTAATTAAAAAAAATTCGAGACTTTGACTAATTGTCAGTCAAAAAATCAAGACATCTTCACAACCAATTCTGCCAATCGATTGCTATAGCCCATTTCATTATCATACCAACCAACAATTTTAACCATCTTTCCTAGTACTGAAGTTAGTTCAGAATCGAAAATGCAGGATGCCGGATTCCCGATTATATCAACAGACACAATCGGATCTTCCGTGTATTCCAGAATCCCTTTCATTGATGTCTCAGCAGCTTGTTTAAAGGCCTGATTGATTTCTTCTACGGTGGCTTCATTCTGAAGTACACATGTGATGTCGGTGAGTGATCCGTCAGGTGAAGGAACCCGTATCCCGGCTCCGCCCAGTTTCCCATGCAAATGGGGTAAGACTTCGCCAAGAGCTTTAGCTGCTCCGGTAGTTGTTGGAATTATAGAGACTGCGGCGGCACGGGCTCTTCGTAAATCTTTATGTGGTGCATCATGAATATTCTGGTCCCCGGTATAAGAATGAACGGTAGTTACAAAGGCTTTTTCAATTCCCCACTTATCATCGAGGAGCTTTAACATGGGTGCAGCATTATTCGTAGTACAGGATGCATTTGAAACCACAGTGTCTTCCGGTTTCAGCTCAGCATCATTCACACCCAGCACAATCGTCTTCACGTCTTCGTCTCCTTTTGCAGGAGCCGAAAGCACAACCTTTGATGCT
This sequence comes from Bacteroidota bacterium, assembly GCA_004295015.1. GTDB lineage: Bacteria > Bacteroidota > Bacteroidia > AKYH767-A > 2013-40CM-41-45 > QQVM01. The sequence goes on along the minus strand of SHNE01000017.1, from coordinate 98,605 downwards.
CCTGCCAATTGATGCAGACGGGCACCGGCAAGATCAGTGAATTTTCCGGTACACTCTAACACAACATCAATCTTCAATGCCTTCCATGGAAGTTTTGCAGGATCTTTCTCTGTAAAACTTTTTATTGATACTCCATCAATAATTAAACTGCTTTCACTTGATTCTACAATTCCTTTATATCGTCCGTGAATTGAATCGTACTTAAAAAGATGTGCTAAAGTTTTATTGTCTGTCAAATCGTTTATTGCAACGAGCTCTACATTCGTATTTCTTAGCAATACCCTGGTCGTCATACGACCGATTCGTCCGAATCCATTAATTGCAACACGTATTTTAGCCATAGTAAATTAAAAATTGGAATTAATAATATTTTCAGATTGAAAACTCAGGAGCATCGTATTATTCAAAACAGTCAAATCAATCATACCACTCTTCATCAAATCAGATGCTTTTCGGCATGATAGCTGGATCTTACCAATGGACCGCTCTCCACATAGCGAAATCCCAATCCAAGACCAATGCTTTTAAATTCGGCAAATAAATCCGGATGAATAAATTCTGCAACCTGCAAATGATCTTTTGTCGGTTGTAAGTATTGTCCTAATGTCAATACCGACACATTTGATGCCCGAAGATCATTCATGGATTCTATAACTTCTTCCTTAGTTTCTCCTAAACCTAGCATAATTCCAGATTTTGCAGTCACACCTGCATCACTGATTCTCCTAAGTGCTTCCAGGCTTCTGTCATATTTAGCCTGAATGCGAACTTGCCGCGTAAGTCGTCTGACAGTTTCCAGATTATGCGAAATTATCTCGGGCTTCTCATCGATTACCCTTTGCAAATTTATCCAGATCCCTTGAAAATCCGGTATGAGTGTTTCCATGCTTGTACCCGGTGAATACTCACGGATTTTTCTGATTGTTTCAACCCAAATTTGAGAGCCCCCATCTTTTAAATCATCCCGATCAACCGAAGTAATCACGCAATGTTTAATACCCATAAGTTTGACTGACTTGGCTACACGCAAAGGTTCAAAAGGATCAACGGCATCGGGTTTACCTGTTGCCACACTGCAAAAACCACAGCTACGCGTACAAACATTTCCAAGAATCATGAAAGTGGCCGTTCCAGCCCCCCAACATTCTCCCATATTGGGACAGTTCCCGCTTTGACAAATGGTATGCAGTTTATGCTCACCAACAATCTCTCTTACCTTCGCATATTCTTTTCCGGTAGGAAGTTTCACCTTTAACCAATCCGGTTTTCGGGGTTTACTTTCTGTTGAATTATCTATAGCTTGATCCAATTTTTATCAAATAGCAGGTTAGTAAATTAATTTTTTTCGTACTCTGTGGACGGTTTAACGATTGGGTAAATATGGCAACTACCACTTCGCGCCCCAAAGCAAGGTGATAAAAAAATTCACATATAAATTATCATTCTTATTATAAGCCATGATCGGAATTGCCTTAGGAAAATAATCCAAAGTAACACCTGTTTCCAAAGCGGTGACTTTTTGTTGCCACATGGAATACTCGAATGACAATGCAAATTTGGCATAAACACCCGGGTGAAATTTCATTTGATCAAATCCTTTAAAATAAGGTCCGGGTCCATAAATATTCTCCACTGATTGATGTAAAGGATCATCCGGATTGTATTGTTGTACCTCAACGACTTTAAACAAGGAATCAAACTGAGAGTCGAGTAATACTTCAAGATACACAGGCTTCGTCATTCCCAGATTTACGCCGAAGTAATAATTGAAACGCACTTCAACTCCACTACGCTCCCCTTTTCCGAACAGTACATTCTGCATTCCATATCCTGCACGCAACATATATGCGTAATTCAATTTCCCATAAAAGAATGGACGTGAATCAGGATAATACGGATTTGGTTGCTTATACTGCTTTGGATGTCGAAGCGAAACCAAATCCATATCCAGCATTTTCTTCTTATAGCCTGTCTTATGCCAGCCTCGTTTAAAAGATATTCCAAAACCATTTGAATGAAGTGTCAGTCCTCCTTCAGCTTCATTCCGAAATAAAATTTGAACCCCCTCTTCTGTTGGCCTCAAGGAATCTTGTGCATCCACCTGCAATGCAAATAGCAAAAAACAAATAAAGGCGAGTATCCTATGCATATTCACTACAAAACTAAGAATTTTCCGTGTTATTCGAACTTAAAAAATTGCAACAACAAATAATAACATCATTTATCGGTCATTTGTTCAATGCTTCATGGCATTCAATAACTTTGCTGCATGGAAACGATGTATACTATTTATAAGGGAGAATTGAGAACGGAGTCCAAGCACCTGAAATCTGGTTCCACCATTATTTCAGATGCCCCACCTGATAATCAAGGCAAAGGTGAAGCTTTTTCTCCGACTGATCTTTTGTGTGTTGCATTAGCTACATGTATGTCAACACTTATGGGGATTGCTGCAAATACACATAGCATCCGAATTGAGGGAATGAAACTCAGAATCGTAAAAAAAATGCTCAGCAATCCAAGAAAAGTAGGCGAAGTGCAAATTGATTTTGACATGCCTGAGTATAGTTTCAGTGAGAAAGAAAAAGATATTCTGGAGAGGGCTGCGAGAACCTGCCCTGTGGCATTAAGCCTGCACCCGGAATTAGTTCAGAACATTCATTTTCACTATAGGGAATGACTATAAACAAGAAAAGCGAACCGGAATCCGATTCGCCGATTTGTTCAGTAAAATCCAATATTAACTGCGGATTTCTTTATTGATTTTCGTCTTATTCATATCGCCATAAGCAGGGCATTTCTCATGCGATTTGCATGAAGCAAAGAAGAGGCTGATTAGGGCCACAAAAGCACAAGTACGAAGTAGGTTTTTCATCTTTTTGAATAGATTGTTTGTTCTGAGAACGGAAGTTCTAAGATAATGTTGTGATTATTATGATTAAAGCCTTGCAAAAATACTTTTTTACATAAAATTAGCAAGGCTAAGTTTTCAACATATTAACAGCATTCGATTTTATATAAAATTGGCAGTTTCTGGAATATTCCCATTTCTCTTGGTAATTTCACATTATGATTGAATTGATGCCTTATACTGAAGCCACATGGAAGCAATTCCTGAAAGATGGGTTTAATTCAACCTATTTCAAAGAAATTATGGATTTCCTCGTTTCAGAGAAAAGAGCAAATCATCTCATTTATCCACCGGAATCTGAAATATATGCGGCCTTTGAAAAAACGCCATTTCATAAACTTAAGGTGGTCATCTTAGGCCAGGATCCTTATCATGGACCCGGACAAGCACATGGCCTTTCATTCTCAGTGCCCAAAGGCATACCTATACCTCCATCTCTGCGAAATATTTTTAAAGAATTAAGTTCAGACCTTGGTATCAGTTCACCCACCTCAGGGAATCTTGAAGCCTGGGCCACCCAAGGGGTTCTTTTGTTAAATGCCACGCTCACAGTGCGTGCAAATGAAGCCGGGTCTCATCAAAATCAAGGATGGGAAAAATTCACTGATGCTCTAATAAAAAAACTCTCGAAAAATAAATCGAATCTCGTTTTTATGCTATGGGGAAAATATGCTCAGGCAAAAGAAACGTTGATCGATCAGCATAAACATATTATTCTTAAAGCAGCTCACCCATCGCCATTCGCAGCGCACCGGGGATTTTTCGGATGCAAACATTTCTCTCTGGCAAATGAATACCTGAGAAAAAAGGGAATTCCCGAGATAGACTGGAAACTTTAATTATACATAGACAAATTTAATTCAACGAATACTGAACAAGGAAAATGTTTTTTTTATCAAAGGTTCAAAAACATTTATGTGTATTTACAATTCCGTTCAGTAGAACCGGGTCAGCTTGCTGCTATTTTATATTCTTCTTGCTCCTAAGCACTTCAATTCCCTTCTCTACTATACTGGCTCAGAAAAATTTAGAATTAAAAATTCACCTTAGTGATACATCCTATCAAAATGAGTTTTTAAAGATCAGTAATCAACTCCAAAGTCAAAAATATTTTCGGGATAGTATTCAGGCAAGAAATGAATTGTTATCCATTCTCCAAAAATTACAAAGCAGCGGGTACCTGGCATCGGGATTTGATTCAGTCTATAGTGACTCAGCCTTTTTCCATGCTCACTTGTATTTAGGTCCCGCTTTTAAGATTGCTTTTTTGGGAAAGGGAAATGCGGATAATTCCTTTTTAGCCGGAACTCCACTTCGAAAAAACTACAAATCGGCGAAAGCATTCGACTACAAGGAGATCGTAAAAATACAGGAACGTATTCTTAGAAATTGTGAAAATCAAGGATACCCATTTGCTTCGGTTAATCTTGACAGTATTGTTATTGAAAATGAAAATATCCATGCACAGATTTTACTGAAAAAAAACAATGTAATAACAATTGACAGTGTTTTAATCAAAGGAAACGCAAGCATTGCACCTGTATTCATTTATAATTATATCGGTGTAAAACCCGGAGACCTCTATGACGAATCAAGAGTATCAAAAATCAGTAACCGCCTGAGAGAACTTGCCTTTGTCAGAGAAATAAGAGAATCAAGAATTGAATTTACAGACAAGTTGACGAAATTGGAGTTGTATCTTGAAAACAAAAAGTCAAGTCAATTTGATGGTATTTTAGGCCTATTACCTGATGAAAATAAGGAAGGAAAATTCAAAATTACCGGTGAAGCACACATCAAACTACAAAATTCTTTGCGTCGTGGAGAAATCATTGAATTAAACTGGAAACAACTCCCTTCGAGCTCTCAGGATTTACGTCTTCGTGCCTATTACCCTTATCTCCTAAATACACCGATTGGGCTTGACGGCTATCTTTCCATTTTCCGTAAAGACAGCACTTATGTTGACGTAATCAAAAGTCTAGGAGTACAATATTCCTTTTCCGGAAATAATTACATGAAAGCATTTGTGAAAGACAAACAGAGTGATCTTCAAACTTCTAAAGGACTAGAAAATGCTACCGTGCTTCCAACTTACGCAGACATCAGTATTCTTTCATATGGTCTGACATTTCACTATGAGAATCTTGACTATAGATTAAATCCCAGAAAGGGATTTAGCATGGAGCTGACGGGTAGTATAGGGAACCGTGATATTCGAAAAAACCAGGATATTAATCCGATACTTTATGATAGCATCAGATTACGTACAACCAGTTACCAGACAGATTTTTCTTTTGATAACTATTTTTCTTTATCAGGAAGACACGTCCTGAACCTTGGTAGCATTGGAGGCTATATTTACAATCCTGAAATTTTCAGTAATGAACTTATGAGAATTGGAGGATTGAAATCATTACGAGGTTTTGATGAAGAATCTATATACGCATCATCTTTTGTAATTGGCAAAGCTGAATACCGTTATTTGCTTGAACAAAACTCTTTCCTCTTTGCATTTTTTAATGCAGCATGGTATGAAAACCAAAGTCGGCATACTTTCCTGACCGATACCCCCATTGGCTTCGGTGCTGGAATTAATTTTGAAACTAAGCTTGGAATAATGTCCGTAAGCTATGCACTTGGCAAGCAATTTGACAATCCGATTTTGCTAAGAAATGGGAAAATCCATTTTGGTATAGTCAACTATTTTTAATGCCCCTTTTGATTAGCATGCATGCTTCATTAAACAATTGAAAGAATTATCTGTCATGCCACAAATTCTCCGGGAGAAAATATAAAAGGCTGACTTTTAGTGATTGTCATAGGATTGAAATAAATAATTCATCCTATTACATCAAACTTAAAAATACCACAGGCAATTACGAAAGTTGAAATAAATAGCTCATATAAAATAACTAATTTGCGCCCGTATGAAATTACAAAACGATTTAATCTTACGTGCTGCACGCGGAGAAAAAACTGAACGTACTCCCGTTTGGATGATGCGTCAGGCTGGCAGAATACTTCCGGAATACCGGGAAGTCCGAAAAAGCATTGGCGGTTTCAAAGAATTAGTAGAGACCCCTGCAGCTGCAGCTGAGGTAACCGTTCAGCCGGTCGATATACTTGGTGTTGACGCTGCAATAATTTTTTCCGACATACTGGTAATTCCTGAAGCAATGGGGCTCTCCTATCAAATGGTTGAAGCTACCGGACCATGGTTTGAGAAAACTATCAGCTCCGAATCTGATATACAGAAATTAAAGATTGCTGAAGCAGGAGATCTCGATTATGTTATGCAAGCAATCCAGCTCACAAAGAAAGCATTGAATGGACGGGTTCCTCTTATTGGATTTGCAGGAGCACCCTGGACGATTTTTTCATATATGATTCAGGGAAAAGGGAGCAAAACTTTTAGTGAGGCAAAAAAATTCTTATATACCGAACCTGTACTATCTCATAAACTTCTCCATAAAATAGCTGAAAGCACAATTAATTATCTAAAAGGACAAATTAAAGCGGGAGTAGACATTGTTCAAATTTTTGATTCATGGGCTGGTGTACTTTCACCTGAACAATACAAAGAATTTGCTCTGCATTATATTTCAATGATTTGCGATGCAATTACAGAAGTTCCGGTGATTGTGTTTGCGAAAGGTGCTCACTTTGCAAGAAAGGAGATGTCAAAATTGAATTGTGACGTGATCGGACTTGATTGGAATATGGATATTAAGGAGAGTCGCCAAATGATTGGCAACAACAAAACTTTACAAGGGAATATAGATCCTTGTTTATTGTATGCCGATGAAGGAACGATTCAACTGGAAACTGAAGAAATGTTAAAAGCCTTTGGCCCTTTGCGACATATTGCAAACCTGGGTCATGGCTTGTACCCCGATACTGATCCGGAAAAAGTAAAATTCTTCGTCAATACGATTAAAAACTTCAAACATTTAGATTAATCTCTCATTCTATCAGAATAATTAGTTCTTTTGTTCGCCTCCAGTCTTTTACAAATTTCACTTTATGTTAGAAAAAGGCAATAAAAAGATCATACGGGCCTGGACCATTTACGACTGGGCAAATTCAGCCTATTCTCTGGTAATTACTTCTGCTTTGTTCCCCATTTATTTTCATGCGGTAACTACAACTGATGATAATAATCTTGTTAAGTTTATGGGACGAACTTATAACAGCGACTCCTTACAGACCTATGCGATTTCTTTTGCTTTCCTGATGATTGCAGCTATCAGTCCGATTCTATCTTCAATTGCTGATTATAGCGGGAGAAAGAAAAAATTCATGTATTTCTTTAGTACTCTTGGTGCTATCTCTTGCTCTTCTTTGTTTTTCTTCGATTCCATAGAAACATTATGGATAGGAGTTCTTGGTTCAGTATTAGCAGCAATTGGTTATGCAGGAAGCATTGTATTTTACAACGCCTTCCTCCCTGAAATTGCCGAAGTTAAAGATCAGGATAGAGTGAGCGCACGAGGATTCGCAATGGGTTATATTGGCAGTTCCATCCTGCTGATATTTTCTTTAACTATGATACTTTTTCCGCAGTGGTACGGAAATATTGAGAGCGGAACTGCAACCAGGCTGGCCTTTCTTTTAGTTGGAGTTTGGTGGTTCGTATTTGCCCAATATACTTTTCATTATCTTCCAAACAATGTATATGATCAAAAGCCAAGCGGGCGTTATATCTTTAATGGGTATTTAGAATTGAAAAAAGTGTGGTTTGAACTCAGGCAAAGCAGTCGTCTTAAAACATTCCTGATTTCATTTTTCTTTTACAATATGGGTGTTCAAACAGTCATGTATGTGGCGACCCTGTTTGGTGATGGAGAATTACATCTTCCCTCTTCAATTCTCATAGCCATTATACTTATAATACAGTTTGTAGCAATTGGGGGAGCCTTTTTATTCAGCTCATTGTCCAACCGTTATGGAAATATTTATGCGATTTCCATTGCTCTGATTATTTGGGTTGGAATATGTATTGGAGCGTATTTTTGCGATAAACGTTATGGAGTTGATGAACAAACCATGTTCATGATCCTGGCAGCAGTTGTGGGCCTGGTTATGGGAGGAATCCAATCACTGTCCCGTTCCACCTATTCAAAACTCCTTCCTGAAACAAAGGACCATGCTTCATATTTCAGTTTTTATGATGTATGCGACAAACTAGGAACTGTATTGGGTACATTTGCATTCGGTTATATCAACGAAATCAGCGGGAGCATGAGAAACAGTATAATTGTTTTAGCCGGTTTTTTCATAATCGGTCTGATTTTGTTACTTCGCATGCGGAAAGAAAAATCACCGGAACTCGAAGGTGTTTCGAATTAAGTTGACGAATGTTTTAGCTGAAAAACTTATGATAGTAGATATATTTATTCCCTGCTTTATTGATCAAATTTACCCGGATACTGCCATGAACATGGTTAAAGTATTAGAGAAGGTTGGATGTGCAGTAAACTACAATACAGAACAAACTTGCTGTGGTCAACCTGCCTTCAATGCAGGATATTGGGATCAATGCAAATCAGTCGGAGAAAAATTTATCCGCGATTTTCCCAATGACAGATATATCGTAACACCATCAGCATCCTGTGTTGGAATGGTAAGGAATTATTATCCTGAACTGTTTCACAATACTGCACTGCATAATCAATTTAAAACCGTTCAAAAAAACATCATCGAATTTTCTGAGTTCCTGGTGAACGTTTTAAAAGTAACTGACGTCGGAGCTAAATTAAACGGACGAGGAACTTACCATGATTCCTGCAGCGGTCTGAGAGAGGTCGGAATTAAAGAAGAACCGAGAATACTTTTAAAAAATGTGAAAGGTCTTGAAATCATTGAAATGAAAGACACAGAAGTATGTTGTGGTTTCGGAGGTACATTTTCTGTGAAGTATGAAGGAATAGCAGTTGGAATGTCTGAGCAAAAAATAATCAATGCGGAAGAAACCAATGCCGAGTATTTAATTTCAACAGACTCATCATGCCTGATGCACATGCAAGGCTATATGCAAAAGTCCGGAAAGAAAATGAAAACCATGCACCTTGCAGATGTTCTGGCAAGCGGATGGTGATCCGTTTTTCGAATTAAAAATTGAGGCTAGATAATTTTATAATTTTTATATTCCCCTATCCTCCATCCCGTCAACTTTTCCAGATTCATTTTAAAGCGGGACTTAATACTCAATTTTTTTTGTGAAGGATCAAACTCAAATTTCCAGTTTTTACTGCTGATTCGATTATGCATAACAGCAGGATGTGTTCCTTTAAAATGTGCCAAAGAATCGATACCTGAATAATCGAACTCATCACCTGAACTGACATTCTTTTTCATCCATTCATCGGAATGCCATAATTTATGGAAATACTTTTGTTTCTCCTGTTGTTTACCGGGAGGTTTAACCCAACCATAATGGTAAATACCGGCATTGCATGCTTTCACCCGCAAAGGTCTTCCCTGTTTTTGAAAGCCTTGTGCATCACGAAATGATCTAATTTCCGGATCGTTTCTGATAATTCGAACTTCCTTTCGGTACCATTTAACAGAATCGCCAACGAAATCATAAGATCCGTAAAAATGCGTGTAGTTAAACAACAAGCCTTCCACTTCAGAATGGCTTCTCCATTTTAGCATTGCTTCCCTGACAATTGGAATATATTTTTCATGCAACACTTCATCAGCCTGAATATAAAAACACCAGTCCGTGTCTGATGAAATGAGTTGCATCGCTTTATTGGTTTCTTCGGCAAGAACCTTTCCACCTTCTCTTAATTCATCATTCCAAACGCTCTCGTGGATTTTTATTTTGGTTGAGGGAATCTCCTGAATGAGTTTTTTAGTCCCATCATCTGAATTTCCAACCAGTACTATAAATTCATCGCAAAGAGGAAGAACTGAAGTTATCGCTTCTACTACAGGGTAATCAAAACGAATGGCATTTCGTATAAAAGTAAATCCTGTAACTTTCATATCTCAGATGCCTGTGTAATTATAAGGAGTCACAGACTTTAATTCCATCTTAAGCTGATCACTTACGTTGAGATCATCAATAAATTTCTGCATTGTTGTTTGATCGATCCCTTTTCCTGTACGGGTCAATTCTTTAAGGGCTTCATAAGGATTAGGATAATTTTCTCTTCGAAGTATGGTTTGAATAGCTTCAGCAACAACAACCCAGTTAGATTCCAAATCATTCGAAAGTGCTTCTTCATTAACTTTAATTTTCGACAAGCCTTTTAACAGAGACTTAATCGCAATTACAGTATGGGCAAAAGGAACTCCTACATTTCTAAGAACGGTGGAATCTGTCAGATCTCTTTGCAAACGTGACACAGGGAGCTTAGCTGAAAGGTGTTCGAACAATGCATTAGCAATTCCCAAATTGCCTTCCGAATTCTCAAAATCAATTGGGTTTACTTTATGTGGCATGGCCGAAGATCCAACTTCGCCTTCCTTGATTTGCTGCTTAAAATAATCCATCGAAATATATGTCCACATATCCCTGTCAAAGTCAATCAATATTGTATTAATCCGTTTAAGATTATCAAACAAGGCAGCAAGGTCATCGTAATGCTCAATCTGAGTGGTAAACTGCTGTCTTGACAGACCCAATATCTGATTCACAAAATAATTTGCGAAAATTTTCCAATCAAGTTCCGGATAAGCAACATGGTGTGCATTAAAATTACCGGTTGCACCACCAAATTTTGCAGAGTAGGGAATTTTACTCAACAAACTTACTTGTCTTTCGAGTCGCTCAATAAATACCTTTATCTCTTTACCAAGTCTGGTTGGTGATGCAGGTTGACCATGAGTTCTGGCGAGCATTGGAATTTCTGCCCAGGCATGACTTAATTTTTCCAATACATTAATCAAATCTCCAAGCAATGGCAAATAACACTCATGTATAGCGTCTTTAATAGCCAGAGGAAAAGCCGTGTTATTTATGTCCTGTGATGTAAGGCCGAAATGAATAAACTCTTTATACTGATCCCAACCTAAGTCATTCATTTTTTCTTTTAGAAAATACTCAAGAGCTTTCACATCGTGATTGATGATCTTTTCTTTTTCTTTAATAAGTAAAGAATCCTTTCCGGAAAAATTCAGATACAGATTCCGAAACTGTTCGACCGAATTCTTATTTATCCCTTTTAACTGCGGTAATGGAATCTCACACAGAGCTAAAAAATACTCCACCTCTACTTTGAGACGATACTTCATTAAAGCTTCCTCTGAAAAGAAAGCAATCAATTCTTTAGTTTGATTTTTATAACGACCGTCGACCGGAGAAATCGCAGTCAATGCATTTGAATCCATGTAGCTTAATTAAAAAGAATCGCGAAGGTACAAAAGAGAGCAATACCATATTAATGCAACAAACGACTACAAATCAACGAAATACATTAAATACACTGTTGTTTACCAAATAAACCACCGGAAAACTGGACCGGATGTTAAAGTTTTATTAAATGATGTGGAAACTTTGTAAATGAAAATAGTTTCCATAGTTTTGCGCCGCAATGGAGAAAACTAAAACAGAAGACCCTTTAATCGAAGACCGTATTCTAGAAACGGCACGTGAACTTTTCTTTAGAAATGGTATCAAGAGTGTGACAATGGATGACATTGCAACGTATCAGGGAATTTCAAAAAAAACCATTTATCAATATTATAAAGATAAGAATGCACTCATAAATTCATTCACCCGTAATCAAACGAAGTGTCAGCATGAAGATATGTGCCTGATAAGAAAAGAAGCCGATAATGCAATTCAGGAACTTTTAGAGTCCATGAAATATGTTGGTCAATTTTTTTCAAAAATTAATCCGGGAATGTTTTATGATTTAAGAAAATACCATCCTTCTGCCTGGAACATTTTTAAAAAATTTAAAGAAGATGAATTAATCGGGTTTATCGAAGAGAATATGAGAAAAGGCGTAAAGCAAGGCCTTTACCGGGATAAACTGAATATTAAAATTCTTTCCAGGCTCAGATTAGAACAAATTGAACTTGCCTTGGATCCAAAGAAATTCCCGCCTGATCAATTTAGTATTGTTGAAGTTCAACTCACTATGATGGAGCATTTCCTGCAAGGGGTTGTTACACTAAAGGGTCACAGGCTTCTGAATAAATACAACAACATCATTGAAGAAGAATAGAAATTCCAGTTTCCTTTATCATAAATAAATCCATTCACATTCTTATCTATATGAAAAAAACAACCATTCTGCTTCTGATTTCACTTGTATCATCAAATTTGATGGCACAGACCAGAGACAGTGTATTCCGATTAACAATTAAGCAAGCAATTGCTTATGCTCTGGAAAATCAAAAAGATGTACAAAATGCAAAGCTTGATGCTGAAATTTCAAATGCGCAGGTAAAAGAAATACTTGGCATCGGACTACCGCAGCTCAACAGTAGTTTTGATGTCAAGGACTACGAAGAACTTCCCACCTCCCTAATCCCCGGAGAATTTTTTGGAGGTGACCCCGGAACCTTCATCCCATTAAAATTTGGAACAAGATGGAATGCCACTGCTTCAATATCTGCTTCTCAATTGATTTTTGACCCCACCTATCTGATTGGGGTGAAAGCAACAAAAACACTTCGGGAACTTTCAAATAAAAACGTAAACCGCACAGAAATTGAAACGGCTGTAAACGTTTCTAAAGCATATTACAATTTAATGTTGCTTGAAGAGCGTAAAAAAGCAGTAAACGCAAACCTTGCAAGGATTCAAAAGTTGCATGACGATACCAAGGCCCTTTATACGAATGGCTTTGTTGAAAAACTTGACCTTGACCGAGTCACAGTGGCTTTCAATAACGTCAAAACTGAAATAGAAAAATTTGAACGATTGACAGGTATGGCCAACAACTTATTGAAATTTCAGATTGGGATGAACCAGACTGCAGTTTTAGAGGCAACTGAAACCATTGATGCGGAAGTATTAAAAAACATCTCAGTGAGCGTAGAAAAATTCGACATCTCCCAACGGATAGAATTCACTATTCTGGAAACTCAGAAAAAATTACAGGAATATAATATCAAAAGATACAGATCAGGATATTATCCGAATCTCGTTGCCTATGGGAATCTAAGCACCTCTGCGCAAAGAGATAAATTCGACATTTTCGACTCTGACAAAGGTTGGTATGCCACGGGACTAATAGGAGCAACTCTTAATCTTCCTTTGTTCGACGGATTTCAAAAGCATAATAAAATCAAACAGGAAAAATTATCCTTAAGAAAAATTGAAAATGAAATTCATCGATTTGAAGAAGCAGTTTCACTTGAAGTCAAAGCAAACAGAGATGCTTTAATTAATTCCATCAACTCTTTAAACATTCAAGAACAAAATCTTTCACTGGCTAATGATATTTACAATACTTCAAAAATAAAGTATGATCAAGGGGTTGGATCCAACCTTGAAGTTCTTGATGCCGAAACTTCATTAAAAGATTCGCAGGCAAATTATTTCAATGCTTTATATGAAGTCATGATTTCAAAAATTGATCTTGATAAAGCTACCGGAAAATTCATTTACTAATTCTCAACATAAATCTCTCTTCTCAATACTATACTTACAGACTATGAAAAAATTATTTATTCTCATTCTACTCAGCGGATTTCTGGCTTCATGTTCCACCGGTGGAAATTCATCTGACAAAAAAGCTGAACTTGAAACTTTAAAGAAACAGCAAGCCGAATTAAAAGAAAAAATTATAACTCTGGAAAACGAATTGGCAGAAAGTGACTCACTTTCAGATTTCCGATTTAAAAATGTGGGTGTAACAGAAATGAAAAACAGTCCGTTCCATCACTACATCGAAGTTCAGGCAAAAGTTGAAGGCGACGAAGATGTATTGATTAGTGCCGAAAGCATGGGTACCGTTACCGCAGTTAATGTAAAAGCCGGGGACAAAGTTTCGATCGGTCAAATACTGGCTCAAACGGACGACCGGATAATTCGCCAGGGAATTGCAGAACTTCAATCTCAGGTAGACCTAATAACACAACTTTTCAATAAACAGAAAAATTTGTGGGATCAAAAGATTGGAAGTGAAGTACAGTTTCTTCAGGCAAAGGCTAATAAGGAATCAATGGACAAAAAAATGGCCGGATTACAACAACAATGGGACTTAACCAAAATTAAATCCCCTATTAACGGTACCGTTGATCAGGTAAACATCAAAGTTGGAGAAACAGTAGCTCCGGGATTACCGGCTTTCAGGGTGGTAAATCTAAATTCTCTCAAGGTAGTTGCCGAGGTTGCTGAATCTTTCATAAGCAAAGTAAACAAAGGAAATGATGTGATAATTTACTTTCCTGATCAGAACAAAGAAATAAGAAGCAAGCTGAACTACTCCGGTCAGGCCATAAACGAACTGAACAGAACTTTTAATGTCGAAGTACGCCTCAATTCGAAAGATGGCAGCTTTAATCCCAATATGGTGGCAGTATTAAAGATAGTAGACTACACATCTCCAAATGCGTTTACTGTTCCAATTGGTTCGATTCAGAAATCCAGTGATGGTGAATTCGTATATGTTGCAACTCAGGATGGAGATAAAACATTTGCACGCAGAAAAAAGGTAAGCTCCGGTATGACTTATAACGGAATTACTGAGATCACTTCCGGATTAGATTCAGGTGATAAAGTAATCACTTTTGGATATCAGAATATTATTGACGGTGATATGATTCGTCTTTAATATCCTTTAACCCTACTCTCTTAAATGCAAATCCATTTTGAATAATATTATGAAAGACAATTTTAAAGAATTCAAACCATCATCCTGGGCTATTGATAACAAGGTGGCAATATTCATTATCACTTTGCTCTTAACTTTAGCCGGCATCTCATCCTATAACTCCCTGCCCAAAGAAAGCTTTCCTGACATTTCACTTCCCAATATTTATGTGAGTGTTGTATATCCGGGAACTTCTCCGAAGGATATGGAGAACCTGATAGTTCGACCAATAGAAAAAGAGTGTAAGAATATTGCCGGAGTGAAGAAAATAAAAAGCAACTCCCTTCAGGACTATTGTAACGTTGTTGTAGAATTTAATTCTGATGTAAACATTGATGACGCACGCCAGAAGGTTAAAGATGCGGTCGACAGATCAAAAAGAGACCTCCCGAAAGATTTAAAAAATGAGCCGGAGATCATTGATGTAAACTTCGCTGACTTGCCAATCATGCAAGTAAATATCAGCGGAGACTACGACCTGAATAAACTCAAGAACTATGCGGATGATGCCAAAGACCGCCTTGAGAGCATGAAAGAAGTAAAAAAAGTTGAGCTCATTGGTGCTCTGGAACGTGAAATTCAGATTAATGTTGACATGTTAAAAATGCAAGCTGTCGGCGTTTCCATGGGTGACATAGCTCGCGTGATTCAATCTGAGAACTTGACAATGCCGGGAGGTTCTGTTAATATCCAGGGAGTGCGACGTTCATTGAGCGTAAGCGGAGAATTTCGGAATGTTGAACAAATCGGAAATCTGATTGTAAATGGTATCAACGGAAAACCTGTCTACCTAAAAAATATCGCAGAAGTTGTTGATAGTTATAGAGAGCAGGAAAGCTATGCACGGCTCGATCATAAAAATGTGATCACCTTAAACATCATTAAAAGAAAAGGTGAAAACCTTATTGAGGCTTCCGATAAGATTGTTGCTCTGATGGATGATCTTCAGAAAAATTATTGGCCAAACGATGTCAAGGTTACTCTCACAGGCGATCAGAGCGAACAAACCCGCACCACTTTACATGACCTCATCAACACAATTATCATCGGTTTCGTTCTTGTATTTTTAATTCTCATGTTCTTTATGGGAACAACCAATGCATTCTTCGTTGCCATGTCTGTTCCCTTATCAATGTGTCTGGCCTTTCTTGTTATGCCAACCATAGGATTTACACTGAACATGATCGTATTGTTCTCCTTTTTACTTGCACTGGGAATAGTTGTGGATGATGCGATTGTCGTTATTGAAAACACCCACCGGATTTTCGCAAATGGAAAGCGTCCCATTATTCAGGCAGCAAAAATGGCAGCCAGTGAAGTCTTTCTTCCGGTATTATCAGGTACGCTTACAACACTTGCACCCTTTATTCCCCTACTCTTTTGGAAAGGAATAATCGGAAAGTTTATGTTCTTCCTGCCGGTCACTCTTATAGTGACACTAATGGCCTCTCTAATCGTTGCCTATATCATCAATCCTGTGTTCGCTGCTCAATTCATGAAACCACATGCGGAAAGTAATCCTGAAAAAGATAAAAAATCATTGAAAAGGTCGATGATCTTCTTTGCGGTAGCTATACTCATAGGATATATGATAGATTTTGGGACAGGCAATTTTGGAGTTCTTGCCCTCCTCCTCTATTTACTCAATCATTATTGGTTACGATTTGTTATCAAAAGGTTTCAGGAAAATTCATGGCCTAAGTTTCAAACCAAATACAAGCAATTGTTAGTTTGGTGTTTGCATAGACCTTGGACTATGATGATAAGTACATTTGCAATTTTTATCCTCTCAATAGTCATGATAGCCGTGCGAAATGGTGGAGTCAGCTTTTTTCCAACTGCTGATCCGAATTTTGTGTATGTATACACCAGCCTCCCTGTGGGAACTGACCAATCCTACACTGATTCAATTACAAAAATTGTCGAGGATAAAGTCTACAAAGCCATTGATTGGCCCAATCCATTGGTGAAATCTGTTATTGCAAATGTTACAGTTAGCGTAACCGACCCGCAAGACGAAGATCAAAACAGTTATCCGAATAAAAGCAAAATATCGGTTGCCTTCGTTGAATTCGGAAAGCGTGATGGAAAATCTACAGGTGTTTATCTCGATAAAATCCGTGAGTCAGTAAAAGGCATTCCCGGAGCTGAAATAACAGTTGCACAAGAACAAGGTGGCCCTCCGGTCGGAAAGCCGGTAAATATTGAAATCTCAGGAGATAATTACGAAGATCTCGTAGAAAGCAGCAAAGGATTAAAAAGATATCTCGATTCACTTAAAATTGACGGTGTGGAAGAATTGCGAAGTGACCTTCAGGCTTCTAAACCTCAGGTCGTTTTTAATATAGACAGAGAAAGAGCTAACCGGGAAGGGATATCCACATACGCTATTGGTAATGAAATTCTCCTGGGAGTTCTGGGTACAGATATTTCTAAGTACAGGGATCTGAACGATGATCACAACATCGTCATTAAATATCAGGATGATCAGCGTTACAATATTGATCTCTTACGAAATCTGAAAATACTATACAGAGACATGAGCATGGGTGGTATGGTAAGAAATGTGCCATTGTCATCTTTTGCAGAAGTGAAATATTCTGATACTTATGGAATCATCAAGAGGAAAAATCAAAAAAGAGTGGTTACTATAGGATCTAATGTACTTGGAGGCTATAATGAAAATGAAGTAGTGCAAGATGTACAGAAAGCAATGAAAAACTTCAATGTACTTCCGGGAGTCGACATAGCCATGACCGGTTCACAAGAAGAACAAGCTGAAACATCCGCCTTCCTTGGATGGGCGATGATGACAGCACTATTGTTGATAGTTCTAATTTTGGTTATTCAATTTAATTCGGTGAGTAAACCAATTATAATTCTCACAGAAATTGTTTTCAGTATAATTGGAGTCTTTATCGGATTCTCCATTTTCAAAATGGAGTTTTCAATTGTAATGAGTGGTGTTGGTATTATTGCATTGGCAGGTATTGTCGTCAGGAACGGAATACTTCTTGTTGAGTTTACTGACTTACTCCGGGAAAAAGGAGTTCCAGTGTTTGATGCAATTGTAGAAGCAGGAAAGACAAGAATGACTCCTGTAATTCTTACAGCATTAGCGGCTATGTTAGGTTTAATTCCACTGGCAGTAGGTTTGAACATCGACTTCGCAAGACTATTTAACGAATTTAACCCGCACATCTATTTTGGCGGTGATAATACGGCGTTTTGGGGTCCGCTTTCATGGACTATGATATTCGGATTAGGATTTGCAACGTTCATCACCCTTATCATGGTTCCTGTGATGTACCTACTCAGCGAAAGGATGAAAAACAAAGTAAGACAATGGAGAGGAATAAGTCAGGATATGGGTACTCGTCCAAAAAAACTGGAAGATCTGATAGAAGCAGAAATTTGATCCTTAGAATTAATTATGCTGAATAATAAAATCAAGATTTCTGTCGTTTCTTATCTTAATAGCAAGCCCTTTATCCTCGCTCTGAAGAAGGCTCAGCTGACTGATGTGCTGGAAATTTCATTGGACATTCCCAGCGATTGTGCAGCAAAACTTCTTGACAACCGCGTGGATATTGGCCTGGTACCGGTCACCATAATCCCAAAACTTCCGCGGGCAAAAATTATTGGCAATCATTGTATAGCTGCCGATGGAGAAGTTGGATCTGTACTTCTGCTAAGCGATGTACCATTACATGAAATCCAAAAAATTTATCTTGACAATGAATCCAGAACTTCAGTTGAGTTGGTCAGGATTCTTTCAGAAAAATTTTGGAAGATAAATCCCGATTGGCTTAGTGCTAAACCGGGTTATGAAAAATATATTAAAGGACACATTGCCGGAGTAATTATTGGAGACCGGGCCCTGAAAGAAAAGAAAAAATTTCCTTATGCCTTTGACCTGGCGGAAGAATGGAAAAAACTCACCGGTCTCCCTTTTGTATTTGCCTGTTGGGTTGCCAATAAAGAAATTGATCCGGACATCCGGGAGAAACTGACCAGAGCTTTATCAACTGTCTCAGATTTTATTCCTGATGTAATCGAATCTCACAATGAAGACGGTATTAGCAAGGACGAAGTTGAGTTATATTTCAAGAAAAATATCCAATATGATTTGGATGAAAAGAAAATGGAAGGAATGAAACTCTTTCTTCAATTTCTTGAAGAAGAACATAAACCTGCAGGGAAATAAAAAAAAACGCAGGTAAGTCACCTGCGTTTTTTTTTACGAACTCGTCGCTTAGTTGATTAATTCTAAACGAACAGTTTTTTTAAAGTTATCGTTAAAAACCGAAATGAAGTAGATTCCTGATCCTTGATCACCTAAATTCAGTTGATGTGTTCTTCCATTCGGATTTGAAATTTGTTCTGACTTCACAATTTCTCCCAGAAGATTGCTAACACTTATGGTGAGATTTGATCCCACATTTTCCATCAGAAACATATCTAAATTGACAAGTCCGTCACTTGGATTAGGATAAATGCTGAAAGAAAATTTATCCGCTGCTTCTCTTGAGCTGGTTATAGTACAAGCTGTAGAAACAAGCAATGTTGGATAGTAGGCCTCCATCAATAATTTCATCCGGTTTGTTTGTCCTGTAGTGAACATATTCATACAAAGATCGTCAGTATAGTCCATGTAGTTCATATACATTATTCCATTCCCGCTTGAACTGCAATTATCGAAACTTGGAAGTGTCGAAGGACAACCATAGGTTTCTACTTCCTGATTTGGTGTGTCGGATATACCATCGCTGCCTGAGCAATTTGAATCGTCGCCCCATATGTGTTCCATCCCAAATGCGTGGCCAATTTCATGAGTTGTTGTTCGTCCTTTATGGTACGGAGTGGAAACATTTCCTACTCGCCCGAATGAATCATACAAAATAACTACGCCATATTCGTCAGAATGTGTTCCTGAAGGAGGTTCAGCATATCCCAGCAGCCCGCTTCCCAGGTTGCATACCCAAATATTAAAATAACGGTTTACATCCCAGGCGTCAAGCCCGCCACTTGAATAATGCTTGACATTATTGTTGGTGTTAAAAGAAGTTGATGTTGTTGATCTCCTTTCAATTCCGTTTGTAGGATTTCCCAAGGGATCTGTTGCCGCTAAACAAAATTGAAAATTGCTGGTGCCCGCAATACTTCTGAAGAATGAAGGTGTCAAGGCAGTATCCGCATTAAGGCGTGCAAAATCCTCGTTCAGCACATCAATTTGTGACATTATTTGTGCGTCAGAAATATTCTGAGCAGTCGTTCTGTAAAGGACATGTACTACGACCGGAATGGTATAAACCACGTCATTGGCTCTCGATTGAGCCTGATTTAGCAATAATTGCTGAACCAAAAGTTCGTCTTTTTGCTTATTTTCTAAATAATTTGGGTTTTCAGCTCTCAAACGATTTACGTATTCAACCGTCGCACAACGAATTTTTCCCATCTCATCATCTGATGCAATCGCAGTGCTACAGACAAATAAAATGAGCAATGAATTGAGTAAAAATTTCATTTTCATTAATTATTTCCTTTTTGGTGAATTTATAGACACAAAAATACTTTATTAAATTAATTTTAACATGAAGGCTAAGAGAAATAGCAATCCTGTGACACAAAATCCTACTTCACTTTAATAAGTTCAGTTTTTTCAAAAAATCGGCCCTTTCAAACTCAATTACTTCACCTGAACCAAGTTTATCCAATAAGAGCTTTTCAATGCCGATTCTAATCAACCTAAGTGTTGGAAAACCCACCGCTGCCGTCATCTTTCTTACTTGTCTGTTCTTTCCTTCCCTCAACTCCATGATAAGCCAGGAAGTCGGTATGCTTTTTCTGAATCTGACCGGTGGATTTCTTTCCGGCAGATCAAAAGGAGCTTCTACAGCCTCGGCCTTGCATGGAAGGGATTTGTAGGAATTCCCGTTGATGCTAAACTGTACGCCGTCTCTTAACCGGATACAATCCTTTTCTTCGATTAAACCTTCAACCTGAATGAGGTACTTCCTCCAATGAGCCTTGACAGGTGCTAACAAGGCATGATTTAATGCGGGGTCATTACTGAGCAATATCAGGCCCTCGCTGTCCGAATCAAGCCTTCCGATCGGATAAACATCAGGTGGAAACTTGAAATCCAGATCGGCAAGTGACTTATTATTCCCTTCGCGAGAGAACTGGGACAGCATTCCGTACGGTTTGTTGAGCGCAAAATATCTGAATGACTTCATTCGAATTAATTTATCTTCTAACAGGTTCCGGGTGATCCGCAGTAAAAAGAAGAATAACAAAACTAATTCATTTAATCCAAATTTAGAGCGTGCTTTAACGGCTCACTCAGACCAATAATGCTAACTCATCCCATAATCTTAAAAATAATTACCTTTGGCAATCGTGAAAAGGCATAAAAAATATTTTGCAGGATTTTTACTTCTGGTCATATCCACGATCATTGTACCTCGTACATACGTTCATGCATTGGTTCATGATGATGAAGAAAATGCTTTTCATTGTTCGGATTCCGAAGATGCTCAACTGGTGCCAATGCACGAACATTGTTGCAATCTTCAATTTTCTGCTCCATCGTTACACCTTTCTATTTCTGATTTTGAAATCCAACCTGCGTCCTATAAAGCAGAAGTTGGCTTCCCAACTTTTTTATATTGTTACCATTTCGATTTATTCATCCCTGATCTACGGGGGCCGCCCATGTGCTAATGCAATTTTTAAAAATTCTCATCATCATCTCAATCAATTTTATGAGATGATGATGTTATGAATTTATTATTCTACAAATGCATTAGTAACTAAACCCCTTTATAGCTATGAGAAATGTAACTATAGCGAAGTACATGTTAATGACCATAATGCTGGTTTTAAGCATTTCAGAATCAATTCAGGCACAAACATTACAAGGTATTGTGATAGACGACCAGAGCAAAGAAGTTTTGCCCGGCGCGACCATTTATATACCAGATTTGAGAACCGGTGCCGTAACCGACTTGAATGGAAAATACTTCCTTAACAACTTACCTAAGCGAAAACTACTGATACAGGTAAGGCTGATCGGATACTCCACGTTGAGCCAAACAATCGATTTAAATTTGACGACCGTCAAAGATTTTTCTCTCCGGGTGAGCATTATAGAAAAAAATGAAATTGTAGTAACAGGCAGCGCATTCACAACCGATGCAAAAAGAACCAGTGTCGCTATTACCCCGGTTGACAAAATTAAAATCCTGAGCACTGCTTCCGACAACCTGGTTCAATCCCTCTCAAATATACCCGGAATATCCACGATAAGTACCGGAAACTCGATTTCAAAACCTGTAATTCGGGGATTAGGCTACAACCGGGTAGTAGTGGTGAACGAAGGCATCCGACAAGAGGGACAACAATGGGGAGACGAACATGGATTAGAAATAGATCAGTATTCAGCAGACAGAATTGAAATACTAAAAGGACCTTCAAGCCTGCTCTATGGTTCAGATGCATTAGGTGGAGTGATCAATATTCTTGAACCAATTTTACCCTCTCCAGGAAAAATCAGGGCAGAAATTAATTCCCAATTCTCCTCTAACAATTCGCTCAGTTCCAATTCAGTTATGACTGAAGGAAATGCACATGGTTTTACCTGGAGGGCAAGGGCTTCCTACAAAAATGCCGCACCATATAAAACCCCAATAGAAACTGTCTATAATTCTGCATATGAAGAAAAAAGTGTGGACGCTCTTCTTGGCCTACACAGGCAATGGGGATACAGCCATATCCATGCAAGCAAATGGTATAATACGATCGGAATCACTGAAGGAGAGCGTGACTCATTAAGCGGAAAAATGCTTGATGAAAACGGAAATGTCCCTACAGAGAATAAATTACATTCAAGATCAGTATCTGTTCCGTTTCAGGATGTCTCCCACTCTAAAATTTCAGCTGTAAATAATTTTATAATTGGGAAAAGTCAGCTTCGTTTCAATATAGGTGTTCAACAAAATAACCGGAAAGAATTCAGTGTCACAAAAGAATCACCTGAAATATCTCTAAAGCTTAATACTGTAAGCTATGACCTCAAATACTATTTACCTGAAGTAAATAATCTGGAAACTGCTATAGGGATTTCAGGCATGCGTCAGCTGAATGAGAATCTGGGAAGAGAATTTCTAATCCCCGATTATCAGCTGGACGACATAGGAATTTTTTCTTCGCTTAGAAAGTCATTTGACTTAACAACTTTAAACGCCGGCCTGAGATACGATCACCGGACCATCAATTCCGAAGAATTAAATATTGACAGCCTTATCCTTTTTGATTCATTTAATCGTAATTACTCCAGCATCTCTGCCTCTGTGGGAGTCACTCACAAATTAAGTCAGAAAGTAGATTTAAAAGCCAATCTTGGAAGAGGTTTCAGATCTCCGAATATTCCTGAGCTGGCATCAAATGGAATTCATGAAGGAACACAACGGTTTGAGAAAGGAAACAAGAATCTAAAATCTGAAACATCATTACAATTTGACCTCGGAATTTCCTATGACAGTAAGTCTGTAGAATTATCCCTTAATTTGTTTCTAAACAATATTGACAATTTTATTTACAGCAGAAATATTGACGGAGAGACTATGGCAATTGATGGAATCGACTATCCGGTTTATTCCTATATTCAGGGACAGTCAACATTAAAGGGTGGAGAGTTCACACTCGACATACACCCTATTAAAAATCTTCACTTCGAAAATAGTCTCTCTTATGTTCATGGGCAAAACGAAGCCGGTAATGAACCCTTAACCTTAATTCCACCAATGAAAATAGTAAACGAATTGAAGTTTGAAATCCCAAGTAAAAACGGCAGACGTTTGCAAGAACCTTATTTGAAACTTGAACTGGTAAGCAGTTTAAGTCAAAACCGGATAGATCAGTTTGAAACAAAAACGAAAGGATACAGCTTGGTTAATATTGGGATTGGATCACACATTAGAATGGATGAACAAACGGCTCTTTTCTTTATAAGGATCAGCAATTTGCTTAACACGTCCTACTTTGACCATCTTAGTCGTATGAAAGAAATAGGTGTAAATGGTCCGGGAAGGAGCATTAGTCTTGGCCTTATGGTGCCTATTGGGATAAAATGATTATGAACAGTATTTTTGCAATAAAATCTGACAATATTATCACAATCATTGCTATCAATTTAGTATTTTCACCTCTGTGCCTGAATGACTATTATCCTCTGTTAAGGGAAACAATCCGGCCTCAAAGCTCTTGCATGAAAATCCAAGGCGTTTATTAGTAAAACTATCGCATAGAAAATTTGTTTAGCAATACTCCCTTATTAACTTCTAAAAAAACAATTAAGAAATATGAAATCTGTAAAATATCTAATCTTATTCTTTATCGCTACGGCTTCTTTGTTAAGCGTTTCTTGCAAAAAAGACAACAAATGTGAAGCCGGCAGCGGAGGAAGCTTAATCTTGTTAGCGAAATTAAAACATCATGGCGCAGTGATTATTAACGATTCTTTGCGACCTGATACAGTTTGGATCAAGTACAATGTTCAAGATTGGAGCGGTGCTCCTTCAGGCGCAGATGCAATGTTTATAGGTGAGTATCCTGAGGATCACGTTCATATTTCAGGACTAAAGTGTGGTGACTATTATTTATACGCTTCAGGCTGGGATACTTCATCTCCTGGAGGCGAAGTTGTAAGAGGAGGCAGACCTTATTCAACAGAACAAACAAGCGGTGAAATACCGGTAGACATTGCAGTTACAGAGTAGGTAAATTTGAAAACACCATTTTATCGGAAAGATATTTGTTATTGTATAAGCTTTCAAAAATGAGAATTCTAGGGCTTTCAGGAATGTGGTCAGTTATCGCACTAATAGTGATGATGATTTCCTCCTGCAAGAAAAATACTGATGCTCCTCAAATCATTGAGGGTACTTTAGCTCTGGAAATCCAGGTCAAACACCATTCTTGGAATGTACCCAATATTCCACTCTACCTTAAAAAGAATGCAAGCGAATTCCCGGGCACCGATACCAGTCTATACGAATTAACAACATTTGCCGATAGTGATGGTAAGGCCACATTTGCAAAGTTGTATCCCGGAAATTATTACCTGTTTGCTCATGGGTATGACTATTACTTTGGCGCTGATGTTCTGGGATCAACAGCTATAAATCTGAGCAATACCTCTTCCATTGGCGAGCCTGTTCAAATTACTCTAATGGTGAGCGAATAGGTATGAGAAATTTAAGTCATTTATTTTTGTTCCTAAGCCTTTTCGTTTTTGTAGGTTCCTGTACTTATGAAAAGGAAGAACAAATCCCTGATTCAAACTATCCACCAGCTGTTGCAAATATTTTGGTTAAAAAGTGTGCAACTTCTGGATGCCACAACAATCTTAGCAGAGCGAATGCAGGCGGACTGGATTTCAGCAATTGGGACATCATGTTCGAAGGCGGACGCAATGGCAGTAGTGTTATTCCATTCAGTCCCCAATACAGTTATCTCCTATACTCCGTCAACACCGATTCGAGCCTTGGTCCTGTTTTGGAACCAACTATGCCTTTTGAAGATTCTCCATTAAGCTTGGATGAGTACAATATTTTATACAATTGGATTCTTGACGGCGCTCCTGACAAAAATGGCTTTGTAAAATTTTCTGATAATCCAAATAGAAAAAAAGCATACATCTGTATGCAAGGATGTGATCAGGTTGCAGTA
Source organism: Bacteroidota bacterium (assembly GCA_004295015.1). Classification (GTDB taxonomy): domain Bacteria; phylum Bacteroidota; class Bacteroidia; order AKYH767-A; family 2013-40CM-41-45; genus QQVM01. The sequence goes on along the minus strand of SHNE01000017.1, from coordinate 73,177 downwards.
ATGGATGCTGAGACCAAAACCATCATGCGATATATCCCTGTTGGAGTTGATCCATTCATATATGAAGCTCCGCACATGGTCAGGGTATCCCCTGATGGCCAATATTGGTATGTTGTTTTTTATTCGGGAAATGTGATTCAAAAGTTCCGAGCATCTGACGACTCGTATGTTGGCTCTGTTGACATTGGTGCTGCAGACTGGAATACCATTATTATTTCTCCTGACTCGAAAAAAGGATTTGTCAGCGCAACAAATGCACAAAGGACAGTTGTATTAAATTTAGAAACACTCAGCTTGGAAATAAATTTAAGCCCTGAATACCCTCACGGAGGATTCATCACTCCGGATGGTCGCTGGCTTTATCTTACATCACAGTTAGGGAATTTTATAAATAAAGTTGACCTGACTGATCCATTTTATAGTTTCAATTCAGTGGTATTACAAACAGGAGCAAGTAAAACAACAGCATCAACACTTGATCCACATGAGATGATGCTAAGCCCTGATGGTTCCAGATACTTTGTCAGCTGTCAAAAATCTAATGAGGTAAGGGTTCTTCAGGCTTCGAATGATTCCTTGCTCGCAACTATTCCTGTGGGAGAAAAACCTCAGGAATTTTCAGTGTCCCTAACGCATCCCTACATTTTTGTTACCTGCACCGAAGCATATATTGATCCCAATAAAAAGGGCTCGGTTTATGTGTTGAATTACTACAGCAACACTATAGTCAGTTCAATATATACAGGCTACCAACCGCACGGAATTGCAGTTGACGATGATGAAAATTGTGTGTTTGTAACAAATTTGAATGCGGATCAAAACGGACCTGCACCGCATCACTCTTCTGGATGCGGAGGCCGCAACGGATACCTCACGGTTATAGACATGAACACACTACAACTTTTCAGAAAAGAACTTTCAGATGGAAGTTCCTTTCAATATAAAAATGAATTATTAAACTTCCCATACTACGTAGACTACAGAAAATGAATCAAGGCATTGAACATTCGATCATTCTTATTGATGATGAATGTGTCATGTGCAACAAATTAGTACGGTTTATTGCAACTGCAGATTCTGATGACAGGTTTCGCATTACCGGTTTAAATTCACGTCCGGGAAAGATTCTACTCAATAAATTTCAACTGGAAAAGCCTGGCCCAGAAAGGCTCATACTCATTGAGCAGCAATTCGTTTATGAAGCATCTGAGGCTGTTTGCAGGATCCTCATTCAGTTAAAGAACTATTCCCGGCTCGGAAAATTTTTACGATTTATTCCTGCAAAATTCCGGGATCAATTCTATTACCTCATAGCAAGAAACAGGTACCGCCTATTCGGTAAATCAAAACTGTGCTCGCTCGATGAAAAGCTGGTAAAAAAAATGTTGCGTTAAATTTCTGCCGGCCTAAGTTGAAGTTCACATTTCCCATAGTCAATGACCGCTTTGTACCGATGAAGCAAATCACTTCCGAATACTCCATCAATCGGATCAATTCCTAGTTTCGAATAGGATTCATTTACGTGAGTCAGATCCAATAATACGGCCTCAAAGGACTTCAACACTAAATCTCCAATTTTAAAATTTTTAAGATCAGTGGTATGGGTAACCATAGAATTGGTACCTAAACCGGTTGAGAGTTTATCGTGTTGCTCAAAAGATTGTTCAGCAGTAAAGTTTTTTATTCTATTAATATCAAATACTGACCGGGAAGCACCTGTATCCACCAGGACGAGCGCATTCTTGCCGTCAATGTTCACATTGACTGTCAGATGAAAACCATCCTCTTCTATTGCAATAAGGTTAAAGGGTATTCGAACAATTCGGGTAGCCATAGTTCAAAATTAAAAAAGGCATCCTACAGAGGATGCCTTTCAATTTAATTTTATTTTAAATTATTTACTGGCTGCCTGAGACATGTTATCCAGGACGCCCATTACTTCTTTTACGGCTTTGGCTGAATCGGTAAGTAATTTCTTCTCTTCGGCATTAAGTTGTAATTCTATAATTTGTTCTATCCCTTTTCGGCCAAGTTTTACAGGAACTCCAAGATAAATATCTTTCAATCCATATTCACCATTCAACCATGCACAGCAAGGAAATATTCTTTTCTGATCCTTTATCACTGCCTCAACCATTTGCGCTGCAGCTGCACCAGGTGCATACCATGCGGATGTTCCCATAAGATTCACTAATTCACCGCCACCCTTCTTGGTCCTCTCAACGATTGCATCGAGTTTTTCAGGTGAAATCAACTCCGTTACCGGAATACCTGCAACCGTAGTATAACGAGGAAGCGGAACCATTGTATCACCATGACCACCCATCAACACAGCCTGAATATCTTTTGGAGAAACATTCAGTGCTTCTGCCAAAAACGCACGATAGCGGGCAGTGTCAAGAATACCTGCCATTCCGAAAACGCGTGAAGGATCAATTTGTGCTGTGAGGTACGCACAATAAGTCATCACATCCAGTGGATTAGAAACTACGATGATGATGGTATTCGGAGAATGCTTAATTATATTTTCAGTAACAGAGCGAACAATGCCTGCATTTGTTGCGATAAGATCATCTCTTGACATACCCGGTTTTCTGGGTAGTCCTGAAGTAATTACTACGACATCAGAATTTGCAGTTCGACTGTAATCGTTAGTAGATCCAATCATTCTGGTATCGAACAAATTAATCGGAGCGGTCTGCCAGATGTCAAGAGACTTCCCTTCAGATACACCCTCCTTGATATCGAGAAGCACCACTTCGTGAACAAACTCTTTCCGTGCAATTACATCGGCACAGGTTGCACCTACATTTCCGGCTCCTACTACTGTAACTTTCATAATTAGATTTTTTTATAGTGGTATTTGAATTTATGCGAAATTATAAACATGAATTAAAATATGAAAGCATTAATTTAAGAAATGACTTATTATCCAACAATTCATTAGTCAATCGCTCCAAAACCTTGTTCAAGGTCATTTGGGTGCCTTGTCATGCCTGCATTAATGTCCTTTCAACTCACATTTCAACAAAAAAAACCCGGAAATGTTCCGGGTTTTAGATATTCTCTGCTCCTAATTACCTAGCTCAGAGAGGAATTTAATCCTCATTAAGCGGATATCTTCCAGGGTATAATCATCTTCTCCCAGTGCTTTAAGTGCCTCACCTACTGAATCTGTGTCTGCAGATCTGAAATAATCAAAAACTTCTTCCTGCCTATCCTCATCAATAACCTCATTGATATAATAATTCAAATCAATTCTTGTACCTGAAGCAACGATTGTCTCTATTTCAGTCAATAATTCCTGAAGACTGATGCCTTTGGCTTTGATCATGTCTTTCAACGAAATTTTTCTGTCGATATTCTGTATAATATATACTTTAAAAACGCTTTTATTTACCACCGACTTTACAACCAAGTCAATAGGTCTGTCTATGTCATTTTCGTCTACGTATTTCGAAATAAGCTCTATAAATGGCTTGCCGAACTTGACTGCCTTTCCACCTCCGACGCCGCTGATGTTTTTCAGCTCTTCCATACTTATCGGATACTGTATAGCCATTTCCTCCAAGGAAGGGTCCTGGAAGACCACAAAAGGTGGTACATTATTCTGCTTGGCAATCTTTTTACGAAGGTCTTTCAGTGAGGCAAACAATTCAGGATCAGCAGGAGTAGAACCTCCACCGCCGAATTCTTCGTCATCATCTGATTCTGCATCACTATAGTCGTTATCCTCCACAACCATAATCTTCGATGGCTTTTTCAAAAACGACAAACCTTTCTCCGTCAATTTCAAGGTACCATAAGTCTCAATATCTTTTGAGAGGAATCCTGCGAGCAATGCCTGTCTCACGATAGCAACCCAAAACTTCGGATCATGATCGCCACCTTCACCAAACACTTCTAATTGATCATGTCCATGAAGTTTGACTGCATTTTCAGCTTTTCCCGTAATAACATTCACGATATGTTCAATGGCAAATTTCTCTTTAACCGCTTGTACTGCCTCAAGAACAGCACAAATCTCATCCTGACCATCAAAGCTTTTCTTCGGATGAAGACAATTATCACAATGACCACAATTATCTTGTGTGTATGTTTCGCCGAAATAGCTAAGTAAAACCTTTCTGCGACAGACTGAAGTTTCGGCAAAACCTACTGTTTCCATGAGCAGTTGTTTACCGACTTCCTGTTCAGCTACCGGCTTACCCTTCATGAATTTCTCCAGCTTTTCAATATCCTTATAGCTATAGAAAGTAACACACTTGCCTTCTCTCCCATCTCTTCCTGAACGGCCGGTTTCCTGATAATAGCCTTCTAAACTTTTCGGGATATCATGGTGGATAACAAAGCGAACATCAGGCTTGTCGATTCCCATTCCAAAAGCAATCGTTGCGACAATGACATCAATCTCTTCCATCAGAAAATCATCTTGAGTTCTCGCTCTGACAGAAGCCTCCAGGCCTGCATGATAAGGCAAAGCTTTAATGCCATTGGCGATAAGAAGATTGGCGATTTCTTCAACCTTCTTCCTGCTGAGGCAATAGATAATACCTGATTTCCCCGTATTTTGCTTTATAAACTTAACGATCTCTTTTGCTACTTCAACTTTAGGTCTAACCTCATAGTGTAGGTTTTCCCTGTTAAATGAAGCTTTAAAGACAGATGCATCCATCATTCCCAGATTCTTCTGGATATCCAATTGAACCTTTGGTGTTGCTGTAGCTGTAAGGGCAATCACAGGTACTTTTCCGATTGCTTCCATAATTGGCCGCAAACGACGGTATTCCGGTCGAAAATCATGACCCCATTCTGAAATACAATGAGCTTCATCTATTGCAAAGAAAGAAATGTTGACATTTTTAAAAAACTCAACATTCTCATCTTTGGTAAGAGATTCCGGAGCTACGTATAAAATCTTGGTCCGCCCCGCTTTTATATCCTCTCTGACAGTTGCTATCTCACCCTTATTCAATGATGAGTTTAGAAAATGAGCAACGCCATTAACGCTGCTGAATCCACGCATAGCATCTACCTGATTTTTCATCAAGGCAATTAAAGGAGATACAACAATTGCCGTACCTTCGAGAATTAATGATGGAAGCTGGTAGCACATAGACTTTCCGCCTCCGGTCGGCATGATCACAAAAGTGTCATTGCCCGCCAAAAGATTCGTAATAATTTCTTCCTGTTTCCCTTTGAATTTGTCGAACCCAAAATACTTTTGCAGATAGGTTTTCAAAGGCTTTTCAGCCACTAACATTGTAATGTATTTAATTTGAATGTGATATAATGTACGAATAAATTCTGAATCCCCCCCGAAAAAAATGATTCGAGACTAAAATTAAATAATTTTGCCGAACCAAGAAATGTTGAACGTAACATTCCTCAAAAAATTTTCAACCATTGAAGAAAACTGAACAGATTAAGAAAATAGCAATAAGGACGCTGGAGATTGAGTCTCAAGCCATTGCTGAGCTGAAGCAGAGAATTGACGATCAATTCCTGGCATGTATAGATTTGTTATTAAAATCTAAAGGCCGGATAATAGTTACCGGTATTGGGAAAAGTGCCATCATCGGACAGAAAATTGTTGCGACTTTGAACTCAACCGGGAGTCCGTCGATATTCATGCATGCAGCTGACGCTATTCACGGTGACTTAGGAATCATCCAAAAAAATGATGTACTCCTTTGCATTTCTAAAAGCGGAGATACTCCTGAAATCAAAGTACTGATTCCTTTATTAAAAAGCTGGGGAAATAAATTGATTGCTATTGTAGGAAATACAAATTCATACCTGGCGAAGCACTGCGATTTGTTGCTTGACACAACGGTCTCTGAAGAAGCTTGCCCAAACAATCTGGCACCGACAAGTTCAACAGCAGCGCAAATGGCCATGGGTGATGCCATCGCCGTTTGCCTTCTCGATCAGCGTGGTTTTTCCGCTAAAGATTTTGCCATGTACCATCCCGGAGGGTCGCTGGGGAAAAAACTTTACCTCAAAGTGAAAGATATTTATCCGAATAATGCTGCTCCTGTTGTTTCACCAGAAGATGATGTTAAAAAAGTAATTGTTGAAATTTCATCGAACAGACTCGGTGCCGCAGCCGTTGTAAGCAAAGGCAAAATAGTCGGAATCGTGACCGACGGGGATTTGCGTCGAATGCTATTGACTAAAAAATCTTTTGAAGGAATCAATGCTAAAAAAATAATGAATCCTAATCCAAAATCAAGTGACAAGGAGACTATGGCTGTAGATGCTTTGAATCTAATGAAACTGCATAATATCTCTCAGCTCCTTATAACAGAAAAGGGAAAATACATTGGTATGATACACCTGCATGACTTAATTCGGGAAGGAATTATTTAACTGATGTTCATGAATCCATTTTTCAGGAAATAGCCGGATTAGGACTTTTGTAATGCACAATCCCGTTTCACCGATTGTTGTTAACTCTTTTTTTCACCGCATTCATACTCTCGCAGTTCAGCTCTTTCTCTTATATTTACAGGCTCTATGGGTATTTCAAATTCTTCAGACAATCTTAAGGGAGAAATGTCTTTCCTTGGTCATCTTGAAGCATTGCGCTGGCATCTGGTACGTGCTGTCTCCGCAGTGATGGTGCTGGCTATCACCTTCTTCTTCTTCAAAGAATTTCTATTTGACGGTATTCTTCTTGCTCCTAAGCAACCGGGCTTTTTCACATACAGAATTCTTTGCCAGCTTTCTGAAAGTCTGAATATGGGTGATGATCTTTGCATTAAGGAGATTCCATTTACTTTAATTAGTACTGATCTTAGTGCACAGTTCACAACGCATATGTGGGTTGCATTCATTGCGGGAGTCGTTTGTGGATTTCCATATGTTGTGTGGGAGCTTTGGAGATTTATTAAACCGGCCTTACATCAAAAAGAACAAAAATATGCCCGTGGAATCGTCTTCTATACTTCCTTTTTGTTTTTAACCGGAGTGCTTTTCGGTTATTACGTCATTACGCCGATGACTGTGAATTTTCTGGGAAGCTATCAGGTGAGTGTTGAAGTAAAGAACACCATTACTCTTGATTCATTTATTTCTACTGTCACTACAATGACTTTAATATCAGGAATAATCTTTGAGTTGCCAATCCTGGTTTACTTCCTTACTAAAATTGGTATTCTCACTCCGACTTTCATGAGAACCTACAGGAGGCATGCAGTTATTATCATTCTTGTGATAGCGGCTATCATCACACCAACTTCAGATGCTACAACCCTCGTTCTTGTCGCACTTCCTTTGTATATTTTGTATGAAATAAGCATTTTTGTAAGTGCTTATGTTGTTAAGAAAACGCCTGAAGAAGCCTGAAAAATAAATATCGCCATGAACAAATCTGTAGCTGAGTTCAATGAGTATCGGTCACGAATGAATGAACGAATTCTTGGTGCTGACAATCTTGTGCTGAAAAGATTGTTTAACCTTGACACGAACACCTATGCTGATGGGGCCCTATCAGTGAAAACCAAGGAGATGCTTGGACTTGTTGCATCGATGGTTCTTCGATGCGACGACTGCATCAAATACCATATCGAACGCTGTCACAGCGAAGGGGTTCAGGAAAAAGAGCTTTTTGAAATATTTGCTGTTGCTAATATCGTAGGGGGAACAATTGTTATTCCGCATCTGCGACGTGCGGTAGAATTCTGGGATCAACTGCATCCGACAAAGTGATATTAAAAAGAAACCTGTATTAATTTTTTGAATGCTAAAAAACGCATACGTATTTTTCAATGTACTGTTGGTTCTTTTGATTTGTGTTGCTAATCCGGTTTCAGCACAGGTGACCAAGGTTTTCGGAAAAGTATACGATCCCCTCACAAACGAACCCATCGCCTTTGCTTCTGTCTTGTTTCTTGGATCAAGCATTGGAGCCAACACTGACATAGATGGCAAGTTCTCACTTGAGACGAGTCTGGCTGTAGACAGTATCCGAGCCTCATTTGTTGGTTTTCTCCCTGCAACCATTAAAGTAGTAAGAGGAAGAACACAGGAAATAAACTTCGCATTACGTCTGAATAAATTTGATTTGGCAGAAGTTGAAATTAAGGCAGGAGAAAATCCGGCTATTATTCTGCTAAGAAAAGTTATAGATCATAAGCCTGAAAATGATCGGGAAAAACTAAATGCCTTCCAATATGAGTCCTATAACAAACTGGAATTTGATATAAATAATATCAGTGAAAAATTCAAAAACAAGAGGCTGTTCAAACCATTCAATTTTATTTTTGACTATATGGATACAACGGCAAGTAATAAAAAACCTTATCTACCGGTCTTCATAACAGAAACGGTTTCTGATGTTTATTTCCAACGTTCTCCAAAGCTGAAAAAAGAAATTATCAAAGGAAGTAAAGTTTCCGGAGTAGAAAATGAGACAGTCACTCAATACCTTGGCGACTTATATTCCAACATCAATATATATGACAATTACATATATCTGTTTGGGAAAGGTTTTGTGAGCCCGATTTCAGGAATCTCACAACTTTATTACAAATATATGTTGATGGACAGTGCCTACCTAGAAAATAAATGGTGTTATAAGGTGACCTTCCACCCCAGGAGAAAACAAGAACTAACGTTCAACGGAGAAATCTGGATACACGATACAACTTTCGCCATTCGTAAACTTAATATGAGGATTACGAGTGATGCCAATATTAATTTTATTGAAGACCTGGCAATCGTTCAAGACTATGAATTTGTAAATGATACTCAATGGATGTTAGGACGTGAAGTGCTCGTAGTAAATCTTGCGGCAAACGAAACTAAATCAAAGCAAACGACCGGATTCATTGGCAGAAAGACCACCTACTACAGGGACTTTATTTTGAACAAGCCGATGGGTGATAAATTTTTTAGTGGCTCCGAAATTGAAATGAAGAATGAAGCAATGCATCAAAATGCAGCTTACTGGGATTCTACAAGAGGCGAAAGCCTGAGTGAGAGTGAGCGCAAGATTTATGCAATGATCGACACTATAAAGAGCATTCCTGCCTACAAACGATACGCAAATGCTGTCAAAATTCTTGCAACCGGTTATACCGAAATAGGCTGGTTTGAGATCGGGCCTCTTTACAGTTTCATCAGCACGAACACGGTAGAGGGATTAAGACTTCGATTCGGCGGACAAACAAGCAATAATTTCAGTACACGACTCGTGTTAAGTGCTTACGGAGCATATGGGCTCAGGGATAACAAGCTAAAGTATGGTGGCACAGCACGATTTTTCACAAGTAAGAGACCACGACAGTTTTTTGGGTTTGAATATAAAAATGATATTGAACAACTTGGAAAAAGTGCAAATGCATTTGTCGATGACAATATTTTTGCCACCCTGCTAAGACGATCTCCCAGCAACAAACTGAATGATGTTGAACAAGAAAAACTCTATTTCGAACATGAGTGGGTCGAAGGTTTTTCGAATCGCATAACTCTAACACACAGTGAATACAGTCCTCGCGGTAAATTGGATTATACCTATTTCAGAAATGATATACGGACTGACTCTTCAAACTTTCTGAACAACTCTGAATTGTCATTCCATATACGTTTTGCTTATAAGGAGCGATTCGTAAGTGGAAAAGTAGATCGTATTTCTTTGGGAAGCAGCTATCCGATTCTTAACATCTTATATTCCCGTGGAATTAAGGATGTGCTTCATTCGGCATTTGAGTACGACAAGCTTTTAATCAGAGTAGAAGATTACCTCTACCTTGGAAATTTTGGACTTTTTAGTATCAGGGCAGAAGCAGGAAAAATCTTTCAGACTTTACCCTACCCATTACTGTATATTCACCCGGGAAATAATTCGTTCGTTTACGATAGAACGGCCTTCAACCTGATGAACTATTATGAATTTGTAAGTGATCAGTACCTAAGCGTGAAAGCTGAACAACATTTTGGTGGAATCTTTTTAGACAGAGTACCGGCACTTCGAAAACTCAAATGGCGTGAGGTTGCGAGTTTCAGTGCGGTGAGTGGTCGGCTTTCAAATAAAAACAGGGCACTGTTGGCTAATCCAGATGTATTCTCAGACCTCTCAAATAAACCTTATCTTGAAGCAGGAATTGGTATTGAGAATATTTTTAAAATTCTTCGTATCGATAATATTTGGCGGCTATCGTATCTTGATCGCCCAGATATTGCAAAAGTGGCCATTTTGGGAACCATCTCCATCACCTTCTGATTTGCTTGCAGCGATAGGATTCCGCATCTTTGTGACGAAGAAAATATGATGCCGGATTTATTCTTTTGATATAAGATTTACAAAACTGATTATCAAACATATATACAGATCTATTTGATCAATTTTACTCAAACACAAAACATCGCCAACACACACTCTTTTCACCATGATCGTTCTCCGCTCAGAAAATCTTGTCAAGCGTTATAAGCACCGAACCGTGGTGGATCATGTTTCTATCCAGGTTAAACAAGGAGAAATTGTCGGCCTCTTAGGTCCTAATGGCGCAGGCAAAACTACTTCCTTTTATATGATTGTCGGTCTGATCAAACCTAATGAAGGAGCTATTTATCTTGATGATAAAGAAATCACTCAGGTACCAATGTATAAGCGGGCGCAGCTGGGTATTGGGTATCTGGCACAAGAGGCGTCTGTCTTCAGAAAATTAAGCGTTGAAGACAACATTAAGGCGGTGCTGGAAATGACCAGGCTGAGTAAAACTGATCAACATAAAAAACTCGAATCACTGCTGGATGAATTTGGATTGCAACGCATACGCAAAAGCAGAGGAGATTTATTATCCGGTGGAGAAAGAAGGAGGACAGAAATTGCCCGTGCCCTTGCTGTGGATCCTAAATTTATTCTCCTGGACGAGCCATTTGCGGGCGTAGATCCAATTGCTGTTGAAGATATTCAGGGAATTGTTTCTCTTTTAAAGGAGCGAAACATAGGTGTTTTGATCACCGATCATAATGTACACGAAACGCTAACAATTACTGATCGGGCTTACCTCCTGTTTGAAGGCCGGATATTGAAAGCCGGTACGGCAGAGGAGTTAGCAGCAGATGAACAGGTACGAAAAGTCTACTTAGGCCAAAACTTTGAACTTCGTCGCTGATCAATTAACTGCCTGTTAATTTTCATTGATCGTGAAGTGATAACTCTCCATTACCGGATTTGATAGCAGTTTTTTACAAGCTTCTTCAACTTTTTTTGAGGCATCATCCTTACTGGAGGCTTCAATTTCCATGCTGATGTGTTTCCCGATCCGGATATTCTCCACAGCATTTATCCCCATATTTTTTAGGCCATGACCCACAGCCTTTCCTTGTGGATCCAATAATGCCTTAAGTGGCATAACATCAATTTCTGCTGTGTACTTTTTCATTTTTTCTCCTTTTTTTGATTCTTTTGTTCAAATATACCTCAGGTATAAATCCGCATATGGCAAAGTTAATGATTTTAAATTCTCAATGGATCATGAGAATAATTCAATTTCACTTTGCCAATGGGTAAGTGAAATTCTGTCATTGCAACTTAGAGCCGGGCGCTGCCATTGATTTTAAAAAGGACAGTGCAAAATAAAGTGCAAAAATAACCGGAATGGCCAGCCAAGTTAAAATGGGTAAGAGTATTGCTGAAGAAAACAACAGGACATATTGATAAAAATTTTCCCTGAATGAGAGGTTTTTAAATTTCAATGCAAAGAGAGGAATTTCTGAAATCAGGAGAAAGGACAATAAAGCTGTGATGCAAAGAAGGAAGACAGGGTTAACAAAAAGCAGTCCAATAGAACTATCACAGTGCAACAGTATCATGGGGAATGATACAACGAGCAAAGTGTTTGCAGGAGTTGGCAGACCAATAAACGAAGATGTTTGCCTGCTATCTAAATTAAATTTTGCAAGTCGCAAAGCTGAAAAAACTGTCAGTACAAAAGGAACAAACTGAACAATACGCAACAAATTATCGGGAAGCGGCCATGATATATAATCCGATCGCTGGAATAACTTAAACATAATTGCACCGGGCACGAATCCGAAGCTTATCATATCGGCGAGAGAATCAAGTTCTTTTCCAAAAGATGAAAATAAGTTCAATTTTCTTGCGGTCATTCCATCTAACAAGTCAAAAAAAGCAGCTATGAAAATTAAATATGCTGCCCAATTGAAATGATCCCGGAAAATCATTACCACAGCTATACAACCTGTAAAGAGATTCAGACAGGTGAATAAATTAGGCAGGTGTTTCTTCATCGTGTACATAATTTGTCCAAAAGTACTTTTTCCTTTCAACTTGCAAACCTCAAATGAATTGAATCTTAAAAAGTGTAAGATTAATGAGATATTCAAGCTGTTTTTTAGCCCCGGAACTGCGTATCCTTTATATAGGGGGACTGTATAACTATGAATAAAAAACTGAAAAAAAAACGACAAGCGCCAAACCCTATCAGATTGTAATTGTTAACTTTACAAAAAGATCGGACTCAAAATAAGTGCTACCAATTTACGTTGATAGAGCTTCTCTCTAAATCATAAATCGAACGATGAACTTTAAAAATACTTTCCTCCTCTGCATCACCATTCTGACAGGCTTTTCAGCCCTTTCTCAGGCACCTAAATACAGCAATGAATTTTTATCGATAGGTGTCGGAGGACGTGCAATGGGAATGAGCGGCGCTGTCGCTGCCAGCGTCAGTGATGCTACCTCAACTGCCTGGAATCCCGCAGGACTCACCCGGTTGGAAAGTGATATGCAGATTGCCGTGATGCACACAGAGCTTTTTGCCGGAATTTCAAAATTTGATTACGCCTCCCTTGTCACAAAAATTGACACAAGTCGTAGTCTGGGTTTCTCCATAGTTCGTTTTGCAACAGACGATATACCTAATACTCTCGACCTGATCGATGCCTCCGGAGTAATTGACTATTCCAAAATTAAATCATTCTCCATAGCAGACTATGCTTTCCTCCTCTCCTACGCGAAAGTTTCAAAGGTGCCGGGACTTAGATATGGTGGAAATGTTAAAGTAATATATCGCAAAGCAGGAGAATTCGGAAAAGCCTGGGGATTCGGATTCGATTTAGGAACCCAGTATCAGACCGGGAAATGGCAATTAGGATTGATGGCCAAGGATGTCACTTCAACCTTCAACGCATGGAGTTATAATACAGAATTACTTGAACCTACATTCACAAAGACTAATAATGAAATTCCAAAAAATACAACAGAAATCACATTACCTAAATTGATTTTTGGAGTCGGACACAAGAGCCATATTACAAAGAAAGTAACGGCTCTTGTTGAGGTAAATTTTGATATGACCTTCGACGGAAAACGGAATGTATTAGTAAGCGGTGACCCTGTAAGTCTGGATCCTCATATCGGAATTGAAATCGGATATGCTGATTTCATTTTTCTCAGAGGAGGAATTCTGAACATTCAGAAAGTCAAGGAACAAAATGGAGGAACATCCACTATTGTTCAACCCAATATGGGACTCGGAGTTAAACTTGGCCGATTGACTATTGAATATGCACTTGCTAATATTGGCAGCAACGAAACCCCATATTCAAATGTCTTTTCATTAAAACTCGATATTAACAAAAGAAAATAATCTCATTCGACATAAATCTCAGTTGATAGTATCAATGCCTGATCAATGAAAAAACTCTACACCCTTTTTCTTATTCTGATTTTACCTTTTCTCGCCATCGCGCAGGATTATGGTAACAGTTGGATCAATTACAACCAGCAGTATTTTAAGGTAAAAGTATGGCAGGAAGGAATTTATCGTATCAATCGACAGAGTTTGCTTTTTGCGGGAATTCCGGTAGGCTCTCTGGATCCAAGAAAAATTCAAATCTATCGTGATGGACAGGAACAATATATTTATCTCGAAGGTGAATCTGACGGAACGTTTGATACAAATGATTTCATTGAATTCTATGGCAACAAGAACGATGGATCCTTTGATAAAAGTCTTTATGCTGACTCTTCTAAGCATGCAAATCCGAATTACAGTCTCTCTACAGATACTGCGATATACTTTATTACGTGGAGTAATAGTCAGAATGGTAAACGTCTGACAATCCAAAACAATACTAATTTCTCCTCTTTTGCCCCGGCAGGATATTTCACGAAAGAAACTTACATTGAACAAACCACCGGGTACAACCGTGGAAGAAACGACCAATCCATCGAATACGTGGAAAGTGAAGGCTGGAGCGGGGTTTTTGGAAATTATTCCGGCGGGAATTACCCATTGACAATCACAGCCAATACGGCGAACATTTTTGTTAACGGTCCGAACATGGAAATTCGCACAGCGATTGGTGGGGTAAACAACAATCCACACAATATTAGCCTTTCATTTCCCGGAACAAATTTTTCAGACGTAAATTTTGTACAGGAATTAAAAAAATATACTTTTTCTATTTCGCCGGCAACATTTACTTCGGCGAATACAAACTTTGTATACAATGTTACAACTCCGGTTGGCACATCCGATTATAGTTCCTTTTACTGGCTTTCAATAAAATATCCACATACATATAATCTGGAAAATGCCTCAGCATTTACCATGTATGTACAAGATGATCCGCAGGGTAAAACACGTATGGATATCAGTAATTTCAATGCTGGAAGCTCCAACCCTATTCTCTATGATCTGACTAATCATAAACGGATAAATGTGACAGGCAACGGAACAATTTATCAAGCCCTGGTAGACAATGACGGAAACCCTGAACCAAAAAAGTGTTACCTGAGCTCATCAAACCAAATTATTTCGCTCAATACGGTTACAGGTATAAACTACGTTTCAAATAATTTCGGGTATTTTAATAACTATTTACAAAGCTCTAACATTCGGGATTCAGCCTTTATTATTATTTCCAACAAAGCGATTTGGAGTCAGGCTCAGGCATATAAAGCTCACCGTGATATAACCACAGGAGGGAAAGCCGTTCTGTGTGACATTGATGAGCTGTATGATCAATTTGCCTATGGTATACAAAAGCATCCTTTATCAATAAAAAACTTCAGCAGGTTTCTCCTGGATAGTTGGACAAGCGTAGCAGCTCCACAGCATATATTTCTCCTTGGAAAATCGATAAGCCCGGCAGACTTCAGACAAAACCCTGCATTATTTGCAGCGTGTTTGGTTCCCTCATACGGTGTTCCTACTTCCGATTTGTTATTAGTATCAGGAATAAACGGTTCTTTATTTGAACCTGTCATTCCAATAGGAAGATTGAGTGCTGAAAGTGGAACGGATGTATCAAACTACCTACACAAGGTTGAAGAATATGAAGCTGCCCAGAACGGAACACCTCAAGACTGGATGAAAGAAATTTTACATTTCGGTGGTGGAGACAATCCTTATCAACAGGAGCAATTAGCCAATTACCTAAAGATATTCGAAAACGTCTTAGAAGATAGCCTCTATGGAGGGAATGTTACAACGTACCTTAAATCAAGTACCAATCCAATCGTTATTAATCAGTCTGATTCACTTCAGAAAAAAATTGATGCCGGAGTTTCTTTGATGACCTTTTTCGGTCATGCTTCAGGATCAGGATTTGACCAAAGTACAGACGAACCATCTGAATACGGAAATCACGGAAGGTATCCCGTTATCATAGCTAATTCATGTTTCGCAGGAGACATACATACTTCTCAAAGGAGTGTGAGTGAGAAATTCGTATTAGAACCTCAAAAGGCAGCGATTGCATTCATTGCCAGTGTCGGTCAAGGTATCCCACCGGACTTGTTCGCCTACTCCAATGCTTTTTTTGAAAATGCTTCCTATCACAATTATGGCCGTTCCATTGGTTATCTTATGAAAAAGGCCATCGAAACAATTCAAATACCCGGCTCTTCAAATATTCAATTGGTTTGTAATGAAATGTCTCTTTTGGGAGACCCTTCATTAAAACTTAACTCATTCAGTAAACCTGAATATGTTATCACGGAACCGAATATTCGATTTACACCTGCCGAAATAGCTACTGATCTCGATACCTTTTCAGTTCACATATCCACCCGAAACATAGGTAAGGCTGTTCAGGATTCTTTTTACGTACATGTTACAAGGACTTTCCCTGATGGAACCGATTCTGTCTATTCCATAAAACGAGGTCGATGCTATTACAACGACGAGTTGGTATTAAACGTAACGACAGGAGGATTTAATGCTGCAGGAATTAATCGATTTAAAGTTGAAGTAGATATTCCGGATTCTGTGAATGAATATCAAAATTATTCAAACAATACCGCGACTGCTTCTTTGTTTATTTCATCGAATGATATTATTCCTGTTTATCCTCCGAAGTATGCCATACATCCTTATAACACGGTGACCTTAAAGGCAAGCACAGCCAATCCGCTTGCAGATGCCCGCACTTATAAATTCGAGATTGATACAGTCGACATGACCATTGTTGACTCGACAATAGGAATGCAAAGGAGTCCGCTCTATCGATTTACATTAATGACTGACAGTGGTGGTGTAATTTCATGGACACCACCCAACCTTACTCTTATCGACAGTACTGTTTATTTCTGGAGAGTAGCCAACGATTCCATCTATGATGATCCGGTTAAATTTACCTGGCAGGAAAGCTCCTTTATGTACATATCCGGAAAGTCCGGCTTTGCACAATCACATTTCTATCAGTTTAAAAGCAATCAGTACGAGAATGTTCAATATGATACGACCAATCGGAAATTCAATTTTGTGTTGAATAATAAATCGCTCCGGGCTCAAACCAAAGGAAACCCGTATGATACTACAGGAGTTGATCTTCCTGTAAATGCTGTAGGCTACTATCTGAACGATGCCGTAATTGAATATGATGGCTGTGAAACCTATCCTGCGGTCATGATAGCTGTACTGGATTCGATTTCATTGGAACCATGGAACACATGTAACAATTACTTTGGGCAGGCGAATGAGTTTATTCTCACTAGTGGGACTTGCGGAACGAATACCGCTTCAGGTTATATTCCGGGATGTAACCGAACCAGGCCTGAAAATTATTTTATCTTCAGGTTTAACACTCCGGCACAAATTCAGGCTATCCAAAATTTTATTAATCAAATTCCGAATGGGAATTACATTATCGCCTATAGTTGGTTTAACACACAGTATTCAACTGCAGATCCAGGTTTTGTTAACGCATTCAACGGACTTGGATTTACAATGAGTTCTCTGCAGGATAATGGCCCCTTCGCTTTGTTTATGAAAAAAGGCGACGTTTCCACCAAGTTGGAGCAATTCGGAAATGATCCTGTTGATGTTATCACACTGACTGCACAACTAAGCAGCAAATGGAATCGTGGAACCGTCACATCTGAAATTATTGGCCCTTCAACAAGATGGGAATCCTTGCATTGGAATCAGGTTCCTTCCGAAAACCCAACCACAGATATTGTCCATCTCAATATTTTAGGACTAAATAATTTAACAAACAAGTGGGATACCTTATCCAGAGAAATTTTGTATAGCCTTACAGGAAAAGACACAAGTCTTGCATGGATTTCAGCAAATGATTATAAATACCTCAAGCTTGAAAGTTATTCCCGTGACGATGATATGCGTACACCTGCTCAAATGAAATATTGGCGCGTATATTATGATGAAGTTCCGGAATGTGCTTTGAATCCGAATCGTTCATTTTATTTTTACAAAAACCCTATCAACGAAGGTGATACAATTCGTATGCATATCGCCATAGATAATATTGGCAACCTGCCAATGGACAGCTTAACTATGAATTTTTATTTATATGACAAGAACCGGCTGAAACACACTTTCCCTCCGGTAAAACTGGATTCTTTGAGGACCGGACAATTTTTAATTGCAAACCTGGTCATCGATACTACATTGGGATTAGCAGGCAGCAATAGTTTATGGGTAGAGGCAAATCCTCAGGGACTTACGCATCAGGCAGAAAAGTACCATTTCAACAATTTAGCTGAGGTTAAATTTGACGTGACCAGAGATATAATCAACCCTATACTTGATGTTACATTTGACGGAGTTCATATTCTGGATGGAGATATCGTTAGTGGAAAACCAAACATTAATATTCAATTACACGACGAGAATAAATTTCTTGCTTTGAATGATACTTCTAACTTTAAAGTATATGTAAAAGGACCAAATTCAAATACCTATCAAAGGGTGTACTTTAATTCGGCAGTCTATGCACCAACCATGCGATTCAGTGCTGCAGTGCTTCCAAAAAACAGTTGTCGCATAGATTGGAACCCGGAATTACAACAGGATGGAATTTATGTATTCGAAGTTGAAGCAACGGATGCCTCTAAAAATGAAAGCGGTAAATACAATTACAAAATTTCATTCGAGGTTGTTAATCGCTCAACGATTACTGAAGTCCTGAATTATCCAAATCCTTTCTCCACCTCTACCCGCTTTGTGTTCACTCTCACAGGAAATGAAGTTCCCACATACATGAAGATACAAATCATGACTATCAGCGGAAAGATTGTGCGTGAAATTATGCAGAATGAATTGGGCAACATTCACATAGGAAGAAATATCACAGACTATGCATGGGATGGAAAAGATGAATACGGTGATCAGCTGGCCAATGGCTTGTATTTATATCGTGTTATAACTGATATAAGGGGAGAATCCATTGAACATCGCGAAACTGATGCAGATAAATATTTCAAAAAAGGATGGGGTAAAATGTACCTCATGCGATAAAAATTATTACAAAAAAAAACCGGACTCGAAAGAATCCGGTTTTTTTTGTTTATCAATTTAATTATTGCAAATTGTGGTAAACAGCCTGAACATCATCATCCTCTTCAAACTTATCAATCAGTTGTAAAATTTCATCTTGCTGTTCTTCATTCAGCTCAACTGTTGTGACAGGAAGTCTTTCAAGTGCAGATTTTGTCACTGCTATTCCTTTTTCATCAAGTGCTTTCGACATTTTTCCGAAATCCTCAAAGGCTGTATAAACAATAATTTCTTCAGCATCTATTTCAAGACTATCGAGACCAAAATCAATCAATTCGAGTTCAAGGTCGTCGGTGTTGACTTTCCCGTCATTTTTTATACGAAAAACACCTTTGCGTTGAAATAAAAAATCGAGAGAACCTGTCTTGCCGAGTGTACCATTCCCTCTGTTAAAATACATTCGAATATTAGCAACAGTTCTGGTGGGATTATCTGTAGCCGTTTCAACAACGATAGCTACTCCGTGTGGTCCATATCCTTCATAGATCGCCTCTTCAAAATTTCCTTCTTCCTTAGAACTTGCTTTTTTTATCGCATTATCTATACGATCCTTCGGCATATTTAGCCCTTTGGCATTTAATACTGCAGTTCGCAAGCGGGAATTATTGTCTGGATCCGGCCCACTCGTTTTTACGGCAATGGCAATCTCCTTACCGATTTTCGTAAAGGCCTTAGCCATCTTATCATACCGCGCAAACATTTTATGCTTACGCTTTTCAAACGCTCTTCCCATAAAAAATTCAATTAATAAGCTACAAACCTAATAGATTCCACAAATATTAACAAATTTCAATTTTGCCAAATTAGTCTAAACCGGCAATAATGCAAGCCGGGATTTCAAAAACAGTATTCATTGTTCAAATTGATAAAACTTGCCAGGAAATTTCATAGATTTAATGTCGCAAATTCATTGATAACCCTTTAATAACTAGGAACATGATTATCGAGCGCAATGTATTTCAACTTCGATTCGGCACCGCAAAAGAATCCATTCAGATTTGGAAAGAAATTCTGGATGAAGCCAAAAAATCCAATATGCATACTCCTGAAATCAGATTACTCACTGATATTTCCGGAAGAGCATATACGCTGGTGATGGAAATTCACCTTAAAAGTTTCACAGATATCAACCCAAAGAATACCCTTTGGGTTTCTTCACCCAGGTTTCAGGAACTATACAGGAAGTTTGTTCCGCTGTGTGAATCAGCTGTGAGAGAATATTATAAAATAGAACAGTTGATATAAGCTAAGGTGGATTCTGATCCGATCAGTTTAATCCATCATTATCTCGTTCTTCCAATGCCTTAAGCTGGGAAACACTCCCCGGTTTTCCAATCACTTTATACTCCCCTTCACCTTTAAGAATGCTTGCATACAAAGCCTCATTATTAAATAATTCGATGGCTTTCTTCAGTTCAACATCATTCTTAAAACTTGTTTCAAGTCTTCCTTTCTGGAAATAATATCTTGCAGAAATTTCACCTTCAAGTATTTCTTTAAGTTCATCATGACGGCTAAGGAGGTCTTTCTTCTTGTCTTCTTCCAGTTTCTTTTTTATTGCATCGAATTCTGTATTGAGGGAAGCAAAGCGTTTATCTTTTTGAGCTGCTGCCTTAAACTCTTCTAATTTAATTTCACTTCTATCTGTATAATCGTATGTTTTTCCATCCAGGTAAGAAATGAAATCCTGGTATTGTTTTTCGCTTAGCGAAAAGTCGCGTGCAGGAGGTATTGAATCAGTTTCACGTGCAAATTTATTTGCAAAATCAAATATGTGATAATTTCTAAAGAGGGCTTGTGCCAAATTGCTAAATGCACCCGGATCTGTGTAAATATCCGGAAAAATACCACTGCCATCATAGACAACTCTTTTGGCTGCCGTTTTAAACTCAGTAATGAGCGAGTCCGGTACTTTAGCCACGCTTCCATCAGAGGCTCTATGACTGTAATCCAGTGCTTGGATACATCTGCCACTAGGTGTATAGTATTTGGCAATCGTAACTTTCATTAGAGTATTATACGAAAGATTATAAGTCTGCTGTACCAATCCTTTACCGAATGTTCTTTGTCCAATGATAACGCCGCGATCCAGCTCCTGAATTGCACCGGACACGATCTCAGAAGCGGAAGCTGAGCCCCTGTCAATTAAGATAACGAGTGGAATTTTTGAATCAACAGCAGTGCGTGTAGCAAAATATTCCATGTTCATCTCTCTGATTTTTCCTTTCTGAGACACAATTTTTTGCCCTTCATCAACAAAAAGATTAACGATATCCACGGCATCCTTCAATAATCCTCCGCCATTCCCTCGGAGATCGAGAACCAGGGACTTCATATCCGGATTCTTTTTTAATTCCTGTAATGCAGATCGTACTTCCTCTGCTGAGTGCTCAAGGAATTGGGTAAGCTTGATGTAACCGGTGGTATTATTCGCCATCCCGTAATATGGAACATTTTTAAATTTTATTTCATCACGGACTATCGTTTTTTCAATCGGTTCTGCTACTCCCTCCCGTTTTATCCGAAGTACAACAGAAGTGTTCTTCTGACCCTTCATGAAATTTGTAACATCCTCCACTTTTCGATTCTCAGTTGAGTTTCCATTCACTGAAAGAATTTGATCGCCTACCTTCAATCCGAATTTCTGTGCAGGAAAACCATCGTAGATCTCGCTGATTTCTATTCGCCCTTCACGTTGGTGAACAAGTGCACCAATTCCGCCATACTCGGCAGAAACGTGGGTCATTCGGTAATCTTCAATGTCACTTTCAGGAATAAAAACTGTATAGGGATCCAATGAACCAAGCATGGCATCAATGCCCTTTTTCATTAGAGCTCCCGGCTGGACGCTATCGACATAATACATGTTGACATCTCTGAATAGAGTCGTATAAATGTCCAGGTTCTTGCTGACTTCAAAATAATAATCTTCAACAAATGCAAAAGATGTAACAGAAGAAATAACTACTGCGACAATAACGATTGCTTTTTTTCGGCGTTTCCACCAGTTTCTGATTTTGCTCATATTGATAATAATCCTTATTGATTTTGAATAATATAGTTTGCATGAACGTGAAAAAGCAAGATGAATTTTATTCGAGAATTAAATTCTTCAACATTCAATAGCTGCCACAAAGATAAGAATACTAACGTAAAACTGAACCTTTGCGACTATACCAGGGATGAATAATATAATCCAATCTGCCTGCCTTGACTGCCGGATCAGTATCCAGCAGGGCTTTTACTTCAGCTTCTGATTCCACATTAAATATGAAAATACCTCGCCAGTCGCTATCATCTAAAAAAGGACCGGCTATGTCAATTTTACCCTCATTCGCCAAACGACCAATATTTTCCAGGTGGCCTTTTTGAATTTGAGCTGCGGTTGCTGAATCCTGATCTCTCTTCTCCCCTTTCGTTAGGAGTACAAAAAAGTAGGACTTCATCTCCATTTCATCCATTACTGTTTTCTCCTGTGCTGCTGTGGTAAATGGCTGAAGAGAAAGAAACCCAAAAACAAAGAGAAATATATATTTCAATCCGGTAAAAATAAAACTACATTTATTCATTGCCATTAAATAAGATTAAAAAATATTGTGCTCCATTAAAACTATTCCCAACCCAATCTTTTTTTAAGCTGAACTATATGTTGAAGATGATGTTCTGAATGCCAGGCGTACAAGGCTAATATTGTTTTTAATTCAAACTCCTTCTTTGATTCGGGATGAAAAAATCTTTTTTCCCAATCCTTTTCACTCATACGTTCCAGCAAATAAACCCATCGCTTATGGAGTGCATCAAGTAATTGCAAAGAAATTTCAACCGGAGCGTGCTTCCCATCTTCAAGTTCAGCCCAACGATCTTCATAGTAAGGGCGAATCGTAGGTGTATCCTCCGTTAGCGCTAATTTAAACCGGCAATAGCTGTTCAAATGACTATCTGCGAGATGATGCACAACTTGCCTGATTGTCCATCCTTCAGGCCGGTAAGGCGTATCTAACTGTTCCTGATTCAGATCGATAACCTCCTTATTCAATTGCTTTGGCAACACCATCAGTTGCTGTATCCAGGCTTCAAAATTTCCTCTTGAATATGATTCAGGAATTTTAAATTTTCCAATTGGAAAACGCAATAAATCCGGCTCAGTTTGCATAATAGTCAAATCAGATTTTTTTCTTTTTCAGGAATAGTTTACTTTCAGCTTCAAATTTAACCATACTCTATGAACTATTTGCGCCATTTACAATTCTTTTTGATATCAACTATGTTAATTCTTATTAACGGCTGCCACTCAAAGAGAAATGTCGATCTTATTGTACATAATGCCACCGTTTATACTGTTAACAATGCTTTCACTATTACACAAGCTTTTGCAGTAAAAAACGGGAAAATAGTTTCAATGGGGAACTCTGATGAAATTTTAGACGATTACACATCAGAAAATATTATAAACCTCAAGGGAAAATTTGTGTATCCGGGTTTCATTGATGCTCACTGCCATTTTTTTGGCTATGCAACCGATTTGTTAAAGTGTGATCTGACAGGCACGCAATCATTTGAAGAAATAATTGATTCAATCATTGAATTTTCAAAGACAAATCAATTCGAATGGATTTTAGCAAGAGGCTGGGATCAGAATGACTGGAAGATTAAAGAGTATCCGAGTAAAGAAAAATTGGACAGTTTATTTCCGGAAATACCTGTATTTGTTTTCCGGATTGATGGTCATGCAGCATTATGCAATCAGGTAGCACTCGATCTGGCCGGAATAACTACTGAGACAAAAATTGACGGCGGAGAAATCTTGCAAAAAGATGGAAAATTAACAGGCCTGATTCTGGACAATGCAGTTACCTTGGTCACTTCAAAAATTCCTGAATTCAGTCCGGATCTGGTTGAAGCCGCTTTATTGAAAGCTCAACATAATTGTTTCGCGGTGGGATTAACAACAGTTGATGATGCCGGGCTTGGTAAAGATTCAATTGCAGTTTTAGAAAAGCTACAAGCAACCGGTAAACTTAAAATGAGAATTTATGCAATGATGTCTGATGCTGCTGAAACTCGTGAGCAATTTTTTAAAACCGGCCCAATAATTTCCGACAGATTAACGGTAAGAGCCATCAAGGTTTATGCTGATGGAGCATTAGGTTCAAGGGGTGCGTGTCTAAAAGAATCATATAAAGATCAGCCACACCATTTCGGGTATATGTTAAAAAACGAAAAATACCTTGATCTACTTGCCTCTGAAGCGAAGCAAAATGGTTTCCAATTTTGTACGCATGCTATTGGAGATTCTGCGGTTGAAACGGTTCTAAACATTTATAAAAATTATGTAAGTGGAGAGAACAACCGTCGTTGGAGAATTGAACATTGTCAGGTAGTGAATCCTAAAGTGATGAGAATGTTCGGTGACAATTCAATTATACCTTCAGTGCAACCTACGCATGCAACAAGTGACATGTATTGGGCCGAAGAAAGATTAGGTGCCGATAGAATAAAATATGCCTATGCATACAATGATCTTTTACAAGGTGCAGAAGGTATTATTGCTTTAGGTACTGATTTCCCGGTAGAAAATATCAATCCGCTATATACTTTTTATGCTGCAATTCAGCGAAAGGATTTGAGCGGTTACCCTGAAAATGGTTTTCAAAAAGAAAATGAATTGAGCAAAAAAGATGCACTCCGTGGAATGACAATTTGGGCTGCCTATGCAAATTTTGAAGATGAAAATAAGGGCAGCCTGGAGGATGGAAAATTCGCTGATTTCGTAGTGCTTGACAAAGATATCATGGAAATTTCCGAAAAGAAAATTCCAGACGTAAAGGTACTGGCAACTTATATCAATGGAGAATTAGTCTATTCCATCGAAAAGTAAATTAGCAGCATACACTGTACAGCATTTTTCTCGTGCTGGCAAGCTTATGAATTAATGATGTGCATCAGGATCCTTGCAGCAATCAGGAAGTCGATTGAATGCCTTTGGATCAGCCTTTAAGGAGTCTGCATCATAGCCTGATTTTGTGATCGCCATCCTAATTTTATCAGGATTTGTCTTTTTTGAGTCATAGATTACCGTTACGACTTTTGTATCGATATCCACTTCAGATTTCTTCACTCCTTTTTCAAAAGACAAATCATGCTCAATCTTTTTCTTGCATGTACTACAAAGGGACGAAGTTGCAATTTTGACGGTATCCACTTGTGCAATTCCCTCCAAAGAAGAAAAAAGAAATGCAAGAAGTACAATAATTGAAATTCTGATATTTTTCATGTCGGATTATTTTTTTAGTTATTGAAATTTATAGCGAAACCCTGCAAAAACTCTGCGACCATCTACAGGTCCCCATATCCGTGAAGCATCAAACTCGTTGCTAAACGGATTATCAGAGTTAATTACAGGTTGGTGTTGGGTGAAATCAAGAAGATTCTCACAGCCCCCGTACAACTCAAATTTCCTGAATACTTTAGTCACCTGAGCATGCATGATATAAAAATCAGGAGAGTAAGAACTGAGCTGTCCATGATCGGCATGCTCCCATGTTACGGGGAGCTTCTTCTGTCCGTCCCAAATAAGTGTATAATCAAATTTCCAGTGTTCATTTGCTGTTGTGTATGCAATATTTCCAAGAGCCTTATTTCTTGACACCAGGGGTTTATCCTGCAATATTCCGAGGTAGGTCGACTTTACATCATCAAGCTTATAAGCAAGCCGAACATCGAGACGAGGCAATAACTCGTAGTTGAACGTAAACTGAATGCTATTGGAATAAGATTTACCACTCAAATTATAAAATAAAATTGATGAAGAATCAGAATAAGCATCCACTATCAATTGATCTATAAAATCGGTTCGATAAATATCACCACTCAGAGAGGCTTCCCGGTCAAAAAAGGTAAATTTAATTGTGCTGTTAAAACCATAATTCCATGCTCTCTCAGGAAGAATGTCTTCTGTAATTTTAAGTGCTTTTGACGAAGCCATCACGCTGATATTATCTGAATACAAGGAGGCCACTCTAAAACTTTTTCCTGCGCTCAGTCTCACAAGAAAATTATCGGTAAGGTTATACTTGGCATGAAATCTTGGAGTAAATATCCAACCATAATTGTTATGATAATCTTCCCTCACTCCGGCGATAGCTGTTAATTTATCAATATAATTGTATGTGTATTCTGCAAATACTCCGGGAATATTTTCAATAATTTGTAAAGGCTGATTGTTATACTTCTGCTCAGTGATATCATATCGGTAGTTTAGTCCGAATTTATACTGGTGGTTTGTCTGAGCGAAGGTATTCTGGTAAATACTCTGGATAAAAAAACTTTTCTGCGTGGCATCATACGATTTCAGACCAAAGTTTGATTTCAAATCATGAATTGAAACATTGACAATATTTCCTATGCTTTTAAATGGCTTATCGGGATATATCACTCCAACTTTCAAAAACGCCTCCGCCCGTTTGTTCTCGACCTGTGTCGAGTAAATTTGTCCCGAAGGACCTGTTGCCACAGCATCTTTCAATTGCCCTCCTTCTCGCCTGTCCGTGAGGAGTTTTAAGCCAAACTGAGACTCTAATTTATTTCCACTATGGTATTGCCAGCGGTTATACAGATTAAACTGCTGACCGGTCGGAACGTCTTTGAAATGATCCCCATTGTGATCCATCTCTCTTCCCATATAATTTCCGTGCAGCATTAATATACTGCTCAACTTATCATTTATAGTTCTTTTGAAATGTGTGTTAATCTCAGAGTTTCCGTTAAGCTCTCTGAAAAGGTTCAAATAAAAACGAGGCGTTTCATCTACATCCGGTTTAAGCAATTCAATGTTGATCTGACCGGTAGTCGACTCGTATCCATTGACTACTGAACCACTGCCCTTAGTCACTTGTATAGATTCCATCCAAGGACCTGGTATGAATGCCAGTCCATAAATTCCGCTTATTCCGCGCATAGAACTAATATTTTCAGTCATCAATTGAGAATACACACCTGAAAGACCAAGCATTTGAATTTCCTTCGCTCCCGTTACTGCATCCTTGTAAGCAACATTTACTGTCGGACTTGTCTCGAATGCCTCGGACAAGTTGCAGCAGGCTGCCTTTAATAGTTCCTTTTGAGTAATCTTTTCAATATTTATAGGATTGATTGTGGATATTCCAACGGCTTCACGTCTTGCCGTAATATCGACTCCTTGCAATTCTACACTGCTTTTCAAAATGACCTTAATTTTCTTTTGCTTTTCGACAAGTATGGTATCAGTTTGAAATCCGACAAAGCTGACTATTAATTTAGCCGGCAAGGCATCAGGTAAGCTTATACTGAAATTTCCATGTTCATCGGTAACTGTCGGGAATGATCCGTCAATCCAATAAACATTCGCTCCGGGAAGTTCATTCTCGGTTTTGGAGACATTGTCTCTATCCACAACTTTTCCTTTCAACAATTCTTGCGAGTTGGCAATTAGAGGATTGCCAAGGGCACACAACAGGAAGAAAGAAGAAATTAAAGTTCTGAATCTAAAAAAATTCCGTGAAAGAAAATTCCATTTACATTCAGCCTTCCCCCGGTAATGAGATGATTCATCTGCAATGCCACCTGTGGAAGCAGGAAATAAAGTTCCAATAAATTGATAATATTTCATTTGATACAAATTTTGTGATTGAATGTACATTAAACCCACTAAGAGGTCTCAGGCTTTTCGCCTAAACATCATCACAAAAATCAAATCAAATAGTTCTCAGAAATAGCAAGAAAGGATTTGCCTCCAGTAAAAAATGGAGGAGCTTTATTGGTTAAAACACTTTTTAAAATTACCTGCTGAACAAAAGCATTTTCGAAGTTGAAATGGCTAACATCAATTACATGAATCGGAAGTGGTGCAACCTCAGAATTTATTGAGGAGATATCAACCTTGTGATAAGTGATCTTAAGATTGCAGCAATTTTTCTTAAGAATCTTTTGAAAATCAGAATTCGAACAAGACGTTTTCTTTGAGCAACAGGTTTCGTTACTGAAGAAGGAAACTTCTTTGCTGGAATTTTTAGAACAAATGTGAACAGCAAGCACTACACCACCGGATGATACGAAAACCACGGTGGCCAAAACTATTGCAAGAATTCGCTTGAATGCTGTCATGAATAATGCAAAGATACGAAAAAACATGAAAAACAGATGAAACATCTGAAAATCAAGGCTATTGAAGGAGTACTTTTCCTGCTTTTAAAAGCTGTTTTTGATCCCGGACTAAATAAAAATATAATCCCGGTGGGAATCCGGTGCCTGCTAAGTAAGTGAGACCTGGACCAAGTATTTTGCTGATCAGTAACTGACCTGAAAGGTTGAGGATTTCTAATTCAACATTATCAGAGGTAGAATTGTATGCTGTAATACCACCTTCAAAAGAACCAGTTGATTTTACAATAATATTTTCTCCATTCAGCAAATATTCATTTACTGTCTGACAAACATCGAAACGTACCATTATCGAGTCTCTGTTGGCGCATGCGTTAACATCTGTAACGTCGACAAAATAGATTGCCGAATCAAGTCCGGGAGAAGATGTCCCGGCTAAAAAAGTCTGGTTAGTGCTTCCATCTTGCCACAAATAGGTGTTGTATCCGGGTCCGGCGTCCACAAGAAAATTATTGTAGTTACAGATTGTTGTATCTGGACCAAGGTTAATGTATGGTTTCAAATAAACCTCTGTTCTCACAGTATCAGAAAATTTCGGGCAACCAAACATGGAAGTCATAGAATACCAGAAATCGCCAGCTGTGTTAATAAACAATGAGTTTACTGTATCTCCTGTATTCCATAAAAAATCTGTCCCGGATGGCGCTGACAAAATTACGTGACCACCTTGACAAAAGCTCACAGGTCCGGATGTGTTTACGTAGGCAGGGTACTTGTCAAAGTATATATTCAGAGGAATTGATGAACTTTCACATGAATGAAAATCTGTCGCCTGAACAAAATAGTATCCTTCTCTCAAAGCCATGAAAGAAGTATCAGTTGCACCCGCCACCGGCTGAGCGGGACCTGCCGGCGAGTACCACCATTGGTAAGATAGATTACTATCGGGTACAAATAAATTCAAACTATCTCCAACACAAATAAATTTGTTCCCGGAAAAATTCATTACCGGGGCAGGTGGTAAAGAGTACAAGGAATCGATGACAACTGTGTCTGCATCGGTTCCACAATAATTATCAACCCTCAACGAATACTTTCCTGAACGGGTCGGCCGCAGAAAATTAGTTTTAATATCTGCCAGCAAGGTGTCATCCAGATACCAGGTATATGAAAATGACAAGCCAGCCGCTGCCAGATTTTCAAGTTTGGCGCCGGTGCATACTCCCATAGTGTCTGATGTACTGAGTCTGGCGTCAGCTATAGTAGCAAAGAATAAAAAATAATTTGGAGTTGTTGTTGAATTACCCAGGCTGTCTGTGATTGAAGCTGTGTAATTTCCGCTTTTCCCAACGAGTATACTGTCACCGGTTTCAGAACTTGACCATTGAACAGTTGATCCCGGAGCCGGGAGCGGATTAAGCTTCAATACCACCGAATCACCTTTACAAAAATAATTTCCGGGACCGGAAATTTTATATGGCGTTGAAATGACTCCCATGCTATCCGTTTTGATCAGATAGATATGAGCTGAATCAAAACTATTGGTTCTACCTAAAATAATAAACCCACCATCATAGGTTTCCTGCATATGAACGGCTACATCATCAAATGTCGCTCCAAAAGTTCTTGTCCATAAGCTGTCTCCCTGAGCATTTACTTTCACAAGAATTATATCATTGAGCAATGGAAAATAGAGATGCGGGACACTGCCAAGTATAACAAATCCACCATCCTTTGTTTGGCGAGCATGCCTTCCGGATTCATTTCGTGAACTACCAAGAATTTTTTGCCATCTTAGGTTCCCTGTGCTATCCAATAAAGTAATTGATATATTCTTATCACCTAGTGTGTCGCGATCACCACAAATTATCACACCACCGTCACTGGTTGGTGAGATTGAGTTCGAAACGGAATTCCAGGCATACAAAGTATCAAGCAACAAAGAGCCACCCGGACTGATCTTTCTTACCTCCGTTACATTTAATATTGGAGGAGAGCTGTAGTAAAAATTTGCATAATGACCAAGGGTAAATAAATTTCCGGTCGGACTCTGAACAGCATCATGTTCATTCATTATGGAACCATCGAATGAAACAAAATTTGTCCAATTGATACTGAGATCCTGTTTCAGTTTCGAGAGGGTATAGAAATTTTGTGAAATAAACCCATCAGTATATGTCGAAATAGCGAGGCCGGAGTCCGGCGTTGCTACAATTCCTATTCCCTCGGTTGCCCAACCATCAAAAGGCGGGTAAGTCTTCGAGGCAACAAGGCTTCCTGTTGGACTGATTCTTACAACCTCTGCAACGGCATTATATAAGGCAGAAGCATGTGAGCCGACGAATGCATAACCACTATCATAAGTTTGAACGATGGAAGATCCATTCTGATTGAAGGCGTCACCATAAGATTTTTCCCATTGGGGAATACCCAAACTGTCAAGTTTTAAAACATAATAAGCTCTTGTATGATGAGTGGTATCATCACGAGTTCCAATTATCACATAACCGTGATCGAAAGTAGGCCGTACTAAACTCGCTTCTTCGTTAAGGTAACCGCCAAAAGCATGTTCAAAACAAGGCTGAGAATACAGCGTACTCTTAGCACTTATGAAGAAAATGGTCAGTAAAACAAATCGAATATAAGGTATGAAAAAGTAAAATTTCACACGACTAAATTCACACATAGTACAAAGGTAATGAACTCAGTCTAATCCTTCATTAATAATTAGTTAAGAATTGAAGGAAGTCCCGAAAATAATCACCTTACCTAACGAAAAAAAATCAATTTTCGATGAATTTAAATAAAAGTCAGTCGGATTAAGAATTAGGGAAGAGTGACTGTAATTGCTCAATAACAGTACTTGTTCTCTTTAATAAGCTTTGCTGCAATGGTCCTTCTTGATTCCTTTACATTCATTGAAGGCATCTTGGTAAAGCGCTTAAGACCCATCAATAACATCCTTTGTTCATCCCCTTCTGCAAAAGAGGTGATAGCATCTTTTCCGGCCTTATTGATCCTATCAGCTGCATCATAAAGATAAACCCGCATCATTTCAATTTGCTCCTTACAAGCTTCATTTCCTTTGATGCCGGCCAGCTTTTCTACTCTTAGTTGAACAGATTCGCTAACATATAAATCGATTAACATATCAGCTATATTCATGAGAACTTCCTGTTCTTTCGCAAGTTCCATCATCAGCTTCTGAACGGCCGAACCTGCCACCAAAAGCACTGCTTTTTTAAAGTCTGCTATCGCCTTTTTATCTGCGTCAAAAAATCCTTCTGAAACATTAGACATATCAGGAATCTGCATGAGTTCAGAGGCAACCTTGGTTGCCGGGCCCATCAGATCCAAATCACCCTTCATCGCTTTCTTCAACATCATGTCAACAGCGAGCATACGGTTGATTTCATTCGTACCTTCAAAAATCCTGTTTATTCTGGCATCACGATATGCTCTGTCCATTGGAGCCTCTGCACTGTAACCCATCCCTCCGTATATTTGAACACCTTCGTCTGCCACATAATCGAGTACTTCACTTCCGTCAACTTTTAGAATTGCAGCTTCAACAGCAAATTGTTCTACCCCCTTTAATTTAGCTTTCCCCTCCTCCATTCCCGAAGCAATTAATGTTGAGATGGCATCCTCCATGTTTCTGCTGCAACGAAAAATAGCAGCTTCACAGGCATAAATTCGGATGGCTTGTTCAGCAAGTTTATATCTGATCGCACCATATTTAGATATTGGTCTGCCGAATTGTTGTCGTTCATTGGCATAAGCGATAGATTGAGTTGAAATTCTCTTAGAACCACCAATTGCTGCTCCTGCTAACTTAATTCGACCCAAGTTTAGAATATTCACGGCAATTTTAAAACCATTGCCTCTTTCACTCAAAAGATTTTCAACAGGCACTATACAATCGTTAAAAAACACCTGACGGGTACTGCTTCCTTTAATTCCCATTTTATGTTCTTCCGGGTTCAATGAAATTCCGGGGAAGGATCTTTCTACAATAAATGCGCTCAGATTCTCATCGCTGTCGATCTTCGCAAAGACTATGTATACATCGGCAAAACCTCCGTTTGTAATCCACATTTTCTGCCCGTTAAGTATATAATTCTTCCCATCAGCCGACAGTACTGCTTTTGTTTTAGCAGCGTTGGCATCAGAGCCAGAACCGGGTTCAGTAAGGCAATAAGCGGACTTCCACTCACCGGTAGAAAGTTTTGGAACATACTTGTCCTTCTGAGCATTGTTTCCGTAGTATAAGATGGGAAGAGTTCCAATACCTGTATGTGCTGCGTAGGCTACTGAGAAAGAATGACCGGCACCCAGATTTTCTGTTGCCAGCATTCCGGTGACAAAATCCTTCCCAAATCCACCATAAACTTCAGGAATTGAAATACCCAAGAGTCCAAGTTCACCTGCCTTGTCCAGAATGCTTTGCATCAATCCTTCCTCCTGTGCATCAATTCGATCAAGATTGGGATAGACTTCCTGTTCAAGAAAATCTCTGCAAGTTTGCGCGATCATCAGTTGCTCCTCATTCCATTCTTCAGGGATAAATACATCCTCCGCTTTAGTTTCACGAATAAGGAATTCGCCTCCTTTAATTGTTTCTGTAGTGGATATTTCTTGAGCCATTGGAAATGAATTTTAACCTAATAATTAATATCGGTGAATTATGTTTTTAGCGGAAATCCTATGAATGGTTGCAGTTTCAACTGAATTATTTGCATACCATTGGAAAACAACTTCTTTGAATGATGAAAGATAAGTAAAAATGAAGAAAAAGCTTTGTAAAAAGCACCAATCAAGCTTCGCTTAAATCAAAAGTTTGGCCGTTTATTGGGAAGAGTCGTTTAATTCAATAGTTCAAATATACCTGCAGCTCCCTGGCCGGTGCCAACGCACATTGTGACCATACCGAACTTTTGCTTCCTGCGACGCAATTCAGAAAATAACTGAACTGATAATTTTGCACCGCTGCATCCAAGAGGATGACCCAGTGCAATTGCGCCACCATTTACATTTACAATTTCCTGATTTAAATTGAGAGTTCGCATCACGGCGAGAGACTGAGATGCGAAAGCTTCATTCAATTCTATGAGCTGGATATCATCCTGCTTCATTCCGGCGTGTTTGAGTACTTTTGGAATCGCTTCAATCGGACCAATTCCCATCACTCTCGGTTCAACCCCGGCTACTGCATAGTCAACAAGTCTGGCAATTGGCTGAACATTTAACTTCTTTAACATGCGTTCGCTTACAATGAGGACGAAGGCAGCCCCGTCGCTGGTTTGAGAGGAATTTCCTGCGGTGACAGTACCACGCGAATCAAATACCGGCTTGAGTTTCGCCATTCGTTCGATCGTTGTATCGCTACGTGGACCCTCATCGGTATCGACAATAAATTCCTTTGTTTTCTTTTTTTCGTTCTCATCAAGAAAAACCTCAGTAACCTTCACCGGTACAATCTCATCTGCAAATTTTCCATCTGCAATAGCTTTAACTGCTTTTAAATTTGATTCATATCCAAATTTATCCTGGTCTTCTCTGGAAACTTTATAATCTTTTGCCACAGCTTCTGCAGTAAGCCCCATTCCCCAGTAATAATCCGGGTTGGATTGCACGACTTTGAAATTAGGAACGATCTTCCATCCACCAAAAGGTATAGGTGACATACATTCCACACCACCAGCTATGATGCAATCAGCCATACCTGCATGAATTTTAGCAGAGGCAATGGCAATTGTTTCCAGGCCGGACGCGCAATACCTATTCACTGTCATACCGGGTACTTTCACGGTGTCAAGGCCCATTAGCGAAATCATCCGACCAATATTCAAACCCTGTTCAGCTTCAGGTGTTGCATTTCCAACTATTACATCATCAATCTCATCCTTATCGAGCTGAGGAAGGGATGCCATAATATGTTGGATAATGCTGCTGGCTAAATCATCAGGTCTGAAATTCCTAAACTTTCCTTTAGGCGCTTTACCAACTGCTGATCTGTGTGCTGCTATGATGTATGCGTTCATGTTTTATCTGATGATAAATTATAAATACCCCGGGGAAATAAGAAGAGAAAATTTACTTCTTCACCGGTGTAACTGTAGAATCCGATTTTAAACCTTTCTTTACGGGTATACCTTTTTTCTTATCCTCTGCTGCCCTTTTCTCAGCCGCTTTTTTCTCTTCTTCCTTTTTCTTTTGTGAAGCCGCCTCAATTACGGCAGCATCCACACCATTATGGTAGGTAGATTGACTAACGACTGTTCCCTTTCTGTTATAGGTTTTCCATACACCATCACGTTTGTTCATCTTGTAATTTCCTTCCTGGCGTATAGAACCGTCTTCGAAATAACGCGTCCATTTACCGTCCTTTTTTCCTTCCTTATAAAATCCTTCCTTTGCAACCTGACCGGAAAAATAATATCTGGTGTATTGGCCATCTTTTACGGCAGCCAGAAACTCCGTTTCTTCCCGAACTTTATTATAGCCATAAAATTTTCTTTCGATACCTTCTTTCTGATCATTCACGAAATCGATTTCGGATATTTTTTCGCCAAAGTTGTTGTAAAACATCCAGGTGCCTTGCTTACGGCCAATTTCATCAGTTTTATTTCGGTGTTTTTCTCTACCTGGGGCATACTTGGGCTTCTCCTCTTTAGCCTGAGAGAAGCCGGAAACAGGAAGAAGTGTTGCCACACACAGAATGGCAAGAAGAAAGCATTTCTTTAGAAGAGCTATTTTAAATTGTACGCGCAAGGGTAGCATGAGCTTATGTTTAGTTTCGTAGTGGTTTTCCTGATATAAGTATACTCTGAATTCTTTCGAGTGTTTTTCTTTCCCCGCAGAGTGATAAAAAAGCCTCTCTCTCCAAATCCAATAAATATTGTTCAGAGACTAATGTATTTGCTGACAAATCACCTCCGCACATCACGTAAGCAAGTTTTTGGGAAATCAATTGGTCATGCGGGGAAATAAAATGGCCGGAAACCATGGCATTTGCTCCCGCAAAAAACATACCAAGTGCATTGCGTCCTAAAACCTTTATATCTTTACGATGTGTTGGCATGGTGTACCCATCGTGCGCTAATTCCAGAACAGCCCTTTTCGCTTCTGTTATTACACGATTTGGATTTACGACAATTTCATCCCTTCCTTCCAGGAGAATTCTTAAATCATATGCTTCATGACCGGATGTCGATACTTTAGCCATGGCAATATTCAGGTAATATTCTTTCAAGGTCTGTTCATCAAGATTCCCATCTCTGAATGCATCACATGCCCTTAATGTCATCTCTTTACTTCCACCTCCTCCTGGAATTAAACCTACACCAAATTCAACCAAACCAATATATGTTTCGGCAGAGGCAACAACTTTATCTGCATGCAAGGTCATTTCGCAACCTCCACCAAGAGAAAGTGCATGTGGAGAAACGACAACCGGAACCGATGAATAGCGAACACGCATGTTCATATTCTGAAATGCACGTACTGCCATATCAATTTCATCGAACTCCTGTTCGGTTGCAAACATAAATATCATGGCAAGATTTGCACCGGCAGAGAAATTCT
The DNA here is from genome assembly GCA_004295015.1 of Bacteroidota bacterium. Taxonomy (GTDB): domain Bacteria; phylum Bacteroidota; class Bacteroidia; order AKYH767-A; family 2013-40CM-41-45; genus QQVM01. Next base: position 37,670 of record SHNE01000017.1, on the reverse strand, counting down.
GACCTTCATTTGCAATAACCAATCCTTTAAAATCTTTTTCGGCAATTTCGATGGCTTTATTCACACCTTGTATAATCTCCCCTCCTATCGTATTCATCTTTGTATGAAATTCCAAATTCAAGACTCCATCACCGAGATCAATCAAGGAGCCGCCTGCATTCTTCCAAATTGTTTTTTCACGGAGGTTGTCCAAAAAGAGTACTGATCCGGCGGCAAGAGTTTTTTCGTAAAGACCGGTTTGCGGATTATAAAAGTGACGTATGCCTTCTTTAATGACAAAGAAGTTCTTGTTTCCTTTCTTTAGCATCTCCTCAACCCATTTGGCAGGAGTGTAACCAAGGGATTTCATGATCGCAATAGCATTTTCTACACCGAGAATATCCCATGTTTCGAAAGGACCTGTTTCCCATCCGAATCCTGCACTCACTGCCTCATCAATCTGCAAAGGATTCTCCGCAATTTCAGGAATTCTGTTACTTACATATTGAAATAATGATGAAAAGGATTCGCGGTAAAATTCACCGGCTTTATCAGTTCCGGATAAAAGAATTTTTAAACGATCCTTTACATTTTCGATGCTCTTTGTCAGGTCAAGAGTTGCAAACTTCGATTTAGTTTTTGGACCATATTCCATTGATGTCAAATCGAGGGAAAGAATTTCACTTTTTCCACTTTCAGATTTAACTTTTTTATAAAACCCCTGTTTCGATTTATCACCGAACCACTTGTTATCAACTATTTTTTTAATATAGCCAGGCAACTTAAATGAGTTCTTTGATTCATCATTAGGGCAACGATCATACACATCATTTGCAACCTTCACCAATGTATCAATACCAACTACATCACACGTTCTGAATGTTGCTGATTTCGGACGACCTAAGACCGGGCCTGTTAATTTATCCACTTCATCAACGCTCAAACCCATCTTCTCAACGAGATGGAACAATGACATGATTGAAAACACTCCGATTCTGTTTGCAATAAATGCCGGAGTATCTTTGCAAAGCACCGTAGTTTTTCCAAGGTAAACATCTCTATAATGTGCCAAAAAATCCAGGACATTTTTATCGGTAGCAGGACCGGGAATAATTTCGAGTAATCGTAAATACCTGGGCGGATTAAAAAAATGTGTTCCGCAGAAGTGCTTCTTGAAGTCTTCACTTCTTCCCTCCGACATGAGATGAATCGGAATGCCGGAGGTGTTTGACGATATAATGGTTCCCGGTTTCCGATACTTTTCTACTTCCGCAAAGACTGATTTTTTAATATCAATATTCTCGATGACTGCCTCAAGTATCCAATCACACGAAGCAATATCTTTCATATTATCCGTGAAATTCCCTGTCCTGATGCGAGAAACAAAAGATTTTTTGTAAAGTGGCGAAGGAGAAGCTTTCAGGGTGTTTTGTAGTGCGTCATTAACAATTCTGTTGCGAACCAAAGGAAGCTCAAGTGTAAACCCCTTTTGCTTCTCTTCATCAGTTAGTTCTTTGGGAGATATATCAAGCAGTAAAACCTCCATGCCAATATTAGCAAAATGGCAGGCAATGCGACTTCCCATAATCCCGCTACCTAATACGGCTACTCTCTTGATAATTCTATTCGTTGACATCCCTGAATTTTATTTCGATTGCACTCAATTTCCTTGTTCAAATTCTTCGCACCTCCTGAGATAAAGGAGTTTTAAGAAGAATATATCTCATCAATAAGTTTTGCATTCCTCTCGGCGATTATCTTTCTCTTAAGTTTTAAAGTTGCCGTGAGGTCGCCGGAATCCACAGTCCATTCCTTCGGCAACAATTTAATTCTTTTTATTTGCTCCGTTTTTCCAAACCCTGCATTAAACTCTTTGACTTCTTTATCGATACGGGCTATTACTTCAGGATTTTTAATAAGTTCTTCATTGGACCCATCAGTAATTCCTTTATGTTCACACCAGGAGCGCAAGTGTGCAAAGGATGGCACCACGAGCGCAGCTGCAAAATTTTTATTTTCACCGATCACCATCAGTTGTTCGATGAAAGGAGACTCTTTGAATTTGTTTTCCAGGGCTTGAGGTGCAATAAATTTCCCCCCTGAAGTCTTAAAAATTTCCTTTTTCCGGTCCGTAATTTTTAAATACCGGTTGTCTATCATCACACCGATATCCCCTGTATGAAACCAACCATCCTCATCAATGGCTTCTTTCGTGAGATCAGGCCTCTTATAATATCCCTGCATAACGTTAGGACCTTTACACAGAATTTCACCATCAGGAGCGATCTTCACGCTTACATCTTTAATAACAGTGCCTACAGTACCAAACATTGCACCATCCTTCTCCAGATTATTCACAGAAATTACCGGAGATGTTTCTGTTAAACCATAGCCTTCAAGTACATGAATTCCTGCTGCCCAAAACACTCTGGCCAACCGTGGTTGCAAAGCCGCTCCACCACTCACTATAACACGGATATTTCCACCAAGTGCTTCCCGCCATTTTGAGAATATCAGCTTATTGGCAATCTTCAGCTGAAACTCATACCAAGCGCCATTCTTTCCATGCATTTCATACTTCAGACCAAGGTTCAATGCCCAAAAGAAGAGCGCCTTTTTTATTCCGCTAAGCTCGGTACCCTTCTTTGTAATTTTATCGTATGTCTTTTCGAGTAAACGCGGTACTGTCGAGAATAATTCCGGTTTAATCTCTTTCAAATTGTCACCTATCGTATCCATGGTCTCTGCATAGTAAATGGATACACCAATATACATATACAAATAGGTCAACATTCGTTCATAACTATGGCACAAAGGAAGAAAACTAAGCGCCTTATGTTGATGGTTGACCGGACAAAGCTTCTCGGAAGCCAACACATTGCTTACAATGTTGCTGTGAGCAAGCATCACACCTTTAGGGGTGCCGGTGGTGCCGGACGTATAAAGCAGTGTAGCCAGATCACTCTCCTTAATGCTGTTGCGGATTGATTCCAATCTTTCGAGCTCCTCTTTTGACGGGTCAACCAATAGTTCTTTCCAATTTGTTGCACCCTCAACCACGTCAAATGTAAAAACCTCCTTCAAAGAAGGCACATTTGCTTTGACTCTATTGATCTTCTTGTAGAGACTTGCATCACTCACGAACAATAATGTTGCTCCACAGTCATTGAGGATAAACGCAATTTCTGATTCACTGAGAGTAGTGTAAATGGGAACATTCACTATTCCTAACTGAAGCATGGCAAGATCCGTGAAATTCCATTCTGGTCTGTTGTTAGAGATGATTCCTACTTTATCATCTTTCTTCATACCAAGTTTCATCAAACCACAGCTTAAGCTGTTTCCTATTCTAATAAAATCAGCGGTTGAATACAACTCCCACTTACCATTAACCTTTGCGGCCAATGCATTATCCTTAGGAAACTTATTGTGATAGTGAGAGGGGATGTCAAAAATTCTTGTGACCATTTCTTTTTTTAGCTCTGCAAATATACGCTTGTTCCATGGCTATTGGAGTATTATAACCATAATTTAGCAGGAAAACTGTATGATATTGTGCCAAATTACCTGATTAGAAGATGCCTGCGAACCCGTGTAAAAATATTTTTTCATGGGATATTAACAATTGGAAGGTTTCTTTCCTTTGTATTGAACGAAATGCAAGGAAAACAGGAGTATTTAAACAACATATGATCATTCAAAACGATTTTACGAAACTATTGAATTTACGGTATCCCATAGTCATGGCTCCACTCTTCCTCGTCAGTAATGAGGCTATGGTGATTGAAGCTATCGAGGCAGGGATTTTAGGCTGTTTTCCTTCACTAAACTACAGGAGCCCCGGAGAATTGGATGACGTCCTCAAAAGATTGAATAAACTACTGGAAGAAAGAGCTGGAAAGCAAGGGACTTACGGAATGAACCTCATTGTACAACGTGCCAATCCATGGTTTGAAAAACACCTTGAAATTTGTATTTCAAATAAAGTTCCTGTGGTGATCACTTCATTGGGCAGTCCCAAATCAACCATTGATGCGGTTCATACATATGGTGGAAAAGTTTTTTGTGACGTAACTAACCTTGAACATGCCCGAAAATGCCAAGAAGCCGGATGCGATGGCTTTGTGGCAGTAGGTCAGGGAGCCGGAGGACATGCAGGTCCTTATCCATTGATCATTTTAACAGAAGCACTAAAACAGGAATTCCCCGGTACACCGGTTCTTGCTGCAGGAGGTATTGCACATGGGAGAGCAATGCTAAGTGTTTTGGCATCAGGTGCCTCCGCAGCTTATTGCGGAACCCGCTTTATCGCCAGCACAGAAGCAAGTGTATCTCAAGAATACAAAGATGCAGTTGTAAATTACAGAATGGATGATATCGTATTGACAGAACGCATCAGCGGTACTCCTTGCAGTGTTATCAATACAGAATTTGCAAAAAAAATTGGCACAAAACAAAACTGGTTTGAAAGAATTTTAAGCAAGAATCCACGGACTAAAAAATATTTTAAAATGTTGATCCAACGAAGAGGGTTCAACTGGCTGGAAGGTGCAGTGAAACCGGGTAGCTACGAAAGTTTGTGGTGTGCCGGTCAATCTGTGGAAATGATTCACGATATTAAACCGGTCAAAGAGATTGTAAACCAAATGGTATCAGAATTTGAAAAAGCCTTCGCAGAGCTAGAAAAAACAATCATAAGATAGGCTTCAAAAGAATTATTTATAAGGCCTTTATTTCAGTCCTTTAATTCCCCTCTATGAGAAAACTATTTATGCTTTTAGATAAAGCACGAAACTCTTCTTTTGGGAGATTGTTGCTTTACATGGCAACGAACCGTGCAATTCCTTATAATCGTCCGCATGGTATTAAAATTGTTGAAGTCAATGAAAACGGACTTAAAGCAAGAATGCCATACTGGAGAATTAATCAAAATCACTTGCGTGGGCTGCATGCATGTGCACTGGCAACTTTATCCGAGTTTACTGCAGGAATGACCTTAACACACTGTATCAGATCGGACGAGTACAGGTTAATAATGAAAGATCTTCACATGTATTACCACTACCAGGGGAAAACAAATGTTAGCGTTGCTTGCACCATTTCGAAAGACAGACTTGAAAAAGATGTTTTTATACCCTTGAAAACTCAAGATGCCATTTTAATAGAAATAGAACTGGAAACTTTTGACGAAAATCAAAACCATATTTGTACTGCAAAAGTGAACTGGCAAATTAAAAAGTGGGATAAGGTAAAATCGAAATAAAGAAAAAATAAATTTATAAAAAAATCCGGGGAGAGCAGCCTTATTTCCCCGGATTTTTTTTTATAAAACATAATCTAATTGTCCTTTACATTTTTTTCAGCCGAAGCCTATAAGTTTTATCTTCATTATAAATTCTGAGGAAATAAACTGCTGCAGGTTGCTTGTCAAGGTCAATACTTGTCTTAAACGTATCATTCGTATTTGAGAAAGTCTCAGCAATAAGTTTTCGGCCATTCAAATCAAAGACCTCGACGGAAAGTTCCTTCGAAGGAAGGTTTCTTACTTCCAAATTAAAAATTCCTGAGGAAGGATTAGGGAACAAAGATAATGTAACCGGACGCAATTGCTCGGAAACTCCAGGATTCAATACGCTTTCAAGATTAATATTATCGATGTAGAGGTTATTTCCGTAGTCATTGATATTAACAAAACGAATCATCACCAAAGAATCAGCGAATGCGGAAAGTGACAGAGTATCATTTCTCCAATGTGTTGCCTGTGTAGGCTCCCAATCACTGGTTGAAGAAGGAACTGTAGCCAATGTTGCACCTGCTTTTAAATAGGCAGAAGGAATGAAATTTATTCCACAGTCGCTCGAGATATCTATTCCTAAACCATCAGAACGACCGGTATAATTAGCAAAAGCCACATCGAATGTTAGACGGGGATTTGCAATACCACTAAAATCAGCTAAAACAGATTTTAAATAATCCCGTGCTCCCAGATTATTATAACTGTAATTGTCGAACCAGGCTGCTGTGGTCAGGTTTCCATCTGAACCAACTATCCCTGATTTTTCTGCCCATGTAATGCCGGAACCTGAAGAGTTAATTTCCCATCCTGCAGGAGGGAAAACGCTTGTTTGAAAATCTTCAACATAAGGTGTCACAGCAGAATGGAACACTTCGACTTGATGATTTATTGTGTTGTTAGAACTGTTAGCATCCGGCGTATAAGAAAGACCAAAGACGATCTGATAGATTCCTGATGCACTCAAATCAACAAGATTGGAGAATGTGAAAATTCTTGTGGAACCCTGAAAAAGAGTATCCGTAAATGTTTCAATAACAGGAGTTGCCCCGTTGATGGAGTAAGACAAATTAAAACTATGAGCCAAATTTATCCCGTCGTTTTTAATAGTGACAGATAATGGCAGTGAAGACAAATCTTGGCAAGGAAACAAAAAACCTGCAGGTGGATTTTGCACATTTAGCAAATTCAGATCATCTGCTATCGAACAGTTCAGTAGTCCGGCCGGTCTTTGCACGGCAACGGCCCTCCTCCCCTTTCCACCATGATTACCAAGGGAACGAACACTAAACCATGTATCAACCGTATCTGAAAGTGCAACTTGCAAGGTGTTAGCAGTTGTGGTTCCAACGGAGTCCATATACATTGAACCCAATACACTCACTTCATAGCCGCTTGCTCCGGGAGCACTTGTCCAGCTAAACTGAGTAACATTCGAGCAAACAAAATCAATAGTGAGTGCAGATGGGAGTCGTTGAATTGATAAAGGTTGATCACTTTGATCTGTAAAAGATCCTCTGGACAATCGTACCAGAACCTGATCAGAAATAATTGTTGGTACCACCCAATCATATTGACGAACATTTGCGGGTATAGCTGTCATGATATTATTCCATGAAATTCCATTGTCATCGGAATATTCAAGGTTAAACAAATCGGTTCCTTCTGATGCATCCCATCGCAAAGCCTCTGTTTCTCCCGGAACAAATCCCTCTGCACCGTTCGGATATGTTAATTTAACATCTTCAGATTCCAATTCCCAAATAATATAATACTGTTGACTTGCTGATGTGATTATTCCACCGGTAACTTCAACACTATAAGTACCCGGCGCAGGATTGTCAATCGTAACTTGTTCCATGTTATTCAGATGATCTGCACCTCTGACAGCATTGGTGGTAAGATTAGCTATAACAGGTGTTGGGTCCAGAATCCATGGTTCATAGGAAGTATTAGAAGGATTCTTCACAATAAGATCGAGATCATTTACCAAGGCAATTGAAGCCAAAGGATCTCCTTCAATATCCAACCAATAGAGCATGCATTTCAATTTTTTACTATTAGCCGGTACCTGAATGCTATGTGTTCTTGTCGTTGATTGAGTTACTGAGTCGAGTAGATAACGAGAATCTTGCAATGTTGTTAATGCACGGAACGCATTTACCCTACCCCATCCATAAGTAAAATCCGGTCCCGGGTTTCCAATGTCTTCAGCAGAATTTAAGAGGACGCCTTTTAGCAATGCAGAAGGTGCTTCATCACCGTTATGCATTTCGCGATAAGCTTGTACGAGCTGGGCAATGATTCCTGCAATTCCCGGACAAGCAGCACTGGTTCCACCGCCAACCTGATACCTATTATTATCTCTTGTCGAATTTTGGTTCTTTCCATTCGAGCATATATCAGGTTTTACACGTCCATCTTCCGCCGGACCTCTGCTACTTGTAACGTCAAGTATTCCGTACGCATCAAGATTTCCACAGGCTATTGCATTTTTCCCCTGCTTAAAACCACCTGTAATTGTTCCCCATGCAGCATTCGTTCCGTAACCACAATCATCTTGTCCACGATTTCCTGCGGAATACACAAAATTGAAATATGGATTCTGATGAGCAATCATATCTCCGGTACTGGAAATGGTATTATAATCATTACAGCCCTGGCTATAACTTGTTGAAGTAATTACTGCACCATATAGGTTGTAATAATTAATTGCATTGTAAATGTGATCATAAGGATTCACGCCGTCATTCACATCATGAATATAGATGTGTGCGCCGGAAGCCATTCCCTGATTTGATGGATTGAGATTTCCTGACCCCCCTAAAATTCCGGCAGTCATATCGCCATGTGAACCACCGGCTCCCGTAGAAATCAGTTGCGTGATTCTGCCTTGAAAATCAATATGAGGACCCACTTCACCATCGTCTGCAAGGGAAATACTAACGCCGGCACCGTCGTAATGCATACCAGTGGATGATTCAGAATTGATCAGATTACTTCTGTGTAATGATCTGCCCCGGGTATCTTCGGGTTCAGATGGCGCTTCCATTTCTTCGACATACTTTACAAATGGAATATCAAGCAGGTCTCCAATTCTATCGTTAGGAATTCTGATGCGACATTGGGATCCGACATTTAACATTTTTAAAATTTCAAATTCATACTTAGCAAAATAATTCAAAACTGTTGACCGGTTCATGTCACTAAAATACTGCACTATAAGATCCACATAGCCTTGTTTCGGCTTGGCATAAGAAGGAATATTATTTTCTCTGACCGCACGACTACTTTTCCGGTCCCGGTCTAGTCGAACAATTGATCGAATATTAAAATTGCTGAGTGAAGAAAGATTGCTTCCGGATTTAATAGAAACGACAAAAGCATTGTATGGAATGTAATTCAAAATTCGAACGCCGGCACTAAGAAGTTCCTGCTTTTGTTCCAGGGATGGAATAACATTAAAGTGAAATACCCGATAATAATGTCCGTCAACAATATCTTCGGTGGGTATGGTCAAATCAGACACTTGAGAAAAATTTTCTTCCGTTGTAAAAGGACCAGACTGAAACATAATCTGATCAGGATTGACTGTGACAGCAATAGCCTTCGGATAATATAAAACAGTAAGGGCAAGGAAGATGGGCATAAAAGTACGCAGAGTGTTTCGCATGTTGTTTCTTTATATTTGTTAAAGAAACAAAAAAAAAGTCTAAGCTTAAAGCAAGCTGAAAAATGGTTGAAAAAGCTTGTCAAGTTCATGAACGGTGCTATTAAATGACACGATTGTCACAAAATCACAACCGGGAAAATGGCCATAAAACCTAATACACATTCAGAGACTATTGCATTCCAATCGAATACAATTTAAATACGAATTCAATGGCCATCAAAGATGAAATAGGCGGGAAAATATTCAATACAGCTTAGGAGGCTTTTAATTATGTTTGTCACCCAAATTACTTGAAATGTTTGTCAGAATTCTTCGTGCTTTGTTAGGAATCTGGGCGGTGCTTGTTTTCAGCATAACGCTCCTTTTTTCCGGTATCTTATATTTTATCATTTTCTCCACAACTCCTAAAGACAAAGCAGCACATATTGCGCATCGGATAGTTTCCAGGGCATGGGCAAGAATCTTATTTATATCTTTTGGCATTCGACTACGAGTAAAAAATAAATCTCTGCTCGAAAATGATAAGGTCTACGTTTTCGCAGCCAATCACAGATCGATGTTGGATATTCCTGCATATGCACTAGCCTGTAATCATACTTTTCGCTTTCTTGCTAAAGCGGAATTAATGAAAATCCCTGTACTTGGCTATATCATCAGGCAATTATATATAAGTGTCGACAGAAAAAACAAAGCCGCCAGATCAAAGAGCATGGAGAATATGCACCGCTCTCTGCAGCAAGGAATTTCTGTATTCATTTGTCCCGAAGGGACACGCAATAAAACTGAAAACCTGCTTTTAAATTTCCACGATGGTGCATTCCGACTCGCAATATCTGCGCAAGTACCATTAGCCGTATTAACCATTCTAAACAGCGGAAAATTACTTTCACCCAAGCGACCAATTGAACTTAAACCGGGAATTATTGAATGTGTATGGTCTGCTCCTATTGATACTAAAGGAATGACAGAAGATGACATTCCTCATCTAAAAGAAATAGTTATTAAACTAATGGAGAAAGAACTACTTGCATCAGCTAATCTCCGTAATAAGTAATTTGCAAACTTTATTGTATTCATCTTGTTAAACTGCACAACTAATTTCAACACATGTACCGAAATACAAAAGACTGGATAAAACACCTTGAAGATGCCGGTGAACTCATTCGGATTAAAGAATACGTAAACCCAGAGCTTGAAATTACTGAAATCACAGATCGGATTTCCAAAGTATATGGACCTGCTTTGTTATTTGAGAATACAGGGACAGCATTTCCACTGCTCATTAATTCAATGGGTACTGAAAAGAGAATGGCAATGGCATTGGGCGTAGAAAAACTCGATGACATTGCAAAAGACATAGAAGAGATTTTCAAAGATCTGAGCTCTCCGAAAGATGGATGGATGGATAAATTAAAAATGCTCCCAAAACTCAGTTCAATCGCCTCCTGGATGCCTAAGGTGATATCCGGCAAAGGAGAATGCCAGGAGGTTGTGATGAAAGATCCGGATATTACTAAATTTCCTGTACTAAAATGTTGGCCGGAAGACGGGGGTCCCTTTCTCACTCTCCCTGTAATCCATACAAAAGACCCTCTTACCGGAATCAGAAATGTAGGATTGTATCGTATGCAGGTTTATGAACCAACCTTAACAGCCATGCATTGGCATAGGCATAAGGTAAGTGCCAGACATTTTGCAGAGTATAAAAAGCTGGGCTTGAAAATGCCTGTGGCAATATCTCTTGGTGGAGATCCTGCATATAGCTATTGTGCAACCGCTCCGCTCCCTGATGGAGTTGATGAATATATACTTGCAGGATTTCTGCGTAAGAAGAAAGTAGAACTGGTTAAATGCTTAACACAGGATGTACAAGTGCCTGCTGATGCAGACATTATTATTGAAGGATACCTTGATCCTGAGGAAGATTATATTCTGGAAGGACCATTCGGAGATCATACCGGTTATTATTCACTTGCTGATTTTTATCCTCGGTTTCATATTACCTGTATTACACATAAAAAAGATGCTATTTACCCGGCTACAATCGTAGGAATTCCGCCACAGGAAGATGCATGGATCGGAAAGGCAACCGAAAGAATTTTTCTCGCTCCTATTAAGATGACAATGGTTCCTGAAATTATTGACATGGTTTTGCCTGTTGAAGGAGTGTTCCACAATCTCGTGATCGTAAAAATAAAGAAAGAGTATCCGGGACAGGCATCAAAAGTCATGCATAGCATGTGGGGCGCAGGACAAATGATGTTTACCAAGATTATGGTCGTCGTTGATGAAGATGTTGATATTCATAATCAGCAGGAAGTTGCAAAATATATCAGCACTAATTTTGATCCGGGGCACGACATATACATCACGCAAGGCCCTGTCGATGTTCTTGATCACAGCTGCAGTGTAATGGCATTTGGAGGAAAAATCGGGATTGATGGGACAAAAAAGACAAGTGAAGAATTAGCATCGAGGTTTAAGCCAGTTCAGTCACAGACCATAAAAAGATTCAGCCCTGAAGAGCGTAAAATACTTATGGCAAATTTCCCTGAGATCCACGAAATCAATGACAGTCTTCTTGATTCAGGAATTTCCTTAATTTTTATTTCAATAAATAAAAACAGAAAAAATCATGTGAAAGCTTTAAGCGAAAATATCTTTAAGCATGATTTCCTTTCTCCAATAAAAGTTGTAATATTTCTTGAACACACTTTAGATGTTAATGATATCGCTGACTCAGTTTGGAGATTTACCAATAATTCAGATCCTAAACGTGATCATTTTTTAATCAGTAACCTTACAGATCCATCCCTTTCACATTTGACTTTTGATGGTACCAGAAAGACGAAGGAATTGGATGGTTTTGACCGGGACTGGCCAAACATCTTAGCATCTGATGAAAAAACCATAAAACGTATTGATGAAATATGGGATAGACTGGGACTCGGTCCATTCATTCCTTCTCCCTCTTTAAAATACCGTAAACAACTTTATAAAGGTGGTGCTGTAGTAGAAGAATAATCCGGCAATCATTAATTACTATAAGGATCATCCCAATTCTCAATGGTTATTTCAAAGTTTTTAAACTCGATAAAATGACCACCTCTATTATACAGATAAGAATTGAGAATCAATTCAGGATTTACTTTGTTTGGAATAACACGAGTGAAATAAGCCCGCTGCCATCTTCCGGGTTGTAAATTACACTCTTCCAGACTCAAGGAGTGATATTCTTTCGGTACTGAGCTTGAATCAAAAGATATAACGACGCTTGCATCCATTTGCTGTAAATCTGTTTTAAAATCAATTCGGGATGTTAATAACAAATACCCGGTCGATCCAAAATCACTCAATGGCTTTTTGTATCCCGGTCCAAATGTGTGCAAGGAGTCTAGAGTAAAATAAACTGAGTCTTTATCTTCAGCACCTCTATCTTCCCATGAACCGGACTTTACATTATAAAATATTCTTGTTGACGGATCTTCGCATATGGAAACTCCTGCTTCAGAAAACAAGTATGTGGCTGAATTGTAATAAGCATTCTTCTTTAAGAGCACCGGATACTTTTCTCTTAGCATTCTGATCATTTCATAAGGGTGACCTGAATTCGACCAGGCAAAACAAAAATATGGCGCACTAAGAGAATCAAGAAGCATGGAAAAATGTTGTAACTGCTTTCGATCCTCAATTTTCCATTGAATCACATCCGGTTCATAATTCAATTTTCTGAAATAATAATTTATGTATTCCGGGTTAATAACATTTATTACAGTCTTTACTTTGCCCTTGCCAAACTCCTGCTCCCATTTCTGAATATCGATAGCAATGTCTTTAAAAACTCCAAATTGAGACCGACTAAATAGTTCTTTAGAAAACACAGTATGTGCACATCCAATGATCAAAGTCAATAGTACAACAGTGTAGCTTCTATTCAGAGTTGAAACGATGAACTCAATACCACTTCCAAGAATAAATAACAGGAATGGAAAGGAAAAATACAATGTAGAAAATTGTATTACAGGATGTCGAAAAATGGAATATAGATAGGCTGTTAAAAATGAAAACAAAAACCATGTTAATCCAATAGTATGAAATTTATTCCATTTCCCCGATCGTATAAGGCTGACTACTCCGGGAACAGCTAAAACCAGAATTCCTGCAGTCAAGGATTTTGAATCATTAAAAATGTGCAGAATGAACTGAGGAAGATACCACACTCCCGGGGAAGCCAACCAACCTCCAATATCTCCTGTACCTAATTGCTTTTGAAAAATTTCCCATTCAGGTAAAAAAGCGATTAGAATGATTGCCCCACTAACGAAATACTGCTTTGCCAAATCTTTTCTTATAAAGAATAAACCTGTAAGACCCAAACCTCCGGCGAAGACAAAAGAAAAATAATGTGTGTGAGTGCAACCAATCATGGACGAAGTGAAGATTACCCACCAGAATAGATTAGGTCTCTTCAGATTTGTAATCTTCTCGGGAAAAAACAAAATTGTCCAGGCATAAACTGCGATCAATCCGAATAACAAGCCCGGACTATAAGGTCTGGCAAAGACAGAGTATAGAATGCTGAATTGAAAAGTCGAAAACAATGCGGCCGAAAACAATGCGGTAAAAGAACCAAACCATTTTTTTCCCAGTGCATAAATCAAGTAAACAGTGAGGACACCGGAAAAAAGGAATGGCAAACGAAAAACAAATGGATGATCTCCAACGATTTTTATCCAATAATAAATCAGCGATTGAATTCCGGCAGGATGAAAATCGATGAACACCCCATTTTCTATCATCGAAGAAAACGAATCATATCGCGCTCGTGTCAGTGCACTTAACTCATCATTAGAGAGAGACAGAGAATATGCTGCTACAATTCTTAGACAAGCTCCAACAAAAAGAATTAGAGCAAGCAGGACATGCTCTTGCTTTAAGCTAATTCGGAATGTTGAATTCGCAGAAATTTTATCCACCTTAATTATTATTGCATACGCTGTCTTACTGCCTCATAAATCATAACACCACAGGCTACTGAGACATTTAAGGAAGAAACGGAACCCAGCAATGGAATACGTAAAATTTCATCACATGTACGGATAATATCATCTGAAACTCCATCTTCTTCAGAACCCATTACGATAGCCAATGGCCCCGTAAAATCAGCCTGAAAATGGTAATCCCTGCCTTTTTCGGTTGCAGCAACAACTTTGATTCCGGATTCCTGTAAGTACTTAATTGTATTACGCAAGGCAACTTCCCGGCAAACCGGGATACGACTCAAAGCACCGGCGGACGTTCTGATTGCATCTGCAGTGACCTGAGCTGCACCTTTATTTGGAATGACAATAGCATGTATACCGGCACACTCAGCCGTGCGGGCTATTGCTCCAAAATTCCGGACATCTGTTACCCTATCAAGAATCAGCAAAAGTGGGGTTTCACCCTTTTCAAAAATCGAGGGTACAAGTTGACTCAATGAAAAATAATGCACAGGGGAAATAAAACAAACTACTTCCTGATGATTATTTCGGGTAAATTTGTCCAGTCTTTCATTAGGAACTTCTTGCCAAACAATTTCCCTTTCCTTTAGCATGGTTTTTAATTCCTGCATGAGCTCACCTCTTGCAGTGCGTCCGAGATAAATTTTCTCAATCTCCTTACCTGCCTCCAGGGCTTCCATGACCGGACGTAGCCCGTAAATCATTTGTCCCTCTTCTCTTGATTCTCTTCTTTGATTTGATTTAAAACCAGGTCTCATAATGTGGAAACAATATTATTATTAGTAAATACTATTATAGGCTCGCCCCTGACGCCATGTTTCTACAGCACGATACCAATTACTTTCATAGATAGGTGAACGTGATAATACTAAATCATTATCCGAAAAGGGGTTATTGACACGCGTAAACATAAAATTTAGTGCAAGTGTACTGTTAGGCGTTCCGTAAATCCATGTCTCCGTAGCTGAACTTCGATAGACTGTATTTGGGGGGCCAAAAATAATGTAAATCATGCCTCTGTCAGTTCTCCATCCTTCCACAAAGGATGTAAAAAGTGAATTAGCTTCTTGTACCCGGGTATAATACTTTCGAATCAGCATCCTTGTTTTTTCAGGGTTTCCTCCACGGCTAATCCAAAAAGCATCAACTGCATTTCTTGTTACAGGATTCGCTTTCATCTCTTCGTATTCTCTTTTCGAAGTAAGATAACGAACTGATTCCAACATTTGTATCGGGCTTGTAACATTCGGAAAAGTACTTCCATATCTGTAAAGGGTAAATCCTTCTCTTATATTCGTATCAATCTGAAAGTGATAAAAACCTTCTTTAGGAAAAACCAATCCTGAGGTATCACTAAGATCAACCAGGAAGGCACTATCACTTTGGTAATTAAATCCCTGGCGACTATCAAAGCCAAATGGTGGCGCAGCCAACGGGAATTCCCGGTTATAGTATCGACACCAAAGTTTTTTTATTAAAGAATCACGGTAGCTGATTCTGACGGCTTCGTTTTCCTCTAAATAATTTTTAAAGAGCAAGTCGCCCGACAAATTTTTTAAATGAAAGAACTGTCTGGCTTGCTTTCCTTCGTTCTCCATTGGAACAAAAAAATCTTCGCTATAATTTTTATTCTCATCATTGAGAAATACACGCAAGAGAAATGAGCCAACACCTTGATGATTAAAATCACAAGAGAGGGTTTTAGCTGTCCCTTTCTCTGCCATATCAAATTCAAATGAACAATAAAAAGTATCTAATGGATAGTTAGCCTCATAAGAATAGGTTTTAAGGATTGTTACCTTAAGATTAGCCTTATAGTGATTATCATCCCGGCGCACAAAAAGAAACTCCTCCGGGTTCACTTTAAGATACAATCTGGAAAGTGAGTCATTAAAATGAAAGAGTGAAAACTCAGGATGAAAAAAAACTTCAGGGGATCGATAAAGTGAGGCGAGATTTTGGGTGCTGATATCACGGCTCCCGGTGCAGCTTACCAATACAAATGAAAAGAAGAAAATCCGGTAAATATTTTTTCTCATTGATTGCCTATATTTTCTTCTGAACGTTCTACAATAGCCGTTGGCAATTCTTTGGTTGCTTTTGCACCCAGCTTTTTAATATCCTCTATGCGCTTTATGATATTACCGGATCCTGTAGATAATTTATTCATAGCATCAGCATAACCAGACTTAGCAGAATCCATCTTCTTCCCTACTTCAATAAGATCATCCAAAAAGCCTTTAAACTTATCATACAATGCACCACTCTGTCTGGCAATTTCAAGTGCATTTTTTGTTTGCCTTTCCTGCTTCCATACTGAAGATATAGTAAGTAATGTGGCTAACAAGGTAGTAGGGCTAACAATTACAATTTTACGATCCAATGCATAATTATACAATTCATTATCACCTTGAATAGCCATCCCGAACGAAGACTCAATAGGCATGAAAAGCATTACAAAATCAGGAGAGCTGAAATCACCGGCACTTTGGTAATTTTTTTCGCTTAGGATTTTAATATGAGAACGTACAGAAAACAAGTGATCTTTAAGATATTTCTCCCTTTCCTCCTCCGAGTCTGCATTGACCATAGCCTCGTAAGCGACCAGCGAAACTTTTGAATCAATAATCAGGTGCTTTTCATCCGGAAGGAATACAACCACATCCGGCTGAATTCTCTTTCCTTCGTCATTCGTTGAGCTGACTTGAGTATTGTACTCCTGCCCCTTTACCAAACCTGAACGCTCCAGAATTCTTTCGAGAATTACTTCACCCCAATTTCCTTGTTTCTTGGTATCACCCTTAAGTGCTTTAGCGAGATTATTGGCTTCCTCGCTAATCTGTTTATTCAACTCAACAAGGTTTTTTATTTCTCCTTTCAAAGAATTTCTCTCGGCAGCTTCAGCCTTATAGGAAGTATCAATCTTTAATTCGAATTCCTTTATACGTTCTTTTAATGGATTCAGAATCACATCCAGATTCATTTTGTTTTGATCCGTAAACTTCTGGCTTTTCTCATCCAAAATTTTATTGGCAAGATTTTCAAATTCTTTGGAAAATTTATTCTGAATCTGCTCCAATTCGGACTTCTGTTCCTCCAATTTTTTTTGCAGAAATTCGTTTACGGATTGCTGTTGAACAAGTAAGTTACTGGTTTTTAAAATCTCATTCCTCCCGTTCTCAAGTTTAGTCTGGGCTTCTTGTGCTGTATAGCTGGCTTGTTCAGCCCGTTCCGACAGAACTGCCCGTTCTGACTCAAGCTGAGATACTTGGTTCATGAGTTCTCGTTCCGAGCGATGTGAATTGGCCTTGAGCAAAAGGTATACAAGAAGCGCTCCGCAAGCCAATCCAATGATTAAAAAAAGGAATTGTGTCATGTTCTGAGTATTTCGTAAAATTACAAATAAATCATGGTTCAATTGACGCTAATATCATCTTTAAAATACCTGAGAAAACAAGAAAATGATGTGGTTAATCGATCAATAATTAAGTGTTGAATGTATGAAATCTATCTTTAATATACTTATCCCGGTAATAGTGTTCGCATGGAGTAGCAAGGTCGCTCAGGGCCAACACGAACAAATTATAAAGCTGGAGAATCCTACGATTAAAATATCCCCCAAACACTATCGACTTGAATCTGTGATAGACCGCCGGAAGCACTCTTCTGACAACGGAAAAATTTTTACCACTGGCGGTAAACTGACCGAAGTAAGGTTTAGTCAAAGTACAGAGAACTCAATACAAGCTTATTGTGATAAAATACTGGAACAGGACACAAGCCTTGTACCTGTAAGAATAAGTATTGACAAATTGCATTTTACTGACGTTGGAACAGCCGCAAAACATACCCTAACTCTACAAATCAAATTATCCGTTATAAGAACTATAGAAGGAAAAGAATTTGAAGTGTATGGAACAAATGGAAGTCCAAGTTTTATTTCGCAGGGCATTACTCCTGGCCTGGCTGAAAAGCTTGTACAACAATCCTTAGAAGCCTTACTAAAAGGATTTGATGAATATGCCAATTCGAACTCTGAACAACAAACTTTTTGCAGTAAGACCGAAGCCATTTTTGTTTATGATGGTTCATATACTGATTATGAAAACTCTGACACAATTCGTTGGAAAAGCGATTACAAACTAAAATGGACTGACTTCCAGGGAAAACCCGACCCTGCATCTAACTTCTCCGCTCAAAGCAATTGCATGTTCTCCTATAAATCAAAAATAGAGTACAAATCAGGCATAATGAAAATGTCATTATTCCTGTATCCTTGCTTCACCAAGAAAGCCAGCTGGGTGGTCGAACAAAACCAACAAGAGGGCTTATTAAATCACGAACAATTGCACTTCGATATTTGTGAACTTTACATTCGTAAATTAAGAAAGCAGATCTCTGGCATGTCGCTTGGCATTCTTGATCCGGGAAGTCAAATCAGAACAGCATTTGAGCAGGCCTGGCAGGATTATCAATCAGCCCAATCACTTTATGATGATGAAACCAGACACGGTTTGATCGAAAAAGAACAGAAAAGATGGGAGACGTCCATCCTGGAACAATTAAAATCGTACGAAGAATTTGCTACACAATAATGAACTGCTCTGAATTTACCCTTACAATTCAAAACACAATTATCATATAGCCTTTTTGTTCCAATGGAGCAGTCGGAGCATTGTTAAATATGGCACTCTCTGCTGCCTGCTTAGCTTTAGTTTTCAGGTATTCACTATCGGTAGTTGACCCCGCAGCGCCCGGAGATGCTTTTAACACATGCCCATACTTATCAATGCTTATATTTACAACTACTGTTCCTTTGTCCTGAGTAAGATTATCAATTCGTGGGGCTTTTGAAATAACTCTATCAGCAACTTTATATCGAACCATGTATGACCCGGCGCTAATCTGCTTTTCACCAACTTCTTTCGGTAAGGAAGAAGATGACTCAATTCCGGATACTTCTTTAGCAGTTTGCGATTCAACAAAATTGATAGAATAAATATCTGATACATTCAGCTTCATCACATTTCCTTTGTATAAAAATTCTACCACACCGTCACGCAATGTTTTCACATTGCCGTTCATTTTTTCCCCCGATTTCATGGTGACCATATGCTGGGCAAAACTGCTAATACTCAGGCCTAGAACGAAGACGAATAGAAAGGCTAATTTATTCATATTATTTTTTTTTATAAAAGTACTTGGTGAATCTTGTAATATGTATGAAGACTGAAATAATTTTCAACAAGCTTATGCATAAAAATCCTAATTAATTCCGAAAATTTCATTTTCCGGTTCAATGACTTGTGCGTTCAACTATAAGTTAATATAGAACTCATTAGGGTCTTGTGTTGACACTTCTATTAAATAGTATCTTTGCAGTTGAAACGGACCGCACCATTTTATGAAATTACTACTGTCTTATGTTAAGAATTACAAGGGAATTGTGATCCTTGCCTTAATTCTTGCTGCTGTAAATCAGTGCTTTTCACTTATGGATCCTTTAATAGCAGGACTTATGATGGATAGGTTTGGTGTTCACGTAAGTGACTACCAAAACGATTCAACCCGTAATTTTATTGGAGACATTTCACTTTTTTTGCTGGCATCCATGGGTGTTTCGATGGTTTCTCGAATTGCAAAAAATTTCCAGGATTACTTCACAAGTGTCATTGTTCAAAGAACAGGAGCACAAATGTACACCGACGGTATTGGACATTCTCTGGAATTGCCTTATCAGGTATTCGAAGACCAAAGGAGCGGAGAGACGCTTGGAAAATTGCAAAAAGTACGAAGTGATTCCGAGAAATTTATTCAGGCTTTCATTAGTGTGGTGTTCCAGACATTGGTTGGAATAATTTTCGTGTTGTGGTATGCCTTTACTATCCACTGGCTGATAGCACCTGTATTTCTGCTTACCGTTCCCCTGCTCGCCATTGTAAGTAATTTGCTCAGCAAAAACATAAAAAAAATTTCAAAGGTAATCCTGAAAGAAACTACTTCACTTGCCGGTGCTACAACAGAATCATTACGCAATATTGAACTGGTAAAAAGCTTAGGACTGGCAAAACAGGAAATCAATCGCCTGAATTCGACCACAGGAAAAATTTTAAAATTAGAATTGAAGAAGGTACGATTTATCAGAAGCCTCAGTTTTGTCCAGGGCACTACGGTGAATTTTCTTCGTACTTTATTTGTATTTGTACTGTATTACCTTGTTTTCAAAGATCAGATTTCTCCGGGAAAATTATTGACACTTACATTTTATAGCTTTTTCATTTTTGGCCCTTTACAGGAAATGGGCAATGTGATTGCTATTTACCGAGAAGCACAAGCCTCATTGCATACTTTTCAGGAAATTCTGGATATTAAAGCTGAAGCAAATCCCGACAAACCTGTCAAAGTTGGCGACATCAATGAATTAGAATTTGAAAACGTTACGTTTAGACACCCCAGCTCCTCGCAAAATGCTGTTGAAGAAATTTCTTTCAAAGCAAAAATAGGAGATAGTATTGCATTCGTTGGCCCTTCAGGAGCCGGAAAAACGACTCTTGTAAAACTATTGGTGGGCCTTTACAACCCCGATCGTGGGGCCATTTATTATAATGGTTTCTCCTCATTGGACATTGAGAAGGATGAACTGAGAAGCCAGATAGGTTTTGTTACTCAGGATACTCAGCTTTTCAGTGGAACGATAAGAGAAAACCTACTCTTTGTAAACCCTGATGCAAGCGACGAAGAATGCATGGATGTGTTGCAAAAAGCGGCCTGTCAAACATTATTGAAGCGAGCAGATAAGGGCCTGGATTCTGTTATTGGAGAAGGAGGTGTAAAAGTTTCAGGAGGAGAAAAGCAACGCTTATCCATTGCAAGAGCGCTTCTCAGAAATCCCAATCTTATCGTATTTGACGAGGCCACCTCTGCACTAGACTCAATCACTGAAGAAGAGATAACCGGAACAATCCGAGAATTGTCGGGGCGCAAAAAGCACATCACTTTTATGATTGCACACAGGCTTAGCACTATTATGCATGCCGACAAGATATTTGTACTCGAACATGGTCGAATTGTTGAGTCAGGCTCCCATCACGATTTGTTGGACAGCAAGGGATTATATTATGCAATGTGGCGACAACAAATAGGTGAGAGAAAACGTATATCACCTCAGGAAGCAAATGGGACAGTCCGGGGTTCTCTTGCTTAATATTTTTCAGAATGATTCACGAATTAAGAAGAACACTAAAGCACAGACTTGGATTACCACTTCCCGGTTTAGAGGCTCAGGTTCGTATGGCGCATATTGAGCGCCAGATTAATCTTAGCAGGTATCAAACTCCCGCACATGCAAAGCCGAGCAGTGTACTCATTCTCCTCTATGAAAACGAAGGTCGAATTAAATTACCATTAATCCTCAGACCGGGAGATTCAGGCATACATAGCGGACAAATTTCTTTCCCCGGCGGAAAATTCGAGGAGGGAGATAAAAATCTAAGTGAAACCGCTCTTCGAGAAACGCAGGAGGAAATCGGGATTTCTTCCTCTTCCATTGAAATTATCGGAAGGCTAACCCAACTTTACATTCCGCCAAGTAATTTCCTTGTATCACCGTATGTAGGAGTACTTACATCGGTGCCGGTATTTATCCCGGAAGAAAAAGAAGTGGTAAAAGTAATTCCTCTGGATCTGGAATTTTTAATGGATGAGGAAAGGGTCAAAGAAAAAGAAATTCGTCTCAGGAATGGACAATCGATCAGAACTCCCTATTATAATGTAGAAGGTGAAATTGTTTGGGGAGCCACTGCAATGATATTAAGCGAGCTCAAATCATTACTCTATGAAATCGGCTGGTAAACAAAAAGGGATGAAAATAATTCATCCCTTTTTGTTTAAGATCCTTTAAGCATGTGCCTTCTGACCTTGAAGCTTCATCCATTCGGTGGTAACTGACCCCGGACGTTCGATAGGATGGCCAAATGCTCTATCCCATAATAAAGAAGAAAGTACACCCAGCGCCCTGCTTACGCCAAACAATACAGTATAAAATTCGTGCTCCTTCATTCCATAGTGTATCAACAGAGCACCACTATGTGCATCGACATTTGGCCAAGGATTTTTAATTTTTTTGATCCCTGATAAAATTGGTGGAACTACTTCGTAAAGCATATGAACAATCCGACAATTTACATCATCCGGCATATACTTTTTAGCAAACTCCATTTGAGCCATGAAGCGAGGATCAGTCTTACGCAGCACAGCGTGTCCATATCCGGGAACAACCTTTCCTTCACTGATGGTTTTCATTACATAATCGTTGATCTGTTCCTTAGTTGGCAAATCTCCATCATAATAATCCCGAAGATCTCCGATCCATCTAACCACTTCCTGATTCGCCAAGCCATGTAAAGGTCCGGCCAATCCATTCATTCCGGCTGCAAAAGAGAGATAAGCATCACTCAAAGCTGAACCAACAAGATGCGTGGTATGAGCTGAAACATTTCCTCCTTCATGATCTACATGAATTGTCAGATAGAGACGCATCAGACGCTTCATGTCGTAGTCATCATAACCTAACATATGAGCAAAGTTTGCTGCCCAATCCAGTTTTGAATCCGGCTCAATGTGTACATTGTTTTTATAGATCCTCCGGTAAATGTAAGCGGCAATTCTTGGAAGGCGAGCAATGAGATTCATAATATCTTCGTACATCGGATCCCAGTACTCCTTCTTATTCATCCCCTTTTTATACGCATCGGCAAATACCGATTCCTTTTGTAAAGCCATCACAGCCATACTGAACTGAGTCATAGGATGCATGTTCACAGGAAGCGAGTCAAGCATATCAAAGACATACTTTGGAACATTGCTTCTTCTGGCCCATGCATTGCTCACATAATGTACATCATCTTCTGTTGGTAACTCACCAATTAGCATGAGATAAAAAATCCCTTCAGGCAAAGGTTCACCATCACCGACAGCCTTAGGTAATTTCTCACGCAATTCCGGAATGCTGTATCCTCGAAAGCGAATACCTTCTTCAGGATCCAGCTTGCTTGTCTCGGTAACCATTCCAATCATACCCTTCATTCCACTATACACCTGTTCAATAGAGTATTGGCCAATTACCGTAGATCCATTTTCTTTCAGGAACTCTTTCAGATCTGCAGCCATAGGCAGGGCAATCTGTGCAAATTTTTCTTTTAGTCGGTCGGTTTTCACTGTTGCTGTATTAAGATCTATCCGTTTCAGGATATGAATAAAATATTAATTACTTAGCAGGACTATACTTATCCTGATTATTCTTCTTATTAGTTGAGACCATGTTTAATTCAGGGAATACCAAAATTAAACTTACAAGGAATGCCAAAATTAACAGCCCCCACACAATTTTAGTCCCAAGCGTTTTTAAATTTCTGGAAGAAAAAAAAGATTCTTTCTTTTTCTTTTTTATTCTCTTCCTTAATCTTCCGCTTCTGGGAGAAATAGAATATTCTCCGGTTGCAAGTTTATCTAACGTGTCTTGATCCATTGTTCAAATAACAGGCGAATAGATTCATTGTTTATTATCTGCTCACAAATTTAAAATCTTTTCCGCCAAAACGGGCATTTTCTCCAAGTACTTCTTCAATCCTTAACAGCTGATTATACTTTGCAATCCGGTCTGATCGGGAAGCAGAACCTGTCTTAATCTGACCGGTGCTGAAGGCTACCGCCAAATCAGCAATTGTGCTGTCTTCAGTCTCTCCTGATCGGTGACTCATCACAGAAGTATAGGAGTTGGAATGAGCCATATTTACGGCAGCCAAGGTCTCTGTTAAGGTACCAATCTGGTTTACCTTTATGAGGATTGAGTTTGCAATACCCTCTTTGATTCCTTTGCTAAGCCTTTTAACATTTGTAACGAATAAATCGTCACCGACGAGTTGAACCTTTTTTCCAATCGAATCTGTAAGAAGCTTCCATCCTGCCCAATCATCTTCAGCCAAGCCATCTTCAATAGACACTATCGGATACTTTTTCGCCCAATCCGCCCAAAAACCTGCCATCTCAGCGGGTGTAAGTTTATCTCCGGTAGATTTTTTAAAGATATAATTTCCTGACTTCTTATCAAAGAATTCCGAAGCTGCTGCATCAATTGCGATGAAAATGTCCTTCCCCGGGGTGTATCCTGCCTCCGAAATAGCATCCATAACTGATATAATAGCTTCTTCGTTAGACTTCATGTCCGGAGCAAAACCGCCTTCATCACCGACATTGGTTGACAAACCCTTTTTCTTCAACACTGCCTTAAGGTGATGAAACACTTCTGTTCCCATCCTCAGGGACTCCGAAAATGATTCGGCGCCAATAGGCATGATCATAAACTCCTGAAAATCGATGCGATTGTCAGCATGTGCTCCACCGTTCAGAATATTCATCATTGGAACCGGCAACATATCTGCACCGATACCGCCTAAATACCTGTACAAACTTTGATTTGTTTCCTGAGCGGCGGCTTTTGCACAAGCCAGTGAAACTCCCAGAATTGCATTGGCTCCAAGATTTGACTTATTTTCAGTGCCATCCAACTTGATCATGGCTTCATCAATCATAGATTGTTCAGTCACAGGATAACCTTTCAATTCATCATTCAGGGCATTGTTTACATTGTAAACAGCCTTAAGAACTCCTTTACCTAAGTACTTGGCCTTATCTCCATCCCGAAGTTCGACAGCCTCATGAATTCCTGTTGAAGCACCGCTTGGTACTGCCGCACGGCCCACGGCACCGCTTTCAGAAAAAACGTCAACCTCAATTGTCGGGTTTCCTCTGGAATCTAGAATTTGCCTGGCATGTATTCCAACGATTGAGCTCATAGTCTGATGGTCGATTTTCACAAAAGTAAAAAATAACAAGATATTTTCAGGAAAATTGAGCCTCATCTGAAAATTTTATCTTCGCAGCATGGATATGCTACATTCAGTTTCCAGGTATTTGCGGTACAGGCTTTTAGGTCTTAGTCCACACGGAATTCATTCTCCATTCGTTTTTGATTTACTGAACAAGGTTATTTTGGACGAAACGCCCTACTATTTCTATGAAGATATTGAGGCCCTGCGGTCAAGGTTGCTTTTAGACAATAGAACCATTTCCGTTACAGATTTTGGTACCGGAGGATCTGCCAAATCAACCAGAAAGCTTAAAGTGTCGGGTATTGCCAAAAATTTTTTACAGCGTAAAAAAAATGCTCAGTTGATTTCAAGACTGGTCACACATTTCAAGCCCAAGAGTCTTTTGGAGCTGGGTACTTCACTCGGGTTAACAAGTGCATATATGGCTTTGCCAAACAGACAAACACAAGTTATAACTGTTGAAGGTTGTTCTGAAACGGCTGCAATCGCAAGACACAATTTTGAGTTACTCGGAATAAAAAACATTGAATTAATTTGTGGAGAATTTAATCAAGGTCTTCCACTTGCCCTTGATAAAACCGGCCATCTCGACTTTGTGTATTTCGATGGGAATCATAAAAAAGAAGCAACATTAAAATACTTTGAAAGCTGCCTGAAACAACATTCAGAAAGCTCCGTGTTTATATTTGATGATATACACTGGAGTCGGGAAATGTCTGATGCGTGGACTCAAATAAAAAACAATCCCGAAGTGACCCTTAGTTTGGATCTCTTTCAACTTGGAATAGTTTTTTTCAGGAAGGGAATACCAAAGCAACATTTCATTTTAAAATTTTAACGCAGCTTAACCAAGAGGCAAGAATTAATCGTCTACATTTACAGAATAAACCCAGAAAATGGCCTTACTCGAATTGATGAATATCTCCCGGCATTATACTTTAGGAACTGAAGTAGTAAAAGCACTTCAGTCTATCACTCTCTCGATAGAAAAAGGAGAATATATTGCCTTGATGGGGCCATCAGGTTCCGGAAAATCCACGCTAATGAATGTGATCGGCTGTCTTGACACACCGACTGAAGGGAGTTATATCCTAAATAAAAAGGAAGTGAGCAAGATGTCAGAAAATGAACTGGCCGAAATACGGAATAAAGAAATTGGTTTCATTTTTCAAACCTTCAATTTAATTCCGAGAAGTACGGCATTAGATAATGTAGCTTTACCACTGGTATATGCAGGTTATGCAAAAGAAGAACGGAACAGACTTGCAAGTAAAGCATTGGAGAATGTCGGACTTGCCGACAGAATGAAACACAAACCAAATGAATTGAGCGGCGGACAAAGACAACGTGTGGCTGTGGCAAGAGCATTGGTAAACAATCCTTCAATAATTCTGGCCGATGAACCGACGGGAAATCTGGATTCAAAAACCTCGGATGAAATTATGTATTTGTTCGATGAAATTCACAAACAAGGGAATACCATTATTTTGGTGACACATGAAGAAGATATAGCCCGTCATGCTCATCGTATTGTTCGCCTCAAAGATGGCTTAGTGGAATCCGACAAGAAAAATGATTCGATCCGACAAGTGCTTTCTTCCGTGTCAGAATGATTTAATTGTGGCAACAGATTGTTTATTCTCAGCAGAAAAAACCGCATACGTTTATGAAAATTTATACTAAAAAAGGTGACGAAGGAAAAACATCTTTGATTGGAGGCACTCGGGTCTCCAAAAGCAACATTCGTATCGATGCCTATGGAACAGTTGATGAACTTAACAGCTGGATTGGACTTTTACGTGATCAACCGGAATATTCAGAACAAAAGAAATTATTACTGGAAATCCAGGATCGGCTTTTCACCATTGGCTCACATCTTGCGGCAGATCCTGAAAAATCAAGAATGAATCTTCCCAAATTATTTGAAGCAGACGTGATCACCTTAGAGGAAGCCATTGATGAAATGGAAAAAAATCTTCCCGAGATGAAATCATTCGTTTTACCCGGCGGACATACGCTCATCTCCTATTGTCACATTGCCCGATGTGTTTGCCGCAGGGCTGAGAGAATGATCGTTGACCTGAATGCACAAAGTGAGGTAGAACCCCTGATCTTAAAATACACTAACCGCTTGTCGGATTACCTTTTCGTTTTATCCCGCTGGATTGCCAAAAAATGCCAGGCTGAAGAAAGCCCCTGGATTCCAAAACTCTGATTCTTATCATTTGAAGACTCCGAAATTCATTCTGGTGGCTGGTTTTGGCTATTTTGAAGAAATTATCAAATATTAGTATATCTGAAAAAAATTTTTATACTTTTGCCACCCTTAAAAATTGTATTCCATTTTATATCATTATAAACTATGTATTGGACACTAGAACTCGCACAGCACCTTGAAGACGCTCCCTGGCCTGCCACAAAAGACGAGTTAATCGACTATGGGATTCGTTCCGGTGCACCTCTTGAAGTTATCGAAAACCTTCAGGAACTCGAAGATGAAGGAGAAGCGTATGAGTCAATCGAAGAAATCTGGCCTGACTATCCAACGAAGGATGATTTTTTCTTCAATGAAGACGAATATTAAAAGAATTTAAAAAGAATTGTTTCTTTTTTCCTCTTAATACTTCAAGGAGAATCAAATTTTCAGTAAAATACTTCTAAAAAGGGCCAATCGGCCCTTTTTTTATTTACGATTTCATAGAGATTATTTTACCTTTGAATTCCTAAAAAAAAAATCCATGAAAAAACTAGTACTCTTCACCTCCATACTTTTTATTTCAATGATTGCTTCGGCTCAGATCATGTTCCAAAAGAGCTATGGTGAATTCGCCGTTGATTATGGACAGGCGATGGTTCGGACAAATGACGGAGGTTATTGTATCGTTGGCGGCACAGGACCGGACTTAATTGATAGTACGGATGCGATGATTATCCGGACAAACATGGCCGGAGACCTTGTTTCATCTACTCGCCTTGCAGGAACTAAAGACGATTTCATCACAGGCATCACCACAACTGATGATGGCGGCTACATCATAGTCGGAAACACTTACAGCTCTCCTCTTGATACGGCATACTCTGACATAGTTGTTATGAAAATTGATGACGGTGGATTTGTTTACTGGTCTAAGACATTCGGAAGTACTGATTACGATGAAGCTCAGTCGGTAATCAGATCTGGAGACGGCGGGTATATTGTTCTGGGAAGCACAATGAGTTATACAAGTGTAACAAAATCTGCTTTAGCCATGAAGATTGATGACTTCGGAAATCAGGTTTGGACGAACACGAGCGACAGCTACTCTTCAAATTATTTTTATTCAGGAGACATGTCTGCGGACGGAAATTATATTGCTGTTGGCGGTACATTCAACGGAGCAGGTGGAACAGGTTTTGATAACTACATTAGCAAAATAGACACAACAGGAATAATTCTTTGGTCCAAAGCCATTGGAACTGCTTCTTCGGAATTCCTTTATGACGTTAAAGCAACATCTGATGGGGGCTATCTAGCTTGTGGTGTTGCCACTTTGAATACTGCAGGTGATGCAGATATGAGCATTATTAAACTCAATGCAACCGGTGATGTGGTTTGGACTTTTAATTATGGTACGGCCGGTTATGACAGAGCAAGTTCCATCCTGCAAAGAGCTAATGGCGAGATTATGGTTGCCGGATATACGAATATCGGAATTGCCCCTGATGTGATAAACCAAATGATCTTGATGAAGCTTGACTCAACCGGAGGAATCCTTTGGACACAGAGTTATGGCGATATAAGTTTCACAAGTGAGGCTTACAAACTATTGGAAACATTCGATGGATATGCACTTTGCGGATACTCGATTGCATTTGACCCTCTAGGGGATGCCATTCTTGTGAAAACTGATGGCAATGGAGCAAGCGGTTGTTACGAGGCGCCAATTACCTACGTTAGGACTACCACTACCTTGAGTACTGCATCCGGTTTCCTTGAAAGTGTTGGAATTATTGATGAACTGGTTTTGACCTTCAATGATATCTATTATGAAGACCAATTTTCACTTATTTGTTATTCCGTTGGAATTGGCGAAGGTCCTAAAAGCCTCCGTTTTGAAATTTATCCAAACCCGGCAAGCACTTATCTGAAAGTAAAGTCTGTTCAGGGAGAATCAAATGCAAAGCTTAGCATCACTGACCTCACTGGTCGCATACTCATTAGTCAGGATTTTTCAACTTTGCTTGAGGCACAATTGCCGGTTGATAAACTATTATCAGGAATGTATCTTTTAAACATTGAAACCGATAAGGGTCTGGCTACCAAAACTTTTATCAAACAATAGAAACTAAGAAATTTTATAAAGGGAGCCTGATACTTTTAGCGCTCCCTTTTTTTATTGATATTTATTAAAGTCTGATTTGTTGTTGCTGCATCGAACATTTATCCTAATTCCCTTGAATTCAGATTTTTGACAACATTCCCGGACGAAGGAACAGGACATATAGTGTTCAAAACCGACTTCGGAATTAGCCAAATAAACAGTACTTTTGTGACCCTCCATTCCTTTGGAATTTTACTATGCTTGGAATCATTAACAAAACCATTACCAAGATTTTCGGAAGCAAAGCTGACCGTGATCTGAAAGAATTGAATCCCCTGGTAGGAGTCATAAACGCTGAGTATGCAAAAATCTCATCAATCAGCAATGATCAGTTGCGTCACAAAACGGTTGAATTCAAAGCGCGGATTAAAGATTATCTGAAAGAAATTAATGATGAGATTACTGAGCTGGAAGTAAAAGCTGAATCCGATCCTGATATGGATATTCAGGTGAAAGAGGATTTGTACAGACAAGTCGATGAGTTAAAAAAAGACCGCAATAAAAAAATTGAAGAGGTATTAGAGCAACTTTTACCTGAAGCTTTTGCCGTGGTTCGTGAAACAGCCCGCCGCTTCAGCAAGAACGAGAATATGGTTGCAACAGCAACAGAACTCGATAGATTATTCGCCACTCAAAAAGATCATGTAAGTATTTCAGGAGATGAAGTGACTTACAAAAACTCATGGCTTGCCGCCGGGAATTTGATCACCTGGAACATGGTTCATTATGATGTTCAGTTAATCGGAGGAGTCGTTCTACATCAGGGAAAAATTGCCGAGATGGCAACCGGGGAAGGAAAAACTCTTGTGGCTACATTACCAATTTATCTAAACGCCCTTCCGGGATTGGGTGTCCACGTTGTAACGGTAAACGATTATTTAGCGAAAAGAGATGCCGAATGGAATGCGCCAATATTTGAATTTCTGGGTCTAACAGTTGATTGCATTGATAAGCATGAACCGAATTCACCGGCAAGACGAGCAGCCTACGCATGTGACATTTCATACGGAACCAATAATGAATTCGGATTTGATTACCTCCGTGATAACATGGCCAGGAATCCGGATGACATGGTTCAAAGAGGACATCACTATGCCATTGTTGATGAGGTGGACTCTGTATTAGTAGATGATGCAAGAACTCCATTGATCATCTCCGGCCCTACTCCACGCGGTGACCATCATGAATTCGAAATCTATAAACCGAAAATTGAATTACTGGTAAAAACACAGCGTGATTATGTGACTACACTCGTTTCTGACGCACGAAAATTACTGGCTGAGAAAAAAGAAGATCAAGCCGGATTGAATTTGTTCCGTGCCTACCGTGGACTTCCGAAAACAAAAGCGCTAATCAAACTTCTCGGAGAACCGGGGGTGAAAGCCATCATGCAAAAATCCGAGAATTACCATCTTCAGGATCAGCAGAAGGAAATGCACAAAGCGGATGAGCCTCTCTACTTTGTAATTGATGAGAAAAATAACAACATAGAGCTTTCTGAAAAAGGAATTGAGTTGATGTCATCGTCAACAGAAGATAAAAACTTCTTCATTCTCCCGGATGTAGGAAGTATTGTTGCAGAAATTGAAAAGAGCGGACTGTCAGACGAGGAAAAGATTACGCAGAAAGACGATTTGATGCGGGACTATGCCATCAAATCAGAACGTATTCATACAGTTAATCAATTATTAAAGGCTTATACTCTTTTCGAACGTGACGTAGAATATATTCTTGCAGACGGAAAAGTTAAAATAGTAGATGAACAAACAGGACGTGTACTTGACGGACGTCGCTATTCAGATGGTTTGCACCAGGCCATCGAGGCTAAGGAAAATGTAAAGATTGAGGCAGCCACTCAAACCTACGCCACCATCACACTTCAAAACTATTTCCGAATGTTCCACAAATTAAGTGGAATGACCGGTACTGCTGAAACAGAGGCACAAGAACTTTGGACTATTTACAAATTGGATGTGGTAGTTATTCCTACCAACAGACCAATTGTAAGAAAAGACTTTGAAGATAAAGTTTATAAGACCAAGAGAGAAAAGTACAATGCTGTCATCGAAGAAATAGAGCTCTTGGTAAAGGCAGGCAGACCCGTACTGGTAGGAACAACATCCGTTGAGACCTCTGAGTTGCTGAGTCGAATGTTGAAACTGAGAAATATCAAACACAATGTACTCAATGCGAAACTGCACCAGCGCGAAGCACAAATTGTAGCCGAGGCAGGATTAGCAGGTACCGTGACAATTGCCACCAATATGGCAGGCCGGGGTACGGATATTAAACTTGGACCAGGTGTATTGGAAGCAGGTGGTCTTGCCATTGTCGGTACAGAAAAACATGATTCACGTCGGGTGGACAGGCAGTTGCGTGGTCGTGCCGGGCGACAGGGCGACCCCGGATCATCACAGTTTTATGTTTCTCTGGAAGATGACCTGATGCGCTTGTTTGGATCTGACAGGATTGTAAAACTCATGGATCGCATGGGTATTGAAGAAGGAGAAGTGATTCAACACAGCATGATTACTTCTTCCATCGAACGTGCACAAAGAAAAGTTGAAGAAAACAATTTTGGTACCCGCAAAAAACTAATTGAATACGATGATGTGATGAACTCACAACGTGAGGTTATCTACCGCAAGCGCCGTCATGCTATTTTCGGAGAACGCCTGAACATCGACATCAGTAATATGATGTATGAAACTGCAGAATCAATAACCCGTCAGTATCAAGGCGAAGGAGAATATGAAAATTTCCGTATCGAGTTATTACGTGTACTCTCTATTGAATGTCCGGTTTCCGAAAAGGAATTCATGAACGATAAACCTGAAGTAATCAGTGAAAAAATATTTCAGGAAGCAAGAAGATACTATAAGCACAAATCTCAGCTACTGATCGAAAGAACATTCCCTTTCTTCAAAGATGTTTATGAGAAACAAAGTGGAAATATCACCAATATTGTTGTTCCATTTACTGACGGTATTAAAAGCATCCAGGTAATCGCCAATTTGAAAAAGGCATTTGAAAGTGGTGGTAAAGAAATGGTCGCCGCTTTTGAGCGTTTGATAACTGCTGCATTTATTGATGATGCATGGAAGGAACACTTGCGTGAGATGGATGACTTGAAACAAAGTGTTCAGGGAGCTGTCTATGAACAAAAAGATCCTTTGCTGATCTACAAATTTGAATCATTTGATTTATTCAGACAAATGATGGACCGTGTGAATAAAGAAATTATTTCATTCCTGTTCAAAGGTATCATTCAGCAGCAGGATCCGAATCAGGTGAGAGAAGCACAGGCACCATCCCGTCAGGATCTGAGAAATATTAGTGCCAGCAAAGCTGATGCTAATTCAGGTCAAAGCAATACCGGTTTACCTTCAGGCCCACCACAACCTGCAAGAGTGCAGCCTGTACGAGTAGAGCAAAAAATTGGACGTAATGATCCTTGTCCTTGTGGTAGTGGAAAGAAATACAAAAACTGTCACGGAGCAGGCGCCTGATCAGGTCTATAAAATACCATTAAGCTCTTCAGTTCAGAAGTATTTTTCCTGAACAGGCATTGTTTTCAACATTGCTTATTCTGAAAAAGTACAATCCATTTGCAAGGTCTCCCCTATCCAGTATTAGATCCTGCCCGCTTAATTTTACGATTCTGACTTTTTCACCAAATAGGTTAAAGAGAATCAAATCAGAATTGATATAATCAGCTCTGACATTTATTCTGGCTTGCGTTCTAAAAGGATTTGGATAAAAACTGACCGGAATTTGCAAAGGAACTATACTCTTCAATGCAGTAATCAATTCGCAGTCAACCGAACTATGCACCTTGTATATATCTGTTGAATCCTGTGTAAAACATAAAAGCTCCGGAGTAAGATCAAGTTGAGAAATCTCCAATAGACCTGCCAGATTACCTATACCCTCAAGGATAGTTCCCGCCGTAGTATTAAAGACTTTTCTGTAATCAGCACCAATTAACATGGAGTCAATTGAATTTACAGTGGGATAAATATTTCCGTATACCTTCGAAATTAAATTCGGCAAGGTATCTCCAACAGACAAACTAAAATCGTAGAGTACTTTTTCAGAAAGGCTATCTACAGGCAGGAAGAAAACTTTTTTCAAGGAAGTATCTTGTCTTAGGCCTCCCATGTAACCAATCCCTGACGGATAATAAGGGCCACAAGCAAAGGCTAATCCCATTTCTCTATGTATCTGATGATAGTGAACAGAATTTATTAGCGTATCGCCTGACTGAACGTATTGGTACTCCGCCTGTGCTAATCCACTGATAAAACAAGCTTGTTCACCCCAATTTACTCTCCATACAGCATTGCTTTCAGGAAAGGCATGATATATACTGCTCTGCGAAAAAAGTGCAGATGAGAAAAAACATAAAAAACAGATGTGGATAATTTTCATCGAATAAATTTTTATCAGGATTATCAAACAACTTATCACTTCCCAATAAAGCCGGCAGATAAACTATAAAAACTATATTTCTTTCATAAAACAAATACTGGTTTTTACACCTGCATACTGACCATAGTTTGGAATGATTCTATAATGGTTCTTTTTGTAAAGTGCTATAGCCTCCGGTTGCTTTTCCCCTGTCTCTAAAATACATTTCGAATAAGCCATCTCCGCGGCCCAGTTCTCTAGGTCTTTCAATAACATTGATGCAATTCCTTTTGAGCGGTATTCCAAAGGGACAAACATTCTTTTGACTTCAATAGTGTCTTCGGAAAACTTCTTTAAGGCACCGCAGCCTACAGGGGTATTATTTTCGAAGGCTAAAACTACATGCTTTATAGCTTCCAGTTTATTATACTGTGCATAAAAATCATGATCATCTCCGTCACGAATTCTCAGTTCAGCGTCAAGCTGAAGAACTAAACCGCGGAAGTCAGGATTATCAGAAGAAGTCCGGAGAAGTCTGAACATTATCCACTCAATTAACAAATACGCACAATTCACTTAACATTTATCAATGTACTTCCTGCATCAGTTTCTTCACTTTTGGAGAAATGATCAGTAACACAAGTCCTGCAATTAAAGCATAGAGAGCAAGCTCTTTATAGCCTTCTGTATAAGAGAGTAATTTATCTGTTAATGATGCATTTTCGATCGGACTGGTCATTCCTGCCCCAAGAATTCCGGCAACGTACTGTCCGTAGGCACTTGCAAGAAACCACATACCCATCATTACACCTTGCAATTTGAGTGGCGACAATTTAGTCATGATTGAAAGCCCAATAGGCGACAAACATAATTCACCAAAAGTGATAACAAGGTAGGCTAAGGTAAATACATCCAAAGAAGTCATTCCTTCTGCATTGGCAAAGAAACGAGTTGAATAAAAAACATAAAAGGCCAACGAAAGGAACAAGAATCCCAAGCCGAATTTTACCACAGTATTAGGTTCCAGTTTCCTTTTGCTTAACCAAATCCACAGCAATCCGATGAGAGGTGCGAAAATAATTACGAAGAGCGAATTAGAAGAGTTGTTTACGCCATTCGGATCCAGTTTCATTCCGAGCAAATCGTGTTCAAGATTGTTGGCCGCGAATAGACTCAGTGAGCCACCACTCTGCTCAAAGAATGCCCAAAACAAGATAGAGAAAAAGATAAAGACAAGTGCAGCCATCAATTTTTTAACCTGAATGGCATTGCATTTTGTCATCTCATAAATAAGATACAATAATGTACAAGGCCCAATCGTGTACATGAAATAATCGGTGTATTCTGTTTTTGCAACCATGATCATTATAAATGGAATCACGATTAAGGAACCCAAATACACGCTCCATTCATACCATTTTCTTTTGGCAGGAGTTTTTGTTTCACGGAGCGGAGACAATCCTATTGGTCCGAAGTATTTTTTTGTGAGTAAAAAAGTAATTAAACTGATGGTCATGACAATTGCAGCGAAACCGAATGCAAGATTCCATGAATAATTTTTTGCTACTGTAATACAAATGTAACCACCCAACAAAGCTCCTATGTTAATGCCGGAATAGAACAAAGAGAATCCGGCATCACGTCTTACGTCACCATCTTTATACAATGAACCGACCATTGTCGAAATATTCGGCTTAAAAAAACCTGTTCCAATTATGGTGAAACTCAATCCAACAAAGAAAAATGTTCCGGGATCAAATGCCAGAATACAGGAGCCGGTTATCATGAGTAATCCTCCCCATACCAAAGATTTTCTAAAACCTAAAATCTTATCGGCAAATAAACCACCAATAAACGTAAAGGCATATACGAAAGCTTGTGTTGCACCATATTGTAAATTTGCCACGTCCTCTTTCATCATCAACTGACTTACCATGAAAACGGTAAGCATCCCTCTCATTCCATAGAAGCAAAATCGCTCCCACATTTCTATTAAAAACAAATACCATAATTGCTTTGGGTATTTTCCTTGAAAGGATTGAATCTGATCCAATGTCAACTGATCTCTCATATATATTTCTAGATTATTAATTAAATACTTTCATTGAATTTAGAGCACTGAAATACTACCAAATGCGGTCAGGCTGAGAATCACAATGTTCAAATATAATGATTAATCGTTGCTAAGCAATTTCATAGTCCATTATCGGATATATTTGAAGCTCAGGACTTTTGGGATCAAAAATCTCCGTATGTAAGAGGCTGATCTGAAACAATATGCTGCTCTTAAGAAGACGCAAACTTGACTCTGCTTATAAACAGAAATTTTTTAAAACAATTCAACCACCCGAACGTTTCAATTTCAATGAAATCCAAACTCTTCTTCCTATTAGTACTACTTCCCAATCTGATGCATTCACAGGAAATCCGGTTTATCAGTTTTGATGAATTGCAAAAGGAATCTTTAACTTCAGGTGATAGTCTCATCATTTATAATTTCTGGGCAACCTGGTGCAAACCATGTATTGAAGAGCTGCCCTATTTTGAAAAAGCAAATTCTACATACAAAGGACAAAATGTAAAGGTGATTCTTGTGAACCTAGACTTTAACTCAAAGGTAAATGATGTTACAATTCCATTCATCAAACAAAAAAATTTTAAATCGATCGTATATCACATTACCGATACAGACCCCAATGAATGGATTAATAAGGTAGATCCGGGCTGGAGTGGGGCCATTCCTGCTACAGTAATGTATCAGAACGGTGAAAAGGTATTTTTTAAAGAAGGTGCTCTGTCAGAACAGGAATTATTCCAGGAAATTGAAATGATTCTAGAAAAATTTTCGAAAAATCAATTGAAAGACTAACTCATCCAATTCAACCATTTAAATCAGTAAAAAATGAAAAAGCCAAGCATCCTCTTTTCTCTATTATTCCTTACGAGCCTCAGTTATGCCGGAGGATACAAAATTAATGATGAAGCAAAAGACTTCTCCCTGAAAAATGTCGATGGGAAACCGGTCTCCATGAAAGATTATCCCAAAGCCAAAGGCTTCATACTAATTTTTACCTGCAACCATTGCCCCTTCTCAGTAGCCTATGAAGACAGGATCATTGCCCTTGATAAAAAATACTCAGCCTTAGGATTTCCGGTTATTGCCATCAACCCGAATGATCCTGTTCGGCAACCTGATGATTCCTATGAGAAGATGATTGTACGATCGAGAGAAAAGGGTTTTACATTCCCATACATTTATGATTCCACACAGGAAATTGCCACTGCTTATGGTGCAGCCCGAACACCACATGTCTTCGTACTCCAAAATGAAGAAAAAGGAAGAATTGTTAAATACATTGGTGCAATTGATAATAATACAGATGACCCTGAAAAAGCCAGTTCTCATTTTGTAGAGGAAGCTGTCGATGCTTTGCTGGCAGGAAAACCTGTATTGCAACCTGAGACCAAAGCGATTGGTTGTACTATAAAATGGAAGCAATAAATTAACTAAATTATAATCGGCAACTAATTTGGTTGCGCCTTACAGGTAAGCAAAGCTTTGTCTCAACAGACAAAGCTTTTTTTTTGATCACATACATTATTGTAGCCAGCGTCCCGTCCGTTAAAAACAATTCAAGAGCATCAGAAATTAATCATTTGAATAATACTTTTCATCTCCTGGTTAATTTATGTTAACCACATGATAATGTAGTACACCTACATCGAAATCTTCTGCAAATTTGATAGCTCTTATCAAACCATTAAATATTTACTTTCAATTGATCGGGTAAGCCAACATCATTATAAAGAAAATGATGCACATGTTTTTCTCTTCTCATAATTTTGGTTACAGGCGTTTCCTGAAAATAGATGACCTGAATGCTGGATATATGTCAGAATTACAGTAGGGCTTACCCGCCCAATTGAGTTGACTATTTTTTTTTATGAAACAAGTAACACAACCCTTTGTCTTGTCATCTCAGGAAAATAAACCTATGTCTAACCTAAACTAAAAAATTATGAAAAAATTCTTTACATGGCTATTAATTATCGTAATGGGTT